>CAVQCQ010000011.1:0-594945 GCA_963711015.1 uncultured Actinomycetota bacterium
AGGAGCAACGAAGTGGTTGACCTCTCACGGAGAGCGATGCTCGGTGCCATCGGGCTCGGCATCGTCGGAACGGCGGTGTCCTGGCCGCGCCTGACGGCGCGTGATATCCCAGGTCGCGGGGAGGATGCGCTGACCATCACGGTCTTCGGGACCGCTCAGGACGCCGTGCAGCGCCAGGGCCTCGTCGACGGCTTCCAAAAGCTGCATCCCGACATCCCGGTGCGGATCGTGGCTGTCCAGGGCCAGGACTGGGGTTCGTACTTCGCCAAGATCCTCACCATGGTCGCCGCCGGCACCCCACCGGATGTCGTGACGACGGCGACCGAGGGCACCCAGCTGTTCGCCTCGCGCATGGCCTACCCGATCGACGAGTTCGTGCAGCGCGACGCCGCCGACATGAAGGAGTACTTCGACGACGTCCATCCATCGCTCATCGAGTCGTTCCTGTACAAGGGCAACCTCTTCCAGCTGCCCGACAACTTCAACGCCGCGAACGTTTTCTACAACACCTCGGCGCTGGAGCGGGCAGGACTTGAGCGCCCGAACGACGACTGGACGCTCGACGACTTCCTCGACGTCGCCCGCAAGATGGAGGGCGCCGCCCAAGGCACCTTCCTGTCGTACTTCTGGACCAACCGGCTGTGGGGCGGGATCGTCCCGTGGCTGTACATCAACCAGACCAGCTTCCTCACCGAGGAGAAGGCTCCCGGCGGCGAGTGGCTGTGGAAGCAGTTCTACCCGAACGAGACACCTCGCGGCGGCGGCTACCTGTGGGAGAACGCTGACGCGCTCAACGACAAGACGGTGGAAAGCTTCCAGGTGCTCGAGCGGATGGTGAGCGAAGGACTCGCGGCGAACCCGGCGCAGGGCGGCGGGAGCGAGCTGGTGGCGCTCTTCGCGTCCGGCGCGGTCGGGATGACCCCGGCCGGCGGCTTCTGGGTGCAGGGTCTCAGCGAGGCCAATGTCGGCAACGACGAGTACGACGTGACGTACTTCCCGAGGATGCGTGGTCAGCGCCACCAGTTCGGCGCAGGCGGCTACGCGATCATGGATACCTCGCCACGCAAGGAGGAGGCGTGGCAGTGGCTCAAGTACTGCGTCTCCGTTGAGGGGATGTCGATCGCCCACAGCAAGCCGGACTCCTCGCTGCCCAGAAAGACCCTCAACGACAAGCTGTACGGCGCCGGCCTCGGCCCGGCGCACTGGCAGGTCTTCTACGACACGCTGGAGAGGTTCCCCGACACCGGCCCGTTCCCGGCGCCGCCGCAGCAGGCCGCCGTCGAATCGGCGCTCATCAAGAACGTCGTCCCCGCGATCACCGACGGCCCGGAGGGGGTCCGACCGGCTCTGGAGACGATGCAACGTGACCTAGAGATCGCATTGAGGAGCCGCTGATGTCCACGACCACAGCCACGACCACAGCCACGACTCCCGCCACCGCCGCGAAGAGGGGCGGGAAGGCGGCTCCTCGGAGCCAGAAGCGGGGTCGGCTGCTCATCTGGGTGTTCCTTGCGCCGACCCTGATCGGACTCGGGATATTTTCGTTCATTCCGATCATCGGATCGGTCGTCCTGGCGTTCTTCCGGTGGGACATCATCACCCCACCCCAGTTCGTCGGCGTCGACAACTTCGTCGAGCTCGCCGCGAACCCCACCGTGCGGGTGTCGTTCTTCAACACGATCACCTTCGTCATCGTCGCCGTGATCATTCAGCTCGCGGTCGCCCTGGGTCTCGCCATCCTCGTGCAGTCGAGGATGCCGGACTGGTTGCGCACTTTCTTCCGCTCCTCGCTGTTCTTCCCGCTCATCCTGTCCGCGGCGTCGGTGTCGCTGATCATGGCCTACCTGTTCAACCAGGAGTTCGGCTTGGTCAACCAGTTCCTCAATCTGTTCGGGATCGGGAACGTCGGCTGGCTGACCACCGGCTTCGGGGCGAAGGTCGTCGTGCTGTTCGTGTACGTGTGGCAGAACTTCGGCTTCACGTTCCTGCTGTTCATCGGCGGGGTCTCGGCGATCCCGAAAGAGGTCTACGAGGCCTCGTCCATCGACGGCGTCACCGGCTGGAAGCAGTTCCGCCACGTCACGCTGCCGCTGGTCAGTCCGACGATGCTCGTGGCGTCGGTGATGGCGATCATCAGCGCGCTGCAGATCTTCGACCAGCCGTACGTGCTCACCCGGGGCGGGCCAGGGAACGAGACCCGCACCGCGGTGATGGTCATCTACGAATCGGCCTTCCAGCAGCTCGAGTTCGGCCTCGCCTCGGCTGTCGGCATCGTGCTGACTCTTCTGATCATGCTGGTCACTGCCGTCCAGTTCCAGCTCAGCAAGCGTTACGTCTTCTACGGGTGAGGTCACAGATGTCGATCGAAGCAGTTGCAAAGCCCACACCGGTGCGAGGGCTCGGAACGTTCGCCAAGTACGCCGTGCTCAGCCTCGGGGTCTTCCTCACGCTTGGACCGGTGGTCTGGACGCTTATCACTGCGCTGACGCCGACGGATCCCGAAACCGAAACCCGCCAGGTCGGCCTCGGCGCCTTCGCCGACGTGTTCGACCAGATCCCGATCTGGCTGTACTTCTGGAACACCGTCCTGGTGGTGGTCCTGGTGGCGGCCGGCCAGATGCTCAGCGCAGCCATGGCCGGCTACGTCTTCGCGCGATTCGAATTCCGCGGCAAGAATCTGCTGTTCGTGCTCATCCTCGCCACGATGATGGTGCCGATGCAGGTGACGATCGTTCCGGTGTTCATGCTGATCCGCGGCATGGGCCTGGCCGACACGCTGCTGGCGCTCATCATCCCGGCACTGCCCACCGCGTTCGGCACGTTCCTCATGAGGCAGTACTTCTTGGGGCTGCCAGCCGAGCTCGCCGAGGCGGCGGAGATCGACGGTGCGGGACCCTGGAAGACCTTCTTCAGCGTCTACCTGCCGCTGGCCACGCCCGGCCTTGCGATCGTCGGGATCCTCGCGTTCAACTACCACTGGAACGAGTTCTTCCGACCGCTCATCATGACCATCAGCGAGCAGAACTTCACCCTGCCGCTCGGTCTGGTGACGCTACAGGGGAACCTCGGCACCGGAAGCATCTCGACGGTGCTCGCCGGCGTGGTGATCTCGATGATCCCAGCAGTGCTCGTCTTCGTCTTCGGTCAAAAGCCGCTACGCGAGGGCCTGACCGCCGGCGCCGGGAAGTGACACACCCCGACCCGTCGTTCCCCACCCTGCACGGACGACCGGACCACGGCTGGATCAACGATCCAAACGGGCTCGCCGTCATCGACGGCAGGTACCACGTGTTCTTCCAGTACAACCCGGACGCCCCCGTACACACGAACATCCAGTGGGGCCACGCCAGCTCGACCGACCTCGTCCGCTGGCGCCAGGAGCCGATCGCCCTGACGCCGCGCGTGGGTAGGCCGGACGAGCGAGGATGCTGGAGCGGATGCCTCGTCGACGACCGGGGGACCCCCACCGCGGTCTACACCGCGGTCGGCGCCGCTGGTCCCCGTGGCGGCGGTGTGGTCCTCGCGACGAGCGACCGCTCCGCCGTCCAGTGGACGCAGGCGGAGTCCGTCCTCGAGCACTCCAACGAGCCGCACGACATCGAGGTACGCGATCCGTACCTGTTTTCCTTCGGCGGCCGCCGCTACGCCGTCCAAGGGGGCGGCCGCGCCGGTGGGACGCCGCGCATCCTGCTCTACGCGTGCGACGACCTGCACGACTGGACATTCCTCGGCGACCTGCTCACGCCGGACGACCCCGTCGCAGCCGCCTACGGCGACGTCGATGTGTGGGAGTGCCCGAACCTCTTCGAGATCGACGGGCGCTGGGTGCTCCTGGCCTCACCGCTCACGATCAGGGCGAACGGCCTGGGCTTCGGCGAGGTGTTCGCCCTCATTGGGAGTCTGGAACCGGAAGGCGACGGGCTGCGCTTCCGTCCCGAGACCGCGAGCCGCGTGGACGGTGGGGCGAGCTTCTACGCGCCCCAGGTGCTCGTAAACGGCGAGCGGCGACTGCTGTGGGGCTGGACGAGCGATCTCGGCCGGCCGCCCGAGGAGATCGCGGCGGCGGGATGGACGGGCGCGCTGACCTTCCCGCGTGAGCTCCGGCTCGATGGCGGTGTGCTGCGGGCGGCGCCCGCGGCCGAGCTCGCCAGCCTCCGACGGCAGCGCGTGGAGCCGATGGACGGAATCGTGTCCGATGCATCCTTCGAGCTCGAGGGCGACTCAGCCGGTTTTCGGCTGGTCCTCGAGGGCGACGGTACGGCGGAGGTCGTCGTGGACATCGAGGGCGACCGGGCCCGCGGCATCCGGGTCCTCGTTGACGGCAGCATCGTCGAGGTGTTCGCCGACGGCGCGCCCCCGCGCACCCTGCGTGCGTATCCCGGTCCACGGTCGCGGTGGCGTGTCGAGGGCGGCTCCGGGCTGCGGATCTGGCGTCTCGGCCTGCCCGGTCACTGAGCAGACGAAGTGTCGACGTTCTAGCCTGCTCCTGCGATCACGAGGTCACAAACCGGCGGATGCGCGAGTCAGTTTCTTCCAACCCGACGGTGCCTGAGTGGGCGACATCCGGCCCAGGCGGTGGCACGGCGACGCTCAGTGGGAGATCTCGGGCGATGTGCCGTCGAGCTGGAGCGTCCCTGCGAGGTGGGTCCGGGTGCGCACACGCTCGAGATCATCGTTGATGGTGACCTGGCCTGGTGGGCACCCACGGACGCCGCCGGGCCTTTGTAGGCAGGCGGTCCAGGTCCGTAAGTACGGTTCAACCATGCAGGCCAGCGACGTAGCCAGCCTTCTGGGCCACACAACCGCCAAGAGCGTTCGAGCCTGCGTTGCAGGCGGCTGGGCGGTCGACGCCTTGCTTGGACGTCAGACGCGGCCCCATCAGGATCTTGACCTTGCCGTTGATGCTGACCAGCTGGAACGGCTCTTGGCCCTGCTGGTCACGCTCGGCTTTATGCCGCGAGAGGACTGGCTTCCAGTCCGGATCGAACTTGAGGACGCTCTTGGCCGGCGGGTCGACCTGCATCCACTTCGTTTCGCCGAGGATGGGAGCGCCGTCCAGGCCAGCCTTGAGGGCACTGAGTTCTACTATCCCAGCGACGCCTTCACCACCGGATGCATCGCAGGTCAAACCGTCGACTGCCTGACCGCCCAACAGCAGCTTGCGTTCCGCAAGGGCTACAACTGGCGCGCCCGGGACTACCACGACGTCCCACTTCTTCGTCGGTGGATTGATCATCCTTCTTGAACTTGGGCCCAATCTGGGCCCAACGTCGTGACCCACCCAGCACGCGATTGCGCTGTCTGCACCCGGCAAGTGGCTGCGCACGCCTACCGAGTGGGCCAAGAACGGACCCCGCCGATCTGGGGGTCAAGGGGTCGCAGGTTTCTGCACGCCCTCGGGGTCGAGCCCGTTGACCGGCTCGTCGAGGATGAGCGTCCTGGGGTCGCCTAGGAGGGCGGCGGCGATGCCCAGGCGCTGGCCCATGCCGAGGGAGAACCCTCCGACGCGCTTCGTCGCTACCCCGGCCAGGCCGGTCATCTCGATGACCTCGCTGACCCGGGAGGCCTTGATGTTGTGGGTGGCGGCCATGGAGCGCAGGTGTGAGCGGGCGCTGCGGCCGGGGTGCACGGCGCTTGCCTCCAGCAGGGCGCCGACCTCGCGTAGCGGGGCACGGTGCTGCCGGTAGGGCTTGCCGTTGACGGTGACGGTGCCCGACGTCGGCCGGTCCAGTCCCATGATCATGCGCATGGTCGTGGACTTGCCGGCGCCGTTCGGGCCGAGGAACCCGGTGACGGTCCCGGGCGCGATCGTGAAGCTGAGGGAGTGCACGGCGGTGGTGTCGCCGTAGCGCTTGGTGAGCTCGTGTGCCTCGATCATGACCGGGACCGTTCTGGGGGATGGGGTGGGACGGAGTGCTCAACAGCGAACGCTGAGACAGGTGACCGTGCCCGCGGGTGGGGCGAGCGAAGGATGGTCGGGCGCGGGGCGGGCAGTCACGCCTGCTGCGGCGTGCGGAGTGGCTCGCTGTCGAGGCTGGCTGCCAGGGTCGCCGGTGATGCGGTGCGGCGTGGCCAGGTCCAGGCGGAGCGCAGGATGAAGGCGAGAACGATCACTTCCAGTGCGACGCCAAGGACGTAGAAGTACATCCAGGGCTCGCCCACCTCGCCCACCGCGTTGAATGCCGCGAAGGGGACCTGTACCGAGGCCACGATGAGGTTCGTGATGCGGTTCGCCCGGGCGGGCAGCGTCATCGACAGCACGACCATGAAGATCGGGATCGCCAGGAGGGTCAGCGCCGTGGTCGCCCAGGTCTGGGTGATGTCGAACTCCCAGACGACGCCGACCAGGATGTCATCGACGACGCCGGGCTTGTAGAAGGCGAGAATGTCCACGTAGACGTACAGGAACATGAAGCTTGTCCACGCTGCGGCGAGCTTGGCTTGCACCGGTATGCGCAGGTTCTCCAGTGTGGTGGTGGGTTGACGTGTTCTCATCATGGGCTCCGTTGTTGTGGTGAGGATCGGTAGTTCCACGATCGCTGAGCCCGGCGGCGGGCACATCAGCCCCGGAGCCTGATTCGACCTGGCCGTTGGCACAGCCGAGCTCTTGTACTTTCGGCGGATACACCGAGCACGCGGGCTGCCTAGGCTGATCAGATGGCCACCGACGCACTCCGCTCGCTGTGGGCCGAACCTCGACCCACGAATGCCCCGGACCGGGGGCCGCGGGACTGGGCCTTGGTCGCAGCACTGGTCGGCTGGTCCGTGGTGGAAGTGGTGCTTCGCCAGGACCTGGCGCCGCGCCCGCTGCTGCTGCTCGCGGTGCTCGCGGTCCTCGGCCCCCTGCTGTGGCGACGCACGCACCCGCTCGTCGCGGTTGCGGTCTCCTTCGGCACGTTGACGATCGTCGACATCGTCAGAATCCTCACCGGGTCGCAAGGCGCCCTGCTGAATAGCATCTCCGCGGCGCTGATCCTGGCCTACGCCCTGTTCCGGTGGGGCTCCGGTCGGGAAGCCGCAAGCGGCCTCGGCGTCATCCTGCTCTGGCTGGCCATCACCTCCGTCGCCGACACCCACAGCCTGTGGGAGACGGTCGCAGGGTACGCGGTCTTCCTGTTCGCCGCCGCGCTCGGCGCCGCGGTCCGCAATCGCGCGAAGATCCGCATCCGCGACATCGACCAAGCCAAGGCCCGCGAACGCGAACAGCTCGCTCGTGAACTCCACGACACCGTCGCCCACCACGTCTCGGGCATCGCCATCCAGGCCCAGGCAGGACGTGCCATCGCGGCCTCCCACCCCGAGCGTGCCATCGAGGCCCTGGCCACTCATCGAGGACGCAGCGACCCGCACCCTCACCGAGCTGCGCGCCATCGTCGGCGTGCTCCGCGCCTCACAGGACACCGAGTTCGCGCCGCAGCCCGGCGTGGCCGAGGTCGAGCAGCTCGCCACCGATGGCCAGACGCGTCCCTGCGTCGAGGTGACGCTCTCCGGCGAGTTCGACGACCTCAGCCCGGCGGTCGGGGCCGCGATCTACCGCCTAGCCCAGGAGTCCATCACCAACGCTCGACGGCACGCCCGCCACGCGACCCAGGTCACCGTCGCCGTCACAGGCGACGCCGACCAGGTACGGCTGACCATCGACGACGACGGCTCCGCCGGCGCTGGCGGCCGCGCCCCAGCGGGCTACGGCCTGGTGGGCATGCGGGAACGCGCTTCACTGCTCGGCGGCACCTTCGACGCAGGCCCCGCCGCCGAGCGGGGCTGGCGGGTAGAGGCGGTCCTGCCCCGAACCGGGACGCCACGATGAGCATCAGGGTCCTCATCGCCGACGACCAGCCCATCGTGCGCACCGGGCTGACGATGCTGCTCGACGCCCAACCCGACATCGAAGTGGTCGGCGCGGCCGCCGACGGGCGCGAGGCAGTCCGCCTGGCGCTCCAGCTGCGCCCCGACGTCGGCCTGTTCGACATCCGAATGCCGCTGATGGACGGCATCGAAGCCACCCGACGCCTCGCCGGCCCCGACGTCACCGACCCCCTGCCGATCGTGGTCATCACCACCTTCGACCTCGACGAGTATGTCCACGGGGCGCTCAAAGCCGGCGCCCGCGGGTTCCTGCTCAAGGACGCCGGACCCGCCCTGCTGACCCAGGCCATTCACGCCGCCGCCGACGGAGACGCACTGATCGCACCCAGCGTGACTGTCCGGCTGCTCGCAGCGTTCGCCCACGCACAGACCTCACGACCGAGGCAGCCGATAGAACCGCTCACCGCCCGCGAGGAGGAAGTCCTCGTGCCTGTAGCCCAAGGCCGCACCAACAATGAGATCGCCAGCGAGCTCTACATCACCCCAAGCACCGTCAAAGCCCACCTCGCCAGCCTCATGCGAAAGCTCGGCGCCCGAAACCGCGTCGAGGTCGCCATGTGGGCCCACGAGACCGGCCGCATCTGACGCCGCGAAACCTCCCGCCGCCGTTGCCTGAGTCGCCCCGGGATGTCTGCAGACTCGATTCGTTGGAAGGATCGTTCTCATGGAACGTCCCTCGTCGTATCCGGTTGAGCTGCGGCAGCGCGCGGTCCGGATGGTTGCTGAGACCAAGGCCGACTACCCCAACGGTTGATCGTTCGACCCTTTTCGTCACGCTCGCCCACACCCAGAACCTCGGCTGCGATCTTTTGACGCTACTGCAGGTACTCCATCTTGGGACGACAGTCGCGAATGTCTGCAGCATGGGGCAATACACACCGACATCATAAGGCGCTAATCGGGTCAAGACAGGGAAGATTTTCCCCTCCAATTGATGATGCAGGGCAGCCCATTCCCGCTTCGTCCACTTCTTAGCAAAGAAGTCGTGAGACAGGACCTCAATGCCGCAATCGCAACTGCGCAAGCCCTCGTCAAGCTTTGCCATTGTGTGACCGAATGTGATTCATACTGGTCATACCACGTTGGGATGTTGAATACTCGCATCTTATCGACCAGCACTTGAACAACGGGTCTGTCTTCACTCGCATTGGAAACGAGCGTCTTTCCAGCACCTGATATGTCCTCATAGGCAATAGTCAATGCCCAGCATTATAGAGCTAGACTCTGAAACTCCCTCCCGGACGCGCATGAGAGTACGCCCTCTGTGAGTCAAGCAGCAACTCAGGATTGGCCCGCATCATCTCGCGCAGATTCCGTTGATTCTTGCGGATATCACCCATCAATCGGTGCGAAGGTGATCTTGATCGGAGCGCTGTCCTGCCAGAGCCGGAAGAATTCGGATCGCCCGGCATCGTCTGGCGGAAGTGTCGACGGGTCATGAGGGTCACGTTTGGCCTGCGCTTTCGGGCGAGCCCATTCCAGGCGAGGCGACCGACCGAGGAAGTTGATCACGAGGCGTTAAGTAAGTCTGACAACCAAGCTGACAACCACTCGCACTCAAATCCGGCACGTTGCCTCAGGTTGCCGGTTGATGCCCGATGCGCAAAGCTGTCGCTGACTAGGTTGAACGCGCTAAACTGCAACTCTCGCCAACGTCTAGCAGTACCGATCGGGCAGGCTGGGGGTCAAGGATCGAAGGCTCAAATCCCGTCAGCCCGATTGGGTCAGGTCTCAGGACATCGGTGACAGGTGTCCCGAGGCACCTGGTGGCGTGGCTCTAGGTGTTCCCCGCACGTCCGGGGTGGTGCAGATCTCCTCGAGTAGAGGATCACCCCCGACTGGAATGGGTCGGAAACGGGGCTCTGTACCAGGCCCAATACAACACTGACCTAACGGGTGATCAAGGTGGCGGCCGGTGCCCTATTCGTGCGCGCCCCGCAGTGAGCGGGTGACTTGGTCGTGGTCCGGGTCCATCACGAGACAGATCAGCGTGACTTTGCCGTCGGTCCAGCCGTCCTCGTCCGGGGTCACGAAGTCAAAGTCAAGCCGGGAGTCATCCCACCCCAGCCCGACGTACGTCGCGAATGCGGATTTGCACCGCTCGCCCGCCGTGTTTTCTAGGGCCGCATCCCCGGGCCACTCCTTACTTCCGGCTAGGGTGCCGCGCGATATGACCTCCTCCTCGTGCTCGGCATGGCAATCGACCACGAGGTAGTCCATGTCGTTTGGATCTTCGCGGACGCACATGCCTGGCTGGAGATCTTCCCAGTAGATCTGCTGCGGCAGCACGTCGACATTGAGGACGCGGCCGGCGTGCCACAGCAGTAACCCGAGGCTGGGTAGCGGGACGAAGGTAATCGCCAGTATCACCGCCACGCCGGCAATGAGACCGGCCCAATTCCTGACTCGGCTCCACGTCGACACAGGCGGAGCAGCATCCTCCGTGTCTGTGCTGCCCGACCAGGGCGGCTGCACCCACGAGGAGGACTCCAACGAAAAGGCAGCCTCTTCGTCCATGCTGGCGGCATCCGATGGCCGGTCCGTCGGCGCCTTTGCATCCCCTAGGGCGGCAGATCGCATGGCGTAAAGACCGCTCGCGGAGCTCGAAGAGGTACTCGCCGGGTTCCGCTCCACCGCCGGGTGCCTCGGCGGTGACCCGAGACCCGTCATGGCGCTGGAAGATCAGGTTGTGATACATGCCGCTGATGGCCTCTGAGTCCACCCCTTTGAATTCGATGGTGGCAAGCTCGCTCCAAGGAATCGGTCTGGCCTGAAGCGTGTTCCTGACGACCACACCGTTGCCGTCAGCGTCGACCCCACGACCGAAGCTGCGAACTCCGAGCACGACCGCCATCGCCGCCAACAACAGAAGCAGTGGAGGCCACCACCAAGCATGGTCTCCATAGAGGCCACCCACAACGCACCCAGCTGCGCCGCCCAGCCACAGCGCCAGCCAGACGACGCGAAGTCGGCCGCGCACCTTCATGGTGTCGGGCGGCCGGGCGGGTGGAGCAGGGGGCAGCTGAGTCACGGGAGATCTCCGAGTGGTGGTAAGGGTGATAATGGCCTATGGATTGGGCTGCCGGGTGGATTTGGCGGGATCGTTTGCGGGGCCCGTGATGAACGGGTCGGCCCGCTGCCTCCCGGCTCTCGAATTCTGCATATCTCGAATGCATGTGCTTCCCGTGCTCTGTCGCGACGTGGCGAACTACTCTGCATCGTCTGTAGCGGTTCGAGGATGCCAGCGGATTATTCGAGTTGGGCGCAAGGGCTTGCCGATCTGCTTACCATCCCTATCTCTGCATTCGCGACCGTACGCCGACGGACATACGCCCCGCTAGCCTCGCCCGGAGGCCACAAGTCGGACGTCAATGGCATTGAAGCGGCACGCGCAGACCTTGCCGATCCGAATTCTGTGAGAAAGTACCTGGCTGACCGCGCTGACGAGACGACCACGACGAGATGGGCGCGGGTCAGGCCGAGCGAGACTTCGAAAGAAGTTGATACCGTCCGTCAAGCAGATCTGACAACCAGGATGCCGTGCCACAAGACCACAGTGGCGGCCCCCTCAGTAGTTGATCTCGCCATCTACTTGCTCTTTTGACGGCTATTCGCTCAGCCTTGGTTCGGCCCCGACGGCGCTACGCCGGATTGGCTCGTGGCGGCTCAAGCGGCGAGCACTACGCGAAGCCACATGGCCGTGCCGGTGGCCATCTCCGGATCCACCGGTGGAGCGCAGGCCGCGGCGGCGGCCCATAGCTGACTGCGTGGTGCAGAGGACCAGGAACCTCGACCGCTCGCCAGATCTCGGCCAGGGGCGCGGCGATCCGTAGCCGCTCCAAGCGGACAGGTACGCATCGCGCAATCGGACACGAGGCCTCGGATCCATGCAGAGCAGTGACCGGGTCGAAGAAGGAATGTCCGATGGAGGCGTCGGTCCAGTCGAACAGCACCCACCCGCTCGGGCCAACCGCTACGTTGCCCATGTGCAGGTCGCCATGCAGCAGGGTGGCTGGCAGCGGCCCGGCCGCAAGGGTTCGGCACAGCGCGAGGATGCGTGGGAGCGCCGCATGCAGGGCGGCCAGCTCATGGTCGCTGAGCCAACTCTCCGTGTCGAGCCCTGGGAGCTTGGCGGTGGCGCCCAGATCAGGTAACCAGGCGGCAATATCCGTCGCCAATGGATCGGGCCCGCGTTCCTGTAATCCGACCGTACGCAGCGCATCCACCCGCCCTGCAGTGGTCGCCTGTAGACGGGCGAAAGCGACCAGCACCTGCTCCTGAGTTTTCGATCGGCGCGTCCTCGTCGAGTACTGGCCCGAACTCTTCGAGCACAACGATGCGCCGTTGCCATCCCAGCACAGCGGAGCCGGCAGGTCCGCCGGGAACCAATCGGCCAGCAGGGCCATCACCGCACCCTCATCGGTGAACAGCGATGAGCCGGCGGAGGCCTTGAGCCATACCGGCCCTGCTGTCGTCGGCGCTTTCAGCACGCTCGACAGCTCCCAGCTGCGCTGCTGCTCGACCCGACCCGTGATCGACCGGCCAAGTCTGGCCAGCTGCTCGCGCGGCCCGTTCTCGGTGGCGGGGAATCAGTCGGGTGCTTCCCAGGGTGGGCGTCCGGCGCGGACCCTCCGTAGTCCGGCCGGCACCAGGTCGGCGACTTCGTCCACGTCGGCCCAGCGGGTTGCCGATGGTGCCGCAGCCGAACCAGGTCGAGGAGCGGCCAGCATGGTGAGGGACGGCACGTGGGAGTCTGTGTGCTCGACGCGCTCGCGGCAACCAAGCAGGACAGCGTCGAGGCCGAGCTCGGCCAGAGCGGCGGTGAAGACCGGAGCATCGCCGAGCCAGATGCTGCCGGGCAATTCCATGGTGGGCAAACGGACTGGTCCTCGGCCGTCAGTGACCCAGGACCGCGTTCCGGTCCGGATGCAGCACGATCCAGCTGACCTTCGTACGCCAACGCGGCTACCTCATGGCCGCATGCTCAACGGCGGACTCATCGCTCAACAACATCACACCTGCGGCCGCCGGGACCGGGGCTCGAAGGCCGCCGGCCCTTCCCGCTGGTAGCGATGCACCGGCTTCAGCACCCACACCCGCGACACCCCATACTCGCGGGCGACTTCGGACTTGCTGCGCCCCTCAACGTTGACAGCGGTGATCACGACCCCGGCCAGCGACATAGCCACCTCAAGATCAACGAAGGTGCCAACTATGTCCCGAGACACCTGCCAACTATGTGGTGCACCAGTCACCTGTCAGCCCAACAAGCGAAGCATCTGGTCAGAGCAGGTGTGGGCGCATCTGAGCAAGAGCCCAAGACCTCGGCCAAGGCATTGACCGTGCGGCCGACCGCGCGAGTTCACCTGTGATGTGATCACCGCCCTGATCTTCAAGGTGTCGTCGGTCGGTCAATGTGCACTGCCGGTCGGCGCGCCGACGGGCACGAAGCCAGTGCCGGGGCGGTAGTTGGGGGACTGATGCCGGAAGTAGGTGTTGTAGACGTCGCAGTACTGACCGCCTCTGGCCATCAGCGTCGGGTGGTCGCCCTCCTCGACGATCTGCCCGTCACGCAGCACGATGATCCGGTCGACGTGCTCGATCGTCGACAATCGGTGGGCGATGACGATCGAGGTCCGGCCGGCCAGCACCACGTCCAGTCCCTCTTGGATCTGCGCCTCGGTCAACGGATCGACGCTCGCCGTCGCCTCGTCCAAGATGACGATGGCGGGGTCCTGGATCAGCAGTCGCGCGAGAGCCACAAGCTGGCGTTGGCCCATAGACAGCGCGCTGCCGTGCTCACCGACCTCGGTGTCCAGTCCGTGTTGGAGGGCGTTCAGCCAGTCGCCGCCGGCAACCTGCCGGGCGGCCGTCGCCACCTCGGCGTCGGTGGCGTCCGGACGCGGGTAGCGGATGTTGTCTGCGACCGTGCCGGAGAACAGGAACGGCGACTGCGGCACCACGCCGAGCTGGCGGCGGTACTGGCTGAGGTCCACAGTGCGGATGTCATGCCGGTCGACGACGATCCGCCCGCCCTGGAACTCGTAGAACCGAGTCACCAGCTTGCCGAGCGTCGACTTCCCCGCGCCCGTGTGGCCGACCAGAGCGACGCTCTCCCCGGCCTCGATCGTGAGGTCGAAGTTCTTGAGGACCCGCTGCTCCTCGGTGTAGCCGAAAGTGACGTCGCGGAACTCGATCCGGCCCTCGAGCCGGCCGATCGGTCCCGGGTTCCGCTGGACCACGCGCGGCAGGACGTCGATCAGTGCGAACACCCGCTCCGAGGCCGAGAGACCCTGCTGGAACTGCGACCAGAACGAAGCGATCGAGGTGAGTGGGAACCAGAACATCATCACGCTCTGCAGGAAGAGGTACCAGTCGCCAGGGGATATCTGGCCGTTGATCGCCTGCGTTCCGCCGACCTGCACGAGCAGCACGGTGGCCAGCCCGGCGACGGCGAAGAGGACCGGAAAGATCGAG
Source organism: uncultured Actinomycetota bacterium (assembly GCA_963711015.1). Classification (GTDB taxonomy): domain Bacteria; phylum Actinomycetota; class Actinomycetes; order Propionibacteriales; family Propionibacteriaceae; genus Microlunatus. The sequence continues at coordinate 14,344 of CAVQCQ010000011.1, forward strand.
CTGAACACGAAGCCCTGCCGCAGTGTCACCGCGTAGTTCTGCCGGTTGATGGGCCCGAACTCGTCGTAGATCGTCGATTCCTGGCGGAAGTTCTTCGCCACCGAGATGCCACTCAGCGTCTCCTGGAGGGTGGCGTTCACCTTCGCGAGGGACCGCTGGGCGCGACGGGTCGAGTCACGAGCGATGCGGCGGAACGCCAGTGCCGCGAGGACCACGATCGGACTAACGGCGAGGACGATCAACGCGAGGAAGGAGTCCCGGAAGAACAACAGCACCATGATGAAGCCGACCAGCAGCACCTGGCCCACGAGGTTGACGGTCAAGGTCACCACCGTCGCGAAGTCCTCGGTGTCTGAGGTCACGCGGCTGACCACCTTGCCGGATGGGTTTTCGTCATAGAAGGACATGTCTCGCTCGAGCACGGCGTCGAACGCGTCCCGGCGCAGGCTAAGCACGACGTCACCGACGACGATGGCCGAGAACCAACGCTGGATGAGGTTGAACGTCCAGCCCAGCACGCCGGTGACCAGCACTGCAGCCACCAATGCGACGACAAAGCCAGCCGTTCGGTCGGTGATGATCCGGTCCAGACCCCAGCTGATCAGCAGTGGGAGCGCAGCCTGGTTCAGCGACTGCGCCACGATGGCACCCGCGATGAGTGCCATCAGCCCGAGCTTGGGCCGAAAGTAGCCGAGGATCCGGCGGAGCAGAGCACGATCCGAGTACGTCCGGTCGTACTCCTCGACGTCGAGACCCTCCAAGATGAAACCCATCAGTGCACCCTCATCTGGCGGGTCGCGTCGCTGCTGTCTATGGGATCGCCGTCGTCGCCCGGTTCGTGGTCGTCGCGGGGGCGCGGGCACCCTGGACCTCGTCGTAGTGGGCGAAGATCCTCCGGTACAGCACGCATCGGCCCAGCAGGTCGTCATGACTGCCCTGGTCGACGAGCCGTCCGCCCTGGAGGAGCAGCACCTTGTCGGCCCAGCGGATCTGCGACAGGCGGTGGGTGATCAGCAGTGTTGTCCGCCCGGCGAGGATCCGCCGGATCGCCTGCTGGATCTCATCCTCGGTGGCGCTGTCGATCGCGCTGGTCGAGTCGTCCAGGACGAGGATCGCCGGGTCGGTGATCAGGGCCCGGGCGATCGCTAGGCGCTGTCGTTGGCCGCCCGACAGGGTGACGCCGCGCTCGCCGATCACCGTGTCGTACTGGTCATCGAGCTCGGAGATGAAGCCATGCGCCTGCGCGTCCTTGGCCGCCCGCACGACCGCCTCCCGGTCCGTCTGTTGGCCGAGACTGAAGGCGATGTTCTCGGCAACGGAGCGGGAGAACAGCACGATGTCCTGCTCGATCGTCGACATCTGTGACCGGAGCGAGCCCAGTTCCCAGTCGCGGACGTCGACGCCGTCCACGAGGATGCGGCCCTGCGTCACGTCGTAGATCCGGTTCACAAGTTTCGTGAGCGTACTCTTCCCGGACCCCGTCTCGCCGACGATGGCGACGGTCTCGCCCGGCTCGATCCGAAACGTCAGGTCCCGAATGATCGGTTCGTCGTCGGCGTACCCGAACGAGACGCGCTCGAACTCGATCGCCCCACGCATCCGGCCGGTATGGCCAGAGGAGTTGTGGTCCAGCTCCGTCTCCTCGCGCATCAGCGAGAGCAGCCGCTCGGCGCTCGCCAAGCCCATCTGCACAAGCGAGAACGAGAAGATCGAGATGAAGGCCGGGAAGCCGAGCAGGCCCATCAACCCCAGATAGGCCACCAGTTGACCGACGGTGATCTCGCCAGCCGACTGGAGGGTCAGGCCGTGCAGCAGAGCTCCGGCCATCGCGACGGCCAGCAGCAACGTGGGAAGGTAGCGAGCCTGGATGATTCCCTGCCGGACGAACGCGTCCCGGTAGGAGACCGCGTTGGTCGTGAAGCGTGCCCGCTCGGTCCCCTCCTGCCCGGTCGCCTTGACCACCTCGATGCCGCGGACCGTCTCGTTAAGACCCGCATTCAAGGTGCCGAACCGCTCGCGCATCTGTGCGGACACGGGCTCCAGCTGGTGCATGAAGCGCCGGATCGACACCACGAAGGCGATCGCGAACAACAGCGGCGCGGCAAGCAGTCGCCAATCGAGGACGGCGATGAAAATGAGCGGCACGATGCCCTGGCTCAGCGAGTCCACGAGCAGGTCGATGCCAGGTGCGAACATCGTGTTCAGCTGTCGTACGTCGTTGGCGCCGCGCGCCATCAGGTCACCGACGCGCTGTCTGTTGTGGAACGTCTGGCTCTTGCCCAGCAGGCTCAGGTAGAGCTCGTCACGGGCGCCGCGCTCCATCCGCTTGGCCATCACCTCCGCGCACAGCCGTGCCAGCATGTCCAGACCACTGCGGATGATGACGATGGCAAGGAGGGTGAGGGAGATGCCGACCAGCACCCGGCCCCGCTCCGCTCCGCCGCCGAGCACGGCGTCGAACGCCCTGCCCGTGAGCCCGGGGATCATCGAGTTGGCGACGACCATTGTGACCGACCCGATCAGGAACCCGGCGACGATCCACGGGTTGCGCAACTGGTGGCTCAGGATCCAGCGCGCGGGGCTGCGCCGATCGTAGGTGGGCGTGCCCGCAACCGTGAACTCTGATCTCATCGTCGGCGCGACGAGTCCTCTCCGCTGGTGCGTGAACTGACCTTATGGGCCGACACTGACAGCTGACAGGCTGCGTTCGCTCGCCGCCGGAGCGATGGGTACGAGAGACGGCAGGGACGGCACGTGCTATGACCCTCGAACGGTTCTAGCACGATCACCACCGCAGGGCCAACGCTTTACCGTCACGGTTGTGAGTCTGCCCCTGGTGTGTCAACTGAAAGGGCAACCTCCGCGTACTTCGTGAGCGGCGACCTAACAAACCTGCCCGATGCACGCTGCGACGCGATGAAGGCGTTGATCGACTCCATGGTGATCAAGCTGCGGCGACCGATCCGCACCCGTGCGAGGTCACCCCTTCGCCGCACTTGACGTGATCCCGGTATCCGCAAGATCGGGCTGGCGATCAGACGGCCTTCCACCCCGTCGGGACCTGCCGGATGGGCAGCGACGACGACGCGGTGGTCGACTGCGAGCTGCGGGTCCGCGGCCTGGACGGGCTGCGGATCGTGGACGCCTCGGTGATGCCCCGCATCACCCGCGGCCATACCCACGCGCCCACCGTCATGATCGCCGAACGCGCCGCCGACCTCATCCACCCGAGCAACCGGGAACGTCCCCGGGATGGGTCTGACTGACACCGCCGGGGCAAGGGTATGACCCGGGCGGATCAGGGGTGCAGCAGCATCATGGCGACTAGCACGGCGAGTGTCGCGAAGGCGATCACGAAGAGCAAGACCAGGTGAGGGGTGTGGTTGGCGGGCTCGACCGGCCGCGCCGGCTCGCCGGCCAGCTCCGGCAGATCGGCGGTCAGCGCAGCGAGGTCGTTCAGAGTCACCGCGACCAGGGCCGCGGTGCTGCGCTGGTCGAATTCGTCCAGCTTGAGCCGCCCTGCGGCGAGGTGCCGCTCCAGCGCCAGCAGAACGATGTCGCGGTCATCGTCCGACGCCCGCAGTCCTGGCTCCGGCATGGCGTGAGCGTACTCGACAACGCGATTTATTGAATCGTTCACGGCGCGTACGTAGAGCCTGTACTTTCATTGCAGCCGATCGGGGGACGGGGAAACCATGGCTTCAGGCAATCAGCTTGTCATCGAGCGCATCCTGCGCGACCGCGCCGGGATCTGGGACCAGATCGTCAGCGAGCGTGACCTGCCCAAACTGATCCTGCGGATGCTGCTCACCTCCGCGATCAGCCTGGCGGCGTACGGCGCGGTGCTCGGCGCCTCGAGCGGCTGGCTCCAGGCGCTCGTCTCGACGGTCAAGCTCCCGCTGCTGTTCCTTGTCACCCTGGCGATCTGCCTGCCCACGCTGTACCTGTTCAACCTGGTCTTCGGGGCCCGGCTGTCGGTCCTGCAGGCCTGCGCGCTGATCATGGTGGCGATCACGGTGACCGCCGTGCTGACCTTCGCCTTCGCCCCGATCAGCTTGTTCTTCCTGATCACGGCCCGCAGCTACGCGTTCTTCAAGCTGCTCAACGTCGCGATTCTCATCCTGACTGCCCTCGTCGGACTGCGGTTCCTGACCTCCGGGATGCGCGCACTCAACGAACACATCGCCGTCGAGTCGGTGCATTCCACCCAGGACGTGCCGGTGCCGCTGCGGCAGCGGGAACTGGTCTCGGCGTCCGTCGGCGGCGTTGCCGATCCCGCTACCCAACTGCCCACCAACGGCGACGCGCCGACGGGCCTGCAAAAGCAGAACTCAATCCAGAACCACCTGCCGGTACCCGCGTCAGGGGACGCCAAGGCGATCGCATCCCAACCCGTGGCGGGCGAGCGGCCGGCGAGCATGATCCTGCTCTACATCTGGATCCTGCTGTTCGGTTTCGTCGGAACCCAGCTCGCCTGGACCCTGCGTCCGTTCTTCGGCAGCCCGAATGCGCCATTCGAGCTGTTCCGCGACATCGAGGGCACCTTCTACGGCGACATCCTGCGCACGCTGAGCAGTCTGCTCAGCTGACGCCGGCCCGGCCGCTATCTGGGGTCACGCCGGTTAAGCGCCCACCAACGACGTGGCGCATCTCCGAGTGCGTAGCCGACCGGCCTCGGGCTTCCGGTTTCTGGACGTCCGCGGCGGCGGCGTTCGTCATTCTGACAGTCCTGCGGCTGAGTGTTTACGCCGCTGACGACAGTCTCGGCTGGCGGATCTGACCAGCAGGCTGGCGTCCATCCCTGCGCCCGGCTGGACGTTGGGTTCGGTGGCCCAGAAGTGTCGAAGTGACATCCCCGTTATGGCGTCCGCCCTGACCAACAACGCTTTCGTAACACGCGTGAGGCCCAGCGTGTTGCGTGAGTGGCCGGCGTATCCGGGTCTAGCGTCCTGATCATGACGGTTAGCGTTTTGGGGGATCGCCCGATCGTTGACATCCATGAGGATGGTCAGGCTCCCGCCAATTATTCCGATGTAACTGTCGACGGACAGTGGTACCGGCGTCTGCCGGTCCGAACCAGTTGGTTGGGGCCTGGCGACGACTTCACCACAATCTTGCGTCAGGCCTGCGCCGACTTGCGTCCGGGAGACACGATCGCGATCAGCGAGAAGGTCGTCGTGCTCCTTACCTTCCGGACTATCTCGAGTGCGAGTGTCCGGGTGGGAGCGCTGGCGCGGCTGCTGGCCAGGTCGGTACGTCCGCGTGAGGGTTCACGCGGAATATCGATACCCGAGAAGATGCAGTATGTGCTGGATCAGGTCGGCTGGCCGCGGATGTGCGCAGCCGCGGCCGCGTCGGCGGTGACGCGGCCGCTCGGCATCCAGCGGGGTCTTCTATCGGATCGCCGGATCGGTAGCCCGTGACGTTGACGGCGGCCGGCCACCATACGAAGACCGATTGATCCCGCCGCTGCCGGCCTCGAGGCGGCGATGATGTGCTCAGACCTGGAGAAGCTTCTCGGTGTCGGGAGTGGCCATCGTCGACCTCAACGACTACGGCGGCAGCATCCGAGCCACGTCCCCGAAGGCCATTCCCGCCCATACGTTAGTTCGGATTCTGGCCGACAATCCGTTGCAGCAACGTCTGACGGGTACACCGCTCGCTCTGGTTCGACCGTTGCCGGACCGGCCCGTGCCTTTGGTGTGAGCCGCGGTGCCGGGCCGTCTCTCGTCCTTGGCGTAAGCCGCCGTGCCGGGCTGGCCCGCTCGGCGATCGTCTTGACCTTCCTGGTCGGAATCAGCCACCTGTTGGGCTTCGTACGCGACGCCGTCATCGTCGCCGTCTTCGGCGTCTCCGCTCAGGTCGACGCCTACCTGGTCGCACAGGGCGTGATGAACCTCGTGCTCGGACTGATCGCCGGCGCGGTCGCGAAGGCGCTCGTACCCACTGTGTCCCGGTCGGTGGACGCCGGGGAGACCGCCAAGACCCGTCGAGTCGTGCAGACCGTGCTGACCGCGACAATCTTGATCTTGGTCGCGGGCTCGGCCGTCATGTACGTCGCGGCCCAGCAGGTAGTGGCGGTGCTGTCCCCTGGATTCGACCCCGAAACAGCCGATCTGGCGGTGAAGCTCACCCGAATCGTTCTGGTCGCCACCGTGTTCATCGCCGGGACGAACATCCTGGCCGCGGCCGCTCAGGCCCACCGGCGCTTTGCCTGGGCAGGTTCGCAGGGCATCTCCTTCAACCTGGTGATGATTGCGGCGGCCGGCTGGTTCGGTGGCCACTTCGGGATCGAGGCTCTGGCGGTGGGATTCGTGGTCGGCTCGGCTGTCCGCCTGGTCCTGCAACTCCCTGCGGTTCGGCTGATGGGTCTGCGGCTGCGGCCCGCCTTGGCATTGCGGGATCCCGGAGTGCGCGAGGTCGCCGCCCTGGTTCCCGCCCTGATCGTGAGCAGCGCCATCACCAACGTGAACACCCTGGTTGATCGGGCCGTCGGATCAACCCACGACGAAGGCACCATTGCCGCCCTCAACCTTGGTTGGCGGGTCGTGAGCTTGGCCGACTCGCTCTTGATCGCGGCCTTCGCCACAGTTCTCTTTCCCGCCTTCAGCGTCCTGAGCGGAACCGACGCGCGCCGAGAGCTACGACAGGCGACCGCCAAGTCCGTAGGCGTTCTGTTGGTCGTTGTCTGCCCGATCGTCGCCGTGTTGACTGCCGCGTCGACTCCGATCGTCCAGCTGTTGTTCGGTCGCGGCGCCTTCGACGGGCGGGCCATCTCGATGACGGCCCTGGCCGTCTCGGCCTACGCGGTCGCGCTCATCGGACTCGCCAGTCCGCAATGTGATGGCACGTACCAGCCTGGCCGTCGGCGACAGTCGCATCCTGGTCACCACCGCCGCGTGTGCGATGGTCATCAATGTCGCCGGCGACCTCACGCTCGGACTGAAGCTGGGCATCGTCGGCCTGGCCGCCTCGACGTCGGCATCCGTGCTGTTCGCCGCCGTCATGCTGGCCATTCTGCTGGCCCGCCGGCACGACGCCGTCGATCTGGCGGGACTGGGACGGACCCTTCTCATCATCGGCTTGGCCACCGCGTGCGCTGCGGCTGCTACCAGGGTCGCTCTGTGGTTCTGGAGCTCCGCCGGCCCACAGGTGGAACCCGGCTGGTTGTCCGCGCTCGCTTCCTGTGCGGTGGCCACGACGGCTTGTCTGCTCGTCTACCTGACGATGGTGACCCTGCTGCGGGTGCCAGCGGCCCGGCACCTGCACGAGACGCTGATGATGCTTGTCCATCGAAGGGGATAGCCATAAGCGTGCAAAAACGCACTCTCACGGTTCCATGACTACGGGGCGTCCTCGATCCGGATCCGCAAGCGGCGAAAGCCTCGGCCCTTACTTTCCATCTTCGTCACCGCGATGCGGCCGATCATGGCCGTAGAGGCCACGTGCGTACCCCCGTCGGCCTGGATGTCGATTCCGTGGATATCGACGATCCGGACCATCTCGATGTCCGGCGGCAGCAGGTCACTCGCGGTGCGGATGACGTTGGGGATCGCCAGCGCCTGCTCCCGCGGTAGCACCCGGACGTCGATCTGCCGGTTCAGCTGAATCGCCTCGTTGCAGGCCTGTTCAACGCGGTGCTTGAAGTCGGCGGGCACATCGGATAAGTCGAAGTCCATCCGCGCAATGAGCGGTTCCATGTTCCCGCCGGTCACGGGGGCGCCGAACTCTCGCAAGACGATTGCGATCAGCACGTGCAAACCGGAATGCGTACGCATGAGACTCGTGCGGCGCTCGTCGTCAAGACCACCGTGAACGCTCATGCCCACCGGAGGGAGAGGGTCTCCCTCGGCAGCCAACAGGTAAAGGTCATCACCCTTGCGCGTTCCGACAATCCGCGTTCGGACATTCCCCCACAGCAGCACACCGTGATCCGGCGGCTGTCCACCACCGCCGGGATAGAACGCCGATCGATCCAGAACGATGCCTCTCTCCACGTCGGAGAACAGCACGGTGGCGGTCCACTCTCGGATCGAGGGATCTTCGAGGTCGAGGCGGTGCGTGTGATGCCGGTAGACGGTGCCTGGCACACTCATGGAGGCGATTCTGCATGGCAGGCCGCAAGCCGCTCGACCTGAGCGGCCACGCTGAGATCGCTACCTGGTTGGGCCGCTCGCGCTTCGTCCCTAGAGCATGTTCCTGCCTCGGCCCTACCGGCTGCTCGATCTACGTGCGAAAGCACCGATGAACGGCGGGCTCCACACGAGGGACTGACGCCTCACCGTGTCTTCTCGCAGGCGGTCGGCCAATGTGTCGATGCCGAGGTCGGAAGCCGTCGCGATTCCGAAGCGCTCCATGAGCGGGGCGAGGCTTCCGGCTACACCAGCGAGCCATGAATAGCCGGCAAACTCTGGCCCGCCGCCGATGAGGGTCTCCTCGCGGACCCGCGGAACCGGGAGCCCAGCGTTCGTGAATACGGTGAGGAGTTCGCGCCCCACCCGAACCCGGGTACCCGCGCGCGTGAACGTCTCGATGATTCGGTGCCCAGTCTCGTCCCAGAGAGCCGCCGCAGCGGTGGACCGACTGGGAATGGCGGGATCCATATCGAGCTCTTGGAAGGCGAGCACACCGTCGGGGCGCACGCGCTCAGCGACCGCCCGCAACAGCTCGGACGGATCGGCGACGTAGAGCAGTACGAGCCGGCCAACCGCGGCATCGAATCCGTGATCCAGCTCAACCGTGCGAGCGTCACCCTCGATGAAACTCACGTTGCCGAGCCCCAGCAGGTCGGCTCTGGCTCGCGCGGTCGCGAGCGCGGCACCATCGACGTCGACCCCGATGACCTCGCCGTCAGGCCCGACGAGTTCGGCAGCCAGAAAGGCCACATCTCCCACGCCGCTCCCGACGTCGAGGACGCGTTGGCCGGGCGCGATGCCAGCTTCTCGGAACAGGCGTTCGGTCATCGGTCGGATCAGCGCGGCCTGCGCGGCCAGTCGCTCGTACTCGATCTTCGAACGCCCCAGCGCGTACGTGGGGTCAGTCTGAACGGTCATGGCTTTCCTTCCTTCAGTCAACGCGGTCAAAGCCGCTCGAGCACCCTCTCGGAGATGACAGGTGGTGCCGGCTCACCGGGGAGCCCGGCCCTGCGTCGCGAAGAGAACATCGCCCCGCGGGCGGGAACCACCGGTGCGAACGACTTCAACCCGAGGGGCTCAGCCACGTCGTCCCAGATGGCCTCGAACCCGCCTTGCCGGAGGTAGGTTTCGTGCCACAAGATCGGGATACTGGGTCAGATCGACGGTTGTCCGCGTCACGCGGGTCATTCCCCGAGGATGGCTGTCGGCGAGGACGGCAACATCAGGGTCCGCTCCCTGAACTTTGCAGCGGGCGGCACTGAGGAAATGGCCGCTGGCCGGGTCGTATCGCCGGTGCGACAATCGAATGCGTGACCGTAAGCCACCTGGCCGACACGGTCCAGAACGGGCGCGAGATCTCCGTCCTCGACCGCGAGCGGGAACTCGCCACGATTGAACGAGCCCTCGCTGCCGCCATCGCGGGGAATGGCCGAGTCCTACTCGTCGAAGGGCCTGCCGGTATCGGCAAGTCCACGCTGCTGCACGCAGGCTCTGCACTCGCGCGAGGTCGCGGCGTCACCGTCCTCTCCGGGCGTGGCTCACCTCTCGAACGTCAATACTCCTACGGGGTGATCCGCCAGCTGTACGAGCCGGTCGGGTTGGCGGACGGGACGTACGACAGCGATGTCCTCGAGGGCGCCGCCGGACTATCGCTCCGGGCCTTCCGCTCCGGTGCCGGCGAAGAAGTCGCTCACGGTGACGTGTCATTCGCAACGCTTCACGGCCTGTACTGGCTCACCGCAAACCTCGCCTCCAAAGACCCGATTGTCCTGGTTGTCGACGACGGCCACTGGGCCGATGTCTCAACGATCCGATTCCTCATCTTCCTGGGCTCCCGCCTGGAGGGACTCCGCACGCTCGTCCTGGTCGCTCGCCGTACCGGGGATGTCAGCGCTGTCCCCGAGCTCGAACGTGAGCTGGCGGCCGTCGCCGGCGAACCCCTCCGGCCCGCGCGGCTCGGTCCGGCCGCGACTGCGCGCCTGGTCCGGCGCGAGCTGGGGATGCGCGCCAGCGAGCGGTTCTGTGACGCGTGTCACGAGGCGACCGGCGGGAACCCGCTACTGGTGCTGACACTCATCGCTTCACTAGGCGCCGAAGGTCTCGAGCCGACCGACGAGGCAGCAGGACGGGTAGGTTCCTTCGGTCTCGATGCGGTTGGTCGTGTCCTCGATCGGCAGCTCGCTCACTTTCCGGAGGGCGCTGCCGCGTTCCTTGAGGCGCTAGCTGTCCTGGGGGACCGCGCTCCACTTCGTCACGTGGCGCGGCTGGCCGATCTGAACCTGACCGACGCTTCCGCGTTCGCCGACTCGCTGCGGAAGGCCTCGATCCTTGCCTCCGACGATGATCTGCACTTCGAACACCCGATCCTCGCGGGCGCTGCCCTGGAACGGATGGGCCGCGGAGAGCGAGCGATCGCCCACGCCCGGGCGGCCGAGATCCTCGGCGCAGAGGGCCAACCCGCCGACCGGCTGGCGCTCCATCTCCTGCACACCCACCGTGCCGGCAGCGCTGCCACGACGGTCACCCTCCGCGAGGCGGCTCGGCTCGCCGCTGAGCGAGGTGCGCCAGAAACGGCTGCTTCCTACCTCGAGCGGGCCCTCGACGAGCCCCCACCACCAGAGCTGCGTGCTCCCATCGAGTTGCAGCTCGGTCTCGCCCACCTAGCAGCTCGCCGTGACGTCGCAGCCGCCCGCCTCCTCGGCAGGGCAGTTGCCGCTCTCGACCCGTCGGACCAGGCGGCGGGCGCGCTTGCTGCTGGCCGGGCACTCGGCATGATCGGTCGGTTCGAGGAGGCCGCGTCCGTGCTGGAGTTGGCCCTCCCACCGCAGCGCCCGCGTTCGGAGGTGGAGCTCCTGGTCGAGGCGGAGTTCATCGCCAACGCGTGCCTTCTGGCTGACCGACTGCCTGTCGCTCTGGAGCGGATCGGGCATTACCGAGAAGCTGGTGCGCCTGCTGGGATTGGGCGCGAGCTCATGGTGGTCCATCGTGCGGCGCTCGAACTCAGGACGGCGAGGCCGTCCGCTGCCGCCTGGGCGCTGTACGACGAGATCTTGACGAGCGGCGCCGTGCTTCGCGAGGAATCCCTCGTCCTTGTCTGGGTGCTGATGCCGCTGGTGTTCACCGACCGACTCGGTGAGGTGGAGGCCATCTGTTCAGAGCTCATGCAGGTCGGTGAGCAGCGGGGCTCTGCCTACCTGGCTGCGCACCTCGCATTCCCGCGTGCGTTCGCCGCGCTCCGACTGGGGCAACTGCGCGATGCTGAGGAGTACGGTCGCTGGTCGCTGAAGCAGAAGCTCGCGCGCGGGACGACCGACGGGCGGCCCTGGCACGCCGTGCCGCTCATCGATGCGCTGGTCGAGCAAGGTGACCTTCTTGCGGCCGAGGAAGCGCTGGCGAGCCTGCACACCCCGGAGTCGCCTCCCGAGCAGGTCGGATGGGCCGCTCTGTTGCAGACACGGGGGCGGCTCCGGTACGCGCAGGCGCGTCCTGAGGAGGCGATTGCCGATCTGCTCGAGGCAGGTCGGCGTTTCGAGCGCCTGCAGTGGAACCATCCCGGGATCGCGAGCTGGCGATGCGACGCCGCTCGGGCGCTGACGCAGCTTGGAGACCAGGAGGCGGCGAAGCGGCTCGCAGCGGAGCATTTCGAGCTGGCCCGTGCGACAGAGCTCCCTCACATGATCGGAGTCGCGGCGCGGGGACTGGCAACCGTATCGCCGCCTCATCACGCATTGCCACTGCTGAGGGAAGCGACCGATGCGCTGGAGAAGACGCCCGCAACCCTCGAGCTCGCCAAAGCTCTCACGGAATACGGAGCGGCCCTGCGACGGGCGGGGAAACGGATGGAGGCGAGGGACCACCTCCGCCAAGGCCTCGAACTCGCACATCGCGTCGGGCGCTCGACCGCTCGCAACGCGGGCCCGGGATGAGCTCCTGGCGGCCGGTGGCCGTCCCCGCAAGCCCGTCTTCACCGGGATCGACGCCCTGACCGCAAGCGAGCTCCGAGTTGCCCGGATGGCGGCAACCGGGGCGACGAACCGAGACATCGCTCAGCGGTTGTTCGTGACCCAGAAGACCATCGAGACACATCTGCGCCATGTCTTCGAGAAGCTGAACATCAGCCGACGAGAAGAGCTCCCGCAGGAGCTCGCAGCGCCCGGAAGCGCCCCCGAGCCGAGGCGTGACTGATCACCAATCACGCTGCACGCAGCTGGGTCGCTACGTACTCGAGCCGGGCCCCGCCGTCCCGGACGGGGTTCGCCGGCCACTCAGTCGAGGCAGAACTCGTTGCCTTCGATGTCCTGCATCACGATGCACGACTCGTCGATGCCATCGGCAGGCAGCAGCCGCACGCGTACCGCGCCGAGCGCGACCAGTCGTGTGCACTCGGCCTCGAGTGCGGCCAGGCGCTCTTCGCCGACCAGCCCGGTGCCAACCCGGACGTCGAGATGCAGCCGATTCTTGACGACCTTGCCTTCGGGAACGCGCTGGAAGAACAGCCGCGGACCAACACCTGAGGGATCAACGCAAGCGAACGCCGCACCCTGATGCTGAGGCGGCAGCGCGCGATCGAAATCGGCCCAGGTAGCAAACCCCTCGGGTGGTGGCGGTACGACGTACCCCAGCACCTCGCACCAGAAACGAGCGAGGCGCTCGGGCTCTGCGCAGTCGAAGGTGACTTGGACCTGCTTGACCGACGCCATCGGTCCACCATAGGGACACCCGATGAATTCCAGACTGTTCAGGAGTCCGTTTCGCCATGAGCACCTATCCCGACATCATCGTTCAGGACAGAGGCGAACAGCCGTGCGTAGGCATCTCCGTCTCGGTGACCATGGACGACTTCTCCCCGGTCATCGACCGGATGCCTGAAGTCTTCGCACGACTGGCGGAGCGGGGGATCCAGCCCGCCGGCCCGCCGTTCTGGCGCTACAAGGTGATCGACATGGAGCGTGAGCTGGTCGTCGAGGCAGGCGTCCCAGTGGCCGAGCCGGTTGAGGTCGATGGTCTGGACGCCGACGTGCTGCCGGCGGGCCGCTACGTCGAGACGACGTTCACCGGTCATCCGGACCAGTTGATCAAGGTGACGGCCGACCTGCTGAGCTGGGCTGACGACCACGGTCTGACCTTCGACCAGCACACCGGGCCGCAAGGTGAGGTCTGGGGCTGTCGGCTGGAGATCTACGAGACCGACCCGGACGACGAGCCGGACATGAACCGCTGGGTCACCACCCTGGCCTTCCGGCTCGCCGACTGACGAAACGGACGACCAAAGAACGTCGTCCGCACGGTGCGTACGTTGCTGCCATGGTGTCGTCCCGGCCGGCTCGTCGTCGTCGCAGCCATGTGAATCGGCCGCTGGCGCTGCTCGTCGCCGGAACCTTCTTCATGGAGAACCTGGACGGCACGATCATCGCCACCGCGGCACCGGCGATGGCAGCCGACCTCGGAGTGGCCGCGATCGACATCAACATCGCGATCACCGCGTATCTGGTGACCATCGCCATCGGGATCCCGGTCAGCGGCTGGCTCACCGACCGGTTCGGTGGCCGGCGGATACTGCTCTGGGCCATTGCCACGTTCACCGTCGCCTCAGCGCTCTGCGCCGTCAGCAGCAGCCTGTGGATACTCGTCGTCGCGCGGATCCTGCAGGGCATCGGCGGCGCGATGATGGTGCCCGTCGGCCGGCTCGTCGTCCTTCGGGCAACGGCGAAGCGGGATCTGCTCGATGCGACGGCGTACCTGACCTGGCCCGCGCTGCTCGCGCCTGTACTCGCGCCCGCCCTTGGTGGCTGGATCGTCTCGGTGGCCAGCTGGCCGTGGATCTTCCTGATCAACGTCCCGCTGGGCATCTTCGCGTTCGTCATCGCCCACCGGATCGTCCCTCAGGAGAAGGCGCCTTCGGTCGGTCCGCTGGACTGGGTCGGATTCCTGCTCTGCGGCGGCTTCCTGCTGTGTCTGCTGGTCGGGCTCGAGTTCGTCGGCGGCACCTTCGGGGTGGGCCCGATCGGCACCATCACCGTGCTGATCGGCGGCCTGGTTCTGGCCGCCGTCAGCTACTTATGGCTCCGGAGGACGGCCCACCCGTTGCTGCGCTTCGGTGCGTTGCGGGTGCCGTCCTTCCGGGCGGGGAACGCGGCGGGTCGGTGTACCGGATGGTGATCAACGCCGCGCCGTTCCTGCTGCCGTTGATGTTCCAGGTCGGATTCGGGTGGAGTCCGGTTCTCGCTGGAGGCCTGGTCTTGTTGCTGTTCGTCGGCAATATCGCGATCAAGCCCGCAACCAGCCCGCTCATCCGGCGGTTCGGGTTCCGGACGATCTTGATCGTCAGCATCGCGGCCGGCGCCCTGGTCTTCGGCATGATCGCGACACTCGACGCGACATCTCCGCTGCCGTACGTGGCCGGCCTGCTGATCCTGAGCGGGATCCTGCGATCAGTCGGCTTCAGCGCCTACGCCTCGCTGCAGTTCGCCGACATCGACCATGCTCACATGTCCGGCGCGAACACCCTCTCCTCGACCATGCAGCAGGTGGCGGCCGCGCTAGGGATCGCCCTGGGAGCCGTGATCGTCCGGCTCGCCGATGGCTACTTCGGCCCGTCGGCGCCGCCGTACCTGCCCTATGCCGTGGCCTTTCTCGTGCTGGGCATCCTCATGGTGTTGCCCCTGGTCGGAGCGTTTCGGCTGCATCGCAGTGCCGGCGACGAGGTCGCCGGGCGATAGGCTCGCAGACTCAGCCGCCGCTTCCGTACGGACGGGTGATGATCTCCAGCCAGTGGCCGTCCGGGCCCTCCCAGTAGAGGCCGCGGCCACCGTCCTCGTGGTTGATCTCACCGGGACGCCGCTTGAAGGGGTCGGCCCACCACTGGCGACCCTGCTCCTTGAGACGGCCCCAGATCGCGTCGAAGTCGTCCTCGCCGACCAGGAAGGCGTAATGCTGGCCCTTGATCTCGCCGGTGTCCTCGATGAAGTCGAGGGTCGTGCCGTTGTCGAACTGCAGCACGGCGAACGGCCCGTACGACGTCGGCTCGGCCAGGCCGAGGAGGCCGCCAACCTGGCGGGCAGCGGTCCAGATGTCCTTCGCGTGGACCAGGGTGTGATTGAACTCGATGCTCATCCGGTACCTCCGTCGATTGGCCGAATTCCTACGCTACTTCCTATGACCCCCGACGAGCTCCAGCCCCGGATGTCCGCACGCCAGGCCCACGCCGAGGCGACGTATCAGCGGCTGTTCGGACCGCGAGACAAAGACGCACCCGACAACGACCCGGAACTGATGGAGATCCTGCGCCGCTTCATCTTCGGAGACGTCTTCGACACCGGTGTGCTCGACGACCAGACCCGCGAGCTGATCACGATCACCGTACTGGCGTGCCTGCAGACGCTGCCGCAGCTGAGGTCCCACACGGCCGCAGCACTCAACGTCGGTGTCCCCCCGGTCCAGATCCGCGAGGCCATCTACCAGCTGGCCCCCTTCATCGGCTTCCCGCGCACGCTCAACGCGGTCGCGACGATCAACGAGGTGTTCCAAAGTGAAGGCATCGATCTGCCGCTTCCGGACCAGGGCACCGTGTCGGACGACGACCGGTACTCGAAGGGTCTCGCTGAGCAGGCACCGCTGTACGGGGACGAGATCAAGGACAACCTGGCCGACCTGCCCGAGCCCTTCAACGAGGCGCTGCCTCGGTTCCTGACCGAGTTCGGCTTCGGCGACTTCTATACCCGGGGTGGGCTGACGCTGGCCCAGCGCGAGCTCCTCGTGCTGTGTGCCCTCGCCACGATCGGCGACACCTCAGCTCAGCTCGGCCCCCACGGGCGCGCCTGCCTCCAGGTGGGCAACTCCAAGACCACGGTGATCGCCGCGCTGGTGCACTGCTTCCCTTACATCGGTTTCCCGCGGGCCGTCGCCGGCGTACGCGCGGTGAAGGACCTGTAGCTCCCACCGTCGGGAGGACGACGGCATTCACCCGAGCGGGCACGTTGTCACGTAAACGCCTGATGGTGCGGCTCAGCTGCGGCGGGGGAGTGGGACACCTCAGTCGCGGAGTCGCCTACTCGCTTCCTCGAACTTGAGAAGGCTCATCAGCTAGATTCTCGTCCACCGCGCCACGCCGCGGGAATGCCGCGCGCACCATCAGCGCGAAGCCGGCGAGCGCAGCGAGGGTGCGGACGCCGTGAGCCAGCAGCCACCGTACGCGCAGCCCATCCCAGTCGGCGGGTGCTGCGTCCGGCTGCCAGCTGAGCACCTCGGCGTTGAGCGGGTAATGCACGGCAATGGTGACCACGACGGCGACCAGCAGACACCAGATCGCCAGCAGCAGCAGCCAGCGAACTCGTAGCTGCGGCCACAGACACACGACCGTCATGACCGCGGCGACCAACGAAAGACCCCCCACCAGCAGCAGGGCAGTGGTGTACGTCGTCGTGATGGCCTGGTGGTAGCCGATCCAGAGCTCAGGGGTCTCGCTGAGCGCCGACTCGGTCAGCAGGACGGCCACCAATGCCCCGGCGAGAACCCCGGCCAAGATCGTCGCCAGCTGGTGGGAGATCGCGGCAACCGCGACATTGCCTCGGAGTGGGAGCACAGCCACGGTCCTCGTCGTCGATCAGGCGGCCGGCTACTCGATACCGAGCGCTTTGGTGAGCATCGGCCAGGCCCGTTCCAGCTCCCGTTCCCAGTAGGGCCAGTCGTGCAGACCGTTTCCATAGAACCGGACGGTGACGTCGACCTCGAGCTCCTCGAGCCGGTCGGCGAACGCCTCGTTCTCCTTGAGCAGGGCCTTTTCGGTCGAGTCGGGCTCGGCTTCTTCGGTATCCAGCGGCCCAGGCTTGCCATTGCCGCAAGAGATGTAAACCGGGCGACCCTTGAGCTTCTCGGCGAGGTCGTACGGGTTGTGCTCGCGCCAGACGCTCTCGTTCTCCTTCGGGTCGCCCCAGAGCTTGAGCGGGTCCTCGCCGTAGGACTGCACGAGGTCCTGATACCCAGCCGCCTCGGACGGTGAGAGCAGCGTGTGCACGATCCCGCTGAACGAGGCGACCGCGGCGTACTGGTCCGGGTGCCGGGCGGCGTACCCCAGCGCGCCGAGCCCGCCCATGGACAGGCCGGCCACTGCCGCCCGGTCCGACGCCCGATACTCCGCCGCCAGCAGACCCGGAAGCTCGACGGTGTGGAAGGTCTCCCACTTCGGGCCCTCCAGCCAGTCGGAGTAGAACCCGACGTCGCCGGCCGCGGGCATCGCGACGATCATCGGCTCGTCCTCGCTGAGCTCCGCGATCTTGGTGGAGAGGTCCCAGCTCTCGTAGGTGTCACAGCAGCCGTGCAGGAGATACAGCACCGGATAGGTCGCATCCGGCTTCGTCTCGAAGTCCGCCGGCAGCATCAGGCGCACCTTGACTTCCTGGCCGACAGCTGGCGAGTCGATGGTCAGGTCGACGGTCCGGGCCTTGATCTCCGACGTCGCGGTGATCCGTCGCGACGGACGGCGTCGGGCTCGGCGTCGGCGAGACGGAGCGAGGCCGGCGACGCGGCACTCGTCGAGGGACCCGACGGCGGCGTCGTCGCGCCCGAGCACCCGCTGACGACCAGCGTCACCACCGACGCCGCTCCGATGATCAACATCCGGGCGCGCTGCACCATCACTTCGCCTCCACCCGGTCAGACTTGCATACCCACTCGCTCATGGCCCATCAATCGTGCCACTTTGCTTGCATGCCTGGTTCCGGGACGGAATGCTTCCGCTATGGCGACAAAGAAGACCAGTCCGAGGTGCACGCGGGTCAGGTCAATCATCCAGTCAACGCACGCGCGGTCGACGCCGATCGGCGAGTACGGCTTCCTCAGCGACGGCGAGGTCCTCGCGCTGCGTGTCACCCGGCGGCGCCGTCGAGTGGATGTGCGTGCCGCGGTTCGACTCGCCCAGCGTGTTCGGCAGCATCCTCGGCCGGCACGCCGGCTCGTTCAAGATCGCGCCCGACGACGTGACGGTGCCCGCCGACGTGCGCTACCTGCCCGGGCACGATGATCTTGGAGACCAGCTGGGGTACGCCGACCGGCTGGATCATCGTCCGCGACGCGCTGCTGATCGGTCCGTGGCACCACGAGGACGACCGGTCCAAGACCTACCAGCGCACACCGAGCGACTACGAGGCCGAACACATCCTGCTGCGGACGATCCGCTGCGCGTCGGGCGAGGTGCAGACCATCGTCGACTGCGAGCCGGTCTTCGACTACGGCCGGGCCCGGGTCTCCTGGGACTACACCGGCGAGAGCTACCACCAGGGCGTGGCCACGCAGACGGCGACAACTCGTCAAGCTCACCTTGACCAGTGACCTGCGGCTGGGCTTCGAGGGCGGCCGGGCCGCCGCCCGGACCCTGCTCAAGGAGGGCGACATCCGCTTCGTCGCCCTGTCCTGGGGCGGCGGCGGTGCCGCCGACCACGTTCGCCGAGGCGTACCGCAAGCAGGTCTGGACCGCCCACCACTGGCAGCACTGGCTGGCCCGCGGGAAGTTCCCCGACCACCCGTGGCGGGGCTACCTGCAGCGCAGCGCGCTGACCCTCAAGGGCCTGACCTACTCACCGACCGGCGCGATCGCGGCCGCCGGCTCGACCTCGCTGCCCGAGACGCCGGGCGGCGAGCGCAACTACGACTACCGCTACACCTGGATCCGGGACGCCACGTTCGCCCTCTGGGGCCTGTACTCCCTCGGCTTCGACTGGGAGGCGGTCGACTTCTTCTCCTTCATCGCCGACATCGCCAGCCGCGACGACCATCTGCAGATCATGTACGGCATCGGCGGCGAGGCCGAGCTGGAGGAGTTCGAGCTGGACCACCTGCCCGGGTACGCCAACTCGCGCCCGGTGCGGATCGGCAACGCGGCGTACAGCCAGAACCAGCACGACGTCTGGGGGGCGCTGCTGGACTCGGTCTACCTGCACTTCAAGGCGGCCGACCACGTCGACGGACGGATCTGGCCGATCCTGGACAAGCAGGTCAACGAGGCGCTGAAGTACTGGCGCGAGCCCGACGCCGGGATCTGGGAGGTGCGCGGCCAGCTGCAGCACTTCACCTCCTCCAAGCTGATGTGCTGGGTCGCGCGTGGACCGCGGCGCCAAGATCGCCCGGCTCAGCGGCGAGGACGCCAAGGCCAACGAGTGGGAGCTCGCCGCGCAGGAGATCAAGGACGACATCCTGGCCAACGGCGTCGACGAGCGCGGCGTGCTCACCCAGTACTACGGCACCAAGGCGCTGGACGCGTCGCTGCTGCTCGCTCCGCTGGTCCGCTTCCTGCCGGCCGACCACCCGGTGATCCGGGCGACCGTGCTGGCCATCGCCGACGAGCTGACCGTGGACGGCCTGGTGCTGCGCTACAAGGTCGAGGAGACCGACGACGGCTTCGCCGGCGAGGAGGGCAGCTTCACCATCTGCTCGTTCTGGCTGGTCTCGGCCCTGTGCGAGATCGGCGAGTACGAGCGGGCCCGCAAGCTGTGCGCCAAGCTGCTGTCGTTCGCCGGTCCGCTCGAGCTCTACGGCGAGGAGATCGACACCCACACCGGCCAGCACCTGGGCAACTTCCCGCAGGCCTTCACCCACCTGGCCCTGATCAACGCGGTGCTGCACGTGATCAAGCTGGAAGGTCGACAGCACGGGCAGGCTCCGGCGCCTGGGCCGGGTCGGCCGGGAACGAGCGAGTCCGAGTAGACACGGGCGATGTCTGCTGCGGCCTGGGTCCCGGACGGACGCCGACATCTCCGAGCTGCGGGAGGCGGCCGCCGCACTGCCGAGGCTGCGAGCTCTGGGAGCCGGCCACCCAGGTCGTCTTCTCGGCCGGCAACCCGCGAGCACCGCTGATGCTGGTCGGCGAGCAACCGGGCGACGCCGAGGACCGGCAGGGCGTGCCGTTCGTCGGACCGGCGGGCAAGGTGCTGCAGAAGGCGCTCGCCGAGGCGGGGATCGACGTCGCCGACGTCTACGTCACCAACGCGGTCAAGCACTTCCGGTTCACCGAGCGGGGCAAGCGGCGGATCCACGCCACGCCGCAGATGTCCCACATCAAGGCGTGCCGGCCCTGGCTGGAGGCCGAGGTCGACGTGGTCGACCCGCGGCTGATGGTCTGCCTCGGCGCGACGGCGGCCAAGGCGCTGCTCGGCAGCGGGTTCCGGGTCACTCAGCAGCGCGGCCAGGTCCTGGACTCCGAGACCGCCGTCGGCCGGCGACGGGTGCTGGCCACCATCCACCCCTCGGCGGTGCTGCGGGCCCAGTCGGACGACCGCGAGGCCGCGTACGCGGGTCTGGTCGAGGACCTGAAGGTCGCGGCGGGGGCGATCGCCTGAGGGCCGGCGAACGAATCGCCGCGTTCGCGTCGTCTGTAGCAGTAGTAGGCCGACCCGAGGAGGAGATCCGGAGTGTTCGACGAGATCGGTGACATGCCGCTGCACCCGCTGGTCACCCACGCTCCGGTGATCGGAATCCCGCTGGCCTTGCTGCTGGCTCTGCTCTTCGCGTTCCCGCGCACCCGGAACTGGGCGCGCTGGCCGCTCGTGCTGACCGTGCTCGGGCTCGACGGCCGCGGTCTTCGTCTCCCGGGAGAGCGGCGAGGCGCTGCAGCGTGCGCTGAACATCCAGCCGGGCAACCCGGTGGGTGACCTGATCGCGCGAGCACTCCAGGCTGGCCGACCAGCTCTTCTACATCATGATCGGCTACAGCGTGATCTCCATCGTGGCCGTGTTTCTGGTGGGCCGCCGGACCGTCGTTGCGAGCGATGCCGGCGATGTCGACACAGCTACCAGGTCGCGCACCGGCGCGCTGGGCATCGTTCTGCTGCTCCTGCTGCTGGCCGCTGCGGTGGTCGCCACGCTGTGGACGGTACGGGTCGGCGACATCGGCGCCCGGGCCGTGTGGAACCCCACGGGGACAGGACTGCTCGGACTGCTCGGGCTCGGCTGAGGTACGCGTGCCAGGCCCGCCATCGGTGTCGGTGTGACCCTCGTCACATAGATAACGCTTCGGTAACGGTAGGCACCAGCGTCGCTGCGGATACGATGCGCCGGAGGGGAGTAGCGGATCTGGGCCGCATGCCTGTTTGGCTAGGGGAGATGCCCGGATCTGCTGGTGAGCCGGATCTCGAGGGGCCCAAGGAATGCGTTCTCGCTGGTTACTGAGCGGCACGGTAGCGCTCACGACCTCGCTTGCCCTCGTGGCTGGCCTTCCCGGCAGCGCCGAGCGCCGTCGGCGACCCCGCCACCGTCGCTGCTGCGATCAGGGTCGCCGAGGCCAGGGCGAAGGCCCTGGCCTCGGACATGGCCCGGACTGACGCGCTGGCCAAGGTTCAGGCGGGCCGGGCGAAGGCGGCCAGGGCGAAGGTCGAGGACGAGACTACCTCGGTCCGGATCGCGACCTTCAACGTGCGCACCGCCAGGGCAGACCGCGGGACCAGCCGGCACTGGCTCAAGCGAGCCGGCTCCGTCGCCCGCGAGATCAAGAGCCGCAATCCCGGTGTCGTCCTGCTCCAAGAGCTCGGACCAGGCCGGGCGGACGGCAAGAAGGCCAAGATCGGCGGCGCGACCCGGCAGACCGAGAGCCTGCTCAAGGCGCTGAGGAGCAACGGCGCCGGGAAGTACAAGCTGGTCCGGACCACCGCGTACGTGCGGTCGGGCACCGAACACGGCACCCAGGGTGCCCGGATCTTGTACGACTCGACCCGGTACACCCTCCTCACCAGTTGCCGCGAGACCACCGGCGGCAGCAACTACAACCCGAGCTGCGGCATCAAGCTGCCCATCCTGTCCTCAGACAGTGAGGATTACCGGCGCCGTGCCGCGTACGCGTTGTTCAAGCACAAGTCCAGCGGGCAGCGGTTCTACGTCGCGTCGGTCCATCTGGACGATCGGCACGGCGGTTCGAGCGCGGAGCGGAAGTACGACCGGCTCCGGGTGTCCCAGATGAGCACGGTCTACAACAAGCTGGCCGGCTTGAACGGCAAGGGCTACCCGATGATCATCGGCGGCGATCTCAACTCCTGGCCGCGCAAGAAGGTCGGCAGCCACGCCCCGCACAACTACCTGACCGGCAAGGGTTTCAAGGACGGTGTGACCGCCAGCAAACGGACCGACGTGCGGTATCCGACGGTCAACCACTTCAAGCGGGTGCTGAAGCCGCGCAGCAGCGGGGTCGGCGTACACCTCGATGTGGTCATGGCCAAGGGCGCCAAGTCGATCAAGCGCTACGAGAACGTGATGGACGTCGTCGACTCCAGCCGCCCGTCCGACCACAATCTGGTGCTCGCCGACTTCACGCTCTGACTGCAGAATCGGACGCTGCGTCCGATCTTCGCGCTGAGCTCCCGTTACTTCCGGCGCACAGCGCAAGAAACGGACGCTGCGTTCGAAACCGACAGGGGCGAGAGGGGCCGTCTCCTCTCCGCGATCGTCAGCCGTTGGCGAGGGCGGCGGGGCCGTCCTCGCGGCGGATGTCGATGATGTGACCGGTCTGTGCGGAGAGCAGGACGTCCAGCGACTGGCGGGCCACTTCCTCTGACGACAACAGCGTGCCGGGCGGCTCCTCGCCGAAGGCCTTGGTCCGCATCGGCGTTCCGGTCCGCTCCGGGTTGATGCAGTTCACGCGTACGCCGGCCGCGCTCCATTCGTCGGCGAGCGCCTGGGTCAGATTGACGATCGCTGCCTTGGCCGAGGAGTAGAGCGAGTAGCCCGACCGGCCGCGGGTGTAGGACGACGAGGTGAACAGCAGGAGGGAGCCGCTGCAGGCCGCGAGGTGGGGGAAGAACTCCTGGGCGATGAAGATCGGGGCGAGGTAGTTGACGTCGGTCGAGGAGTAGATCGTCTCCTCGGTCGTCTCGCCCAGCGGCCCGCGGACCAGCACACCAGCGGTGTTGACCACGAAGTCGATCCGGCCGGTCTCGGCCAGCACCTGATCGGCGACGCCGGCGATGTCGGCGTGCCGCTCGACGTGGGTGCCGGTGGTCGAGCGGGAGAACGTGCACACCCTCGGCCCCGTAGTGCCGGGCCAGCGCGGCGATGTCGCCGCCGATGCCGTAGGAGCCGCCGAAGACCACGACGGTCTTGCCCTCGAGCCGGGCTCGGTACTCGTCGTCGTCGAGGGCCGCCGGCCGGTCCGCCGACGTCAGCTGGAAGAGCTTGTCGGCGATGTAGACGTCGATCGGCTCGGTGACCTTCATGTTCCGCTCGTGGCCGGCGACCACGGCGATGGAGACCTCCGGCAGATAGCGCAGCACCACGGTGCAGTCGTCGGTCGCGGTGAAGTTCGGGTCCTGGGCGGCGTTCGCGTACGCGGCGCGGATGGTCGACAGCCGGAACGACTGGGGAGTCTGGCCGCGACGCAAGCAGGTGCCGGGGGAGCACGTCGGCCAGGCTGCCGTCGTCCGGGTCGACCTTGATCACCGTGTCCGCCGACCCGATGGCGGTGTCCACCGCTTGATGGGTCTGCAGCGCCGCCACGTTGGCGGCGATGATCGTCTGGGAGACCAGCGGACGCACGGCGTCGTGCAGCAGCACGTTGCACTCCGCGTCGCCGAGCGCCGCCAGCGCTGCGGCCGTGGTGTCGTTGCGGGTCTCGGCCCCCTCCAGGATCTGGCTCACCTTGTCGTAGCCGCCGTGACGAACGATCGCGCGCACGTCGTCCAGATAGCCGGGCGCCATCATCACCACGATCTCGTCCACCAGCGGCGACTGCTGCATCGCCGCGATGGTGTGCTCGATGATCGGCTTGCCCGCGATCTTGATCAGCTGCTTGGGAATGCTCAACCCGACTCGGGTTCCGGTGCCCCCGGCCAGCACCACCGCCACGTTGCGCAATCTGTCCACCGGGTGACTGTATCGGCCCGATCCGCTACCCAGGCGGCTCCGGCTGGTGCTGGCGGGCCCGCAGCCGGCTGGACTCCGCGAACCACCGCTGCTGCTCGACGGCAACGTCCTTCGACCAGGGTTTGGTCCGGTCGGCCCAGTAGAGGAGTGCCGGATTGGAGAGAACGCTCCGGCCCGGGACGGCGTACCACTGCTGGGGAACGACGGCGCGGTCCGGTCCGACGGCGAGGTGCAGCAGCTCGCGGAGAGTCAGCCCGAACTCCTCCAGGTAGGGGATATAGGTCGGGAGAACGCCGCGGGTCCGCCACGCGGCCAGGTCGATGACCAGAACGTCGATGTCGAAGGCATCGAAGTCGAAGCGGTGTCGCGCGTACGCCCGTCGTCGCAGCTCGGTGGCTGCGGCCGTCCGAGCGCCGAGCCGATTCGCGGCGGCGTTCAGCACGCCGAAGCCGCTGACCCCGGATCGCCCCGCCGGATCCGGCGCGGCGAAGAGCCGGCCGCCCAGGTCCAGCCTGAAAAGGTCGGCGATATCGGCGCTGACCACCGAAGCCGCCGGCAGGACGACGACGCGCTCGACATCGGGCAGCAGCTCGGGAAGCACGAATCGATCGATGTCGAGCGGTGCGGGCGCTCGACCAGCCGCCCGGAGGTCGCCGCCGACGCTGGCGGTGGAGATCACCTCGACCGGCGCGCCGCCGGCCGCCGTCGCCAGGGCGGCCGCGCCAGGCAGCTTGTCATGCCGGACGACCAGGAAGAACTGCACCTCGCCCGAGGCGTGTTCCGCCACCGAAGACATCAGCACCTGTACTGCTTCGGCTTCGGTGCCGGCTACCGGCACGACCACCGATATCGCATCCGGACGAGCAGCCCGATGGCCTTGGCGTACCCGGGCCACCTCGCCGACGAGGTCAGCGACCGGCGGCGGCATCGGTTGGTCGGCCGCACGCCGGCGCCGCGCTGCCGCGACCTCGTCCGCGGTGAGATCCCGCCAATGCGCGTACACCTCCTCGGGCGGATGACCGGCCAAGATCATGTCGAACATCTCCTCGAGCAGCCGATCGATCCGAGCCTGCATCGCATCGAACTCGGCATCGGTGATGTCGATCAGTCCCGCGAACCGGGGATCCGACCTGTTCTTGGGCTGGAAGTCGACCGGCACGCCGAGCGAACGAAGGGGCAGATAACAGTGCAGACGGCTCGTCACCACGCCGCGATACGAGTCGCGGTAGGTCTCCAGCAGGCTGACCGCATCGCCGACGTTGGTCGCAAAGGCGCGGAACCGAATCGCATCGGAGCTGTGGGCATGAACGGGGGCGCCGCGGGGAACCACTGACGGGGGCATGTCGACGTACGCCACGGGAGCGTCCGACGTCGGCCGGTCGACCGGCTCGGGGAAGACCGTGCGGAGGGTGCTGGTGAGGCATCCGGAGAAGAAGGCCGGCACATCGACCGACAGCAGGATGTCGACGGTGGTCCAGTCCCGGCAGCCGATCGGGGCGAAGCGCCGCAGGTAGGTCACCGCCTCATCGGTCAACAGGTCGCGTTTGCTGCAGTGGAAGGACACGAAGATCGGCAGCAGGTTGGGGTGGAACGGAAACCCGTAGCGAGTCCCGAAGATCGCGTGCATGTACCATCCGAACGCCAGAGCCCAGGTGTTCGGCGGGATGGCGGCGTACATCGAGGCGTCTCGGTCGATCTGGATCAGCGACATCCGACGCTCGTCGGAGTGACGCTGGAGCTCGGGCCGGACCCGGCTGCGTAGCTGCGTCAGCAGGTCCACGAGATCCTGGCGCCCGTCGTAGCGCAGGTTCTGATGTCGGACGAGATGGCCGAGGCTGGCCAGGCTCTGTACGTGGTCACCGATGTTGGCCGACGCGCGGGACCGCCCGGGATGCCCGTAGTCCATGATCGCGAACGATACGGAGCCGGCCGGCACCGGAGGCGCGCTGAGACCGTCCGGCCGGGCGGTGACCCACGGACGCAGCCAGTCACGGTGCACCACCAAGGACGGCGCGACCGCTGACCCGTCGCCGACCCGGGCGTCGAACACCGCGAAGATCTGCTCGGCCAGTTCGCCATCCCCATGTCCGAAGACCGGACCGAGCATCGCCAGCCAGGCTGACGCCGGTACGAAGTCGGGCGCGTCGTCGGCGAGGCGGGCGAGTTGCTTGCGGGCGTGGTCCGACTCCTGGTCGAAGCCGGCACGGACCCATTCCTCCGCAGCGTGCCGGACCCAGAGCGACTCAGGAAGATCACGAAGGTGGGACCACGCCAGCGCGAAGTGGCCCGCGGACGCGGCAACGATGCCGGACGTCAGGTCACCCAGCTCGGCGGTGGCCGGATCCGACCGCAAGCTCGCGGCCACCGTCGTGGCCAGGTCCTGCTCGCGCCGACCGAGTAGTCCTCGAACGTCAGCCACGACGGCGTCGGTCATCGACCCGCCCCGCCGGAGGACCTCGATGACCGGGTCGTTGGCTGGTTTGGCCGGGACAGCCGGGCGCCGCGGCTTCGGGTTGCGGCCCGCCGGCTTCTTTCGTTTCGGCTGCCGCTTGTGTAGTGGCGGCGCCGGAGCTTGCCCGACCAGCTCCAGCCCGAGCCGTCGGAGACGATGGGGGAGGTAGCGACGCGCCAGTCGTCGAACCGTGCTCGGCATGCCCACTCCTTGACCTCTACGCCTGCGGCCCACAAGACCGCCACACTCTACCGATCAGCGTCAGGAACCTCCGTGATTCTGCGGGCAGCTCGCGTCGGCGCAACTACACTCCCAGCCGTGCCTGCGTTTCGCTTCCCTGCAGGCACCTACTTCTCCGTCATCAACGCGGTCCGAGCGAGTGCCGGCGGGCAGAGCCGAGCGGTACTGATGCGAAACCGCTTCTTCGCGGAGTACGCGGGCCTGACGCCGACCATCCTGACCTTCGACCCGAAGCCGGTCTATCCGGGAGAGCGAGAACGTCTGACCGATCGGGGCGAGCTGGTGGCGGGCATGCGTCTGCTGAACAGCTACGAGTTCTACCGGGACGAGGCGGTGGTCAGCGGGCCGCCGCTGGCCGAGTCGCTGCCCGAGCTGTCCGGCCTGTTGGCCATCGACGTCGCTCACCCCGACGGGTCGACCTACTACACCGGCTACCGGCGGCCAGGATCCGACGACGATGTCGTCCTTGACTTCCGCCGGCCGGATGGCTCGATCTACCTCCGAACTCCAGGGCGGGGAGTCAAGCAGGACCGGTCGCCCTGGATTCTGACCGATCGGCAAAGTCGTCCGGTGCACATCTGGCCGAAGCGGCTGGGCTGGTCGCATCACTGGCTTCGCACGCTGCTGGGTGACGGAGATCGAGCCTTCGTGATCAGTGACGGTCGGTTCTCGGTCGAGAAGGTCATGCCGTTCCGGGACGAGCGCTTCCACATGATCCACCTGATGCACAACGTCCACATCCACGGCTCGCGCCAGTGGAACGTGCCGTTGTCGCCGACGTACGTTTTCCTGTTGAGCTTGATCAGCGAGCTCGACGGTCTGGTGAGTCTCACCTCGCGGCAGCGCGCCGACATCGCGGAACGGTTCGGCTCCACGAACAACCTCTTCGACGTGGCCAATCCGGTCGTGCTGCCGGCCCGTCCCCAGCCGTTGCCCGAGCGGGAGCGGGCGAGATTCGCCATGGTGACGCGCTTCCATCCACAGAAGCGGGTCGATCATGCCGTACGCGCGTTCCAGCTCGTCGTGTCCGAGCGTCCCCAGGCGCAGTTGCTGATCTATGGCGATGGCGAGACGGCGTCGTCGGTGCGGTCACTGATCGACAAGCTCCACCTGCAGGACAACGTCAGTTTGTGCGGGTGGGACTCCGATGCCCGCGACACGCTGTGGACCGCCACCGGGTTCCTCCTCACCAGCGCCCACGAGGGCTATCCACTCGCCACGCTGGAGAGCATGAGCCGCGGCTGCCCGGTGATCGCCTACGACATCAAGTACGGCCCGCGGGAACAGATCTCGTCCGGCGTCGACGGGTTCCTGGTTCCCGATGCCGACCAGCAAGCCATGGCTCGACCGCATCGTCGAGATGATCGACGACGCCGACCTGGTTCGATCGCTGAGCTCCGCTGCGCTCGAGAGCGCGCAGCACCACGACTATCGCGCCTTCCTGAAGGGCTGGCAGGACATTCTCAGCACGGTTGCCGCCAACAAGCCACACCGGGTCCGGCTGTCTCGCGTGGACTGCACGGTGACCCGGCTCGGCTACGCCCCGGCTCCACGTCGAAGCCGCTGGATCTACCGCATCCGGCCGCGGCGACGTCGGTCACGCCCGATCCTCCTCGAGGCGGACCTCGTGGTTCGGGGCCGTTCGACGGGCGACGCGCTGGACGAGGCCGAGCTCACGCTCGACGCGATCTCCGACACCACCGACAGGGTGACGAAGCTTCCCCTGGAGGTCCGGCGGAAGGGGCGGCGGTTCCGGGTTTCCAGCCGATTCACGCTTGACGACATCTTCACCGACCGACCTGCCGACGATCGGTCGGTGACCTTGCGGCTGCGTCTCGTGCTGCGCAACGCCAGCTGGGAGACCGCCATCACGGGCCCGACGGCTCACGCACCGGATCCCGAGTTCAGCTTCGACGACTCCGGCGTACTCCACCTGCGGCTCGTCTGACCCACTGTCGCGATCGCGTGCGCACTCCGCGCACGACGAGGCGTCCGAACCAGCCCGCAACGACCGACGGGGAGAGAACCACCGGTTGGAGCAGCCGAACCCGGCGGCGCTGAGACGGCCCGTCCCCGGCGCCGGGCAGCACCACCGTCAGCGAGGCGACATATCGACCCGGTCGCAGCGAGACCCACGAGCGGCGTGGCGTGGCGGTCCACTGTCCCGGAGACGGCCCAGCCGCCAGGTGGGTCGATGTCCGAGCGCCACCCGCCGCCGGAGTCAGCGACAAGGTCACCGCGGCGAAGCTCGACTTCCCCCGTACGCCGGTCTCGACCAGGATGCCGTGCCGCTGAGCCACCACCCGACTGGTCCTGAGCCTCTTGAGCACCGAACTCGGGAGCGCGCCGATCGCCAAGCGAAGACTTCCCTGCCGGGTGACGCGAAACTGGTCGACTCGATCATCCGTACCGATCAGGATCGGGAGCTGGCCTTCGTCGAGTTCGGCTGCGCTCAACGTCCTCTCCCGCTCCAGGCCCCAGGCTCGGATACGCACCAGCACGTCGTACTGACCCTCGGTGAGCCGGCATCCGGGTACGCCCTGATCGGCCTCGAACCGGGCGGCACCGGACCAGACAAGTTCTCCAACGTCGCCGACCGGTTCCACGGTGGCACTGAGGTCGCCCGACAGCACTGCCTCCGCCTTGGTGCGCCGGTGGCGCATCACCACCTCGGCCGCGAGCTCGGCCGAACCGTCGAACGCAGGAGCGGTCCCGCCGTTCTCGCCGGTGAGCGTGCTGGGTAGCAGCCAGCCAGCTGCGCCGGCACGAAGGCTCAGCGCGCGAGTCCTGGCCAGTAGTCCGGCTTCGACGCCGATGTCGACCGCCGTTGTGCCGCTCGCCGCCAGGCTGGTGACCCAGGCCCGCGGCTGTACCTGGTCGATCTGTGCCGCAAGCTCCGAGATCTCTTCCGGCACGCCTGATCGAATGAGGGCGGCAACGGCACCAAGGACTGGTCCCAGTCGCTCGTCGAGCGCTACCGGGACTCGATCTGCGCAGGCGCTGCGCACCTCGGAAAGCAGGCTCCAGGCGTGCGCGCTGGGCAGGGTGATCAGCTCTCGCCGACCAAGCCGTCTCACCACCTCGTGCTGCCAGAGAGCCGCCGTCAACGAGTCGCGTCTGGGTCCTGGCTCGGTGCGGGTCTCGATCATGTCCAAGATCTGGCGAAGTCCCGCGCCGTACGCCGTCGCGGACACCTGCAGCCGTTGGGCCGGGTCGTCGACCTGCCCCAGCCACTGCGAGCTGATCTGACCCAGATCCGCAGCCATCGCTGGATCGGCCAACAGCAGCTCCATCAAGAACCCGGTGCCGGAGAGCTCGCCGAGCGCGCGGAACCCGATCGCCCGGTTCCGGAGGAACTCAAGACGCACCAGCCGATCCACCGATCGGTCGTCCAAGAACACCGTCGCGAGGGAGGAGTCGACGAGGCGCTGCGGCAGCGGTCCGGAACCCCCAGCTCGCCCGACGACGACATCGGCGTGCTGCGTTGCGCCGAGATCGTGCAGCCGCTCCAGGGCACCAGGCAACGGCGCTCGCCCCGCCGGCAGGAAGACCACGTACTCACTGTCGGCCCGGTCCAGGGCGCGATTGGCCTGCTCCCAGGGCTCGCCGGCCGGCAAGACCACCGTGGGCTTCACCACCAAGCTCTCGCCCCGTCGCCGCGCCCCACGGCGACGAGAGTATCGAAGCCGTGCTCGATCGTCGGCGACCGTTAGGCTGGGTCGCCCGATTCGTCGACGCAGGAGGAGGCGCCCACCATGGCCGTCACGGTGCAGCCGACCGCGCAGGTCGATGACTCGGCCGAGCTCGGCGATGGCACCGTCGTCTGGGAGCTGGCGCAGATCCGCGAGGGTGCGCGTCTCGGCACCGGATGCATCGTCGGTCGTGGCGCCTACGTCGGCTCCGGCGTCCGGGTAGGCAACTCGGTCAAGCTGCAGAACTACGCACTGATCTACGAGCCCGCCGAGCTGGGCGACGGCGTCTTCGTCGGTCCGGCGGTGGTGCTGACCAACGACCGGAATCCCCGTTCGGTTGATCCGAGCGGTCGGCTGAAGCGGGGGAGCGACTGGCACGCGGTGGGGGTGCAGGTTGCCGAGGGCGCATCACTGGGTGCGCGATCGGTCTGCGTGGCACCGGTGCGGATCGGCCGCTGGGCCATGGTGGCGGCCGGTGCGGTCGTGACCCGCGATGTGCCCGACTGGGCCTTGGTGGCCGGTGTGCCCGCCAAGCGGATCGGCTGGGTCGGCCGGGCCGGGGTACGACTGGTCGAGTCCGAACCCGGCGTATGGCGTTGCCCCGAATCGGGAGAGCTCTACGACGAGATCTCCGACGCCGGATCGGTCCGACTCGAAGTCCGGACCTAGGCCCCGATCACCACGCGGCGGACGCCGGACCAGAGCTCCGGATCGGTGATCCGTCGGCCGTCGACGAGAACCCGGATCCCGGGCAGGTCCGCCGGCGTCAGCTGGCGGTACTCCGCGTGATCGGCCTGGATCACTGCCGCCGCGACCGGCTCCCCGCTGTAGGCCGGGAGCCCGAGGGCGCGCAGCTCGTCCGCGGTGTACAGCGGATCGCTGACGTAAGGCACAGCGCCCCGCGACCGCAACGCCGCCACCGTGGGGAACACCCCGGAGAACGCGGTCTCCTTCACTCCGCCCCGGTAGGCCGCTCCCAGCACCAGCACCGGCTGGCCGGCCAGCTCACCGAAGGCGGCCGCCAACAGGTCGACGGCGTACGCGGGCATCGCCGCGTTGGCTTCCCGAGCCGCGCGTACCACGGTGGCGTGGGGGTCGTTCCACAGGTACAGCTGTGGATAGACCGGAATGCAGTGCCCGCCCACGGCGATGCCGGGTCGATGGATGTGGCTGTACGGCTGGGAGTTGCAGGCCGCGATCACCTTCGCGATGTCGACGTCGACCGTGGCCGCGTAGCGGGCGAACTGGTTGGCCAGGCCGATATTGACGTCGCGGTAGGTGGTCTCGGCCAGCTTGGCCAGCTCGGCGGCCTCGGCGCTGCCCAGGTCCCAGACGCCGTTGGGCTGCGGGAGATCGTCGCGCGGATCGAAGTCCAGCACCGCAGCGTAGAACTCGACGCCGCGCCGGGTGGACCGCTCGTCCAAGCCGCCGACGAGCTTCGGGTACCGGGCCAGGTCGGCGAAGACCCGGCCGGTGAGCACCCGTTCCGGGCTGAAGACCACATCGAAGTCACGGCCCGCCGCCAGACCCGAGCCTTCCGCGAGCAAGGGCGCCCAACGGTTCCGGGTGGTCCCGACCGGGAGGGTGGTCTCGTAGCAGACCAAGCTGCCCGGCTGGAGACCCGCCGCAATCGAACGGGTGGCGCCATCCATGGCCGCGAAGTCCGGCCGGCCGTCCGGACCGACGAACAGCGGTACGACCACGACCACGGTCTCGGCGGTCCGAACGGCGCCGGCGGTGTCGGTGGAGGCCGAAAGCCGGCCACCGGCCACGGCGTCCCGCAGTTTCTCGGCCAGGTGGGCTTCGCCCGGGAACGGCTCGGTCCCGGTGTTGACCATGTCCACGACGGCCGGATTGATGTCGGCACCGATCACGCAGTGACCCTTGGCGGCGAACTGCACCGCCAGCGGCAACCCGATCTTGCCGAGTCCGACGACACAGATGTTCACGTGCGAGCTCCCTGCTCCGCCATCGAGAGAACAAGATCACCAGCTTGCTGCGCGCGCAGCTCGACGGGATGCCGATCGCGGCGGCCCAGGATCGGCGGCGCGTGATCGCCCACCAGCCGGATCGGGAAGTCGTACGTGCTGCCCCCGGCATCGATCCGGATCCGCACCACCCACCGCGGCGACGGCGGGGGAGAGGACAGCATCGGGCGAAGATCGATGCGGCACTCCAGGTCGCTCCAGCCGTGGTCCGATGCCTGCTGCAGGTCGACCGGGAACTGCCAAGCCGGTTCGGGCGCCGTGCCTCGCGCGAAACGACGGACGGCGGGCACCCGCCCAGCCCCCGCTCGATGGCAGACGACCACCCGCAGGTGCGTCGCGCTGGCGGCACGGAGGCCGACCCGTCCGGTGACCTCGAGCCCTCGATTCGTCACTCGAGCAGCGAGATCGAGCCGATCGGCCAGACGTTCGTCCAGGTCGTCGGTCAGCACTTCGTACCAGTCGGCGGTCGCGTCGGCCTCGGCGAATCCCGGAGCCCACTCGAAGACCCGACCGCCCGACAGCACCCACGACAGCGGCACCTTCGTGCGTTGGTAGGCGAGAGCGTCGCGCAGTGTGTCGAGGCGGCCGGCCTGAGCCAGGCTGATCGGGAGGCGGAACTTCGGGGCCAGCCGCCGGCTGACGCCCGGAGTCAGGTACCGATCCGCGACGGCGGACACCCCCTGGATCAACGCTCGTTGCTCGTGCTCGTCGAGCTTCGGCAGCTCGTTGCGCAGCAGCTTGTCCATCTCCCACTGGAAGTGCCGCTGGAACAGCGCATCCCGGACCGATCCCGGCCCGACCAGTCCGGCGAGGTGCTCCATGATCGCGGTGATATCGGTCAGTCGCGTGGTCCAGTGGCTGGAGTAGGTGATGTTGGAGTCGTCGAGGCGCCGCACGGCGTAGTAGAACGGGTAACCACTCAGTACCGATATGCGACGTGACTTGAGCAGGGCGGCCACCGTGAAGGGCTGGTCACTGCTCACCCGAAGGTCGAGGGCATACCGAATGCGGTGCTGCTCGATCAGCGATCGGCGGAACAGCTTCGTGTTGGACACGGCAAAGGCCAGCGGTGAGTTGAGGAAGTCGACCTCGCGACGGCTGGCGCCGAACATGCGCTGGTCGACGTAACGGCCACCGACCCCCACCATCCGACCGAAGATCACGTCGGAGTCCCAATGCGTCGCGGCTCGAACGAGGCGCTCCAGCGCCTCCGGGCCCAGGTAGTCGTCAGCGCCGAGAAAGAAGACGTAGCGGCCTCCGGCCAGCTCGAGCCCGCGGTTGCACGGCTCGGCCGGCCCACCGGAGTTGGCCTGGTGCACGACCTGGAACGATCCCGGGTGACGCTCGGCGTAGGAGTCCAGGACCTCCGGACTGCTATCGGTCGAGCCGTCGTCGACCGCGATGACCTGGATCCGGTCGAGCCCGAGCGACTGCTCCACCAGGGAGTCCAGGCATCTCGTCAGGTAGGGCATCGTGTTGTAGACCGGGAGGACCACCGACACGTCGGGGGCGGTCATCGGGTCCGCACCGTCTGCCCGGTCGCTGCCGACTCGAGCACCGCGGTCGAGATCTCGACCGTTCGCAGTCCCTGGGCGCTGGTCACGATTCCCGTCTCGTCGCCACTTTCCACGGCGTCGCGGAAATGCTCGTGCTCGACCACCAGCGGCTCCCGGCGGGCGATGGCGAAACGCGTCACGTCGCCTTCGGAGACGCCGCGGAAGTTTCGAATGGCCTCCCAGTCCGTCGACACCGCTCCGTTGGCGTAGAAGGTGAGATCAGCGGTCAGGGTGTCCACGATGTAGCAGCCACGCTCGCCGGTCACGATCGTCGAGCGTTCCTTCAACGGGCTCAGCCAGTTCACGATGTGGTTCACCATCACCCCGCCGCTGAGCTCGGCCAGCACCACCACCATGTCCTCGTGCTCCCGGCCGCTCTTGCGAGCGGTGAGTGCGGCCACCGACGTGTAGTCCTGGTTGGTCACCCAGGACGTGAGATCGATGTCATGGGTGGCAAGGTCCTTGACGACGCCGACATCGGAGATGCGGGCCGGGAAGGGACCTTGACGTCTGGTGACCACCTGGTACACCTCGCCAAGACTGCCGGCGGTCAGCCGCTCCCGCAGGTTCTGCAGGGCCGGGTTGTAGCGCTCGATGTGACCGACCCCGGCAATGAGGCCGCGGGAACGGAACGCCTCCTGCAGCCGCTGAGCCGCGTCGACGGTGTCCGCGAGCGGCTTCTCGAACAGTGTGTGGACGCCGGCCTCGGCCAGCTGCAACCCGATCTGCTCATGCAGGGCCGTCGGGCAGGCGACCACGGCGTAGTCGATGCCACGGGCGACCAGTTCCTCGACCGTCCGCAGCAGCGGCACGTCCGGTGGCATCTTGACGGCGGCGGGCGCCGGGTCCACTGCCCCGACGAGCACGGTGCCCGCGAGCTCACCCAGGACTCGAAGGTGGTTGCGGCCCATGGCACCTAGCCCGATCAGGCCGGTGCGCAGCACTCCCGCACTCAAGGCGGGTTCCCCCAGTCGTTGACGGCCTCGATCACGCGCTGCAGCGCCTCGGCGCTCAAGCCGGGATGGACCGGCAGCGACAGCACTTCGGTGGCGGCCCGATCGGTTTCCGGGAGGTCCCAGCGCGGATCGGGGTGGTGCTTCTCGGTGAGGTAGGGGCGCAGGCGGTGGATCGGCGTCGGGTAGTAGATGCCGGTGCCGACTCCCCGAGCTGACAGGTGCGCGGCCAGGTCGTCGCGGCGGGAGGCCCGGACGGTGTACTGGTGGTAGACGTGCGAGAAGCCGTCCGGCACGCTCGGCACCACCACACCCTGCAGCGCCTCCGTGAGTGTGGCGGCGTGCGCCCGTCGGCGCTCGGTCCATGACCGCAGCCGGCGCAGTTGCTGGCGGCCGATCGCCGCAGCCACATCGGTCAACCGAAGGTTCGCCCCGACGATCTCGTTGGCGTACCGCTGCTCCATGCCCTGGTTGCGCAGCAACCTGAGGGTCCGGGCCACGACGGGGTCTGCCGTGGTGATCATGCCGCCCTCCAGGCAATGCATGTTCTTCGTCGGGTAGAAGCTGAAGCAGCCCGCCGTTCCGATGCTGCCCACCGGTCTTCCGCCGACCTCTGCGGCGTGCGCCTGGGCCGCATCCTCGACCACAGCCAGTCCGTGCCGGTCGGCCAGCGCGCAGATCGCGGGCATGTCGGCGGGAAGGCCGTACAGGTGCACCGGCATGATGGCCACCGTCCGTGGGCCGAGCATCGCCCGGACCGCCTCCGGGTCGATGTTGAAGGTGTCCGGCCTGATGTCGGCGAACACCGGTTCGGCACCGACCAGACGGACCGCGTTGGCCGATGCGGCGAAGGAGAACGACGGCACGATCACTTCGTCCCCGGCCCCGATGCCCAGTGCCATCAAGGCCAGGTGCAATGCGGAGGTGCCGGAGTTGACCGCGACACAGTGCCGCCCGCCGACCACGTCGGAGAACTCAGCCTCGAAGGCGGCCACTTCTGGACCCTGGACGACCTTCCCGCTCTGGAGGACGCGGACAGCCGCATCGATGTCGGTCTGGTCGATGACTGGTTGGGACAGGGGGACATCTGGCGGAGACGGCAATGCCACGGCTTTGGTATTCCTTGAGGTGAGTCCGTCCGGCGGCGCGGCAGACATTACCAAGCGATGCCGCAGAGCGCCGCGATGTTCACGGCGGGTCGGCCCCTGTCGGAATCGGACGCTGCGTTCGTTCTTGGCGCTGCACTCCGGAAGTATCGGGAGCACAGCGCGAAGAACGGACGCAGCGTCCGATCCCGAGGCGGGGTCCGGGCGCAGCCGCCGCTGTAGCATCGCCCTGGTTCAACGGCGGCCGTCGATCACCGATCGGGCACAGCTCAGCGGTCGAGAGGTGGTGCGAGTCACGTGAAGGTCATCAGCGTGGTCGGGGCTCGGCCACAGCTGGTCAAGCTCTCGCCGATCTCCGCCGCGATGCGCGAGACCAGCCATGAACATCTCGTCATCCATACCGGCCAGCACTACGACGTCGAGCTCTCCGACGTCTTCTTCACCGGACTGGGCATTCCCGAGCCCGACTTCCACCTCGGCGTCGGATCCGGCAGCCACGGGGCCCAGACCGGTGCGATGCTGACCGCCCTGGACCCGATTTTCGACCGTGAGCGACCCGACTGGGTGCTGGTCTACGGGGACACCAACTCCACCGTCGCGGCGGCGCTGGCCGCGGTGAAGCTGCACGTCCCGGTGGCTCACCTGGAGGCGGGCCTGCGCTCGTTCAACCGGCGGATGCCCGAGGAACACAACCGCGTCCTGACTGACCAC
This sequence comes from uncultured Actinomycetota bacterium, assembly GCA_963711015.1. GTDB lineage: Bacteria > Actinomycetota > Actinomycetes > Propionibacteriales > Propionibacteriaceae > Microlunatus. Next base: position 51,014 of record CAVQCQ010000011.1, read on the forward strand.
GCCGCCGACCTGCTGCTGGCACCGACGGAGGTGGCCATGCAACACCTCGCGGACGAGAACCTCCAGTCCCGCTCCGTGCTCGTCGGGGACGTCATGGTGGACGTCTGCCTTCGCGTGCGGGATGCCATCGAGTCCGATCCGCAGCAGATCGAAGCGTTGTCCGAATCGGTCGATGCCCATCAGCCGTATGTCGTCGGGACACTCCATCGACCCGACAACACCGATCAGCCGGCACGCCTCGCGGCACTGGTGGATGCCCTCGCCGGACTTCCCGTCCAGGTCCTCCTGGTCGCCCATCCACGGCTGGTCGCCAAGGCCCAGCAGCACGGCATCGACCTCGATCAGGGCTCGATCCGGCTCTCCCGCCCGTTGGCGTACGCCCAGATGGTGGCGGCGCTGCTGGGATCCGCCGGGGTGATCACCGATTCGGGCGGTCTGCAGAAGGAGGCGTTCCTGCTGGCCCGGCCCTGCACGACGATTCGGGCGGAGACCGAGTGGGTCGAGACGCTGGCGGACGGCTGGAACGTTCTGGTGCCGGAACCCCAGCAGCTGCGGCCCGACGAGCTGGCGGAACTGGTGACGAGGGCGCCCTCGGCGGCCGCCCAGAGCATGCCGTTCGGCGATGGGCGGGCCGCCCGTCTGGTCGTCGACGTGCTGGCGGCGAGGTTTCGGGCATGACCGCGGGCGACGACCACTACACTCCGACCGTGCCGCAGTTCAGCCTGCCCGAAGGCATGTATCTGTCGATCTCGTTCACGGTCCGGGCCCGGTTCGGCGGCCAGACCCGCGCGCTCTTGATGCGCAACCGATTCTTCACCCAGTACGCGGGCGTCGACACCAATGTCCTCACCTTCGACTGCCCACCGGTGTACCCCGCCCAGCGGGAGCAGCTGATCGAGCGCGGCGACCTGATACCCGGCATGCGCCTGTTGAACATCTACGAGGACTACCGCGACGCCGACCTCATCACCGGCGAACCGCTCGGCGGGCCGCTCCCGGGCTACCCCGGGCTGAAGGCCGTCGACGTTGCCCATCCGGATGGCACGGTCTACTACACCGCGTACCAGGACGAGTACGGAACCGACATGACCCGCGACTACCGCCGGTCGGACGGCTCGGTGTACCTGCGTGCGCCGGCGCCAGGCATCCAGCCCCACCCGGTGCCCTACACTCCGGCCGACCGGCAGAGCCGGCCGCTCGAGCGCTGGCCCAAGGCGATCGCCTGGCATCACCACTGGCTCCGAACCCTCACGGCAACGGCCGACCGGGTCCTCGTCATCAGCGACAGCCGCAATGCGCTGGCCGATCTGGTGCCCATGCCGGACGAGCGGTTCCACGTCCTGCACCTGATGCACAACATCCACCTCATCGACCGCCGGAAGTGGAACTCCGCGATCAGGGAGAGCTACCACGACCTGCTCAGCGGGATCGGAGACCTCGACGGGCTCGTCACCTTGACCGGCAGGCAGCGAGCGGACGTCGAGCAGCGGTACGGCGCGACGAACAACCTGTTCGTCGTCTCCAATCCTGTCGCGCTGCCCAAACGCCCCGACCCGCTCCCCGAGCGAAAACCGGCGACTTTCACCATCGTGTCGCGCTGGGAGAGCCAGAAGAGGCTCGACCATGCGGTTCGCGCCTTCGCCCTCGCGGTCGCCGAACGCCCGCAGGCCGAGCTGCTGATCTACGGTCGGGGATCCATGCGCACAGTGCTCGCGCGGCTCATCACCAAGCTCGGTCTGGAAGACAGCGTCACGCTGTGCGGTTGGGACAACAACGCCCGCGACACACTCTGGACCTCGACCGGCTTCTTGATGACCAGCAGATTCGAGGGCTATCCGCTGGCGAGTCTGGAGAGCCTGAGCCGAGGCTGTCCCGTGGTGTCCTACGACATCAAGTACGGGCCGCAGGAACAGGTCACCGATGGCGTCGATGGTTTCCTGGTGCCGGATGGTGACCAGCGCGCGATGGCCGACCGCATCATCCAGCTGATCGACAACCCCGATCTGGTGCGTTCCCTCAGTGCCGCTGCCTTGGACAAGGCGTCGCAGCATGACTATCGCGCCTTCCTCGGCGCCTGGCAGTACGCCTTGACCAAGGCGGTCGAGCAGCGGCCCGATCGGGTGGAGCTGACGGCGGTCAAGCTGACCGTCCACCGGCTGGGCTATTGGCCAGGTCCCCTTCCGGCGCGGCTGAGCTCAAGGCTCGGGCAGCTGCGAACCGGATCCGCGGCCTTCGGCGGCTCGCGTCGGTTGATCTTCGAGGCTGACCTCCGGCTCCGGGGGGAGTGGCCAGCAGGTGCACTGCGCGACGCCAAGATCACCCTGGACGTGATCTCGGAGGAGTCCGACGTGGTCTGTGCGCTGCCGCTGCGGGTGCGCCGGAACAAGCGGCGGTTCGACCTGTTCAGCGCCTTCCGGCTCGACGACGTCTTCGCCGACCGCCCGTCCGCCGAACGGTCGGTGACGATGCGGTTGCGACTCGTGCTCCGCAACCGGAGCTGGGAGACGATCGTGAGCCGACCCGTAGCTGCGGCCCCACCGTTCGAGATCGCGTACGACTCAGCCGACCGCCTCCAGCTTCATCGCGCCACGCTCGACTGACCACGAACGCTGAAGAGGGAGAGATGGTCGCGCGCGTGTCGTTCGTCAACTCATCACGGGTGCACCTGGCCCGCAAGATGCGCCGGTTCGCCCGCCAAACCGAGCCGGGCATGTTGGTGCTCGACGCGGGCGCGGGCCGATCGCCGTACCGGCGCCTGTTCGCCCACGCCCGCTATGAGGCCGCGGACTTCGCCATACTCAAGTCCGGCTACGGCGAGCTGGACTACGTCTGCGACCTCACCGACATTCCCGTGGAGGACGAACGCTTCGACCGCATCGTGTTCAACCAGGTCCTCGAGCATGTCCCGGAACCGTCGGCGGTGCTGGCCGAGCTGTACCGCGTCCTGAAGCCCGGTGGGCAGCTGCTGTGTTCCTGCCCGCTGTTCTATCCGGAGCATCAGCGACCCTACGACTTCTACCGCTACACCCAGTACGGGCTGCGCAGGCTCTTTCGTGACGCCGGCTTCGAGGTGGTGAGCTTGGGCTGGCTCGAGGGCTATTTCGGCACGGTGGGATTCCAGTTCCGCGAGATGAAGCGGCGGCTCCCCAGACGGGCTCGGGATCTCGAGAAGGGCTGGCGGGTGGTCTACCTGCAGCTGCTGCTGACCCTGACGCGCGGCCTGAGCGGTGTGCTCGCGGTCGCCTTCTCACGCGCCGACCTGCGCTGGCACTACAAGCGGTCGGGTATGCCCAAGAACTATGTGCTGATCGCCGCCAAACCAGGTTGATCAGAGCCGGACGACGTGCACCTTGGCGCGGCGTTCCACGTGGTAGCCGGACCGCCCGGCGAAGTACTCGTCCACCGCGGTCCGGCATCCGGACCAGGCGTAGTAGTCGTCGAGGACTAGCCGCCCGCCAGGAACCAGCAGGGGCGCCAGGCGTTCCAGGCAGGTCATGGTCGACTCGTACCAGTCGCCGTCGAGATGAGCCAGCGCGACGGGCTCGTCGAGGGTCATGGTGTCGGAGAACAGGCCGCGGATCAGCTCGACGTTGTGGGTCTCGACCGGTACGCCGAGCCGTGCGAACGACTCGGTCACCTCGTGGTGGAGGTCATCGCGGTAGCCGTAGTACGTGTCCCCGCCGACGCCACGAGAGGCCCCGCTGCGAATGGTCTCGTAGCGCCGATGGATGTCGGCGCCGTCCTTGTCCGAGGGTGGGGGAATCATGCCGAACACGTCGTAGACCTTCATCGGCCGCTCGACCGCCTTGGCCGCCGCCAGCACGATGGCGGAGCCGCCGCGGGCGGTGCCGGCCTCGATGATCAGACCAGGCGTTCGGCTCAGATCGAACCCGATGGCGAGCCGGGCGAGCGTGGTCAGCCCCTCCGGCTTCAAGTAGGTCAGGCCTTCCTCGCGGACCCGGGCGATGGTGTCCTGCACCGCCGGCGGCAGCTCGATCCGGGGGTCCGGGTCGCGCAGCGAGGCACGGGTGACGCTCAGCTCGCGGCGCAACTGGGCGTTCTGTTCCTCGGCTTGGGACAGTTTGGTCCGAAGGCGTCGCACCCGCCGCTTCGCTTCGTCGGTCGCCGCCTGCAGCTCGGCCGCATCCGTTGGGTGCTTCGGTCGCGAAGGACGAGCATCGCGCACCACTCGGCGCGCGGCGGCGGCGCCACGGCGGACAACCACGGGAAGGGGCACCACAGAACTCCTCGTCGTCAAGCGCCGGGCGTTTCGCCGACCGACGCCGGTGATGGTAGCGCCGACATGCCCAGCCCGTTGTCAAGGTCACGATGGAGCCGCAACCGACCGTTATACTCCGTGCTCGTTCGAAACTCCGGATCCGACGGTGCAGCCATGATCGGGCCGGGCAGTAAGGAGTAATTCTTGACCCGCGTGGCGCCCAACTCCGGCACCGCGGATCGGCTTCGAAAACTCGGAGCCGACCTGGGCAACACGGCTCTCACCGCGACCGGCTTCGGTCTGGCCATGGCGGGTTCACGATGGAGCCTGGCGGTCCTCGCGCTGGCTCTGCTCAGTGCGGCCGGGCGGGCCGTCGCGCTGCGCAGGGTCACCGCCAACCGTGACCTCCTCGGTCACCAGCTGCCCCAACGGTCCTTTCTGGCCGCTGCGACGGCTCTCGCGCTGGCGTCATCGGGCACCGGCCTCGCTTCCCATCTCGCCGCCGCGCTGGGCCTCACGGTGGCGGTGGCGTCGATCCTGTACGAGCCCTACCTGCGCCGCAGAGCCAAGGTGGACTTCCCGGTCGTGGCCCACCTCCCTGGTGTCGAGCAGCTGCCTCCCGCGCGCGACGTCTCCGGTCAGATGGTCATCGCCGATCTCCTGGTGCTCGCGGCCGCACTGCTGATCGGGGCGCTGAATGCCCCTGCGTGGTGGTGGCTGCCCCTGGCCTGTGTCCCGATCCTGACCCGAGTCCGGGTCGCCCGAGACCGCAGCGCGCGCGCAGCGCGGGCGGAGCAGCTGGTCTCGTCCCTGCCTCACGCGGTCGCCGCGTACGCCCCGGAGTTCGCCATCTACACCGCCTGGCCGGCCGACGCGTCGCACCAGGTGACGATGTGGCTGCCCTACCTGCAACGAACGGGTCGGCGCGGCATGATCATCACGCGTAACGCCGTGCCCGCCGAGGCCTTGGCGCCGCTGGTCGACGTTCCGGTCATCGAAGCCCGCGGACCCGACGACCTCGACAGCCTGGTCCCTGCGTCTCTCAAGGTCGCCTTCTATCCCAATGCGGCCTCCGGCAATGGGGCGTTCGTGCGCTACTCGCACCTGACTCACGTCTTCCTCGGCCACGGCGACAGTGACAAGCCCACCTCGTACAACCCGACCCACGCCATGTACGACCGCATCTTCCTGGCCGGGCCAGCCGCTGTGCGGCGGTACGCCGATCACGGCGTCGCGATCACACCCGAGAAGTTCGAGATCGTGGGCCGGCCGCAGGTGGAACGTCTGTCGATCGCCGAGACCTCGATCACCACCCTCGAGCGGCCGACCGTGCTCTACGCGCCGACCTGGCGAGGGCACGTCGGCGAAGCGCCCGTGTCATCACTGCATCAGGGGGAGCGGATCGTTCGCTCGCTGCTGGCGGTGGGCGCGACGGTGATCTTCCGGCCGCACCCGTTCAGCTACCTCTTCCCCGAGGATGCCGACGTCATCCGGCGCATCCAACGACTGCTCGAGACGGACCGGATTCGAAGCCGCCGCCAGCACCGCTGGGGTTCCGACGCCGAGAGCGACGACATCGCCGTCAGCATGAACGCCTCGGATGCGTTGGTGTCCGACCTGTCCAGCGTCATCACGGACTATCTCTTCACCACCAAGCCGATCGTGATGATCGCTGTCCCGACCGGGCCCGAGAAGTTCCGCCAGGCCTATCCCATCGCCGGCGCCGCCTACGTCGTGCGCGGCGATCTGAGCGACCTCGACCAGACGATCGACCGGATGATCACCGAGGATCCGCTGGCGAGCGCCCGCGCCCGATACCGGGAGGACTACCTCGGGCCGTTCCCGGCCGATCGGTACGCGAGCGCCTTCGTCGACGCCGTCTGCGCGATCCTGGAGAGCCCGTGGCAGGCGCGCGAGTCGTACGACTCCGAGGACACCGTGGTCCTCTCCGGGGTCGAGACCGGCGACGCTGCGGACCCCGACGGCGAGCTGGACACCGGCCAGGAGCCTGATGACCGGGATGGCCGCACCGAGAACGGCGCGCGGCTGAGCGGCTACTACAAGCAGCTCTTGACCAAGCGCCGACGGCTCCACCAGGCCAGCGTGATCTTGGCCCTGCTGGCTTTGGTGGCGGCGATACTCGGTGTGCCCGCTCCGGTGACCATGGTTCTCGGCATCGCGTCGCTGGCCGCGATCTTCCGGTCGGTGCGCAAGATCCTGCAATCGCCCCGTCGGTGGTCCCGGTTGCTCGGTGAGTCCCGATCCACCCGACTCCTCTTGATCGGCGCTGCCGCCCTGGCCAACGCGACACTGCTCGGTCAGCCGGTGATCGCGACGATCGTGGTCGTCCTGCTGACCTGCGCCGTCGTGGGCGAGACGCACGTCCAGAAGGCCTGGAGCGCGCTCGGGCTCGTGGTCCGTAACTTTCCTGAGGCCAAGACCGAGCTTCGTGAGGTCGTGCCGAGGGGAGCGCTTCCGGCAGCAAGCTTCCTGGTCATCTCGGTCGCCCTGCTGGTTGTCCCCCTCTCGATCTCTCCCTGGATCCTGCTCGCCGTCAGCGTCGCCGTGTTCGGGTTGTTCGTCGCCGTCATCAGCCGAGCGCTGCAACGCGCGGCCCGGGTGGTGACCGCCGAGTTCGCCCTCAATGCCAAGCTGCGAGAGCTGGCGCCGCAGTTCGTGGTCTACTTCAGCTCGACGATGGGTGCCGGCTACCAGGTCGGCATGTGGCTGCCGTACTTCGCGCGCCTCAATCGGCCCTGGATCGTGGTCACCCGCAATACCGCCATGATGGGCGAGATCGCGCGGGTCATGAAGCGTCAGGACATCCGGGCACCGATCATCGTCCGAACCAAGCTGAGCGACCTCGAAGAGATCATCGTGCCATCGCTGAAGGTGGCCTTCTACGTCAACAACGCCGCTCGCAACACCCACCTGATCGAACGCCGCGAACTGACTCACGTGTGGCTGAACCACGGCGACTCGGAGAAGCAGGCCTGTTACAACCCGGTGCACGCGATCTATGACCTGATCTTCCTCGCCGGACAGGCCGGGATCGACCGGTACGCGCGCCACGGCGTCCATATCCCGCCGGAGAAGTTCGTCATCGCGGGCCGGCCCCAGGTCGAGTTGATCACTCCAGCCCGCGGACCCATCGCCGCCCAGCGACCGCCGACCGTGCTCTACGCGCCGACGTGGCAGGGCCCGTACGCCGACACCCGCTTCTTCTCCCTGCCGCAGGGCGAGGCGATCGTGGAGAAGCTCCTCGCCGCCGGGGCTCGGGTGATCTTCCGGGCCCACCCGCTGAACTACCAGTTCCCTTCCTGCGTGAAGCTGATCCGGGCGATCGGGCGGCGTCTCGCCGCCGACCAGGCGGTGACCGGACGGGACCACCGCTGGGGCGCGGCCGCTGAGAAGGAGATGACGATCGAGCAGTGTTTCAACGCCTCGGACGCGATGGTGGCCGACGTATCGGCCGTGCTCTCGGACTATCTGCATTCCGAGAAGCCGTTCGCGATCGTCTCGATCGGCCGGTCCTCCTCGCAGCTGTTGCTCGAGGCTCCGATCGCCGCGGCCGGGTACGTGCTCCGCGAGGACCTGTTCAACCTGGACCAGGTGGTGCACAGCCTGCTGGTCGACGACCCCCTCGCAGCAGTCCGGCGGGAGCAGCGGATCTACTACCTGAGCGACTTCGATCACGCCCACTACGCCGAGGGCTTCCTCGATGCCGCGCGGAGCCTGCTCGACACTCCTGCCCTGAGTGGACGCTCGTGATGGCGATCGCCCACCGATGACCTGGATCCCCATGACCTGGAATATGGCGCGGATCCTGATCGAGGCCGCGGCCGGAGCCTTGGCGGTGGCCGGCGCATTCGGGCTGGCCGTGGGTGCTCCCGTTCTCGGCCTGATCCTGCTGGGGTCGGCAGTGCTGGTCACCGCGGGACTGGTGGGCTGGAACCTTCGGGCCGATCCGTCGCTGAACCCGTTGGGCAGCGCGGCGGCGACCCGGGCGTTGATCACGGCCGGCGTCACCTTCGCCGTCGGCCGGATCGAGCTGCCCGGTCAGGTGAGCGGAACAGTACTCTCGGCGGCCGTTCTGGTCGGTGTGTTGGCCACCGAGGGGTTGTTGCGCCGGGTCAGCCGTTACACCGTGCCGGTCGTGGCCCATCTGTCCGGCCTGACCCGCCCCCGTCCGGCGCCGAACCTGGCCCGCCATGTCGTGCTCGCCGGTCTGGCGGCGAACGCCTGCGGACTGGTGGTGGCGGCGGCCGGCGGCTCAGCCTGGTGGTGGCTGCTGGCCGCGGTACTGGCCGCGCTGCCCGCTGCCCTGGTCATGTGGTTCGGCCGTCGCGCCCGCAGCCAGGCCGCCCAGCTGAGCGATCGGCTGTCCGCCGCTGTCGCTCGCTACGGCCCCAAGTTCCTGGTCTACACCTCGCGCCCGGACGATGCCTCGTACCAGGTGACGATGTGGCTGCCGTACCTCAAGCGCACTGGCCTGCCGTTTGTGATCGTCACGCGCGCGGGCGAGCCGGCCGAGGCACTGGCCCGGCTGACCGACGTTCCCGTGGTCGAGGCCCGCTCATTGCGGGCTCTGGAGTCCATTGTCGTGCCGTCGCTTCGCGCGGTCTTCTACGTCAACGCGTCCTCGGGTAACGGCGCCCTGGTCCGCCATTCCCAGCTCCGGCACATCTATCTCGGTCACGGCGACTCGGACAAGCCTCCCTCGTACAACCCGACCCATGCCATGTACGACTCGATCTACGCCGCCGGACCCGCCGCGATCCGGCGCTACGCCGAGCACGGCGTACGGATCCCCGAGGAGAAGTTCTGCATCGTCGGACGACCCCAGGTCGAGGAGGTCCGGCCCGCTACCGGACCGATCAACGAGGTGGAGCACCCGACCGTGCTGTACGCACCCACCTGGCGCGGGCACGTCGAGGAGACCATGCTCTACTCGCTGCCGGTGGGGGAGACGATCGTCCGGGCCCTGCTGGCCCGCGGTGCCAACGTGATCTTCCGGCCGCATCCGTTCAGCTACGACTTCCCCACCGACGCCGAGGCCGTGCGCCGCATCCAGCAGCTGCTGGCCGCCGACGCCCGCCGGTCCGGACGAGCGCACGTCTGGGGCGCCGAGGCCGAGCAGGTCCGCTCGATCCTCGACTGCATCAACTCCGCGGACGCCATGGTCTCCGACGTCTCCAGCGTGGTGTCGGACTTCCTCTTCTCCGGCAAGCCGCTGGCCATGGTGGCCGTGCCGTCCGAACCCGATCGCTTCGTTGCCGAGTATCCGATCGCCCGTGCGGCCTACGTCATCCGCGGGGATCTGACCAACGCGGAGTCGGTCCTCGACCAGCTGCTGGGTTCGGATCCGATGGCGTCGCAGCGAACGGCGGTGCGGACCGACTACCTGGGCGACTTCGGCGCTGACGACTACGCGGCAGCGTTCGTGCAAGCGGTCACGGCAGCCTCGACCGGGCCGGCGAAGCACGGAGAGGACGAGGAGGAGGACGAGGGCGAGGGCAAGGAACCGGTCGCCGCCATCACCGACCCGCGGCGTCGACTGCAGGCCCTTCGCCGGCTGGTCGGCAAGGTCGCACCGTCGGCGGCGGCGGCGTTGCTGGCGCTGGCGGCATTGGGTGCGGCGCTCGCGTCGGCGCCCGCCGCGGTGTGGGCCGCGCTGGTCGGGCTGACGTTGGTTCTGGTGGCCCTATCCGGGCGGATCATGCTGACCGCTCCGCATCGCGCGGCGGCACGCAGCGGCGTCGCCGAACCAGCCCGGGCGCTGCTGATCGTCACCCTCGTCCTGGTCGGCGCATCCGCCGACGTCCGGGTCGGGCTCGGCGCGCTGGTGGTCGTCCTGGCCGCCGCGCTCACCTTCGAGTCCCACGCTCAGTGGGCGTATGCGGAGTATCACGCGGTGGTCCACAACCTGCCGGCCCTCGCGAACGGAGGGCTCAAGGCCCCGCCGACCCTGCTGGCCGCCGGCCACCTGGTCACGCTGGCCCTCGCCTTCGTGGTGGTCGCGCTGCAGCTCCCAGTGTGGCCGCTGGTGGTTCTGCTGATCGGTCTTGTGGCGCTCGCCTCGGCCCGAACCCCGTTGAGCGCGGCGAGCATCGCCCGGGCGACGGGCCGGCTGCGCGAGGAGCTGACCAGGTTCGCCCCGGAGTTCGCGGTGTACTTCTCCTCCCCGGTCGGTGCTGGCTATCAGGTCGGGATGTGGCTGCGCTACCTCGACCGGATCGGCCGGCCGTTCATCATCGTCACCCGGACCGTGCCGATGATGGACCAGGTCGCGCAGGCGACCCGGGCCGCCGACGTACGGGTGCCGGTCATCTTCCGGCCGACCCTGCGCAGCCTGGAAGAGGTGATCGTCCCGTCCCTGAAGGTGGCGTTCTACGTCAACAACGCGGCCCGGAACACCCACTTCGTCGAGCGTCGAGAGCTGACCCACGTCTGGCTCAACCACGGGGACTCTGAGAAGCCGGCCTGCTACAACCCGGTGCACGCCATCTACGACCTGATCTTCGCCGCGGGGCAGGCCGGGATCGACCGGTACGCACGGCACGGCGTGCACATTCCGGCGGAGAAGTTCCGCATCGTCGGCCGGCCGCAGGTGGAGCAGATCACGCCGGCCCGAGGACCGGTCGCCGCCATCGACGTGCCGACGGTGCTGTATGCGCCGACCTGGCAGGGACCGTACGCCGACAGCCGGGTCTACTCGTTGCCCGTCGGCAAGCGGATCGTCGACGAGGCCCTGCAGCGGGAGGCGCGGGTGATCTTCCGCGCGCATCCCTTCAACTACCGCTACCCCGACAGCCGGGAGATGATCGCCGAGATCGGAGCGCTGCTGGACGCGGACCGCGCCAAGTCCGGCCGGCAGCACCTGTGGGGAGAGGCGGCCGAGCAGGACATGACCATCGAGGACTGCTTCAACGCCTCCGACGTCATGATCAGCGACGTGTCCGCCGTCGTCTCGGACTATCTGCACTCCGGCAAGCCGCTCGCGATGGTCTCGGTCGGCCGGACGCCGGACGAGCTGGTCGTCGTGGCTCCGGCGGCTCGGGCGGCGTACGTGCTGCGGGAGGATCTGACCAACCTGGCGGCGGTCTTCGACGACCTACTCGGCCCCGACCCGCTGGCCGCCGAGCGGCACCGGACCAAGATCTACTACCTCGGCGACTTCCCCGACGAGAACTACGCCGACGGCTTCCTGAACGCCGCCCGTGAGGTGATCGCCGGGCACCAGGCCCGCAGCCCCGCCTGACCCTTTCTCAGCCGCCCCCACCCGTCCTCCCACCACCCCTGCTCACCCTTCGTCAGAATCGAACGCTGCGTTCGATTCTCGCGCTGGGCTCCGGTTACTTCGGGCGTACAGCGCGAAGATCCGGCGCACAGTCCGGCGCGACAGTGTCCTCAGAGCTGCAGCCACGCGTTCAGCTGATCGGTGAAAGCCGACACGTCCGGCAGGGAATGCCCGTCGACCGCGGTCACCGGAACCGCGCCGCTCAGGCTGCTGGTCCAGAACACCCCGTACGCGGAGTGCAGGTCGGCCACCGAACCCACCCCGATTCGCACGGGATCACCTCGGTGACCGAGCTGCTCCACCACCTCGCGCCGAGTCACCCCGGGCAGCACCTGCTCATCCAGCGGTGGCGTCCGCCAGGTGCCGTCGACGTCTCGCCAGAAGAGGTTGCCGCGCGAGGTCTCGGTGACCGCATCGTCGAACGTGAAGTACGGCATGGCCCCGCCGGCCTTCTCCTCCGCCGCCGTCAACGCCGCCCGGTCCAGCCACTTGTGCCGCCACGAGCGAACCGGCCGTTCACTGCGCAGCAAGGTGCCGCTCGCCGGCCGCGGCCCAAGTGGCCGTACGTGCGTGCTGACCTGCAGTCCACCGTCGATCGGCAGCACCGAGATCCGCAGCGCCATCCGCTCCGCCGTAGCGAGATCGCTTCGCCGTCGCAGCTGGTCGGCCAGATCGACCGGCAGCCCGAAGCCGTAGAGCTCGCGGCAGGACCGGTCCAGCCGGGCCAGGTGCCCGGCCAGTCGGAGCAGCAGCCCGCGCTGGACCAGCACCGTCTCGAACACACCGGCCGCCAGCAGCTCGGCGGCGGGTGGGTCGGGTTCGACGATCAGCGACGGATCGAGCTCAGCACCGGCGGCGGCGACCAGCGGGGCGGCCTTGTGCAGGCACTCGTACCACTCCCGGATCGGCACGCTGTCGGTGGTGATGCCGCCTCCGACGCCCAGCTCGATCCGCCCGCCGCTGCGTATCTCGAAGCTCCGGATGATCACGTTCAGATCGGTTCCGGCGCACGCGCTGACCAGCCCGATGCTGCCGGTGTAAGCGCCGCGCGGCTCCGTCTCGAGCTCGGCGATCCCGCGCTGGGCGGCCAGCTTCGGAGCGCCGGTCACCGACCCCGGCGGGAAGGTGGCGGCCAGCAGATCAGACGTCCTGGCCGGCTCGGTCAGCGTCCCGCGAACGGTCGAGACCAGGTGCCAGACCCCGGGATGGGGTTGCACGCTGAGCAGCTCCTGCACAGCGACGCTGCCCGGCCGGCAGACCCGCGACAGGTCGTTGCGCATCAGGTCGGTGATCATGATGTTCTCGGCCGCGTCCTTGGCCGACGCCCGGAGCCGCGTCGCGCCATGATCATCTCCGGCGCGCGGGGCGGTGCCCTTGATCGGCGCCGTCATGACGTCGCGACCTCGGACCCGCAGGAACAGCTCCGGGCTGAACGACGCCGTCATCTCGCCGCGCGGACCCGGTACCAGGGCGGCGTACGCGGGCGCGAGCCGCTCGGCCAGTCGCGCGAAGAGTGCGGGAGCGGGGGAGGAGGTCAGGGCGTGCAGCCGCAGGCAGAGGTTCATCTGGTAGAAGTCGCCCCAGTCGATCCGCCCGATCACCTCCTCGACGGCGGCCAGGTAGTCGAGCCGGATGGCCGCACTGGCTCGGCGAGTCGCGAAGAATCCCTCGATCGGCTCGCCCGGCGGCAGGGTGATCGCCGCGGCCAGCGTCGCCCGCCAGCCGGCCTCGGCTTCGGCCTCCGCGACCTCGCGACCGGGCAGCCCCAGCGCCTCGAACTCCCATCCGATCTCGGCTCGCCAGCGCAGCACCGAGTCGTAGAAGCCGATCCAGCTGTGGCCGGGGTCGTACCCGAGCGCGACCAGCCAGCCGCCGCCGATGCCGTCGAAGCCGCGCCGATCGACGACCGGCAGCTCGTCCAGGCGGCCGAACCCATCGGCCGCGATCCTCGGCTCGTACACCAGGAGCGGCCGGCGGACGACCACGAGGCCGCCACCGAACCATTCGCCCCACAGCGCACCGGGATGGTCCTCAGCGACCAGTCCGGCCAGCACGCCCTCGGGTGGCGCGGCCGAGGCGAGCGGCACCCGGTACGGCTGCGCCTGGACCTCACCGAGCGGCGTTGGGTACGGGTGGGTCTCAGGCATCACCGGCCAGCGCCGCCCGCACCCGATCGGCACTGGTGCCGAGCGCGAGCAGCTCGGCGAGCTCGGCGAATCGCTCCGGATGCGCAGGTTCGTGCGGCAGCTCCAGGTCGCCCCAGTCGATGTCGAGCTTCAGGTCGCGGACGACACCGACCACGGTCGGCGCCACCGCCAGGTAGTCGATCGCCGCGGCCAGCTTGGCCCGGACCGAACCGTTGATCTTGCTCTCGGGGCGGCTCGCCTCGGCCAGGATGCCCTCGAGATCCCCGTGCGCGCTGATCAAGGTCGCCGCGGTCTTGTCGCCGATGCCCGAGACGCCGGGCAGGCCGTCGGAGGCGTCGCCGCGCATCGTGGCGTAGTCGACGTACGCCGCCGCCGGAACGCCGTACCGGCCGCGGACCCAGGCGTCGTCCACCACCTCGTGCTTGCCGACGCCGCGAGCGATGTAGAGCACCCGAACCTGACGATCGTCGTCCACCACCTGGAACAGGTCCCGGTCGCCGGTCACCACGTCCACCGGCATCGGTGCCGTCGCGGCCAGGGTGCCGATCACGTCGTCGGCCTCGTACCCGTCGTGGCCGACGACGGCGATGCCGAGCGCGTCGAGCACCGCCAGGATGTACGGCACCTGGACCGCCAGTGCGTCGGGCGCCTGCTCGCCCGCCGTGCCCGCCGAGCTGGCCATCTCGGTCACCACCGCGTCGCCGGCCTGGGCGACCCGGTGCGCCTTGTAGGACGGGATCAGCTCGACCCGCCACTGCGGACGCCAGTCGTTGTCCCAGCAGCAGACCAGGTGGCTCGGCTGATAGCTGCCCACGAGCCGGGCAATGAAATCCAGCAGGCCGCGAATGGCGTTGACCGGCATTCCGTCCAATGCGTGAAACGAATCCGGTACCCCGTAGAAAGCACGGAAGTACAACGATGCCGTGTCCAAAAGCAAAATTTTGCGCGAGCGCACATGCGAATACTGGCACGATAACCCGCATGGAATCGCTCGACCGACGCATTCTCGCGCTGCTCGCGCGCGACGGTCGAATGTCCTATACCGATATCGGCAAAGAGACCGGGCTCTCCACCTCGGCGGCCCAGCAACGGGTGCGGCGGCTGGAGCAGCGGGGCGTGATCAAGGGCTACACAGCGGTGCTCGACGCCGCCGAGCTCGGTCTGATGGTCACCGCCTTCGTGGCGATCAAGCCCTTCGACCCCAGCCAGGCCGACGATGCGCCGGAGCGGCTGCAGCACATCAGCGAGATCATCTCCTGCTACTCGGTGGCCGGTGACCCCAGCTATCTGCTCAAGGTCCAGGTGCCCAGCATGAGTCACCTGGAGTCGCTGCTGGCCCGGATCCGGTCCGACGGCAAGGTGTCCACCCACACCACCACGGTGTTGTCCATCCCGTACGAGGACCGTCCGCCGCTCTGATGATCTTGACCGGCGGCCGGCTCTACGCGCCGGGCGCCCCGGGGGCGACGGCGGTCGCCGTTTCGGGCCGCAGGATCGTCTACGTCGGCGACGACGACGGTGCCCGGCGCCAGGCACCTGGCGAGCCGGAGATCGCCCTCGAGGGACGGCTGGTCACGCCGGCCTTCGTCGACGCCCATCTGCATGCGATCCAGACCGGTCAGGTGATGGCCGGGCTCGACCTCCATGACGTGCCCAGCCGGGCGGTGCTGCTCGATCGGCTGGCGGCGTACGCGGGCCGGACCGAGCTCGCGGTGATCATCGGCCAGGGTTGGGACGAGCGCGGCTGGCCCGACCCTCGGCCACCCACCCGCGCCGAGCTCGACCGGGCCGCCGGCCACCGGCCGGCCTACCTCGCCCGGATCGACGTGCACTCGGCGGTGGTCTCCAGCGCGGTGCTGGACCGGTGTCCGGGCATCGAGGACTCGACCGGCTACCGGTCCGACGGGTTGCTCAGCCGGGAGGCGCACCACCTCGTTCGTGGCCTGGTGAACGGTCTGTTCACCGACGACGACCGGCGGTCAGCAGCGCGACGCGCGCTGACCGCCGTCGCCGCGCAGGGAGTCGCAACGGTGCACGAGCTGGGCGGTCCTCACCTCGGGCCGATCGAGGACCTGGCCCGGGTCCGCGAGACGGCTGCCGACCTCGGCCTCGACGTTGTCACCTACTGGGGCGAGCTCGCGACACCGGAGTCGATCAGCCGGGCGCGCGCGGCCGGTGCCGCCGGTCTGGCGGGCGACCTGTGCATCGACGGGGCCATCGGCTCGCAGACGGCCGCGCTGACCGAGCCGTACGCCGACGGGTCCCACACCGGGGCGCGCTATCTGTCCGACGACGAGATCGCCGAACACGTCATCGCCTGTACCCGGGCCGGGCTGCAGGCCGGGTTCCACTGCATCGGGAACGACGCTGTCGCGGCGGCGGTGGATGGTTTCCGCCGGGCTGCGCAGATTGCTGGCCCGGCCGCCGTCCGCGCCGGCCGGCACCGCTTGGAGCACGTCGAGATGGTGGCGGCCGCCGACCTGTCGACGCTGGCCGACCTCGGCGTCGTGGCCAGCGTGCAGCCGGCCTTCGACGCCCTCTGGGGCCGGCCGGGAGAGCTTTACGAGCAACGGCTGGGGATGGCGCGCGCACGCACGATGAACCCGTTCGCCAGCATGCAGCGCGCGGGCGTCGCGCTGGCCTTCGGCACCGACGCGCCCGTCACCCCGCTCGCCGGCTGGGCCCTGGTTCGAGACGCCTGCCGGCACAGTCGACCCGAGGAGCGGCTGAGCATCGAGCTCGCCTTCGCGGCCGCGACCTCGGGTGGACATCGCGCCGCGGGCATCCAGGGCGCCGGCGTCCTGGCGACCGGCGCGCTGGCCAGCCTGGCGATCTGGGATCTGGGTGACGCACCGACCGTCCCGAGCGGACTGCCGGCGCTGGAGGCCGGCGATGCGCTGCCGCGGTGCGTCGGCACCCTGGCAAACGGTAGGTTCAGCCACCGCGAAGGGCTCAAGGGCACATGAGGTTACGGAACGGTAGGCTCGCCCCGTGTATGCACGGGCCGCCATCGCGGTGTTGGCCGGGCTGGCCCTCGGTCTGACCTGGCAACCCGTCGGCTGGTGGCCGCTGCTCGCGCTGAGTATCCCGGCGTTCACCCTGGTCGTCCGCGACCAGCGGCCGCGCCGCGCTTTCGCGCTGGGCTACCTCTTCGGTCTGGCGATGCTCATCGTCGCGATCAGTTGGCTGCACGTGCTCGGCATCTGGGTTGCCGCCGCCCTGATCGTGTTCGAGGCCCTGTTCTTCGGGGTGCTCGGGATCGCGTTGAGCCTCGTCGGTCGGCTGCGGATCTGGCCGCTCGCAGCCGCGGCGTGCTGGGTCCTGATCGAGTTCGCGTACGCGCGGATTCCGTTCGACGGGTTCGGTTGGACCCGGATCGCGTACGCGGCGGTCGACACACCGCTCGCCGGACTGCTCCCACTGGTCGGCGTTGCCGGCCTCTCCTTCGCCGTGGCTCTGGTCGGCCAGCTGATCGCCTGGATCGCCCTGGCCCTCTGGGAGCGACGAGCCCTCTCCCTACCCGACGCTCGCCGGGTCCGACGAGTTCGCTGGGCGGTGGTCGCGCTGGTTGTGCTGGCGGTCGGGCCGGCGGCCCTGCGGTTCTACCAGGTCGAGCCGGCCGACAGTGCGGCGGGCAGCGTCAACGTCGCCATCGTCCAGGGCAACATCCCGGGCCGCGGGATCGAGGCCCTCGGCCGGGCCCGGTCCGTCACCAACAACCACCTGTCGGAGACGATCGACCTGATGACTCGGGTGCGGCTCGGCCAGGAGGGTCCGCCCGACTTCGTGCTCTGGCCGGAGAACTCGACCGATATCGACCCGACGAAGGACGCCTTGACCCGGCTCACCGTCGACGCCGCCGCTCAGCTCGCGGGCATCCCGATCATGGTCGGCGCGGTGATGCAGGGGCCCGGTGAGGACGAACGGCAGACCAGTGCGCTGTGGTGGGAGCCCGGCCGCGGCCCGGTCGCTCGCTACGACAAGCGCAACCTGGTGCCCTTCGGCGAGTGGATTCCCTTCCGGGCCCAGCTCAAGCCGCTGATTCCGATCCTGGAGAAGGTCGGTGCGCAGTCGGTGCCGGGCACAGCGCCGGGCGTGCTTCAGGTCAAGGTGGGAGACCGCCCGATTGCCGTGGGTGACGTGATCTGCTTCGAGCTGGCGTACGACCGCACGGTCTACGAGGCGGTCGCCGGTTCGCAGGTCCTGATGGTGCAGAGCAACAACGCGACCTACGGCGGCACCGGACAGATCGAGCAGCAGTTCGCGATCACCCGGGCGCGGGCGATGGAGTCGCGTCGGGAGATCGCGGTCGCCACCACGAACAGCGTCTCGGGCTATATCGACCGGAACGGCCGGGTCGTGCGGCGTACCGCCGAGTTCAGCGCCGACAGCTTCGTGATGGCCATGCCGCTGCGCAGTGCCCTCACTCCGGCGTTGCGGGTGGCCCCCTGGCTGGAGCGCGGCCTGGCCGCCCTGGCCTTGGGCTGCTGCGTCGTCGCTGTCGTGGCGAGCCGCCGGAGCCGCGGCACGACCCGCGGGGGAACACCGATGTCGAACCGAGTCGAGGAGACGGTGTGAGCGAGTCGACGATCCCTGCACTGGGTCGGATCCTGGTGATCATCCCGACCTACAACGAGTCGGAGAACATCACCAGCATCGTCGGCCGGGTACGCCGAGCGGTGCCCGAGGCCGACGTGCTGATCGCCGACGACAACTCTCCGGACGGCACCGGCAAGCTGGCCGATGAGCTGGCCGCCGCGGACCAGAACGTGCACGTGATGCACCGGCTCGGTAAGGAAGGGCTTGGCGCGGCGTACCTCGCCGGGTTCGAGTGGGGTCTGAACCACAACTACGACGTCCTGGTCGAGATGGACGCCGACGGCTCGCACCAGCCGGAGCAGCTGCCCCGGCTGCTCACCGCGCTGCGGGGCGCCGACCTGGTGCTCGGTTCACGCTGGGTCAAGGGCGGCACGGTGCAGAACTGGCCGAAATCTCGGGAGATCTTGTCCCGCGGGGGCAACCTGTGGACCCGGATCGCGCTGGGCGTCCCGCTGCGGGATGCCACCGGGGGGTATCGGGCCTTCCGCAGGACGACCCTGCTCGGACTCGGACTGGACAACGTCGCCTCGGCCGGCTACTGCTTCCAGGTCGACCTGGCCTGGCGAGCGGTGAAGGCGGGCCTCAAGGTCGTGGAGGTGCCGATCACCTTCGTCGAACGGGAGCTCGGCGACTCCAAGATGAGCCAGCGGATCGTTCTCGAGGCTCTGGTGCGCACGACCGCCTGGGGCATCGCACACCGCACGGCTCAGCTGCGGAACCGCCTCAGACGACGTCCGGCGGTGACGCCTTGAAACTGCGACGCGGCCTCCCCCTGGTTCTTTTCACGATCTTGGCCGTCGGGCTGCCCATCCTCGAGGTATGGCTGCTGATCCAGGTCGGGCAGGCGATCGGAGCGCTCCAGACCATCCTGCTGCTGGTGGTCATCGCCGGCCTGGGCGGCTGGCTGATGCAGCACCAGGGCTCGCGGGCGTGGCAGGCGCTGAACGACGCGTACACCAAAGGCCGGGTGCCGACCGGGCATCTGGCCGACGCGGTGCTCATCCTGGTGGGCGGGCTGCTGCTGATCCTTCCGGGCTTCGTCACCGATGCCATCGGCTTCGTCTTCGTGCTGCCCTGGACCCGGCCGTACGCCCGCAAGATGATCGCCTTCTTCGTCGCCCGGCGGATCCGGAAGCGCGCCACCGCCCGCAACGACACGGCCGGCGTCATCAAGGGGGAGACCGTCGAGGGTCCGACGCCGAACCCGAACTCCCGGCCGAAGCCGGCGCGGCAAGGCGAGAACGGACGAGTCGTGATCTCGGGTGAGATCGAGGACCCGCCGGCTCCGCCGCGCAGCTGAACCTTGCCCCGGACAGATACCCCGCGGGTTTTCTTGCATTCGTTGCTGCCCCCGTCGGCGTGTCGCGCCCTCGAGGTCGAACCAGCGTAAGGAAACCAGCGCGAAAGAACGGGGCCGCCCCCGAGGTCCCGGCTGTCGACCAGTCCAGCCGGACCACCAAGGGCGACCCCGGAAACCAGGCCGCCGGCGAAGACCTACGCGGTCTTCTTGGGGCGGGTGTTGCGCGAGAAGGCGGTGGAGCCCAGCTCGCCCGAACGCAGCAGGTTGAGCCGCTCGGCAAGCAGGTCCTCGAGCTCGGCGATGGAGCGACGCTCCCGCAGCATGTCCCAGTGCGTACGCGCCGGCTTCTCCTCCTTCAGCTCCGGCCGCTCACCGTCGGATCGCAAGGACTCCGCACCGCAGCGCGGGCACTCCCACAACGACGGGATGTCCGCTTCGGCAGAGAAGACCAGACTGAAGTGATGTCCACGCGGGCAGTCGTAGCCGACCTCTTGGCGTGCGGCGAACTCGACACCGGCCTCGTCCTCGAAACTCTTGGCACCAAGCCCGGTGCCCCTCAACGAACGATCAGCCATCGGTTACCTCCGTCGCTATTCCTGACGTTTCCTCGCCCCGGTTGGTTCAACTCCCGACACCAGACGAATGTTCCACCCATCGGCTATGCAACATATTCGGAGACCTCCACCCGCCGCCTTGGTGGCGACTTCACCCCGATCAGCGCGAGTGTCCCGATCAGCAGCACCAATGCGATACCCACGATACCGACCCGGTCTGAGAAGAGGGCTGTGAACAATGTGAACAACGCTGGCGCGAACGGCGCGGCGGCCTTCCCGGTGGTCGCGTAGAGGCCGAACATCTCGCCCTCCCGACCGACTGGCGCCACCTGGGCGAGGAAGGACCGTGAGCTCGCCTGGGCGGGTCCGACCCACAGGGTCAGCACCAGGCCGAAGATCCAGAACATGGTGGGGCCGTAGGAGAACAGCAGGATGACCGAGGTCACCAGCAACCCGATCAGGGAGATCATGATCACTCTTTTCGGCCCGATCCGGTCCTCGACCCGGCCGAGCACCAGCGCACCGAAGGCGGCAACCACATTGGCCGCGATGCCGAAGATCAGCACGTTGTCCTGGGTCAGTCCGTAGACGCTGACGGCGAGGATGGCGCCGTAGGAGAACACTGCGGCCAGGCCGTCCCGGTAGAGGGCGGACGCGATCAAGAAGCGCACCGCGTTGCGATCCCGGCGGTACAGGTTGCGGACGTCGGAGACGAGCAGCCGATACGACTGGAAGAAGCTGACGCGGCGCTGGGCTGGCCCTGGCGGTTTCTCGGGGACCGCGAAGAACAGCGGGACGGCGAACAGCGCGAACCAGGCGGCGCAGAAGACGGCCACCATGCGGATGTTGAGGCCCTCTTCGGCGGTGACCCCGAACCAGTGCCCGCCCGGCGCGATGAAGCCGATATAGCAGACCAGCAGCAGCACGATCCCGCCGAAGTAGCCCATCGACCAGCCGAATCCGGAGATCCGGCCGACGGTGTCCGGCGTCGAGACCTGGGGCAGCATCGCGTTGTAGGACACGCCGGCGAACTCGGCGAAGATGCCGCCCGCAGCCAGCAGCACCAGGGCGAACCACAGGTAGCTCGGCTCGTTCTTCACCCCGAACATGGCGAGCATCACGGCGACGGTGAGCCCGGTCCAGATCGCCAGACTGCGCTTGCGCTTGCCGCCGGCGTCGGAGCGCTGCCCGGTGATCGGCGCGATCGCGAGCACAACCAGCCCGCCCACCACCCCTGAGATGCCCAGCCAGGCGTTGGCGCTCAGCCCCAGCGGCCGGGCGTCACCCACCACTCCGCGGACGATGTAGGGCCCGAAGACGAAGGACGTGATCACCGCGTTCCAGGAGGCCGACCCCCAGTCCCACAGGCTCCACGCCACTACCTTGCGTCGGTCGATCCCAGCCGTCATCGCGTTCCCTCAGGTCCACAGGCCGCGCTCGAGGAGCACGTCCTTGAGCAGATCGATCCGATCGGTGAAGATCCCGTCCACCCCGGCATCGACCAGCCTCGCCATGGTTTCGGAGTCGTCGATGGTCCAGACGTGCACTTTTTTGCTCGCGCGATGCACCGCCTCGATCAGCGCTGGGGTGGCGATCAGCAGCTCACGGCCCAGCACCGGATGACTGAGGGGGAGCTGCAACGCCGGTGCCGGGGTGTTCAGCACCCCGGTCAGCCAAGGTGCGAACCGATTGAGGCTGACGCCCAGCGGGCTGGCGGCCGAGGCGACCCGGTGGCCGAGCCGGCGGCGCAGCCGGTATAGCCGGCGGATACCGAAGGAAGCGATACAGACCCGCTCGTACGCGTTGTGAGCCGCGATCGCGTCGGCCAGCAGGTCAACCGCCATCGCCGACTTGGCGTCGATGTTGAACCGGGCCTCGGGGAACGCCTCGAACAGCTCCGCGAGCCGTGGGATCGGGTCCACGCCGCCGATCCGCGCGTCGGCGACCTCGGCGTACGACAGCTCGGCGACGGCGCCGACGCGGTCGGTGACCCGGTCCAGCACCTCGTCGTGAAAGGCCAGCAGCACCCCGTCGGCCGTGGCGTGGACGTCGGTCTCCAGGTAGCGGTAGCCGAGCGCGACGGCCTCGGCAAAGGCGTGCCGGGTGTTCTCCCGGTTCAGGTTGGGCGGGTAGGTGGCGCCACCGCGGTGGGCGAAGGCGGCGAATGGGGCGTCGAAGTAGGCGTACGCCTCGGCCCGCATGACCTCAATGTAATGGCCGCAGGGGGGACGACCCCCCTGGAACCCCCCGCCGCGCGCACAACAACACACAGGAGCGCGCGCGCGATCATGGCCGCAGGGGGGACGACCCCCCTGGAACCCCCCGCCGCGCGCACAACAACACACAGGAGCACACGGGAGCGCGCGATCATGGCCGCAGGGGGGACGACCCCCCTGGAACCCCCCGCCGCGCGCACAACAACACACAGGAGCGCGCGATCATGGCCGCAGGGGGACCCCTCTTGTCACGCGCACAACAACACTCGGTGGAGAAGCCGGAGTAGAAGAACTAGACGCCGGGAAGCTGAGTCAGTAACCCTTCGACTCTGGCGGGCACCCAGCCCGGAATGCCGGCAACGACCACGACGGTGAATCCGATCAAGCCACAGCAGGCGAAGAACGCAATCCAGAACACGATCTTCCGGCGCGGGGTCCAGCCTCGGTACTTCCGCAGCTGGAGACGAAACCACTGCATCAGCCGGTTCGCCCACCGGAACTCGCTGGACCAGATTGCCAACCCGAACAGGATCAGCGGGATCCCGCCGGGGCCGGGGAGGGGTCCACTGACGAAACCCAGGCAGACCAGCAGCAGCCCGCCGATTCCCACCGCGATTCGATAGATCGCGAGCTTGGTCGGGTTCTGCCGGATCTTGCGCCGCCAGGCCCAGCGGTCCTCCTGGGGCTCCACCAGCACGTGGTGGTCATGGTGGTGATGCGGATGTCCCTCGTGATGCCCGCGGGAGAAGTGATGCCCGTGCACCTTCGGCTGCTCCGGCCGGTCCTCGGCACGATCGATGGTCGCCGTGTGGGGCTCCGCGTCGAAGGCCTCTCTGCCCTCGGCGCCGGCTGACATGGGCACCACTCTAAGGTGACAAGCCAAAATCCGCCGATCACGACTGAAAGGATGGACGACCGTGGCCATTGTGCTGTCGATCCAGTCCTCGGTGGCCTACGGTCACGTCGGCAACAGTGCGGCAGTCTTCCCCCTGATGCGGATGGGGCTGGAGGTCTGGCCGGTGCTCACCGTGCACTTCTCCAACCACACCGGCTACCCAAGTTGGCGTGGTCCGCTGCTGTCCGCGTCCGACATTGCTGCGGTTGTGCAGGGCATCGACGAACGCGGCGTGCTGAGCCAGGTCGATGCGGTGCTCTCCGGCTACCAGGGGGCGGACGACGTCGGCGAGGTGATCGTGAAGACGGTGGAACTGGTCCGTCGGCGCAACCCAACGGCCATCTACTGCTGCGACCCGGTGCTGGGCGACGTGGACCGGGGCCTCTACGTCCGGCCGTCCATCCCTGACCTGATGCGGACCCGGGTCGTGCCGGCCGCGGCGGTGATCACCCCGAACCAGTTCGAGCTGGAGACGCTGACCGGCCGTCCGGTGCGCACCCTCGGCGAGGTGCTGGTGGCCGCCGACGCGGCTCGTGCCGTGGGGCCGAGGATCGTGCTCGTGACCAGCGTCCTGGTCCACGACGGCCCTGCGGACACCATGGCGATGGTCGCGGTCTCCGACACCGGGACCTGGTCGGTGACGACACCCCGGCTGGCGCAGTCGTTCACCGGCGGTGGGGACCTGACGGCCGCGGTCTTCCTGGCGCAGCTGCTGACCGGCGGCGACCTGCCGGCTGCGCTGGGGCGTACGGCGTCCGTCGTCTTCGGGGTCCTGGAGCGCACCGTCGCCCTCGGCCGCAAGGAGCTCGCCCTGGTCCAGGCTCAGGACGAGCTGGTGGCCCCGTCACACTCGTTCGCGGTCACCCGGTTGCGCTGAGCATCGCCCGCAGCTCCGCGGCGGTGGCCAGCTCCGCGGTCGCTGCGGTGCGCTCGGCGTCGGTGAGCGGGAGTGCCTCCAACTCGGCCAGTGCGGCTGACGCCCGAGCGGGGTCCGCGGTCCGGATCGCCAGCTCCGCAAGGTAGACCAGCACCGGGACCCGGTCCGGCGCCGGAGCGTCGGCATGCCGCAGCAGTCCGGCCTCCAGCACCTGAATCGCCGCCCCCTCGTCGCCGTGGGAATCGGCCTGCCGCGCGGCGTTCTGCAGCGCCCGCTCGAACACCCCGCGCGAAGGCGGCTCCGCCGCGTCCTCTGCGGCCGAGCTGACCCGGAGCCAGTTGCCGCCTGGATCGACGACGGTGAAGCCGCCGAAGCCGCCCTGCTTGCGGCGCGGCCGGGTGATGCGCGGGATCCCGGACAACGGAAGCCGCCCGTACGCGCCGCGCAGCCCGGCCGCGAAGGCGTCGTAGAGCGCGCCGGTGTCGGGGACGACCAGGATCGCGCTGCCCATCGAGTTCTCGGGATCGAAGGTCTCCAATCCGAAGAAGTGCAGCTCGAGACCGCCCCGGCGCAGGGCCGCGTACGGGTTGGGCCGGGTCTGGCGGTAGGTGAGCGCGAAACCCAGTGCCTGGTAGAACGGCACGATGTCGTCGAGATGGCGGCAGGGCAGGATCGGGATGGTGGACTCGGCCACCGCGCCACTCTACGAACCCGGCGCGGTCGTGCGGAAATGGTTAATCCCGGAAGATCTCGATGTTGGCGCCGAGCGCGTTCAGCCGGTTGGCCAGGTCCTCATAGCCGCGGTTGATCACGTACACGTCCCGCAGCACCGAGGTGCCCCGGGCCGCGAGCATGCCGAGCAGCATGCAAACGGCCGGGCGCAGCGCCGGTGGGCACACCACGTGCTGCCCGCGCCACCGGGTGGGACCCTCGACGATCACCCGGTGCGGGTCGAGCAGCTGGACGCGCGCCCCGAGCCGGGTGAGCTCGGTGAGGTAGATCGCCCGGTTCTCGTAGACCCAGTCGTGGATGATCGTCTTGCCCTCGGCGGTGGCCGCGATCACCGCGAAGAACGGCAGGTTGTCGATGTTCAGCCCGGGGAACGGCATCGGGTGGATCTTGTCGATCGGCGAGCGGAGCTGCGACGGGTGCACGGTGAGGTCCACCAGCCGGGTGTGCCCGTTGGCGGCCAGATACTCCTCGCTGAGCGAGTACTGCAAGCCCATCTCGGTCAGGATCGCCAGCTCGATCTCCAAGAACTCGATCGGCGCCCGCTGGACGGTCAGCTCGGACTGGGTGACGATGGCCGCAGTGATGAGGCTCATCGCCTCGATCGGGTCCTCCGACGGCGCGAACTCGACGTCGACATTGATGTTGGGTACGCCGATCACCCGCAGGGTGGTGGTGCCGATGCCGTCGATCTTGACTCCGAGCGCGGTCAGGAAGACGCAGAGGTCCTGAACCATGTAGTTCGGACTGGCGTTGCGCAGGGTGGTGACGCCGGGGGAGAGGGCGGCGGCGAGCAGCGCGTTCTCGGTCACCGTGTCGCCGCGCTCGGTGAGGGTGATCGGCCGGTTCGGCTCGACCGACTCGTCGACCGTGCAGTGGTAGAAGCCGTCGGTCGGCAGCACATCCAGGCCGAACCGGCGGAGCACCTGCAGGTGTGGCTCGATCGTGCGGGCGCCGAGATCGCAACCGCCCGCGTACGGCAGCTTGAACGAGCTGTAGGAGTGCAGCAGCGGGCCGAGGAACATGATCACCGACCGGGTGCGGCGTGCCGCCTCGAGATCCATCGCGTCCAGATCGAGTTCGGCCGGTCGCACCAGCTCGAGGTCGTTGCCGTCGGCCGACCACGTCGCGGAGACGCCGATGCTGGTCAGCACCTCGAGGATCCGGTTGACCTCCTCGATCTTGGCGATCCCGCGGAAGACCGTACGCCCGCGGTTCAGCAGGCTGGCGCAGAGCAGGGCCACCGCGGCGTTCTTCGAGGATCGGACCGAAATGCTGCCGGAAAGCTTGGTGCCGCCTTCGACCCGCAGGTGCTGCGGCCCGTTGCCGCCCACGGAGATCAGCGGAGAGTCCAGCGCCTCGGCGATCCGGTTGACCATCTCCAGACTGAGATTCTGGCCTCCAGCCTCGATCCGGTGGACGGCGCTCTGGCTGGTGCCCAGGAGTTCGGCCAACTGGGTCTGCGTCAGCCCTCGGTGCTTGCGCGCATCCCGGATCAGGCCCCCGATCCGGTCCAGGTATGTCTCAGTCACGACAGGCACGATAACTCATATGTGAGATTTTTGGGGAGATTGCCACGTTTCGAACAGGTCGGGGCAGTGTAGCCGGACTCGTGCCGACCCCTAAGGTTGGCGTATGAGTGCACACTATGACGTCGTCGTGCTGGGGGCCGGGCCGGGCGGGTACGTGGCGGCGATCCGGGCCGCACAGCTCGGGCTGTCGACCGCGATCATCGAGGAGAAGTACTGGGGCGGCGTCTGCCTGAACGTGGGCTGCATTCCGACCAAGGCGCTGCTGCGGAACGCCGAGCTGGCGCACATCTTCAACCACGAGGCCAAGACCTTCGGCATCTCCGGCGACGTGACCTTCGACTTCGGTGTCGCCTTCACGCGGAGCCGTGCCGTATCGGAACGGATGGTCAAGGGCGTGCACTTCCTGATGAAGAAGAACAAGATCACCGAGATTCACGGCTGGGCCGAGTTCACCGACGACCACACCCTGGTCGTCGGGGAAGCGGAGGAGTCGACGACGGTGACGTTCAAGAATGCGATCATCGCGGCCGGCGCGACCACGCGGCTGCTTCCCGGCACCACGCTGAGCGACCGGGTCGTGACGTATGAGGAGCAGATCGTCACCGACGACCTCCCCGGGTCGATCATCATCGCCGGCGCCGGCGCGATCGGCGTCGAGTTCGCGTACGTGTTGGCCAACTACGGCGTTGACGTCACCATTGTGGAGTTCCTTGACCGGCTGGTGCCGCTGGAGGAACCGGAGGTGTCGACCGAGCTGACCAAGGCGTACCGGAAGCTGGGCGTGAAGGTGCATACCGCGACCAAGGTCGAGGCGATCGACGACTCCGGTGAGAAGGTCAAGGTCACGGTCTCCGCGGCCAAAGGCGGAGACCAGAAGGTGCTCGAGGCGGACAAGGTGCTGCAGGCGATCGGGTTCGCTCCGCGGACCCAGGGCTACGGGCTGGACAAGACCGGCGTCGAGCTGACCGATCGTGGCGCGATCGCCATCGACGACTACATGAGGACCAACGTTCCGCACATCTACGCCATCGGCGACTGCACCGCGAAGCTGATGCTCGCACACCTTGCCGAGGCGATGGGCATCGTGGCCGCGGAGACTATCGCCGGCGCCGAGACCATGCCGATCGACTACGACATGGTGCCGCGGGCCACCTACTGCCAGCCCCAGATCGGCTCGTTCGGTTACTCCGAGGCGCAGGCCAAGGAGAAGGGCTATGACGTCACGACCGCCAAGTTCCCGTTCAGCGCCAACGGCAAGGCGCATGGGCTGGGCGACGCGACCGGGTTCGTCAAGCTGGTGGCCGACGCGAAGTACGGCGAGATCCTCGGCGTCCACATGATCGGCCCCGACGTCACCGAGCTGCTGCCCGAGCTGACCCTGGCCCAGCAGTGGGATCTGACGGCCGAGGAGGTCGCCCGCAACGTACACGCCCACCCGACCCTGTCCGAGGCGCTGAAGGAAGTGGCCCACGGCATCAGTGGCCACATGATTAATTTGTAGAAGCCAGAGTCCTCGCGAGTCGGCGAGCGTCGTGAGCCCGCGCGCCGCCGTGCTGAGGAGAAGCGAGACGAGGCGCTTTTCCTCGTCGAGCGCCGACGAAGTAGGCGGCTTCGGAGCGCGGGCGCGCGAGCCGACAGGCCAGACTAAGCGGTGTCGCGGACGATCAGCTGGGTCGGAAGCAAGATCACTTGCGCTGGGGGAGTGCGGCCGGCGATCAGTTCGAGCAGCAGGTCGGCCATCGCCTCGCCCAGCTCGACGGCGGGCTGGCGGACCGTGGTCAGCCGGGGCTGCTCGCCGATAGCCGCGGGTCCGTCGTCGAAGCCGACGACAGCAACCTCGTCGGGCACCGTGATCCGGCGCCGGGACAGCACCGACAGGGCGCCGCGCGCCATCAGGTCGTTGGCCGCGAACACACCGTCGAGGTCGGGTTGATGATCAAGCA
Source organism: uncultured Actinomycetota bacterium (assembly GCA_963711015.1). Classification (GTDB taxonomy): domain Bacteria; phylum Actinomycetota; class Actinomycetes; order Propionibacteriales; family Propionibacteriaceae; genus Microlunatus. Next base: position 79,325 of record CAVQCQ010000011.1, read on the forward strand.
GCTCGATCATCCCGGCGACGCCTCCCATCACGGTGAAGTCCCCGTGGGCCACCGGGCCAGCGGCCCGACCGGCGTCGTTGAGCGCTCGCTGCCAGCCGGCGAGCCGATCGCGGCTCGCTGGCACGTTGTCCGGGCCGGTGATGGTTCCGATGGTTCGACAGCCCCGGTCGACCAGGTGGGCCGTCGCCGCTCGGGCGCCGCCGACATTGTCGACGTCGACGTAGTAGCCCGGTCCGAGGCCGGGCACCGACGGGCGTCCGCCGAACACCAGCGGCACCGCCGAGTTCAACGACGCCAGTCCGTGGTGGGCCGGATGCTGGGTGACCACCAGGGCCCCGTCGACGGTGCCGTGCTGCAAGTACCGACTGGTCTTCTCGCCCCCGTCACCCCCGGCCACGACGAGAGTGAGCAGGTGGTCGCTGCGGTCCAGCCGCGCCATGATGCCCTTGACCACCAGGGCCAGGTAGGGGTCGCCGAAGAAGCGGGTGATCTCCTCCGGCACCAACAGCGCGACCGTGTTCGCTCCTCGTGAGGTGCGTCCGCCTCGATTCGGCACGTAGTTGAGCCGGAGAATGGCGGCGTTGACCGCTGCGACGATCTCGGGTCGCACGTTGGGCGCGTGATTGACCACCCGGGAGACCGTGGAGCGACTGACACCGGCCGCGGCAGCGACTGACGCCAGGGTGGGCTGGGGTCCTGGCGCGCCGACAGACGGCTCGGTGCCCCCCGGCGCTGCCATGGGCGCCAGGTTAGGCCATCGATCCCTCGCGTCGCGCGCTAGCCCGAGACGTAGCCCTCGAGCTGGTCCCGCTCGAACTCCAGCTGAGTGATGTGGGACTTGACCACGTCGCCGATGCTGACGATGCCGGCCAGCCGGCCGCGGTCGTCGACCACGGGCAGGTGCCGGATCCGGCGCTCGGTCATCGTCGCCATCAGCGACTGCACGGAGTCCTTGGCCTGACAGGTCAGCACCTCGGAGGTCATCACGTCCGAGACCGGACCGTCGAGGAAGTCCGTGCCTTCGGTCAGACGGCGCACGACGTCGCGCTCGGTGACGATCCCCGCCACATCCCGGCCGTCGGTCGAGATGACGACCGCACCGAGGTTGTACTCCTTGAGCAACCCGAGGACCTCGGCGACCGACACGGTCGGCCGTACGGTGATCACGTCGAAGCCTTTGCTCCGCAGCAGTTCATAGATGCGCATCGCCAACCTCCTTGAAGGTGAAGATTAGTCCTGGGCTTGATCGCTGGGTAGGTTCGTCGGTGCTCGTCGGTCTGCCTCGGAGGTGATCACGTGCTGGCTGGCTGCCGCAGGGTGCTGCCAGTGATCCTGGCGCTCCTGACGATCGCGTGCTCACCGGCGGCTCGGTCGAGCCCACCTGTGCCGGGCGCCTCCACGACGCCGGCCGCGACCGGCACGCCGTCGACCACTGCCTCGAGTACCCCCTCGGCCGGGGCGGATCGCGCGACGCTACCGCGGGGTGGCCGCGAGGTCTTTCCGAGGTACCGGCTCGTCGGCTACGCCGGGCTGACCGGTTCCAAGACGCTTGGACGGCTCGGTACCGGCCCACTCGACCAGCGGGTACGCGAGTTGGAGCGACGTGCCCGCCCGTACGCGCAGGGCCGCGAGATCCTGCCGGTGCTCGAGGTGATCGCCACCGTGGTTCAGGCGAGCCCAGGACGAGACGGGAAGTACCGGGTCAGGATCAGCGACGAACAGATCGAGACCTACCTCAAGGCCGCCCGAAAGCGGAAGGCACTGCTGCTGCTCAACATCCAGCCGGGCCGCTCGGAGTTCCTTCCCGAGGCCAGGTCCTTCGAGCGCTGGCTGCGGGAGCCCGACGTCGGCGTCGCCCTGGACCCGGAGTGGGCGATGGATCCAGGGTCAGCGGCCCGGCGGGGCGTACGGGCACACGACGGGCGCCGAGCTGAACCGGAACGCGGCGTACCTGGCCCAGCTGGTCGAGCGCTACAACCTGCCGGAGAAGGTGCTGGTCTACCACCAGGTCGCGGCCAGCGTGGTCCGCCGGGAGTCCGGCCTGAAGGCGCACGAGGGCGTGGCGATCATCAAGTCGGTCGACGGGCTCGGGCCGCCCGGACCCAAGATCAACACCTATCGCGTGGTCAACAAGACGACGCCGGAACACGTGCATGCCGGGTTCAAGCTGTTCTTCACCGAGGACCAGCGCGGTCCCTCCGGCCGGCTGATGAAGCCGCGGGAGGTGCTGGCGCTGAAACCCCAGCCCGAGTACGTGATGTACGAGTAGGCAGGACAATGGCGCCATGACCAACGCTCCGATCTGGCTGACCGGTGAACCCGAGGCCGACCAGCTCCTCACCGAAGACGACAACGCGCTCCTGATCGGCATGATCTTGGACCAGCAGGTGCCGATGGAGAAGGCGTTCAGCGGCCCGAAAGTGATCGCCGAGCGGATGGGTGGCGTCCTCGACGTGACGGCCATCGCCGCCATGGGGGAGGAAGAGTTCGTCGCCCTGTGCTCGGTACCGCCGGCCATCCACCGCTTCCCGGGCTCGATGGCCAAACGCGTACATCAGGCCTGCCAGGTGTTGGTCCGCGACTACGACGCTGACGCCGGCAACATCTGGCACAACCGAGCCTCCGGTGCGGAGCTGAAGAAGGCACTGACTGCCTTGCCCGGCTTCGGGCCCGACAAGGCGGCGATCTTCACCGCGGTGCTCGGCAAGCGCCGCGGCGTCACCCCAGAGGGATGGCGCGACGCCGCCGGCAGCTACGGCGAGGAGGATGTCTTCCGCTCGGTGGCTGACATCGTCGACGCGGACTCGCTGCAGCGGGTCCGGGCGACCAAGCAGCAGGTCAAGGCGGCGAAGCGGGCCGGAGCGGGCGTGGCGGGGTGAGCGCGGGGACCGGGCAGGGCCGGAGCGGACACGGCCAAGCGAGTGCGGAAATCGGGCAGGTCCGGCGGAGTAAGGGGTATCACGCTCTGGTCGCTGTGGGGTTGGCGAGCTACGGCCTGGTGCATCTCGTCATCGGCTGGATCGCGCTGCAGGTCGCCTTCGGTGAGAAGGGCGACGCGTCGAGCGGAGGCGCGATCAACGAGCTGGCGAGCCAGCCCCTCGGCACCGTCCTGCTCTGGGTCATGGCGCTCGGGCTGTTCATCCTCGTGCCCTGGCAGATCCTGGAGGCCACCATCGGCCGTGAGGAGCCGGGCCGGGACGGTCGGCTCCGCCGCCGGATCGCGTCGGCCGGGCGGGCGGTGGTCTACCTCGCCTTCGGTGTGCTCACCGTCGGCATCATTCTCGGTGCGGATGCCGCCACCTCCGGCGACACGCAGGAGACCGTGTCCAGCCGGCTCATGGATCTGCCGTTCGGCCGCGTGCTCGTCGGCATCCTGGGAGCAATCGTGATCGCGATCGGGATCTCCCAGATCGTCAAGGGCGTGAAGCAGAACTTCACCGAGGACCTGAAGACCGGCGCCAGCCCGCTGATCCGCCGACTTGGCACCACCGGCTACTGCGCCAAGGGCATCGCCCTAGGGATCATCGGTGGGTTGTTCATCTGGGCGGGAGTGAGCTACGACCCGGACAAGGCCGGGGGCATGGATGCCGCGCTGTCGACCGTGCGTGACCAGCCGTTCGGCACGGTCCTGCTGGTGATCATGGCCGCGGGAATCGCCGCCTTCGGCGTCTACTGCTTCTTCTGGGCCAAGCACGCCCGCTTCTGAGTACGCGATCGCGGGACGAGGTGGCGTGTGCCGCATGACCCCGGTGATCATCGACTGCGATCCCGGCCACGACGACGTCTTCGCGATCTGGCTGGCGGCCGGGCATCCGGGGATCGACCTGCGAGGGATCACCACGGTGTCCGGCAACGGCTCACTGGCCGATGTCACCCGGAACGCGCGCATCGCCTGCACGGTCGCCGGCATCGGACAGGTGCCGATCGCCGCCGGGGCCGACCGACCGCTGGTCCGACCCGCCCGGGCCGCCCCGGACATCCACGGTGAGAATGCTCTCGGCGGGCCAGCCCTGCCTGACCCGACCGTGCCGCTCGACGAGCGGGGCGCGATCGACCTGATCGCCGACGTTCTGGAGGCCTCCAGCGAATCGGTGGTGCTGGTACCGACCGGCCCGCTGACCAATCTCGCCCAGCTGATGAAGCAACGGCCTGACCTGTTGAACCGGATCCGCGAGATCGTCTGGATGGGCGGCTCGATCGGCGCGGGCAACCGTACGTCGTACGCGGAGTTCAACGCGTGGGTCGACCCCGAGGCGGTCGAGGTCGTGCTCGGAGCAGGAGTGCCGTTCACCATGGTCGGGCTGACCGTCACCCACCAGGCGCTGACCACGCCCGCGGTGATGGCCCGGATCGCCGAGGTCGGAAACGCTACGGCCAGGTTCGGTGCCGAGCTGCTCGAGTACTACTGCAACGCCTACGGCACCGCCCAGGGGATGCCCAACGGTCCGTTGCACGACCCGGTCGCCGTGGCCCTGGTCGCCGACCCGACCGTGGTGGAAACCGCGCGCGGCGCGCTCACGGTTGAGGTAAGTGATCCGCTCCGGGCCGGAGCGACTCTCTTCGACCCGGCCGCCGAACCCACGGCGACGGTAGGGACCGGCCTACGGGTCGACCGGTTCTGGGATCTGGTTGTCGGCTCTGTCGCACGGCTTGAGTAGTCATGGGACCATCTCCTCGATGACCAGCACGTCCGCGGCAGCCCAGCACCTTCGCGATCTTGCGCTGCTGCGCCGGGTCCGTGACCGAATGGACCGCGAGTACGCGCAGCCGCTGGACGTGGAGTCGCTCGCCCGGGGCGTGAACATGTCGGGCGGACACCTCAGCCGCCAGTTCAAGCTGGCCTACGGTGAGTCGCCGTACGCCTATCTGATGACGCGGCGCATCGAGCGGGCCATGGCGCTGCTGCGTCGTGGCGACCTCAGCGTCACCGAGGTCTGTTTCGAGGTCGGCTGCTCGTCGCTCGGCACCTTCAGCACGCGCTTCACCGAGCTGGTCGGCGTACCCCCCAGCGTCTATAAAGACCAGGTGGACGCCCCGTTGGGTGGAATGCCGCCCTGTGTGGTGAAGCAGGTGACCAGACCGATCAGGAATCGAGAAGCACTCCCGGTCGAGCCGCAGCTAGCGTAACGACCATGGACATCAAGATTCATCAGGCCTACCTGCCGCACACCGATCCCGACGCCTCACTGGCGTTCTACCGCGACACCCTCGGGTTCGAGGTTCGCAATGACGTCGAGTACCAGGGGATGCACTGGATCACCGTCGGCCCCGCCGACCAGCCCGACACGGCCATCGTCCTGCACCCGCCGGCCGCGGATCCCGGCATCACCGACGACGAGCGCCGGACGATCGAGGAGATGATGGCCAAGGGCACCTACGCCGGCATCAACCTGGCCACGCACGACCTCGACCGCACCTTCGAACAGCTCCAGGCCGGTGACGCCGACGTGGTCCAGGAGCCGACCGACCAGCCGTGGGGCGTACGCGACTGCGCGCTTCGTGACCCCGCGGGCAACATGATCCGGATCTTCGAGGTGAGCTGATTCGTGACCGACACGCAAGCGGGATCCCTCCATGCCGCCGACAGCCACGACCTGATCCGCGTGCAGGGCGCGCGCGAGAACAACCTGAAAGATGTCAACGTCGAGATCCCGAAACGCCGGCTGACGGTGTTCACCGGTGTCTCCGGCTCGGGGAAGAGCTCGCTGGTGTTCGACACGATCGCCGCTGAGTCGCAACGGCTGATCAACGAGACCTACAGCGCGTTCGTGCAGGGGTTCATGCCCACGCTGGCTCGCCCTGAGGTCGACCGGCTCGAAGGCCTGACGACCGCGATCATCGTCGACCAGGAGCGGATGGGCGCCAATCCGCGCTCCACCGTCGGCACCGCCACCGACGCCTACGCGATGCTGCGCATCTTGTTCAGCCGGCTGGGGAAGCCGTACGTCGGACCACCCACGGCCTTCTCGTTCAACGTCCCGACCCGGCGCGCCAGCGGCATCATGAGCACCGACAAGGCCGGCCGGGTCGAGCGGAACGTGGTCCGCGACGTCGTCTATCTCGGAGGCATGTGCCCGAGGTGCGAGGGCATGGGCAACGTCAGCGACTTCGACCTCACGGCGCTGTACGACGACTCCAAGTCGCTCAGCGAGGGCGCCTTGAAGATCCCCGGCTACAGCATGGACGGCTGGTACGGCCGCATCTTCAGCGGCGCCGGGCTGCCGATGGACAAGCCCATCGCGAAGTTCACCAAAGCCCAGCTGCGCACCCTGCTCTACGGGGAGCCGACCAAGATCAAGGTGGAGGGCGTCAACCTCACCTACGAAGGCGTCATTCCCAAGATGCAGAAGTCGATGCTGTCCAAGGACGTCGAGGCGATGCAGCCGCACGTTCGCGCCTTCGTGGAACGCGCGGTCACCTTCCAGACCTGCCCAGAGTGCGACGGCACCCGACTCACCAAGGAGGTCCTGGCCTCCAAGATCAACGGCAAGAACATCGCCGACCTCTGCTCGATGCAGATCAGCGACCTCGCTGACTGGATCCGGGACCTCGACGAGCCGTCGGTGGGTCCGCTGCTCACCGGTCTGCAGCACCTGATGGACTCCTTTGCTGAGATCGGCCTGGGCTATCTCTCCCTCGACCGCCCGGCGGGCACGCTCTCCGGCGGCGAGGCCCAGCGCACCAAGATGATCCGGCACCTCGGTTCCTCGCTCACCGACGTCACCTACGTCTTCGACGAGCCCACGATCGGCCTACATCCCCACGACATCCAGCGGATGAACGACCTGCTGCTGCAGCTGCGCGACAAGGGCAACACGGTGCTCGTCGTCGAGCACAAGCCTGAGGTGATCGCGATCGCCGACCACGTTGTCGACCTGGGCCCCGGCGCCGGCACCGCGGGCGGCGAGGTGGTCTTCGAAGGCGACCTGGAGGGCCTGCGGGGGAGTGCCACCATCACCGGCCGTCATCTCGACGACCGAGCGAGGCTCAAGGAATCGGTACGGTCGTCCTCCGGCACGCTGGAGGTTCGCGGCGCGTCGCTGCACAACCTCCAGGAGGTGGACGCCGACATCCCGCTCGGGGTGCTCTGCGTGCTCACCGGTGTCGCGGGCTCGGGCAAGAGCTCGCTGATCCAAGGTTCGGTCGCCGACCGCGACGGCGTGGTCGTGATCGACCAGGGCGCGATCCGCGGTTCCCGGCGCAGCAATCCCGCGACGTACACCGGCCTGCTCGAGCCGATCCGCAAGGCTTTCGCGAAGGCCAATGGCGTGAAGCCGGCCCTGTTCAGCTCCAACTCCGAGGGCGCCTGTTCCACCTGTAACGGCGCCGGCGTCATCTACACCGAGCTGGGGATCATGAACACCGTCGCCACCACCTGCGAGGAGTGCGAGGGAAGGCGGTTCCAGGCTTCGGTGCTGGAGTACACGTTGGGCGGGCGGAACATTGCCGAAGTGCTCGCGATGCCGGTAACCGAGGCCGAGGAGTTCTTCGCCGAGGGCGAGGCGCGTACGCCGGCCGCGCACACCATTCTCGGCCGGCTCGCCGACGTCGGCCTCGGCTACATCAGCCTGGGTCAGCCGCTCACCACGCTGTCCGGCGGCGAGCGGCAACGGCTCAAGCTGGCCAGCCAGATTGGCGAGAAAGGCAACATCTATGTCCTGGACGAGCCGACCTCCGGCCTGCACCTGGCCGACGTCGAACAGCTGCTCGGCCTGCTCGACCGGCTCGTGGACTCCGGCAAGTCGGTTCTCGTCATCGAGCACCACCAAGCCGTCATGGCCCACGCTGACTGGATCATCGATCTCGGGCCCGGCGCCGGCCATGAAGGCGGCCGGATCGTCTTCGAGGGACCGCCGGCCGATCTGGTCGCGAACCGACCGACCCTCACCGGTGAGCACCTCGCCGCGTACGTCGGCGGCTGACCGGTCAGGCACGGGGAGTCAGCACACAGAACTCGTTGCCATCGGGATCGGCCAGCACCACCCAGCTGACCTCGCCCTGGCCGATGTCGATCCGCCTCGCCCCGAGAGAGACAAGACGCTCGACCTCCGCTTGTTGGTCACCGTCGGCCGGTGGAGTGAGATCGAAATGCAGCCGGTTCTTGCCGTACTTCGGATCCAACGGCGGTCCGCCCCAGGTGATCTTCGGGCCGCCGCGCGGTGAGCGAATTGCCGTCTCCTGGTCCTGGTCCCAGACCAACGGCCAGCCCAGTGCTGCGCTCCAGAAGTACCCGACCTGCTGCGAGCCGTCGCACGACAGCGCACCGATGAACCCGCAGTCAGCCAGGAAGTTGTTGCCCGGCTCGATCACGCAGAACTCGTTGCCCTCGGGGTCGGCGAGCACCACATGAGGTTCCTCAGGGCGCTGACCGACGTCGATGTGCCGGGCACCGAGCGCGAGCGACTTTGCCACCGTGCCTTCCTGATCTTCCAAGGACGTGCTGGTCAGATCGAAGTGGATCCGGTTCTGGCCAACCTTTTCCTCTTGGCTCGGAAGAAATCGGATCCGGAACCCGGTGTCATCGCTGGGCACGAGCACGATCCCACCGTCGGGATCATCGGCCAGCTCCCAGCCGAGGACGCCGGCCCAGAAGCGAGCGAGCCCGGCCGGGTCACGCGCATCGATGCAGAGCGCGACGAGGTGAGCGGTCATGGCGTTCTGCATCTCCTATCTGTCGCTCACCCGCGCGCACCCGCCGAGTTGTCCGATAAGCAACATTATGTCAAGTAGTCTCCAGCAGGGTTGTGCCTACCGCCAGGCACCGCTCCTCTATCGTCGGTGAGATGCAGGCGTCGGAGGCCTCCCGCGCCGTGGCAGTCGCCATGTCGATCGCCTCATCACTTGGGCTGCCGGTCGACGGCGCAACCGTGCTTCACAACTCGAGCAAATTGACGGTGCGCCTGACGCCTTGTGACGTCGTGGCTCGAGTGGCTCCTCTTGCGTATCAGGTCGCCTCGTTCGAGGTCGGCCTTGCCCAGCAGCTCGCCCGACTCGGGTGTCCGGTGGCGGCTCTCGAGCCTCGAGTGGAGCCGCGCGTCTACGAGCGTGACGGACTTGCGGTCACGCTGTGGACCTACTACGAACCCGTGCCGACTCTGGCGCCTTCACCTGCGGACTACGCCGCGGCCCTCAGCCGGCTGCATGCCGGCATGCGCGAGATCGATGCTCCGACGCCACATTTCATGGATCGCGTCGCGACGGCTCAACGGCTCGTGGCCAGCCGCGGCAGCACTCCGGCACTCATCGAGGCGGACCGGCGGCTGCTTGACGACACGTTGCGAAAGATGAGTCGAGTGGTCGATGGCCGCGGCCGGGAGCAGCTGCTGCACGGCGAGCCGCACCCGGGCAATCTCCTTCCCACCCAGAACGGGCTGCTGTTCATCGACTTCGAGACCTGTTGTCGTGGACCCATCGAGTTCGACCTCGCCCATGCGCCCGACGAGGTCGACGCGCACTATCCGGATGTCGATCACGACTTGCTGCGCGCCTGCCGGCTGCTGGTGCTGGCGATGATCACTACGTGGCGGTGGGACCGAGACGACCAGCTCCCGAACGGACGCCAGTTGGGCAACGAGTGGCTCGATCAGATCCGAGCAGCGCAGCCAGTTCAATGAGGACCGTGCGCGAGTGGCGCGTGCCGCGAGAACAGCGGCACTTACGCTGGTCAGGTGACGGAGCCGACTCCGGAACCGCGGATACGCATCCGCTGGGGCTGGATCTTCGGGTGCATCGTGCTCGGGCTCGCCGGGATCGCCGCAGGGTTCCTGCTGGTCGCGCCGGCGGATCGCACGGCGTACGGCGCAAGCGTGCTCGCCGGGGTCGGCACCACGCTGCTGCTGGTCGGGATCGTTGTCCTCCTGGAGCGGCGGATCGTCGATACCGCGGCGAAGGCGGTGCGGCGGGCGGTGGAGGCAGAGCGAGTGGCGAGCGATGCCCGCATCGAGCGGTTGGTCGGTGATCTCAATGACCGACTGTCCGCGGAGTGGGCTCGGACCGATGCGGCGGATGTCGCGGCCATGAAGCGGCGCACCGCGGATCTCACCGACGAGACCGTCGAGCGGATCGTGGACGAAGCGAACCGGTTGGCGAAGGAGAGCAGGCGCGGCGACAAACAGGGTTGATTTCGGCAGCGTCGGGTTTGGTGCGCGAACTCCCGGCGTGGGCGTCTATTCACCGCTTCCCGATCGGAGTATCGTCAGGCACCGCCGGCGCCGGGGCCTCGAGGCTGGCGATCGCGGTCTGCGAGGAGTTGCGAAATGGCCAACAACCAAGAGTCCGTCGAGTATCCCGATGCGCCGGGACCACTTGAACAGCACCCGCTGGTGGCGCGTCTGCGACCAGAGCCGGGCGCAGCCCCCGAACGCACGATCGCGCTGCGCGGGTTCCCCGGCGACAGTGATCGCGACGGCTATCAACGTCTGTACCTGAGCTCCGCACTGGACCACTACGCCGAGTTCGCCGTGCAGGACATGGTGTACGCATCCACCCCGTTGCAGGAGGAGGACGCCTCGCCTGGCCAGGGTGCGGTCGAGGTGCGGATCCGGGAGGACGCGGTCATCGACTACACCTGGTCCCGTTCTGGTCGGGACGCGGATCCCTTCGATCTTGATGTCCGACTCCGCACGGTGTTCCGCGACGAGGAGTATCTGGGCGGCGACGTTACCAGCGGCCCGTGCAGTTACGGACTCAGTTGCCTTTATTGCCCCAGCCAGCACCACTGCCCCAGTCAGCACTGTCACAGCCATCACCATTGCCACTAGCGGGCCGATTCTCCGCCGGTGATCTCAACGGCCGCATCACTTTGGCCGCTCGCCGTGACGCCGGCCCAGGCGCTCGACGCACGGCAGGTCGCCGTCGCTGTGCTGCAGCGGCTCAGAGACCTCGTCGGCCATGCCTCAGACCCGATTGTCACGCGGTCATGGGGTCCCTGCTCACTCGCCGAGGGGGACGTTGGACTTGCCCTGGTGTGCGGCTACGCCGCCACATGCTTGGATGACGCCGCGTGGTCCTCGGTGTCCCACGAGTTCCTGAGCTCCGCCGCGTCGGCGGCCCAGACCCGCCGGCTCGGGCCAAGCCTGTTCGACGGGTTCAGCGGCCTGGGGTTCGCCGGCGCTGCTCTGTCCGGAGCGAGCCGCCGTTACGAACGACTGACCGGCACCGTCGACGCCGCCGTCAACCACTACCTCAGCTTCCTGATTTCCCAGCACGACCGATCCGAGTCGACTCCCCAGTCCTTCGACGTGGTGTCCGGTCTGACCGGTGTCGGGGTGTACCTGCTGCAGCGCAGCGCGGATGACCGACCTTCACCCGAGCTGGTCTCCGCGGTCGAGCTGCTGACCGGCAACCGCGCCGTACCTCCGCCCGCGTCCTGGTGGACCTCTAGCCCTGCTCTGGCCAACCGACCGCTTGGCACGCTCTTTCCCGACGGCTGCCTTGACTGCGGGCTCGCGCACGGTGTGCCGGGACCACTCGCGTTCCTCGCCCGCGCCTGGATGCACGGGGTGCGGACGCCGCAGAATGCGTCGGCCATCGAGGCGACCGTCACCTGGTTGCTGGAACACCAGGCCGCGGATGCATGGGGGCCCAACTGGCCGCTGGCCGTCCCACTCCCGTCGGCGGCCGCCGCGCCCGAGCCTGGGCTATCGGGCTCGCGCGCCGCCCGGGCCGGTTGGTGCTACGGCAGCCCAGGGGTCACCCGAGCCATCTGGTTGGCCGGAATCGCACTCGACCGCGCGGACTGGTGCGAGCTGGCGGTCGCGGCGATGAAGGCCGTATACCGCCGTCCCGCGGACATTCGGCAGATCACGACCCCGTCGCTCTGTCACGGGACCGCCGGACTACTCCAGGTCTCTCTGCGCTTCTACCACGACACCCACGATCCGGACTTCGCCGATCAGGTCGCCGTACTCACCTCGGAGCTGCTCGAGGCGTTCGATCCGGAGCAGCCGTTCGGCTTCGTCAACCCCGAACGTGACGACGACGACAATCCAGGTTTCCTTGACGGAGCGGCCGGCGTCGCGGCAACGCTCCTCGCCGTCGCCACGGAGGTTCCGCCCACCTGGGATCAGGCGCTTCTGATTGCCTGAGCGCGTGCCAGCGGAGGTTCCGCTCCTAGAACCCGGGACGGAGCCCGGCTATGTCCCTGCGCGCTGGGGGCTCGTACGAGCGCCCGCGCTGCCGATCGAGGACTACCAGGAGTTCTGCCGTCTTGACCGCGTCGCCGATCCGGACGCCGTACGCGCGTTCTACCGACGGGCGCTCGACGACCCGCGGGTGAGATCGGCCCTCGCCGCGGCGAGTCCCAGCCTTGACGACGCCCTCGAGCGAAGTCTTGACCTCGATCTGGACTCCACGATCGCGCGCTCACTGCACCGCTACTTGATGCGCATGTGTGCCCGGCCGACACCGTTCGGCCTCTTCGCCGGGGTCTGTTTGACGACTTGGGCCGAGACGACCACGCTTCAGCTGGTCGGTCCCCCGACGACGCGTACGCGTCCGGACATGCAGTGGCTATTCGAACTCGTGTTCGCTGTGGAGTCAGACGCACGGGTGCGGCAGGAGCTGTGCTACGTGATCAGCTCCGCGGTGTTCGAGCGGGCCGAACGTCTCATCGTCGCCACCCCCTCGGCGGGAATCGGCCCGACGGACGAGCTGACGCAGTCCGTACGCGCCACTGCGGTGACTCGGTTCGTCGCTTCCTCGGCCAGAGTTCCCATCTACCATCGAGACCTTGTCGAGCGCATTTGCCAGCAGTTTGCCGCGACTCCCGATCGGGCCGAGCAGCTCATAGACCAGCTCTGGTCACATCAGCTGCTGCAGACCGATCTGCGGCCACCGTTGACGCTTCCCGATCCTGCCCGCTACGTGCTGGACAAGCTGGCGGGCATCCCCGCCGCATCGGCGGCGGCCGCCGGCCTCGAGGAGCTCCTCGGCGCGATGCGCGCCTGGGACGCGGCCGAGCATCCCGACCCGGTCGCTTTCCGACAGCTCGGGCGTCTTGCCCGGCAGGTCGGATCGGAGTCCCGCGCGACACAGGTCGACCTGGTCCTGACGGTCGGCGAGCCCGTCGTCAGCCATCGCGTTGCGACGGAAGCCGCGCGGGCCGCCGAGCTTCTGCTCCGACTCACTCCCAGCCCGTATGGAGTCCCGGCTCTGCAAGCCTTCGCGGAACGCTTCCTGGCCCGATTCGGCGCCGAGCACCGGGTTCCGCTGCTCGAGCTGCTTGATCCAGAGTTCGGCCTGGGCTCCCCGTACACCGCCGAGCTCGACAGCCCCTCCCCTCCGCGCCGGGCGCGGGACCAGGTGCTGATGGACCTGGCCGCCGCCGCGTTGCGGGACCGACTGACCGCCATCGAACTGGACGCGCCGACCATGGCCGCCCTGAGCGAGGACCAGTCGGGTGCCGCCCTGCCCGACTCACTGGACATCGCGGTCCTGGTTGCGGCCCGGCACCCCGATGACATCGACGCTGGGCACTTCACCGTCGTGGTCGGACCCAACCTCGGCGGGGACGCCGCCGGCCGCAACGCCGCTCGCTTCGCCGACCTGCTGGGGCCCGACGCGTCTTCGGCCTTCGCGACGTCGTCCGGGACCCCCACCCAGCCCGCCTCCGTGATCGAGGCGGAGCTCGTCTACGTGCCCAGCCTGCTTCGGGCGGCCAACATCACGGTGCGTCCGCACGGGCACGACTACGAGGTCGTCCTGGGCTGCTCGGCCGGAGTGCCGGCCTCGCACACAGTGCACCTGTCGGAGCTCTCCGTACGCCTCCAGGACGGGACCTTCGTGGTCAGCTGGGACGCGCACGGGGTGGATCTGCTGATCCGCGCCAACCACATGCTCAACGCCAGGTCATCGCCGGCCGTCTGCCGCTTCCTCACGGATCTGAGCCAGCAACGGCAGGTCCCGTTCCGACCTTTCGACTGGGGCCCGGCGGCACTACTGCCCGCGCTCCCCCGCATCCAGGTAGGTCGGATCGTCCTGGCTCTGGCCCGGTGGCGTCCGACTGAGCTGGTCGAGGTCGCTCGCCAGGCAACGACGGCGGACTTCGCGGCAGCCGTCACCGACTGGCGGGACAAGTGGACCGTCCCGCGGTACGTCTACCTGAGCTTCGTCGACCAGCGGCTGCTGCTCGACCTGGAGTGCCAGCTTCAGCTCAATGCCTTCCGTTCAGAACTGCGGCGTGGACCGGACCAGCGCTCGATCGTCGTCGACGAAGCTGTGCCCGGACCCGGCGACGCCTGGCTGAGCGGCCCCGAGGGGCATTTTGCGAGCGAGATCGTGGTGCCCCTGGTGCGGCGGGACATCCACTCAGCGGCGCCACGGTCCGCATCGATCGCCGAGTCCCGGCTACCTGCGGTCCGCAAGAGCATTGTGTATCCGCCCGGGACCGACTGGCTCTACGCCAAGCTGTACTGCCCGGCATACAGCGAGGACGACGTGCTTCTCGACGCGGCCAGCTTCGGCCAGATGCTGCTGGCCGCCGGGTCGATCGACAACTGGTTCTTCGTCCGCTACGCCGATCCGGACCGGCATCTGCGGGTCCGGATGCATGGCCGCCGGTCGACGCTCCAGAGTGTCGTCTCGCCACAGCTCAGTTCCTGGGCGCGGCATCTGGTCGAACGCGACGTGTGTCAGCGATTCGGCCTGGACACCTACGAACCCGAAGTAGAGCGTTACGGCGGGGTTGCCGGGGTCGAGCTCTCCGAGCGTATCTTCGGGGCGGACAGCCGGGCCGTCGCGGAGCTGCTCGACCTCGTCCGCTCGGGCCGGTCGACAACCGAAACCGTCGCGCTGGCGGCCTGGACGACGTCAGATCTGCTGAGATCGCTGGGCTGCGACCTGGCAAGCCAACTCGATCTGTTGCATCCGATGGTCCAGCCTCCGGTCCCATCGGCAGCGGATCGGCAGCTGGTCCGCACGGCCCGTGTGCTGTTGTTCGCAACCGCGTCCGATTCGAACGCCGAACCGCAGGCGGCTGCCGTCCTGCGCGCGCGACATCTCGCCCTCGCGGAACCGGTAGCCGCCCTGGGTGTCCTCCGCGAGGATCCGCAGTTTCCGCACGACCGGTTCCTGCGAAGTCACGCCCACATGCACGCGAACCGCCTTGGCCTCGATCGCCGGGCCGAGGCTCAGATGCTCCGCGTCCTGGTCAAGACGCTCTATGGTCTTAGCGTCGCCCCGGCCCGGGACACGAGTTGACGATCACGTCGCCCCTGCGTTTGATCATGTCGTCGGAATGTCGTTGGAAGAGCACGAACGAAAGGGTGGGCAGATGGCGATCGTGGTCGGTGTGCCGGCAGAGATCAAGGACAACGAGAATCGGGTCTCGGTGCAGCCGGACGGGGTGGCCGAGCTGGTGCATCTCGGCCACCAGGTCCTGGTGCAGGCCGGTGCCGGGAAGGGTTCTCGGTTCGACGACGCCGAGTACGCCGCCGCTGGGGCCGAGGTCGTCGCCGACGCCGACGAGGTGTTCGCCGGTGCTGATGTGATCGTGAAGGTGAAGGAGCCGATCCCGGCCGAGTATCACCGCTTCCGGGAAGGTCAGCAGCTGTTCACCTACCTGCACCTGGCCGCCGACCGTCAGCTGACCGAGTTCCTGATCGAGAAGAAGATCAACTCGATCGCCTACGAGACGGTGCAGACCGCGGACGGCAAGCTGCCGCTGCTGACCCCGATGAGCGAGGTCGCGGGCCGGATGTCGGTGCAGGCCGCGGCTCGCGCCCTGGAGAGCCCGGCCGGCGGCGCGGGCCTCCTGCTCGGCGGTGTGCCCGGCACGCCGGCGGCGCGGGTCACCATCATCGGCGGTGGGGTCTCCGGCACCGAGGCCGCCAAGATCGCGCTGGGTATGCGCGCCATCGTCCGGGTCTTCGACACCAACCCGAGCCGGCTGGCCTACCTGTCCGACGTGTTCGGCGGCCGGTTGGACCTGGTCATCCCGAACCGTACGCGCCTGGCCGCGTACGTCGCCGAGTCCGACGTCGTCATCGGCGCCGTGCTGGTGCCCGGCGCCAAGGCTCCGAAGCTGGTGTCGCGGGAGATGATTGCCAGCATGCGGCCGGGCAGCGTCGTCGTCGACATCGCCATCGACCAGGGTGGCTGCTTCGAGACCAGCCGCCCGACCACGCACTCCGACCCGACCTACGTCGAAGAGGGTGTGGTCCACTACTGCGTGGCCAACATTCCCGGCGCGGTCGCCCGCACCTCGACGCTGGCCCTCACCTCGGCCACACTCCCCTATCTGGTCAAGGTTGCCGCCAACGGTGTCATCCGCGCCGCCTCCGCCGATCCGGCCCTGGCGAAGGGCCTCTCGACCATCGACGGTCACCTGGTCAACGAGCCGGTCGCGGAGGCGCACAACCTGACGTACCGCGACCCGGCGGAACTGCTGCTCGGAGGCTGAGTGACTAGCGGCCTCGACCGGAGGGCGTTCCTGCGGCTGGCCGCGACCGCTGCGGCCGTCCCGCTGGCCGGGTGCACACGGTCGCCGAGCAGCCGTGAAAGCAAGCGCGTGGTCGTGCTGGGCGCTGGCCTGGCCGGCCTCGGTGCCGCGTACCAGCTGGGAAAACGCGGCTACGACGTCACCGTGCTGGAAGCCCAGGACCGGCCCGGCGGGCGGGTGCTGACCGTGCGCGACGGATTCCAGCACGGTGGACTCGCGGAGATGGGCGCCGTGCGGATCTTTGAGTCTCACAGCTACACGCAGTCATACGTCAAAGAGTTCGGCCTCGAGCTCCTTCCCTACGACGACGGACTTCGCGCTTTCGTCGTCCGCGGCCGGCGATTCTTGGCCCCCCAGCAGGGCGAGCCCTGGCCGGTCCCCGGGCTTAGGGCCGACGAGCAGCCCGACCCCGCGCGCCGTTTGGGGATCTACCTGGCAGCCGGCGACGAGTTGGGCGACATCACCGCCCCCGACTGGCCGGCCGGCGTGCCGGCCGCCCTTGCGCTCGATCGGACCACGATGGACGGCCATTTGCAGGACCAAGGAGCGTCACCGGCCTGGCGGGACTGGTTCTACGTGCAGCACGGACGGTTCGCCCGACTCAACGCCGCCGTCGCCTTCGCGCTCCAGTCCCTGCCGAGCGGCGGACGCCTCACCAGCATTCAGGGCGGCAACGACCGCCTTCCGTACGCCTTGGCGGCGGCTCTCGGCCAGCGGATCGCGTACGGCGCCGAGGTCGTCCGGATCGCCCAGGACAGCGACGGCGTCACCATCGGCTACCGCGATCGTTCGGGCCGGCACGAGGTGCGCGCCGATCGATGTGTCTGTGCGCTGCCGTTCGCTCCGCTGCGCCGCGTGCAGCTGGACGCCGGCTTCTCCGCGCTGAAGATGAGGGCCATCGAGCAGCTGCGTTACATGCCGGCCGCGCGCTGCCACTTCCAGACCCGCGATCGTTTCTGGGAGCGTGATCCGCTCGGCCGGCTGGGCGGCCTCGACCTGGTCGGCACCGACACCATGGGCGGACGCGTCTGGAACACCAGCTCCCAGCAGTCGGACCCGTCCGCCGGGATGCTGCACGCGTACATGATCGACACCGAGGCGCTGGAGTTCGCGTCGCATGGCTCACGCCGTGCTGGGGCCATGCAGAAGCTGTTCGGATCATTGCTACCCGGCTTCGATGGGCAGGTCATCGGCGTCGCGCACAAGGCCTGGCAGGAGGACCGCTGGGTCGGCGGGGGCTGGGCCTGGACCCCGCCCGGCGACCTGCACTGGATGCTTCCGGCGACGCGTCAGGCGGAACGGCGGGTGCACTTCGCCGGTGAGCACACCTCGCTCTGGGTCGCGTGGATGAACGGCGCCCTGGAGTCGGCCGAGCGCGTGGTCAGCGAGATCGAGTCCGCGGTCGAGTGAGGACGAGTCGAGCCCAGGACCTAATATCTCTGACTAATATCAGAGGATGTCGCCTACTAGCTCCCCGGTCATGCGCGTCCGGAGCTTCAACCGTTTCATCACCCAGCGGGTCGGCGCCCTGGATGACCGGTTCCTCGCTCGGGACCGGCCTTACTCGCTGTCGCGGTTGCTGTGGGAGGTCGGCACCGAGGGCGCCGAGATCGTTCTGCTGCGGGCGCGGCTCGGGGTCGACTCGGGTCAGATGAGCCGGATGCTCCGGGCCCTCGAAGGCGACGGACTGGTCGAGCTCAGCGCCAGCGTGAGCGACAGCCGGGTACGCGTGGCGCGGTTGACCGCCGCGGGCCTGGCCGAGCGGAAGCTCCTTGATCAGCAGAGCGACGCCTTCGCGGATTCGATTCTCGAGCCTCTTTCGGCGGCCCAACAGCTCCAGCTCCTCGACGCCATCCGCACGGTCGAGCAGCTGTACGTCACGTCGCTGGTCGACCTGCGCCACGTCGACCCGGAAGCGCCCGACGCCCAACGCTGCCTGCGTGCCTACTACTCCGAGCTGCGTCGTCGCGCGCCCGAACGCGACTTCGACCCGGATACCGGTGCCACCGCCCGCCCCCATGAGGTGCGTCCCCCGCGCGGCGCCTTCGTCGTCGTCTACCTCCGCGACGAAGCGGTCGGATGCGGAGCGGTCAAGCATCACCCTGGCCACGTCAGTGACATCAAGCGCATGTGGATTGCCGAGTCCGCCCGCGGTATGGGCCTGGGCCGACGCCTTCTGCACCACCTCGAGCGCCTGGCCACGGAGAACGGCTCGACCGAGGTGCGCCTCGAAACGAACGACGTGCTATCCGAAGCCCTCGCGCTCTATCGGGCGACGGGCTACGTCGAGGTGCCACCGTTCAACGACGAGTCGTACGCCGACCGGTGGTTCGCCAAGGCCTGTGAGACTTGACCTGATCGGGTCGCTCCACGGAGCCTCGTACGCCCGTGAAGCAGAGTCGATCAGCAGGAGCCGCAGACCAGGAGGAACCGTGCGCAAGGTCGTCGTCTACATGCTGACGTCGCTCGATGGAGTGGCGGAAGAGCCGAGTGAGTGGATGACCGACTTCGATGAGCCGATCTTCTCGAACCTGAGCCGGATCATCCGAACCCAGGACACGATCCTGCTCGGACGCGGTACCTACGACTATTGGGTCGGCTACTGGCCCAACGACGGCGGCGAGCCGTTCCGCACGTTCATCAACGACACCGAGAAGCACGTGTTCACGTCGCGCCCACTCGACCGCGAGTGGTCCAACACCGTGGTGATCGACGGTCCGGCCGAACACCACGTCCGAGCTCTGCGCCAGGGAGACGGCGGCGACATCGGCGTCCACGGCAGCATCCGGCTGGCTCGGTCGCTGGGCGCCGCAGGACTGGTCGACGAGTACCGCCTCGTCGTGTCCAGCACGATCGCTGGGCACGGCGAACGGTTGTTCAGCGCCGCCGACCCGACACGACAACTCGCCCTGATCGATGCCACGACGACGCCACGCGGCAGCCTCCTCCTCGGCTACCGGGCAGTTCCACGGCCATGAGCGGCGACCTTCACTTTCGCAGCGTGCACGGCATCGATGACGCGCGCACGATGGTCGGGTTGTTCGACCAGGTGTGGGGCGGCTGGGACGGTGCCACGGGTATTCAGGACGCGACGGTCCTCGCGCTCGCGCACGCCGGGAACTACGCCGAGGTGGCAGTGCTCGACGGCGACCCCGTCGGTGCCGCGCTCGGCTTCTTCGGCGTACCGCTGGGCGAGGTACTGCACTCCCACATCGTCGGCGTCCTCCCCCACGCCATCGGGCTCGGGATCGGCCGAGCGATCAAGCTGAGGCAGCGCGACTGGTGCCGGGAGCGCTCGATCATCACGATGACCTGGACCTTCGATCCGCTCGTCGCCCGGAACGCCTACTTCAACATCGCGAAGCTCGGGGCGCGGCTCACCCACTACATGATCGACTTCTACGGTCCCATGTCCGACGGCATCAACGCCGGCCAGGCCAGCGACCGGGTTCTCCTCACCTGGGACCTGACCGTCGACTCGCCACCACCCAGGCGCCAGGTGTCAGACCCGAGCTCCGCGGTCCTCTCGGTGGATCCAGGGGGACGGCCGGAGCCGCACGACGCTCCCCCGGACAGCGCGCACCTCACGATCGGAATCCCCAGCGACATCGAGCGCCTCCGCCGAGAGAACGCGTCACTCAGCCACGAGTGGCGTATTGCCCTACGCCACTCGCTGACACAGGTGCTCGACGCCGGTTGGAGAGTCACCGGCTTCGATCGGGCCGGCCTCTACATTCTGGAAAGGAGCTGAGATGCGCCTGGCGGGACTCACCCTTCATGTGGCCGAGATGCCGTTGGTCACACCGTTCACCACCTCGTTCGGCACCCAGACGGTCCGCCGTGCCCTGCTGGTCGAGGCCGAGTTCGAGATCGACGGCGAGCGGGTGACCGGATGGGGCGAGTGCGTGGCCGGCAACGACCCGCTGTACTCATCGGAGTACGTCGAAGGGGCGATCGACGTTCTCCACCGTTGGCTCGTTCCGACGCTGGTCACCGCCGGGCCCTTCGTGGCGGAATCGGTCGCCGAGATCCTCCGGCCCGTCGTCGGTCACCAGATGGCGAAGGCCGCTCTCGAGATGGCCGCCCTCGATGCCCAGCTGCAGCATCGCGACCTCTCGTTCGCCGACTACCTCGGGGCAACCCGCCGGACCGTGCCCTCCGGGGTCTCGGTCGGCATCCAGCCGACCATCCCGGGTCTGGTCGAGGTGGTCGCCGACTACCTCGACCAGGGGTACGCCCGGATCAAGCTCAAGATCAAGCCGGAGT
The DNA here is from genome assembly GCA_963711015.1 of uncultured Actinomycetota bacterium. GTDB lineage: Bacteria > Actinomycetota > Actinomycetes > Propionibacteriales > Propionibacteriaceae > Microlunatus. Next base: position 100,029 of record CAVQCQ010000011.1, read on the forward strand.
TCGACCTCGACCAGGTCCGCGCCGTTCGGGAGGCGTTCGGCCGTGATGTGCTGCTGCAGGTCGACGCCAACGCCGCGTACACCCTGGCCGACACGCCGCGCCTGCGACGACTCGACGAGTTCGAGCTGCTGCTGATCGAGCAGCCGCTCGGTGAAGCGGACCTGCGCCAGCACGCGATGCTGGCTGCGTCCGTCGCCACTCCCATCTGTCTGGACGAGTCCATCGTGTCGGCTGCCGCGGCCGCTGACGCGATCATGCTGGGCGCAGCGTCGATCCTCAACATCAAGCCCGGGCGCGTCGGCGGCTACCTCGAGGCACGGCGCATCCACGACCTCGCCCGCGCCCACGGGGTTGCCGTGTGGTGCGGAGGAATGCTGGAAACCGGACTGGGGCGGGCCGCCAACACCGCCCTCGCGGCACTTCCCGGATTCACCCTGCCGGGCGACATCTCCGGGTCGAACCGCTTCTACGCCGAGGACATCACGACCGAACCGATCACCATGATCAACGGCACAGTTCAGGTGCCGACCGGCAACGGATTCGGAGTGGAGATCGACCGCGACAAGCTCGAACGGTTCTCCACCCTGAGGATTCCCGTCGCGCTGGCCTGACGGTCAGATCATCACGCGGGGCGTAGCCCGCCCTCGTCGAGGTCTGCGGTCACGACCTCCCAGTGGTCGACGTGCAAGTCCTTCTCGGCGAGCAGCTCATCGTCGCCCGGGTAGAACTTGGCGCGTTCGGGGTCTGACCCGGCGAATCCCCTGACCGCGTCCATCGAGGTCCAGAAGGACACCGTGACGATCTCGACGAGCTGATCCTTGGGCCGTCGCAGCACCAGCGCACCGAGGTTGCCCGGGGTGTCGCGGTACTCCCGCACCCCGGTGCCGGCCTGGTGGTCGAGGTAGCGATCGGTGTCCTCGGGGCGTACTGCTCCGCGCCACGTCCGCATGATCATGGTCAGCTCCTCCCAGCCGATGGCGGCGGCTCTCACCGGCGCTTCGGCCAACAGGATCTCAGGCTCGATGGCGTACTGCCCTCGAGAGCCGATCCGCGTTTGCGCCGGCAGCAGTGACTACGGCATCGTCGCGCCATGAGCAACAGTCCACTGGTGTTCGACGCGGCTGGCGTCGCGACCGAAGCCAAGCCGCTCGACGTCGCGGCTGTGCGCGCGCAGTTTCCTTCGCTGGCTTCCGGCATCGCCCATTTCGACGGTCCGGGCGGCACTCAGACGCCTGCGGTCGTCGGAGAGGCGGTCGCGCGGACACTCACCGGGCCACTGTCCAATCGCGGCACGGCCGTCGCCAGCGAGCAGAACGCCGAGGACGCGGTCCGCGCCTTCCGTGAAGCGCTGGCCGACCTGCTCAACGCCGATCCCGCCGGCATCGTCTACGGCCGCAGTGCCACCCAGATCACCTACGACTTCTCCCGCCACCTCGCCAAGACCTGGACGCCGGGCGACGATGTCGTGGTCACCCAGCTCGACCACGACGCCAACGTCCGGCCGTGGATCCAGGCGGCCAGTGCGAACGACGTGGCCGTCCGCTGGCTCCGCCTCGACCCCGCGACCGCGGAGCTCCGGCTCGACGACCTCGACAAGATCATCGGCACGCGCACCCGTGTGGTCGCGGTCACGGGGGCTTCGAACCTGCTGGGAACCAAGCCGCCTCTCGACCAGATCGCCCATCGGGCGCACGAGGTCGGAGCTCTCGTCTATGTGGATGGGGTGCACTATGCCGCCCACGCAGCAGTCGACGTCGCCGCACTGGGCGCCGATTTCTTCGTCTGTTCCCCCTACAAGTTCTTCGGACCCCACTGCGCCGCCCTGGCCGCCGATCCGGCGCTGCTCGAGACACTGAACCCGGACAAGCTGCTGCCCTCGACCAACGCGGTTCCGGAGCGGTTCGAGTTCGGCACGCTTCCCTACGAGTTCATGGCCGGCGCCACCGCCGCGGTCGACTTCATCGCCCGCCTCGCACCCTCTGGCGGCTCTCGTCGCGCACGACTCTCCGCGGCGCACCACCTGGTCGACGAGCACGAAGTCCGGCTGCGACGCCGCATCGAGGAAGGCCTGGCGGTGTTTCGCGATCGGATCACGGTCCACTCCAGAGCGACCCACCGCACGCCGACCCTCTTCCTCACCTTCCGCGACACGGATCCGACCGACGCCAGCCAGTTCCTGGCCGCGCGGAACATCTTGGCTCCGGCCGGCACGTTCTATGCCTACGAGCCGTTCCGCGCACTCGGCCTCCCGGGCGATGCCGGTCTGCGCATCGGTCTCGCCCCCTACAACGACGACTCCGAGATCGACCGCCTGATCAGCGCCTTCGACGAGTTCATGGGCGGCTAATGCGCACCTTGCACCTCGGGCTTCGTGTCACCGACCTGGACCGCTCGCTGACCTTCTATTCCGCCCTCGGATACATCGAGATCGGCAGGGTTCCCGATACGGGATTCGGCAGCCTGACCATGCTGCAGCTGCCCGATGATCCGTTCGTGAGCCTCGAGCTCGTGCATGACCCCGCGCGTCCGGTCACCGACATCAGTGCCGTCAACCATCTCGTCGTCCAGGTCGACGATCTCGACACCACGATCGCCGAGTTTGCCGCTCGGGGCGTCACGGCCGAGCCCCCGGCGGAGCCTGGTGGTCCTGATCTTCGGACGTCCTGGGTCACCGATCCCGACGGCTATCGGATCGAGCTCGTCCAGTGGCCACCCGGCCATCCAGCCGGCATGACAGCTGCCGACTTCGCCTGAGGCGCGGTCTGGCAGGTCACCGGACAGCAGCGACCTTGTTCCTGGCCAGGATCGAGAGCAGTTCGTACGCCACGTGAGCGGCGGCGATGCCGGTGATCTCGGCATGGTCGTAGGCAGGAGCGACTTCGACGATGTCGGCGCCGACCACGTTCAGCCCATCCAGTCCCCGCAGCGTGTTGAGCAGCTCGCGGCTGGTGAGGCCGCCGGCTTCGGGTGTTCCGGTCCCAGGGGCGTGCGCTGGATCGAGCACATCGATGTCGATCGAGACGTAGATCGGTGCATCCCCCAGGCGGGCCCGCATCCGCTGCACCGCACCGCCCACACCGTCGGTTTCGTAGTCGTCGGCACGGACGATGGCGAATCCGAGCCGGCCGTCGTCGTCCAGATCGGTGTCGGCGAACAGTGGGCCCCGGATCCCGATGTGCAGGCAGCGCTCGAGGTCGAGCAGGCCCTCTTCGCTGGCCCGCCGGAACGGGGTTCCGTGGGTGTACGGCACCCCGAAGTAGGTGTCCCACGTGTCCAGGTGCGCATCGAAGTGCAGCACCGCGACCTGGCCGTGGTCGCGGGCCAAGGAGCGTAGGACCGGCAGGGCGACCGTGTGGTCGCCGCCGAGGATGAGCGGTGTGGCGCCGTCGGCGCAGAGTTCGCTGACGGCGGTCTCGATCTGCTGGACGGCCTCGAGGATGTCGAACGGGTTGGCGACGACGTCGCCGGCATCGACCACCTGCATCGCGGCCCAGGGGTACACGTCCTGCGCCGGGTTGTAGGACCGCAGCAGCTTCGACGACGCCCGGATATGGCCTGGGCCGAACCGGGCGCCCGGCCGGTAGGTGACCCCCGAGTCGAACGGGATGCCGACGACCGCGACGTCGGCCCGCGACACCTCGTCCATCCGCGGTAACCGAGCGAACGTCGCCGGTCCGTTGAAACGCGGTACCGCAGTGGGATCCGGCGGACCGACGATCGGGCCGGACGCAATGCTGGGCTGGCTCATGCGGCACATTCTCTGCGTGATCGCCGTCAGTTGTCGATGATCAACACGGGTCGCGTACCGTGGGGACGCCCATGAGCACGAAGCCGCACCGGACCGCGTTGATCATCGGAGCGGGTATCGCGGGCCTGGCCACGGCACTGGGACTGGCCCGCCGAGGGTGGCACGTCCTCGTCCTCGAGCGGGCGTCCGCTCCCCGTGGCGGCGCCTACGTGGTGGGATTCTCCGGCGTCGGCTACGACGCCGCCGCGCGGCTCGAGCTGCTCGATCAGCTGCGTCGGTTCGAGTCGCCGTGGGCGCCCGTGCAGTACGTCGACGGCGCCGGGCGGATCCTCGCGACGATGGACGTCGATCGCCAGCGCACCCTCGTCGGAGAGCGGATGATCTCCATCCTTCGCGGGGATCTGGAACGCGTGCTGCATGACGCCGTGGTCGACGGCGCAGCCGCCGACCGGGTCGAGCTGCGGTTCGGGGCGGACGTGCTGGCCATCACCCACGGTTCCGCCGGAGTGACCGCCACGCTGGCGGATGGATCACGGCTTCGTGCGGACCTGCTGGTCGGCGCCGACGGCTTGCATTCCACGACCCGGCGGATGATCTTCGGTCCGGAAGAGAGGTTCCGCCATGACCTCGATGCCTTCGTCGTCTCCTTCGCCATGCTCGATCCGCCCGAGGAACTGGCTGATCGAACGACGTTCCTGACGCTGGTCGACCGCGGCGCGGGGATCTATCCGCAGCGTGGCGGCGGCCTGGCGGTGTTCTTCACCTTCGCCAGTAGGCGGGAGCCTGATCCTGCCCGAGAGCCCGTGGCGGCCCTGCGACGGGTGTACGGCGATCTCGGCTGGGCGTGGCCGCAGGTACTCGATCGATCCGCCGTGGCCGATGACCTGTTCGTCGATTCGATCAGTCAGATCCGGATGCGGACATGGTCGAGCGGCAGCGTCGTGCTGGTCGGCGATGCCGCCTGGTCGGTGAGCCTGCTCGCCGGCTACGGGTCCTCCCTCGCCGTCGGCGGCGGCGACCTGCTCGGCGCCATGCTGGAGAAGCACGCCGACGTCCCGGCCGCTCTCGCGGCCTGGGAACGGCAGCTCCGACCACTGGTCGTTCGCCAACAGCGACTGGGCCGCCGGTCGCGGTGGCTGTTCCTCCCCCGCAGTCGAGGCGCGCTCGTGGCCCGCTCGGCAGTGGTTCGGCTGGCCGGTAGCCGATCGGCTGCCGCGATATCCGCGCGTCTGTTGGGATCAGGGCGGTAGCGACACTCGCGTATCGATCGTAGAGTGCATGATCACCGGACTGTTGCGCGATCGTCGGAAGGACCCGGATGAACCTCGAGAAGGTGATCTTCGGTTTCTTCGTGCTGCTGGCCGCGACCTTGAACTTCGGCTTCTTCATCGGCGACATCTCCGATCCGGCCCTGCACAACGTCTACGAGCTGTTCGCGGCCGTGGTGGTCAACCTGATCGCCACGGTGCTCAAGTTCGGGGACCGGACCCAGATCGGAGCTGTGCACCTGGCGACCAGCCTGGTCGCCGATCTCCAGCTGATCGCCGCTTCGGTGGTGTGGGTGTACGCGACGCAGATCTCCGTCGATGGGTACGACGCCGAGGCGGTCGCCAGTGTCGTCTCGCTCTCGGGCGGAGCCCTGTTCGCCAACGTGGTTTCCGTCGTGCTGCTCGTCGTCGAGACCGTGTCATTCCATCGACGCTGAGCACCGCACAATGACCGGCCGACTTCGGAGGTGATCATGGCAAATCCGATGCGACGGTTCGCCAAGGACGGGCTCAGGACGAAAGAGCCCAGGCGGCTGATCACTCGGATCCGGACCCGGATCGATCCGTCGGTCCAGGTCTCCGCGACCGTATTCCTGATCTTGAGGCGGATGCGGGCCCCGCTGATCACACTGATCATCATCTTCACCGTGAGCGTGTTCGGCCTGACCTTGATCCCCGGCCAGGATGCCAATGGTGAGCCTTACCGGATGGGCTTCTTCGACGCCTTCTACTTCATGAGCTACACCGCCACCACGATCGGGTTCGGCGAAATCCCGCACGCCTTCACCTACGGCCAACGGATGTGGGTGGTCGTCACCATCTACCTGACCGTGATCGGCTGGGCGTACGCGCTGGGCTCGCTGCTGACCGTGATCCAGGACAAGGCGTTCCGCCAGGCGCTGCGGCTGCAGATCTTCAGCCGCCGCGTGGCTCGCCTGGGTGAACCGTTCCTGCTGATTGCGGGATACGGCCGGACGGGCGAGCTGCTCGCCCGCTCCTTCGATGGCCTCGGCCGGCAGCTGGTGGTCATCGATGCCTCCGAGCCCCAGATTGAAGCCCTGGACATGGACACCTACCAGGTCGACATCCCCGCCCTGGCCGGCGACGCCCGCAACCCGCACCTGCTGTCGGCCGCAGGGCTCGACCACCCGCTGTGCGAGGGAGTCCTGGCCATGACCGACGACGACGAGGTCAACCTGGCCATCACCATGGCCGCGGCCCTGCTCAGGCCGGATCTGCCCGTGGTCGCCCGGACGGTCTCGACCGTGATCGCTGATCGGATGATGGCCTTCGGCACTCCCACCGTGGTCAACCCCTTCGACCGCTTCGGCAACCACCTGCGGATCGCCTTGCGCGCCCCTGCCTCGTACCAGTTGCTGGAGTGGCTCGAAGCCGGACCCGGGGCACCACTACCCGAGCGCGGCCGGCCCCCGGTGGACGGCAAGTGGGTGGTGTGCGGGTACGGGCGCTTCGGTCGCGAAGTGATCTTCGATCTTCGCGCCGAGGGTCTCGAGGTCACCGTCATCGACCCGAACGCACCAGGGCCGCGCGACGAACAGGCGCCTGCCGACGAGGGCGTCACCGTCGTCGTCGGCGACGCGTCCGAGCCGGGAGTCCTTACTCGGGCCGCCATCGAGGACGCCGTCGCGTTCGTCGCCGGAACTGACAACGACACCACTAATCTGTCGCTGCTCGCCGCCGCCCGCCGCCTCAACCCCGAGCTGTTCCTCGCCGCCCGGCAGAATGCTCGCGTCAATGCCCCGCTGTTTCGTGCCATGCAGGTCGATGCGCTGCTGATCCCGGCCGAAGTGGTCGCTCACGAGGTGTACGCGCAGCTGAGCACGCCGCTGCTGTGGCGCTTCATCCAGGAGATGCCGGCCAAGGGTGACGACTGGGCCGCCGAGGTCGTCGGCCGGCTGCGGCGGGACTGCGGCGACGCTCTGCAATCTTTGTGGCGGCTCGATCTGACCGACACCGATGCACCGGCGCTGCGCGGCTGGCTGGCCTCTGGAGAGGCTCGGGTGGGTGACCTGACCCGCAGCCCCGACGACCGGAACGAGCACCTTCCCGCCCTGTGTCTGCTCGTGGTCCGCGACGGCGAGGCCACGCTGGTTCCGGGCCCGGACTTCGTCCTCCAGCCCGGTGACGAGCTGCTCTTCGCCGGAGACGCCGCAGCCCGGCGCTCGCTGAGCACCACGACCCTGCTGGATGCCACCGCCGAATACGTTCTCTACGACCGGCACATTCCGTCGAGCTGGGTCTGGCGGCGGCTCGCCCGCAAACCCTCGATGGCCAGCGCAAGCCGCTGACGGCACAAACCTGGCAGGCTGACGGCATGCTGACCCTGCTGCTGGCGTTCCTCGGCGTGTCGGCGGTGATCATCTGCACCCCAGGTCCGGACACTGCCCTGACCGTCCGCAACGCCCTCGTGGGAGGACGCCGGGCCGGCTTCGCGACCGCTGCCGGCGTGTCCGCCGGGCAGCTGACCTGGACCTTGGCCACCGCCGCCGGGCTTGCCGCGGTGCTGCAGACCTCCCAGCTGCTTTTCGGCTGGCTCAAACTGATCGGCGCGGCCTACCTGATCTTCCTCGGGCTCCGCGCCCTGGTCACCGCCTGGCGGCTGCCCGACGATCCGGCCGGATCGCCACCGAGGACCGCTCTCTCCCCGGCCGTCGCGCTGCGCCAGGGCCTGCTCAGCAACCTCGCCAATCCGAAAATGGTGCCCTTCTTCTTGAGCCTGCTCCCCCAGTTCGTACCGCCTGGAGTGCCGCCGTTCTGGGGCTTTCTGGCGCTGGGGGCGACCTTCTGCTTGATGACCTTCGGCTGGCTCTGCCTGTACGCGGTGGTGCTCGACCGCGCCCGGACCGTCGTGCAACGGCGATCCGTACGCCAGGGCCTGGAGGGCGCGAGCGGCGTCATCCTCGTCGCCCTCGGCGTGCGCCTGGCGGCGGAGAGCCGCTGAGCCGGCATGAATCCATGAAGGCGGTGGTCTACTCCCGGATCCGGGAGCGGCCGCAGCTCGCCGAGATCCCGGATCCGCCCTGTCCGCGCGACGGGGTGGTCGTGGCCGTCCGGGCCACCGGGCTCTGCCGCAGTGACTGGCACGCCTGGCAAGGCCATGAGGTGGTACCGCTCCCCCACGTGCCGGGGCACGAGTTCGCCGGTGTGATCGACGAGGTCGGCGAGGACGTGTCCGGCTGGGCGGTCGGCGACCGGGTGACCGCGCCGTTCGTGTTCGCCTGCGGCCAGTGCGCGCAGTGCGCGGTCGGTGACCACCAGGTGTGCGACCAACAGGAGCAACCGGGCTTCACCCGTTGGGGCTCCTTCGCCGAACGCGTGGTGGTCACGCGAGCCGAGACGAACCTGGTCCGACTGCCGGACGGGCTGAACTTCACGGCGGCCGCGTCGCTCGGCTGCCGCTTCGCCACCGCGTACCGGGCCGTGGTCGACCAGGGTCGGCTCGCTGCCGGCGAGACGATGCTGGTCAGCGGGTGCGGCGGCCTCGGACTCGCCGCTGTCCAGATCGGGATCGCCATCGGCGCCCAGGTCGTCGGTGTGGACCCGTTCCCGGCGGCGCGGGCGGCGGCCGAGCAGTTGGGCGCCCGGTCGGCCGCCACGGCAGTGGAGGCCCGGGCCATTGTCGGCGGCGTGCACCTGGCCCTGGACGCGTACGGAGCTGCGGAGTCCGCGGTGGCCGCATACGGTTCGCTGCGCAAGCGCGGCCGCTACGTCCAGGTCGGACTGCTGGCCGGCCGGGCCGCCTATCCGCAGCTGGATCTCGCCCGGGCCATCGCCGAGGAGCTGGAGATCCGTGGCAGCCACGGCATGGCGGCCCACGCGTATCCCGCGCTGCTGGCCCGCGTAGTCGCAGGCCACCTCGATCCCGGTGCCGGCATCGGTCATCGCGTCCGGCTCGACGATCTTCCCGACGCCCTGGCCGTGATGTCGGCCGGCCCGACCCGGGCCGGTTTCACGGTTGCGGAACTGGATGCCGATCCGCCTATTGTCTGACTAAAGTCAGAGAATGATCCACGCCGAGGTGCTGCGCCGGTTCAATCGCAGATCCTCTCTCGGACCCGTACGCCGGGGCCTGGTTCGAGAGGGTGCTCTGATCAGGCCCGGTCGGCGGGGCTGTCGTGCAACTGCTCGGCCAGGAAGCTCCGCAGGTCGATGAGCTCGGCCTCGGAGACGGAGTGACCGAGGTCCGGATAGCTGCGGATCGTCAGGTTGGTGTGGTCGGCGAGCCAGGCATCGGTGAAGGTGGTGAGAAAGCCTGGCACCAGACGGTCCCGGCCACCTCGGGCCGCGAACGCCGGCGGCCGGCGCTCAGCCAGCCGAGCATCACCCGCCGGCCGGGAACGGCACCATGAAGCCGGACAGCACCACCGCGTAGTCGAGCCGTTCGGGTTGCAGCCGAAGGGCCTGGATCGCCACCGCCGAACCTTGCGAGAAACCGAGAATGCCGACCGAGGTGAAGCCGGTCTGCGTGTCCAACCAGGCGAGCACGGAGTTGGCCGCCGCGTCGACATCGGCCACGGTGAGCGTGAAGTCCATCGTGAACCAGCCGTAGCCGCCGCGGGCCCGCAGCGGACCGCGAGGCGCAGCCACCACTAGCTGCTCGGGCAACCGGTCCCACAGCTCCGAACCCACGTCCTCGCTGAGGCCGTGGCCGTGCAGCACGACCAGAAGCGGCCGCCCGGCCCGTGCCGACACCGGTGCAGACCATCGAACGCCCTGGGGATCGATCACCACGGTCCTTTCCTTGCCGTACGCCGGGCTCTACCCAGGCCGAAACTTTCTCAACCGGTACGTGATGCTGCTCACCTTCCTCGTCCTGTTGTGCACAGAATGGAACAAGCCGGGCCCGTCCAGGAGTTGGCTGCTTGATGCCTTTTCTCGAAGACACCGAACTGAAGATGACTGATACCGATACGGCAACACCACGCCGGCCTGCGGGCGTCGCCCGGGCGGCGGGTCTGTTCGTGCTGATCAGCGTGGTCTGCGGTCTGCTGGTCGCCGGCGCTGCCCTGCCAGGGGTGGGCGCTGCGTTGGTCACCGCGCGCACCACCGAGCGGGGCCTGGAAGACCTGCCGGTCGCCTTCGACACTCCCGCGCAGTCGCAGCGCTCGACCGTGCTGGACGCGAACGGCGACGTCCTGGCGTACTTCTTCGAGGAGAACAGGGTCTACGTCGAGCTCGACCAGATCGCCCCGATCATGCGGCAGGCCATCCTGGCCATCGAGGACCACCGGTTCTACGAGCACGGCCCGCTGGACGCCCATGGCACAGTGCGGGCGTTCCTCGCCAACTTCGCCGCCGGTGGCGTGACGCAGGGCGGATCGACCATCACCCAGCAGTACGTCAAGATGGTCCAGATCGAGGAGGCCAAGAAGCGCGGCGACGAGGCGGCGATCAAGGCGGCTCAGGACAGCACCTACCAGCGCAAGATCCGGGAGCTCCGGTACGCCATCTCGGTCGAGAAGGTGTTGTCGAAGGACGAGATCCTGGAGCGCTACCTCAACATCGCCTACTTCGGCGACGGCGCGTACGGAATCGAGGTGGCTGCCCAGCACTACTTCGGACGGTCGGCCAGCAAACTCACTCTCTCCCAGGCCGCGCTGCTCGCCGGCTTGGTGCAGAACCCGACGGCTTTCAACCCGGTCGAGTCACCGACCGAGGCGCTCAATCGCCGCGATGTGGTCCTCAACCGGATGACCGAGCTCGGCATCATCACCGCCGCCAAAGCGGCCAAGGCCAAGAGCACCGACTTCGACAAGAAGGAGGTGACGACCACACCGAACGGCTGCCAGAGCACCGACTACCCGTTCGTCTGCGACTACATCTACCGCGCCCTGGAGCAGACTCCCAGCCTTGGCGCCGACGAGCAAGAGCGTAAGAACGCCATCAAGCGAGGCGGCCTCACCGTCACCACCGCCTTCGATCCCCAGACCCAGGACGCGATCCAGGAGGCGGTGAGCAACGTCGTCGGGCCGACCGACCCGGTGATCGCGGCCATGGACATGATCGAGCCCGGCACCGGACTCATTGTCGCCATGGCGCAGAGCCGGCCGGTGATGGGCACGAAACAGGGTAAGGGCCAGACCTACTACAACTACTCGGTGCCGCCACAGATGGGCGGCGGGCAGGGCTTCCAGGCGGGCTCGACCTTCAAGGTCTTCACTGCCGCCGCGGCGCTGGAAAAGGGCATACCGCTGTCCCGGCGCTACAACGCCCGTGCCTCGATGAACTTCTCGGGAGCACAGTTCGACACCTGCTCGGGGCGGCGCCCGGTCTACGGCGACTGGCAGGTCAGCAACTCCACCGGCACCAACGGCGTGATGGACATGTATCGGGCCACCGAACGCTCGGTCAACACCTACTTCGTGCAGCTTGCGCTCGAGGTCGGCATGTGTGACGTGGTCAAGATGGCGGAGAAGCTCGGCGTGGAGTCCAGTGCCGAGGGCGCCCCGATCACCTCCTACGACGACAAGCCGTCCTTCACCCTCGGCACAGCAGAGGTCAGCCCACTCTCGGTGGCCGAGGCGTACGCGACGTTCGCCTCCGGCGGCATCCACTGTGACCCGATCGTCGTCGAGTCGATCACCGACAGCGCCGGTCAGGAACGCGAGGTGCCCAGCGCCAACTGCGAGCGGGTGATCACCGAGGACGTCGCCGCGGCGATGAACTCGCTGCTCTCCCGGGTGATGACCGACGGCACCGGTACCCGGGCGATGACGGCCGACCGCCGGCCACAGGCCGGCAAGACCGGCACCATCAACAGCAACGCGGCGGTCTGGTTCGTGGGATACACACCGCAGGTCGCCGGTGCCGCGATGATCAGCATCGACAACCGTCGCCGGCCGTTCGACCCGTCGAGGTCCGATCGGCGATCCAGCGGTCTCAGGGACTACCTGGTGCCATCGACCCGACGGCTGCTCGAAGGATCCGGTAGCGGCGACGCGGGTCAGGAGATCTGGAAACCGGCCATGGAGCAGTTCCTGGCCGAGATGCCGCAGGAGGGCTTTGCTCCCCCACCGTACGAACTGGTCTACGGCCAGGAGCGGTTCGACCGCGACTGGTATGACGACGATGGCGACGAGTGGGATGACGACGATGACGATGACGACGACGACGGGGACCGCTGAGCCGGCTTCGGTGCGATCAGCTCTCGCCGGCGGATAGCGCCTTGTTGAGCAGCCGGGCGATGGTTCGCTGCTGAGCGCTGGTCAGCGCGGCGAAACCCGACGGCGGTGCCAGCAAACTGTCCCGGACGGTAGCGAGCGCACGTCTACCCGGTTCGGTCAGGGCTATGACCTTGACCCGCCGATCGTTGACGGCGGTCCGGCGCTCCGCGTACCCGGCGCGCTCGAGATCGTCGACGATGCCGGTGACGTACGACCGATCACAGTTCATCTCCCGTGCGAGGTCGCCCATGGGCCGCGGCTCGTGCGGGTCGATCGCCAGGAGACCGCGTACCGCTGCCTGGGAGATCTTCAGCTCATCGGCCACTTCGGCCCAGCGCCAGCGCTGCTCCAGGACAAGCTCCATCAGCCGTGGCCAGGCCGCGGCGAGCTCGGCATCGAAGGAGGCGTCGGCCACTCCTTCACCATATCGAAATGAAGCCTTCGGCAATAGTTGACTAATATCAACTATTGAGTGGACACTAGCAGTATGCCAACTGCTCGGGTTCAGCGGGCCTATCGGACCGTTCGGGTCACCGCCCGAACCTCGGCGTTGCTGTTCGCTGCGGCCCAGGCCGCCGCAGCGCGAGGTCGCCCGGGGCACGCGGCCGGCAGGCTCTACCTCGGCTTCATGGCGGCCCACGCGGTACATTTCGCGGCGGTCATCCGATACGCCCGGATGATCGGCGGCCGGAACCTCTTCCCTGGTGGGCGGAGCCTGAGCGACGTCGGGGGCTGGCGCACCGTCGTCGGCATCTACGCCGCCTTTGCCGGTCTCGCGGTTTCGGGATGGGCCGCCGGAGTACCGGCCATCACCCGGCGAGCCCCCCGCGTCCGGGTCGCCGGCGGCATCACCACCAAGATCATCGCCACGATGTTCGTCGGCACCTATCTTGGTCAGCTTCGCCGCTCACCGTTCTATGCGGTACCGGCGGCCCTGGTCGCTGCGGCAACGTTGGCCCGCTCGGTCAGCCGGCCGGTGCGGTGGCCTGCGCAAGGATGCGGTCGAGACGGTCCAGAATGGGCAGGATCTGCTGGGCCTCCTCCTGCAGCGACTGGACGGCGGGGTCCCCGTCGGGATCCAGGTCGAGCGCTGCCCTCCAGTAGCGGCGCTCGTCCTCGCGCCAGTCGGGGCGAACGCTGATCGTGATCTCGCCGAAGCCCGCCTCGCGAAGGGCAGCTTGGAGATCGAGCGACCGGATGCGCGCCGGGATAGCCTCCTCGGTGCCTGCTTCGGTCTGCCACGCGGTGACGATCAGCCGGCCACCTGGGCGCAGCACGCGGCGGCACTCCGCCGCCGCGGCCACAGTCGGCTCGGCGAACTGGATCGCGTCGATGCACATCACGGCGTCGGCATGACCCCCAGGGAGGCCGGTGTCAGCGAGCGTGCCGATCCGGAACACGGCCGCCACGTCGCCGAAGTCGGCGACGCAGGCCTCGGCCTGCCGGAGAGCGACGCCCGAGAAGTCGACCCCGACAAGCCGCGCGCCGGTCCGCCGCGCCACCTCCAGCCCGTAGCCGCCGCGCCCGCAGGCGAGATCGAGCAGGGTGGTGCCAGGGCCTACGTCGAGGGCATCGACCACCTCCGACAGACCGGCCCAGGTCAGCAGGCTGGTGCTCTTCAGGCGCCGCGGAAGGCGGAGATACTGCTCGACGAGCTGCTGGTGCCGTGTGGACTGGCCGATGACGGCGTACCAGCTGTCGAAGCTCGACGCGTCAGTCGACATCACCCGTCACCCCTCTCCTACAGCGCGGAATTCGAACGCAGCGTTCGAATTTGTTGTGGGGTAAGGCATTGCAACTCCTCGCTACGGGCGGGGGCGGTAGACGGCGACGGTCCAGGCGAGATGGCCGGAAGTGACCCGGGCGGTTTCCAGGAGGTCGAGGCGGTGACCGAGACGGCGGAGCAGCCGGCGGCAGGACCAGGCCCGGTGGAACAGCGAGATGACCAGTACGCCGCCCGGCGCCAGGCCGCGCGCGTGCCGCTGCGCGGACCGTAGCGGGTGGGGCAGGTAGTACATCACCTCGTTGAGCACGACGGCGTCCGGCGGCCGGTCCGGCACGAACGTGTCGACATCGGCGCAGAGGAATCGGGTCTGCGCGTCGGACATCGGCGACGCCAGCGCGATCGCTCGGCTCGAGGTGTCGATGCCGAGGTAGCGGCCGTACCGCAGGCTTTCGGCGAGGATGCCCTGCGAGCATCCGAGATCGAGCACGAACCCGTCCGCGGCGTATCGCTCCACGACGTCCCGCACGGCGGCGTACCGCGGCCTTTCGGCGTCGTCGCGTAGTCGCTGCCAGCTGTCCTTGCGGTTCTCCCGCTCGTTGTCACGCCGCAGGATCCGGCTCAGTAGCCACAGCGGCACCGGCGCCCCGGAGATCACCGCCACCGCCGCGCGGCTCCGCATCAGCCGCCCGACAAGGGTCGGGCTGCCCGAGTGCGCCCCGATCACGTGAAGCGGGCCAGATCGCCGGCACCCTGGCGGACGACGACCGGATCGCCGCTGGCGAAGTCGATCACCGTGGTCGGCACGCTGCCGCACTCCCCCGCGTCCACCACGGCATCCAGTTGATGATCAAGACTCTCCTTGATCAGCCAGCCCTCGGTCATCGGTGTGTCCTCACCCGGCAGCAGGAGCGTGCTGGAGACCAGCGGCTCACCGAGCTCGGCGATGATCGCCAGCGCGACCGGGTGCTGGGGGATGCGCACCCCGACCGTCCGTCGGCGCGGGTGCAGCATGCGTCGCGGCACCTCCCGAGTGGCGCGCAGGATGAACGTGTACTGCCCCGGCATCGCCGCCCGCACAGCCCGGAACACGGTGTTGTCCATCTGCGCGAACTGCCCGAGCTGGGTGAAGTCAGCGCAGACCAGGGTGAAGTGATGCTGCCCGTCCAGCTCCCGGATGGTCCGGATCCGCTCCAGTCCCTCCCGGTTGTCCAGCCGGCAGCCCAAAGCGAAACAGGAGTCGGTCGGGTACGCGATCAGCCCACCGTCGCGGAGCACGTCGACCACCGCCGCGATCGCCCGTGGCTGCGGGTTCTCCTGATGCACGTCGAAGTAGCGGGCCACGGGTGATGAGCGTACTCGGCGAAGTCCGGCGTCGCAGAGACCTCAAGTTCGCGTGAACTATCACTAGACTGGCCAGATGCGGCATAAGACTGATCTGCTCACCATCGGCGAGGTGGCCGAGCGGTCCGGCGTCGCGCAGTCCGCACTTCGCTACTACGAGGCCCAGGGTCTGATCTCCTCCATCCGGACCAGCGGCAACCAGCGCCGGTTCGAACGATCCATGCTGCGCCGGATCTCCTTCATCCGGTCCGCCCAGCGGGTCGGTCTGCGTCTGGACGAGATCAGCGAGGCGCTGAGCACGCTGCCCGGCGGCCGCGCACCGACCCGGGCGGACTGGAAGCGACTGTCCCGACACTGGCGCTCTCGGATCGACGCGCAGATCGAGCGCCTCGAGCGGCTTCGCGACAAACTGGACAGCTGCATCGGGTGCGGTTGCCTCAGCCTGGCCCGCTGCGCACTGCAGAACCCGAACGACGTGGTCAGCGCCCGCGGACCCGGTGCGGTCTACCTCGAACCGTCCGGCGATTGATCAAATCGCTCGCCTGCGGCGGTTCGGAATAAGTTACATAGCATGGCTTCCAAGGTGGCTTTGCTCACGGCCGGGGGGTTCGCCCCCTGTCTCTCCTCGGCGATCGGCGGTCTGATCGAGCGCTACACCGCCCTGCGGCCCGAGATCGAGATCATCGCCTACCGCTACGGCTACCAGGGGCTGCTGGAAGGTGACTCCCTTACCGTCACGCCCGAGGTGCGGGCGCGGGCCGGCCTGCTGCACCAGTTCGGCGGCTCGCCGATCGGCAACTCCCGGGTGAAGCTGACCAACGCGGCCGACCTGGTGAAGCGCGGCCTGGTCGACGAGGGTGTCGATCCGTTGCAGGCTGCCGCCGACCGGCTGACCGCGGACGGCATCACCATCCTGCACACCATCGGCGGCGACGACACGAACACCACCGCGGCCGATCTCGCAGCGTTCCTGGCCCGCAACGACTATCCCCTCACGGTGGTCGGTCTCCCCAAGACCATCGACAACGACGTGGTGCCGATCCGCCAGTCACTCGGCGCCTGGACGGCCGCTGAGCAGGGTGCCCGCTTCGCCCAGAACATCATCGGCGAGCACAATTCGGGCTCGCGGATGCTGATCGTCCACGAGGTGATGGGCCGGCACTGCGGTTGGCTGACCGCAGCGACCGCGCAGGCCTATCGGGAGTGGCTGGACACCCGGGAGTGGCTGCCCGAGATCGGTCTCAGCCGGGATGCGTGGGAGGTCCACGGTGTGTACGTCCCGGAAGCGGTCTTCGACCTGGACGCCGAGGCGGCCCGGTTGAAGGAGGTGATGGATCAGGTGGGCTCGGTGAACCTGTTCCTCTCCGAGGGCGCCGGCCTGGAGACGATCGTGGCGGAGCTGGAGCGGTCCGGCGCGGAGGTGGACCGGGACCCCTTCGGCCACGTCCGGATCGACAAGGTCAACCCCGGCGCCTGGTTCGCCAGCAAGTTCGCCGAACGGATCGACGCTCAGAAGGTCATGGTGCAGAAGTCCGGCTACTTCTCCCGCTCGGCTGCGGCCAACCAGCGCGACCTCGACCTGATCCGATCGATGACAGACCTGGCCGTCGACTGTGCGTTGCGCGGCGAGCCTGGCGTGATCGGGCACGACGAGGAGCGAGGCGACGAGCTGCGGGCGATCGAGTTCGACCGCATTCAGGGCGGCAAGCCCTTCGACATCAGCGTCGACTGGTTCACCGCGCTGCTGGACGCCATCGGCCAGCCCCAGGCGAAGGCCGTCGCGCCGCCCCACTGACCCCTCTCTATCTCTCTCCCCTCCGTCGGAATCGAACGCTGCGTCGGATTCTCGCGCTGGACTCCGGTTACTTCAGGCGTACAGCGCGAAGATCCGGCGTACAGATCCGCGCCAGGCGGCCTTTGCGTGACGGAACCATTAGCGGGTATCTCTCCGGCATGGCGATCAGCAAGGGCGACAAGGTCTCGTGGAACACCTCCCAGGGCAGGACCACCGGCAAGGCGAAGGAGAAGAAGACCACGGGGTTCACGTTCAAAGGGCAGACGTTCAAGCCGACTGACGACGACCCGTACTGGATCGTGGAGTCCGACAAGAGCGGCTCCGAGGCCGCCCACAAGGAGTCGGCACTCGACAAGCACTGAGCGTTGCGGCTGGAGCGCTCAGCCGCGCCGGGTGATCTTGCCGGCGAGCCAGGCCAGGGCCGCTCCAAGACCGACGCCGGTCGCCGCACCGGTGACGTAGCCCGCGCCCATGCCGACACGCACGGTACGCGCCGCCACCTCCTGGCGGACCAGGACCGGTCCCGGCTCGTCGACGATCGTCTCCGGTTGGAGAGCGAACCGAACCCTCTCCTCAGGGGTGGGAATCGCCTCGTGCCGGGCGGTTCCGATCCAGGCCGCGCAGAACACGATCAGCATCGAGAACAGGTTGAAGACCAGCATCAACACGATCACCGGGCCGAAGATCGATGCGGCCTTGTTCCCGCTGAAGATGTTGAAGAGCAGGCCGGTCGAGTACTGCAACACGGCCAGCCCGATCGCTCCGAGCAACGCTCCTCGGCGGATGATCGGCCACGGTTCGCGCTCCTCGGGCAGCACCGTGTAGATGAACATGAACAGCACCCAGCCCACTCCGATCGAGATCACGAATGGGGCCAGGCGCAGCATCGGCTCCAACCAGCCGACCTCGGTCAACCCGAGCAGGACGACGACGTTGTCCGACAGCGTCGTGGACAGCCACGCCAGAGCGAAGGTGATGACGATCAGCACGAACAGGCAGAACAACGTGCCGAGATTGACCACAGTCTTCTTGGCGTAGTTGCCCTGGCTCTCCCGCAGGTCGAAGTCCGGACGCGATGCGGCCCGCACCGCGTTCTTGAGCTTGCCCATCCAGCCGGCCCCGGAGTACGCCGCCGCGAGCAAACCTGCGAGGCCGATCGCCTGCCAGTTGCTCAGCGTCTCAGTGATCAGCGCGATGATCTTGTCATGAGTCTCGGGATCGAAGCCCCCGAGACTGTCTCCTACGAGCCGTACCACGTCGTCCAGCAGATCCGGGCGGGACACGGTCAGGACGAAGCCGATGATCGAGAAGACGAGCAACACCAGCGGCACGAGGGCGAGCACCGAGAAATAGGTGATGGCCGCCCCGAACTGCGTCCCGAGCCGGTTGTTGAAGCGCGTGATCGCC
This sequence comes from uncultured Actinomycetota bacterium, assembly GCA_963711015.1. GTDB lineage: Bacteria > Actinomycetota > Actinomycetes > Propionibacteriales > Propionibacteriaceae > Microlunatus. The sequence continues at coordinate 118,498 of CAVQCQ010000011.1, forward strand.
CGAATCATGTGCGCAATCCACGGCTTCTCCTTGAAGCGGGCGAGCCATTCCTTCACGGCCAGGGTCTTTTCAGTCGAAGCGATGCTGCCCACACACGCTACCCAACGGGCCTGACTGTTCGACGCATCCGAGACGGTGGTTGGCTGAGCGCATGAGCACACTACTGAGCGGCGACGAGATCTCGGCCCGGCTCGAGGATCTGCCGCATTGGAAACAGACTGACGACGAGCCCGCCATCACCGCGACGTACGAGCTGACGGACTTCGCTGCCGCGCTGGCCTTCGTCAACCAGGTCGGCGCGCACGCCGAGCTGATCAACCACCACCCTGACATCGACATTCGCTGGAACAAGGTGACCCTGACCCTGAGCACTCACTCCGCGGGCGGGCTGACCGATGCCGACTTCACGTTGGCCCATCGGATCAGCGAGCTCGGGATCGACTAGGCACTCGAGTGCCGGCTCGGCTCGGTCGCGCGCTGCAGGCTGCTGCCTAACCGACGCCGGCCAGCGTTACTCGAACTCCTCCGGGGGCGGGCAGATGCACACGAGGTTCCGGTCGCCGAATCCCTGGTCGATCCGGCCGACCGGCGGCCAGTACTTGTCCGCTCCATCGGCGTAGAGCGGCCCGGCATGCAGTCCGACCGGGAACGCCGCGAGTCGCCGGGAGTAGGGGTGCGTCCACTCCTCAGCGGTGACCTGACCTTGGGTGTGCGGTGCGTTGACCAGCGGGTTGTCATCGCGCGGCCACTCCCCCGCCTCGACCTTGGCGATCTCGTCTCGGATGGCGATCATCGCCTCACAGAACCGGTCGAGCTCGGCGAGGTTCTCCGACTCCGTCGGCTCCACCATCAGCGTGCCGGCCACCGGAAAGCTCATCGTCGGGGCGTGGAAGCCGTAGTCGATCAGTCGCTTGGCCACGTCATCCACGCTGATGCCGCTGGACTTGGTGAGCGGCCGGAGGTCCAGGATGCACTCGTGCGCGACCCGTCCGTTGCGGCCGGAATAGAGCACCGGATAGTGCTCGCCGAGCCGAGCCGCGATGTAGTTCGCGGCCAGCAGGGCATGCTGGGTGGCCGAGGTCAGCCCGTCGGCGCCCATCATCGCGATGTAGGCGTAGCTGATCGGCAGGATGCCGGCCGAGCCGTATGGAGCGGCCGAGATCTCCTCGGGGATGTAAGGCGCAAGGTGCGCGCCAACACCGACCGGACCCACGCCCGGCCCACCACCGCCGTGCGGGATGCAGAACGTCTTGTGCAGGTTGAGGTGACTGACGTCCGCCCCGAACCGGCCCGGCTTGGCCAGCCCGAGTAGCGCGTTGAGGTTCGCCCCGTCGACGTAGACCTGACCGCCGGCGTCGTGCACCAGCGCACAGAGGTCGACGATGGTCTCCTCGAACACCCCGTGGGTCGACGGATAGGTGACCATGATCGCGGCCAGCTGATCGCGGTGCGTCTCGATCTTGGCCCGTAGGTCGTCCAGGTCGACCGAGCCGTCCTCGGCGGCCTTGACCACCACGACCTTCATCCCGGCCATCACCGCGGACGCCGCGTTGGTCCCGTGGGCCGAGGACGGGATCAGGCAGATCTGCCGGTCATGATCATCTCGGGCGTCGTGGTAGGCGCGGATGGCGAGCAGCCCGGCGAGCTCGCCCTGGCTGCCGGCGTTCGGCTGGATCGAGACCTTCGCGTACCCGGTCACCTCGGCCAGCCAGGCCTCCAGCTCCGCGATCAACGTCGCATAGCCCTGGGCGTCCTCGACCGGCGCGAACGGGTGCAGCGCGGCGAAGCCCGGATAGGAGATCGGCTCCATCTCGGTCGTGGCGTTGAGCTTCATGGTGCAGGAGCCGAGCGGGATCATCCCGCGGTCCAGGGCGAAGTCGCGATCGGACAGCGCCCGCAGGTAGCGCAGCATCGCCGTCTCGCTGTGGTGGGTGTTGAACACCGGGTGGGTCAGGTAGGCCGAGGTCCGCTCACTGCCGGCCAGGTCACCCTGGGCAGCGGCCCCCGAGGTCCGCACGCCGAACGCGCGGCGTACGCCGGCCAGGTCGTTCTCGGTCGCGTCCTCCCCCACCGAGATCCCGACATGATCATCGTCGACGAGGCGCAGGTGCACCCCCGCCTCCCGGGCCGCGGCCACCACAGCACCGGCGCGGCCGGGCACGCGCGCGAGCAGCGTGTCGAAGAACGACCGGTGCACGATCTCCGTCCCCGCGGCCACCAGGTCCCCGGCCAGCTGCCCAGTCCGATCGTGGATCGCCTTGGCAATGGTGCGCAGGCCATGCGGGCCGTGGTACACCGCGTACATGCTCGCGGTCACGGCCAGCAGCACCTGCGCCGTGCAGATGTTGGAGGTGGCCTTCTCCCGGCGGATGTGCTGCTCACGGGTCTGCAGCGCGAGCCGGAACGCGGGGGTCTCGTCGACGTCCTTCGACACGCCTACCAGCCGGCCGGGCAGCGTTCGCTCCAGGCCGGCGCGGACCGCGATGAAGCCGGCGTGGGGACCGCCGTAGAACAGGGGCACCCCGAACCGCTGGCTGGAGCCGACCGCAACGTCGGCTCCCCACTCGCCCGGTGGGGTGGTCAGCACGCAGGCCAGCAGATCGCAGGCGGCGATCACCATCGCCCCATGGGCGTGCGCCTGGTCGGCGATCGCCCTGAGCTCGTCGGTCCCGGCCAGCCGGCCGCTCGCCGCAGGGGTCTGGATCACCACAGCGAAGGCGTCTGTCCGGCCGAGCGCTTCGCTCAGCGGGCCGTCGGCGCGGACCACCTCGATGCCCAGCGCGGCGGCCCTGGTGCGCACCACGCCCCAGGTCTGCGGCAACACGTCGGCATCGACCAGCAACACCCGCCCGGTCTTGACCGAACGCCGGGCCAGGGTCATCGCCTCGGCGACCGCTGTCGCCTCGTCCAGCAGACTCGCTCCGGCCGTCGGCAGCCCGGTCAGGTCGGAGACCACGGTCTGGAAGTTGAGAAGTGCCTCGAGCCGACCCTGACTGATCTCAGGCTGGTAGGGGGTGTACGCGGTGTACCAGGCCGGCGACTCGAGCACGTTGCGCCGAATCACCGACGGCGTGATGGTGCCGAAGTAGCCGAGCCCGATCATCGCCCGGTGAGGGTTGTTGGCTTCGGCGAGCCGGCGCAACTTCTCCAGGGTCTGCGACTCCGACAAGGCCGGTGGCAGGTCGAGCGGCTCGGTCAGCCGGATGGCCTGTGGTATCGCCTGGTCGACGAGCTCGATCAGGTCGTTGACGCCGAGGGCGGCGAGCATGGTGTCGCGCTCGTCGGGCTCTGGTCCGATGTGTCGGGTGGCGAACTGCTGCCGGTCCAGCGCATCGACGGGAGCGGCGGGGAGCGTGGCGGTCATGATCGTCGGCCTTCTCGTGCGTAACTCGGGCGTGCGCCAGGTCCCGATGGCGCTCCCCCTCTGTTACCGGAAGGCTTCAGATTGCCTGGCGTACGCGGTCTTGGTGCCTGAGAGGTTCCGGGGAGGTTGCCCCTTCGGCGCCAGCTCATCCTCATCGTCGAGGAGCTGGGCTCTCCCGCGCGGCCGTGCCAGCAGCGGCGAGTCTAGCGCGATCGCGCGTGTTTGGGTGCCGCCGCGCTCAGCCGGCTTGCCGGGCCTGACGGCGTTGGGACAGCTCGTCCTGGGCCGGCTCGGGCTCGGCCGCCGCCCGCTCGGACGGCAGCTCGGACAATGTGCCCTCGATGCTGCGCCAGACTCCGCCCAAGGCGATGCAGAAAACGCCCTGGCCGCCCCGGACCAGGTCGATGACTTCGTCGTCGGAGGTGAACTCATAGACCGAGACACCGTCACTCATCAGCGTGACCTGGGTCAGGTCTTCGACGCCACGGGCCCGGAGATGGCTGATGGCGGCGCGGATCTGCTGCAGGGAGATGCCGGCGTTGATCAAGCTCTTGATCACCTTGAGCATCAGGATGTCGCGGAAGCTGTAAAGCCGTTGTGAGCCGGAGCCCGACGCGCCGCGTACCTCCGGCACGACCAGGCCGGTGCGGGCCCAGTAGTCGAGCTGCCGGTAGGTGATTCCGGCGGCGCTGCAGGCGACCGGTCCCCGGAACCCGAGATCGGCGGGGAGCGGAGAGAAGTCGCCCTCGAAGAGGACGTCCTGGGTCAGGGCCGGGCCGTCGAGCGGCGCCGTCATCGACGGTGCTGGCTGTTCGGTGCTGCTCACGTCTGCCTCCGGGTCTGGTGCTGCGAGTCCTCCCGGCGTAATTCCAACGCCGGGATTACCCGATGAACGCTACGGCCCGGTTCCGTCCAGGGTCAACGACACGCCGAAACCGGGGGTTGCGATCCTGAAACCCTCGACCGGGGCCTGAGAGTGCCCGATCAGCGTAGTCGAAACTCTCGATTGCGGCGTGAGAGTGCCAGCAGGTCAGGCCTTCGGCTCGTCTCCGGTGACGAAGTCGTCGGGGTTGACTTGATCAAGGAACTCGCGGAACTTCTCCACCTCGTCGTCCTCCGCCTCGGGGATCTCGATCCCGGCCTCGTCCAGGACATCCTCGGCGCAGTAGATGTCCGAGCCCACGCGCAGCGCGAGCGCGATGGCGTCGGAGGGCCGGGCACTGACCTCGATGCCGTCGACCAGGAGGACGGCATAGAAGGTGCCACCCTCCAGCTCGGTGATGTGCACTTCGGTCAACCGGTGCCCGAGGGTGGCCAGGGTGTCCACCATCAGGTCATGGGTCAGCGGCCGCGGCGGAACGATGCCCTCCTGGGCGTTGGCGATCGCGGAAGCTTCGTTGGCTCCGATCCAGATGGGGAGATAACGACTGCCGCCGACCTCGCGTAACAACACCATCGGGGCGTTGGACGGCATCTCGACCCGGACACCCACCACATCGAGCTCACGCATGATCACACACTACTTCGCGCCCGGTAGTCGGCTCCGTGCGGTTCGGCCCCATTTTGGTCACGCCACCACCCCTCCCCTCGGTCAAGATCGAACGCTGCGTCCGTTCTTCGCGCTGTACGCCGGAAGCAACCGGAGCACAGCGCGCAAATCGGACGCAGCGTCCGAATCTGACAGGGCCGTCGCCCCAAAGGGGGAGGCGCGTGAAGGGGGTCAGCGCTCCATCGCGGTGCGGACGAGGGCGGCGTGGAAGCTGATCACCAGCTGGGTGACCTCACCGGAGACGTCGCGGCCGCCGGCCCGGCGAAGGTGCGGGGCGATGGCCTGCTCGACCAGGCCAACCTCCCGGTCGGCCGACATCTTGAACGCCCGCAGGTGCCGACCGTCGATGCCGTACTCCCCCATCCGCTTGGCGGCGATCGCCAAGGTGAGCGCATCACGCCCGTAATGGTTGGTTCCCGGTCGCGGGAGCACGATCTGGGTACGCTCCAACTCGCTCAGAGCACTCTCGGTCAGGCCGCTGGCCTCCAGCAGGTCCTGACGGCTCAGCCGCAGCGGTTGCTTGGGTGCCGGCGGCGGAGCCGGTGCCGCCGTCCCGGCCTCGCCGGCCTCCGACAACGATCTGCTCGACCCCAGGCTGGGCGGCGTCTGTCCCTTGTCGATCTGCTGCAGGTGCTCCCGGATGACCTTGAGCGGCACGTAGTGCTCTCGCTGCACCGACAAGATGTAGTGAAGCCGCTCGATGTCGCTGTCGGTGTACCGGCGATACCCCGAGGGCGCCCGCTGCGGGCTGACCAGCCCCTCCGACTCCAGGAACCGGATCTTGGAGATGGAGACCTCCGGGAAGTCGGCACGGAGCACACTCAGCACCTGTCCGATGCTGCGGGTTCCGACCCGGGACCGAGACTCAGCAGGGTTCGCCATGGCACTCATCAGCCCCTGGGCCCCTACTCGCCCCCCTGCGGGCTGGCGAAGTAGACCAACCGGAACTTCCCGATCTGCACCTCATCGCCGTGCCGCAACAGCACTTCGTCAACCAGGTCGCGATTGACGTAGGTGCCGTTCAGGCTGCCGAGGTCCTTGACCACGATGCCCTCCGGCCGCCGGGTGAAGGTGGCGTGCCGGCGCGACACCGAGATGTCGTCCAGGAAGATGTCGGAATCCTGATGCCGCCCCGCGGTGACCACCTCGGTGTTCAGCAGAAAGCGCGACCCCGCATTCGCGCCCCGCTGCACGATCAGCAGCGCCGAGCCTTGGGGCAGCGCACTGACCGCGGCCTCCTCTTCGGCGGTCAGGGGGTCGGTGTCACGTTCCTCGATCATCGCTGGAATGGTTTTGGTGGTGTCGCCGGTGGGGATCCGCTCACTGAGCTCGGTCTTGGCCCCCGCCGAGACCAGGGCCGAACCACATTTGCCGCAGAAGTTGCTGCCTTCTGGGTTGTCGTGGCCGCAGTTGGTACAGAAGGGCATGTGCGTCGACTTTCCAATGGGGGCCGTGCCTCGATGGTGCTCGAGGATTGATGGAGAGTTTAGGACTGTACGCCGACGCTCCGAAATCGAATCTGCGTTTCGAGCGGTCCCCCTGACCCAGCTCAGGTCCCGACGTGCTCCGCGTACGCGTCGGAGTCGAGCAGATCCTCCAGGTCTCCGCCTTCTTCCATCTCCAGTTCGAACAGCCAACCATCACCGTAGGGATCGGCATTGACGGTCTCCGGATTGCTCTGCAGCAAGGAGTTCGCCGCCGAAATCACCCCGGAGACCGGGGTGAAGATGTCCGAAACGCTCTTCGTCGATTCCAGCTCGCCGACGGCATCACCCGCCGCGACCGCCTCGCCCACCTCGGGCAGCGAGGCGAAGACGATGTCACCGAGCTGTTCCGCCGCGTACTCGGTGATCCCGACCCGAACTGTGTTGCCGTTGCCGCTCCGCACCCACTCGTGCTCGGTCGAGTACTTCAGATCCTCCGGGTAATCCGGCACGGCACTACTCCCTCCGGCCTCTGCGGCCACTTCACCGCGGGGTGGCGGCTGGGCGAGCGTACTGATTCTCGCGCGCCGGGTGCAAGGACTCCACCATGACACGATCGAGGCGCTCGATCTGCACCTGCCCGCCAATGGTCGGTCCGGTGATCTCCGAGACCAGTCCGCCGCGGAACCTGGCTGCCTCCTCCAGGCTGTTGGCATCACCGATCACCTCGACGATGATCGGCCGGCTGACCGGCCGGCCGTCGATGACGATGCTGCCGCCATCACCACCGAACCAGGTCGACCCGACCACCCGGATCGCGTCGTTGACCTCGATCACCTCGGCACCGGCGTCGCGCATCTCCTCGACAGCGTCCAGCAGCACGGTGCCGTCGACTTCTCCGCGCGGATCGGAGATCCGCATCCGAATGCCCGGGCCGGTTGCGGGTGCCGAGCCGGCGAGGACGGAGAGCTCGAGGATCCGGCGCTCGGCCTCCGACCGGGCGACCCGCTGGCGGTCCGCACCGGTGCGCAGCTCGGTCCGAGTGCGCTCCAGCTCGGCGATCTCGTTCTCCAGCCGTCGCGACTCGGTGCCGAGGCCGTCCAGCAACTGGATCAGGTCCTCGCGGCGGGCGTTGGCGTACGTGTCGTCGGCGGCGTTGCTGCGAATCTCCACCACTCCGCCGAGCCCGACCACGAAAAGGATCGCGGCGGCAACCAGTTGACCGCGACCGGGATGGAGCAGCGAGCGACTCAGTCGTCTCCGGTTGGCGGCAGCCGGGATCGCCGCCCGTTCGACAGGTTCAGCCTGGGCGACTGCTCCCACCTGACGGCGCTGACCGCGGCGCAGCGACGCCAGCCGGCGGGAGACCGGCGTACGCGGTGCCCGGCGAGGCCGGTTGTGCTCAGGCACGGATCAGCGCTCGGCGGATGGCAGCGACATTGGTGAAGATGCGGATGCCCAGCACCACGACGACTGCGGTGGACAACTGCGAGCCCACCCCGATCTGGTCCCCGACGTAAACGATCGCGGACGCCACCACGATATTGGACACGAACGAGACCACGAAGACGCGATCGCTGAAGGTGCCCTCCAGGTAGGCCCGGAGCGCCCCGATCAGCGCGTCCATCGCGGCCACGATGGCGATCGGCAGGTAGGGCTGCAGCACCAGAGGGACGGACGGCTCGAGCAGCAGGCCGAGCGCGATCCCGGCAAGCAGGCCGATGACCGGGATCACGTCACACCTCGCCGACGCAGCTCGCCGCTGGGGCTGGTGCTCGCTTCGCTCGCGCAATTCATCCGGTGGGGCTGGTGGTCGCTGCGCTCCCGCGTTCTCATCACGTCGCACCCGCCCGGACATGCCGCAGCGCCAGGCCGGGGTCGGCCGCCAGCTCCAGGGACTCCTCGTCTCGGACCTCGTAAGGCATTCCGCGATTCTGAGCCAGCTCGTGCCACCAGGCGCTACCGGTCGTCTCCACGAACCGGGCGGGCAGGGTACGCGGGTCGCCGATCGCCTCGACACGGTAGGGCCGGGTCAGCGAGCGGAAGTCGACGGTGATCGCATCGCCGGCGCTGCGGATGGCGGTCAGGCTGGACAACCGGTGACCGTTGATCGCGACGGCCTCGGCACCGGCCTGCCACAAGCCGTTGACCAGCATCTGGAGATCGACATCCAGCACCTGGTCCCGGTGATCGGTACCCGCGGCCGGCGAGTCGTCGACGACGATCACCAAGCCGGGCCCGGTGACCGGTACCGCGCCGACCATCGGCTCCAGCCGGTGGATCTGGTCCTCCAGCGCCTGTGCCGCACTCCCGCCCCCCAATGCCGCTGCCCGGAGCTCCTCGATCTCGGCGGAGGTGGCGGTCAGCCGCGACCGCAGCTGGTCGGTACCGGACTGCGCCGCCTGGACCCGGTCGATCAGCTCCGCCCGTTCGGTCTCGGCGACCGGCGCGGCCCGCGTCGTCTGCAGCACCGTGACGGCCAGCAGGGCCCCGGCCAGGACGGCGACCACGACCACGCCGACCCGACTGCGCGGCGGGGACCCCTGACGAGCCGCGACGAGGGCGTAGTCGGGGTCGATCGGCTGTCGGACGATCTGGTTGAGCAGGTCCATGCTGGCATCCAGGGACCGGGCGGTCGAGGTCTTCCGCCCAGCGCCGATCACCCGCTTAGGTTAGCGGCCAGACGGCGGGTGCGGTCGTCGTCCAGGACTGACCGGTAGAGCGCGAGGACACAGGCTCCTACCCGGGACCAGTCGAAGTGTGCGGCGAACTGGACGCCGCGCCGGCGGGTCGCTGCGATCTGGCTCGGATCCTGCCGACGCAGCACGCTGATCATCGCCTCGGCCAGCGCCCGGTGGTCCCCGGCCGGGAAGAGCGTCCCCACCGGTGAGTGCCGCCGGCCGCCGGTCAGCAGGTCAACAAAGGCCGGCAGGTCGGACGCCACGACCGCGGCGCCGCTGGCCAGCGCCTCCAGCAGCACGATCCCGAAGCTCTCCCGGGCGCGATGCGGAGCGACGAAGACGTCGGCGGAGGCGAGCAGATCGGCTTTGGCCTCCTCGCTCACTGCGCCCAATGCCCGGCTGCCCGCGGGCAGGTTGCGGACGCCGTGACCGGCGACCACCAGCTCATGGTGACCGACCGCTGCGCGGACGATCGGCAGAGCCTTGAGCAGCACGTCGAGTCCCTTGCGAGGCTCCTCGGTCCGGCCCAGGAACACGATCCGCGGCGGCCGGGCCGACGGCGTTCGATCAGCCTTCGGCCGGTTCGCGAAGTCGGCGATGCGCAGTCCGTTGGGTATCACCAGCGCGTCGCGACCCAGATGCTGCACCACCTGCCGAGCCGACTCCGAGACCGCGACGGCCGCGTCGAGTTTCTCCAAAGCCGCTTGCAGCAACCCGCCGGCCAACCTGCAGCGTCCGTGATCGAGGGGTCGCGGAATGAAACGTGGCCACCACGGGCTGCTCGGCCGCCCACAGCGCGAGCAGCGCGATGCTCGGGCTCACCGGCTCGTGGATGTGGAGCAGGTCGAACGCCCCGTCGCGCAACCAGCGGCGGACTCGGGCAGCACTTCGCGGTCCGAAGTTCACCCGGGCCACCGAGCCGTTGTAGCGGAGGGGCACGGCCGCCCCGGCGCCGGTGAACCGATCTCGGCCGAGGGCCCGGGCCGCCGATGGGCTGAGCTCGCCCGGTGCAAGGACGTGCGCTTGGTGCCCCAGTTCGGTGAGGTAGCGGGCGAGGCCGAGCACATGGTTCTGCACCCCACCGGGAACCTGGAACGAATAAGGACACACCAGACCGACGCGCAGCTGCGGACCGCTACCCACGAGTCGACTCCCGTGCGGGCTGGATCGCATCGAAGAACGGCTGCATCATGTGCCAGTCCTCCGGCTGCTCGGCCAGCGTCTGGGTGAAGAAGTCGGCGACCGCCTGAGTCATCGCGATCAGTCCCTCCCGACCAGGTCGCGGGGCGATCGGCTCACCGATGACGATCACCATGTCCTCCCCCGAGTACCGGCACACCGCCGGCACCAGCAAAGCGTCCGCCCGGCGGGCCACAACCGCCGGACCGGCCGGCATCGTAATCGGCCGGCCGGCGAAGAATACCGGCAGTCCTCGTCGACCCAGATCGCGGTCGGCCAGCAGGCAGACCACCCGGCCACGGCGCACCGCGGACACCAGCGCGGCGATCGCGCCGGGGTCGCGATGGGAGAGCACCTCCATGCCCAGGCCCTCCCGGAACGTGACGAAGCCCTGATAGGCCGACCCCGGCAGCTGCTCGGCCACCGTGCTCACCGGCATCCCGGTCAGGCAGGCCCAGGCCCCAGCCAGATCCCAGTTGCCACTGTGCGGCAGGGCGACGACCACCCCGCGCTCGGCGTACGCGGCGCGCAGCATCGGTTCGTCGATGACCCGCACCCGGCGCCGGATGTCGTGCGCTCTCCAGCCGGGCAGGGCGAGCATCTCGACGATGTTGCGCAGATGCGAGCCGACGGCGCGGCGGGCCAGCTCGTCGTCGACCTCCTGGCCGGCGAGCACCGCCAGGTTGCGGCGCAGGGTCGCGACGTGGACGCCGTCCTGCCGGACCGCCGCCACGCTGACCAGCCGGATGACCTGGCGGACCAGACCCGGTGGCAGCCGGTACGCCGCCCGCCAGCCGAGTCGATAGCCGGCGAGCAGCAGGCGGTCGCGTGCCCGGTCGATCAGCGCTGCGATCCCGGCCCGCCGCGCCTCAGGCGGCCGGGACATCGTGTGGCTTGGCCTGGCGGCGGACTTGGATGATCCGCTGCAGAACCGTGATCATGCTGGTCAACGCCAAGCGCGGCGACGGCGACCTGCAGCACGTACGGCACCCCGAGCCCGGCCAGCAGCGCACCGGCCAGGATGATCACCAACCGGTCCGCCCGGGCGGCCAGCCCGCCGCTGCAGGTGAACCCCAGGCTTTCGGCGCGAGCCTTGACGTAGGAGGTCCATTGGCCGAAGACCAGCCCGGCCAGTGCGATCCCGGCCCACAGCGTGGAGTCCTCACGGTAGACGAAGTAGAGCAGGATGCCGCCGAACACCGCCGCGTCGCCGAGCCGATCCAGCGCGGAGTCCAGGAAGGCGCCCCAGTTGCTGGAGGTCTGGGTGATCTTGGCCATCAGTCCGTCGACCATGTCGGAGACGACGAAGATCGTGACGACCAGGACGCCCTGCCACAGATAGCCCAGCGGGAAGCAGATCAGCGAGCCGACGACCACGCCCAGCGTCCCCACGATCGTGACCAGGTCGGGCGAGACCCCCAGCCGGATCAGCAGCCGGGCGACCGGCCCGAGGACGGCGTGGGAGAGGGCGCGGAACCGCTCGAGCATCAGGCCAGCTCGTCCCAGGCCCGGCGTACGACCTCCCAGGTCTGATCGAGCAGCTGCGGCAGGGCCTTGGTCTGACCGACCACAGGAAGGAAGTTGGCGTCGCCCGACCAGCGCGGCACCACGTGCTGGTGCAGATGCGCGGCGATCCCGGCGCCCGCGATGGCACCCTGATTGATCCCGAGGTTGAACCCGTGCGGCGCGCTGGCGGCCCGGATGACCCGCATCGCCTGCTGGGTCAGGTGGGTCATCGCTGCGGCCTCGTCGTCGGTCAGCTCCGTGTAGTCGGCGAGGTGCCGGTAGGGGCAGATCAGCAGGTGTCCCGGCGAATACGGGTAGAGGTTGAGCACCGCGTACGCGAGCTCGGCCCGGTGCACGATCAAGCCGGCCCGGTCCTCGGCGGCGGTGACGGTGCAGAACGGGCAGTCGTGCGACTCGTGGGTCGGCGGCTTGCTCTCTCCCTTGATGTAGACCATCCGGTGCGGGGTCCACAACCGTTCGAAGCCGTCCGGAGTGCCCGGCAGGGTCGCGGGATCCTCCACGTCGCCGCTCACCGGCCCTCCCTCCACCGACTCGTCAGCGTTGAGCATCGCTATAGCGACACCTGGACTCTGACAAGTCGACGTCTAGACCTGAATCCGGCGGGTGATGGCGTCGACGATCTCGGTGATCGCGTCGTCGACGGGTACGCCGTTCTTCTGCGACCGGTCGCGATAGCGGAACGACACCGCGCCGGCGGCCTCGTCCTCGCCACCGGCGATCAGGATGTAGGGCACTTTCTGCTGCTCGGCGTTGCGGATCTTCTTGCCCATCCGGTCGTCGCTGGTGTCGACCTCGACGCGTACGCCGGCGCGGCGCAGCCGGTCTGCCACGCCGTGCAGGTACGCCGCGAACTCCTCGGCCACCGGAACGGCGACCACCTGGACCGGCGCGAGCCAGGGAGGGAATGCGCCCGCGTAGTGCTCGGTCAGGACGCCGATGAACCGCTCGATCGAGCCGAACTTGGCCGAGTGGATCATCACCGGCTGACGGCGGGTCCCGTCGGCCGCCTGGTACTGCAGGTCGAAGCCGGCCGGCTGGTTGAAGTCGTACTGGATGGTCGACAGCTGCCAGGTGCGGCCGATGGCGTCCCGAGCCTGGACCGAGATCTTCGGCCCGTAGAACGCCGCTCCGCCCGGATCGGCGACCAGGTCGAGTCCCGACTCGATCGCGGCGCGCTCCAGCACCGCGGTGGCCGTCGCCCACTGCTCCTCGGAGCCGACGAACTTGTCGACCTTGGAGTCGTCACGGGTCGAGAGCTCCAGGTAGTAGTCGTCCAGTCCGAAGTCCCGGAGCAGCCCGAGGACGAAGTCGAGCAGGTGCTTGATCTCGTCCGGCGCCTGCTCCGGGGTGACGTAGGAATGGGAGTCGTCCTGGGTCATCCCACGGACCCGGGTGAGCCCGTGCACCACGCCGGACTTCTCGTAGCGATAGACGGAGCCGAACTCGAAGTACCGCAGCGGCAGCTCGCGGTAGGAGCGGCCGCGGGAGCGGTAGATCAGGTTGTGCATCGGGCAGTTCATCGCCTTGAGGTAGTAGTCCGATCCCTCGAACTCCATCGGCGGGAACATCGTGTCCTTGTAGTACGGCAGATGCCCGGAGGTGTGGAACAGGCCCTCCTTGGAGATGTGCGGCGTACCGACGTAGGAGAAGCCCTCCTCGATGTGCCGGCGGCGGACGTAGTCCTCCATCTCCCGCTTGATCACCCCTCCCTTGGGGTGAAAGACGGCCAGGCCGGAGCCCAGCTCGTCAGGGAAGGTGAACAGGTCCAGCTCGACGCCGAGCTTGCGGTGGTCGCGCTTGGCCGCCTCCTCGAGCCGATGCCGGTAGTCCTTGAGCGCCTCCTTGGTCGGCCAGGCGGTGCCGTAGAGCCGCTGCAGCTGGGCGTTTGTCTGGTCGCCGCGCCAGTACGCCGCGGAGTTGCGGGTGAGCGCGAAGGCCGGGATGTACCCGGTGTGCGGCACGTGCGGACCGCGACACAGGTCCTTCCACGCGACGCTGCCGTCCCGCCGGACGTTGTCGTAGATGGTCAGCTCACCGGCGCTAACCTCCGCGCCGGCCTCCTCGTCGGCGCCGGCCGAGCCCTTGTCGGTGATCAGCTCCAGCTTGTACGGCTCGTGCGCCAGCTCGGTCCGGGCCTCGTCATCGCTCACCGCGCGGCGGCGGAACTGCTGGCGCTCCTTGATGATCGCGGCCATGGCCTTTTCGAGCTCGCGCAGGTCCTCGGGGGTGAACGGCTCGACCACGTCGAAGTCGTAGTAGAAGCCGTCGGTGATCGGCGGCCCGATGCCGAGCCGGGCCTTCTCGTCGCGAGCCTGCACCGCCTGGGCGGCGACGTGGGCGGTCGAGTGCCGCAGGATGGCCAGCCCCTCTGGGCTGTCGATGGTGATCTTCTCGACCTCCGCGTCCGCCGGGATCTCCCGGTTCAGGTCGCGAGCCTCGCCGTTGACCCGGACCGCCACGACGGTTCGATCGTCTCCGAACAGATCCAAGCCGGTGGTCGTGCTGCCGGTCACCAGTTCGGTGCGTACGCCGCCGTTACTGAGGGTGATCGACATGGAAGACACGTTGGATAAGCCTAGACCGCGGGTCCACTGCTGACATCCGGCTTTCCGATCACCACCAGACTGATCATTCCTCGATGAGTCCGTGCTCGACGCCCTCGCCGCATTCCAGCCGGTCAATCGGCTCTTGTAGTCGCCGGGCTGCGCATCAGATATGCGGCCTCCCTCAGCGATTCGTAGTCGGCGAGGGTGATCAAGTGACCGGTTCCTTGCCCGTTCTGGTGATCACGATCTCCTCGCGATCGTCGGCGGCCGCGTCCAGCACTTCGGCATCGTGCGCTCTCGACTACGTGTAGTTCATGATGCGCATGCTCGACCTCCTCGGGCGAGAGAAACGCGTGCGGGACAAGAAGTCCAATGGGATATCGTGGGCGTCGCTCGAAGAGCCCGGGGCGATTGGCGCAGTGGTAGCGCGCTTCGTTCACACCGAAGAGGTCACTGGTTCGAACCCAGTATCGCCCACCAAGTTCAGCACAAGATTCGATCAGCCGAGCGAGTCAGCGGAGGAGTCAGGGGAGCGCCGGCCTCCGCCAACCCTGTACTCCAAGACGACGGCATGACGATGGGCGCGAGCGTTCCTGCGGAGAGCGAGCGGTTTCGAGCCGTCCTGCTCGCACACGTCTTGATCTTCGTTCTGTTCAATCGAACTGAGATGAGCTGAGAGACGAGGGCCGTCAACAGACCACCGGAGGCCGGGCGGTTCGGCGTGTTGCGGCGGACGATTAGAGTTCCCTCGTCGCCGTTCGACCGCCGTGGAGGTGCGAGTGGACATAGCTGCGGAAGAGGCTTCAGACGACCGTGCTGCGGGTGGTCGGGGCGATGAACGTCTACGCCCACGCCAAGAACGTCTTCGACGAGCGCGCCGCTGAGTTAGAGATGCTTTTCGCCGCGCCGGCGGCGATCGCGGTACAGAACGCCCATGCCCTGGCCCAGACCCGCCGGCTGGCCGAGCGACTGCAGGCGGTGTTGCAGATCCGACAGGTGATCGATCGAGCGGTAGGCATCATGATGAGCCGCACCGGCAGCTCCGAGACGGAGGCCATGGAGCGGCTACGTGAGCTGAGCCAGAATCAGGCCCGGAAGTTGCCGCTTGTCGCCCATGGCATCGTCGACGAGGCGGTGCGGCGGGCAAACGCGCGGCATCACTCTGCACCGGAGGACCCGATCGGCTAGGTCGGCATGGTTGAGCGCGTATCGTCGGGGGTGACGCGGCCACTCCAGGCTCGGTCCGTAACGGCCGCCATCCGTGGATCAGCAGACTGCTGACCTAGACCACGCGAGACTGACCCCGGCGGGCGGATCCGCTTCTTCGGAGCATCACCGGTGGATCTGCCCAGCGATCTCGCGTCTCACCTACGCGACTTGGTCGACAGCATCGGTGCCGACGACACTCTCACCGAATCCCTGGAAGCACTAGCGGGCCATCTCCGGAGCGCGGTGCCGTCCTACCTCGGCCTTCGGCTGACTCTCGTGCTCGACGGCTGGCCAGTCACCATGACGGCGTTCTCCGTCGTCGACGGGATACGGCCGGCCACCTCCTTGCGTCTGAACCTGTCAAGCCAGGGACCCGGATACGACCCGCAGAGCCTGATTGTGTTCTACGGCGGTACGGCAGGAGCGTTCGTCGACCTGGCGGCGGACATCGACTACCTGCATCGCCGCGATCGAGCGCAGACTGACGGTGACGGACAGCATCCCGCGGTTACGCTCGATATCGACCTCCCACCGGTGACTCTCGTTTCCGGGTTCACTGGTTTGGCCGAGTACGCGACGATCAACCGCGCTGTGGGACTGCTCATCGGACGCGGCCACGACCCCAACCAGGCCCGGGCCACGCTGCACCGCGGCGCGGCCGCCAGCGGCTTGGCCCTTCATCTCTATGCGGCTCAGCTCCTCGACATGGGCTAGCTGTACAGACGCTCATGCCCGGGTCCTTGCGCACTCGGGCGGCCACTCGGATTCGCGAAGGGTCTAGTGCCTGCGGAGCTGGCTCCAAGAGGGCCTGTCAGCCTACGGAGCCGCCAGGCCGTCCGGGCTTCGGTGCTGGCCGAGGCCGGTCGGGCGCTCGCCGGCACCGGAGATGGTGCCTCGAGCAAACAATCTCACCGAGCGACTCGACGGATGAGGAGGTCATGAGAACGTCGCCTGAGACGCTGGTCCACAGATCACCGATGAGTTCGACCGGCTCACCGGGTCAGTCGTAGCAGCAAACTTACCTTCAAAAAGGACAATTCAATGATCGAGCTGAAAGCTGAAGATGCCCGGCGAGCGATCGTGGAACACACCCGACGTCTGTCGGAATCGGCCGCAGCAGCCGGACCTGATGCCGCTGTACCGACCACCCCGGCCTGGACCATCACTGACCTTGTCGAGCACGTGGGCCAGGTCCAGCACTGGACCGCGGAGATCATCGAGCGGCGTATCACCGACCCCACACAGCTGCCCACCGAGGTAGCCGCTCTCCCCGCCGTCCCCCGCGAGTGGCCGGCGTGGCTATCGGAGTCCGCGCAGCGGGTCGCGAGCGCGTTCTCCGATGACGCGCTCGACGCGCCGGTGTTCAATGCCGCCGGGGACGAGCGGGCCGGAACGCGATTCTGGATGTCCAACGTCCTCAACGAGACGGTCGTCCACGGCTTTGACGCAGCCAACGCAGCGAACCGACCGGCCGAGATTGACGCCGATATCGCAGCCGCGCTGGTCAGCCACCATCTCGCGATGCTCACCTCCCCCACGTGGGAGATGCAGCGGCCCGAGTCCGCCCACGCCATCCGGGGGGCCGGGCAGACCCTGCAATGGCTGGCCACCGACATCGCAGACGACGCGGGCGCTTGGTTCCTCGAACGCCGGCCCGACGGGGCGACGTGGCAGCCCGGAGCCCAGCAGGCCGATGTGACGGTGAGCGGCCCGGCGCGATCGCTGCTGCTGATCTTGACCCGCCGACTCCCCCTCACCGATCGCGAAGGCACCGACATCAGCGTCGACGGCGACACCGACCTCGCCCAGCACTGGCTCGACAACACCGCCCACATCGCTGACTGACCGGCACCGAGACCCAGACTTCCGATGTACGGCGGGCCGGTTGAGGGCGGAGCTGAGGATGCAGGTGATCCCGTAAGATCGAGACGGTCTAGTTAAGGTCGGGCGTGCGTACCTTCGTTCTCATTCCGGGGGCCGGTGGGTCGGCGTGGGTCTGGAGTAGGGTCACCCCTTTCTTGGTCGAGGCCGGCTACGAAGCGATCGCGGTCGATCTGCCCGGCGACGACGAAGCCGCTGGACTGTCCCGATACACCGAACTCGTGGTCGACGCGATCGGTTCACGCCCCGATGTCGTACTCGTCGCAGGTTCTCTCGGAGGCTTCACAGCGCCGCTCGTCTGCGAGCGGGCGCCTGTTCGCGAGCTGGTACTGATCAACGCGATGATCCCCGATCCTGGTGAGACCCCAAGCGAGTGGTGGGCACACACCGGCGCGCTCGAGGCACAGGACGAGGCGGCCCGGGCCGGCGGCTACGGCGCCTTCGATGTGGCTACGTACTTTCTGCACGATGTCGACCCCGAGGTCGCGGCCGAGGGCGAGCGGTATCAGCGCTCCGAGGCGGACATCGTCTTCGGATCGGTATGTGACTTCGAGACGTGGCCAGCAATCGGGATACGTGTTCTCGCTGGCGATGACGACCGTTTCTTCCCGGTCGGCTTGCAACGGCGGGTCTCTCGTGACCGACTCGGCGTCGAGGCCGATGTGCTTCCGGGCGGGCACTTACTGCCGCTCGTACAGCCGCGGCTGGTTGCCGACTATCTGCTGCAGAGCCGCCTGCCTGTCTAAGTGCCTGACATGGCTCCCGCGAGGACCTGCGACGTGACGGACGAACTGCTGTAGCGGCACTGCATCACGCGGATGAGATCATCCCTGACGTGCAGAACCGAGGGCACGCGCGGGTATTGGCAGGAGCGGAAGACCCGGTTCCGCAACGGGTCGAGCAACTGGCTCCCGACGTTGTCACCCTGCAGGGCTGGCTGAGGCCCGGACCAGGACGGAGGCGGTCTGACGCCGGCGGGGGCCGGTCCGGCTTGTGAGGGAGTCAGGGCCCTGGCGTCAGCTGGGGTTCGTCCGGTTCTGGACCGCGTCGACGGTGTCGGCCTTCGGCACCCCGGTCACCGTACTGGCGGTGCAGATCCTGGTGGTGGTCGACCTGCAGGCCACGGCCACCGAGGTCGGGTTGGTCCGGGCCGCTCAGTGGCTGCCCTACTTGGCCTTCGGCCTGCTGGCCGGGGCGCTGGTCGATCGGGTCCGGCGTCGGCTGCGGGTGCTATGGCTGTGCGACCTCGGCCGGGCGATGACCTTAGCCGCGGTCCCGATGCTTCACGCCGTCGGGCTGCTCGACATCGTCTCTCTGATTGCGGTGCTGCTGGCCTTCGGGCTGCTGTCGGTGGTCAACGACGCCGCCGCTCAGTCAGCTCTGCCCCGGCTGGTGGACCGCTCCCTGTTGGCGGTGGCCAACGCCAGGCTGGAGCAGAGCGGAGCGGTGGCCCAGACCGGCGGACCGGTGCTGGCCGGAGCGCTGGTGCGGCTTATCGGGGCCTCGGCCGCTGTGATGGTCGACGCGGTCAGCTTCGTGGTCTCGGCGATGCTGCTGCGCTCCATCCCGCTGGTCGAGCCGGCACCAGAGCCGACCCGGCGGCGGCACCTGCTGCGCGAGGTCGCGGAGGGCGCGCGCTGGGTATACACCCACGAGATGTTGGCCCCGATGGCCATCTGGTCGCACATCTGGTTCTTCGCCAACGCGATCCTCAGCGTGGTCTTCGTCCCGTACGCGGTCCGCGAGCTCGGGCTGGACGCGCTGGCCATCGGAATCGCGTACGCCGGTGCTGGCGTCGGCGCGGTGCTGGGTGGTGCTCTGTCTGGCGTGGCCAGTCGTCGGCTCCAGGTGGGCGGGACCGACATCGCGGCCTACGCACTGCTGACCGTGGCCTACTTGCCGGTGGTGCTGGCCGTTCCGGGGCCCGCGGCGTTGCCGCTGCTTGTGGTCGGTCAGCTGCTGTTCGGGCTCGGCGCCGGCCTCAGCAGCCCGATCACCCTCGCCTATCGGCAGGCGGTGACGCCGGACCGGTTGCAGGCGCGTATGAACGCCACCATCCGGTCGCTGAACTGGGGCATGATCGCCGTGGGCGCGCCGCTCGGTGGGCTCCTTGCCGACGCCGCTGGCTTCCGGCCGGCATTGTGGGTCGGGATTGGCGGTGTGGCGGTGACCTTGGTCGGCCTGGCGCTCTCGCCGTTCCGCCGGGCCACCATGCCCTCCGGCCCGCGCCGGTAACCCTGGATTGCCTAGAAGCGGTCGAGGCGACAACCCCCAAACGCTGGCTCGTTGGTGCTGTCGACCAGTTCCCGCGCGACCAGACGGCCCACGGCCGGGGCGAGCGTGACGGCCGAATGCATCACCGCCAGGTAGAGGCCGGGCACCTCGGCGACCGAGCCGATGATCGGCTCGCCGTCGGCCGGCATGGGGCGTACGCCGACCCGGGTGCTGAGCAGCTCGACGTTCGCGGCGCCGCGGAAGGTGGACCGGACAGCGGCGAGCGTCCGTTCGGGCGAGTCCGCGGCGGCGTGGAGCCGATCTGTGGCGACCTGCCGGAGATCGAAGTCCCGGTTATGGATCACGGTGCGGACCAGACCGGCCGGGGCGCGGAGCCGGACGAGCGTCGCCGGCGACGGGTCGACCGGGACGCGTATGCCGAGCGGCGTGCCCAGCGCGGCCGTGGCCACTCCGGCCGCGAGCACCACAGTCGAACCGGCAAGAGGACCTGCGGCCGTCTCAACCCCGACGACGCGGCCACCGGCGTTCCGCCGGACCGCGGTGACCGGAGTGTCCAGCTGTACCCGGGCCCCGTGGGTGCGGGCGCCCGCGACCAGCCGCTCGGTCACGCCCACCGGATCGACGGCGCCGTCACCGGGCGCCCAGACGGCCCACTCCGGAGGCTCCCGCAGGGTGGGCTCGAGCCTGGCCACCGTGGCCGCGTCCACGATCTCCTGCCCAGGTCCGGCCTCCGGCGCGTCGCCCGCCGCGTCCCAAGACAGTGAGCCGGACCAGGTCGCGGGAAGTCCGGGCAGCTCGGCCTCGAGCCGGCGGTACTCCTCCGTCGCGGTCGCCCGCAGGCCGGCTGCCGGACCCGTGCGTACCCCGGACGCTCCAATCCAGGCGAACGAGTCCGCCGTCACACCGGCGCCCGGCCGCCCGGCGTCGACGATGGTCACGACAGCACCGGCGCGAGCGGCGTGATAGGCCACCGAGGCGCCGACGATCCCGGCGCCGACGACCACCAGGTCGCTGCTCACCGGCGGGCTCAACACGTTGGACGACCTTTACCCCACCGGCCGGATGTAGCTCGCAGCAGTCTCCCCAACTCGGTGAGACCCCTCACGAGCCGGTCATCGGGTACGCCGGAGAAGCTGAGCCGGGCGTGATTCGGCTCCGGCTCGACGGGGAAGAAGGTTGCGCCGGGCACATAGGCGATCTTCGCCTGGGGCAGCAGCGTGTTCGCCATGAACTCGGTGGCGTCGAAGTCGACCGGGAACGTCAGCCAGACGAAGAGTCCCCCGTCTGGCTCGGTGAACTCCACACCGGTGGGAAAGCTCTCTGCCATCGTCGCCAGCATCAGGTCGCGCTTGTGACGATAGACCGGGACCGCGCGCGCGATGTGCCCGTCAATGTCATAGCGGCTGAGATAGTCCGACGTGGCGGCCATGTTCAGGGTGCTGTTCTGCGTGTCCGCGGCGAGCTTGAGCAGAGCGAGTCGGTCGAGGATCTCCGGACTGGCGACTGCCCAGCCCAGCCGCAGCCCCGGCGCCAGGATCTTGGAGAAGCTGCCCAGATGCACCACCCGACCCTCGGTGTCGAGGCTCTTCAGCGTGGGCAACGACGTGCCCTCATAGCGGAGCGCCCGGTACGGCGTGTCCTCCACGACGAGCAGCCCGTGCACGCTCGCCAGCTCCATCAGCCGACGTCGCCGATCCAGGCCCATCGTGATCCCCGTCGGGTTCTGGAAGTCCGGCACCGTGTAGATCATCTTCGCGTCCGGGTGACCGGCCAGCACCTCCTCCAAGTGCTCGGTGTCCATCCCCTCGGCGTCGGTCCGCACCGCCGCGTACCGCGGCTCGGTCGGGGCGAAGGCGATCAACGCCCCGAGGAACGTCGGGTTCTCGGTGACAATGACGTCACCGGCGTTGACCACCAGCTTGGCGGCCAGGTCCAGGCCCTGCTGGCCACCCTGGATGATCAACACATCGTCAGCGGTGCAGGTCATGCCATCCCTGGTGAGGCGGTCAGCGACCTGCGCCCGTAGCTTTGGCAACCCGTTCGACGCTGAGTACTGCAACGTGGCAGCATGCTCGGCCACGAGCAGCCGGGCATACACGTCGCGCAGCTCGGCAACCGGGAACAGCGCTGGGTCCGGGTAGCCGCCGCCGAAGGAGATGATGTCCGGGTCACCGCCCAGCCGCAGCAACTCGCGAATGGCCGACGGCTGCACTCGGCCCATCCGGCTGGCGTAGCGGATGGTCACATCCAACCCTCCTGATCGCCGGAGAAACCACCGGCACGACGACGATGAGTCTCGCGACGGTTGCCAGTCTGTACCTGCATATCGCTCAACCACACTCGAGGAGAACGACATGACCGCCACCTACACCTTCGACATCTTCTGCACCCTCGACGGTTACGGCTCCTACGGCAGCGACGGTGACTGGGGCGGCTACTGGGGGAAGCAAGGCCCCGAGTTCCTCGAGCGCCGCCTTGCCCAGTTCGACGTCGAGCAGCGGATGGTCTTCGGGGCCAACACGTTCCGCGAGTTCATGGACATGCTGGGCTCGAACACCGAGGAGTCGGAGGTGGACGCCTGGGGCATACGGATGAGGAACATGCCGACAACGGTGGTGTCGTCCACGCTGACCGGACCTCTCGACTGGCCGGACGCGACCGTCGTGGCCGAGAACGCTGTTGACGTCGTCGCCCGGCTGAAGGAGGAGTCCGACGTGCCGCTGCGTTCGCACGGCAGCCTTTCGATGAACTGGGCGCTGATGGCCGCCGGACTGGTCGATCGCGTGCAGGTGACGCTGTTCCCGGTCATCAGCGGTAGGACCGGGACCGAGCCGATCTTCGGGGGTGCGGACGACTTCGACCTGGAGCTGCTCGAGTCCCGGACGCTCGACGGTCGCACCCAAGAGCTCGTCTACCGACCCACGCTCCACTGACCCGTACGCCGCCTGCGGTTCTCCCGGTCGCGTTCTGGTGCCGACGGACTCGTCCTACTGCTCGGGCAGCGCGTCCGGATCTTGTTGCTCCTCGGCCCGGCGGGCCTGCTTGCGTATCCGGTTGCCTATCACTCTGGTGAAGACGAGGCTGATGACCAGGCCGACGATCACCACACCCCCCGCGATGAGCCCCATCGTCACCGGACCCTCGGGGCTTTTGAGGACGATCCCGCTCAGGTAGAGAACCAGCCCCAGGGTCAGGAGCAGGAAGCCGATTCGTTTCTCTGCCAACAGCTGAGCATGGGTCGAGATCGCGTCGGGCTCCCCCACCGCTGACCCCTCTTCGCCGATGTTCTCGCGCAGTTCGACGATCGACTCGGCGTTGTGGGCGTGGGACAGGACGCCCGCGCCCACCAAGTCCAACGCCACGCCGCTCACCAGGAGAATCTCGGGAAGCATCGCCACAGCGCATCCTTTCCATCGGTCCAGCTCACTCGTCGAGCCATGGACATGTTCGCAGGAGCAACGACAGCTAGGCGGCGTTGCGTGGTGGTTCCGCTTCGCTCGGATCACGGCCGACATCGGCCTGACCTCGGATCTCCCCGGAAATGAGTATGGACCAGATTGTCCTCAGGCCTGCCTCGTCGTGGAGTCCTTGATGATCGACTTGACTTCCGTTCCGGCGACCCAGAACCCGAGCAGGCCGATGATGGTCTGCACGACGACGATCGTTGTCGTGACGACAGCAACCGATGGAGGGTTGCTGAGCCCGCTGAGGAGATGCGCGATGCTGGGCGCCAACGCCCAGAAGGGCAGTAGCCACAGGAGGATGAGAGTCACGCCCGCGCGTAGCCTCAACCGGGACCGGCTGGCCGATTTCAGATCCCTGGTCGGGGACGATCCAAAGCGCATGTAGGTCCCGACTCCATGAGGTGGGCCCTGAGCTCGTGCTCTCGTGAATCCACGGTGGTGCGCTCCCTCGTTGCGGAGAGCATACGACCACCTGAGGCTGTTCAGGCTCACGCGGGTTGCGGGCCACTCCCTGCATCACCGCGCCGGCGAGCCCCAGCGCGGCAAAAGAGGACGAGGGCAGTCGCAGGCCCAGCGCCCGCCCCGATGCACCTCTGACCAGACCGCGCCGCTCCACGGCGAGCAGCTCCCGATCATGCGCCCGACCGGCCTCGGGTACTCGGGCAGGAGCAATGGCGGCCACGGCGCTTGGGTAGCCTGCCTTCACTCTGGCCCGGAGATCGTCAGAACGGACATTCGATGAAGCGTCTGCTCGTACCCACGGCCGCGTTGTTGTGGGGTCTGCAGATCGCCTTCCTCGTGCCTGCCCTCGCCCTGATCCTGGTCACTCTCTACGACGCGTCGACCGCCGAGGTCGGCTGGGTCCTCGCCGTCTACAACGCGAGCGGGTTCATCGCCGCACTCCTCATACCGGCGTACGCCGACCGTCGGAAGGACTACCTCCGACCGATGTTGGGGTGCGGCGTGCTCACGCTGCTCCTGGCGATCATCCTCGCCGCCACCACATCCCTGCCGGTCGCCGTCGTGGCGCTGATCGTCGTGGGCGGTCCGGCCGGCGTCGGCAACGCCATGCTCTTCGCCCACCTTCGACACTCGGGCGCGACCTCAGCCGACATCGTGAACACCCGCGCCATCGTCTCGGTCGCCTGGATCGCCGGACCGCCGCTGGCCACCTTGATCATCGGCGCCTTCGGCGACCGGGCCATACTCCTGGCGATCGGCGCTGTCGCCATCCTCGCGAGTACCACGACGGCGGTGATGATCACCCAGCGCTCCGCCGCACCCGACCCGAACGGCCCGGCACAGCCTGCTGAGGACGACCACCTGGCCTTACGCCGGAGCGCTGTCGTCCTGATCGTGGCCGCCTTCGTCCTGCTCCAAGCGGCGAATGCCACCGTGACCTCGATCATGACCCTGTACGTGGCCGAGACGGTCCAGATCGAGGTCATCTGGGCCGGCATCGCGCTGGGCGTTGCCGCCGGACTCGAGGTCCCCGCCCTCATTCTGATGGGCAAGCTCAGCCTCCGCTTCTCCAGCCTGAAGCTGCTCGCGACCGGGTGCCTCGCCGGCATCGCCTACTACGTGACGATGGCGTTCGTCACCGGCCCGGTCCTGCTGCTGGCCCTCCAGCCGTTCAACGCCTGGTGCTTCGCCGCTATCGCCGGCGTTGGCCTCACCCTGTTCCAGCAGATGATTCCGCGACCGGGTCTGTCGACCGGCCTGTACATGAACACCCGACGCATCGGCGCCATCGTCTCCGGACCGATCATCGTCCTCGGATCGATGACGGTACTTCAGAATCGGGGCATCTTCCTCGCCTGTGGCGTCCTGATCCTTCTCGCCCTGGTCGTCATCACGCTGGCGGCCCGACGTTCCGGGCCGATGGCGGCCAGGACGTAGCAGCCAGATTCCGGTGCTGCTGAGGATGGCCAGAACCAGCACGGAACCGCCGAACAGGACGATGTCGATCTCCATCAGCAGGCCGACCAAGGCGGTGAAGGTGACGGCGCCCACGGTCGAGGCTCCCGCCTGGAACCCCACGAGTCGGTCCACTGATGCCGATGCCGTCCGTTCTGATGTGGTCAGGATGAGCAACGGGTAGATGGGCGCGACGGCGAGTCCCAGCACGATCACGCCGACACCCGCCAGGACCGGTAATCGGGTGGCGACCAGGGCGGTGGCGAGGACCGTTCCGATGGTGACCACGGCGAGCATGGGCCAGATCCCGATGCGCTCGGTCGCTGCCCCGAGCACTACCCGGCCGATCACGAGAGCAACCCAGTAGCCGGACATCAGCAGGCCGGCCGTGCCGGTCGACAGGGCTACCGCCTCGAGGAGATAGACGAAGCCCCACAGGGCCACAACCGTCTCCAGGCCGGTGTTGACCGCAACGACCAGCACACCCGCGACGGCGCGCCGGGGCGGCTGCCACCGCGATCGAGCTGATGCCGGGGTCGGCCGCGTCGGCGCTGCGCCCGGCTGCGCAATGTGGGCAGCCGTGGTCCACTGCCGGGCGGTCACGGTGAACAGCACAGCGAGCAGTCCCTGCAGGATCATGACGGCCAGGTAGCCCCCTCGCCAGCCGGGGCCGAAGCTCACCGCCGCGGTGATGATCAGCGGTGACGTCGCCGCGCCGACGCCGTACGCCGCGTGCATCAGGTTGATGCGGCGCGGGCCGAAGTGCCGGGCGGCGTAGGCGTTCAGCGCGGCATCGACCGCGCCGGCGGAGAGCCCGAACAAGACGGCACAGGCAACGACCACCCAGTAGGCAGGCGCGACGGCGGTGAGGAGCAGGCCGGCCGTGGACATGGCGAGGCTGGCAGCAAGGAGTCGACCCAGCCCGAGTCGCGCCGCGGCCCAGGTCCAGCTGCTCGTCGAGACGAGAGTGGCCGCCACCCCGAACGGCAGGACCAAGCTCATCGCCGCCAGAGGTTGGTTGAAGGTGACCCGCATGAAGGGCCACGCGACACCCAACATGTTGTCGGGCAGGGCGATGGCGAAGAAGGCCAGCAGCGCAAGCAGGAACACCCTAGGCGTCGCCGCGTACGCCGGCCAGATAGGTCAGCAGGGCCCTCCCGACCAGCCGCGAGGCACTGAACGTCGCGATGTCGGCGTAGCGGCGGTCGTCGGACGGCCAGCCCATGTCCACGACCAGTACCGAAGGGTGCTCAGCGCGTAGCCGGTCGACCACCGCTGGTGCGAACGCAGACCGATGGATGTCGCGACCGACGACGAGGATCGGTACCTCGGAATCCGTCGCGGGCAGGGGCGAGTCCTCGCCGCTGACCTCGTACTGCGGCTGTGTGGCGAAAGCCGCATGGGACGTCGACGTCGGCTCGTCGGCCACCGCCGCGAACGGCCCCCAGGGCACCTGCCCGACCGGGATGTTCGCACGCGTCTCGAGCCGGACGACGCAGCAGGAGCCGAGTACGCCAGGCCAGGCCCGGGCAGCCGGTTGAATGTCGAATGCCGCGATGACCTCGCTGTCGTCAGGCGGCCAGCCGAGGGGCTGGACGAGCTCGGATGGCTCGGGCACCGGCGGTGGCGACGTCGCCAGCTCTTCGGTCAGATCCAGCACCCGGCCCGCCGCTTCCTCGACCCGACCGGAGTGGAGACGACCGTCCGCAATGGCCGCGGCAATCGCCTCCTCGAGCGCCGCCACCTCCTCGTCGGTGTTGTCGGTTCCCAGACACAACAGGTCACAGCCCGCCTGCAGGGCGCGAACCGCCGTCTCAGGCATCCCTCCTGGACTGGCCGCCCCGGCCATGTCCAGCGCGTCACTGACGATCACTCCCCCGAAGTGGAGCTCCTCGCGCAGCAGGCCGGTCAGTACGGACCGGCTCATGGTGGCCGGGCTCTCGGCGTCCAGCTGGGGCAGCATGATGTGCGACGTCATAATCAAGCGCGTCCCGGTCTCGATGGCGGCGACGAACGGCGGCAGCTCTCGCCGTCGCAGCTCGTCAAGAGACCGGTCGATCACCGGTAGCGCGACATGCGAGTCCTGCCCGGTGTCGCCGTGACCGGGGAAGTGCTTGGCGGTCGCGGCGATCCCCGTGGACTGCAGGCCGGCGATCCAGGCCGCACCGTGCGTCGCCACCTGCGCGGCGACCGCGCCGAAGCTGCGCACCCCGATGACGGGGTTGTCGGCGTTCGAGTTCACATCGACGGTGGGCGCAAACGTCACGTTGCATCCGACCCGGCGCAGCTGCCAGCCGACCTGCTCGGCGACCGCGCGGGTGACCTCCAGGTCGTCGATCCGGCCGAGCACCGCGTTACCCGGGTACGGCGAGCCGGCGCGGGCGAAGAGCCGGGTGACCTCGCCACCCTCCTCGTCCACCGCCACCACGGCACGGGGGTTGGCGGCGTAGATCTCGTCGGTCAAGGCCCGCAGCTGAGCCAGCGACGTGATGTTGCCGGCGAAGAGGCATACGCCGCCGAGACCGGCGCGCAGCCGCGCCGCCAGCCAGGGGGGCAGGGTCGTCCCGGCGAAGCCGGGCAGCACGGTGGTCAGGACCGGCGATGCCCCGGTTGCTTGATTAACTGTGCTCACTGGCGCCTCCCTCGTCTCGGTAATGCTCGAACCTAACTGTCGGGCCCAGCCCGAACCCGACCGACCAGACACCCGATGACGATCTCGGTAGCCCACCTTGATTGAATTCGGAGATGGCGGGGACCGGACCGGTCGGAGTCGGCTTCATCGGCACCGGCATGATCAGCGACACCTACCTGGAGAACCTCACCAGGTTCCCCGACATCAAGGTGATCATCCTCGGTGATCTCGACCAAGAACGGGCGCGCTCCCAGGCGAAGAAGTACCGGGTGCCGCGTTGGGGCAGCGGCGATGACGTGCTGGATCACCCCGACGTCGAACTTGTGGTCAATCTGACGATCCCTGCGGTGCACGCCGAGGTCGCCAGCCGGGCCATCTCGGCCGGCAAGCACGTCTGGTCGGAGAAGCCGATCAGTGTGGACCGAGCCAGTGGACGGGCGCTTCTCGAGCAGGCGGCGGCGGCCGGCCTACTGCTCGGAGTCGCCCCCGACACAGTGCTGGGCCCCGGCGTCCAGAGTGCCCGTCGGGCGATCGCCAACGGGGACATCGGTGAGCCGCTCTCCGCCCACACGATCATGCAGTACGTCGGCCCCGACATCTTCCACCCCAGCCCCGAGTTCCTGTTCGCCAAGGGCGCCGGGCCGCTGTTCGACATGGGCCCCTACTACCTCACCACCCTGATCCACGTCTTCGGTTCGGTTCGCAGTGTCGCTGCGTTCGGCGCGCAAAGTCGGGCGACCCGTGTCATCCAGGCCGGCGACCGAACCGGCTCCGTCTTCGACGTCGAAGTTCCGACCCACGTCAGCGCGATCGCCAAGTACGTCGACGGCGGCGTCAGCCAGAGCATGTTCAGCTTCGACTCGCCAATGACCCGAATGGGCATCGTGGAGATCACCGGCACCGAAGG
The DNA here is from genome assembly GCA_963711015.1 of uncultured Actinomycetota bacterium. Taxonomy (GTDB): domain Bacteria; phylum Actinomycetota; class Actinomycetes; order Propionibacteriales; family Propionibacteriaceae; genus Microlunatus. The sequence goes on from CAVQCQ010000011.1 coordinate 147,013, forward strand.
GACCATGGTGGTGCCGGATCCGAACCGGTTCACCGGTGACATCAAGATCACCCGCGCCCCCGTGCTGGCCGCGATCAGCGAGGAGCCCGAGTGGGAGGACGTGCCGGTGACCGGCGTCTACGCCGAACGTGGCCTGGGGGTCCTCGATCTGGCCCGTGCGGCTCGGACCGGCGGAAAGCCGGTGGCCTCCGGCGAGCTGGCCTATCACGTGCTCGATACGATGATCGCCATCGACGACGCGATCATCGAGGATCGCGTCGTGCCGGTCGAGAGTCGGGTCGCGCACGTGCCGCTGGTCGCCGAGGACTTCGATCCGTTCCAAGCCACCCTCTGACAGGAGAGATGAGGACCCGTGCCAACACCAGAGATCTCCGTCCAGCTCTACTCGATCCACAAAGCCCTCGATGCGGACCTCGACGGCTCGCTGGCCCGCCTCGCCGACATCGGCTTGCGGAACGTTGAGGCGTTCGACTTCGTCCGCCGCCCCGACGAGCTGAAGGAGTCGTTCGACCGCTACGGCCTCAGCTCGCCAACCGCGCACTCCATCTTGATCGAGGAGGAGGTGAAGACGCCCGACGGCCTGTTGTCAGTGCCACCCGTCGAGGACACGTTCGCTGCCGCGAAGAAGCTCGGTGTCGAGGTGGTGTTCGACCCGTTCGTCCCGCCCGGCAAGTGGGCCAGCCGGGGGGACGTGGAGCGCAACGCCGACCGACTCAATGCGGTTGCCCAGCAGGCCGCCGAGCACGGCCTGCGGGTCGGCTACCACAACCACGACCACGAGTTGACCTCGCAGGTCGACGGCCGTTCCGCCCTGGAGACCTTCGCGGATCTGCTGGACCCATCGGTGCTGCTCGAAGTCGACCTGTACTGGGCGACTGCTGGTGGAGCCGATGCCGTCAGTCTCGTGCAACGCCTCGGGGACCGGGTGTACGCCGTTCACGCGAAGGACGGCCCGATGCGACCGGGCATCAGCACGACGAACATGCCGACCGACCAGGTGCCCGCCGGCAGCGGCGACGTACCGCTGGCGGCCGTGCTGTCCGAGGCCCAGAGCCTCTCGTACGCCGTCATCGAGTTCGACCACTACGAGGGCGACATCTTCGACGGCATCACCGAGAGCTACCGCTTCCTGAGATCGACCCTGTCGTAAGTCAGCAGTTGAGCTGAGGGGTCGCGGACTAGGCTTTCGGCATGGCGTCTGCGGACGTACATCCCGGTCCGGAGGTCCTGGCCTTCGGTCCCCAGCGAGCCCGGCGGCGGCCGCGGCGCCGGGTCGTCCTCGCGCTGATAGCCGTGCTCGCTCTGGCCACCGGCGTCGTGGCGTGGTTGGTGCGTCCGACAGCGACGGACGACTTCACCTTCTCCGATCTGCAGGACGTGTACGCCGGGATGGTGCGCGCCGACGGCACGAACGACGCCGCGGCCATGAACCGCGACCAACCCCGGCCGGCCCCGGCCGCGGTCTCCCCCGACGCGTGTATGCCGCTGGTCGAGACGACGCTGGTCGATCGCTTCCCGGCGGCGGCGCTCGACGGCATGTCCACCTATTGGCTGGGCGCTGGACCGACATCGGCGGTTTCCCTGTTCACACTGCGGTATCCCGATCGCGAGACGGCGGCGGGCCAGTACCAGGCGATCACCGATGCCCTCGCGGCCTGTGACGGGCACGAGATCACCATCGGTCGCAACCAGGGACTCATCACCGCAACCCCGCCGTCGGTCGAGAACGGCGTCCACACACAGCTCGGCTACCTCGTGAAGCTGACCACCGGCGACCTCTACGCCATCTCGGTGCTGCAGTACGCGAACACCATCACCTGGCAGTTCCGGCTCGAGTTCGGCAACCGGCCGTATCAGCCCTTCGACGCCCAGCGGTTGATGGACTCCTTCATGGCGCAGATGCTGTCAATCCAAGAACTGCGCCGCTGATCACGAACTCCGGAGTTGTCAGGCGCTCAGGGTGCTCTAGCACCCTCAACGCCTGACAACTCGGAGGCGTCGGGCGTAAGCGCGCTGGCCCCCTCGTGCAGCTTCGGCACATCGGCCAGCAGCTTCTGGGTGTAATCGTGCTGGGGGTTGAAGATCACGTCCTCGGTCTTGCCCTGCTCGACCATGATCCCGTGCTCCATCACCAGCACCCGGTCAGCCAGGTAGCACGCCTGGCCGATGTCGTGGGTGATGAACAAGACCGTCAAGCCCACCTCGTCGCGCAGGTCGTGCAGCACGTTCAAGATGTTGACCCGCAACGACGCGTCGAGCATCGATGTCGCTTCGTCGGCGACCAGCATCTTCGGTCGGAGCATCAGGGCCCGAGCGATCATGATCCGCTGCCGCTGCCCACCGGAGAGCTGGTGCGGGTGCCGGTCCAGGACGTCGTCCGGGCGCAGACCGACGTGGCCGAGAGACTCCTCCATCCGATCGGCGCCCACCTGCTCGTCCAGTAGCCGCAGCGAGCGGTTGAGCAGCCGCCGCACGGTGAAGAACTGGTTGAACGAGGAGAACGGGTCCTGGAAGACGGCCTGCACCTCCCGCCAGTACGCGGTCCGTTCCTTCCCCTTGACGTGCGTCACATCCCGGCCCCGGAAGGTCATGGTTCCCGAGGTGATCGGCAGCAGGCCCAGCACCATCCGGGCCATCGTCGACTTGCCCGAGCCTGACTCACCGACGATCGTGACGATCTCGTTCTCCTCGAGATTGAAGGAGACGTCCTTCACCGCCGGCACCGCGTTCTTGCCGTGGCCGAAGGTCTTGGTGATGTTCTTGGCCTCCAGGAGCGTCGTCATGCCGACACCTCCGCCTCGGTGGTTGTGGTGGCATCCTCTGGCTCGTTCTCGCCATGCACGTAGCCGTCACCGGTGGGATCACCTGCGTTGATGTCGTCGGTCGTGACCTTCTTCAGCGGCACGGACTCACCCGGATGCCTCTCGGCCCAGAAGCACTTGGCGAACCGCAGCTCATCACCGACGTGAGGGGGTTCCTCGGTATGGCACTCCGGATAGGAGACGCCGCACCGCGGATGGAACCGGCAGCCGGCGGGTGGATTGGCCAGGTTGGGCGGCGCACCCGGAATTCCGGCCACGCGAAGCTTGCGGTATCGCGGCTCCGGTGAGAGGACGGAGCCCAGCAGCGCCGCGGAATAGGGATGACGCGGCCGCTCGGTGAGCTCGTGCGCCTCGCCGATTTCGGCGATCTTGCCGGCGTACATGACCGCGATGCGATTGGACACATCCCGCAGCACCGGGAGGTCGTGGGTGACAAAGATCACCCCACGCATGATCTCCTTCTCCAACATCTCCAGCAGCATTTCGCAGAGCGCCTTCTGCGAGCTCACGTCCAACGCGGAGGTCGGTTCGTCGGCGATCAGCAGCCGAGGGTTGAGCAGTGTCGAGATGATCGTGACCGTGCGTTGCTTCATGCCACCGGAGAGCTGGTGCGGGTACGCGTCGATGACCCGGGGTGGCAGTCCAAGGCTCGACAGCCGGTCGCGGGCGCGATCCAGAGCCTCGTCCTTCTTGATCGACCGGTCATGGGCATGGACCACGTCGTAGACCAGGTCACGGATGCGCATGGTCGGGCTGACGGCGTTCATCGCCCCTTGCGGCAGGAAGGACACGACCGAACCCCGCCAGGTCCGTTCGACCTTGCGGTTGCCGCCGAGATCCTGCACCTTCCCGTCGATCTCCAGGGTGCCGCTGTCGACGTACAGCGGTGGACGGGCGGTGAGGGAGATGATGGACCCGAGGGTGGTCTTTCCGCAGCCGGACTCGCCGGCCACCCCGAGCACCTCGCCTTCGTCGATGTAGACGCTGACGTCGTCGACGGCGGTCACCTTCCGGCCGTCGGGCGTCCGGTAGGACGCCGTCAGATGCTCCGCGTTGAGCAACCTAGTCATAGCCACCTCCAGCAGGAACGGAGCTTCCGGCCGACGCGGGAATCTCGAGTGCCGGAGCCTCCCCCGCTTGCGGGCTGGAAGCGGCCAGCGCCGAGGCGGTGGGTTGTGGGGCCGCTCCCTTGCGCTTCCCCACCTTGCCGCGCCGCAGCCGCGGGTTGAAGACCTCGTCCAGGCTGGACTGCAGGAGCAGCAGTGAGAACGAGACGATGCTCAGCATGATGGTCGGCGGCATGAACGCCCACCAGGCGCCGGTCCGGATGGAGCCCCAGGCGATCGCCCAGTAGAGCATGATGCCCAAGCTGGTGGTGCCCGAGGGACCCAGGCCGAGCAGGCTCAGCGTCGCCTCGAACAAGATGGCCGCTGAAACCTGCAGCACGAACGCCATCACCACGTAGCTGAGCAGGTAGGGCAGGACGTCCCAGGCCAGGATGGTGGCCGAACGCGCACCCGACAGCTTCGCCACGTCGATGTGATCCCGGGTCCGGACGCTTGAGGACTGGGCGCGCACCGCGCGCGCCAGCCACGGCCAGGCCGTGAAGCCGATGACCAGCGCCAGGATCGTCGGACTCCGGCTCTGCAACGCAACACTGACCAGGATGATCACGATCAGCGTCGGGATCGCCAGCGTGATGTTGGTGAGGCCGCTCAGCAGGTCGTCGAGCGTGCCACCGACGTAGCCCGAGATCAGGCCGATGATCACGCCCACGATCGTCGCCACGAAACCAGCGACCAATCCGACCCATAACGAGGTCCGGATGCCGTACACGAGGTTGGCCAACACGCTTTGGCCCTCGTTGTCGGTGCCGAGCCACATCGCGATCGGCGAACTTTGAGGTGGGTCGTAGAGGCCGCCGATGACCTCGTTGGGGTCGGTGCCGACGATGAACGGCCCGAAGATGCCGAGCATCAGCGTGCCGACGATCAGTGCAACGGCGACCCAGAAGCGGGAGGAGAGGTTGGAGAGTTTCATCAGCGTTCTCCGGTCTGAGCGGCGCGGATGCGCGGGTCGATGAGGCCGTTGACGATGTCCACGGCGAAGTTAGCGGCCAACACCGCGATCGTGATGAGCAGCATGATCGCCTGGATCACCGGATAGTCGTTCTGCCCGATTGCGCTGAACAACAAGGTGCCGACGCCGGGGTAGGAGAACACCAGCTCGGTCACCAGAGCACCGCCGATCATGCCGCCGATGGCCAGCGCCAGTCCGGTGATCTGAGGCAACATGGCGTTACGGAAGCCGTAGCGGGTGATGGTGCCGTCCCGAAGGCCCAACCCGCGGCCGTAGTTGACGTAGTCAGCACCCAACTCGTAGATCGCCATCGACCGCATGCCGACCGCCTGGCCGCCGACGAAGACCAGCACCAACGACCAGAACGGCAACCAGTAGTAGCTGATGGCGTCGCCGAAGAATGCCCATGAGAACTCCGGACTGAGTCCGAAGGAGTAGGCGCCCCCCACGGGGAATAACCCGAGTTGAACGGCGAAGACGTAGAGCAACACGATGGCCAGGCAGTAGTACGGGATGCTGGTCAGCACCAGCGAGCCCAGAAATGCTCCGCGGTCGAACCAGCCGCCCTTGAACGCCGCGATCGCGCCGAGGGCGTTGCCGACGATCCAGCCGATGAGGATCGCCGGAATCTGTAGCACGAGGCTCCAGGGCAGGGCCGCGGCGATCAGTGAGTTCACCGACGCCGGGTACTGCCCGAACGAGGTCCCCAGGTCACCTTGGAACAGGTTGCCGACATAGATCAGGAACTGCTGCCACAGTGGCTTGTCCAAGCCGAACTCAGCCATGTAGGTCTCGTACGTTTGGCGCGCCGCCTCGCCGGTGGCCCCGCCCCCTCGGGTCATGTTGGCGACGATCGCGTCCACCGGGTTGCCGGGGACGAGCCTCGGCAGTATGAAGTTGAGCAGCAGGGCGACGAACAGTACCGCGAGGTACCACAACGCTTTCTTACCGAGGTAGCGGGCGAAAGCCATCTGCGGTCGTCCTTCCTATGTACCTACCTTCTTGATCTTGAACAGCCACTGGATGCCAGCGCCCTGCCACATCGGTGGCGCGTAGGCGTTGGCCTCGGAGGGGAAGTTCGTCCAGTTCGTCTCGCTGAACTGGTAGAACTCCAGCGGGCGGTACATCAGCGGGATGACCGGGATCTGCTCGCGGTAGATCGTGTCCAGCGCTGCGAGCGCAGTTTTGCGGGACTCGTCGTCGGTTGCCGCGGCTGCCTGATCCAACAGGCCGGGCACGTCCGGATGAGAGAACCGGTTGTAGTTGAAGTAGGCGGTCTTGCCAGGCCCGGGTACGCCGCGATCGTCCATCGCGTCCCGGAACCGCACCCAAGGACTGGAGGGGTTGACCCCGGTGTAGCTGTACATGACCAGATCGAAGTCGCCGTTCTGCATCGCGCTCTGCATGGTCGGCGCCTGCGGGAACTGGGTGTCGATGCCGATGCCGACAGCCGTGGCGCTCTTGGCCACCACCTCGCAGGCAGTGTTCCAGTCGGTCCAGCCGGTCGGGGTGATCAAGGTCCAGCCGCCGAGCTTCGTTCCGTCCGGCAGCTTGTAGATGCCGTCGGAGCCCTTGGTGGCCTTGAGTTCCCCCTCGAGAATCGACACCGCCTTCTCCGGGTCGAACGTCCAGCCCTCGGCGTCGACCGCTGCCTGATCGAAGTACTTTGACTCGAACCCGACCGGCACGATCAAGCTGGCCTTGGCGGGATCGGAGTAGTCGCTCATCGCCGTCGTCGCGATGTTCGGGTAATCGATCGCGTACGCGAGGGCCTGACGTACCTTGACGTTGTCCAGGCCCGGCTTGCTGATGTTCGGAATCAGCAACGGTATGCCCCCGGGTAGGTGGTACGGCTTCTCCTTCTTCCAGGTGCTGACCGGCCGGCCCTTCTCCCACATCTTCCAGATCTGGGCCGTGAACTGCTGACTCGCGTCGATCTCGCCGGACTCCAGCTTGAGGTCGCCGTCGTTGTTGCTCTTGAAGATCGGGTGGTTCATCACCTTCACCGGCGTCTCGCCGAAGACGGCCTTGCCCCAGTAGTTGTCGTTGCGCACCAGGTTCACCTGGGTCTGGTCCGCCTTGTCGACCTTGAAAGGACCGCTCGCGATCGGCTGGAGATTCGTCTCCTTGACCAGGTTGGCACTGTCGATCGAGCCCCACACCGCCTTGGGCATGATCATCACGTTCGCGATGTAGTCCTTCACCAGGTTGGGGTTGTACGGATCGCTCTTGAGCTTGAAGGTCACCGTCCGAGGGTCGGTGGCCTCGATCGAGTCGACGTACTGCCACACAGTGGAGAACCACAGCCCGCTGCTGGATTGAGCGAGACCGAAGGTGAACGCGACGTCTTCAGCGGTCAACTCACTGTCGTCGTTCCACTTGGTGCCGTCCTGCAGCGGCACCACGATCGTCTGCTTGTCCGGCTCCTGCATCTCCTTGCCGAGTCCCGGGGAGAAGGAGCCGTCAAGCATGTTGAAGCGCAGCAGAGTCTCGTAGACGTACTGAGGCTGGCGGACCGCCGTCGGGAAGGCCGGGGTCGGCGCCAGTGGGTTGAAGTTCGTCGGCGGGCCCCACTGGAAGCCGGCGACGAACAAGGTCTCGCCGGCCACTCCCGCTCGTCCCTTGCTGCCCTCCTCCTGGCTCCTGCCGGTCTGGGCAGTGCCGCAGGCGGAGGTACCGACACCGATAGCTGCGCCGCTGACGGCCATCGCCGCCAGGCCGAGGAAGCGGCGCCGGCTGGTTGCGGCGCCCGTGACGAGGCTCGCGGGCGAGGGATCGTCGATGTCGATCTGGGTGGCGAACGGGTCGTCCATGGGACGTACCTCCTATGGCAGTGATGAACGTGGAACTGCTGGCACTCGGAATCCTTCGAGGGGTCGACCCCGAGGTCGGAGGCCCGGCTGCGTAACCAGCTCAGGGTCGGTTCACCCCATGACCAATGCTTCAAGGACACCTCATCACTCGAAACGCTCTACCTGTCAATGGGCGTGTCGCCACTGAAACCCATTCGAGAGAAAGAAAAGACGTCCTCAGGTTCCGGAGCTGGCGGGCCGGAACCACACCACTGTTCCGACGCACCCTGACGCGGTCAGATAGTGATCAGACGTCGCCGGACCGCCGGCGACGCCGAGAAAGATCAGCGGGTGGTGCCGGGGTCCTCCGGGCGGTCTGACCTGCGTGGTTCGTCTCGCACAGTCGCATCGTCTCGCACGGTCGCATCGTCACGCACCACCGAGTCGTCTTCGCGGCGAGGGGTGTGGGGGACGTCCGAGCGATCGGCGGGAGCATCGGCAGTGCGATCGTCGTACGACGTCGCCGCAGGGCGGTCGTCGTACGACGTCGCCGCAGGGCGGTCCTCGTCGCTCCGGTCTCGGTAGTTCGGATCAAGCTTGGCCGCCTTCTCCTCGAGCCGCTGGGCCTCGGCCCGCTGACGCTCCGCCTCGGCCGTGCTGGACTCCGCTTCCTGCTGCGCCTCTGCGGCGCGCAGTTCGGCGTCGGCACGCTCCCGGCGGGCCGCAGCGGCCTTCTCGTCCGCGGCTGCTTGCGCGGACTCAGCCTGGGCAGCAATCCGTTGAGCTTCCTGGCGATGATCACGGGCTTGTTCCTGCTTGCGTTCGCCGGCCCTGCCCCGCATCCGCGGCAGCAGCACCACGAGCGCCACGATGATCAGCAGGACAACGACGACAATGATCACGATGATGACCGGATCCATGGCTATGCCTCCTTGAGGCGAACGTTACCGCAGGACAGGCCGTCCTCCGGGGCGCCACGCGACCGTGACTCGGCCGGGGAGGTTACCCGGCATGTAACCGGTGACGGGCCGGATACCACTCCTCCCCCACCGGTTCGCCGGCGAGGTTCCAGCTCCACGACTCGGTGGGCGCAATCCGGACGTACCATCCCGGACCGGAGATCCCGACCCGCTCGGCAGGGTCGTCCGCCACGCCGTAGACCCGGACACTGCGAGCGATGAACGGCTCGAACGACGGCAGGTCGTCGAAGATCAACGCGACACGTCGGCGACCCGCGACGATGTTGCGGACCTTCCGCGTCCGCAGAAAGCTCTGGCCGCCGCCGACCCAGAAGAATTCGCCGTCGAACTCACACGCCAGCGGAACCACATCGGGCTGCTCATCGGGCCCGAGCGTCGCCATCCGGACCAACGGCTGGGATCGAATGAAAGCAGTCTCGTCCTCGTCGAAACCCACCGCGGTCACACCGCGATGTCTACCAGAGATCCTCGAAGACGTCGCTCAGCAGGCGGCCCGGGCGCTGCTCGGGCCAGGCGATCACCTGGGTCTCGCGCGAGACGTTCTTCATCTTGTCGGTGTCGGTCTCGGCGGGGTTGTTCATGTCGTTCCACTGCGTGCGGTGCTCGAGCATGGCCCGGCGGACCAAGTGGGCGACGGCCGAGGTGTCGACGGCGATGTCGATCCGCTCGTCCGGCACTCCGCGAAAGTGGTAGACGATGGTCGGGTCGAACGGCTCCAGCCCCTCGGCCACCCGCCGCCGGTTCCACTTGTCGATCACCGACTGCCGGATCGCTCCGTAGGTGAGCCGCCTGAGGCCTGGCCCGGGTCCGTCGGCCAGCCGCAGGAAGGCTTCGGTCGTGGCCTGTCCGATGGTGATGTGGTCAGGATGCCCGGTGATCCCGTCCGGGCCGAAGGTCGCCACCACATCGGGGCGCTCCTCGTCGACGATCGCCGCGATCTTGTCGACCAGTTCGGTGCGCGGCACGTCAGCCAGTCCGCCGTCGGGATAGCCGAACCACTCGTGCCGGTAGGGCGTCCGGCCGAGCGTGATCCAGGCTCGACGGTCCTCCTCACGGCGTACCGCGCCAAGAGTCTCCGGAGTGGCATCGCTCCCCTCCGCGATCGTCCCGCCCTCGCCGTCGGTCGCGTGGACCAGGAAGAAACGAAAGTCCGGATCGTCCTTGTGCAGCGCGACCAGGGCGGCGATCCCGTACGCGTCGTCATCCGGGTGGGCGACGATGGCGGCCAGCGTCCGGATCACGGGTCGATCTGGCGCGCCGAGCGCTCGGCGAAGATACCGGCGATCCGCTGGGTCACCGGCCGGGCGGCGGGCAGATCGCGGTCGTCCCACCGGCGCACGCCCTGCACGTCCCGCAGCGACGAGCTGAGGAAGACCTCGTCCGCCACCGCGGCCTCGTCCGGAGTGATCGTGCGCTCGGTGATGTCGCACCACTCCAGGAGTACCTCCCGGGTGATGCCCGCCAATGGCCCCGCGCTGAGTGGCGGGGTGACGACGCTGCCGTCGAACACGCAGAAGAGATTGGTGGCCGTGCCTTCGCAGAGCTCGCCGGCGGTGTTGAGGAAGATCGCCTCGCCCGCGCCGCGGGACGTCGCGTACGCGAGCCCGCGTACGTTCTCCGCGTAGGACGTGGACTTCACGCCGGTCAGCGCGCCGTGCTCGTTGCGTCGCCATGGTGCAGTGACGACCACCGCCGTCGGCGCCCGAGGATCGAGCGGCTCGACGGCGACGATGAGCGTGGGAGAACCGAACGGCGCCTGGGACCCCAGCGGCCCTTCGCCGCCGGTGTAGGTGATCCGGATCTTTCCCTCCGGTTCCGGCCAGCCGTCCAGCACTGCGGCGATCCCCTCGCGGATCAGTCCGTGGTCGGGAGCCGGCAGATTCAGGGCGGCGGCCGAGCGGCTCAGCCGGTTCAGGTGCCGCTGTACCGCGAACGGCCCGGCCGGCGTCACCTTCAGCGCCTCGAAGACGCCGTCGCCCACCACCAGGCCGTGATCGGTCACCGGGACGGTAGCCGCCAGCGGGTCGGCCAGCAGTCGGCCGTTGCACCACACGGCGAGAGCGCGAACCGAGGACAGGGACGTCAGAGTCACCGGCCCAGGTTAGCCGGAGCGAAGATGATCTTGCGGCAACACGTGTGTTTGTGCTGGTTTGAGGACTCGGCTATGGTTGCTGATCGCGCTCCGGCCCGTCCGGGCATGGAGGCAGGCGGACGTGGCTCAGTTGGTAGAGCATCACCTTGCCAAGGTGAGGGTCGCGGGTTCGAATCCCGTCGTCCGCTCGGAGCGAGTCTCGCCCAGTCCCAGTGGGGAGCAGTTCCTACGGTGGAGTGGCCGAGAGGCGAGGCAACGGACTGCAAATCCGTGTACACGGGTTCAAATCCCGTCTCCACCTCGGGCGATTGGCGCAGTCTGGTAGCGCGCTTCCCTGACACGGAAGAGGTCACTGGTTCAAGTCCAGTATCGCCCACCAAAGTAGTTGTCAGTGCACGACGGCCATTGGCCTTCCGCCCATTCCGGCCAGCCAGACCAGCCCGCCGGCGGGCTCGGGATCTCGTCACCATCGAGCTCTACGGCGTCAGGAACCTCGAACTGCTTCCGCCACTGATCGATGTCGGCCTCGGTCATCGGGAACGTCTCCTGCGGTGCCGTCTTCTGGCGCAGGGCGATGCGAGCAAGCTGAACATCCTTCTCCACGGGCAGATAGACCACTCGGCATCCCGCCCCGGCCGCTCGCGCCAGCCAGCGCAACGCCGACCGTTCGTCGCGGGACCAGAGCCCGAAATCGAGCACAACGCTCGTTCCCAGCCGAAGCGCCTGGAGCGCTACCGAGATGAGCCGCCCTTCCAGCACGAACCGCTTGCCGTCGGCCATGTTGTCGCCGAACAGCGGGATCATCCAGTGATCCGGAGTGAACCGGAGCGCTCGATATGTCGCGGCGAGTTCCTTGGCCTTGGTGGTCTTCCCGGCTCCGGGAAGCCCGACCATCAGGATCAGGGTGGCAGCAGACCGATGGTCCTTCGCGACGACAGGTCCGGCCGCCGACGCACCTGACAATGGGTCGTGGTGATGTGAATCGAGATGCTGCGACCTAGACATGGGCTCCCCTGATCAGCGGAATGACCCGGCAGCGCAGAAGTTGCGCGGGCCGGCCGGACACTGACTCGGCGGTGCACCCTCGTTCCTGCCCCCATCCGAGGGCAGAGATGGAGCCGCAGTTACGGCACGTGCGGTACCGCCGCTAGGCGCCGGTCCGCGTCACCATGGCAGCGAAGCAACCCATGTCGACACTGTAGCCGCCGCGGGGCGGGCATCCCGAGGTCGAAGCCTGCTACTGCGGGGCGAGTTCGCCGAATCGGTAGGCCGCGGTGACTCCGCCGTCCATCAGGAAGTCGCTGCCGGTGATGAACGCGCCGTCGGTTCCCATCAGGAGTGCACCTATGGTTCCGACCTCGTCCGGGGTGCCGGCGCGACCGGCCGGGCTGAGCTCGATCATGCGTCGGTACCCCTCGCCCCTGGGTCCGCTCAGCTCGTCCTTGGCCAGCGGCGTGATGATGATCCCGGGACTGATGGTGTTGATCCGGGCACCCCGCTTGCCCCACCGGACCGCTTCGGCCATCACGCGCAGGGAGTTCCCGCGCTTCGACAGCTGGTACGCGTGCAGAGAGTCCGTCACCTGGTCGGGCTGGAGCATCGGCAGAGCCAGGAGGTCCTCGGTCGGCGTCATGGCCAGGGCGGCGTCCTGCTCGGCGGTGAGGGCGCCGAGACGATGGCCGGACTGGGAGGCGATGACCACACCGGCGCCACCGGAGGCGATGACGCTCCCGATCTCCTCGAGCACCAGGGCCGTGCCGTAGAGGTCGACCGACAGGATCGTGGCCGGTGAGGCCTGGCTCGGGGACACACCGGCGGCGTGGATGAGCCCGGTGACCTCGCCGATTGCAGTGGCCGTTTCGACCAGCGCGTGCACCGACTCGCGCGAAGCGACGTCGACCGTCGCGGTGCTCACCTCGAAGCCGGCGTTGCTCAGCACGTCGGCGGCGGCGTCCGCGTTCTCCTGGCGCAGGTCGGCCAGCAGTACGTGCCTGCCCGGGCCGACGCGGCGGGCGATGGCCTGGCCGATCGAGCCGGGTCCGATGACGACGATGACGCTGTCCATGACGATCCTTCTGACGTGTGTGTGTCGGTTCAGCTGCCGGTCAGACGTTCGTCAGGCCACGTCCGTCGGTGACGTGCAGGTCTGACCGAGGCGGTGGCTGTTCCCTGGCTATGCGTTCCACGATTCCTCGTTCTGAGTTGCGGTGATCGGCGCGCCGGCGGTCCAGCTCGCCAGCAGAGCCAGCGCTTCGGCGGCGGCGGAGTTCGGCGCGGCGGTGTAGACGTTCAGCCGCTGTCCGGGGTCACCGGCCAACTCGAACGCCTCGAAGTCGAGGGTGAGGTCGCCCACGAGCGGGTGGTGCAGCCGCTTGACGCCGGTGCGGTGGTAGCGGACGTTGTGAGCGGCCCAGCGCTGCCGGAACGCCTCACTGCGAGTGGACAGCTCGCCGATGAGGTCCTGGAGCTCCCTGTCGTACGGGTTGCGGCCCGCCTCGGCGCGAAGGAAGGCGACTGCGTCGTCCTGGGTCTTGTCGAAGTCGAGGAAGAACTCCGCGGCAGCAGTGCTGAGAAAGACAAACCGTGCGCTGTTGGGTGTCGCCGAGTGCTCGTAGAGCGGGCTGTACAGCGCCCGGCCGAGCTGGTTGGCAGCAAGAATGTCGAAACGTCCGTTGCGCAGGTAGGCCGGCGTCGGCATCAGGTCGAGCATCCGCTGGATCGTTGGGCGGACCCGCTTCTTGGTGGGAGCGCCCCGGACCGGGCGCCGGATTGCGGCGGTTCGCACCAGCCGGAAGAGGTGATCACGTTCCGCCTCGTCGAGCTGGAGCGCGTGCACGACACCCTCCAGGACGCTGTCGGAGACCTCGCCCACATTGCCGCGCTCGAGCCGGGTGTAGTACTCGACGCTGATCCCGGCGAGCAGCGCCGCCTCTTCCCGGCGGAGACCGGAGACCCGCCGGCGCGCACCGTAGACCGGAAGCCCGACCTGCTCCGGCGTGACCTTCGCGCGCCGGGTGGTGAGAAACTCGCGAAGATCATCCTTGGCACCCACGGTTTCCACCGTACGGACCGCAGCGCTGACGACGGAGACCCTGTCCGTACCCCTATCCGGCCGAGCTGGAGTCAAGTTCCGGTCGACGGCGCCAGCTGATCTGAACCTTGGGAGACTGAGATCATGATCACCAACACCGCACAGGCGGACGATCGCAAGATCGGCATCACCCTGGATGAACTTGCGGCGTTCGTGCAGGCATCGACGCGACTCGGCCTACCCGGCGACGCTCGGATCACCGTCGACATCGGTTGGTCGGGCCAGGTCGAATCCATCACCGCCGCCGGTGAGGCCCGATGACCCGGCGACAGCGCTGGTGCAGGTGCTGAGCGGCTGATACTGCCCCATGGCGACTGACCCGCGCGGCCTGCGCGATGACGCCCCGCTGCTGGACGCCTGGCTGCGGTTCCACGAGCAGACGCCCACAGCGTTCACCATCCCCGGCCACAAGCACCGCACCGACCTGGTGGGTGACCTGATCGCCGGCGACGTCCCCTTGTACGCCGGACTGGACACGATGAAGCTCAGCTCGGGCGTGCTGATTGACGCCGAGAACCGGGCCGCACGGCTGTGGGGGGCCGACGTCTGCCGCTTCTCGACCGGCGGCGCCACCCACGCCAACCAGGCGGCCGCGCTGGCGGTGGCCGGAGACGGCGACGAGGTGGTGGTCAGTCGGACCCTGCACCGCTCGATGCTTCTCGGCCTCGTGCTGGCCGGTTTGACCCCGGTCTGGGTCCGGCCCGAGATGGACCCGGTGACCGGCCTGCCGCTGGGCGTCGCCCCGGAGACCGTACGCAGCGCGCTGGCCCGGCACCCCAGCGCGCGAGCCGTGCTGGTCGGCGAGCCCTCCTACGTCGGGACCGTCGGCGACGTGGCGGGTCTCGCCGAGGCCGCCCACGCCGCCGGCGTACCGCTGGTCGTGGACGCGGCCTGGGCGGCGCACTTCGGCTTCCACCCCGACCTTCCCCGACACGCCCTCCAGCTGGGTGCCGACGTGGTGGTGACGAGCGCGCACAAGACCCTCCCCGCCGTGAGCCAGGCCGCGCTCGTTCTGGCCCGCACCGAGCGGGTCGACGCTGGCCGGCTGGAGGCGGGCGTCGAGGCCACGGCCACCACGAGTTCGGCCGGAGCCATCCTGGCCAGCATCGATGCCGCCCGCGCCCTGTTGGAGCGTCATGGTCCGGAGCTGCTCGGGACGGCGATCGCCGCAGTACGCGCGGCGCGCGACCAGCTCTGCGGCGTCGACGGGCTCATCGTGCTGGACGGGCCCGAGGTGGATCCCCTCAAGCTGACTCTGGTACTGCCCGGCACCGGCGCCAACGGCATTGTGGTTGAGCAGGACCTGCTCGCCGCCCGACTCCCCGTGGAGTCCGCCGACCGCGACGTGCTCGTTGCCGTCGCAACCCTCGCGGACACGGCAGCTACCCTCGACGCCCTGACCACTGCTCTCGTCGACTCGATCGACCGGAACCGCGGCGACCCGCGAGCCGTGGTGGGCGCCGCCGCCTACGCGGTCGAGCCGGTCATGGCCATGCCACCGCGTCAGGCCTTCTTCGCCCGACGCGAGACCGTGTCGTTCGGGCAGGCCGTCGGACGAGTCAGCGCCGAGCTGATCGCACCGTACCCTCCCGGCATCCCCATCCTGGCTCCCGGCGAAGAGATCACCGCTGAGACCGTCGCCGCGCTCGACGAGGCGAGGACCGCCGGTATCCGCATCGCCTACGCCACCGATCCCACGCTCGCGTCCGTCACCGTCACGACCGATTGATCGGCGAACCTCCCGCGCCTCAGCTTGGCGACGGCCGCATTGCGAGAACGGCGACTTCGAGGCCGTACCCGATCAAGCTGCCGTGGGGAAAGTACGTGAACAGCGCGGTGCTCACGGCGAGGACGACGATCGTCGAAGCCAGCAGGGCGGCTCGATCACGACGCAGCCGATGATGCCGGTGAGCGACCACGCCGGCCGGGACGGCGAAGATGCCGATCGCGATCAACAGGAAGAACTCTGTTCCCCAGAAGTAGCGCCACGGTTCGCCGGCGTCGTACCCGAGGTAGCTGAGCAGCACGATCGGCGTGCCGAGGATGGTGAGCAGGGCCACCAGACGGGTCCAACGGCCGGTGGCCCCGACTGCTCGCCACATCGGCAGCCCGATCAGCAAGAACGACGGCGCGACGAGCGAGCCGAAGAGCGCGTACTCGTCGGAGATGCCCACCGCGGCCGCAAGCCGACGCAAGCCGTCGTAGGGCGCGGCCTCGGCCAGTCGCCGGGCCCACGTGGGGGCGCTCGACCCGTCCCAGGCCACAACCTGGGGCGGAAGCAGGAACGCTGACCACAGCGCTCCTGCAAGGGCCATGCCGATGTTGATCCTCTGCCGGTCCACCGCCGGCCGGCCTACCTCGGTCACCCTGCTCGTCCCAGTTTCCCTGCCGCCCGAACGGCGGCGCCAGCGGCTCCGCTCGGGTTCTCGGCATTGATCAATCGGCTGCGTACGCCGGGATTCGCGTTCACAGCGGTCCAGGTCCGGAACATCGGTCGCTCCTCTCCGGCGATGTATCGTGGTGTCGGCAAGCCTCCCGGTAACGCCGATACATCCGCGGCAGACTGCTGCTGCTCGGGGCAGACGGACGGGGGAAGATCGTGTTTGAGCTGTTCGTGGTTCTGGTGGTCGTGGTCACCCTCTATGTCTTGTCGTTGAAGATCAATCCCTACACGAGGTGCTCTCGGTGCAACGGCAACCCACGGAAGAAGGGGTTGCTGTTCCGCTACGCCCACCACAGCTGCTCCAAGTGCAATGGTTTGGGGCAACAGCGCCGGCTCGGTCATAGGATCCTCTTCCGGGGGCCCTCCGGATGACCGGGTTGCCGTCGTCCTAACGGCGAGTGAGCGCCGATAGCACGGCCAGGTCGATGGTCGCGACGAGCGGGTCGGCATGACGGTGCACCAGCAGCCAGTCCGCGCCGTCTCGCCGATACACCTGGGTCACGCGCAGCGACCAGTCCTGGTCGGGTAGCTCGCCGACCTCTCCGTGCTGCCGCTCGATCATCACCACGACCAGGGTGTCGCCCCAGGTGTGGGTCTCGACGTGCTCCAGCGTCGCCTCACCGTTCCGAAAGTAGCCGGCGAACGTCTCCAGCTCCGCATGCCGGTCCTCGTGCCGCGACGGGGGCCCGCCGAAGGGGGCAGCAAGAGTGAAGCCGGGGGCATGGTGGGTGAGCGCCAGGTAGGTATCCATGTCGCCGCGCATCCATGCTGAGGCTGCCTCCTCGGTACGCCGCAGGAACTCGGCGAGCTCATCGTCGGTCATGCCAGCTCCGCGAGCTCGGCCGTGAGCGCTTCCTGCTCGTCGGGTCGGCCGTGCAGCTGAGCCGGCGTGGTCTGGAACAGCGCCACCGCCCAGCCGCCGGCTCCTCGGTGCGCGACCACCGTCTGGACCGCGTTCTTGTCCGGCATGATCTGCTCGCCGCCCGGCGGCACCATGCCCACGACCGCGTACACGATCGCCGCGTCCGAGCTGAGCCGCTCGACCGAACGGATCTTGGCCACGTAGCGCGCCGTCTGGTGATCGGCGAAGACGGCGGCCAGCGCTTCGATCGCCGCGTCGCGCCCCACCATCTGACTGCCGTCGAAGCCCACCACCAGGCTGCGCTCGGCGAGCGTCGCGCCCATCGCCTCGGCGTCGCCGGCATTCCAACCCTCGATCAGTGACGCATACAGGGACCTGGCGGCTTCCTCGGGATCCACGACGGCATGCTAGGCGCAGCCGAGACCTGGCACGATCGACGGGTGCGCATCACCGTGCTGGCCGACACCCACAGCCCGCGGTTCTGGAAGCGGTGCCCGCCGGCCGTGGCCGATCAGCTTCGCACGACCGACCTCATCCTGCACGCCGGCGACGTGTGCACCACCGATGTGCTCGACGAGCTCTCCGCGTATGCGCCGGTGCACGTGGTGCTCGGCAACAACGACCGGCCCGACGTCGCCGCCTGGGGTGCGCCCGAGACTCTGGAGCTCGACCTCGACGGCGTCCGGATGGGCATGATCCACGACAGCGGACCGGCGGCTGGGCGGTTGGCCCGAATGCACCGCCGATTCCCCTCCGCCGATCTGGTCGTCTTCGGGCACTCCCACATCCCGATGGACCAGGCAGCGGACGGCTTACGGATCTTCAACCCCGGTTCGCCGACCGACAAGCGGCGGCAGCCCTACCGCACCCTCGGTCGGCTGACCATCGACGGCGGAGTCCTCGCCGACGCGCGGATCATCGAGCTGCCCTGACCAGATCCCTCCTACGCTGATCCGGTGCCGGATGCACTGAACCTGCGGCCGACGCGTTACGACCATCCCGACGTGGCGGCGCTGACCGCGCTCGCCCAGGAGTTCTACGTCGAGATCTACGGCACTCCGGACCGCACTCCGTTCACCGTCGAGGAGTTCTCGCCCCCTCAGGGTGGCTTCCTGGTCGGCTACCTCGGGGAGCGTCCGGTCGCCATGGGCGGCTGGCGCATCTCGCCGTACGCCACCGCCACCGGTGCTCAGCGGGCGGCCGAGATCAAGCGGATGTTCACCCGGCCCGACGTCCGCGGGCATGGCCACGCCCGTGCCCTGCTCGAGGCACTCGAGGCGGACGCGCGCGCTGCCGGTGCCGACTGGATCGTGCTGGAGACCGGACGCCCGCAGGCGGCGGCGATCGCCTTCTACCGGGCCAATGGCTATGTCGACATAGAGCCCTTCGGCTACTACGCCGCCGAGCCGGATGTGGTGAGCCTCGGCAAGCGTTTACAACGTAAGCGCTAGGTTGACGACATGGCCGACTCGAAGAAGATCGCTTTCCTGACCGCTGCCGAAGGCATCGAACGCGCTGAGCTCGTCGAGCCGTGGGACGCGGTGACCGACGCCGGACACCAGGCCGTGCTGATCAGCCCGGAGCAGGGCAAGGTCCAGCTGTTCGAACACCTCGACAAAGCTGACACCCGGCCGGTCGACGTGACGGTCGCCGACGCCGATATCGACGACTACGACGCCTTGGTGCTGCCGGGCGGCGTGGCCAACCCCGACGCGCTGCGGATGGACCAGGACGCCGTCAGCCTGATCCGCCGGTTCGTCGAGTCGGGCAAGCCGGTCGCCGCGATCTGCCACGCCGCATGGACTCTCGTCGAGGCCGGCGTGCTCAGCGGCCGTCGGCTCACCTCTTGGCCCAGCGTGCAGACCGATGTCCGCAACGCGGGCGGTACCTGGGTTGACGAGCCGGTCGTGGTCGACGGCAACCTGATCACCAGCCGCAAGCCGGATGACCTGCCGGCCTTCAACGCCGCTCTGCTGGAGGCGGTCAACCACGGCCTGTCCAGTGCTTCCTCGGGAGCCGCGCGCCAGGTCTAGATTGAGCCGGGTGGAGCGGACCGGCGTCTTCCTGAGCACCCTGACCGGCTCGTTCTCCACCCCGGCGGGCGACAACCCGACCGTTGCGATGATGGAGGCGGCCTACCGCCACGCCGGGCTCGATGCCCGCTATCTCAACTGCGACGTGACACCGGACCGGCTGGGCGATGCCGTGCGGGGGGCGGTGGCCATGGGGTGGGCCGGTTTCAACTGCTCGCTCCCGCACAAGGTGGCGGTCCTCCCCCACCTCGACCGCCTGGCCGCTTCGGCGGAGATCATCGGGGCCGTGAACTGTGTCGTTCACCACGACGGCGTTCTGGTCGGGGAGAACACCGACGGTCAGGGCTTCCTGGCCGCGCTCCGGACGGTGGTCGACCCGGCCGGCCGCTCGGTGGTCCTGTTCGGCGCCGGCGGCGCGGGCCGGGCGATCGCCGTGGAGACCGCGCTGGCCGGCGCTGCGCGGATCACGGTGATCAACCGCGACCCGGTACGCGGGCAGGACCTGGTCGCGCTGATCCGGTCCCGAACCCCGGCCGACGCCGAGCTGCTGGTCTGGGACCACCGGGTGCGAGTGCCGGCGGACGTCTCGGTGGTGGTCAACAGCACCTCGATCGGACTGGCCGATGCCGAGGCGCGGCTGAACCTCGACCCGGACACGTTGCCGGCCGGTGCGGTGGTCGCCGACGTCATCCCCAATCCGCCGCGTACGGCGCTGCTGCGCGATGCCGCCGAGCGTGGATGTGTCGTGCTGGACGGCCTGGGCATGCTGGTACAGCAGGGAGTGGTCGCGATCCGGCTCTGGACCGGCGTCGATCCCGACCCGGGCGTGATGCGGGCTGCCCTGCGGCAGGCGCTCGGACTCGCCGACGAGGCGGCCTGACCCGGCCGCCCTCTGGCCGAAGCGACCTCTCACTCCCCTGTATGACCGTCGGCGAGCTCGCGAGCGATGTCCAGGTGCCCGGCGTGTCGGGCGTACTCCTGGAACACGTGAAAGAGGATCCCCTCCAGCGTCGGTGGATCGGACTCGAACCGGCCGCCGGTCGCGGCGACGTCGGACAACGAGGAGGTCGCCACGATCTCGCGAGTCAGGATCCCACCCGCGTGCAGCGCCATGGCCAGGCTGTCGACCGTCTCGTCATCGGCAACCGACCAGTGGCCGTCCGCGTCCTCGTCGCCCCACGGCGTGCTCAGTGGCTCGCCCAAGAACCCCCAGTGCAACCAGCGCCGCTCCATGAAGACCAGATGCTTCATCAGCTCGAGCGGCGTCCATCCGGTCGGTAGCCGACTGGTCCGCTGCTCCTCGACCGGCAACGTACCGACCTTCTCCGTCACGACGTGCCGGTAGTAGTCGAGATAGCTGCAGAACCTCGCGCCGGTGTCGGTCGTCGCATCGTGCGGGCTGGGCAGGCGCGTCATGTGAGCATTCTTCACCCGGCAGCCGGAGCCACCCGACGCTCCGCCATGGTCACCGCAGCCGTTGCCGCGACCAGGGCCGCACCACCGAGGAGGACCAGCCTGGGGTCGAGACCGCTGAGGACGCCGGCCAGGGCCGTTCCGGCCGAGCCGACGGCGATCTTCAGCGCGGCCACGCCGACGAAGATCCGCGCTCGTCCAGACTCCGGAGCGTACGCCGAGCGCGCTGCCAAGGTGGCGACGAAGAACGGTGCATTGGCGACACCGACGGCGAAGAACGCCAGCAACGCCAGCGGAAATGTCGGCACCAGTGCACAGCCGACCAAGGCCAGCGCTATCACCGCGACCCAGCGCGTCGTCAGCACCTCGGGATCGCCACGCAACGGGCGAGCTGTGACCAGCAGCGAGCCGGCCAGGTTGCCCAAGCCGAACGCCGTGGCGAGGGTCGCCCCGGCCGCTGGATCCAGACCGAGGCGCGGCGCAAGCTCGACCGAGACGACGGTCAGGCCCCCGAGTACCAAGGCGGTCGCCGCCGTCGCGTAGGTGACCCGGCGTAGCGGACCGAGCGTGACGAGAAGTCGGAGGACCGCGCTCGTTGACAAGACCGGACCGGACCCCTGCCCAGCCGAGCCGAGCGGCGGCAACGACAGGATGAGCACGGCCGCTATGCCGACGGTCATCGCCAGCGCGAGCAAGGCCAGCCGGGGCGAGGCTGCGGCGGCGATGGCCGCGACCACCGCCGGCCCGAGTGAGCCGCCCACGCCGTAGGACACGGCGTCCCAGCCTTCGGCGCGCCGTTGGCGCCGTTCGTCGGACCCGACCAGCAGCGCCAGCCGGCTGCCCAGGCCGGCCGCGAGCATCGGGCCGCACACTCCAGCCATCGCCACGACAAGAACGACGATCCCCAGCGGCCAGTGGCCCAGGACCGAGGCGGCCAGCGCGATCAGACCTCCGAAGACGACCATCGCGGCGGCGATCAGGCGACGGCCGTCGGCCGACCGGTCGAGCCGCGCCGCCAGTACCGGCCCGGCGAGGTGCGGCACGGTGAGAGCCGCGGCGAGCAGGCCACCGACCAGCGCTGGCTGCTCGAACCGGCGGACCTCGAAGCAGAGCAGGAGCAGCCCGATGCCGGCGCCGGCGTCAGCACTACGGGCCAGAACCGCGGAGGCGAGATACCGGACGAGGGGTGGCACGGCTGCTGCTCCTTTGTCACTCGGCTCGTCACCGTTCTGACCGGTGACGCACACTTTCGACCGTTGCGTATGGGTGCGTCACCTGTCAAGGTGGTGACGTGGACGTGGTATTTCGCGGTGGCAACCTGGCGCTGGACTTCGTCGGAACCTTGAATGAGCGGTTCGGGACCCGGGTCGAGCACCTGCGCGAGCCGGCCGACCTCGGGGTGTGGCTGGTCGTGGCCGGGGTTCTCGACGATCCGCCCGAGGTCTCAGCGGCCGATCTGGAACAGTCGATCGCGCTGCGCGAGGTGCTGTTCGAGGTGATCGCCCGGGAGATCGACGGTCGTCCGCCGCGGCTGACCGACGCGGAGCGCACGGTGATCAACCGCGCGGCGTCCTCGCCGCCGCCCGTCCTGTCGCTGACCGCCACCGGTGAGGTCACCCGCAGTGGCAACCTGCGGGCCGGGTTGTCCGTGGTCGCCCGGGCGGTGATCGCCCTGTTCGAGCGGAACGAGGACGCTCAGCTGAAGTGGTGTGCCGACGAGGCCTGCACTCATCCGTTCCTGGATACCTCGCGCGGTCATCGTCGCCGCTGGTGCGGGATGTCGGGCTGCGGCGACCGGGCGAAGGCGGCGGCGTACCGGGCCCGCAAGGCCGGCGTCTGAGCTCACTCAGCGGTCACAGGTTTCCCATGTTGCATGGGAAACCAGCCGATTCCACAGGAAACTTCCTATGGAGAGTGCGAGTTCCCCATGTTGCATGGGAAACCTGCGACGGGTGTGGCAGCGCGGCGGAGGGGGTGCTGGTTACCAGCGGGGATGGATGGCCGCGCGGAAGTGGCGGTCATAGAGGTCGGCCACCGCGTCGAGGAAGTCTTCCGGCAGGGTCGGCAGGGATCCGGCCGAGGCGTTCGCTCGCGCCTGCTCGGGCGAGCGGGCTCCAGGGATGACGCTCGTGACGCCCGGTTGCTGGACGACCCAGGCGAGGGCGGCGATCGCGGGCGGCACGTCACCGAGGTGCTCGGCGACCAGCCGACTGAACTCCTGGGCAGCCTGCACGCCGGTCTCGTAGTCGACGCCGGAGAAGGTCTCGCCGACATCGAAGGACTCGCCGTGGCGGTTGTAGGACCGGTGGTCGTTCTCGGCGAACGTCGTGTCGGCCGTGTAGCGCCCGCTGAGCAGCCCGCTGGCCAGCGGGACCCGGGCGATGATGCCGACGCCGGCGGCCTTCGCCGCGGGCAGGACGTCGTCCAGCGGCTTGCGCCGGAAGGCGTTCAGGATGATCTGCACGGTTGCCGTGCCGCGTCGGGAGATGGCGGTCAGCGCCTCGTCGCAGGTCTCCACGCTGACCCCGTACGCGGCGATCACGCCCTCGCTGACCAGCGTGTCCAAGGCGTCGTAGGTCTCGTCGCGGGAGAAGACGGCGGTCGGTGGACAGTGCAGCTGAACCAGGTCGATCTGGTCGACGGCGAGGTTGAGGCGGGAACGATCGAGCCAGGTCCGGAAGTTCTCCAGCGAGTAGTTCTCCGGCGACTGCTCGACCCGCCGACCCATCTTCGTCGCCACCGTGAGCACCAGGTCCGCGTTCTCGGCCAGGAACCGGCCGATCAGCTGCTCGCTGCGGCCGTCGCCGTACACGTCGGCGGTGTCGAAGAACGTCACGCCCGCCTCGACCGCGGCCGCCAGGACCGACAGTGCGTCGGACTCGGGAACCTCGCCCCAGCTGCCGCCGATCTGCCAGGTGCCGAGCCCGACCACTGAGACCGGTCGCTCCGTCCGACCGAGTACCCGCTCCTCCATCACACTTCCTCTCCTGCCGCGCGCCCGCATGTTATCGGCTCGGGGCGGGGGCGTCCCCTTTCCTGATCACTGGGCCGGCTCGAGCAAGGCATCGACGAACACCTCTGCGTCGAACGGAGCCAGGTCGTCCGGACCCTCACCGAGACCGACCAGCTTGACCGGTACGCCGAGCTCGCGCTGGACCTGCACCACGATGCCGCCCTTGGCCGAGCCGTCGAGCTTGGTCAGCACGATCCCGGTGACATCGACCACCTCGGCGAAGATCCGCGCCTGGGTCAGCCCGTTCTGACCGGTGGTCGCGTCCAGCACCAGCAAAACCTCCCCCACCGGCGCCTGGCGCTCGATCACCCGTTTGACCTTGCCGAGCTCGTCCATCAATCCGGTCTTGGTGTGCAGTCGGCCCGCAGTGTCGACCAGCACGACGTCGACCTCCTGCTCGATGCCCGCCCGGACCGCCTCGTACGCGACGCTCGCCGGATCGGCTCCCTCGGCCCCGCGTACGGTCGGCACTCCCACCCGACCGCCCCAGGTCTCCAGCTGGTCGGCGGCCGCGGCGCGGAAGGTGTCCGCGGCACCCAGCAGGACGTCTTTGTCCTCGGCCACCAGTACCCGAGCCAGCTTGCCCACGGTCGTGGTCTTGCCGGTGCCGTTGACCCCGACGACCAGGACGACGGCCGGAACGTCGGTGCGGTCCGCGTTCAGGCGGCGATCCAGCGACGGGTCGACCAGCTTGATCAACTCCGCCCGCAGCACCGCGCGGGCCGCGGCGGGGTCCGACACGCCTTCCACCCGGAGCTTGCTGCGCAGCGACTCGACCAGCTCCGTTGTCGGCGCGACACCCAGGTCGGAGGTGATCAGGACCTCTTCGAAGTCGTCCCAGGTGCGCTCGTCGATGCGGTCCCGGCTGATCAGCATCAGCAGGCCACGGCTCAACGCGTTGTCCGAGCCGGCCAGCCGGCGCCGCAGCCGAGCCAGCCGGCTCTCGGGCGCCTCCGGCCGCTCCAGGTCCAGCAGCTCCGGCTCGACCACCACGTCAGGCTCGAGCTCCAGCACCGGCGAGGCCTCAGCCGCATCGCGGAAAGTGGTGGGACTGTCACCAGCGTCCTGGGCCGGCTCGGCCCGACCTTCCCCGACCGGCTGGTTCGGGATCTCGAGCCGCTGTCGCGAGCCCAGCGCACGACGCCGGTTGACGGCAACCAGGCCGACGGCCACGAGGGCCAGCAGAAGAACACCGCCGGCGATCAGCCACAGGGTTACCGGATCCACCGGCTCATCCTAGAGGCCGGGTACGACCGCTCGTTGTCCCGACCGCGGCGCCTATCGGGAAACGCCCGACGCCTCGTTGTTGAGCAGCTGCGCGGCCTGCTTCGCCCAGCGGATGACGTTCGGGGGCCAGCGCCAGTACCGACCCTTCATCCCGACCAGCACCACAACGGTGATGCTGGCAGCAATGGCCAGCACCACGATCATGGCGAGGACGATAGCCATCATGAACTGATGGTGCCAGGACGTTGGCGCCAAGATCGGGAGAAGGCGGTCCTGCGGTGCTTGCGGTTCGATCACAATCGCTTGCTATGCGACCGATTCAGTCTCCCGAAGTCTCTGCGAGATCACGGTCGTCACGCCGTCGCCGCGCATCGTCACCCCGTACAACGCATCGGCGATCTCCATCGTCCGCTTCTGGTGGGTGATCACCAGCAGCTGGCTGCTCTCCCGCAGCTCGTTGTAGATCTCCAGCAGCCGGCCGAGGTTGACGTCGTCCAGCGCCGCCTCCACCTCGTCGAGGATGTAGAACGGGCTGGGCCGGGCGATGAACAGCGACACCAGGAAAGCGACTGCGACCAGCGAGCGCTCACCGCCGGAGAGCAACGAGAGCCGCTTGATCTTCTTGCCGGGCGGCCGCGCCTCGACATCGACACCGGTGGTCAGCCAGCTGCCCGGCTCGGTGAGAATCAGCCGGCCCTCGCCGCCGGGGAAGAGCCGGGCGAACGTGCGCTCGAATGCCCGCTCGACGTCCGCGTACGCCTCGGCGAAGACCTGCTGGACCCGCTGGTCCACCTCGTCGATGATGTCCAGCAGGTCGGCCCGGGTCTTGCGCAGGTCCTCGAGCTGGGTGGAGAGGAACTGGTGCCGCTCCTCCATCGCGTCGAACTCCTCCAGCGCCAGCGGGTTGACCCGGCCCAGCACCGCGAGGTCACTCGCAGCGGTCCGCAGCCGGCGCTGCTGCTGGTCCCGGACGTACGGCACCGGTTCCGCCGGCTCGTCCTCCGCTCCGGTACCGAGCACCGGCACCGGACGGTCCGGGCCGTACTCGCGCATCAGGGTCTCGGCCTCCAGCCCGAGCTCAGCCATCGCCTTCTCCGACAGTGCCTCGATCCGCATCCGCTGCTCGGCCCTGGCCATCTCGTCCCGATGGGCCGCATCCAGGTGGGTTTCGAAGTCAGACGTCAGTGAGCGGACCGCTGCCCGAGCCGCAGTCAGGTCAGCCTCGGCGGCGGTCCGGGCCGCGTCAGCCCGGCTGCGCTCGACGGCGGCCCCGGCCAGGGACCGCTCGATCAGCTGAACCAGGTACCCGCCCGCCGCGTGCACCGCCGAGGCGGTACGCGCCTCGCGGGCCAGCCGGGCCTGCCGGGCCAGTTCCCGGGCCCGAGCCTGCCGCTCGGCCTCCGCGGCCTTGCGCAGTGCGTCGGCCCGGCCGGCCAGCGCCCGGTCGCGCTCCTCGACCGTGCGCAGCGCCAGCCGCGCCTCCATCTCGGCGCCGCGGGCGAGCCGGGCCTGCTCGGCCAGCCGGTCCCGCTCCGTCGGGTCGGGATCGGCCTCCTCGGCGGTCTCAGCCAGGTCCAACCGGTGTTCCAGGTCGGCGAGCCCCGCCACGTCCTGATCCCGGGCCTTCTCGGCCTCGGCGATGGCGTCCAGCAGCCGGTCCGCTTCACCTTGCGCAGCGCGGGTGGTTGAGCTGAGCTGTCCGAGCTGCTCGGCCAGGGCGGCCAGCGCGGCGTCGGACTCGTGCAATCGGGACAGGGTGATCTCGACCGCCTCGCCGGCGACCCGCTGCTCCGCCTCGAGCTGACTCTGCGCGAAGCGGAGTCGGTCGCAGACGTGGCTGGCCTCGCTCAGCCGCTGCTCGGCATCGTCGATCGCCGCTTGGACCTCGATCAGACTGGGCTGGGTCGACGAGCCGCCGGCGGCGAAGTGGTCGCTCAGCACGTCGCCGTCCCTGGTCACAGCGACGAGGTCGGGCAGAACGGCGACCAGACTCTGGGCCGCCGGCAGGTCGGCCACGACCGCGACCTTGCGAAGCACCCGTTGAACGGCGCCGGACAGCTCATCAGGAACCCGGACCACCTCGACGGCATAACGCGCGCCGTCCGGCAGCGCCGGCCAGTCGGCGACGCGCTCACTCGGTACGGCCCCGCCGAGCAAGAGGCCTGCCCGACCGAGGTCAGCCGTCTTGAGGTGGTCGAAGGCGCCCAGCGCCGCATCCAGGCCGGCGACCGCCACCGCGTCGGCCGCGGCGCCGAAGGCGGCGGAGATCGCCGTCTCGTACGAGGCCTCCACGCTGACCAGTGCGGCCACCGAGCCGAGCAGCCCGTCGACCTGGTCGGTCGCGGCCAGCAGTGCCGTCGAGGCGTCCTTGCGGTTGAGCCCGACGTGCAGTGCCTCGACCCGCGCGGCCAGTCCGGCGCGCTCCTGCGCCGCAGCCAGCTCCTCGCGACGCAACTCGGCCAACCGCCGGGTCACGGCATCGAGCACGGCCACCGCCGCTTCGTGCTCGGCGTCGAGGCCGAGCTCGCCGGCGTCCAGGCCGGCGACCTTGGTCTCCAGTGCGGTGAAGGACCGCGACGCCTGCTCGGCGCGCTCCGCCGCGTGCGCGCTGGCCGCGGTCAGCCGTCCGATCTCGGCCGCCCCCGCCTCGGCTCGGCTGCGCAGCGTGTTCACCTGCCCCGTCAGCCGGGCCAGGCCCTCGCGGCGGTCCGCAGCGGCGCGGAGCAGCGCCGCGAGCCGAGACTCCTCGGCGCGGTAGGCCGTCTCGGCCTGCTCGGCGTACGCCGTGGCCTCGGCCAGCGCCTCGGCTCGGGCCGTGACCTCGGCCGCCAGCTCCTGCTCCTCGGCGGCCACCCGCTCGGCTTCCCACTCCAGTTCCTCGGGGTCCCGGCCCGTCCGGCTGGCCCCGGGCAGGTTCTCCGCGTGTCGCATCCGCTCCCGGGCGATGGAGACCGTGGTGGCCACCCGCTCCCGCAGCGCGGCCAGCGAATACCAGGTCTCCTGGGCGGCGGACAGGGCCGGCACGCTGCCGCGGACAGCCTCCTCGGCGTCGATCTCGGCCTGCCGGGCCTGCTCGAGCGCCTTCTCCAGCGCGAGCCGCCGTTCGGTCATCGACTGCTCATCGGCCAGGTCCGACTCCAGGGCCATGCTGGCCTGAACCAGGTCGTCGGCCATCAGCCTGGCCTTGGCGTCGCGCAGCTCCGCCTGGATCACGGCGGCCCGGCGGGCGACCTCGGCCTGCCGGCCCAACGGCTTCAGCTGCCGGCGGATCTCGTTGATCAGGTCCGACAGCCGGTTGAGGTTGCCCTCGCACGCCTCCAGCTTCCGCAGCGCCTTCTCCTTGCGCTTGCGGTGCTTGAGAACGCCAGCGGCCTCCTCGATGAAGCCGCGCCGGGACTCGGGGGTCGCCTGCAGGATGGTGTCGAGCTGACCCTGCCCGACGATGACGTGCATCTCCCGGCCGATGCCGGAGTCGGAGAGCAGATCCTGCACGTCCAGCAGCCGAGCGGCGTTGCCGTTGATCGCGTACTCCGACCCGCCGTTGCGGAACATGGTCCGCGAGATGGTCACCTCGGTGTAGTCGATCGGCAACGCACCGTCGCTGTTGTCGATCGTGAGCACCACCTCGGCTCGCCCCAGCGGGGGGCGGCCGGAGGTGCCGGCGAAGATGACGTCCTCCATCTTCCCGCCGCGCAGGCTCTTGGCGCCCTGCTCGCCCATCACCCAGCTGAGCGCGTCGACGACGTTCGACTTGCCGGACCCGTTGGGTCCGACCACGCAGGTCACGCCCGGTTCGAAGGTGAGGGTGGTAGCCGACGCGAACGACTTGAACCCGCGCAGAGTCAAGCTCTTCAGGTACAAGCTTCTCTGACCTTTCGGTGGTCGCGCCGGGAAGGCTCGATCACTCTAACCGAGCCGGGAAGCGGATCCTCGGACGTTCGCCGCGCGCCCGTGTGTCATTGGCGCGGCGCGGGGGATCCAAGGGGGTCGTCCCCCTTGCTGATCATTCGCCGCGCGCCCGTGTGTCATTGGCGCGGCGCGGGGGATTCAAGGGGGGTCGTCCCCCCATGCCGATCACCGGCGGGTCAGGCTGCCGATCCTGGAACCCGCCACGGAGTCGCGGCCGCGAACCGCCGAGAAGGTCCAGATCTTGTTGAGCACGAACGAGATAGGGGTGACGATCGCGATCGTGATCAGCTGCGCCCAGTAGAACCGGGTGCGGAAGCCGGTGGAGTTGTCGAAGATCTCCGGCGGCAACGAGAACACCGAGTCCGGATGCATCAGCAGGGTCAGGATGCCGAGGCCGATGAAGTGGGCGAGCACGCCGACCGTCAGGAACGGGAGGTACTCGCGCAGCCAGCTCGAGTGCTGGGCACTGCGGAAGGTCCATAGCCGGTTGAGCTGGAAGTTCCACAGGTTGGCGACCAGGAAGGCGATCGTGGAGTAGACGTGGTACCAGCGGACGTTGAAGTCGGTCAGCGGCAGTCCGAGAAAGATGCTCTCCGGGTCCGGTCCGAGCTTCTTGCAGATAATCGCGACCAGCAGGTTGACGAAGACCCCGGAGAACCCCACCACGGCAAACCGGAACAGCAGTACCCAGTTGTGGCCGTGCCGGACGAACACGTAGTGCTTCAGACGATCCACAGTGGCCCGACCCTACCCAACCCGCCGCGGCGCGCGTTGGCAGCGCGGGCAGCGGAATGAGGAGCGATTCATGAACGGCTCGCGCCGGATCGGTGCGCCGCACCGCGGGCACGGTTCCCCCTCCCGGCCGTACGCGGCCAGCGAGCGGTCGAAGTAGCCGCTGCTGCCGTTGACGTTGACGTAGAGCGCGTCGAACGACGTGCCGCCCTGGCCGAGTGCGCCGCGCATCACCTCGGTGGCGGCCACGATCACCTGGCTCGCGCGGGCCCTCGACAGAGTCGCAGTCGGCTGGGCGTAGTGCATCCGCGCCTGCCACAACGCTTCGTCGGCGTAGATGTTGCCGATGCCGGAGATCAGGTTCTGATCGAGCAGCGCGCGCTTGATCTGGGACCGTTTGGCCCGCAGCCGTCGCACCGTGGCCGCCAGGTCGAATTCGGGGTCGAACGGGTCACGGCCGATATGCGCGACCTCCGCCGGCAGCTCAGCGCCGCCGGGCGACAACGAGAGCCCGCCGAACATCCGCTGGTCCACGAACCTGAGGCCGGGCTCGCCGTCGCTGAACGTGATCACGACCCGGGTGTTGGGCGCCAGCGGCGCCGCATCGTCGTCGAGCCGGAACTGACCGCTCATCCCGAGATGGGCCAGTACCGCATCGCCGTCGGTGAACGGCAGCCAGAGATACTTGCCGCGCCGCTTCGGCTCGGCGAAGGTCCTCCCCACCAGCTGCCGGGCGAAGTCGTCGCCGCCGGGCAGGTGGCGGCGTACCGGGCGCGGATGGAGGACGGCGACGTCGAGCACCGTTCGCCCGGTGATGCCGGTGGCCAGACCGCGGCGTACGACCTCGACCTCAGGCAGTTCAGGCACGTGCCGGGCCTGCGCCGCGCGCGCCCTTCAACGCGGCGAAGGCGATCGCCGCAGCATTCTGCTCGGCTTCCTTCTTGTTCCGGCCGGCGCCGGGGCCGTAGCGGTTCTCGTCGATGTGCACCATCGCCTGGAACGTCTTGGCGTGGTCGGGGCCAGCTTCGGCCACCTCGTAGTACGGCACACCGAACCCGGCGACCGAGGCGATCTCCTGCAGACTGGTCTTCCAGTCCAGACCGGCCCCCCGCGTCGCGACATCGGCCATCAGGCCGTCGAACAGGTGGTGCACAAAACCTCGGGCCGCCTCGATGCCGTGCTGCAGGAACACCGCGCCGATCACGGCCTCCATGGTGTCGGCCAGGATCGAGGACTTGTCCCGGCCGCCCGTGCTCTCCTCGCCGCGGCCGAGGTGGATCACCGCACCGAGGTCGAGGTCGCGGGCGATATCGGCGAGGGCGCGCGAGTTGACCACTGCGGCGCGGAGCTTGGCGAGCTGTCCCTCGGACAGGTCGGGGTAGGAGACGAACAGATGCTCGGTGACCACCAGTCCGAGGACGGCGTCACCGAGGAACTCGAGGCGCTCGTTGGTCGGCAGGCCACCCTGCTCGTAAGCGTAGGAGCGGTGGGTGAGCGCGCGGTCCAGCAACTCGGGGTCGACACTCATCCCGAGTTCGGTGAGCAGATCGCCGGCAGGCAGCCGGACGGCGACCGGTTCGGACCCGATCAGGACGTGATGACCTGTCGGCGGGCCGACCGTGGCCCGTACTGACCACAGGACGGGCAAGCCACGTGCGGCAGGTGCTTGGCCCGGCAGGCCGGGTTGGCACACGTCACCAGCGTCGGCACTGACGCCTTCCATGCCGAACGGCGATGCCGCGTGTTGCTTCGCGACACCCGGCGCTTGGGAACGGCCACAATTACTCTCCTTGCTGCTTCGGAAGGGGCATTTCCGAATGTTGTCTCTACCCTTGGTTCTTGCTCATGACATCGTAGGTTTCGCCGCGAAGCCCCTCAAGGCTGCGCAGCGCGTCCCAGCGGGGATCGGCCACGTCGCCGTGAGTGTGGTCCGGATGATCGTTCAGGTTGGCGCCGCACTCGACACACAGCCCCGCACAATCCTCCCGGCACACCGGCTGGAACGGCAGATCGAGCACCACGTCGTCGCGGAGCAGCGGCTCGAGGTCGATCAGGTCGCCCTCCAGCCGGCTGGCCTCCTCCTCCGTCGCGTCGCTCTCGGGATAGACGAACAGCTCCTGGATGTCGACCTCCAAGGTGTCGGAGATCTCGACCAGGCACCGCACGCACTCTCCGCGTAGCTGGACCACAGCGCTTCCGGTGACCAGCACTCCCTCGATCACCGACTCGAGCCGAAGATCCAGCTCGACCGGTGACCCGGGTGGCACTCCGATCACGTCGATGCCCAGAGCCGCCGGGGCCTCGACGGTGCTCCGAATCTCTGCCATCGCGCCCGCTCGACGGCCCAGATCATGGGTGTCGATGACCAGCCCCGAACGCGGGTCCAGCGGGCGATGCGGCGAACTCATCGCAGTCCCTCCAAGCCGAGCGGCCCAAACGTCGTCGTGACCGACCTATTACCTTACCGGCCAGTAGCCTCGCACACCAAAGTCGCGCGAGCCTCCCCTGCCCCCTCGCTTCCACCACTCCTCGCTCGTCCCCCTCCCCTCGCCACCCTCCCCTTGGTCACCCTCCCCTTCGTCACCCTCCGCGGAATCGGACGCTGCGTCCGTTCTTCGCGCTGCGCTCCGGTTACTTCCGGCGTACAGCGCGAAGAACAGACGCAGCGTCCGAATCTGCGAAGAGGGCGATACGGAGGTGAAGAGGGGGAGCTGCTGGCGGCGAGCGTTACTCGGAGTAGGCGCGGGCGTCGACCTGAGGGGATACGGAGTCGTCCAATCCGCTGCGCTCGGCCAGTCGAACCCGCGCGGTCTTCACCTGGCTCGCGGTCTTGTGCAGCACTGACTCGAAGCTGGCCATCCGAGAGTCGATGAACTCGTCGGTCTCCCGGCGCAGCGCGGCCACGTCCTCCTCGGCCTCGGCGCGCATCTGCTCGGCCTGCTGCTCGGCCACGCGGACGACCTCGCTGTGCTGAGCCAGCATCGCTGCGTGCTCGCGGGCCTCGGCGAGGATCCGCCCGGCCTCGGCCTCGCCCTCGGCGATCCTGGCCTGGGACCGGTCGATGACGTACTGCGCATCCGCGATCTCGTCCGGCAGGTTCTCGATGACGTCGTCGATGGCGGCAAGCACGTCGCCGCGGTTGATCACGCACGAGGCAGACATCGGCATGGCCCGCGCGTTGAGGATGAGGTCGCGCAGCTGAGCCAGCTTCTCCTCGGCGGTCTGCCGTTCAGCCATCGCCTAGTCCCTCTCCCCCGAGGTTGTGCAACGTCAGCGTTTCAGAGTCAATCTCTCACAGATTCTGTCGGCATCAAGCATTGTCCTGAAGCGCTGCGGCAACCCGGGCCAGGGTCTGCTCGGCGACGGCGGCCGGCAGGAACGGCGTCACGTCCCCGCCGAGACTGGCCACCTCCCGAACCAGCGACGAGGAGACGAACGCCCACTGCGGAGCCGTCGGCAGTAGCAGGGTGTCAACCCCGGTGAGGCTCCGGTTCATCTGCGCCATCTGCACCTCGTACGCGAAGTCGGCCGCGCGTACGCCCTTGCTGATCACATCAATCTCGTGCTCGGTGCAGAAGTCCACCAGGAGCCCGGTGAACCTGGTGACCTCGACATTCGGCCACTGCGCACACTCCGTCCGCAGCATCGCCAAGCGCTCCTCGATCGTGAACAGCCCGGTCTTTCGGAGGTTGCCACCGACCGCCACCACGACGTACTCGACCAAGGCGGCGGTGCGCCCGATCACATCGAGATGACCATGAGTGACCGGGTCGAAGGAACCGGGGCACACGGCACGGGTCACGGTCGAGGCACCTCTCAGCTAAGCGATCCGAAGTGGAGCGTGGTCTCACCGTAGGGGCGCGTCCAGGCGTCCGCCACCGAACTCGGCCAAACCGGATCCGGCGTACGCCGCGACCGCTCGATGATCAGCAGTCCGTCCGGGCCGACCCACCGCTGCTCGACGCAGGCCCGGAGCAGAGTGTCGAGAGTCTCCGCAGCCAGCTCGTACGGCGGGTCGGCGAAAACCACGTCGTACGCCACGGCCGGCGGCTGGCGCAGCCGTTGCTCGACCCGAGCCACGGCAACCTCGACCTCCAGGCCCAGGTCGGCCGCGTTACGCCGGATCAGCTGGGCGGCACCGTGATCCGACTCGACCAGCAGCACCGGGTCAGCTCCCCGACTCGCCGCCTCCAGCCCGACCGCCCCGGACCCCGCGTACAGGTCGCAGAAGGACAAGCCCCGTAGTGACTCGTCAGCGAGCCGATCGGCGGTGCCGGCCCAGGCGGCGACGGCGGAGAACAGCGCCTCCCGGACCCGGTCGGTGGTGGGCCGGGTCCCGGTCCCGCGCGGCACCGCGATCCGCCGTCCGCCACGGGACCCGGCGACGATCCGGGTCACGTGCGCTCCAACCAGTCCCCGGCCGCCTCCATCTCCATGTCGGTCACGATGTCGGCCAGTGCCGGGTCGTCGAGCTCGGGATCGGCGGCGATGCACCGCTCGGCCAGCTCACGGGCCTGGGCGATCAGATCGGCGTCGGCGAGCACCCGGAGCAGCTTCAGGCTGGAGTGCACACCGGACTGGCTCGCGCCGAGCACGTCACCCTCGCGCCGCTGCTCCAGGTCGATCTCGGCGAGGGCGAACCCGTCCCGGGTCGCGGCGACCGCGTCCAGCCGCTGGCGAGTCGGGCTTGCGGGTTCTGCCGAGGTCAGCAGCAGGCATACCCCCGGATGAGCGCCACGACCGATCCGGCCCCGTAGCTGATGCAGCTGGGAGATGCCGAAGCGGTCGGCGTCCCGAATGACCATCACCGACGCATTCGGCACGTCGACTCCGACCTCGATCACCGTGGTGGAGACCAGGACGTCGACGTCGCCGGCCACGAACCGCGCCATCACCGCGTCCTTCTGCTCACTCGGCAGCTGACCGTGCAACATCTCGACCCGCAGCCCGGCCAGCGGCCCGGCCCGCAGCTCCGCGTACAGGTCCTCGACGGCGACCGTCGGAGCCAGGTCTTCCTCGGCCGCCGGGTCTGGCTCGGCCCTGGAGATCCGCGCGCAGACCACATAGGCCTGCCGGCCGCGCCCGACCTCCTCGACGATCCGCCGCCAGGCCCGGTCGACCCACGCCGGCTGGCGCCGGACATCCACGACCACCGTGCTGACGTCGGCCCGGCCTGCAGGGATCTCACGCAGCGTCGAGGTCTCCAGATCACCGAACACCGTCATCGCCACCGAGCGCGGGATGGGGGTCGCCGTCATCACCAGCACGTGAGGCCGGCTCGTCGCCTTGGCCCCGAGTGCGGCTCGCTGCTCGACGCCAAACCGATGCTGCTCGTCGACGACGACCAGGCCGAGGTCGGCGAAGCTCACCCCAGCGCCGAGCAGGGCGTGGGTGCCCACGACGATGCCGGCTACCCCCGAAGCGGCCCGGGCCGTGGCGTCCCGCCGCCCTGCCGCGCTCTGGGAACCGGTGATCAGCGCAATGCCGGTCGCGTGCTCGGCCGCGCCCAGCGTTCCGCCCTCGGCCAGCTCGCCGAGCAGCCGGGTCACGGTCTGGTAGTGCTGCGCGGCCAGGACCTCGGTCGGGGCGAGCAGAGCGGCCTGCCCGCCGGCGTCCACAACGGCCAGCATGGCCCGCAGCGCCACCAGGGTCTTGCCCGAGCCGACTTCGCCCTGCAGCAGTCGCTGCATCGGCCGGGGTTGGGCAAGTTCGGTCATGATCGTCTCGCTGACCTCCACCTGACCGCGGGTGAGGGTGAAGGGCAGCCGGGCGTCGAAGGCGTCCAGCAGCCCACCCGGCGTACGCGGTCGTGGGACGGCTCGATGGGAGGCCGCGTCGGCCCGCCGGTAGGCCATGGTCAGCTGGAGTGCGAAGGCCTCGTCGAACCGCAGCCGGTGACGTCCGCGATCGATGTCCGCCAGGCGGTCCGGCTGGTGCACAGCCCGGAACGCGGCCTCGAGGTCGAGCAGGCCGACCTCGGCTCGCAGCCACTCCGGCAGCGGGTCCGCCATTCCGGCGAGGTGGTCGAGAGCCAGCGAGGCGCAGTCTGCCACCGTCCAGGTGCGCAGCTTGCCGGTCAGCGGATAGAGCCCGATCAACGGGCGCGCGGAGGCGCGGGCGAGCGCGGCGTTCTGCTTGGCTCCGGCGACGACCGCGCCGTGCTTGTCGAGGGTGACGAAGTCGGGATGGGCGAGCTGCAGCTTCTGGTTGAACTCGTTGACCTTTCCCGCGAAGATCCCACGAGTTCCGGGTTGCAGCACCGAGTGCCAGTAGTCGATCAGCCGCATGGCACCGAAGAAGGTGACCCGAAGGTAGCCCCGGCGATCGGTGATCGTCGCCTCCAGCCGTGACTTCCGGGCCGAACGGTCGTAGCTCGCGAAGATCTTGGCCTCCACCACCTCGGCCAGCACCGCGACCTCCTCACCGTCGCGAAGTGCGGACAGGTCGCTGAGCTCGGTGCCGGAGAAGTAGCGCCGCGGCAGGTGCCGCATGAGGTCGCCGACGGTCCAGATCCGCAACGGCTCGAACTGCTTGGCGGTCCTCGCGCCGACGATCTTCTCCAGCCGCTCGCCGAGCCGCCGGAAGGTGTCGGTCCGCCACGGCGACGGGGCCAGTCGCAGCGTCGTCACTCCACACCGAGCAGCATCACGTAGCGGGGCTGGCCCCCGTCCACCACCTCGACGTCCAGCCCACGCCCCTCGGCCAGCACCCGGCGGGTCAGGCCCTCGACCAGATGGGGTTCGACGCCGACGCCGGTGATCACCGTCACCAGCTCGCCGCCGGTGGACAGCAACCTCTGCACCACTCGCCACGCGACCTCGCCGGCATCGTTCCCGATCTCGGTGAAGTCGCCCTCGACCGCACCGAGGACGTCACCGGCCTCACAGCGACCGGCCATGGTCATCGCCGAGCTCTCCGCGACGGTCACTGCGCCATGTCGGGCATGACCGGCCGCACTGCTCATGGTGACCACCACCGAATCGAAGTCCGCGGTCGGTTCGTGGACGGCCATCGCCGCCAGACCCTGGATCTGAGCCACGGTCGGGATGACGGCGACCCGTCGGCCGTGCCGGCGCAACTCGCTCGCCAGGTGCCGCGCAACCTCCAGGGCCTCCATGTCGTTGGGCAGCACCACCAGGTCGCCGTGGGTCTGCTCGGCCGCGGCGCTGAGGACACCGACGAGCTCGGCGCGATCCGGCACCAGCACCGGGATGCCGCCGAGCGACGACACCGCCTCGGCCAGACCCGGTCCGGCCACCACGGACAGCACCGTGCGGCTCGTCTGGCTCGTCGCGTCCGGCGGCAGGGCGGTGATGCGGATCTGGCTCAGCCGGCCCTTGACCAGCCCGGCCTCGACCGCCGCCCCGGCGTCCGCAAGGTGCACGTGCACCTGTGCCACCGCCCGATCCCCCACGATGACGACGCTATGGCCGAGGGCTGACAGTTCCTCCCGGAGCGCGTCCAGGTCGTCCGGGGCCGAGTCGCGCAGGGCGTACATCACCTCGTACTCCTGACTGGCCCGGCTGCCGTCCGTACGCGGATGATCGGCTGCGGTGGACGCGGCGAGTGGCGTGGCCGGCGCGCCGCCGAGGACCTCGACCAGAACGTCGAGAAGCAGCGTGTACGCCTGACCGCCCGCATCGACCACTCCGGCCTCGGCCAGGACCGCCAGCTGGTCCGGCGTACGCGCCAAGGCTTCGTGTGCGCCGCGCCGCGCCGCCTCGGTGACCGCCAGCGGGTCGTCCACAGCGCTCGTCAGGGCGTCCTCGGCGGCATCGGCGGCGGCATCGGCGACCGTCAGGATGGTGCCGGCGACCGGGCGGGCCACCGCGCGGCGCGCCGCGTTGGCCACGGTCCGCAGCAGCACCGCCACCACCGCTCCGGGCGGCGCGTGGTGTAACCGTGCCTGCTGCTGCTCCAGGGCCCGGCAGACGCTGGTGAACATCTCGGCCAGAATCGCGCCGGAGTTGCCGTGGGCGGACAGGATGGCCGCCTGGACGATGGCATCGAGGCTGGCTCGGTTCACATCGGGCACGGCCTGAGCAATCCCGGCCAGGGTCAGCCGGACGTTGGATCCGGTGTCGGAGTCCGACACCGGGAAGACGTTCATGGCGTTCAGGGCGTCCGCTGAGTCGGTGATGACCTCGCTGGCCCGGCGCAACCAGGCGTCGTAGATCTGCCAGAGAGTGGGGGTCTGCGCGTCGACCGGAGCTGACACGCTGCCCAACCTATCCGCCGGTGCGCTCGATTGGCCCGCAGCCGAGCCGCTCGGGTACTCTAGGGCGGTTGCCCTCTCGGGCATCAGGCGATTCAGATCCGAAGGTTGAGTGGGAGCGAACTCCAGTGGCTGCGGTATGCGACGTATGCGGCAAGAGGCCGGGCTTCGGCCACAACGTGCCCTGGTCGAAGAAGAAGACCAATCGGCGCTGGAACCCCAACATCCAGCGGGTCCGCGCTGCGGTCTCCGGTCAGCCCAAGCGGCTGAACGTCTGCACCTCCTGCATCAAGGCCGGCAAGGTCAGCCGCTGACGCTCGACTGAGTGTTGCCCCGGGTTGGCCGGGGAAACTCGCCATTGCTGGAGCTTCTCCCATCTGCGAGCGGGCAGTCGCCACCACCCTCAGGTCTCGATGACCACGGGGATGATCATCGGGCGTCGGCGGTGGGTGTCGTTGACCCACTTGCCCATCTGACGACGGATCACCTGCTGCAGGCGGTGACTGTCGTCCACCCCCTCGGCCAGCGCCTCTTCCAAGGCCGTGATGATCAACGGCCGGACGCCGTCGAAGACCGAGTCGTCCTCGACGAACCCGCGGGCGTGGATGTCGGGGCCACTGATGATCTTGGCCGCATGGGTGTTCACCACCGCGATCACCGAGATGAACCCCTCCTCGCCGAGAATCCGCCGATCAGTCAGCGAGACCTGCGAGATGTCCCCCACCATGCTGCCGTCGACGAAGATGTAGCCGGCGTCGACCTTGCCTACGATCTTCGCGCGACCGTTCGCCAGATCCACGACCGTGCCGTCCTCGGCGATGATCGTGCGTTCCGGCGGCACGCCGGTCGCGATCGCCAGATCGCCGTTGGCGTTGAGGTGCCGCACCTCGCCGTGCACCGGCATCACGTTGCGCGGCCGCACGATGTTGTACGCGTACAGCAGCTCCCCGGCCGCGGCATGCCCGGACACGTGAACCAGCGCGTTGCCCTTGTGCACCACGTGGGCCCCGAGCCGGCTGAGACCGTTGATCACCCGGTAGACCGCGCTCTCGTTGCCCGGGATCAGCGAGCTGGCCAGCACCACGGTGTCCCCGGCGCGGAGAGTGACCACCGGATGCTCCCGGTTGGCCATTCGGGACAGCGCGGACAGCGGCTCACCCTGTGACCCGGTGGAGATGATCACCACCTCGTCCGGCCGGAAGTTGTCGAGGTCGCGGAGCTCGATGAGCGTGTTGCCCGGCACTTTGAGGTAGCCGAGGTCGCGGGCCACGCTCATGTTGCGGACCATCGAGCGGCCGACGTAGACCACCTTGCGGCCGTGGGCCACCGCCGCGTCCAGCACCTGCTGCACCCGATGCACATGGGAGGCGAAGCAGGCCACGATCACCCGCGACCGGCTGCGGACGAAGACCCGCTCCAGCGCCGGGCTGATGTCGCGCTCGGGGGTGACGAAGCCCGGGACCTCGGCGTTGGTGGAGTCGACCATGAACAGGTCCACCCCTGCCTCGCCGAGCCGGGCGAAGGCTCGCAGATCGGTGAGCCGGCCGTCCAGCGGCAGCTGGTCCATCTTGAAGTCGCCGGTGTGCAGGATCGTGCCGGCCGGAGTCCGGACGGCAAGTGCCAGGGAGTCCGGAATCGAGTGGTTGACCGCGATGAACTCGCAGTCGAAGTCACCGATGCTGACCCGGTCGCCGTCGCCGACCAGCCGCTGGTCGACATTGCGGAGCCGGTGCTCGCGGAACTTCTCCGCAACCAGGGCCAGGGTCAGCTTCGACCCGTAGAGCGGGATGTCGCCCCGTTGCCGCAGGAGGTAGGGCACGGCGCCGATGTGGTCCTCGTGACCATGGGTGAGCACCAGGCCGACGACGTCGTCCAGCCGGTCGGCGATGGCATCGAACCCGGGCAGGATCAGGTCAACGCCAGGGTGATCATCTTCCGGGAACAGGACGCCGCAGTCGATCAGCAAGCAGCCGGCCCCGGAACTCCAGCGCCGCCATGTTGCGGCCCACATCCCCCAATCCGCCCAGTGCGATGATGCGCATCGCGTTCTGGGCCAGCGGTGGTGGGATCTGGAGACTACTGGCGGCCACGAGAGCAAACGCTACCCAAGTTCGAGCACGAGGGACGACCGCCGGCTTCCCCTATCGTGGTGCGATGACCAGCGCCCGCCGGGTGTGCCTGAGCTATCAGGCCGCCGATGCCGGCGCCGCGCTCGATCGTCTCGTCGCCGCATTGGCTGTGGGCTACGAGGTCGTACGCGCGCCCGAGCCCGCCGACCAGCCGAACGACGACCCGTTGGAGGACTGCGACGCGCTGCTGGTGGTGATCGGCGCGGGCTGGACCCCGCCCGACAGCCCGGACGGCCCCGGGCGCAGCCTGATCGAGGAAGCCGCCGACCAAGCGTTGCCGGTGCTGATCGTGCTCCTGGAGGCGACGCCGCCTCCCGACCTCGGTGACCTCGAGACGGTGCGGGTACGCGAGGAGGCGTACGCGCACGACATCGCCGAACTCTTCCAGGCCGTCGACCGGCTGGCGGCGCCGCCGCCACCGCCACCGGAAGAACCGCAGCGGGCCTTGGACGAGAACGTCCAGTTCACCGTCTACCGGCCACGCGCGGTCCGTCCGGCGGAGTGGTACGACCTGCTGGCCTTCGCCCACCTGGCCGAGCGCCGGCCGGACGCGCCGCCCGACGAGCCGGATCCGCTCGCCCAGGTGAAGCTTCAGGCCGAGCAACTGCTCGGCGCCCGGCTGGCCGACTACGACGACCCGCGTTCGGACAGCCGGTTCGGCGTGCCGCAGGACGGCGAGATCACGTTCCTTCCCGAGATCCCGGGCGTGACGTTCAACCCAGAGCGCCGGGTCTTCCGGTGGCAGGAGGACGTGCACCGCGAGGAGTTCCGGCTACGGGCCGATGCCGAGCTCGACGGCCGGACCGCCCGCGGAACGCTCCGGGTCTACCTCGGGATGATCATTCTGGCCGAGGTCGACCTGGCTCTTCGGGTGGACACTACGGCCCCACCGCCCTCGGTGCCCGGCCCGGTGGCGCCGCCCGACCAGGCCCGGCCGTACCGCAAGATCTTCGCCTCCTACTCCCATCGCGACATCGAGGTGGTACGACAGTTCGAGCGGATCGCCCAGGCGCTCGGCGACGACTACCTGCGCGATCTCGCGCGGCTGCGGGCCGGCACCGATTGGGACGAGGCGCTGCTGCGGCTGATCGACGACGCCGACGTCTTCCAGCTGTTCTGGTCCTCCAACTCGATGCGCTCGCCGCACGTCCTCCGGGAATGGGAGTACGCGGAGAGCCTGGCGCGACCGCATTTCATCCGGCCCACCTACTGGGAGGAGCCGCTTCCCAGCTCGGACAACCCACCGCTGCCACCGGACTCGCTGCGCCGGCTGCACTTCAGCCGGCTGTCGGCGCTGCCCGCGCCCCCAGCGCAGCCGCCGCCTGCGCCTGCGCCCATGACGGCGCCGGCAGGGACATCGCCGCCCCCACCGCGCACACGTGGCCGGTTCCGCTCGCTGGTTGTCCCGCTGGCTCTCGCCGTGCTCGGCGCAACCACGCTCAGTGGCGTACTCCTGAACAACCTGCGCGGCGCGGACACTCCGTCGGCCGTGGCGCCTCCCGCGGCCACGGCGTCCGCTCCTCAGCCCAGACCCACGCCTTCTCGGGCGAGACCGGCGAGCGCCTCGGGCGGAGCAGCTCAGCTCACCCGGCGCATCCCGGATGCCATCGCTGACACCTGCCAGGCCTTCTCCGTCCCTGCGGACAGCCCGTACGCCAAGGATCTGGTTCGCGCCGTGCAGTGCCAACCGACCGGAGCAGAGGCACCGGCAGATGTCTGGTACCTCCAGTACGCCGACGCGGACGCCATGTCCGCCGCCTTCACCGAGGTGACCGGCTCAGCGAACTACTCCGAGGGTTCCTGCGATCAACCCGGCCAGCAGTTCGCCTACGTCACCGACGAGGCACCCGGCCGCGTGGCGGGCCGGCTCCGCTGTTACGCCGACCAGAACGTCTCGGGCTTGGCGTGGACCCACGACCGGCTGCGCATCCTGGCCGTCACCGAGAGCGAGGGCACCGACCTTGCCGGTCTCGTCGACTGGTGGCGGACCGCCGGGCCGTATCTCCAGCCGGGCCCTGAATCGGAGTCCCGTCCGGTCTAGCGGACGCGGAAAGCAAGAAGCCCGATGAACTGGCTGCTCGGGGGTTCAGCTAGTGCATCGGGCTCGACTACTACATCGCTGCTCCTGAGAGTTCATTACCGCGCCCACAATGTGATCTAAGCCACACGCAGAAGAGGCGGCTAACATCGCGGGGTGACCGACGCACCTCCCCTCGTCGACTCCGTCCGACTCGCCTGGCCGGCCGAAGCCGGCGTCATCTCCGAACTGCAGCGCCGGTCCTGGGCCACCCAGTACCCGGCGGCCACCGCCGAGATGATGCTCAGCGCGATGACCCTCGCCGAGATGACCGAGGCCTGGCATGCCGCCATCACCAGACCGCCGACGGCCGCGTACCGGGTCCTGGTGGCGGTCGGTGAGCACCGCGTCGTCGGGTTTGCCAGCACCATGCCGGGCCAGGACGACGACGCCGAACCCGGCGTCTGCGGCGAGGTCGACCAGTTCGTCATCGACCCCCTCGCTCAGCGCCGGGGTCACGGATCGCGGCTGCTGAACGCCTGCGCCGACACCCTGCGTTCCGACGGC
Source organism: uncultured Actinomycetota bacterium (assembly GCA_963711015.1). Lineage (GTDB taxonomy): Bacteria > Actinomycetota > Actinomycetes > Propionibacteriales > Propionibacteriaceae > Microlunatus. Next base: position 189,429 of record CAVQCQ010000011.1, read on the forward strand.
TTCCAGCGGGCGTTGTGGTGGGTGAACTCCCGCGACGAGGCGCTGCGAGAGTTCCTCACTGCGGCCGGCTGGGCGCCGGACGGCGCGACCCGGGAGCTCGGGTCGGAGGACTCCGGTGTCCGCATCCCGCAACTGCGGCTCCACACCGACCTCGGCTGACTGCACGGAACCTACGCTTGCGTAGTTTCCGTATGCCTTGCATGGGTTGCAACCTGTGCAAGGCATACGGAACCCACGTATACGTAGGTTCCGGGCAGAAGGGGAAAGTCAGCCTCAGCGCGCAATCGGCACGTTCTCACCGACGACGTCGGTGCGGATGCCGTCGTCCTGCGACGTGATCGCGCTCGCCCGGAGCTCGAGGGGCAGGTCCTCCAGCGACACGATCTTGAGCACCGCCCGGATCAGCGCCTGAGCCGTGAATTTCGGCAGGTCGACCCCGGCTACCGTGACCGTCGGCTCGCCCAGGATGATCGTCTGGTTGTCGACGTCCAGGCGGGGGGTGCCGGTGATCGTCGCCCGGACGTCGCGACCGACGATCGTCGTCGTACTGATGATCTCCACGCGGCCATCCCCCAGGTAGCGCACCGGGGAGCCGATCAGGGTCTGCATCACGGTCCAGTCGATGAGCGCGTTGCCCTCGCCGTGGGCGGCGGTCATGCTGGCGAACCAGTCGTCGGTACTGACATCGGTCAGCACCAGGTCGAGGTGGGCCAGGATCAGCGCGTTCTCGGTCGAAGCCCCGACCTGGCGTGCCTCCATCTCGATCCGGGCGATCGACTGGGCCGCGGCCTGGGTCAGGAAGGGCGACTCGACGATCTCGACCGTCGGCTGGTCCGGCGTACCCAGCGTGGCTTGCAGCTCGGCCGCGGTCTGTTGTTCCACCCTTCGTTCGGCGTACCGGTCCCCGAGGTAGAGCCCGCCCGCGACCAGGCCGAGCACCAGCAGGGCGATCAGCCAGCCGCGGAGTCGCATCAGCCGATCCCGAGCACCGACTCGATTCCGACCGTGAGGCCGGGCCGGGACGCAACGGCGCGGATACCGGCGATCACTCCGGGCATGAACGAGACCCGGTCCAGAGAGTCGTGTCGAATGGTCAGGGTCTCCCCCTCCGCGCCGAACAGCACCTCCTGATGGGCCACCAGCCCGCGCAACCGGACACCGTGCACCCGGATGCCGTCCACCTCCGCACCCCGAGCCCCAGGCAGGGCCTGCACCGTGGCGTCCGGCGGGGCCGACAGTCCGGCGGCCGCCCGGGCCGCGGCGATCCGCCGGGCTGTGGCGGCCGCCGTGCCGGACGGAGCGTCAGCCTTGTTCGGATGGTGCAGCTCGACGATCTCCGCGCTCTCGTAGAAGGCGGCGGCCTGAGTGGCGAAGTGCATCATCAGTACGGCACCGATGGAGAAGTTGGCCGCGACCAGGACGCCGACCTCCGGGCGCTCGACGAGCAACCCCCGGACCTGGTCCAGCCGCTCGTCGGAGAACCCGGTCGTACCGACCACGACGTGCAGACCGTGCTCGACGCACCACGCGAGATTGTCCAGCACCGCGTCCGGATGGGTGAAGTCCACGGCGACGTCGGCGGCCTCGGCCGGCGTACGGTCATCGCCGAGATCGAGAGCCGCGACCAGAGTCAGGCCGTCGGCCGCTTCCACCGCCCGGCAGACCTCGGCACCCATCCGGCCCCGGGCGCCGAAGACCGCAACATTCACCGGGCCAACCTATCCCCGTTCCTGATGCCGACTTGTCAGGCGCTCAGGGTGGTAGAGCACCCGCAACGCCTGACAAGTCGAGGAAAAGAGACGGATCAGACGGCCACAGGCTCTTCGACGACTGGCACCAGCGACAGCTTGCCCCGGTCGTCGACGTCGGAGATCTCGACCTGGAGCTTCTGTCCCACGCTGACGACGTCCTCCACATTCTCGACCCGGCCACCGCCGGCGAGCGGGCGGAGCTTGGAGATGTGCAGCAACCCGTCCTTGCCCGGCAGCAGGGAGACGAACGCGCCGAACGCGGTGATCTTGACCACTGTGCCCAGGTAGCGCTCGCCCTTCTCCGGCATGGTGGGGTTCGCAATCGCGTTGATCACTGCCCGAGCGGCTTCGGCCTTGTCACCGGAGTCCGCGCCGACGTAGATCGTGCCGTCGTCCTCGATGGTGATCTCGGCGCCGGTGTCGTCCTGGATCTGGTTGATCACCTTGCCCTTGGGCCCGATCACCTCGCCGATCTTGTCGACCGGGATCTTCATGGTGATGATCCGAGGGGCGTACGGGCTCATCTCGTCCGGCCCGTCGATCGCCTCCGCCATCACCTCGAGCAGGGTGGTACGCGCGTCCTTGGCCTGGGTCAGCGCCTCGGCCAGCACCGAGGCGGGGACGCCGTCCAGCTTGGTGTCCAGCTGCAGTGCGGTGATGAAGTCCTTGGTTCCGGCGACCTTGAAGTCCATGTCGCCGAACGCGTCCTCCGCCCCCAGGATGTCGGTCAGGGCGACGTAGGAGGTCTCACCGTCTACGGTGTCGGAGACCAGGCCCATGGCGATGCCGGCCACCGGCGCGCGCAGCGGTACGCCGGCGTTGAGCAGGGCCAGTGTCGAGGCGCAGACCGAGCCCATCGAGGTGGAGCCGTTCGAGCCCAGCGCCTCGGAGACCTGGCGAATCGCGTACGGGAACTCCTCCCGGGTCGGCAGCACCGGCACCAGAGCGCGCTCGGCGAGCGCGCCGTGCCCGATCTCCCGCCGCTTGGGCGAGCCGACTCGGCCGGTCTCCCCGGTCGAGTAGGGCGGGAAGTTGTAGTTGTGCATGTAGCGCTTGCTGGTCTCGGGCGCCAGCGTGTCGAGCTTCTGCTCCATGCCGAGCATGTTCAGCGTGCTGACACCCAGGATCTGGGTCTCGCCGCGCTGGAAGAGCGCCGATCCGTGTACCCGGGGGAGCACGCCGACCTCAGCGGACAGGGTGCGGATGTCACGGACCCCGCGGCCGTCGATCCGGACCTTGTCGGTGAGGATCTTCTGCCGAACCAGCTTCTTGGTCAACGCCCGGTAGGCGCCGGTGATCTCCTTCTCGCGACCCGCGAAGTCCGGCGCGAGGTCGGCGACGATCTTGGCCTTGAGGGCCTCGGTCGCCTCCTCACGGTCATGCTTGTCGGCGATCGACATGACCGCGGACAGCTCACCGGTCGAGGCCTCGGCCACGGCCGCGTAGACATCATCGGAGTAGTCAAGGAACACCGGGAACTCGGCGGTGGGCTTGGGGAACTGAGCGGCCAGTTCGGCCTGCGCGTCACACAAGGCGGCGATGAACGGCTTCGCCGCCTCCAATCCCGCCGCGACGACCTCCTCGGTGGGGGCGGTCTGGCCGGCCCGGACGAGGTCCCACGTCTGCTCGGTGGATTCGGCCTCCACCATGGCGATGGCGACCTCGCCGCTGCTGGTCACCCGGCCGGCGACCACCATGTCGAAGGTGGCTTGCTCGAGCTGGTCGACGTCGGGGAACCCGACCCACTGGCCATTGATCAGAGCGACCCGGACGCCGCCGACGGGGCCGGTGAACGGCAGACCCGCCAGCTGGGTCGACAGCGACGCGGCGTTGATCGCCACCACGTCATAGGACTTGTTCGGGTTCAGCGCCATCACGGTGACGACGACCTGGACCTCGTTGCGCAGACCCTTGACGAAACAGGGCCGTAGCGGCCGGTCGATCAGGCGGCAGGTGAGGATCGCGCCCTCCGACGGCCGACCCTCGCGGCGGAAGAACGAGCCAGGGATCCGCCCCAGCGCGTACATCCGCTCCTCGACGTCGACGGTGAGCGGGAAGAAGTCGATCGCGTCGCGCGGCTTGGTGGACGCGGTGGTGGCCGACAGCACCATGGTGTCGTCGTCCAGGTAGACGGTCGCCGAGCCGGCGGCCTGCCGGGCCAGCAGGCCCGTCTCGAAGCGAACGATGTGGCGCCCTAAGGCACCGTTGTCAATGACCGCTTCGGCGAAGCGGAGTTCTGGTCCCTCCACGGGACTCCTTTCGGATGTGGATCACATCCGCACACCAAAGGACTCGCTCGACCTGACGTATGGATCGGTCTTCGATCGAGGTCCGCGGGCCAGGGCCGGCCGAATGCCGGCTTCCCTCCCGAAAACCACTACCGAGGACCGAAGTTCCTCGAGGAGCGTGTGGGATGCGATCAGTTCTTGGACTGAGATATTCGGTTGTCGTGGCCAGCCTAGCGAACTAGCGCCGCAGGCCCAGCCGTTCGATCAGCGAGCGGTACCGCTCGATGTCGGTCTTGGCCACATAGTTCAGCAGCCGGCGGCGCTGACCGACCAGGAGCATCAGGCCACGACGACTGTGGTGGTCGTGCTTGTGCTCCTTGAGGTGCTCGGTCAGATGCGCGATGCGCTTGGTCAGGATCGCGACCTGGACCTCGGGAGAACCCGTGTCACCCTCGCTGGTCGCGTACTCGGCGATGATCTTGCTCTTCTCGGCAGCGTCGATCGACACTGTTCTCCTCTCGGTTTCTTGCTGCGCGGCGCCCCGCGATCCCCGGTTCCGGGGTTTCACACGGTGTGAGTGGGAGCTCTTGGAAGTCCGCGGCCGTCGAACGGCAGCGTTCAGGCTACCAGCACGCGTGCGGTTCCTTCGAATCTCCTACGATGCGCCCATGGCCACCACGGACACTCCCGACGCCGCGACAGGGGCCGCGCGCGGGCTGGGTGTCGAGCTCAACGCCCTCAACACCATCGCCGAGTCGGACCGCAAGGGCCGGCCGCGCAACCTGTTCTGGCCGTGGTTCGCGGCCAATGTCAGCGTCTTCGGGATCAGCTACGGCGCCTTTCTGCTCGACTTCGGCATCTCCTTCGCCCAGGCCGTCACCGTCGGCGTGATCGGCATCGTGGTGTCGTTCACGCTCTGCGGCATCGTCTCGCTCGCCGGCAAGCGCGGCTCCGCCCCGACCATGGTGCTCAGCCGGGCGGCGTTCGGCGTCAACGGCAACCGGTTGCCGTCGGCCTTGTCGTGGCTGCTCACGCTGGGCTGGGAGACGGTGCTTGCCTCCCTGGCGGTGCTGGCAACGTCGACGGTGCTCACCGAGCTCGGCTTCGCCGGCGGGACGGTGACCAAGCTGGTCGCGCTGGTGATCATCGCCGGGCTGATCGTGGTGGCCGGGGTGGTCGGCTTCGACCTGATCATGCGGTTGCAGACCGTCATCACTCTGGTCACCGGCGCGCTCACCATCGTCTACATCATCCTCGTCGCGGACGAGATCGACCCGGCGGCGATCGCCGAGCTTCCCGCGGGAGCCGTGCCGGCGGTGATCGGCGGCCTGGTGTTCATGATGACCGGCTTCGGTCTGGGCTGGGTCAACGCGGCGGCCGACTACTCGCGCTACCTGCCGCGGGACTCCCGCAGTGGCGCGGTGGTGGCCTGGACCACGTTCGGCTGCTCGCTGGGCCCGGTGGTGCTGCTGACCTTCGGCCTGCTGCTCGCCGGCTCGTCCGCCGACCTGAGCAGCGCGATCGCCTCCGACCCGATCGGCGCGCTGACCACCGTGCTGCCCACCTGGTTCCTGATCCCCTTCGCGCTGGTCGCCGTGCTCGGGCTGGTCGGCGGCGCGGTGCTGGACATCTACTCCTCCGGGCTCGCGCTGCTCAGCGCCGGGCTCAAGGTGCCGCGGTACGTCGCGGCCGGTATCGACGGCGTGCTGATGACCCTCGGCGCGATCTACGTCGTCTTTCTCGCCACCGACTTCCTCGGGCCGTTCCAGGGCTTCCTGATCACCCTCGGCGTGCCGATCGCCGCCTGGTGCGGCATCTTCGTGGCCGAGGTCGCGCTACGCCGCCGCGACTACGCCGAGGCCGACCTGTACGACCCGAACGGCCGCTACGGCAATGTGCGCTGGGTCTCGATCGGGCTGGTGCTGCTCGGCACCTTCCTGGGCTGGGGACTGGTCACCAACACCTTCGCCGGCTGGCTGGGCTGGCAGGGCTACCTGCTCGGTCCGCTGGGCGGCCGGGAGGGCGCGTGGGCGTACGCGAACCTGGGCGTGCTGGTCTCGCTGCTGATCGGATTCGTCGGCACCCTGCTGTTGTCCCGCGGCGCCATCCGGCGGCAGGAGTCGGTCCCGGCGTGACCCTACCCTGGCTGGTCGCCATCGACCTGCAGGTGATCTTCGCCGATCCGGCCAGTGCCTGGCGGACGCCGGACTTCGCCCGGGCCGCGGAGGCGACGGCCCGGTTACTGCCGCAATTCGGCGAGCGGGTCGTCTTCACCCGGTTCGTGGCGCCCGAGCAGCCCGAGGGCTCCTGGGTGCCCTACTACGCCGACTGGCCGTTCGCCCTGGTCCCGCCGACCGACCGGCTCTACGACCTGGTGGCGCCGTTCGCCGACCTCGACCGCCCGGTCGTCAGCGCGACCACCTTCGGCAAATGGGGTGCCGACCTGGCCGCGATCGTCGGTCCGGACGCTCCCTTGGTGCTGACCGGTGTCTCCACCGACTGCTGTGTGCTGTCAACGGCGCTGGCCGCCGCCGATGCCGGCCGGTTCGTCACCGTCGTCGCCGATGCCTGCGCCGGGCTGAGCGAGACCGACCATCAGCGAGCGCTGGACGCGATGGCTCTCTATGCGCCGCTGATCACCGTCACCGACGCCGCAACCGTGCTCGCCTAGCTCTCTCTCCTTCCCCGTCCAGTTTCGACCCGCCGCTCAGGCTGTGTGCAGCACGTGTCGGGTGTGCTCGACGTCGGCGTGCATCTGGGCGATCAGGGCCTCGCGGCCGGCGTACTTCACCTGCCCCCGGAGCCGGGCGTAGAACTCGATGGCGATCTCCACCCCGTAGAGCTCGAGGTCGTCACGGTCGAGCACGTACGCCTCGACCCGGCGCTGCACGCCGTCGAAGGTGGGGTTGGTTCCGACCGAGATGGCGGCCGGCCAGCGCGGCGCGTCCGGTACGTCCAGTCGGGTCACCCACCCGGCGTACACACCGTCCGCGGGCACCGCCATTCCCGGCGCCACAGGCACGTTCGCCGTCGGGAAGCCCAGCTCGTGGCCGCGCTGGTCGCCGCGAACGACCACGCCGGTGAACCGGAAAGTGTGGTCGCTCAGTTCGCGCACCCGACCGAAGTCGCCTTCGGCGACCGCGTGCCGGATCGCCGTCGAGGAACTGGGCTGGGTGCCGTCGGTGACCAGGGGTAGCGCTTGCACCTCGTACGTCCCCTGACCGAGCTCAGCGAGCGTGCGTACGTCCCCGCTGGCCCGGAAGCCGAACCGGAAGTTCTCCCCCACCACGATCCGCCGCGGCCGCAAGGGCCGCAGCACGGAGTCGACGAATTCCGCCGGGCTCCAGCTCGCCACCTCAGGGGTGAACTCGACCACCACGACCTCGTCGACCCCCGCCTGCTCCAGGAGCTCGGTCCGCCGCTCGAGCGTGGTCAGCAGCAGCGGCGTCTGGTCCGGCCGCACCACCGACATCGGGTGTGGCCAGAAGGTGACCGCGACGAGCCGCGCCCCGGGCTCACTGGCGCGGGCGGTCCGGATCAGCTCCGCATGCCCCCGGTGGACACCGTCGAAGTTGCCGATCACCACGACGCTGTCGCCCTGCGCCCGCTCCGTCATCGCCCTGATGCCCTCCCGTCGGGACCGCCGACCCGAGCCGGCCTCTGCCCGTCCGGAAGGTGATCTTCGATCCGGTGCTCGAGCTCCTCGGCGCCGACCGTCGAGTGCTTCAGCATCCCGCGCTGGTGCAGTTTGGTCTCCAGGCTGTCCAGGGCCGTGCGGAGCTCGTGGATCGTCTCGGTCAGGTCATAGCGCGCGGCCTCGTCCTGAGCCCGCTTCTTGTACGCCTCGTCCAGGCTGGTGATCACCACACCGATCACCAGGTTGATCACGATATAGGTGCCGATCAGGATGAAGGAGATGGTGTACGGGATCGCCGCGGCCGAGACCTCGCGCAGCTCGTACATCACCGTGTTCCAACCCTCGAGGGTGAGCAGGGTGAACAGGGTCAGCAGCGCCTCGCCCACGTTGCCGAAGTACGCCGGCATCTCCTCGCCGAACAGCACCACACCGACCACCGCGTACACGTAGCACAGCAGTGCCGTCAACGCGACCAGGCTGAAGGCCGGCCCGGCGGCCCGGCGCATGCCGTCGAACAGGACGCTGACGTCCGGCATCATCTTGAGCAGCCGGGTGACCCGGAGCAGGCGGATGAGCCGGAGCACGGTGCCGTTGTTCGCCAGGCCGGGAACGAAGACGGCCGCGACGACGAGAAAGTCGAAGACGTTCCAGCCGCTGCGGAAGAACTGATGGGGCCGGAAACCGTCGGCGGCAAACCGCAGCAGCAGCTCGACCACGAAGATCGCCAGGAAGACCGCATCGGCCCACTCGATCACCAGGTTCGCCGTCTCGGAGATGTTGTAGGTCTGGATCCCGATGGCGATCGCGTTGAGAATGATCACCACGACGATGAAGTTCTGGAACGGAGCAGACTCGACCAGCCGGCGGGCGGAGGCCTGCCAGCCGGGAATCGTGGTCGTGCGTTCGTTCACCGGGGAGACGATACCCAGCGTCGAGCGCGCTCCGGGCGCTTACGCCGGGCTGAGTACGGCTTCGGGCCGCGCGACACCGTCCCGTTGAATATAGAGGGCGAGCAGCTCGCCATCCGGGCCGAGCAGCGCCGTCCGCGGCGCGGGCAGGTGCACGTCGAGCAGCGGCCGCCCGTGCCTCACCGCGGCCGCCTGCGCCGCGCTGACGACCAGGGTGGCGAAGCATCGCGGCGCCACATCGCTCAGAGTCAGAACGACCGGCGGATCGTCGGCCAGCGGCTGAGCTTCGGCCGCGGTGAACGGGCCTGACCGCAACCGACGGAGTCCGGTCAGGTGCCCGCCGGTGCCGAGCGCTACGCCGAGGTCTCGGGCCAGCGCTCGGATGTAGGTGCCGGTGGAGCATTCCACCTCGACCTCCAGATCGACCACTGGGAGGTCGCCGACAACCCGGTCACGGCGAGTGATCACCTCGAAGCGCGCCACCCGCACCGGCCGCGGCGCCAGGGTCACGGCCGCACCGGAGCGGACCCGGGCGTAGGAGCGTACGCCGTCGACCTTGATCGCCGACACCGCTGACGGCACCTGCTCGATGTCTCCGGTGAGCGCCGTGATCGCGGTGGCCAGCGCGTCGGGGTTCACCGACGCCGCCCCGGCGCTCGCGAGCACCTCCCCCTCGGCGTCGTCGGTCAGCGTTGCGATACCGAGCCGGATCGTCGCCGCGTACACCTTGTCGTGCAGCGTCAGCAGCCCGAGCAGCCGGGTCGCGCGATTGACTCCGACCACGAGAACGCCGGTGGCCATCGGGTCCAGGGTCCCGGCGTGCCCGACCTTTCGAGTGCCGAGCAGCCGACGGACCCTGGCGACCACCTGGTGCGAGGTCCAGCCCGCAGGCTTGTCGAGGATGACCAGGCCCGACTCAGCCGATTCGCTCGTCGTCATCCTCGTCGTGCTTGTAGGGGTCGGGTTCGCCCGCATACGACGCGGCGGCGGCCTGCTCGGCCACCCGTGCGTCGGTGGCGTGCGCCTTCGCCAGCAGGTCGTCGATCTGCCGGGCGTTCTCCGGCACCGCATCGAGGACGAAGCTGATCGTCGGGGTGAACTTCATGCCGAGCTGCTTGCCGACCTGCGACCGGATCAGCCCGGTCGCCGACCGCAGGGCCGCCGCCGTGTCGGCCTGCTCAGCCTCGGAACCCATCACGGTGTAGAAGACCGTCGCGTCGCGGCTGTCCCCGGTCAGCCGGACGTCGGTCACCGTGAGGAAGCCGAGCCGCGGATCCTTGATCCGCCGCTCCAGCATCTCAGCCACGATCACCTTGATCTGGTCGGCCAGCTTGGGTACCCGGGGCGAGACCACGTCACTTCTCCTCTCCTGGTGCCGACTTGTCAGCGTGGGTGGTCGCCATGGCGACCACCCACGCTGACAACTCGGGCTTAGGTCCGGGCCTTCTCGCGCATCTCGAAGGTCTCGATGATGTCGCCGAGGCGGATGTCGGAGTAGTTCGCCACCGTGATGCCGCACTCGAAGCCCTCGCGGACCTCGGTGACATCGTCCTTCTCCCGCCGCAGCGAAGCAATCGAGCTCTCGTGCACGACAACGCCCTCGCGCAGCAACCGCGCCTTGGCGTTGCGGCGGATGGTGCCGTCGATGACCATGCAGCCGGCGATGATGCCCGCCTTGGACGAGCGGAAGATCTCCCGGATCTCCGCCTGCCCGAGGGTGACCTCCTCGTAGATCGGCTTGAGCATGCCCTTCAGGGCGGCCTCGATCTCGTCGATCGCGGCGTAGATCACCGAGTAGTACCGGATGTCCACACCCTCGCGGTCGGCCAGCTCGGTCGCCTTGCCCTGCGGCCGGACGTTGAAGCCGACGATCACCGCGTCCGACGCCGCAGCCAGTGAGACGTTGGTCTCGGTGATCGCGCCGACACCACGGTCGATGACCCGCAGGCTGACCTCGTCGCCGACGTCGATCTTGGACAGCGCGTCCTCCAGCGCCTCGACCGAACCGGCCCCGTCGCCCTTGAGGATGAGCCGCAGCTCCTGCGTCTCGCCCTTCTCCAGCTGCTCGAACAGCTGGTCGAGGGTCTTGCGCCGGGTGCCGGCCGCCTGGGCCGCCATCCGCAGCCGGGACGCCCGCCGCTCGGCGATCTGCCGGGCCATCCGGTCGTCGTCGACCACCAGGAAGCTGTCGCCGGCGCCGGGGACCGCGGTCAGGCCGAGAACCTGCACCGGGAACGACGGCGGAGCCTCGTTGACCCCTTCGCCGCGGTCGTTGAGCAGGGCACGTACGCGACCGTGCGCCGGTCCGGCGACAATCGAGTCGCCGACCTTGAGCGTGCCGCGCTGGACCAGCACCGTGGCCACGGGCCCGCGGCCCTTGTCCAGGTGCGCCTCGATCGCCACACCTTGGGCGTCCATCTCGGGATTGGCCCGCAGGTCCAGTGCCGCGTCCGCGGTCAGCACGACCGCCTCGAGCAGACTGTCCAGTCCGTCACCACTGATCGCGGAGACGTCGACGAACATGGTCTCGCCGCCGTACTCCTCAGGCACCAGGCCGTACTCGGTCAGCTGGCCGCGCACCTTGGTCGGGTCCGCGCCCACCTTGTCGATCTTGTTCACCGCGACGACCACCGGCACGTCGGCCGCGGTCGCGTGGTTGAGCGCCTCGATGGTCTGCGGCATCACGCCGTCGTCAGCCGCCACCACCAGCACGGCGATGTCGGTCGACTTGGCGCCTCGGGCGCGCATGGCGGTGAACGCCTCGTGGCCCGGGGTGTCGATGAAGGTGATCGCCCGCTCGTTGCCGTCGACCTCGGTCGCCACCTGGTAGGCGCCGATCGCCTGGGTGATGCCTCCGGCCTCACGCGCCACCACGTTGGTCTTCCGGATGGCGTCCAGCAGCTTGGTCTTGCCGTGGTCGACGTGACCCATCACGGTCACCACCGGCGGCCGAGCCGCGAGGTCCTCCTCGCCGCCTTCGTTCTCGCCGAACTCGATGTCGAAGCTCTCCAGCAGCTCGCGGTCCTCGTCCTCGGGCGAGACGACCTGGATGTCGTAGTTGAGCTCGGCGCCGAGCACCTGGAGGGTGTCGTCGGACACCGACTGGGTCGCGGTCACCATCTCGCCCAGGTGGAACAGCACCTGGACCAGCGAGGCCGCGTCGGCGCCGATCTTCTCGGCCAGGTCGGTCAGTGACGCGCCGCGAGCGAGACGGACGACCTGGCCGTCACCCGACTTGACCCGGATGCCGCCGATCGATGGCGCCTCCATCTGGTCGAACTCTTGACGGCGCTGCTTCTTGGACTTGCGACCACGTCGAGCCGGACCACCGGCCCGGCCGAAGGCGCCCTGGGTGCCACCGCGGCCACCGCGGCCGCCACGCCCACTCGGCGGCGGACCGCCGGGAGCACCGCCGGGTCCGCCCCGACCAGGAGCTCCGGTCCCGGGCCGGCCGCGCCCGGGTGCCCCGGCGCCACCAGGCCCACCCGGTCGGCCTCGCAGACCGGGCCCACCCGGGCCGCTGCCGAGCTGACCGGAGGCCTGCCGCGGCATCATCGCCGGGTTGGGCCGGGGCATCCCTGGGACGCCGGGTCGACCGCCGGGTAGCGGGCCACGCCCGGCCGGCGGGCGAGGGCCGCCAGGTCGCGTGGGATCGGACGTCGGACGTGGCGCAGGCGCGCGGCCCATTCCCTGCGACGTCGCGAACGGGTTGTTTCCGGGTCGGGGCGTCCCGGGACGGCGCGGGGCACCGCCCGGCAGTCCGCCGGTCGAACCCGGGCGCGGTCGCGGTGCAGCGGCTTGACCGTTACCGGTCCCCGGCTCCCCTGGATCCGTCGGTGCCTGACCCGGCGGCCTCGGTGCTCCGGGACGCGGGCCCGGCGTACGGAGCGGGTCGGTCTGCGGTGCCCGAGCGGCCGGCGCGGCGGAGGCGGCGGGCGCCTCCGGAGCGGCGGAATCGGTCGGGGTCGTCGGAGGCACCTCGACGCGCGGTGGAGCCGGCGCTTCGACAGTTGGTGCAACCGCGGCCGGAGCCGGCTCTGCTGCGGCCGGCGCCTCGGCGACCTTGGCCGGCGCGGCCTTCTTGGCGGTTTTCTTGGCCGGCGGCGGCTCACTCGCCAGCTTCTCCTTGAGCCGTCTCTCGACGGGGGCCTCCACGGTGGAGGAGGCGGATCGTACGAACTCGCCCATGTCTTTCAACATGGTGAGAACGGTCTTGCTTTCGACTCCGAGCTCTTTCGCAAGCTCGTAGACACGGACCTTGGCCACTGCTCTCCTTGTTGGCGGTCCGCGTCCAGGTGGGTGCGGACCAGTTAGTTGTCGTGCATGCTCACTGAGCGAATCTCATCGAGTGGTCATGAGCGCTAGCCCACCTTCTGGTTGGTGCATCCGCGCATCGGATGCAGGAACGAACTCTATGCCTACAGACCTGAGTTCGTCTAAGTGACCGCATCGAGGTGGATGCGAATCGCCTCGGCCGTTCGCGGACCATCGATCTCGGTCCGGAGCGCCCTCCCCAGACTACGTCGTCGAATCACTCGATCCAGACAGGCCATCGACCGGTGTAGATAGACGCCGCGCCCGGGTGCGGTCTGGGTCAGGTCGGGCACTCCGATTCCGTCCCGGGCCACGATCCGCAACAGGCTGTCCTTCTCGGCCCGTTCCCGGCATCCCGCGCACGTACGGACCGGCTGCGCCATGGGCCGGGAGTCTATGCGCCCGCAGCTTGTTGAAGTCGCCACAGGCTGCGTTTCGCACCACCTGTGCAACAACGAGCCCGATTCGGCCTTCATCGGCACCGTTTCGCACCACATGTGCAGCAACGACGGACGCAATCCTTTCACCCCGGCCGCCACCATGACTGACTCAGAAGTTATCCACAGATTCACCAGCGGCTCTCGACTCGGTTGTCCGCACGCACTCAGGATCACCGGCATGACTGCTGCAGATCCCTGGTTCGACAGCCGCCACCCCTTCTCCCGTGCCGACGCCCGCGCCGCCGGATTGCCCTTGAGCGAGCTCCTCAGCAGGCGCTATCACAAGTTGCTCTATGACTGCTACGTCTCCGCCTCAGTCAAGATCACCCAGGAGTTGCGCGCCGAAGCTGCGGTCAAGGCCTCTGGACCGGGTGCGTACGTCAGCCACTCCACTGCGGCACTGCTGTGGGGGGCCATCGTTCCCGACACTCCGTACCTCCACGTCAGTGTGCCCAGGCAAGAACATCGTTGTCGGCGGCAAGGGGTGAAGGCACACGTCAGCGAAGGCAAGCCGCCGCCGGTGAGACATAAGGGAGTACCAGTGTCGAGTCCGGCCCAAACCTTTCTCGATCTCGCGGAAGCAGGTTTGACGCTTGTCCAGCTCGTCGTACTCGGTGACAGCTTGGTGAAAGCCGAGCGGTTGGAACCGAGCGACCTGATTGCTGCCGCCGAGGCGTACGGCGGCAAAGGTGGCAAGCTTGCCCGGCGCGCCGCACGCTTCGTTCGAGCTGGTGTTGATTCGGCAATGGAGTCGCGGCTTCGCATGCTGCTCGTGCTTGCGGGCCTGCCCGAGCCGTCGGTCAACTTCATCGTGCGGCATGCGGACGGTCGCATCTGGATGCGCTTCGATTTGTATTACGAGGCCTACGCCCTCCTCGTCGAGTACGACGGCCGGCAACATGCCGAGGACTCAAAACAGTGGCTGCATGACATCGCACGTCGAGAACAGCTCGACAAGATGCGGCTCAGGTTGCTGATCATTACCAAGGATGACTTCTACGACGCCCCCGAGCGTGTACTTACCCGGGTTCGTGATGTGCTGATCGAGCGTGGCGCGACCGGGATCCGGCGTACCTTTCTCCCGGAGTGGCGAGCTCACTTCTCGGGCCGCTCGTGACGCGTCTTTGCACACGTGGTGCGAAACGCGGCGCTCCGAGGCGTCGTTGCTCGCGTCGTTGCACACGTGGTGCGAAACGAATAGCCGCCTAGGTACGCGCGGCAGCCGGGTTCGGCGCGGTGTCGGAGCGGATGTCGATCCGCCAACCGGTCAGCCGAGCGGCCAGCCGGGCGTTCTGACCTTCCCGGCCGATGGCCAGCGACAGCTGATAGTCCGGCACGACGACCCGGGCGGCGCGCAGGCTCTCGTCGACCACCGTCACCGAGGTCACTTTGGCCGGCGACAACGCCTGGCCGACGAACCGGGCGGGATCGGGCGACCAGTCGATGATGTCGATCTTCTCCTCGTTCAGCTCGTGCATCACCGCGCGAACCCGCTGACCCATCGGGCCGATGCAGGCACCTTTGGCGCTGACGTCGGAATGGTGGCTCACCACCGCGATCTTGGATCGGTGACCGGCCTCCCGCGCCACAGCTTTGATCTCCACCACACCGTCGGCGATCTCGGGCACTTCGAGCTTGAACAGCTTCTCCACCAGCCCGGGATGCGTACGCGACACGACGACCTGGGGACCGCGCAGCTCCTTGCGAACCGAGACCACGTAAACCTTGATCCGGGTGCCGTGGGCGTAGCGCTCCCCCGGCACCTGCTCGGCGAGGGGCATGATTGCCTCGATCTTGCCGAGGTCGACCAGCACCGTCCGCGTGTCGCTGCCCTGCTGCACGACCCCGGAGACGATGTCGCCCTCCACCCCGGAGAAGTGGCCGTACTTCTGCTCGTCCTCGGCATCGCGCAGCCGCTGCATGATCACCTGGCGCGCGGTCGATGCCGCCACCCGGCCGAAACCCTCCGGAGTGGCGTCGTACTCACCGATCTTGTTGCCGTCCTCGTCCAGCTCCGGCACCATCACGGTCACGTGACCGGTCTTGCGGTGCAGCTCGACCCGGGCACCGCGTACCGCCCCCTCGGACTTGTCGTACGCCGTCAGCAGGGCCTCCTCGATGGCGTTCACCAGCACCTCGAACGGAACGTCCTTCTCGCGCTCCATCAGTCGCAACACCGAGATGTCGATATCCATCTAGCCCTCCTTCCGCAGCTCGACCTGGACCTGCGCCCTGGCCACCTCGGCGTAACCGAACTCGCGCTCGGACCCGTCCACGTTCAGCCGAATGCCGTCCTCATCAGCGGAAACGATTCTCCCGAGCAGTCTGTCCCCGTCGGAGGTCAGCACGGCAACCAGCCGTCCCCGATTGCGCCGCCAGTGCCGCGGCAGCGTCAGCGGCCGGGTGACACCGCGAGAGCTGACCTCGAGCGTGTACGCCGCGGTACCGACCGCATCCGAGGCGTCGAGCGCGGCCGAGAGCGCCTTGCTGGCCTCGGCGATGTCGTCCAGGAGAGGGCCGTGGCCGTCGGGTCCGTCGCCGTCGACGACGACCCGCAGGAGCCGGCGCTTGCCCGCGGGCAGCACCTCGAGGGCGTCGAGCTCGAGATCGAACTGGGCGAGGATCGGTGACAGAGTGTCAGCAATCTGACTCTCCTTCATCCTCTGTTCCTCGATCCAGTTTGGCCCCGCAGTTTGTTTCCGGAGCATACTCGCCGGCTTGGGGTAACGTCGGCGGGTGGCCGAAGCACCCCGCCCGACCCGTCGGGAGGCGTTGCGGCTGGGTCTGGGACTGGCGGCGTTGGGAGCAACACCCCTGGCCGGATGTACCTTCAGCGATCCCACCGTCGACGGACCGTCACCGACGCCGAGCGGCGCCTCACCCAGCTCGAGCCCATCGACCACGACGACGCCGGCCGCTACTCCAGCACCACAGTCGACCGCGGCCCAACCAGACGCATCTGGTGAGCTGGCCCAAGGTCTGGCCTCACTCGCCGCCGGCATCTTGGCGAGTCGTCAGAGCCGGTCGCTGACCCGAGCGCAGCGCACCCTGCTGACCTTCCTGACCGACGCCCATGAGGCCCACGCCGGAGCCCGCGGGCTGACCGGGCCGGCGTCGCCCCGCCAGCTGGAGACCACGACCCTGCGCCGGTCGCTGCGACTACTGGCCCGCCGCGAGACCGCGGCCACAGATCGGCACGAGCACGATGCCCTGAGCAGCAGCGGGCTGGAGGCACTGGAGCTCGGCTCGATGTCGGTCGCGGCAGCGACTTTCGCCGCTGTGGCGACCGACCGCGATCCGCCGTCGGTCCGTGCCGTACGAAGCCGTGAGCCGGCCGCGCTGCTCAGCGACGTCGAGGCGGTGCAGCAACTGGTCGCTCAGCTGCACGCGATGGTCTACGGCTACCAGCTGGCGATCGGGCGGCTGCCGGTGCTGCACAGCCGGCGCCCGCGCGCCATCCGCGAACTGCGGCAGCACCGCATCCTCCGGGACCGCTACATCGCCTGGCTCAACAAACGGGAGGCGGATGTCCCGGCCGCCGAGCCGGCCTACGTTCCGACCACCGTCCCGCACAACGCCGCCACGTCGTCGAGGCTGATCCGGCAGATGCAGACCGCCCTCCAGCCGTTCTGCGGGCTCTGGCTGGCCGCGGCGGGCGACGCCGATCGGCCCGCGGCGCTGACCCAGCTGCGATCGACCACCGATCTGGCCCTGTCCTGGGGAGCGCCCCTCCAGGCCTGGCCCGGCTACGGCTAGCCGATCAGCTGGACGGCGGTGTCGTACGCCAGCTTGATGATCAAGCCGAGGAGCACCAGCAGGAACACCCGCCGGATGAACGCGTTCCCGCGGCTGATCGCGGTCCGCGCACCGAGCAGCCCGCCCAGCAGGTTGGCGGCGCCCATCGTCATCCCGAGCGCCCACAAGATCGATCCGGAGGCGGCGAAGACGGCGATGGCCGCGAGGTTGGTCACCAGGTTGGCGATCTTGGCCTTGGCACTGGCCTCGAGGAACCCGTAGCCGAGCACGCCGACCAGCAAGAACACGAAGAACGAGCCGGTGCCCGGCCCGAGGAACCCGTCATAGGCGCCGACGCCCAGCCCGATGGCCGCCGTCCGGCCGTAGTGGGCCCGACCGTCATGCTTGCGGGCCGACACCAGCCCGAGCTCGGGTCGGCGCCAGGTGTAGATGCCGACACCGATCAGGGCGACCAGCACGATCGGGGTGAAGTACGCCTTGGGCAGGAACCGGGCCAAGAGCGCCCCCAGTGCCGAGCCGACCGCGGATCCCACGACCAGCGGCACGATGGTCCGCCAGTCCGGCCGGATCTTGACCGCGTAGGTGATCGAGGCCGTCGCGGTCCCCCACACCGAGCTGATCTTGTTCGTGCCGAGGATCGTCGCCGGCGGCGTAGCGTCGGGCAGCCCGATCAACAGGGCCGGCAGCTGGATCAGCCCACCACCGCCGACCACGGCGTCCACCCACCCCGCCGCGAAGGCAATGACAACCAGCAGGGCGAGGGTGACCGCCGAGACCTCGAAGAGGTCAGTCAAGAGCCGGGCGGCCGTGCACGGCAGCCAGCACCTCGCCGAGCGCGTCGTCGACCGGCACCTCGGTCTGCCCGCCCGTCCGCCGGTCCCGGACCTCCACCACACCCTCGGCGAGCCGACGCCCCACCACGACGCTGGTTGGCATCCCCAGGATCTCGGCGTCGGCGAACTTGACCCCCGGGCTCACCGGTCGGTCGTCCAGCAGCACGGCGACTCCGGCCTGGTCCAGGGCCACGGCCAGGTCGCCGGCGGCCCGCAGCACGGCGTCGTCCTTGCCCGCCGCCACGATCTGCACGTCGAAGGGAGCCAGCTCGCGCGGCCAGCACAACCCCTTCTCGTCGCAGGTGCCCTCGGCCACGGCGGCGACGGCCCGGGACACGCCGATCCCGTACGAGCCCATGGTCACCGTGACCAGCTTGCCGTCGCGATCGAGCACCTTCAGGCCCAGCGCCTCGGCGTACTTCCTGCCCAGCTGGAAGATGTGTCCCATCTCGATGCCGCGGGTCAGCTGCAGCGGGCCGGAGCCGTCGGGGGCGGGATCGCCCGCGCGGACGTCGGCCACGTCGATCAGGCCGTCCGGAGTGAAGTCCCGGCCGCACACCAGGTCGAACACGTGCCGGCCCGGCTCGTTTGCCCCGGTCACCCAACGCGTCCCCTCGACCACCCGCGGGTCGACCAAGAAGCGGATCCCGGTCGCCGACTTCTCGCCGAGCACCGCCGGTCCGATGTAGCCCTTGACCAGCTGGGCATGGGCGGCGAAGTCGGCCTCGGTGAACGGCTCGGCCTCGGCCGGTTCCAGCTGGGCGGCCAACCGCTTGAGATCCACCTCGCGGTCGCCGGGCACTCCGATGATCAACGGCGTCCGGGAGCCGTCCAGCGCGCGCACCATCAGCACCACGTTCTTCAGCGTGTCGCCGGCCGCCCAGGGGCGGTCCGGACGGGGGAACCGCGCGTTGGCCACGGCGACCAGCGTGTCGATCGTGGGGGTGTCCGGGGTGTCCTCCACGTGCGCCGCCGGCGCCTCGGAGTAGTCCAGCGGCGGCGGCGAGGTGATCTTCACCGCTTCGACATTCGCCGCGTACCCGCCAGGCGAGCGGACGAAGGTGTCCTCGCCATTGGCGGCGACGGCGAGGAACTCCTCGCTCGCCGAGCCGCCCATCGCCCCGGACATGGCGTGCACGATCACGTACTCGAACCCGAGCCGGTCGAAGATCTTGATGTAGGCGTCGCGATGCGCGTCGTAGGACTTCTGCAGCCCGGCATCGTCGATGTCGAACGAGTAGGAGTCCTTCATCACGAACTCGCGGCCGCGCAGCAACCCCGCCCGCGGCCGTGGCTCGTCGCGGTACTTGGTCTGGATCTGGTACAGCGCCAGCGGGAGGTCCTTGTAGGAGGAGTACAGGTCCTTCACCAACAGGGTGAACATCTCCTCGTGGGTCGGTCCGAGCAGATGGTCGGCCCCCTTGCGGTCCTTGAGCCGGAAGATGGAGTCGCCGTAGTCGGTCCAGCGCCCCGACGCCTCGTACGGCTCTCTCGGCAGTAGCGCCGGGAAGTGCACCTCCTGGGCGCCGATCGCGTCCATCTCCTCACGGACGATCTGCTCGACCTTGCGAAACACCCGGTAGCCGAGCGGCAGCCAGGAGTAGAGGCCCGGCCCCGCGCGACGGATGTAGCCGGCGCGGACCAGCCAGCGGTGGCTCGGCACCTCCGCATCCGCCGGGTCCTCGCGCAGGGTGCGGACGAAGAGTTCGGACAAGCGGGTGATCACTGTGCGACCTTATCTGTCAGGGGCGGCGGTCATCATGGGGAAATGCTGCTGCCGCGGGCTCTGCGACCGTTCCGTACGCCGCAGTACCGCATTCTCACCGTCGCTCTGCTGATGTCCCTGCTCGGCGCTGGTGTGTGGCTGGTCGCCGTCGTGTGGCAGGTGATCGCCCTCGACGGCGGACCGCAGGACTTGTCCGTGGTCGCGACTGGAGCCAGCGTGGGTCTTGTCGGTGCCGTCCTGTTCGGCGGTGTCGCGGCCGACCGGATCCCGCAGAAACGGATCCTCGTGGCCGTCGAGGCGACCAAAGCGGCGGCGATCGGCACCGCCGCCGTCCTGGCGCTGACCGGTGCGGTGCAGATCTGGCACCTCGTGCTGGTCTCCTTCGTCCTCGGCGTCACCGAAGGCTTCTTCTATCCGGCGTACTCCGCATTGGTGCCGGCTGTGCTGCCCGCCGAGGAGCTGCTGGCCGCGAACGGCGTCGAAGGAATGCTGCGACCGGTGGTGCTGCAGGCCGGAGGCCCGGCGCTGGCCGGCGGGATCATCGCGACCGCCTCGCCCGGCGTCGCCATGGTGGTGGTGGCCGGCGCGCAGCTGCTGGCGGTCTCGGCGCTGCTGACGCTGCGCACCACACCCGTCCGCCGCGAGTTCGACGGCTCCGAGCACCCGCTCCGCGCAGTGCTGGGCGATCTTCGTGATGGTTTCCGGTACATGGTGCGCACGTCGTGGCTGCTCGGCACCTTACTGTTCGCAACCGGGCTGGTGCTGGTGATCATGGGCCCGATCGAGGTACTGCTGCCGTTCGCGGTCAAGGACCAGACCGGCGGCGGAGCCGGGTCGTTCGCGCTGGCCATCGGCGCCTTCGGCGTGGGCGGGGCGATCGGATCGCTGGCGGTCGCCTCGTTGCCGCTACCCCGCCGGTACCTGACGCTGATGACGCTGCTGTGGGGCGTCGGCTGCATCCCGCTGGCCATCATCGGTCTGACCTCGAGACTGTGGTTGATGGTGGCGGCGCTGTTCGTGGTCGGCGTCGTCTTCGCCGCCGCCCAGGTGATCTGGGGCACCCTGCTGCAGCGCCGGGTGCCGGCGGCCATGCTCGGACGGGTATCCAGTCTCGACTTCTTCGTCTCACTGGCGCTGATGCCGGTGTCGATGGCCGTCGCCGGACCGATCGGTGAGCGGGTCGGTCTCGGACCGGCCTTCCTCATCGCGGGGACGGTGCCGACCGTCCTTGCTGTGATCACCGTTCTGGTCGCCCGGATGCCGAGCGACGAAATCGCCCATCCGCTCGACGCGAGCTCCACCGACCAGACGCGTCCAGTCACCGCGATGCCGACCAGGCCGGCACGTCATTAGCTACGACGCAGCCCGGTCGGGTCATGCCGGTTCACCACTGCGGTGGTGCGGGCCCGGGCGACCAGCAGGCGACGCCGGAACTGCCCGTCGGCGTCGGGGAGTGAAGCCGAGACCACGTGCACCCGGGCCGGTCGGCCCGGCCGGTACCGCGTCACGAAGGTCGGAATGTACTCGGCCTTGCTCACCGCGAACCGACCGCTGCCGCTCCGGCTGAAGGTGAAGCGCGCCGTGACACCCTCGTACGTCCGCGGCCGGTTCGGCGACCCCTGTCCCACGGCGTTGCCCAGGCCGTAGACCACCCAGCGACCGTTGATCTTCACCCACGGCTGCACGACGTGGGCGTGGTGCATGTAGACGAGGTCGACGTCGCCCGCGGAGGTCAAGCTGTGCGCCAGCTTGCGCTGCTGAGCGTTCTCACGGGTGGAGTACTCGGTGCCGGCGTGCGCCGCCACGAGGACCAGGTCGGCGCCCGCCTTCCGGGCGTTCCGGGCCTGCTCCCGTACATCGCCGGGAGCCAGTCCGTTGACCGCCCACGGTTTGCCTCGGGGCATCGGTAGACCGTTCAGGCTGAAGGTGCCGGAGATCACCGCGATCTTGACGCCCTGTTTGGTCGTCAGGATCGTCGGTCGGTTGGCTTCGCGTGGGGTACGCGCCGTGCCGGCGTGCGCGATCCCCACCCGATCGAGCTCGTCGAGGGTCCGCTTCACCCCGGCGAACCCGCGATCGACGCTGTGGTTGGACGCCGTCGTGCACACGTCGTACCCGGTGTCCTTGATCGCGTTCACCACCTGCCGCGGCACCGCGAAGCGGGGGAAGTTGCGGTACGGCCGATCGCTCCGCCCGATCGGCACCTCCTGGTGACAGATCGCCAGATCCGCCCCCGCGACCACCGGCCGGAGGCGGGCCAGCAGCGGTGCGAAGTCATAACCGCGCTTGCCGCGGCGCCGGGCGTCCTCGCGCGCGCCGTACCACAAGGTGTTGTGCCAGAGCAGATCGCCGTTCATCACCACGGTCACATCGGTACGCGGCGGCTCCGCGGGTGGTTGGCTCGGAGTCGCCTTCGTCGCCGCGGGTGATGACAGCGATGTCCCGGCGACGGTCGGGACCACCGGCGGAGTCAGCGACTGATCGGTTCGCGGGGCCGGGGCGCCGCACGCTCCCGTCATGATCACGAGCCCGGCCCCCCCGATGGCGAGCGTTTGCCGAAGTCTGGCCAGCCCGCTCATGGTCTTCCTAACGCAGCCCGAGGGGCCGCTGCTGCGCCAGCCGGATCAGCCGCTCGACCAGGTCGGGATAGGACAGGCCGCTCGCCGCCCACATCCGCGGGAACATCGAGTGCGGCGTGAACCCCGGCATGGTGTTGATCTCGTTGATCACCACCTGCCGATCGCGGGTGAGGAAGACATCGACCCGCGCCAAGCCTTCGCAGCCGACCACTTCGAAGGTGCGGACAGCCAGGTCGCGGACCTGGTCGGCGACCTCTTGGTCGACATCGGCGGGCACGTCGAGGCTCACCTGCTCCTCGGGCAGGTACTTGGCCTCGAAGTCGTAGAACGCCGACGGGTTGTGGATCCGGATCTCAGCGACCTCACTGGCCTGCGGCCGGCCGCCGTCAAGGTCGGCGAGGACCCCGCATTCCAGCTCGCGCGCACCGACGAAACCCTGCTCGACGATGATCTTGGGATCGTGTCGCTGAGCCGCCTCGATCGCTGCCGGCAGATCTTCCGGGTCGTCCACCTTGGAGATGCCGAGGCTGGAGCCACCCCGCGCCGGCTTGACGAACAGGGGGTATTGCATCGCCGCGACGGCCTCCAGGCAGGCCGCGGCGTCGCGCTGCCACTCGGCCGGCGTGATGGGGACGAACGGACCGACCGGCAAGCCGCTGGCCGCCAGCACCAGCTTCATCACCGGCTTGTCCATGCCGATCGCACTGGCCAGCACACCGGCGCCGACGTAGCGGGTGCCCATCATCTCGAACAGCCCTTGGATGGTGCCGTCCTCGCCGAACGGCCCATGCAACAGTGCGAACGCGACGTCGACCGGGCCCATTGCCGTGAGCGCCGACTGCTGTCGTACCGCAATCTCCGAGCCCACCGGGCCGCGCATCAGCATCGCATCACCGGCGTTGTCGGTGAGCTCCGGCAGCTTTCCGTCGTGTACGGCCATCGCGGCGATGACCGGCGGCTCGACCAGGACCCAGCGTCCGGCACGGGTGATACCGATTCCGACGACGTCGTACCGGTCGGGATCCAAGGCCTGGACGACGCCGGCCGCAGTCAGGCAGGACACCGGGTGCTCGCTGCTCGACCCGCCGAAGACAACGGCCACCCTGACCCGCCCGTTGGCTTTCGCATGGATCGACTCGGTCACGAGACCCGACCCTATAAGGGCTCGGCCACGGCAGGGCTCGCTCACGAAAGACTGGACCCATGTCTCCCCACACCGTCGCCGTCACCGCCGGACGCCCACGACCGATCGCCGACGCACCCTTCAATCCACCGGTCGTGTTCGCCTCAACGTATGTGGGGAGTCCCGATGTCGGTGACGGGAGCTTCGGCTACGGGCGCGACGGCAATACGACGTGGCTCGCCCTGGAGGACGCCATCGGGGCCTTGGAGGGTGGCCAGGCCCTGGCCTTCGCGTCCGGGATGGCTGCCGCGTACGCCGTGCTCGAGCTGGTCGAGCCAGGCAGCACGGTGGTGGTTCCGGACGGCTGCTATCTCGGCGTGGCCGACGCCTTCGAACAGCGGGCCGCGCGTCTGGGCTGGACGCTGCGCCGGGTGGACATCGCCGACACGGAGGGACTGCTGGCGGCCGCCGACGGTGCCCGGCTGATCTGGCTCGAGTCGCCGAGCAACCCGCTGATGGCGATTGCGGACCTTTCCCGGATCGCGGCCGACCGCCCGGCCGGGGTGCGCCTGGTGGTGGACAACACCTTCGCCACCCCTGTGCTGCAGCAGCCACTGGCGCTGGGTGCCGACATCGTCCTGCACTCGGCCACCAAGTTGATCTCCGGGCACTCCGACGTCTTGATGGGGGCGCTGGTGACGGCGGATCCCGACACCTTCGCCGCGCTCGCCAAGGTCCGGCACGACATGGGTGCCGTGCCCGGGCCGATGGAGGCCTACCTGGCCCTGCGCGGGCTCCGGACGCTGCCGCTCCGGCTGGCTCACGCGCAGGCCAGCGCCGAGGTGCTGGCGCAGCGGCTGGCCGGGCATCCGGCCGTCCGTCGCGTCCGCTACCCCGGTCTTCCCGACGATCCCGGACACGAGCGCGCCCGGCGTACGATGTCCGGCTTCGGTTCACTGATCTCGATCGAGCTGGCCGACGGTCCGAGCGCCGACGCGATGGTCAACGCCTGCCGACTGTGGGTGTTCGCGACCAGCCTCGGTGGCGTGGAGTCGATGCTCGAGCGCCGCCGCCGCTGGCCGGACGAACTGGTGATCGTCCCCGAGGGCCTGGTTCGCCTCTCGGTCGGCATCGAGCACGTCGACGACCTCTGGGCCGATCTCTGTCAGGCCCTCGACTCCCTCTCCTAGCGCCCTCTGCTCGCACCCCTCTGCAGTTTCGAACGCAGCGTCGGTTTCTCGCGCTGTGCGCCGGAAGCTTCCGGCGTGCAGCGCCAACATCAGACGCAGCGTTCGAAACCGTCAGTACCGTTCGGGCTTCGCGGAGCGGGACATCAGGGCGGTGATCATCTCGGCCGGAGTGAGGGTGCCGGCGATTACGGCGGCCACGTGCTCGACGATCGGCATCTCGACACCGTGGGCCGCCGCCAGCGCCTGGATCGAGGCACACGACTTCACCCCTTCGGCGACCTGGCGGGTCGACGCCTGGATCTCGGCGACCGTACGCCCCTGGCCGAGCTCCTCGCCGAAGGTGCGGTTGCGCGACAGTGGTGACGAGCAGGTCGCCACCAGATCCCCGAGCCCGGCCAGCCCGGAGAAGGTGTAGGGGTCGGCGCCGAGGGCCATGCCCAGCCGGCCGGTCTCGGCCAGACCGCGGGTGATCACCGAGGCCGTCGCGTTGGCCCCGAGACCCAGTCCGATGGCCATGCCGACGGCGAGGGCGATCACGTTCTTGGTGGCCCCGGCGAGCTCACAGCCGACCACGTCGGTGTTCGTGTACGCGCGAAACCGCGGCGTGTGGCAGACCGTCTGGAGCGCCTCGGCGGTATCCAGCACGACGCTGGCGACCACGCTCGCCGACGGCTGCCGCTCGGCGATCTCACGGGCCAGGTTGGGTCCCGTGACCACGGCGATCCGGTCGGCGGCGATGCCTCCCGCCTCGGCGATCACCTGGCTCATCCGCAGTCCGGTCCCGAGTTCGATGCCTTTGGCCAGGCTCACCACCACGGCGTCGCGCGGAATCGACCAGGTGGCGAGGTTGGCCCGCAAGGACTGGGAGGGAACGGCGAGGACGACGAAGTCCGCGCCGTCCATGGCGGCCTGAGAATCGCTGACCGCGCGCAGCGCGTCGGGCAGCGCGATCGTCGGGAAGTAGTCGGCGTTGCGATGCTCGGAGTTGATCACCGCCGCCAGCTCCGGCCGCCGGGCCCACAACGTGACGTCGTTCCCCGCGTCGGACAGGACCAGCGCGAAGGCGGTTCCCCAGGATCCGGAACCCATCACGGTCACCCGCGCGGGGCCCGCCCCCGGCGTACTGCTCACCCCTGATCTCCCGTCGTCGGTCGGCTCCGCGGATCGTAGCGCTCGGCGGGCGGCGGATCGGGGCGCAACACGGCCACCAGCGCGGTGATCGCGTCCATGATCCGGTCCGTGGCCTCGTTCAGGGTCGCCGCCGTGATCGGCACCGCACGAAGATCATCGAGCGGGACGGGATCGCCGGCGATCAGCCGCAGGGTCTTGCGCGGGATGATCTTCGGGAAGGTGATCTTGGGACCGTACATCAGGCCCTCGGCCCCCCACTGCCCGATCGGGATCACCGGGCAGCCGGTCCGGAGGGCGACCCGCGCTGCACCGGTTCGGCCCTTCATCGGCCACAGGCTCGGGTCCCGGGTGATGGTGCCCTCGGGGTAGATCACGACAGCCTGTCCCGCCTCGACGGCCGCCACCGCAGCCTGCAGCGCATCCGCCGACTTCGCCGACATCCGCTCGACCGGGATCTGATCGCAGGCGCGCAGCAGGCGGCCGAGGGCGGGGACGGTGAAGAGCGAGGCCTTGGCCAGGAAGTGCGGCCAGCGACCGGAGAACGCCAGGAACTGGGCGACCGCCAGCGGATCGGCGTTCGAGATGTGGTTGACCACGAAGACCACGCCGCCGGTCGAGGGCACCTTGGCCTGGTTGCGCCAGTCCCGCTTGGTCAGCGGTCGGAGGATCGCGTGCAGCAGGTGGCCGACGGTGACCAAGGTCCGGCTGGCCGACTCGTGGTTGGCCTGACGCAACCGAGGCAGCACAGTCTGTTGCCCATCGTCGGTGGACCCGGCCATCGAACCCCTCAAGCTCGTTCGAGTCCGGCGCCGGCCCGGGCGGCGCGGACGAGTGGCTTCACCCTAGAGGATCTCTGACAGCATGGCGGGCGTGTCGACCGCGGCTGCGGTGGTAGCGCTGAAGGCGAGCCCGTACGCGAAGTCCCGACTCGACGTCGCGGCTCCGCTGCGCCGTCGGCTGGCCTGGATCATGGCGCTGGACACCCTGACGGCGCTGGCCGCCACCGTGACCGAGGTCCTGGTGGTCAGTGATCAGCCCGCGCTCCAGGCTCGGCTGGCTCGCGCCGGGATCGACGCGGTCGTACGGCCGGAGCCGCGCCATGGTGGTCTGAACGCGGCTCTGGCCGATGGAGCCGACACGCTGCGGCGGCGGGGGCACCGGGTGGTGTTGGCCTGCGTTGGCGACCTACCGGCGCTGCGGCCCGAGTCCGTCGAGCGCATCCTCGATGCCGCGACGGGCCTCGGTCGATCCTTCGTCGCCGACGCGTCCGGCGTCGGCACCACCATGCTGATCGCGGCCGACGTTGATCTCCGCCCGATGTTCTCGGGTCGATCCGCGGCGGCCCACCACGGGTCGGGAGCGGTCGGGCTGACTGCTGAGCAGCTCGGTGCCCCCCTGGCCGACGCACGCCGCGACGTCGACACCGAGATCGACCTGGAGATCGCCTGGAGTCTCGGGCTGGGCCGGCACACTGCGGCCCTGGTCGACGAGTCGGGCCGGCTCGGCCGATTCATGATGATCACGACGACGGAGTGGCGAGGTGAGCGCGGCGTGCCGATGGCCGTCACTGCGGACGGCCATCGGATCCCACTCAGCGGGGCCGCGTTGGAGGACGGTCTTCGCCAGACCCGCCCGGGGCAACGGCTGCAGGCCGTTGTCGCCGAGAACCAGGTGCTCAGCGCCTGGCTGTGATCATGATCATCCTCAGGCCACGCCGGTCAGCGCTTGGCCGTCGCCTTCTTCGCCGTGGTCTTCGCTGCGGTCTTGGTGGCCACCGCCTTGGTCGCGGGGGCTCTGCTGGCTGCCTTGGCGGTCGTGGCCGATGCCTTGGCCGGCGACGCCTTCTTGGTGGCGGTCCGCGGCACCTTCTTCGCTCCCGAAACGTAGGCCTTGAGGTCCGTGCCGGCGCGGAACCGAGGAACCGCGGTGGCCTTGGCCTTCTTGCGCTCACCGGTCCGCGGGTTGCGCACCATGCGTGCGGAGCGGTGCACCTTCTCGAAGACGCCGAAGCCGGTGATCGACACCTTCTCTCCGGCCGCGGTCTTGTAGGTGATCGTCTGCACGACGGCGTTGAGCGCTTTGGCGGCTTCGGTCTTGCTGCCGCCGTAATGGGCCGACAGCGCATCGATCAGCTCAGCCTTGTTCACGACATCCCTTCGTTCTCTGGGGGATTGGAGAACCCGGGTGGGTCGGGCCCCGCAGCGGGGTCGCTGCAGTGCTTACGGTAGGGAAGATCAACGGGTCCGACAATCACCGCGTCGCATATTTTGGTTGTTTCGTGGGAAGTTCCCGGGCTCGATCAGCCGAACACCTTCGCTGGTTGGGTTTTCGGCTTGAACGCCGGCCGACTCTGCTCGAACGCGTCGATGCGGTCGACGTGCCGAAGCGTGAGGCCGATGTCGTCCAGGCCCTCGAGCAGCCGCCACCGGGTGTAGTCGTCGATCTCGAAGTCGGCCCGGAACCCCTCGGCGACCACCTGCCGCTCGACCAGGTCGACCGTGATCGGCGCCGCCGGATGCTCCTCGATGTAGTCCCACAGCTCTTCGACGATCTTCTGGTCGATCACGCCGACCAGCAGTCCGGCCTTCCCGGAGTTGCCACGGAAGATGTCACCGAACCGCGAGCCGATCACCGCCTTGAACCCGTAGTTCTGCAGTGCCCAGACGGCGTGCTCGCGTGAGGAGCCGGTGCCGAAGTCGGGCCCCGGGACCAAGATCGTCGCACCGGCGTACTGCGGCTGGTTGAACACGAAGCTCGGGTCGCGGCGCCAGGCCGCGAACAGCCCGTCCTCGAATCCGGTCTTGGTCACCCGCTTGAGATAGACGGCCGGGATGATCTGGTCGGTGTCGACGTTGCTCCGCCGCAGCGGCAGGGCGGTGCCGGTGTGGGTGGTGAACTTGTCCATGCGCGTACGCCTGCTTCCTACAGATCCGCGGGTGAGCTGAGCCGGCCGGTGACCGCGGTCGCCGCCGCGACCAGCGGTGAGACCAGATGGGTCCGACCGCCCTTACCCTGGCGGCCCTCGAAGTTTCGATTGGAGGTCGAGGCGGAGCGCTCGCCGGGGGCGAGCTGGTCGGGGTTCATGCCCAGACACATCGAGCAGCCGGCGGCCCGCCACTCCGCGCCGGCCTCCTTGAAGATCACGTCCAGGCCTTCCGACTCGGCCTGCAGCCGGACCCGCGCGGAGCCGGGCACGACGAGCATCCGCACCGAGTGGGCGACGTGGTGGCCCTTGATCACGGTGGCGGCGG
Organism: uncultured Actinomycetota bacterium; assembly: GCA_963711015.1. Taxonomy (GTDB): domain Bacteria; phylum Actinomycetota; class Actinomycetes; order Propionibacteriales; family Propionibacteriaceae; genus Microlunatus. Next base: position 218,296 of record CAVQCQ010000011.1, read on the forward strand.
CGCGCAGGTCCTCGATCCGGCCATTGGTGCACGACCCGAGGAAGACCGTGTCCACCGCGATGTCCCGCATCTTCTGCCCGGGCTGCAGGGCCATGTACTCCAGCGCCTTGGTCGCCGCCGTCCGGTCGGCCTCCTCGGCGAAGATCTCGGGGTCGGGCACCGACGCCCCGAGCGGTACGCCCTGGCCGGGGTTGGTGCCCCAGGTCACGTACGGGGTGAGGCTCGCCGCATCAAGATCGACTTCGGCGTCGAAGACAGCGCCGGGGTCGGTGCGCAGCGTTGACCAGTACGCCACGGCGGCGTCCCAGTCCGCGCCCTCGGGCGCATGCGGACGACCCTTCAGGTAGCCGAAGGTCGTCTCGTCGGGGGCGATCATGCCCGCCTTGGCCCCCCACTCGATGCTCATGTTGCAGATGGTCATCCGGCCCTCCATCGAGAGCGCCTCGATGGCTGACCCGCGGTACTCCACGACGTAGCCCTGGCCACCGCCGGTGCCGACCTTGGCGATCAGGGCGAGCACGATGTCCTTGGCCGTCACTCCGGGCGGCAGCTCGCCGTCGATGTTGACCGCCATCGTCTTCGGCCGGGCCTGGGGCAGGGTCTGGGTGGCGAGAACATGCTCGACCTCCGAGGTACCGATACCGAAGGCGAGGGCCCCGAACGCTCCATGGGTCGAGGTGTGGGAGTCGCCGCAGACCACAGTGAGTCCCGGCTGGGTCAGTCCCAGCTGCGGACCGATGATGTGCACGATGCCTTGATCAAGATCACCGAGGCTGTGGATCCGGACGCCGAAGTCCTTGGCGTTGCGACGCAACGTCTCCACTTGCGTCCGCGAGATCGGGTCGGCAATCGGCTTGTCGATGTCGAGCGTCGGAGTGTTGTGGTCCTCGGTGGCCAAGGTGAGATCGGGACGGCGGACCGGTCGGCCGGCCTGTCGGAGTCCGTCGAAGGCCTGCGGGCTGGTCACCTCGTGCACCAGGTGCAGGTCGATGTAGAGCAGGTCCGGCTCCCCCTCGCTGCGGCGTACGACGTGGTCGTCCCACACCTTCTCACTCAAGGTCTTGCCCATCGGCTGGGTCATCTCCTTCGCTTATTTCCCGTGTCTCTCAGACTTGCATTCCAACATCCGAGACGGCAATATCAAGGCATGGACAACTCTAGCGGGGTCGGCGTACTGGACAAAGCCGCGCTCGTGTTGAGCGCCCTCGAAACCGGACCGACCACGCTCGCCGGTCTGGTGACCTCGACCGGACTGGCCCGGCCGACCGCCCACCGGCTCGCGGTAGCCCTAGAGCATCATCGTCTGGTCAGCCGCGACCTGCAAGGGCGGTTCGTCCTCGGTCCGCGGCTCGGCGAGCTCGCCTCGGCGGCCGGGGAGGACCGGCTGCTGGCCACGGCAGGGCCGGTGCTGGCCCGGTTGCGCGACATCACCGGCGAGTCGGCCCAGATGTTCCGTCGGCAGGGCGACTACCGGGTGTGCGTGGCGACCGCCGAACGGATGTCCGGGCTCCGGGACACCGTGCCGGTCGGCACTCAGCTGACGATGAGCGCAGGATCGGCCGCTCAGGTGCTGCTCGCCTGGGAGGAGCCCGATCGGATGCAGCGCGGGCTGCGCGGCAGCCGCTACTCGGCGGTGGCGCTGGCCGCGGTACGTCGGCGCGGCTGGGCCCATTCGGTCGGCGAGCGCGAGCCGGGCGTGGCCTCAGTATCGGCGCCGGTCCGCTCACCGTCGGGCAAGGTGATCGCCGCGGTCAGTGTCTCCGGTCCGATCGAGCGGCTGTCCCGCCAGCCGGGCCGCCTCCATGCCCCAGCGGTGATCGCGGCCGCCGAGCGGCTGAGCGAGGTGCTGCGCCGCAGCGGCGGCGAATAAGGCGCGTCCGGCAAAATAATCGAACACAGCACGCCCGCGGGGGTTCGAGGGGTCATCCCCCTTGCGTGGAATCAGCTCGAACCGGACCGTTAGGTTGGGGGTCATGGACGCCCCCGAGACTCATCGCGCCTATCGGATTGATCTTGCGCTGCTGCAGTGGCGGGCCCGGCGGGCACGCGAGCACGGCCACATTGCACAGGTCATTCCCTACACCGGCTACGGCAGCACCACCTGGATCCGCGTACTGGGCCGGGTGCATCTCGCCGACGAGACGTTACGAGAGAAGCGGCGCCATCCGGCTGGCTCCCGCGGCTGGCGCAACTTCACCAGCGTCTGGCTCTCCGACGCCGAGGTGCGGGTCGACGTCGGGGGCGAGCAGCATGCCATCCGGGCCGACCGCAGCGGCATCATCGACGAAGTCATCTCGGTCAACCTCTCCCCCGGCTGGCAGTCGATCGGACTGAGCTCGGAGGGATCGGAGCCGGCGAAGGCCTGGGTCTATGTCGTCGATCCGCAGACCCGGTTCGGTGTTGTCTCCGACATCGACGACACGGTGATGGTGACCGCGCTGCCGCGCCCGTTGCTCGCGGCCTGGCACACCTTTGTGGTCAACGAGCATGCCCGGGCGACCACCCCCGGAATGCCGGTGCTGTACGAGCGGCTGATCACGCGGAAAGAGAACGTGCCGATCATCTACCTGTCCACCGGGGCCTGGAATGTGGGACCCACCCTGACCCGATTCCTTTCTCGCAATCTCTACCCCGCGGGTGCACTGCTGCTCACCGACTGGGGCCCGACGGCGAACAGCTGGTTCCGCAGCGGCCGAGAGCACAAGCGCGGCGCGCTGGAACGGCTGGCGCGGGAGTTCCCGCAGATCAAGTGGTTGTTGATCGGCGACGACGGCCAGCACGATCCGGAGATCTACGGCGACTTCGTGAGCAAGCATCCCGATCACGCGTGTGCGGTCTGCATCCGTCAGCTCTCCCCCGGAGAGGCGGTGCTGGCCGGGAGCAGTCTGCGCGAGAGGGCGCCGTCGGACGGCTCGCCGGTTCCCTGGTTGTACGCGTCGGACGGCGCCGGGCTGGCCGAGCGCCTCGAGGACCTCGGGCTGCTCGAACCGGCGGCCAAACAACCTGAGGTGGAAGCCTGACGGCGCGGCTGATTCTCATCACCGGCGCTCCCGGGTCGGGAAAGACGACGCTGGCGTACGCGCTGGCCCAGCAGATCGGTGGGCCCGTGATCTCCCGCGATGCGATCAAGGAGGGCATGGTCGCCGCTCATCCTGGCTTCGTGCCCGCCATGGACGACCCGCTGACCCGGCAGACCTACGACGTGTTCTTCACGGTGCTCGACCTGCTGCTGAAAGCCGAGGTGACGGTCATCGCCGAAGCGGCCTTCGGACATGCCGTCTGGGCACAAGGTTTGGAGCGGCTGTCCCCATTCCCGGAGCTTCGGGTCGTTCGCTGCCTCGTCGAGGGAGCCGTAGCCCGAAGCCGGATGGAGCGCCGCCTGGCCGAATCGCGCCTTCGTGCCGCCCACGCCGACGCCGAGCACCTCGCCACAGGACCCGGCTATGTGCCGCTGACTCTGGCCGTTCCCACGCTGGATGTGGACACCACGGACGGGTATCACCCAGAGCTGGCCGCGCTGTCGAACTTCTGTAGGTGACAAAATAACCGCAGATCGCAGCGCGGCGGTAAACAGTGTGGGAGACTGAACTCGGCTCGGGGGTGCCCTTCTAGCAGGAGTGCTCCGTGGCGTTCATTCGGGGACAGGTTCGGCATCGGCTGAGCCTGCGCGAGATTCTGGCCGAGCTCGACTATCCGGCCGATGCTGACCGGCCACTTCAGGGATATCAGGTCAAGGTCGGCTCCGAGCGCGAACCGTACTGGCTCTTGCCGGCGGGTGCGGCCTACACCGTGGTCGATCACCGGCCAGCGGAGCCGCCGTTCGCGACCGAGTACGAGGCTTCTCGTGCCCAGGAATGGTTCGCGACGACGTATCCCGGCTTCGCCTCGTTGCTGGAGACCGTTCACCGGCGGAACGTCGCGCCCGCCCTGGTGTCGGTCTAGACCGTCACCTTGTCGCTTTCCCCGATAGTCGCTATGCCGGCGGTGATCGGCGCGGGCTTGAAGCCCTTGACGATCAGATAAACACCCAACGAGAGCTCCCAGACCGCGATCGGGATCGCGAGGATCCCGGTGATCGGCGACACCCGATCCAATCGGCCGAACAACGTGGCGGTGACCGAAACGAGCAACAGCGGTGCTCCCAGAAGGCCCAGCACCGGAAGAACCCGCGGAACCAATCGCGACCGGTAGAGCAGGGAACCCAGCAGTAGCGCGTTGACGGCCGGAATCAGGCCTTGCCCGAGAACGAAGAGCCGGTCGTAGAGGGCGACGAATGCCTGACCGGTGATCAGCCCGTCGGCTCCGGCTCCGGCCTGGCGCAGCGTCACGACGGTCAGCAGGCTGGCCACGCCGACGAAGATGGCGGCGGCCTCCAGCGTCCGCGTACCGACGAAACCCATCGCGAGAGCTTCGTTCTGCCGTTTCACCACCGGGTAGAGGAAGATGGCGGTGCCAACGCAGGCCAGAGCAACGATGATCTCCAGCACCCCGCCAAGGATGACCGGTGTGTCCGGGCCTGGGCTGATCAGGTAGTTCGGATCGTGCACCGCGCGGTAGAGCGTGAGGGTGGGGATCGAGGCGAAGCTGAGCACGTAGCTCACCCCCGCGAACAGCGCGGTCCTCCGCAACGCGGTCATCGGTGCACGTTCGTTGGCAGTGGATGGGTCGAGAGCGGTCATGTCGCACTCCTCGGGGTTGAGGCGCCGGTGGAACGCCACGGGTCGGCAGGGGTCCTGACGTAGCGCCGCCAGGCGTACCTCCAGGGGATGACGGCGACGATCACGATGACGAAGGAGACGCTGAACAGCACCTCGCGGATCTCGGTGTTCATGTCGCCGGCGATCAGGTGAGGAACGGCGACCGCAGCGAGCCAGAGGACCTTCCAGGTGACCTCGAACAGCAGAATCGGCAGCAGCTGGACGGGGTACCGAAGTCCGAGGAACGCCAGCAGTGACATGGCCGTCAACAGGCAGACGACGACGCCTTCCATCACGGGAAGGGACGGCGCGTCCTTGATGAGGACGGGCCACCTCGTGATGGCCAGCCCCACGCCCAAGAACGCGTAGCCGATTCGCATGACGTTGAGGCGAAGCGTCGACAGCGCGTGGTCGACGGTCGTAGCCTCGATGGTCCGGACGGTGCTCATAGCGGTTGTCCTTTCAGTTTGTGTGGTGCATCGGGTCCGGGGCGTCGACGGTCCTGACCGAGATCAAGATGGCGCCGAGGTCACGCACCTTGGCCAGCAGGCCGTGCAGCTCGGCCTGATCGGTCACGGCGCCCCGCAGGGTGGTGGTGCCATCGTTTTCGCGAGTCAGAGTCAGTCCCCCGAACCAGGCCGCCCAGTACTCGTCGAGGTGGCCCTCGATCCGGAGCTCGTAGAGGGTGGGAGCCCGCGGCCCGGCATCGGAGTTCACTGCGACGCCGCCAACACTGCGGCGCGGGCGCGAGCGCGACGGGCGCGGCGGATGGAGGGGCGTCGGATGAGCCATTCCGCCACCACCGCATTGATGACCCAGGCAGACCCCATGGAAAGGGCCTTGCTCAGATCGCCGGTGCCGAACAGGGCCTCACCGATCCCTTCGGTGAAGATCTGGGTTCCGGCGCCGAGGCCGAGGGCGTAGGCCCGGATCATCCAGGCGCGGTGGGCGGGGATGTTGCGGCGCCGGATCGCGGCGAATCCGAGAACGATGCTGGCAGCCATCGCCGAGCTGACGAGGAGCCGGATGCCCCACAGCAGGTTCCCGCCTGGTGCGCCGGCGTAGAACAACGTCATCCAGAGCCCGGAGAGGGCCACGGCCAGCCCGGCTCCGACCAGGATCCGGCCGGACTTGCGGTGCCAGTTCAGAGAACGGCGGCGCAGCCGGGCGGAGAACTGGAACGCGCCGAGGATGGCGTAGACGAGCGCGCCGAGCACGTGCACCACCAGGGGCGCCGGCGAGGCATCGATGCGCGGATTGGTGGGCATCAGCTGCGGCCCGCCGGCGATCTCCACCAGCCGAAGCGACCCCGAGACGACCGGGATCAGGCTGAGAACGATCAACGTCACGGGGACCTGCCAGCTCGACCTGTCCCGGCCACCCGGCCGGCGCCGCCGGGCCGGCCGGGTGTCGGCGAGGATGGGCGTGGTCATTCGACACCCGCCGTGGTGACGCGCGAGCCGTCGAGCGGGGTCGACTGCGTGGTGTAGATACGCGCGGAACGCCACAGCGAGTAGCCGAGGGCGATCATGGCGATGCCGTTCGGGAAGGCCAGGAAACGGTAGAAGGCGTCCGGCATGAACGAGAGTGCGGCGCTGACGAGGCCGCCGAAGGCGAGCAGCACCGCTGCCCAGCGGGCGAGAACGCGGGCGCGGAACAGCGCAATGCCGAAGACCAGGCCGCCGGCCAGGTAGGCGAAGCCCTGTACCTGGAGAACGGTTCCCAGCAGCCCGATGTCACCTTGGGCGGTGCCGCCGGTCGACGCGGCGAGGACGTCGTTGACGTAGCCGGGATCGGTGTCGGCCAGGGGCGCAAGGGCGTACGCGCTGATCAACGTGGTGGCGAAGATGAGGAGGTAGCCGACGCTGAAGACGACGTACCCGAGCAGGCCCAGAACCCCGGACTGCTTCACCTGGCGGAGGTACATGCCGGCGATGCCGACCAGCGCCAGAGCGACCATCACCAGCTTCAAGGAGCCGCGCACCGCCCACTCGGTCGTGGTCACGTTGCTGACATCGGCGTGCGGATGGTTGACCTGGACGCCGATGAAGATCATCCCGGCGGCGACGGCGGCGACGGCTGCCGCCTTGATGAGGGTGGTGGGGGTGATGGTCATGTCCGCTCCCTGTCGTTGGTCCGTGGCGGTTGCCGCGGTGATGCCTGCAACGTAGGAAGCGACGTGGTGACGGCGCGTCACCACATGATGTGAATGACGATGTGACAGTCGGGAGGGCTTACAGCAGCCCTCGCTCATGAGCCCGGCGCACCGCCGCTGCACGAGTGGTCACCTCGAGCTTGGTGAAGATGCGCTTGGTGTGCGTACGCAGTGTGTTGAGCGTCACGTAGAGCTCGCGGGCGATCTGTGGGCCGGTGAGCTCACTGTCGAGCAATCTGAGTACTTCCAGCTCACGCTGGCTCAACGGATCGGCCAGGGTCTGCTGCGGTTCGGCTGGCGCCGCCACGGCGGTGGCGTACCCCAGGAGTCGTCGGGCCTGCGCCTGCACGACGGGATCGGGGGCATCGGCAGCCCGGCGCAGAAGATCGAGCATCGGAGCACCCTCGTCCAGGTACAGGCGCACGTAGCTGTCCGGTTCCGGCGTGCCGACAAAGCTCCGGCCGAGCGCCGCGACGGCCCGAGGAAGGTCACCGCACGCCTGGTGGGTGAGGGCTTGCAGCACCCGGATCTCCCGCACACTGCCGTCCCGACCCGCCTCCACCGCCGCTCCCAGCAGCCGGTCGAGAAGCCCGGGCACCGCGGCGTCGATCGGTTCACCGGCCCCGTGCTGAGCCAGCCGTAGTCGTACCAGGGTCAAGTGCTCGTACTCATGGAGGTAGCTCGGCTCGTCGTCGACGCTGACCGGGTGATCCTCGGCCCATCCGACCGCCGCGGGCCGATCCCCTGCGGCGATGTGGACCCGGGCCTTCAGCGCCGCGATGGGACGGACGTCGGGGTAGAAGCCGGGCCGGTACGCCGCGTCGGCTTGGTCGAGCAGGCGCGTCGCGACCTCGTAGTCCCCGCCGGCGGCACGTACCCGCGCCAGAACGACGTACCAGCGGTGCCGGTTCTCGGTGATGGAGGCCCGTTCGGCGAGCACCCGGGCCAGCTCGAGGTGTTCCTCGGCGCGCGTGCGGTCGTCCAGCTCCAGGTCGAGCTCAGCCAGCCCGACATGCAGGTCGGCCGTCGCCCGAGCGCCGCTTTCGGTCGCGGTTTGCAGTGCCTGCTCGTACAGCCGGCGGGCGCGCGCGGGTCGGCCGGAGGCGACCCACATGTCCGCGAGGTTGATCGTGCTGTCCAGCTCGTCGACGAAGTTGCCCGCGGAGTGCAGACTGCGGACCGCATCGGAGAATGTGGCCAGCGCTTCCTTGACGTCGCCGGCAGCCCAGGCAGCCAGGCCGAGGTAGCCGCTGCCGGCTCCGCGTAGCCAGTGGTCGTCAGGTCCGGCCAGGTCCAGGACGTGCCGGGCGTGGTGCACCGTACCGGCGACATCGCCGCGGGCCTGGGCCAACGACGCACGGTAGACCGAGATAGTCCCCGGCGCCGTTCGTAAGTCTTCGGTGTCCGCCCAGGTGGCCGCCAGGTCCGGATCGCGGGCGCCGGCGGCCAGCGCCGCCTCGGCATCGGCGAGGCGCGCTTCGACCACATCGAGGTCGCCGGCCATCAACGCCGACCAGCTGGACACGATGCTGAGGACCGGGCTTCGGCGTACCTCTGGCTCCGGCAAGGACTGCATCCAGGTCAGGAGCAGGCCGTCTTGCCGGCCGCGGCGCAGCTCCGGCACTGCCTCTTCCATCAGGTAGGCGGCACGATCGAAGTCGTGGGCGGCAAGCGCGTGCCGGACCGCCTCCGCGACCAGACCGCGGGCAGCGAACCAGGCGCTGGCGCGCTGGTGCAGAACCGGCACCTGCTCGGGGTGCTCGGCGAGCAGGCGGGCTCGCAGTACGTCGGCGAACAGGTGGTGGTAGCGGTACCAGTCCTGCTCGGCGTCGAGCGGGATGACGAAGAGGTTTTCGCGTTCGAGATCCGGCAAGATCTGCGTGCCTCCGGTGCCGCCAGTGACGGCATCGCACAGCGGTCCGCAGAGCCGGTCGAGGACGGCGGTGCTGAGCAGGAAGCCCCGTACCTCCTCAGGTTGCCGGGCCAGCACCTCGTCGGCCAGGTAGTCGAGAACGAACCGGTTGCTACCGGCGAAGGCGGCAATGAAGTCCGCGACCTCGTGCTGGTCGGCGATGCCGCGCAGGGACAGGGCGGCCAGCTGCAGTCCCGCGATCCACCCCTCCGTCCGGTCCTCCAGCGCGTCCACGTCGGTGGCGGTGAGCTCGAGTCCCATCACCCGGGTGAGGAACTCCTGCGCCTCGGCGAGAGTGAAGCGGAGGTCCGCGGCGCGCAGCTCGGTGAGCTGCCCGCGACTGCGCATCCGAGCCAGGGGCAACGGCGGATCGGAGCGGGTCGCCATGACCAGATGCAGAGAGTCCGGAAGGTGGTCGAGCAGAAAGGTCACCGCCTCGTGCACCGCCGAGGCCAGGATCACGTGGTAGTCGTCGAGCACCACGATTGCCTGCTTCCCCGGCTCGTGATCGCCGACTCGGACGATGTCATTGACCAGCGGGGTCAAGGCGGCGGCCGTCGAGGCGGTGGGCGACGACTCCAGGACACCAGGGTCGATATCGAGCCCGGCGCCCTGCAGAGTGGCCAGCAGGTGGGTCAGAAAGCGGACCAGATCGTTGTCCTCGTCATCGAGAGACAGCCAGCCGACCCGAACGCTCTCGCTCCGCCGATCGAGGTCGAAGAGCCAGTCGCCGAGCAGTGTGGTCTTGCCGAACCCGGCTGGCGCGGACACCAGAGTCAGCCGGTGACCGACATCGAGTGTGGTGTCGAGGCGCTCGCCGATCCGAGGCCGGGCGACGAGCTGCGGCCGCCGGGCCGGTGGAAACAGCTTGGTCGCAAGGACCGGGGTCGCCATCACCGGATGATAAGAGGCTCCGGACTGTTCTCCCCCGAACAGGTCTGGTGTTCGGCTTGGTCGGCGCACCTGATTCGTCCGAACCCTGGACTGCTGGCTTGACCACCATGCCCGCCCGGGAGCAATGTGACGGGCTCCTGACCCGGCAGCCTGCACGGAGGCCCCTATGCTCCGACGTACCTCTGAATTCGCGTCGCCCGTCCAGTCGCGCTGCTGATCAGCCTGGCTCTCTTTGGGCTCTCCCTGGTCGCCGCCACCGTCGGCAGTAGCAGCGCGAATACCACCTCAGGGCTGTCGGGTGTCTGGGTGCGCTGAACCGGGTCCGCGTCGGCGCGGGAGGGCAGGGTGTCGACCCGAACTCTCTCAGTGCCGCAGAGGCAGCGGCGTCGCAGCGGAAGACCTCGCAGCAGATGCAGACGCGGGGGATCACGGAAAGTGCGATGTCGGACGCCCCGCCGTCACCATCGATGTGCGCTGGCATGTGATCACCAAGAGGAACGGCACCGGTACGGTCCCGCGCGCCCAGATCCGCCAACAGCTCGCCGTGCTGAATGACGCGTTCGCTGGCCGGGGCGCCGCAGCCGGAAGCGCCCAGACGATCTTCCGATTCCAGACCAAGTCGGTCGATTACACCGCCAACAATGACTGGTACAACTGGTCAAACCCCGAGGTCGACCTCAGCGACAACGATGAGGCCAAGGCGGCCCTGCACCGGGGCGGCTTCGATGTCCTGAACGTGTACATCGCAAACCTGGGCGACGGCTTGCTCGGCTACGCCACGTTCCCCTTCGACACCACACTGACCGATGACGGGGTGGTGCTGCTCAACGAGAGCCTGCCTGGCGGGTCAGCTGAGCCTTACAACGAGGGCGACACTCTTACTCACGAGGTCGGTCACTGGCTCGGCCTGTTCCACACCTTTGAGAACGGCTGCCGCTACCCAGGGGATTACGTGAGCGATACGCCGTACCAGGACGACGGTGACAACATCTTCGAGTGTGACGAAACGCTGGACACTTGTTCTAAACCGGGTTTGGATCCGGTGCACAACTTCATGAGCTACGGAGACGACCCGTGCCTCGACCGCTTCACCCGCGATCAGTCGCTGCGCATGGCACTGACCTGGTTCACTTGGCGCTCCGACACGACGCTCTTGCCCTGACCGGATCGCCGCGCGAGCCGCTATCGAGTTCGTGACGTGACATGAACCGTCTGAGAACCTCGAGGCGGTGGAGGCGCGGCTTCAGGCATTGCTGGACCGCTACCGGCCAGAGCTGGTGGACGGGACGAGATACGGAATTCCATCGTTAGTCGGGCCGGGCGCCACGGGCACGACTATTTCGTGGCCACCAAGCGTGGCAAGAGGTACGTGAGTCTTTACCTGATCATCGCGGACCGGTACCCGGAGGATCTGTCCGAGGCTCCGTCGAAGTTGCTGGACCGGCGAACGGGACGAGCCACGTTCACGTTCTCCTCGCTGGACGACGAGCTGGCGTCCGACCTCGCCGCTCTGCTGGATCGCTTGTTCGCCCGGTACAGAGCAGAGCACGCGTGACTTCTGACTGAGCGGCGATCGATACCGCACCTGCGTAGCCAGAGGCATGCGATGTGCACCAGCAAGCGCTGGACTTGGCCAGTGTTAGGCGATACGGTCTGGACGTTCTAGTCGATCTTGGTTCGACTAGCGGTCGAGAATGCCTCCCACGGTGCTGCCGGGAGGGAGCGGAGGAACACATGGCTCGCTCTATCGTCGTGGGGACCGATGGCTCCAAACCGGCTGACGCAGCCGTCCGGCGGGCGGCCGAGCTGGCGAATCGCGAGGGCGCCCGACTCCATCTGGTGACCGCGTTTCACGATCCACAGATCCTGCAAGAGACAACGGTCTGGACCAACGAACCCAAGGGCGTGATTGACACGGGCCGCTCTGGGGGTGAGCCTCGCACCGAGACCGTCGACCTGCGCGAGGTCGCCGAGTCGGTGCTCAAGCGCGCCGCACGCGACGCCGTGAGCCAGGGCATTGAGGTGGAGACCCACGCCCGCGAGGGTCAGCCGGCAGAAGTCATCATCGATGTTGCAAAACAGGTGCAGGCCGACCTCATCGTCGTCGGCAGTCGCGGACTGACTGGCATCAAGCGCTTTCTGCTGGGCAGCGTGTCGAGCAAGGTCTCGGAGCATGCCTCCTGCAGCGTGATGATCGTTCGCGCCGACTGAACCCGGCGTTACCCCGCCAAGGCGCGCTTTACGGCGGCGTAGACGCAGCGGCGCTGGCCTCAGTTCGACCGCTGCCCAAATCACGACGTCTTCCACTTGACGGCGGCGTTCGGCCTAGGCTGCGGAAATGTGCGCTCCGGCGAGTGGAAACAGTGGTGGTTGGTGGGCGTTCTGTCGCCCGTGCTGGCGCTAACTCTCGGCGTTCCACCGGCCGCCGCCGACGGTAACCCGCCCGCCGGAGCTCCTGCGGCTGCGTTCGACTTCAACGGCGACGGTTTCGCTGATCTTGCTGCCGGAAGCGAGTACCGCAAGGTCAACGGGCACGAATATGCGGGCTCAATCCATGTCATATACGGGTCACCGCAAGGTCTGAGATCGTCGGCAAGCCAATTTCTGACGCAGGATTCACCAGGTATCAAGGGTCGGGCCCAGGATTGGGCATTCTTCGGCCAGTCGATCACCTCAGGCGACTTCGACGGCGACGGGTACGCCGATCTGGCCAGCCGCGCCGGCAGCAACGTCCTCATCGTCTATGGAGGTCCACAAGGGCTGACCTCGCGCGACCTCATGATCAAGCCGCGCAAGATCGGGCCTGGGCACTTCAGCCTGAACGGGCCGCCGCTAGCCGCTGCCGACTTCGACCGCGACGGGTTCAGCGAGCTTGTCATTGCCAATCCGGGGAACGAGACCGAGTACGGCGGCGTCGGCGTCTATCGCGGCTCCCACACCGGGATCTCGAACCGAAGCACGCTGATTCTCCACCGCGATACCCCAGGAGTTCCCGGGGAGAGATTCTCTGATGACTTCTTCGGCGATGAAGTCGCCGTTGGTGATGTGACCGGTGATCGGTACTCCGACCTCGTGGTCGCCTCCGATGAGGAGACTGGTGGCGGCACGGTCTACGTGTTTCGCGGATCGCCGACCGGAGTAATCGTAGCCGGCAACATGATGCTGACCGCCGAAGTGGGGTCGGGTGCAGACACACCGCTGGCTGTGGCCGACTTCGACAGTGACGGTTTCGGCGATCTCGTCATCGGGCAGCCGGGCCTCTGCTACCGCAAGCCAACGTCGACCGACTGTGGTGCGGTGACCGTCTATCCGGGATCCGCCTCAGGTTTCCATCCGCAGCGACAGGAGATCTGGGATCAAGACTCTGCCGGTGTGCCGGGCAAGACCGAGCCGGGAGACCAATTCGGTCAGACAGTGGGTGTCGGCGACCTCAATAATGACGGCAACCCGGATTTGGCGATCGGAGCGCCGTCCGAAGATCTTGGCCCGATCCGGGACTCAGGAGCGGTCAACGTCGTGTACGGGACCCACCATGGCCTCAGCGCCGCAGGCGCCCAACTCTTGAGTCAGGCGAGCCGTAGGGTCAAGGGCACCCCGAAGCGTGAGGAGTCGATTGGTGGCGGACCGATCCGCATCCTCGACTACGGAACGAGCCGGCACGCTGACCTAGCAATTCACAACCCCTCCGACATCCAGGTCCGACGCGGCAGCTCCATCGGCTCGATCAATGTGCTCTACGGGTCCAAGGAGGGCGTGACGCGGATCGATCAGCTGTGGCACTCGAACTCGCCCGGACTGGTCGGCCGGACAAGGAAGCCCGGTGGATTCGGCGGAGAGTGCTGTTAATTCCAGTGAGGTTCGCCTCACCGGATTACCGGGTGACCGGCACGTGTGGCGGCAAGGCCGTCAGGATTGGCGACCCAGGAGCGCGCGATCGAAGAAGTCCACCCACTTATGAGAACAACTTTGTTATCTCGAAGCGAGATCAGCATGATCATGGCCTGGGACAGCGGCGCCGGGCATGCGCCCTGGTCAGAACCGCTTTAGTCGTGGTAGCCCCGACGGGATTCGAACCCGCGCTACCGCCTTGAGAGCGCGAAAGACGCATGCCTTCACCCTTCCGCAGCGTTGATCGACAACTGCCAAAACCTGCTGCTGACTAGGCATCTTACGCCCAAATGGTCACTCATAGACTGTCGGCTTCTCGCAACGCCTTTCGGTGGTCGTGTGCACGTAATGTGTCCGCGAGCCCCGACTCGAGCCGGGTGTTCGATTTCTCGATGCAGCTTTGTCCCGCCGCCTTCATCGTGCATCTGACCGGCTTGACCGCGCTCCTTCAATCGAACCGACCTCGCGGCATTGGTGAGCTAAAGTCGCACGTACTGTGTAGCATCGTGTGTGAGGAGCTGCACATGGCAACGAACCTGGCGATCGATCCCGAGCTACTCGAGCGCGCGCAGCGAGTGGGCGGCGAGCGTACGAAGAAGGCCACCGTCACGCACGCGCTGGAGGAGTACATCGCTCGGCGGGAGCGGGCCAAGATCGTCGAGCTGTTCGGAACCTTGGAATGGGACGACTCCTTCGATTACAAAGAGGATCGTCGCTACAGGGATCGCAAGCTCGGCTTGATCGACTGATGGCCCTGCTGGCCGACACGAGCGTTTGGTCGCTGGCCTTCCGGCGTGACGCCCCGCAGGACAATCCCGAAGTTGTCGCGCTGCGCGCAGCGCTCGTCGGCGGTGAAGACGTGGTCGGAATCGGTCTGATCCTGCTCGAACTGCTGCGCGGATCGGTACCGCAGCGAACGCAGACTGCAATCCAGTTCGCCTTCGATCGGCTGACGTTCGTCGAGCCGACACGCGACGACTACGCAGCTGCTGCCGCGCTCAGCAACGCGTGCCGTGCGGCAGGCGTTCAGCTCGGAACCGTGGACGCGCTGATTGCTCAGGTGTGCATCGCCCACGACCTCGTCCTGCTGACCACAGACTCCGACTTTCGGCACGCGAGCGAGCACATCCCGCTGCGGGTGTGGTCATCGTGACTGGCGCACGGCGAGTCACGTGATCAAGTCGATGTATTGTGGCCGAGCCTTCATGGCGTTCACGGTAATGAGCAGCTCGTTGCCGCTGTCGAAGCAAAGCACAGCTAACTCGAGAAGGCGACCGGCGTCGAACCCCCAACCTCAACTCGTCTGCGGACTCTCATCAAGGTCCGCGAGATAGATCCTGTCTCAGCAGCATGGGTAGCGTCCTCAGCAGTTACCCCACGGCTCAGCGCCGATCGGTGACCTGCACTATGCGTCATCAATCCACGCCCTTACGCCTGCCCGGATCGCCTCCGAACGGCTGACGTGCTCACGGCCAGCCCGAGCAGTCAGCTGGGCGAGCAAGGCCTTATCCATCCTGACCGCAATCATCTCCCCCGGCCCGTCGCCGACGGGGCGCCGGCCGCGCTTGCGTAACTGCTCAACCGGGTAGCCCTTCTCAGCCTCATCGGCCCAGGCCTGGATCTGCTCCTCCGTCACCGGTTTGACGCGAATCGTCTCTTCGACCACACGTAAAACGTAATACGAAAATCACAGGCACGGAATGCACGGGCGAGTTTGCAGACTGGATCAAGAGCGGGGGTATGCGACATCAACTCGAAAGCGATCAGAGCCAGCACACCTGGTGCACGCCGTGCGGGGTACGAGTCGGGTCAAGAGCCGGCTCCGCCGGTTGGCGCCGCGTGTCCTCGCTGCGCTGCGGGCCGCGCCGCAGTGGATCAAGAGGCACTGAGCTGCGTCCGCGTCAGCACGGCTCGGGTTTCGATGCCTACGTCTGAGAGTGGCCCGCCGTCGAGCTCACTTCGGTCGATCGCACACACCACGACAGCGACGCGTCCACCTCTGCTCGGAGTGCGAGCGTAGCGTCTCGGACCGCGCCGCCAGTCGTGATCACGTCCTCGATTAGCGTGACCGTTTCCCAGTGACCGCGGCCCCTTCGGCTTGCCGGCGGATTCCATACGTCTTGGCTTGTTTGCGAACGAACGTTGCCGGCAGCCCGGTCACCGAGCTAGCCATGGTGGCGATAGGAATTCCGCCGAGTTCGAGTCCTCCCAAGACTTCGGTGTCGGGCGGGAGCAACGGGACCATCGCCTCGGCCACTTGCCGCAGCAGTCTCGGCTGGGACTCGAACAGATACTTGTCGAAGTATTCATTCGATATCTGCCCCGATCGAAGGACAAAAGAGCCTTCGAGTCGACACACTGCGTCGATGTCGCGAGCGAGGGCGGTGAGATCCACGACGTGATGATGGCATGGAACTCGAACGCCCTGCTGCTTACCAATCTGCTTACCAATCGGTTCGGGCCGCCCCCGGCCATGCCCGCACGTGCACGAACACCGGCCACGCTCACAGATTGAATGCCGACCGGCCTGGGCAGGACTGACACGCAAGAGGTCAGGTGTCAGTATCCGTCAGAGTTGCGCCGCGGCTGCGGCCACGAACTCGTCCAGGCGCGGCTCGATCCGTTCGTGGTCGAACGAGACCACGCTTGTCATGTCCCAGTAGGGGTGGTACTCCCGCTTCCCGGTGAGGTCCTGCCAGATGGCCAGAAACTCGTCAGCGCAGCCCTGCCCGTGCCGGATCGCCAGGTTGGCCCGGCAGTGCCCGATGTCTTCCTCGGGCGGTCCGGCGCAGCTGGAGACCCAGTCGACCACCCCAGTTATCGCACGGTCGGTCCACAAGATGTTGCCGGGGTGGAAGTCCCGGTGCAGGAATACCCGCTCACTTGCCGGGGACGGGCCGTCCCATAGCTCGTACGCGGTCAACCAAGCCTTCGGGTGCCGGCTCCACCGCGGTGGGGTGCGGGAGTACGGGGCGTATGGGAACCAGTCGGCCAGCCCGGTGGACACCGGTATGGCGTGGATCTGGACTACGAGCTCAGCCAGCGCCCGTAGCCAGCCGGTGCGGTCGGCCGGGTGCCAGACCGGCTCACCCGGCAGCGCCGTCATCAGCGTCAGCGGGACACCGAGCTCGGTGCCGTCGGGGTCGCTGGCCAGCAGTCGCGGCGCCGGTACGCCGGCGGCGCCGTCGCCGACGAGTCGAAGCGCCAACGCCTCGTTTCCCGGGATCTCGGGCTCCTCGAGGATCCAGTTGAGCACGTAGCGCCGCAGCACGAGGCGATCCAGTGGGGAAGCGGCTGCTGTTTCAAGCAAGTGCAGCGCCGAGGACGTACCGCCCAGCAGGGCCCGCTGGCTGACAACCGGTGCTCCGACCGTGAGCTCAACCCAACCGACCGCCTCGGCCGGAAGCGCTGCGGTCAACGCCGCTCGGAGCTCGGGAGCGAGCTCGTACCCGTAGATCGAGTGTTCGTCGCTGGCCACCGTGACATTGTCCCAAGCAGGTCCCTGGGTTTGGCCGCGTCTGCCGGGTTTGGGTCGCGCTTGTCGTGCGCGGGTCGGCCTATATGGTGATGAAGCAGCTGGTCGCCGGCCTCGATCCGTACCTACGTCTGCTTTGCGATACCGACTGAGCAAACCAACAGCGCCGCCCACGCACCCGGCCTCGATTCCGCGCAGGCGGGCATGGCGTGGAAGCGGTCAAGATCAACTTGCATTCGCTCCGTGTTCGTCCCCTATCGCGAAGGCGTGGCGGCTCCATCCGACTAGCACGCGCGTCCAACTAGCACGCGCGTGATCTCAACGGTCACCGCCGCGATCTGCAGAAGATGAGGGTCGGGGGTACGAGCCGGACCAGGGCGGTGTCGGCGACGTACGCCTTGGGTTGCACGGTGTGCTTCGTTATTCGAGCCAGATGGACAGTAGTGAGGTGATGCTCGCCCGGGCAGGCGAGCAGATCGACAGCGCTGGGAGGCCGGGATGCTCCGAGACGTCGAGGGGTCTCGGCCTTCCCTGCTGCTGATGATCTTGGTCACCGGCGCGGCCGTCAAGGGCGCTTCGCGACCTTCGGTTTCGCTTCGCTCACCGTTGACCGCCGGACCGATGACCAAATACTCGGCTGGTCATCGGGAGGCCGAGACGAGTGGTCGCGCGTCGCCAAGTCCACTTCGTCGCTCCGGTCGGACAGTTCTAGGACAGGGTTACGCGTACCCCTGCCAATCGAGCACCGGCTCATACGGGTGCTCCGATTCTTACCCCCACTCTTCCGCGAGGGGAGGAGCGAGGCGCGGTACGCTCCTCAGTGGTTGCTGCGGTCACGTGCCAGGTGCTGCGAGCATCGTCATGGCTTCCGACCGCGGTGAGCCGGCGTCGACGCGCCAGGCGGCCCTAACCGCGGGTGCGGCGAGGAGTGCGTCGAGGCGGTCGACGGCGGCGTCAGAGCCGTCCTCGAACAGACCGCCGTAGCGGGTGAGGGTGAAGGCGACACTGTTGTGGCCCGCCCATTCCGACACCTCGCGGACGTTGCAGCCGGCGGCCACCAGGATGGCCACGAAGCTGTGTCGGAGACCGTGGAAAGTGATGTCGTCGAGGCCGGCGCGCCGGACGGCGGGCCGCAGCACCGTTTGTGTGAACGCCCGGAAGAGCGGTCCGCCGGTGGGGGCGGCAAAGACAAGGTCGTCGGCCCGGACGCCGACGAACTCGTCGAGATGCTGCTCGATCCGGGCCATCACCGACCGGGCGACGGGGATGGTGCGCCGCGAACGCGTCGTCTTCGGTTCGTTGTCGAGCGTGACGACTCCGCGGATCTGGACCGCCGTCCCCGTGACGCGGATCCGGGAGCGCAGCGGATCCACGTCCCGGCGCCGCAGACCCGCCGCCTCACCCCACCGCAGCCCGGCGTACGCACCGACCAGGACGAGGGCCTGGTAGCGCCGCGGCATCGCGGCCACGAGCCGTTCCACCTCGGGCTGGGACAGGTAGCGGGCCGGGCGCGGCCGCTCCGTCGGCAGCGGAACCGCGTCGGCCGGGTTGGTCGTCAACCGACCGTCCGCGACGGCCGCGGCCAGGCACTGCCGGAGCGCGAACACGGCCTTGCGGACGGTGGCGGCGGAGAGTCCCTGCGCGAGCAGGTCACGTACCCACATGCGTACCTCGCCGTTGGTGATCCGCCGCAGCGGCGTCGACCCGAACCGCGGCAGGACCTGGCGCTCCATCGTCGTCTCCAGCCGCGCCCAGGTCGTCGCGCGCAGATCGTGCCGGGTGGGCAGCCAGTCCCGGGCCCAGTCGGCGAGCGTGATCTCGCCCCGGCGCGGATCGAGCCACGTCGCGGACACCAGCGACGCCTCGATCTCGGTGCGGCGCCGCTCGGCGTCGTCCCGCCGCGCGAACGTCTCGCTGTGGGCGCGGCCGTCGGGATCGCGGTAGCGGACCTTGTAGCGCACGACGCACCGCACCCGGCCGGGCCCGTCACGCTGGTCGAGCACGTGCCGCTCGATGGAGGCCATCAGTCCCCCACCCCGCGCCCATACCTACCAAAGGCGCCCAGAGCCGTCTGAGGGTCGTCCAGACGGGATTCGAATAGCCAGCCCAGGGCGCCGATCCTGTGTCCGCAGTGTGTCCGCGGACCGAAAAGATGATCATGGCTGATGTCAGCGGGTCAGAGCATCCGCCCTGGTCAGAACGGCGTTTCGTGTGGTAGCCCCGACGGGATTCGAACCCGCGCTACCGCCTTGAGAGGGCGGCGTGCTAGGCCGCTACACAACGGGGCCCTAGCTGGTCATGATCATCGCTGATCGGACCGCGGAAGCCTACCAATTCCCTTGTCAGACAGCGAATCGAGACTTCCGTTTCGCTGGGGTACTAGGACTCGAACCTAGACTAACTGAACCAGAATCAGTCGGGCTGCCAATTACCCTATACCCCACTGGCCCCGCCAACTGGATCGTCGCGCGGCGCCGGGCGCGAGGAGCAACTTTACTGCAGATCCGCCCCCTGCCTCAAACCGATCTCCGGCGGTGGGCCTACCCGATTGCTCAGCTTGAGCAGCCGGAACAGTCCGTACGCCGCCAACGCGAAGAGTGCGAACCCACCGACGTCGAAGCCCGCGTCGACCCAGCTGATCTCCCGGATGGCCTTGAGCTCGGCGATCGAGGTGGTGAACCCGGCCACCGCGTACGCGAAGACGTTGTTGACCACGTGCGCCGCGATCCCAGCCTCCAGTCCGCCGGTCCGCCAGACCAGCCAGCCGGCGAGCAACCCGAAGACCAGCCGGTCGACGAACAGCGGAGGGTTCTGCAGGCCGTGCAGCAGGGCGAACACCACCGCCGAGACCACCACCCCGAACCACGGCCTGGCGACCATGCTGCCGAGGGCCTGCATCAGATACCCGCGGAAGAAGATCTCCTCTCCGACGGCCTGCAGCGGCGAGGTCAGCAAGATGACCACCAGGAACCCGACGAGCCCCGACTGCGCCCGGATATCCAGTGGCGGCTCGATGAGGGTGGACAGCAGCATCACCCCGTTCAGTGCCACGATCGCGATCACGAGGCAGCCGATCAGGTACCGCCAGCGGATTCCTGGTCCCACCGACCACAGCCAGCGCGCCGGCACCCGGTGCAGGCCGGAGACCAGCACGAGGCTGATGGGGATCAGGCAGGCGATACCGAGATTGGTCGCCAGCATCCCCAACGGCCGCTCGAAGGCGAACGACTCGGTGAAGTAGTCGGCGTAGGAGTAGTCGGCGGCCAACGTGGCCCAGAACAGGGCGACGAGCACTTGGGTGATCACAGGGGTCAGCAGGAGGAACAGCCCCAGCCCTATTGCTACGCCGACGATCGAGCGCGACAAGGCGTAGTCGTTGCCACGCAGGATCTGCGGGTACGTCGCTCCTTCAGGCGGCCGCACTTCCGGCGTCGCGACCGGCCGCTCGGCCGGCACGGGAGCCGGCCGAGTGGTCCGAGCCTGGGGCGACCGGCGTACCGGCGCCGCCTTCGCCGCCCGATTCGATGGACGTGGCCGCTTGGACTTCGGCACCGGCTCAGGCGTCCAGCACCGCGCGGGCCGCCGCAAGTCGGGCCAGAGTGGAGGTGCGGCCGAGTAGCGCGATGGACTCGAACAGCGGTGGCGAGATCTTCCGGCCGGTGATCGCCACGCGTACCGGCGTGAAGGCGAGCCTCGGTTTGAGGCCGAGCCCCTCGACCAGCGCCGCACGCAACGCCGCCTCGATGGTCGCGTGGTCGAACTCCCCCACGTTGGTGAGTGCGGTGCTGGCGGCATCCAGGGCATCCGCCGAGCCACCGTTGAGCGCGACCGCCGGGTCGATCTCCAGGCGCTCGTCCTCGGTGAACAAGAAGGCGAGCAGGTCGACAGCCTCCGAGAGGGTGTTGATCCGCTCCTGGATCAGCGGCACCGCCGCCTGCAGCCGGTCCGCCTGCGCGGGCAGCGGCGGATCGCTGATCAGCCCGGCCCGGGCGAGGAACGGCACCAGGCGCTCCGCCAGTTCCTCAGTGGGAAGCAGCCGGATGTGCGCGGCATTGATCGCCTCGCACTTGCGCGCGTCGAACCGGGCCGGGTTGGCGTTGACCCGGCGGATGTCGAAGGCCTCCACCATCTCGGCGATCGAGAAGATGTCCCGGTCCTCCGCGATCGCCCAGCCCAGCAGCGCGAGATAGTTCAGCAGTGCCTCCGGCAGATAGCCCTGGTGCTGGTACTCGGCGAGTCCCGAACCCTTGTCTCGCTTGGACAGGCGCCGGTTGCCTTCGCCCAGCACGGTCGGCAGGTGACCGAACATCGGCGTCCGGCCGCTGCCCACGCCGATCTGTTCCAGCGCCTGGTACAGCACGATCTGGCGTGGGGTGGACGGCAGCAGGTCCTCGCCCCGCAGCACATGGGTGATCTCCATCAACGAGTCGTCCACCGGGTTGACCAGGGTGTAGAGCGGCTCGCCGTTGCCACGAACGATCACGTAGTCCGGGACGTGGGCCGCGGCGAAATGCACCGGTCCGCGAACCAGGTCGTCGAAGGCGATCTCAGCGTCCGGCACCCGCATCCGGACGACCGAGGGGGTCGACATCGTCTCCAGCTCGGCGATCCGCTGCGGGTCCAGATTGCGGCAGTAGCCGTCGTAGCCCGATGGCGCACCGGGAGGCCGGGCCGCCTCACGAGCCTCGATCTCCTCCCGGCTGCAGTAGCACCGGTACGCGAGACCGGCCGCCAGCAGCCGGGCCACGACGTCGCGGTAGATCTCGACCCGCTCGCTTTGGATGTACGGCGCGTACGGCCCTCCGACCCCTGGACCCTCGTCCCAGGTCAGCCCCAGCCAGGTCAGAGAGTCATACAGCACCTGGTAGGACTCCGGCAGGTTGCGCCCGGCGTCGGTGTCTTCGACCCGCAGGACGAAGGTGCCCCCGTAGTGCCGGGCGAAGACCCAGTTGAACAGCGCGCTGCGGACGTTGCCGACATGCAGGTTGCCGGTGGGCGATGGCGGGAAGCGAACCCGGACCTGTTCGGGCGCCAGGTCGCCCAGGACGCTCGCGTCGTCGGGCCGGATCTCGGTGGTCACTCGGACCCTCCCGCGGGCCGGGTCACGATGCTGGTCAGGGCGCCGATGCTCTCGATCTCGATCGTGACCTCCTGGCCGGGTTGCATCGGGCCGACGCCTTCCGGGGTCCCGGTCAAGATCACGTCGCCGGGGAGCAACGTGGTGAAGGAGGAGACGTAGGCGACCAGCTCGGCCACGGTGAAGATCATGTCCTTGGTGCTGCCGTCCTGCTTGAGCTCCCCGTCCAGCGTGGTGCGGATCCGCAGGTCGCCGACCTCGTCCAGGCTCTGGTGGGTGGTGATCCAGGGTCCGAGCGGGCAGAAGGTGTCGAACCCCTTGGCCCGCGCCCACTGTCCGTCGCTGCGCTGCAGGTCGCGGGCCGTGACGTCGTTGCCGATGGTGTAACCGAAGATCACCTCGGGCACTCGGGCAACCGGCACCTCGCGGCAGATCCGGCCGATCACCACGGCCAGCTCACCCTCGAAGCTCAGCTCGGAGGTGACCTTCGGGTAGACGATCGACTCCCCCGGCCCGATCACCGACGTATTGGGCTTGAGGAAGGTCAGCGGCGTGACCGGGACCTCGTTGCCGAGCTCGGCCGCGTGCGCTGCGTAGTTGCGCCCGACCCCGACCACCTTGCTGCGGGGGATGACCGGCGCGAGCAGGCGTACGCCGTCGAGCTCCTTGCGCTCGCCCGTCGGCTGGACCGGCATGGCGATCGGATCGCCGGTCAGCACCGAGACTGAGTTCGGGTGCCGGCCGCCGTCCTCGGCGAGCTCGACGACTCCGTACTGCGGGTCGCCGCCGTCGGCGAACCGGGCGATGCGCATTGCGCCAGCCTAGCGGCCGGTACTGTCCGGACTATGAGCTCTGGGCAGCGGTTCGACGCAGTGGACATCATCCGCACGAAGCGGGACGGCGGGGAGCTGACCGACGCCCAGATCGACTGGACGATTCACGCCTTCACCGTCGGCGAGATCGCCGACGAGCAGATGGCCGCCCTGGCCATGGCCATCCTGCTGCGCGGCCTGAATGCCCGGGAGCTGAACCGCTGGACGCAAGCCATGATCAAGTCTGGCGAGCGGCTCGACTTCTCCGGGCTGTCCCGGCCGACCGCCGACAAGCACTCCACCGGTGGTGTCGGTGACAAGATCACGCTTCCGTTGGCGCCGCTGGTGGCAGCGTGTGGGGTGGCGGTACCTCAGCTGTCCGGCCGCGGTCTCGGCCACACCGGGGGCACCCTCGACAAGCTCGAGTCGATCCCCGGTTGGCGCGCCGCGCTGAGCAACGCCGAGATGCTGCAACAGCTGGAGGACGTCGGTGCGGTGATCTGCGCGGCCGGGTCGGGGCTGGCGCCGGCCGACAAGAAGCTGTACGCGCTGCGGGACGTGACCGGCACGGTCGAGTCCATCCCCCTGATCGCCTCGTCGATCATGAGCAAGAAGATCGCGGAGGGCACCGGGGCGCTGGTGCTGGACGTCAAGGTGGGGTCCGGGGCGTTCATGAAGGACGAGGCGTCGGCTCGGCGGCTGGCCGAGACGATGGTCGCGCTGGGATCAGACGCCGGCGTGGCGACGGTGGCGTTGCTGACCGAGATGTCGACTCCGCTCGGCATGACCGCCGGGAATGCCCTCGAGGTGCGGGAGTCGGTCGAGGTGTTGTCGGGCGGTGGACCGGCCGACGTGGTCGAGCTGACCGTCGCCCTCGCCCGGGAGATGCTCGCCACGGCGGGCCGCGACGATCACGACCCGGCCGAGGTGCTGGCCTCCGGGCGGGCGCTTGGAGGTATGGCGGTCCATGATCAGCGCGCAGGGCGGCGACCCGGATGCGCCGCTGCCGGTCGCCCGGGAGAACGAGACGGTCCTGGCTGAGCGGGACGGCGTGCTGCAGTCGCTGGACGCGATGGCCGTCGGGCTGGCCGCCTGGCGACTCGGCGCCGGCCGGGCACGTCCGGGCGATGCCGTTCAGGCGGGCGCCGGAGTGGAGATCCACGCCCGGCCCGGCGACCGGGTCAGTGCCGGAGCGCCGCTGCTCACCCTGCACAGCGACGACCCGGAGCGCTTCGCCCGTGCCCGCGAGGCCCTCGACGGCGCGTACACGATCGGTGCGGAGCCGCCGCCTGATCCGCATCCCTTGATCATCGACCGCATCGCCTGACCGGTTGGACGTTTCGCCGCTGCAGATGGCGAACGACCCCCCTCTTGCCGTCTATGCACAGTCGTTTGCCCGCTGGAGATGGCAAACGACCCAGCGCACGCGTCACATCGGACGAGTCAGCTCGGGAATCAGGCGGAGATGACCTCCCGGGCCAGGTTCGAGGGCATGTAGTCGTAGCGGACGAATCGACGGGTGAAGGTGCCGGTGCCGTGCGACACCGAGCGCAGATCGATCGGATAGCGCGACAGCTCGTGCGCGGGAACCTCGGCGTGGATGACGACATAGTTGGGCAGATCGCAGGTCTCGGTGCCGTGCACCTGGCCCCGCCGGCCGCGCAGGTCGGCCAGCACCGAGCCGACCGAGTCCTCGGCGACGGTGATGTCGACGGAATCGATCGGCTCCAGCAGCGCCACCGTCGACTCGTTCGCCGCGTCGCGCAGTCCGGACGCCGCCGCGGTCTGGAAGGCCATGTCGGATGAGTCCACCGAGTGTGCCTTGCCGTCGACCAGGGTGACCTTGATGTCGACCAGCGGATAGCCCGCCAGCACTCCCTTCGGCAGCTGGCTCCGGATGCCCTTCTCCACCGACGGGATGAACTGCCGTGGCACGGCACCGCCGACCACCTTCTCGGCGAACTCGAATCCCGAGCCCCGCTCCAGCGGCTCGATCTCCAGTTGACACACCGCATACTGCCCGTGTCCGCCCGACTGCTTCACGAGCCGGCCCTGCACCGACGTTGGCCGCAGGAAGGTCTCCCGGAGCGAGGTCCGCACCGGCTCCACCTCCACGCCGATCTTCCAGTTCTCCCGAAGGGCGCCGAGCAGTTTGTCGATGTGCGCCGGACCCATGGTCCACAGCACCATCTGGTGCGTCTCCGCGTTCTGCTCCAGCCGCATCGTGACGTCCTCGGCCACCAGCCGCTGCAGCGCCGAGACCAGCTTCTCCTCCTCGTTCCGGGTCGCGGCGTGCACGGCGACCGGAAGCAGCGGCTCAGGCAGCAGCCATGGCTCGACGAGGGCCGGCCGGGCCTTGCTGGACAGCGTGTCCGAGGTCTCGGCGGCGGTGAGCTTGGACACCAGGACGATGTCGCCGGCGATGGCGTGCGTCTTCGGCCGGCTCTCGTCGGCCAGCGGAGCGTTCAGGGGCCCGGTGCGCTCGTCGTCGCTGTCGTGGTCGGCGTGCGCGCTGACGTGGTGGCTGGCGAACCGAGACAGGTGCCCGGAGACGTGCAAGGGCACGTCGGGACTCAGCGTCCCGGAGAACACCCGGACCAGTGACAGCCGGCCGACGAACGGGTCACTGGTGGTCCGCACCACTTCGGCCACCAGCGGGCCGGCCGGGTCGCAGCTCAGCTCGCCGAAGTTCCCGCCCGCCGCGGTCTGTACCGCCGGCATGACCGCCGCGTCCGGCGACGGGAAGCCGTGCTCGAACAGGTCGTAGAGCTCCTCGATCCCCATCCCCGACGGTGCGTGCGTGGCCACGATCGGGAAGAACCTGGCCGTCGCGATGGCCTTGCGCAGGTCGGCGGCCACGGTCTCGAACTCGATGTCCTCACCGTTCAGGTGCCGCTCGAGGAGGTCCTCGTCCTCGGACTCCTCGATGATCGACTCCATCAGCGGCCCGCGCCGTTCCTCGATCAGCTCCTGCTCCTCGGCATCGGGTTCGCGGACCGCCGGGGCGCCGTCGCGATACTCGGCGACTGTGCGCCGGAGGAGGTTGACCAGCCGGACCAGGTTGCCGTCGCTCAGCAGCGGGATGTCGATCGGCTGGGCGCTACCGAACACGCGCTGGCAGTGCGACACCGTCTGGTCGAAGTCCGCTCGCGCCTGCTCGAGCTTGGTCACCGCGACGGCCCGCGGCAGTCCGATGACAGCGCACTCGCGCCACAGCAGCCGCGTGGCCTCATCGATGTCGTCATCGCTCGCCGCGACCACGAACAACACCGCGTCCGCCGCGCGGAGCCCGGCGCGTACCTCTCCGACGAAGTCGGGATGGCCGGGCGTGTCCAGCAGGTTGACGTGAATGTCGCCGTGCTGCACCGACGCCGCCCGGAGCGAGGTCGAGGCGGCCGGTTCGCCACGGGTATGCCGGCCCGGCGTACGCGCAGTGACCAGGCGCTCGAACAACGAGGTCTTGCCCGACGAGGCGGACCCGACTAGGACGACGTTGCGAATCTGCTGGGGGGTAGCCGGCCCCCCGGATCCATTGGCTTCAATGCCCATACCTCACCTTCTCGTTGCCGCGCGGTGAACACAACACCGGGGTCGAGATCTGTGCAGGCGAGCGCGAAGCAGGCTGCGCAGGATGGTTCTAGACCCGGGCGACCTCGTCGGCGGTGAGCCGATCCAGTTCGTCCGGCTGAAGGCTCGGCACCACCTCCTCGGCCTGCACCGACCGGCCGGTATGCGCGTGGATGAGCCCGTAGAGATAGGCGTCGCTGAGCGCTTCCCAGGAGGCTTCGATGATGTTCTGACCGACCCCGACCGTGGTCCAGGCGTGCTGGCCGTCGGTGGTCTGGATGAGGACGCGTACGGTCGCGTCGGTGCCGTGGCCCTGGTCAAGGATCCGGACCCGGTAGTCGATCAGCTCGAACTGCTCGACCACCGGGTACGCGACCCGCAGGGCGTTGCGGACCGCATGGTCGAGAGCGTTGACCGGGCCGTTGCCCTCCCCCACGACCCGTTGCTGCACGCCCTGCGCAGTGATCCGGACCGTGCACTCGGTGTCGGTCTCGGGTAGCCCGAGCATGTTGGGTGCCGACTGGGTGAAGACGCGCCAGGACTGCACGGAGAAGTACTCCGGCAGCTGGTTGAGCTCCCTACGAAGCAGCAGCTCGAAACTCGCATCCGCTGCCTCGTAGGTGTAGCCCGCTGCTTCCGCGTCCTTCACCCGGTCGGTGATCCGAGCCGCGAGGTCACGGTCGGACAGGTCGAATCCCAGCTCTTCACCCTTGATCTGGATGTTGGCCCGCCCGGCCATGTCGGACACGAGCATCCGCATGTCGTTGCCCACCAGGGCCGGGTCGATGTGCTGGTAGAGGTTGGGGTCGACCTTGATCGCGCTGGCGTGCAGGCCCGCCTTGTGGGCGAACGACGACAAGCCAACATAAGGCTGACGAGCGCTGGGTGGCACGTTCGTCACCTCTGCGATTGCGTGCGCGAGGCGTGTTACCTCGCGCAGCGAGCCGGCCGGAAGCAGCGGCCAGCCGTACTTGAGCTCCAGATTGGCGATCACCGAGACGAGCTCGGCGTTGCCGGTGCGCTCGCCGTAGCCGTTGACGGTGCCCTGCACATGCATGGCCCCCGCGTCGACGGCGGCGAGGGTGTTGGCCACGGCGCAGCCGGTGTCGTTGTGGGCGTGGATGCCCAGGTTGACCCCCACCGCGGTCGCCGCGCCGACGATCTCGGTGACCCAGGGCGGCAGCATCCCGCCGTTGGTGTCGCAGAGCACCACGACCTCGGCCCCGGCCTCGGCGGCCGTGCGCACCGCCTCCAGCGCGTACGCGGGGTTCTCCCGGTAGCCGTCGAAGAAGTGCTCGCAGTCGACGAAGACCCGCTGGCCCTCAGCGCGCAGGTGGGTCACCGTGTCGGAGATCATGGCCAGGTTCTCGGCGAGTGTCGTGCGCAGCGCCTGCTCGACGTGCCGGTCGTGGCTCTTGGCCACGATGCAGGCGAACGGCGCGCGGGAGTCCCGGAGCGCAGCGGTGAGCGGGTCGTCCGCGGCCTTCATGCCGACCCGCCGGGTGAAGCCGAAGGCAACCAGCTGGGCGTTCTTCAGCCGCACGGCGCCGTCGGCCATGGCCTGGAAGTACGCGGTGTCACCCGGGTTGGCGCCCGGCCAGCCGCCCTCGATGAAGCTCACGCCCAGCTCGTCGAGCAGCCCGGTGATGGCCAACTTGTCCGCTACGGAGAGGTTGAGCCCCTCCTGCTGTGACCCGTCGCGGAGGGTGGTGTCGAAGACGTGGAAGTCGGCCGGCTTCGGCTTGAGGCTGGAGGGCATCGGTGAAATCCTTTGGTGTCCGAGTGCTTTCTGGCATGAAAAAACCTCCGGTCTCATGACAGGAGGTTTCGCGCGCCGAAGGAGCTTCAGCGCGCTATCGAATGATCACCACCAGAAACTGCATGGGGACAGTGTGTCCTAGATCGCCCGATATTGCCAAACCCGTCTCGGGTGCGTCGTTGCACTGTGCTTCGAAACCGTCACTGAGCATGCGAAGCTTCGCGGGCTCAGTGACGGCTTCGAACGTACCCACTCGAAACCGGAGGAAGATTGAGGTCAGCGAGCCCAGCTGCAGGAGCTGGGCGTTTGCCCTTCGGCGCTGAGGACACACGATGCACGGAGTCGAGCCGTCGGCCTCGGAGGTCCTGGAACGCGGTCGCGACAGCTACCAGCGGCGACGATGGGCCGAAGCATTCCTTGCCTTGTCCAAGGCCGACGAGATCGAGCCGCTCGACGCCGATGACCTGTGCATCCTCGGGTGGTCGGCCCACCTCAGCGGACGGGATCTCGACTTCGCGCGGGCAATGGGCCGCGCGTACCGCGTGCACCTCGATGCCGGCGAGCAGCTGCGCGCCGCTCGCTGTGCCGGCTGGCTCGGCACCATCCTTGGCGTCGGCGGCGAGGCGGGACCCGCCGCTGGATGGCTGAACCGCGCCAAACGCCTCGTTGAGCGCGCAGGTGTCGACTGCCCTGAACGCGGTTTCCTCCCGCGGCTCCAGACTGCACACCAAGCTGGCTGACGCATAGGAAGTTTCTTTGGAATCGGCCAGTTCCGAATGCAAGATGGGGAACTGACCCGGCCGGGCACCAATCGCGAGGTCTCCTCGGCGCTGATGATCAGCGAGCACACCGTCGCTCGGCACCTGCAGAACATCTTCGCCAAGATCGGCGTATCATCGCGCACCGCGGCCACGTCGTTCGCGCTCGAACACCACCTCATCTCCGCACACCCAGATGGTCAGATCTGACCACGCTACGACATTCAAGATGAGGGATTCAGGCGATGCCCGGCCAGCATCGATGCACCTACCGTTCACCCATGACCGAGCACGTCGAGACCGTCATCGTGGGCGGGGGCCAGGCCGGCCTGGCAGCCGGCTATCACCTTGCGGAGCTAGGCAGATCGTTCTTGATCTTGGACGCCCATGAGCGGACCGGCGATTCCTGGCGGACTCGCTGGGATTCGCTCCACCTGTTTACTCCCGCCTACCTCAATGCGCTGCCTGGTTTGAGCTTCCCGGGGCCGCGGAGCCGTCCTTCGACCAAGGACGAGATGGCTGACTATCTCGAGGCGTACGCCGCTCACTTCGACCTCCCGATCCGGCGAGGCGTACGCGTGGATTCGGTCTCGAGAAGCAGCACTCACCTCGTTGTCACCGCTGGTGAGGTGCGGTACAGGACGGACAACGTCGTCGTGGCCACCGGCGGCTATCAGGCGCCGTTCGTACCCGACTTCGCCGATGAGCTCGATCCGCACATCATGCAGCTCCACTCCAGCGAGTACCGAAGGCCGTCCCAGCTGCGCGATGGGAACGTCCTGGTGGTGGGCGCCGCGAACTCGGGGGCCGAGATCGCGCTCGAGCTCTCCGCTACGCATCGAACCTGGCTCTCGGGTCGTCACCCGGGCAGTGAACCCACCCGCCCGGGGAGCGTGCCCGATCGGCTGGTCGTCCCACCCTTCTGGTTCTTCATCTCCCGCGTGGCCAGCGTGACGAACTCGATCGGGCGGCGGCTTCGACCGAAGATGCTGACGATGACGTTGCCGTTGGCGCGGGTCAGGATCAAGGACCTGGACCGCGCCGGCGTCATCCGCCTCCCCCGCACGAGCGGGATACGGGACGGTGCGCCGATCATGGAGGACGGACGGACCCTCGAGGTTGCCAACGTCATCTGGTGCACCGGCTACCGAACAGCGTTCGACTGGATTCAGCTCGACGCCTTCGACGAGGAGGGTCAGCCGGTTCATGATCGTGGCGTGGTCAGGGCCGAGCCCGGCCTGTACTTCATCGGATTGTTCTTCCTCGCAACCCTTGCGTCGTCCCTGGTTGGCGGGGCGCGTCGTGATGCCTCCTACATCGCCCAACACATCGCGACACGGACTGGCGACAGTGATCAGGTGGTCGGCCCCGAGTCGCCGTTTCCCGTCCTGAGACGGCAAATGACAGTCTGATCGGGGACTTCCACGGTCTTCTGCCATCTTGAGACGGCACCCGTCGTAGCTCAGAGGACGCGGCGAAGCCAGTGGTGGGTGTCGGCGGCCCGGCCGTACTGGATGTCCAGCAGGTTCTTCCGCAGCGCAGCGGTGGTCTCACCGGTCTCTCCTGAGCCGACGGTGTAGCGGCCGGCGTCGTCGGCGAGCATCCCGATCGGGGTGATCACCGCGGCCGTTCCGCAGGCGAACAGCTCGGTCACCTGGCCGGACCCGATGCCGTCGACGAGCTCGGCGATACCGATCCGCCGCTCGATCGGCGTCAGCCCGAACTCGCCCGCCAGCGTCAGGATGGAGTCGCGGGTCACGCCCTCGAGGATGGTCCCGGTCAGTTCCGGCGTCAGCAGCTCGTTGTCCCGGGTGACCGCGTAGACGTTCATCCCACCGAGCTCCTCCAGCCACTGGTGCTCGGCGGCGTCGGCGAACATCACCTGGTCGCAGCCATTCGTCGCCGCCTCCTGCTGCGCGATCAGGCTGGCCGCGTAGTTGCCACCGCACTTGGCGGCACCCGTTCCACCCAGGGCAGCCCGGATGTAGGTGCGGGAGATCCAGATCTTGACCGGCCGCACCCCCGAGGCGAAATACGCCCCCGCCGGGCTGGCGATGCAGCAGTAGGTGACCCGCTTGGCCGGCCGGACCCCGAGGAAGGCCTCGGAGGCGAACATGAACGGCCGCAGGTACAGGCTCTGCTCGTTCACGGAGCTCGGCACCCAGGCAATGTCCGCGCAGACCAGTGCGTCGATGCTGGCCAGGAAGTCATCGGCCTCCAGCACCGGGAGCGCGAGCCGCCGGGACGAGCGAATCATCCGGGCGGCGTTGCGCTCGGGCCGGAACAGCCAGACGCTGCCGTCGGCGTGCCGGTAGGCCTTCAGCCCCTCGAAGACCTGCTGCGAATAGTGCAGCACCGCGGTCGCCGGGTCGAGCGAGAACGGTCCGTACGGCACGATCGCCGAGTCATGCCAGCCGTCGGCCGAGGTCCATGTCGCCACGGCCATGTGGTCGGTGAAGTGGGTTCCGAATCCGGGCTCGGCCAAGATCGCCTGTCGCTCGTTGGTGCTGCGTGGGTTGGCGTTGGACCGGAGTTCGAAGGAGAGGCTCATCGGTTCGCTTTCATGAGTCGAGGGCGGCTGAGATGAAGGCGGGTGCGAGTCAGCGGTGCCGCTACGATGCGCCGGTGACTTTCAACCTGGCGGTGATCGGCGGCGACGGGATCGGGCCGGAGGTGGTCGCTGAGGGCTTGAAGGTGCTGCACGCGGTCGCCGGACCCGGAACGTTCGCCACCACCGAATATGATCTTGGCGCGAGCCGCTGGCAACGCACCGGCGAGGTGCTGCCGGACTCGGTGCTGGCCGAGCTGGATGCAGCCGATGCGATCGTCCTCGGTGCCGTCGGCGCCGCACCGGGTGCCACTGACGTGCCCAGCGGGCTGCTCGAGCGTGGCCTGCTGCTGAAACTGCGGTTCGCGTTCGACCATTACGTCAACCTACGACCCAGCCGGTTGTTCCCGGGTGTTCCCACACCTCTGGCCGAGTCGGTCACGGCGGGCAAGGACATCGACTTCGTCGTGGTCCGCGAGGGCACCGAAGGCCTCTACTGCGGCAACGGCGGCACCGTACGCACCGGCACGCCGCAGGAGATCGCCACGGAGGTGAGCGTGAACACCGCGTACGGGGTGGAGCGTGTGGTCCGGGACGCCTTCGAACGCGCCACCCGACGCCGGAACCTGATCACCTTGGTGCACAAGCACAACGTCCTGGTCAACGCCGGCGGACTGTGGAACCGGATCTTCACCACGGTCGCCACCGAGTATCCGGCGGTCAGGACCAACTATCTGCATGTCGACGCCGCGACGATCTTCCTGGCCACCGACCCGGCACGCTTCGACGTGATCGTCACCGACAACCTGTTCGGCGACATCCTGACCGACCTTGCCGCTGCGGTGACCGGCGGCATCGGCCTCGCGGCCAGTGCCAACATCAATCCGGACCAGACCCACCCGTCGATGTTCGAGCCGGTGCACGGCTCGGCGCCGGATATCGCGGGACAGGGCATCGCCGATCCCACGGCGACCATCCTGTCGATGGGTCTGCTGCTTGATCATCTCGGGCTTTCGGAAGACGCGGCACGGATCGAGAAGGCGGTGATGGCGGATCTGGGCACTCGGACAGCCGGCCGGCAGAGGTCGACGTCCCAAGTCGGCGACGCCATCGCGGGGAGCGTGTAGCCGGCAGCTCAGGCCGGTGGAGCGGCGGCCGCGGCCGCATGGGAGGTCTGGGCATGGCGAAGGACCGCTGGTACGACTGAGTGCGCTTTGCGTGCGCGCCGGCGCGGAGCTTGACCCGCGCCGGCGGATCGACGGTCACGGCTGACCGCCCAAGCGTCCGGATACATCTCGTACATGCGCTGTCCTGAGTTCGGCTCAGAGGCCACACGCCCCTGAGAACACAAATGCTAGGGTGTCCGACTATTTGGCGTCCGAGCTTTAAGCCGGATGTTCCACATCGTGGACGATCCTGGCCGGTTCGGCCGCCTTGGCACACTGTGAAAGTGAGCGCTCCACCGGATCTGCCCGACCTTGTCGTCCGGGCGTTGCGGATGTCCCTGGAGCGTGGCTACGTCCAGGCCTCGCGAACCGAGACCGGCCGACTGCTGGCGACTCTCGCCGCGACGCGCTCCGGCACGATCGCCGAGTGCGGCACTGGCTGCGGGGTGGGCGCGGCGTGGCTGCGCAGTGGCGCGCCGAAGGCGACCCGGGTGATCACCGCCGAGCTCGACCCAGGCCTCGCGCACGGCGTGATGGACATGTTCGCGCACGACGACATCGACGTCATGCACGCCGACTGGAGCAGCCTGGCGGAACACGCACCCTTCTCGTTGATCTTCATGGATGCCGCCAGCGCCAAGACCTGGCCGCGTGAGGAGATCATTGAACTGCTCGACGTCGGGGGCATGATCGTGCTGGACGACTTCACTCCATGCCCGACCTGGCCGCCCCTGGATCGAGGCCGTGTCGATACCCTCCGGCTCGACTGGCTCTCCGACGACCGGTTCACCAGCGTCGACGTGATGGTTGCCGAAGACACCTCGGTGATCATCGCCGTGAAGAGGTAGCGACTGCGCAATCGCTTGCCCACCTCAGGCATGCTGTGAGCTGTGGCGAGCCGACGGTTCAGACCGCTGCGGATCATCGGCGGGACCTTGCTGATGGCGGCTGCCGTCGCTCTCGGCTTCTTCATCCTCAGCCGGTACGCCGGGGCCTGGGGAGTGCCGTACTTCACCTTCACCACCGAGCGCGGCTCCACCTGCAAGAACGACTTCACCGGCTACACCTGCACGCCACTCACCCTGGCCGAGGTCGAGTTCCATGGCGAGGTCGATCTGCCCGATGACACCTCGGTGATCAGCGGCAGCTACCGCTCGACGCACGACTACCAGCTGAACGCGGTGCTCGACGTGCCAACCGTCTCGGCGCCCGCCGCGATCACCTCGTTGAACGAGACCTATGGGCCCTGTGTCAAAGATCAGCCACCGCCGCTCGACACCACCGGCCTGACCCAGGTCTGCGTGATCAGCAACAGCGACGTGGTGAGCAACGAGGGCGAGCCCGCCAGCCGGCTCTACACCGTCGGCACCGGGGTCCGCGAGGACGGCAGCCGGCCCATCGTGCTGTCGATCAAGTCCCGCTGACGCCGACTTGTCAGACGGCGCAGGAGTGAGTCAGCGCGCCGCAGTGCCCTCGACGTAGTCGTCGTCGTGGGACTTGACCCACGACATGAGGTCGCGGAGCTCGTGCCCGACCGCCTCGATCGGGTGCCGCTCCCCTGCCCGGCGCAGCGCGGTGAACTCCACCGCACCGGCATCCTGGTCGTCGATGAACCGCTTGGCGAAGGCGCCACTCTGCACGTCGGCGAGCACGGCTTTCATGTTCTCCTTGACCCGGGCATCGATGACCCGCGGACCGGAGACGTAGTCGCCGTACTCCGCAGTGTCGGACACGCTCCAGCGCTGCTTGGCGATGCCGCCCTCGTACATCAGATCCACGATCAGCTTGAGCTCGTGCAGGCACTCGAAGTACGCGACCTCGGGCTGATAGCCGGCCTCGGTCAACGTCTCGAACCCCGCCATCACCAACGCCGACGCGCCGCCGCAGAGCACGGCTTGCTCGCCGAACAGGTCGGTCTCGGTCTCCTCGGTGAAGGTGGTCTTGATGCCGCCGGCGCGCAGACCGCCGATCGCCTTCGCGTACGACAGGGCGAGGTCCCAGGCCTTCCCGCTGGCGTCCTGCTCGACGGCGACCAGGACCGGTACGCCGCGGCCCTCGGAGTACTCCCGCCGGACCAGGTGTCCCGGGCCCTTCGGCGCGACCAGTGCGACGTCGACACCCTCGGGCGGGGCGATATAGCCGTAGCGGATGTTGAACCCGTGCGCGAAGAACAGCGCATCGCCGGGTACCAGGTTGGGCTCGATCGCCTCGGCGTACAGGCCGCGCTGAGCCGGGTCGGGCACCAGCACCATGATCAGATCTGCTTCCTCGCAGGCCTCGTACGGAGTGGTCACCCGAAGGCCCTGCGCCTCGGCCTTGGGCCGGCTGCGGCTGTCCTCGGTCAGCCCGACGCGTACGTCGACCCCGGAATCCCGTAGCGACAGGGCGTGGGCGTGGCCCTGGCTGCCGAAACCGAGGACGGCGACGTTGCGCCCCTGGATCAGCGAGAGGTCGGCGTCGGAGTCGTAGAACATCTGTGCAGGCACGGTGGGTACTTCTTTCTCTGGAGAGTGAGCTGCCCTTCGACAAGCTCAGGGCACATTACCGTCAGGCCGACCCGAGGGCCTTGAGCCGCTCGCCGCGCGCAGTCCGATCGGTGAGCGAGCGATTGCCGCGGCCGAGAGCGACGAGTCCGGACTGGACCAACTCGCGGATGCCGTACGGCTCGAGCAGGTCGAGCAGAGCAGCAAGCTTGGCCGGGCTGCCGGTGGCTTCGACCGTGATCACCTCGGCGGTCAGGTCGACGGCTTTGGCGCCGAAGAGGCCAATGATCTCGATCAGCTGGCCGCGGGTCTCGGCAGTGGCCCGGACCTTGACCAGGACGAGCTCACGGCGGATCGCCGAGGGATCGAGCTCGACGATCTTGAGCACCTCGATCAGCTTGTTGAGCTGCTTCGTGACCTGCTCCAGCACCAGGTCGCTGACGTTCACCTGGAGGGTGATGCGCGACAACTCCGGCGACTCGGTCGGCCCGACGGCGAGTGACTCGATGTTGTAGCCCCGCCGGGAGATCAATCCTGCGATGCGGGCCAGGACGCCCGGTTTGTTCTGCACCAGCACGCTCAGGATGTGCGCGGTGGTGGTGGGAGCGGGGGTGGCAGTCACAGCTCCTCCTCGTCCCAGAGCGGGGCCATGTCGCGGGCCACCTTGATGTCGTCGTTGCTGGTGCCGGCGGCGACCATCGGCCAGACCATGGCGTCCTTGTGCACCACGAACTCCACGACCACTGGAGCGTCGTTGATCGACAGCGCCTTGTCGATCACCGCGTCCACGTCGCCCGGCTGTTCGGCCCGCAGCCCGACGCAGCCCATGGCTTCGGCCAGCTTCGGAAAGTCGGGGATCCGGTTGGTCTTCAGGTCGGTGTTGGAGTAGCGCCCCTGGTAGAACAGCGTCTGCCATTGCCGCACCATGCCGAGGCTCTGATTGTTGATCACCGCGATCTTGACCGGGATCCCCTCCAGCGCGCAGGTCACCAGCTCCTGGTTGGTCATCTGGAAGCAGCCGTCGCCGTCGATCCCCCAGACCACGGCGTCCGGACGGCCGACCTTGGCCCCCATCGCCGCCGGGACGCAGTAGCCCATCGTGCCGAGACCGCCGGAGTTGAGCCACCGACCCGGAAGCTCCCAGGGCAGGAAGTGGGCGGCCCACATCTGGTGCTGACCCACCCCGGCGGCGTAGTAGGCGTCCGGGCCGGTCAGATCGCCGATCCGCTTGATCACGTGCTGCGGGGACAGCGTGCCGTCCTCGGGCAGGTCGTAGCCGGTCGGATAACGGCGCTTCACGTCGTAGAGGTAGCGGATCCAGTCGTCGATCTCCAGCGGCCGTTCCTCGGCCTTGAGCAGCGAGATGAGCTCGTCGATCACGTCTTTGGCGTCGCCGACGATGGGCACGTCGGCCACCCGGTTCTTGGAGATCTCGGCCGGGTCGATGTCGGCGTGGATGATCTTCGCCAACGGCGCGAAGCTGGACAGCTGACCGGTGACCCGGTCGTCGAACCGGGTACCCAGGGCGATCAGCAGGTCACTGCGCTGCAGCGCGCCGACGGCGGCGACCGTGCCGTGCATGCCGGGCATGCCCAGGTTCTGCGGGTGGCTGTCGGGGAACAGGCCGCGGGCCATCAGCGTGGTCACGACCGGGATGCCGGTCAGCTCGGCCAGCTCTTTGAACTCGGCCCAGGCGCGAGCTTTCAGCACCCCGCCGCCCACGTAGAGCACCGGCCGCCGCGACTCGGTGATAAGCCGCACCGCCTCGCGCAGCTGCTTGCCGTGCGGCTTGGTCACCGGCCGGTAGCCGGGCAGATCGAGCTGGGTCGGCCAGCGAAAACTGGTCTTGGCCTGTAGCGCGTCCTTGGCGATGTCGACCAGCACCGGGCCGGGCCGGCCGGTGCCGGCGATGTGGAACGCCGCGGCGACCGATGGCGCGATGTCGGCCGGGTCGGTGACCAGGAAGCTGTGCTTGGTGATCGGCATGGTGATGCCGCGGATGTCCGCCTCCTGGAAGGCGTCCGTTCCGATGGCGGCACTGGCGACCTGGCCGGTGATCGCCACGATCGGCACGGAGTCCATGTGCGCGTCGGCGATCGGCGTGACCAGGTTGGTGGCCCCCGGCCCCGAGGTGGCCATGCACACCCCGACCTTGCCGGTCACCATGGCGTACCCTTCGGCGGCGTGTCCGGCGCCCTGCTCGTGCCGCACCAGGATGTGCCGCACCTTCTCGGAGTCGAAGAGCGGGTCGTACGCCGGGAGGATCGCGCCACCCGGGATGCCGAAGACGACATCGGCCCCGGCCATCTCCAGTGATCGGACCAGTGACTGCGCGCCGGTCAGCTCGGCGCCCGGGGTGGGTTCGGACATGGCCTGCTCCTGTACTCGGCCGGGGTCCCGATGGACCCGTGGTGGATGTTACGCCTGTGCTACGGCGCCTCGATCGGCCAACAAAAAACCCTCGCTGCCGGCTGGCAGACGAGGGAGCGCGTCGGATGAACTGATCTCAGCCGACACGCCTCATTACGAGGACGATCAAGGAACCGCGCACGGGCACACCATAGCCCCGGACCCGCTCGACGCCGAACCGTGCCGCTTGCCGTCTTGGCATGCGGAAGGACGCTAGGGCGCCCTACCAATGTGCGAGCTGACGCCAACTAGGGTCGGTGGATGAAGTGGGTGACCGTTCTGGCCGGCACCCTGCTCCTGGCCGGATGCACGACCGGGGCGCCCGAGCCGGCGACCTCGTCCAGCCCGTCGATCCCCACCCCGACAGCAACGTCGGCCGCGACTCCCATGTCGAGCTCGACGCCCGCGCCGGAGACAAGTCCGACCAGTGCGGCTCCGACGCCGACCCCTACTCCGACGGCTCGCCCGGTCCGTTTCGACGCCCGCCGGGTCCAGCGGGACATCCGGCACCTCGCCGACGACATCGGCCCGCGGGAGGCGACCTCGAGAAACTACGCCGAAGCCGCGGACTGGGTGGAGCGGCGGCTGCAGAATCTGGGTTACCGGGTGCGCCGGACCACCGTCCGAGTGCCCGCCGGCAACTCCTGGGGTGTGCCGGTCCGCCGGGGCACCAGCGTCAACGTCATCGCCGAGCCGGCCGGCTTCGACCGCCGGTCGGACCATGTGGTGATCGGTGCCCATCTGGACACCGTCCCTCAGGCACCGGGTGCGGAGGACAACGGCTCGGGCGTCGCCGTTCTGCTCGAGTTGGCCAGGCTGGCGGCGGCCGAGCAGCCACGGGTGCCGGTGCAGTTCATCGCCTTCGGCGCCGAGGAGCCTCGAGGACCGGGCGATGCGCTGCACCACTTCGGCTCCCGCCAGCTGGTCGAGGACCTGTCGCGAGCCGAGCGGCGCGCGATCTCGGCCATGGTGTCGCTGGACCGGGTCGGCGTGGCTGCGTCGTACGTCCCGGTCTGCCGGGGCGGGCCGGACGGAACCGAGCTCCGTTCAGCGCTTCGGCGGGCGGGCCGGCGGGCCGACATCTCCACCCGTGCGTGCGAGAACCGAACCAGTGACCACTGGTCGTATGAGAAGGCGGGAATGCCGGCGGTCCGGATCGGCAGCGTCCCCTACGCCGGATACCACTCCCGCGGGGACGTGCCGTCGGTGGTCAGCCGCCGCCAGCTGGATCGGGTGGGCCGGCTGGTGTGGGAGTGGCTGGGCTCGCAGCGCTGACGTCGCGAAGGTAGTCCGCGACCGCGGATGCGCCGGCGTGGTCCGCCCAGTCCAACGGAGTGGACCGGTGCTCCGGATCGGGACGGGCCGGGTCGGCCCCCAGCTCGACCAACAGCCGGACCAGGTCCAGGTCGCCCGCGTACGCGGCCTCGTGCAGTGGGGTGGGCCCGCCGCTGCCGTGCACGTCGAAGCCAGCCCCGACCAGAAGTCGTACCGCGTCCGGACGGCGCAGGTCCACCGCCTGAGCGACTGCGCCGGGGCGGCGCTGCCGGGCTGCGGTCCGGACTGCCGGATCGGCCCGTCGAACCGACTGCGCGTCGCCAGCCAGCGCCGACGCAATGAAGCGGTCCACGGCGTCCAGCTCGTGCTCGGGTTCGCGCGCACCGGCGGCCCGCAGCAGCGCGGCCATCTCAGTACTGCCGGAATGCAGGGCCCAGGCCAGGGCGGAACGGCCCTCGTGGGTCGGGTGACCGTCGCTGATCGAGTTCGGGTCGACGCCGCCGGCGAGCAGGACCGCGACCCGCTCGGTCCGGCCCTGGGCGGCCGCCCAGATCAGCTGGTCGCCGAGCATCTGTGTCGGCGTCTGTTGTGCGTTGCCGAGCCGGCGCCGCCACGGGCCGCCGTCGCCGCGACCGAGAC
This sequence comes from uncultured Actinomycetota bacterium, assembly GCA_963711015.1. Taxonomy (GTDB): domain Bacteria; phylum Actinomycetota; class Actinomycetes; order Propionibacteriales; family Propionibacteriaceae; genus Microlunatus. Next base: position 257,810 of record CAVQCQ010000011.1, read on the forward strand.
CGTACGCGAACAGCAGCCGAAGGTGGTCGTCGGACGCCTCGAACATCCGGTTGTAGAGCGTCTGGGCGTCATTCGGATCGGCGCCGGCCTCCAGCAGGAGTCGGGCGAGGGCGTGGGCGTGCTGGTGCGGCGGCTGGTTACGCCGGTCCTCCCCACCGCCGAACGCTCCGGTCAGCGCGGTGAACGGCGGCGCCAGGCCCTCCCAGAGGTAGCCGGCATTGGGGTCGCCGCCGGCCTCGAGCAGCAGCTGCGCACACGCCAGGCTGTCCCGTTCAGGAGGTTGGTCGGGCAGTCGTCCGTAGCACAAATAGAGCAGCGGCGGCCATCCGAACGGACCGGTCTCGGCGTTGACCGCGCCGGGATCACGCTGGAGGTGGCGGGTGACCTCGGAAACCCTTCCGGTCGCCGCCGCGGTCGCCAGGCTGACCGCTGCGAGCTCCGGGTGCTGCGCCAGCAGCGCGGCCGCCTGACCGGGTCGCTGCCGGTGATCGGCGCCGTAGGTCAGGCAGGCGAGCCGGAGCAGCTCGTCCGCCAGATCCTCGCGAGGCCCGACCCGGTGCGGCGTACGCCGCCAGGGCGTGACCAGCTCGATGTGCTCGCGCAGCCGCGGCCAGCTGGCGAAGCCATAGGCGCGCGCCAGGGCCAGCTGGGCATCGGCGAGCTGCAGCTGCGCGGGATCGGCGGCTAATGCGTCCCCGCGCGGATGCAGCCGCCGCAGCAGGTCCAGTGCCTCAGAATCGCCCGACCGGGCTTTGCGCAGCCACTCCTTCGCCTGCTTCTTGAGCTGGCCCAGGTCGGTGCCGGGCAGGCCGAAACCCGAAGCTGGAAAGTTGGTGTCGTCAGATGCCATCAGAGCTCCAGTCCGTGAGCGGTCTGGCCCCGCCACTCAGACCAGGACGGAAGCGGCTGATCTGGATGCTGCGTTTGATCTCAGGTGGGCTCGGCCCTGTCCGCGGGTGGTCGCGTCCTGCACGCGTGCCGTTCAGTCTATGGCGTGTGGCCGATCTGGGCGCCGACTGACGCGCTCAACCCGGCCCGTCGGGGTGCTGGGCGTCATAGGCGCGAGACAGCTTCTTCGGTACGCACATCCGCCAGGCATCGAGCACCAGCTCCCGCGCCTCGGCCGGCTCGAGTGCCTCCAGCCGGGCGCACACCCAGTTGAATCGCAGATCCGACTCGTCCGGCATCAGGAACTTCTCCGGCGCGCCGGCGACCAGTGCCTCGCGCTCTTCTTTGGGAAAGCCGAACCCCATGATCGTTTCGTCGTGGGAGAAGGCGACATAGACGATGCTGCCGATCCGGAACTTGCGACGCCCGCGCACGAACACCTCGTACGAGCGCTCGAGACTTCGCGCGAGCGGACAGACGTCATCAGCGGTCGCCATGACCGGAATCGTCGGTGTCCGTCCGGGCCCGAGTCAACGGTGCGGCGCGTCCTCGTGATCGGCGAGGCCACGACGAACCCAGTCCGCTGACGCCACCCGCCGGAGGCGTTCGATCAGTGCGCGGGTGGCGGGCACCTGTTCGGCTCCGCGCCGGAACACCAGGCCGCAGTGCCGAACGCCGAGCGTCGGGGAGGAACGCACCACGACGGCCGGATGCCGGAACGCCTGCAGCGCCGACCGGGGCAGCATCGTGACGCCGAGGCCGGCCGCGACGAGGTTCTGCACCACGACGTAGTCGTCGCTCTCGTGCACCAGCCGGGGTTCGAAGCCGGCGGCCCGGCAACGGTCCACCAGATGCTGGCGGCAGCGCAGGCAGCCGCCGATCCACGCCTCCTCCTCAAGCGCAGCGAGCCGCACCTCACGGCCATCGGCGGCCGTGTGGCCCGGCGGGAGAACCAGGTCGACCGGCTCGGTGGTCAGCGGCTGCCACACCAGATCGCTGTCGTCCTGCGGCGGTCCCTGGTACCCGAAGACCAGACCCAGATCGGCCTCGCCCTGCACGACGGCGACCGCCGCTTCACGTGGCTCGGCCTCCACGATGCTCACCTCGATCGCCGGATGATCGTTCCGCAGCAGCCGGAGCGCCTGCGGAACCAGAGTCGCGGCGACCGACGGAAAGACGACCAACCGCACCCGGCCGCCTCGGAGCTGAGCCAGCGCGGCCATTTCCTCAGCCGCCATGTGTAGCTCGCCCGCGATCACGTCCGAGCGACCAAGCAGCACCCGGCCTGCTTCGGTGAGCGACACTCCACGGGTGCTGCGGAGCAGCAGCGGCATCCCGGCCTCCCGCTCCAGGCGCTGCAGCTGCTGGCTGACCGCCGGCTGGGTCCAGCCGAGCTCCCTGGCGGCTCCGCTCAGCGAGCCGGCGCGGGCGACGGCTCGGAACAGGAGCAGTCGCCGCGGGTCCATCCTCAAAGTATTGCTTATGGACTGGCCAAGGAAATGACGTCTACCTTGGATCAGCTTCTTGACCGACCATGGAGCAATGAGAACGATCGGACTTGTCGGCGGCATGAGCTGGCACTCGACAGCGAGCTACTACGCGATGATCAACGAGGCGGTGGCGGCCCAGCTGGGCGGTCATGCATCGGCCCGGATCAGCCTGCAGTCGCTGGACTTCTCCGAGGTCCGCGGCTGCCAGCTCAGCGGTGACTGGGCGGGTGCGGCGGCGCTGCTCTCCGACGCAGCGCTGCGCTGCCAGCAGGGCGGCGCCGACGTCGTGGCCATCTGCACCAACCTGATGCACAAGGTCGCGCCGCAGGTGGAAGCCGCCCTCGACGTGCCGCTGCTGCACATCGCCGACGCGGTGGCCGGCGTGGCCCGCGACCACGGCTGGGAGCGGCTCGGCATTCTCGGCGCCCGCTGGGTGATGGAGGAGACCTTCTACGCCGAACGCCTGGCTCGTTCCGGGGTCACGGCGCTGGTTCCCGACGCGGCGGACCGCCTCCTCGTCGACCGGGTGATCTTCGACGAGCTGACCCAGGGCCACGTGAAGGCGGACTCGCGGGCGGCGTACCTGGCCGTGATCGAGCGGCTCGCCGGCCGCGGCGCCCAGGCCGTCGTGCTGGCCTGCACGGAGATCGGCTTGCTGATCAGTCCGGATGACAGTCCCATCCCGGTGATCGACTCCGCCGCCGTGCACGCGGTGGCGCTCGCGGCGTACGCGCTGGAACCGGCGCTGACGCCGGCCTGAGGCTCAGGGCGCGCGTACGCGCGTGTCCTATCAAGGGCGCGCGTACGCGCGTGTCCTATCAAGGGCGCGCGTACGCGCCACGACTGCTCGACCAGACGTCGTTCAGGATCGACCGGGCCCGGTCACCGCGGGCCAGCCGCGGCGTGAAGCCGGCGTCGATCACGAAAGGGACCGGCTCGACCGCCTTGACCGTGCCGCCCCAGAGAACGATCTCGAGGAAGATGCCCTCTCGGGTCTTGACCTGGAAGTCCATGTCGAAGATGAAGTTGCCGAGGGAGTGCACCACCGTGGTCCGGCCCATCGTCTCGTAGCCCTGGACCCAGTGCGGGTGACCACCGAGCACCAGGTCCGCGCCGGTCTCGGCGAAGGCGCGAGCGGCAACGCGCTGGCTTCGCTCCACGCGGTGGGTGTACTGGGTACCCCAGTGCGGGATCACCACCACCACGTCGACTTCCCGCTTGAGCGCCCGGATGTCTCCGGCGATCCGGCGCAGTGCCGCCTCGTTGAGCGGGCCCGTCCGGGGCGGCATGTTCAGCCGGTTGGTCCCCGGCCGGCTGCGGCCTGCGGCGGGTGTCTCGCCGATCGACTCGGTGCCGATAAAGCCGATCTTGACCCCTCGGTGATTGATGATCACGGCACGCCGGGCCTCGGCCAGGTTGCGGCCGGCCCCGACGTAGCGCAGGTCGGCCGCGCGCAGCCGGTCGAATGTCTTCGTCATCGCCCGCGTGCCGTAGTCGCCGACGTGGTTGTTGGCCAGCGACACCAGGTCGAAACCGGCCGAGTCCAGCCCGCGCAGGACCTGCGGCCGCGCGCCGAAGGAGTCCCCGCCCTGGGTCGGACTGCCGTCGGTGGACAGCGTCGACTCGAGGTTGCCGACGGTGATGTCGGCGCCGGCCAGCCGGCTCCGCAGCGGACGGAACGGCCGGCGTGGATCGTCGGCGATGGCTCGGCCCACCCGGCGCGCCAGCATGATGTCGCCGACCACGGTCAACGTCGTGACCGTCGGCGGCTCCGACTCGGTTTCGACGGTCAGCGGGTAGTCGGACGGGTCGCGAAGCGGATGGCTGCCGGCCACCGTGAGAACGCGGACCCGAGGGTCCACGGCGTCGGCGGGCACGATGCCCAGGACCGCGCGGTCGCGCCGGACCGCACGCAGCACGTCGGCCGCGCTCTGCTCGTCGTCGACGGTGTGGATCTGCATCCGCCCGCCCGGCTGGTCGATCTGCGACCAGCGGGTGCCGCCGTCGGCCACCACGCGCCGCGCCGCGGCGAGCGGGACGTCGGCGACCGGGCGGGTGGCGTGCACCACGAGGGCCAGCGGCATTCGAGCTGGGATCGGCTGCGTACTGGGGCTGCGGGTGGGATTCGGCGTGGGTACGCCGCTGCTGGACGGCTTCGTGGTCGGACTCGACGACACCGGAGAGGGCGCCGGGTCGATGGCCTCCGGCGCAGTTGTGCATCCGGCGAGCAGCAGCGCGAGCACGACCATCGGCTGCTGGCGGCGGATCGACGGCATGCGGCCGAGTCTGCCCGGATGCCGAAATCAGCCGAGCAGCTGCTCGGCGGAGCGCAGGAAGGGAATTCCGACGGCGGGTGACCGGACAACGTCCAGCAAGTAGAGACCGGTGGACACACGCTCGAGGAAACCCCATTCCCAGATCCGCGTGGCGTCCACTCCGCTCCGGCCGGCGAGCGTGGCGCAATAGCCCTCCGCCACCGCACGGGCGTCCGGTCCGAGCAACCGGCTGGACCAGTCGCGCAGTGCCACGCCAAGGTCGTACGCGCGATCGGCGACGAACCCGTCCGGATCGACGAACACATAGCCGGAGTCGGCACCCGCCCGTGGGCTGCTAACGGCGAGCAGATTGCCCGGATGGGGATCGCCATGCACCACAACCGGCTCGACTGCCGCATCGGCCGCTCGGCGTTCCGCATACGACAGGGCCTGTTCGATCACTCGCTCCAAGCACGGTCGACCGAGCCGGGACCAGGCCTCGGCGACGTAGCTGCCGAGCCGGCTGGCCTTGTCTCCTCCCGATTCGGGCACCGCTCCCCCGGCGTCCTGCCACGCGGTGGCGAGGGTGTCGGCCAGGCAGCGCAGCTGGTCCTGAGCTGACCGGCCACTGGCTGCCAGCGAGGGGCCCAGCGCCTCGAGCAGCACGGCCCGACGGATCGGATCGGCGCGCAGCAACCGGACGTAGCCGGCGCCGTCGGCGCGTTCCAAGGTCGCCACCTGCTCGTTCCAGCCGTCATCGGGCACCGCGATCTTGATCACCGCGGGGGAGCCGTCGGCACACCGGGCCCGGGCGACGAAGGATGCGCTGCCGCCGGGCAGGCCGCGTCCGATCACGATCCCCCACTGGTCTTGCAGGTCGCGGATGAGTTCCGGCAGCCCCGCGACCCAGGCCCGGCCGTCCGGCCCCATCCCAGCGAGGCGACGCCTGACCAATGGCTGCAGCCGAGGCAATGCGGTCACCCGATCAGCCGGGCGTGGATGTCGCCGGGGAACCGCACGGTGAACTTGGTGTCGCCGACCATCGCCGCGACTTCGGCGACCCGCTCGTCGATCGCCCGCCGCCGGACGGCCGCCACCTTCTCGAAGTAGTAGGTGTGCATCACGCCGTCCGGCGTCTGCGCCCAGGCACCAACGATCCGGCCGTCCACCCAGAGGGTCGGGCCGCCGTTGCCGACGCTGTCGAAGGCCTCACGCGGCGGCGTCCGGTAGATACCAGTCGCGTTGCTTCCAGCCCATCGTGGTCGGATCCAGGGCCGGCAGCACCGCCACCCACGGCTCGGGCTCGGGTGCCGGCGGGTCGTCGACCGCCACCCAGCCCGGCCCGTCGGCCAGCTCGACCTCGACGGCGCCCGCACGCCTCCAGCGCGCGTCTGGTCAGCGACTTCGTCCAGCCGAACCACCAGGCCACGTCGGTCGTCGTCCCCGGACCGAACCCTCGCAGCCATCGTCGGACCAGCTCGGTCGCCGCCGGCAGCTCCTCGAGATCACCGAGACCGCCCGGCAGCCACGACCGTGCGGAGGCGTACGCGTAGGCTCCGCTCACCCAGGACCCGAGCGGCGGCCCGCGCAGCACCTCGCCCTCGAACCCGAGCAGCAGGAGCACCCGGGTGTGCGCCGACAGCGTCGTCACCCACCGGCCGCTGCCCAGGGTCAGCGGCCGCCGCAGCGCCGGCACCTGCCGACCGACGTCGCGGGCCGGCGTCGGGCCGTTCCGGTCGAGGTAGTCGAGGACCTGCCGTCGGGCGTCGTGGAGCCACGCGTCGGGATCGTCGATGCCGCTCGCGACCAGCGCCTTGACCAGACGGGCGCGCTCGGGAGCCACCAGCTTGCGGGTGGCCGCAGCGTGGATCATCCGCGCCACCTCGGGTGTGGCGAGCCAGAGCGTACGGCGCATGGCGTGATGGCGGATCAGGGTGCGATCGGTGTACAGGGCCTGCTCGACGGCGGCGATGGACGGGTGCGCCATCCTCGCCATCGCCGAGAGGTAGACGGTGACTGGGTCGGTGGAGTGCAGCGCGACCAGGTCGTCGGCGATCCGGGCGAGGTCGTCGGTCCGGGTGCGGGGCAGCAGCCGGTGCCGCTCCGCCAGCCGGGCGCGGCGCTGCTCGTCGCTGATCTTCACGCGGTCGCGGGTCAGCCCTCACCCGGCGCAAGCGCGGCGTAGAGGTCGACGCGTACGCCGTCCGGGTCGAGCACCGTCGCGTAGCGCTGACCCCAGAAGGCGTCGAACGGCGCCAGATGCGACCCGGATCCAAGGGCGCTGAGCTCGTCGTGCAGCCGATCGACCTCGGCCGGCGACGCACACTGCGCGGCCAGCGTCACCCGGCCGCTACCGGCGCCTTGCCATCCGGGATCGAAGGACCGCATGACCTCCTCGGTGTCGATCATCAGCCGGAGGTCACCCAGCTGAGTCGTCAGGTGGCCGCCGTCCTCCGCGGAGGGATCGGCGAGATCGCACCCCAGTGCGCGATAGAAGGCGACGGTGCGGCCCAGGTCGGACGAGACCAGACCAATCGCGTCGATGCGTGGTGTTGGCATGGTCGGAACGCTAGCGACCCCCACCGACACTTTCGTTCCCCTTGCAGTTTCGGACGCTGCGTCCGTTCCTTGCGCTGGACTCCCGATACTTCCGGCGTACAGCGCGAAGACCCGGCGTGCAGTGCGCGGCTACCCCGGCGGGATCAGCCGCAGATGGCGCCGACGTTGGCCGAGCGGACCAGCTTGACGTACTTGCCGAGTACGCCGCGGCGGGCCGGCCGCACGGCCGGCACCCAGTCCGCGCGACGCTTCTCGAGCACAGTGGGATCGACTTCCAGGTCCAGCCGGCCACCGGCGACGTCGAGTGTGATCGGGTCGCCGTCCTCGACCAGTGCGATCGGACCGCCCTCGGTCGCTTCGGGCGCGATGTGCCCCACACACAAGCCGGTGGTCCCACCGGAGAACCGGCCGTCGGTGATCAACATGACGTCCTTGCCCAGTCCGGCGCCCTTGATCGCGGCGGTGACGGCGAGCATCTCGCGCATGCCGGGGCCTCCCTTGGGTCCCTCGTAACGGATCACCACGACGTCGCCGGCCACGATCGCGCCGTTCTCCAGTGCGTCCATCGCCGCCCGCTCGCCATCGAAGACCCGAGCCGTGCCGCGCCACACCGAGTTGTCGAACCCAGCGCTCTTCACCACCGCCCCCTCGGGAGCGAGCGAACCGTGCAGGATGGTGATCCCCCCGGTCGGATGGATCGGGTTGTCCAGGGCCCGCACGATGACGCCGTCGACGTCCGGCGGGGCGATGTCGGCCAGGTTCTCCGCCATCGTCTTGCCGGTCACGGTCAAGCAGTCGCCGTGCAGCAGACCGGCGTCGAGCAGTGCTCTCATCACCACCGGCACTCCGCCGACCCGGTCCACGTCGTTCATCACGTAGCGCCCGAACGGCTTCAGGTCGCCGAGGTGTGGCACCCGGCGCCCGACGCGGACGAAGTCGTCCAGGGTCAGTTCGACGTCGGCCTCGTTGGCGATGGCCAGGAGGTGCAGCACGGCATTGGTCGAGCCGCCGAACGCCATGGTCACCGCGATGGCGTTCTCGAACGCTTCCTTCGTCAGGATCTGCCGGGCGGTGATCCCGCGACGCAGCATCTCGACGGCGGCGATTCCGCTACGCCGGGCGTAACCGTCGCGGCGTCGGTCGACCGCCGGCGGAGCCGCGGATCCGGGCAGGCTCATGCCGAGTGCCTCGGCAGCGCTGGCCATCGTGTTGGCGGTGTACATCCCACCGCAGGCGCCCTCGCCGGGACAGATGGCCTTCTCGATCTCGGTCACCTCCTCGCGGGTGATGAGGCCGCGTACGCACGCCCCGACCGCCTCGAAGGCGTCGATGATCGTCACCTCCTTGTCCCCGACCCGGCCGGGCATGATCGAGCCCGCGTACAGGAAGACCGACGCGAGGTCGAGCCGAGCGGCGGCCATCAACATCCCCGGCAGGCTCTTGTCGCAGCCGGCGAGTAACACGCTGCCGTCCAGCCGCTCCGCGGACATCACGGTCTCCACCGAGTCGGCGATGATCTCCCGGCTGACCAGGGAGAAGTGCATCCCCTCGTGGCCCATCGAGATGCCGTCGGAGACCGAGATGGTGCCGAACTCCAGCGGATAGCCGCCCGCCGCGTGCACCCCGTCCTTCACCGCCTTGGCGAGGCGGTCGAGCGAGAGGTTGCAGGGGGTGATCTCGTTCCAGCTGGACGCCACTCCGATCTGGGGCTTGTCCCAGTCCTCGTCGCTCATGCCGACCGCGCGCAGCATGCCGCGAGAGCCGGTGGCCTCCAAGCCGTCGGTGACGACTCGAGAACGCGGCTTGATGTCGATGGCGTCTGTGGTCATAGCGGGCAATCTAGTCGGCCGACTGTAGGCTGACGCACGCGCTAGGGCAGCTCGCGGGGGGATGGGAACTGTTGAGACGTGGGCCGACCGGCAAGTCGCCGCAAGCTGGCATTGATCTGCGCCGTGACCATGGTGCTGGCTGCGCTCATCTCCGGCACCGTGGTCTGGTTCACCAGCAGGCCTAGCGCTGTTATCGGCAAAACTGGACGGTGACCAGCTCAGCATCTGGGGCGAGTTCGGCGAGTCGGCAATCAGCATCGAAGCCACGCTCGAGAACTCCGCCACGAACAACGGCTTCAATCTGGTGCAGACCGTGCTCGACGGGACGATCATCCACGACACCGGGGACGACGTCGCGCCGATCCGGACCTCGCTCGGCACCGTAGGCGGAAACCATGGCTTTTCGTACGTGGCCGCATTTCCCAACCCGGACGGCAAGACCACCGACGATCTTGGGTCGGTGTGGACGGACGGGAGTCGGCAGTACGTCCTGCTAGCCATCGACCGCGTCGGAAAGCTGGTCATGGGCGGCGACTACGAGGAGTCGGCCGGCGTCGTCGAGTCGCAGCGGGTCAGCCCGATCGGTGACCTCGAGCACGTCTCTGGAGCCCAGCACCGCGGCCCGGTCACGGCGGCCGCCAGCGAGGCACAACTGCATCCGTCGACCGGCCGGGTTCAGGTCAGCGCCTCGTGTGACGGGCGCCCGATCGACAGTACTGAGCAGGATTGCCGGGAGGTGGCAGTCCGGGAGTCCTACGAGGTGCTCGACTACGCCGACCTCTACAACCAAGCCCGAACTCATGTCGGCACCTCCTATGCAGAGCTGCCGATTGAGGGTGCCGTCCGCATCGAGAATCTCTACACATTCACCGCGGGCGGGGTCACGCGAGTGCGTTCCGAGCTCACCGCGCTGAAGCCGACCAGGCTCTCTGACACGGGGCTGCTGCAGTCTGCGGCCCTTGTTGCGGGCGCCGGCCAGGCAGTGATCAGGCAGGTCCCCGGCGTACGGCCGATCGACGGCCGCGACTTCCGACGAGGGGTCGACCTGAGTGGCTACACCGAGAACGTCAACGTCGAGTCGAGCGATCTGTTGAATGGCCAGGAGCCGCCGACGTTCTCCCTCGACCGGCTCACCGAGAACGGACAGACCCGCGTCGGGTTCGCCGTCGGTTACGTCCCCACCGGGAACCACGCAGGGTCGCAGGCGGCCCGGTTGCAGGCGGCAGGGGGCAATCTGTGGGACCTGCGGAAGACGGGGAAGTCGTACCCCGTGGCGGTCACCGGCCTGCCGCTGAGCGAGGGTGAACGGCTGACGGTGGAGGGCTTCCGGATCTACCTGACGGCCGCCCAGGCGGACGAGGTGGCCACGGCGGTAGCGAACGGCGACCCCGCCGCCTGGCGTGTGCTGGGCGTTCCGGAGACCGGATAGGGCGGCACTGCACGCCAGATGTTCACGCTGTACGCCCGAAGTAACCGGAGTCCAGCGCGAGGATCGAACGCAGCGTTCGAAACTGGCAGGGGTGGGGTGGTGAGGGAGGGAGAGTCAGAGAGAGTCAGGCGGAGACCGGGTCGCGAGGCTGGGACGTGGCGGCAGCCGCCGCCCGATTGGTGACGACCAGGTGGCGGCAGAGCCAAAGTGCGAAGAACGTGAACAAGGCCAGGCGGCACGGCTGACACCACGGTCGCTTCGGACTTCACCGACGTGCGGCCTTCACCGAGGTGTACGGCGTGACCATGGCCCGCCGCTCGGCCTCAAAGTTCTACCGGTTCGACGAGACTTCTTCGAGCGGCTCCGGACGACTTGACGGGAAGCTTTTGGGTGGCCGACACCGCGACGAGGAGGGCAGCTTGTCTCGACCGAGCTGGTGCTCGGGGCGAGCGCCACTGCTACTCTTCCTAGGCGGCACACGCCAGGAGGCTTTCTCAATGTCGCCTAACGATTAGCTCAAGCATGACGTCATCGACTACGCGACAGAGGCAGGACTGCGCTCTACGTGCTGGGCGGCGGCTACACCAGAAGACGGGATCTACCGCTACAAGCGGTCCTTCGCTCCGACCGGCGTAGTGCCGTTCTGGGGCGTCAGCTGGTGGCGAAGAGAATGGAGAAGACAAGATGTGAGGTCAGACCGAGACGGGTTGCTGGGAGGCGGCGGTTGCCGCTGCCCGATTGGTGACAACCAGGTGCCAGGCCAGGCCGGCGATCAGGACAACGCCGAGGACCGGGCCGAGGTTGGCCACGAGCTGCTGCAGCGGCGTCGAACTCCCGCTCCCGCGCGCCGCCGTAGGGCAGCACGGCCAGTGGCAGGCAGATGCTGACCCACACCACCCAGAAGCCGCCGAGCCAGTGGACCCAGCGCGGCAGCGCCGCGCTGAACAGGGCCACGCCGAACGGCAGGATCCAGACGTAGTGATGGGTCCAGGACAGCGGCGAGGCGAGACAGGTGGTCATGCCGACCAGAGCCACCGCGAACGCCTTCTGGTTCAGCCGCCACCAGTGGGCGGCGACCAGGGTGCCGAGCAGCGCGACGATGCCGGCGACCGCCAGGCCGACCAGCGTGGTGACCAGACCCGAGCCGAACAGCCGGAAGAAGACACCGAGCAGCGACTGGTTCCCGGTGTAGAGCGGGGAGGCGGTGCGGGTGTTGCCGCCGGACAGTCCGCCGAAGAAGATCAGGGTCTCCCGCGGCAGCAACACGGCGCCGATCCCGGTGCAGACGGCGAAGCTGATCATGGCCGTGATGGCCGTCCGCCGCCGGCCGATCAGGAAGGCGAAGACCACGAACAGTGCCGGGGTGAGCTTGATCGCGGAGGCGATACCGATCAGGCTGCCAGACGGGATCCGCCGGCGCTCCGCTCCCAATTCCTGATCAGGACCTCGTCCTGGAGGGCGATCCGGCAGCAGGTCCGCCACCACCAGCGCCATCAGGATCGTGTTCACCTGGCCGTAGCCCAGCGTGGTCCGGATCGGCTCGACGGCCAAGACCACCACGATGCCGATCAGACCGAGCTTCCAGCCGCGAGGCGCGCCACACCGCCACAGCACCGACTGCTGCGCCCAGACCAGTCCGGCGGTCCAGACGAGCTGCCACAACGTGTACGGGCCGAGCGCGAGCGGCGTCATCACGATCGCGGCGATCGGCGGGTAGATGAAGTACAGCACCCAGAACGGAGTCGTCGTGGTGAAGATGTCGCGGCCGGCCAGCATGTCCTTGACCGCGTACACATAGACCTCGAGATCGATGGTCGAGGGCCGCCAGGGCCAGATCGACCCGTACTGGATCACGAACGGCAAGATCACCAATGCGGCGACGAAGGGGGGCAGGAGCTCGACGGCGGTCCGGCCCGGGCGGAAGGTGGTGCCGCCGGTCACTCCCCGGCCTGGATCTGGTGGAAGACCGAGTCCAGTTCCCCGTCCGGTGCGACGCCGCGGTTGACCAACAGCGGCAGGCCCGGTTCGTCGGCGTAGCGCGGCACTACGTGCACGTGCACATGGAAGACCTCCTGGCCGGCGATCTCTCGGGCCGAGGACAAGAAGTTGATCCCATCGGCGGCCAGGCGCTGCATCAGCAACCGGGACACGGCGTCGATCGCCGGCGCGATCTCGGCCAGCATCGGCGGACCGGTGATCAGGTCCGGCACGTGCTTCTTGCTGACCACCAGTGAGTGCCCGCGGTGCCATGCCGCGATGTCCAGAAAGGCGATCGCATGATCATCTTCGTAGATCGGCCGGGAGGGCAGCTCGCCGGCGATGATCTTGCAGAACACGCAGGTCGGGTCGCTGATCTGGGCGGCGGGCGGGTCGAGCGGACTCATCGGATCCTGTTCTGTAGGTCCTCGCCATTGGCGAAGCGGCGCAGCTGGGCGGCGACCAGCCGGTCGGCGCGAGGGAAGAATGCGGAGCTGGCCCCGCCGACGTGCGGTGCGATCAGCACCCCCGGCGTACGCCAGAGCGGGTGGTCCGGCGGCAGCGGCTCGGGGTCGGTCACGTCCAGGGCTGCGCGCAGCCGGCCGGATGCCGTCTCGGCCAGCAGCGCGTCCGTGTCGACCAGCGCACCACGGGCGACGTTGACCAGGAGGGCGCCGTCGGGCAGCCGGGCCAACCGGTCGGCGTTGATCATCTTCTCGGTCTCCGGCGTGTGTGGCGCAATGACGATCACCACCTCGGCCTCGGGCAACAGCCGGTCCAGATCATCCTGGGCGTGCACCTCGACCGGCTCGGATCGCGCCCGTCGGGCCACCCGGGTGATCGAGGCGACCTCGAAGCCGGCCAATCGCCGCTCGATGGCCGGCCCGATGTGTCCGTAGCCGATGATCAGCACCTTCCGGTCAGCCAGCGACTGTCCGAGGACGGGTTCCCAGCGGCCCTCCGTCTGGTTCCGCGCGAAGTCGTCGAGCCGGCGGCCGCTGGCGATGATCAGCCCGACGGCCAGCTCGGCCGTGCTGGCATCGTGCACGCCGGCCGCGTTGTGCAGCTGCACACCGTCGGGCACGTAGGGCAGGAAGTTCTCCACCCCGGCGGTGAGGGTCTGGATGATCTTGAGGCTGGCCATCTCCGATGACCGGTATAGCACCTCCGCACCCTTCATGTAGGGCAGCACGTAAAGCTCCACCTCGCCGATGGAGTCCGGCATCTCGTCGCCCTCGGCGCGGTAGCAGTCGACCTCGATGCCGTCCGGAAGCCCGCCCAGCCGGCGCTCAGCCTCCTCGGCGTCGGCGTAGGGCAGCCAGACCAGGCTCATCGCGGCACCCGGGCTTCCACCGGCAGCCTCCGCACCGGATATCCCGCTGCGGCGAGCCCGTCCTTCACCTCGCCGATCCGCAGGGTGCCGTAGTGGAAGACGGTCGCGGCCAGCACGGCGTCGGCGCCGGCGGCGACAGCCGGGGCGAAGTGCTCGATACGTCCCGCCCCGCCCGAGGCGATCACCGGCACGGTGACCGCTGCGCGGACCGCCGCGATCATCTCGAGGTCGAAGCCGTCAGTGGTGCCGTCGGCGTCCATCGAGTTGAGCAGGATCTCCCCTACGCCGAGCCCGACACCGCGCCGAGCCCATTCGACCGCGTCCAGCCCAGCAGCGGTGCGCCCGCCGTGCGTGGTGACCTCGAAGCCCGACCGCATCCCCGGCGAGCGCCGGGCGTCCACTGACAACACCAGGACCTGGTTGCCGAATCGGCTCGTGATCTCGGCGATCACCTGTGGCCGCCGGATCGCGCCGGTGTTGATGGCCACCTTGTCGGCCCCGGCCCGCAACAGCACGTCCACGTCGTCGACGCGAGGAGACACCGCCGCCGACAGTCAGCGGGATGAAGACGGTCTCCGCGGTCCGGCGGACCACCTCGAGCGTGGTCGCCCGGCCCTCGGCCGAGGCGGAGATGTCGAGGAAGGTCAGCTCGTCCGCGCCCTCCGCGTCGTACGCCGCGGCCAGCTCGACCGGGTCGCCCGCGTCGCGCAGATCGACGAAGTTGACGCCCTTGACCACCCGGCCGTTGTGCACGTCCAGGCAGGGGATGACGCGGACGGCAACAGGCACGGCCCCCAGCCTAGTGATGGGATGCCGGGCCTTCAGCCCACCGTGTGTCAAACCTGACGCACATCGACGATCGGTGGCCGGTGGACGTTGTGATGCTCGTCGCTCAACCGGACAGCGGACCGCACTGCTGCGGCCCGCTGTCGGGTATTGCCGGTTGTGCTGGTGCGGCCGATGCAGCCTCAGCTGATCCTGGCGCTGGCGGTGGCGACTCTGATCTCGGTACCGGGGACCAAGCCGTTGAACGGCTCGGTGAGAATGAGCTGGACCATGATCACCGTGACGGACTTCTCGCTGCGGATCGACGCGGTTGAGATAGAGCGTACCGACTCCGGCGATGGTGACCCGAGTGTTGGGCGCGACGTCGGCGTCGATTGCGTCGTGCCCGGCGACGGACAGCGTTCCGAAGCCGGAGCCAGTACCGCTGACCGTGTAGGTCGCTCCCGTCGCGGGTGACCTCTGCATCGGCCTTGATGGCGGTGGCCTCGACCAGTCCATCCAGCAGATCTAGCGACTGCACGGTCGATGTGGTCCTGCGAGGTGGCCGTGGTCGCGGTGACGGTGCCTCGGGCGGTGTTGGTGATGGTGCCGGTCTCGACTGCCGAGAGGAGGTCGATCCCCGCGCCGGTGTTGGTGCGGACGGCTCCATTCGTGCCCAGGCATGGCACGGAGATCTTGAAGGTCGGACCGGACGACGACAACGTCGCCAACTGCGGCGTACGTGCCGTATGCAGTACCGGCGAGGACGCCGGCAACAGGCCCGGACAGCCCGCTGACGGCCTGGGACACGATGATATGGGTGTCGAGGCCCGGTCGGCGGTGACGTAAAGGTGCAGCCCGTTCACCGTCAGCCCGTTGCTCCGCCGGATCTGCTCGTTGATGATGATGTGTCCGATCGCCGGGCAGGTTGATCCGAGTGTTTGGTGCTGCGGTCGCCGAGACGGGCAGACCGAGCACGCGCAGATTCGTGAAGGTCGTTCCCTCGGCGCTGAGGTCATAGCCGCTCCCGTCCCGGGTCGTGGAACTGACGGCCCTGATAGCGCTCGCGCGGACCAGACCTCCGAGGAGGCTGAGAGTCTTGGTGTACGCCGTGGCCGTGGCCCGGATCGGCGAGTTGTAGGTCCGGGCGGTCGTGATGACAGCGCCCGTCCTCCCCAGCGGGCCGAGATTCGACACCGGCGGTGGTGTTGGACACGTTCACGTTGTTCTCGGTGGTGCAACCGAGGGAAATGGGAGCCGATGGTCCGGATTCCACCACGGACCCGACCGTCACCGAAGTGCCGAAGGCCGAGGCGGTGAAGGAGTAGTTGGTCGGGGCCGCAGCAGCCGGCTCGATCCAGTCATCGGGAACCATCGCCAGGGCGAGGGTCGACACCGCCACCAGCGCCGAGCGCACTCGGAAGGACAGTGACGAGGCGCGTGCGGTCGGTCCTTCAGCGCCCGCAACGCCGGCCAGGGTGGCCTTTCTCATGTGATCTACCTTCGGCTAGTTCGGCGGCCCACCCCCGGCTCAGCCCAGAGCAAAAGAATGACCTCTCGACCCCAGGATTCCGGTCGAAATTGACTACGGTTCGATAACGTTTGCAACGCCGCACGGTTCTCGGGAATACCGCCGATCACGCCACTGGTCCGGGCACTCGTCGCGTCTCTCGGTCTCGTGTGATCTAATTGCACGGTTCGGGGACTTTGGTGAGTTCGTGTCGCGGGGGCGATGCCCAGCGGGAGGAGTCCCCCGGCCGTGAGAACCCCAGCCGCTCGGCGCCTTGCGCGTGTGCTGTGGGACTTGGCGAGCTGGCTGCTGGCGACGGTGGCGGTCGTCGGCTCCCGGTATGACTTTCAGCTCAACCAGGTGCTGTGGGGCAGCGTCATCCTGTACGCGGTGCTCGCCTGTCTGGCTCAGGCGACCTTCGGGACGATCGGCATGCTCTACCGGGGTCGCTACCGAATTGCCACGTTCGAGGAGTGCGTGGGGCTGGCGATGACGACAGCCCTCGCGGGAACGACGCTGGCCCTCGGCTTCCTGAGCCTCAGCCCGCCCGGGACGTTCCCTCGAGCGGTCGCCATCCTCACTCCTCCGGTCGCTCTGCTGTCGATGGCTGCGGGCCGACTTGCCTTCCGGGCTCTGCGTGAGCGAGCCGTACCGAACCCGGACGCCGAGAAGGTGTTGATCTACGGCGCCGGAGACGCCGGTTACCAGCTGGTCCGGCTGCTGAAGCAGGACCGCAGCTCGCGCATGCACGTCGTCGGCTTCATCGACGACGCCAAGAACAAGCGCAACCTTCGGCTGCTCGGCGTCCCGGTGCTCGGCCAGCGCAGCCAGCTCGTCGACATGGCGACGGAGTACGGAGCGACGACGGTCATCCTGTCGGTTGCCAACGCGAGTTCGACCATGGTGCGTCGGATGTCGCACCTGGTCGAGGGTGCCGGCCTGCGGCTCCTGGTGGTTCCACCGGTCCACGAGCTGATCGGCGGACGGCTACGGCTCAGCGACATCCGGGAGGTCGATATCGCCGACCTGCTCGGACGCCACCAGGTCACGACGAACGTCCGCGAGATCGCCGGCTACCTGACCGACCGGGTCGTGCTCGTCACCGGAGCCGGTGGCTCGATCGGCTCTGAGCTGGCTCGACAGATCCACCAGTACGGCCCCCGTGAGCTGGTGCTGCTCGACCGGGACGAGTCGGCACTGCACGCCGTCCAGCTGTCGATCTACGGCCAAGGGCTCCTGGACACCCCGGACATCGTGCTTGCCGACATCCGCGACGCGGCCCGCGTAGACGCGGTCTTCGCCCAGCACCGGCCGGAGGTGACGTTCCACGCCGCCGCGCTGAAGCATCTGCCGATGCTCGAGCAGTACCCGGACGAGGGCTGGAAGACCAACGTCCAGGGCACGCTGAACGTGCTGCAGGCGGCCGAGCGCCATGGTTGTCGCCGCTTCGTCAACGTCTCCACCGACAAGGCGGCCGACCCGATCAGCGTGCTCGGACACACCAAGCGCCTCGCGGAGCGGCCTCACCGCCTGGTACGCCGAGCGCACGGACCAGCCCTACCTCTCGGTGCGCTTCGGCAACGTGCTGGGCAGTCGCGGCTCCATGCTGTACACCTTCACCCAACAGATCGATGCCGGCGGGCCGGTGACCGTCACCCACCCCGACGTCACCCGCTTCTTCATGACCATTCCGGAGGCCTGCGAACTGACCATCCAGGCCGGCGCGATCGGCGACCCGGGCGAGGTGCTGGTTCTCGATATGGGCGAGCCGGTGCGGATCCTGGACGTGGCGAAGCAGCTCGTGGCTCGGGCCGGCCGCGACGTGGAGATCGTCTTCACCGGACTCGGGGCCGGCGAGAAGCTCCACGAGACGTTGCTGTCGAGCCACGAGATCGGCATGGTCAAGCATCACCCGCTGATCAGTCACGTGCCGGTCGTGCCGATCCCGCCGACCGACCTGATGATGGACGACGAGACGAATCTGCGGCGAGAACGTCTTGTCGTTCGCTGACCGTGCGATGACAGGAATCAGCCGACGCGTTCGGTTGATCTGTTCGAGCATGCACGCGGGATTCACCGCTTCCCATGAACTCAGGCGGTGTCACCGAACCTGGAACATGGACACCGTCCGATCGGAACACTGCACCTATGGTCATGAAGACAATCTTGAGATCGAGCCGGAACGAGATGTTGTCCGCATACCAGGCATCCATCTCCAACTTCTTCTCCCAATCGAGTGAATTGCGCCCGTTGACCTGCGACCAGCCGGTAAGTCCTGGCTTCACCAGATGCCGTCGCGCCTGGCGGTCGTCGTAGCGTTCCAGATACTGCATCAGCAGCGGACGCGGACCCACCAGGCTCATTTCTCCTCGCACAACGTTGATCAGTTCGGGTAACTCGTCCAGTGACGTTGATCGCAACCACCGCCCGAAGGGAGGTAGCCGATCGATATCCGGAAGCAGTTGACCATCCGACCCCCGTTGGTCGGTCATGCTCCGGAACTTCACGAGCTGAAACGGCTGCGTGCGATAACCCGGACGCTGTTGGCGGAAGAGGACCGGTCTGCCCAGGCGAAGCCGCACGAGCAGGGCCATCACGACAAGAATCGGGATGCCGATCGGTGCCACCAGAAGAACGACGGCGATATCGAGAAGCCGTTTGATGAAACGCGTGTAGAACGAAGCGCGCACGTCAAACGGTCCGAAGCGGTTTCGCCGGCACGCCGACCACCACGGTCTTCGGCGGCACGTCCCGGGTCACCACCGCACCAGCGCCGACCACGCTGTTGTCGCCGATGACGAGATCCTCCAACACGCGCGCACCCAGGCCGATCGTCGCTCCGTCCTCCACCGTCACGTGGCCCGCGAGAACGGCACCCGGATTGACGTTCACGTGGTCACCGAGAACGCAGTCGTGATCGAGGATCGCACCGGTGTTGATGATGCAGTCGGCGCCGCATCGCGCACTGACGCCGATGATCGCTCCGGCCGAGATCATCGTGCCGTCTCCGACGTTGACCAGACGACAGAGTGTCGCGCGCGGATCGATGACCGTGCTGGGGCGCATGCCCAGGTCGCGGCACGTGTTGAAGATCTCAGTGCGCCATTCGCTGCGCCCGAGGGCAACGAGGAAATCACGTCCCGCCGGATCCTCATTCTGAAGGAAGAGATCGAAACTGGCGAAGACGGGGACACCCTGCCACAGTGTCGGAGGGCTCTTCCCCTCAACGAGGTTGACGAAACAATGGATCGAGCGTCCGCGCCGCTCGCACTGAACGGAGTCCCACACGACGCGCGCCTGGTCGCCGAAGCCGAGGACGATGATGTCCGCTGGGGCGCTCACCGATAGATCTCGCGGAAAAGGCGAAATGGTTCGGCGTACCGCACCCCCATCGCGTTCCCGAAAAACCCGGCCACATGCCGGAGGGCCTCCACGCTTCGGGGATGCGGGAACGGACGAACTTCGGAGGAGTACGCGGTCATGGCCGCCATCTTGTGGTCGAAGACCTCGCTCACATCTACGTAGGTCGTCGCCTGAAACGAGGTCGTCCCCCACTCGCTCGATGACGGCGTGTAGTACGAGTAGATGCGTTCCACCGAGGGTGCACTGAACGGACGGCAGGCCACCGCCGTCGCGTTGAAGATCACCTGATGGTCGCGATTCACATCATGCTCCGCCTGGGTGAAAACCAGGCCGGGTTCGACATCGCGAACGACGTCCTCGATGCAGGCGTTCACCGCGACCGACGGCAGCGTGTCCAACTTCATGTCCGGCAACCCGCCGAACCGCACGTCCGTCACACCGAGGATTCGCGCCGCTTCGGTTGCCTCCTGCTGCTTGCGCTCGATCATCTCCACTACGCCCGGATATTGGGTGCTGCATCCCTCCGTCACGATCAGGATGGATACAAACGCTCCTTCTTTCACATAGCGGGCGATCGTTCCACCGACACCGAGTACTTCGTCGTCGGGATGCGCCGCGATCACCAAGACCCTCATTGCTCTTTTCTCACCAACTCCTCGAGAACGGCCACTCGCCGGCGTAAGTCGAAGAGCTCGTTCTCGGTGCTGTAGCCCAGCAGACTGCCCACCGTCAGATCTGTTCTCGGGTGGGCACCGGCTTCGTCGATGCGATATTCCTCGATCCGCAGCAAACCACGCCCGGTTTGGACGACCACCTGGTTCCGTTCTGTCATCACCACGCGCCCCACCACACCCTTGACCCGGAGCGATTGCTCCACCGATGCGCGCCAAATCGTCACTTTGACGTCGTGGTGGAACGTATAGGCGCCGGGGTGGGGCCGCGACGTCGCGCGAACCAAAGCGCAGATCTCTTCGGCGGTATTGTTCCAGCGGATACAGCCATCGCCTGGCGTTCGCCTGCCGTACCACGAAGCATTCCGGTCGAGTTGTTCCCGCAACGAAAAGTCCCCGGTAACCAGCTTCGGAATCGCATCGTCGAGAGCAAGCGCTAGAGCGCCTTCCATGCGCGCGAGCACGTCCGCGGCGCAATCCGTGTCCCGAACGTCATAGGGCACCTGAGCGAGGATCGGACCCGCATCGGCCTCGGCCGTCATTCGGAACAGCGTGGCGGCGGCCGGTCCGCGCTCCAGGATCAGCCAGGCGAGTGGCGCACGACCCCGCCCGTCGGGCAGCAGCGTCGGATGGAAGCCGATGCAGAACTCGGACGCGCATTCCATCACCTCCTCCGAAACCAGCTGCGACAAACCGACGACGAAGAGGTAGTCCGGCTCCCAGCACCGCAATGCCGCCAGCACTTCCGGTGAGTTGACGTGACGGAACGCGACATACGGAATCCCGTATGCCCGCGCCGCCACGGCAAGATCGACATAACCGCTCACATTGCTCGAGAAAGCCGGGTCGAGCGCGAGCACTCCCGCGACGCCCGTGCCGTGGCGGACGAGCGCGTCCAGCGTCACTTTGCTGGACGACACACTTCCGGCGACAACAAACCTCATTGGTGTTGCCATGTCCGACGCATCAAGGCAATCACCTCGACGTCACGGCCCGCCGGACAGCGTCGATGACGCGCTCGATCTCGTCGTCCGTGCTCGATGAGCCGCTCGGCAGCGCCACGCCTCGGGCGAAAAGCTGTTCGGCCTGCCCGGTCAAGAATGATCGCTCGGCGGCGAAGACGGGCTGCAGATGCATCGGCTTCCAGACGTGTCGGGCCTCGATCTCGTCGGCGCTGAGCTTCCCGATCAACTCCGCGGCATTGAGCGGCGCGATCTCTGGGTCGAGCGCCAAGGTGGTCAACCAGCAATTGTCTTGCTGGATCGTCTGATCCGGGTCGCCGAGGAACCGCAGTCCTGGGAGCTCCGCCAGCGCCTCGACGTAGCGCCGGCGGATGGCGCGTCGTCGAGCGATCATGTGGTCGAGCCGCGACAGCTGACCACGCCCGAGTGCCGCCAGCAGATTGGAGAGCCGGTAGTTGTAGCCGATGTCGGTGTGCTCGTACCAGGGAGCACGTTGGCGCGCTTGGGTCGAGAGGTAGCGCGCTCGTTCGATCAGGGCGCAGTCACCGCTGAGGAGCATTCCGCCGCCGGATGTCGTCATGACCTTGTTGCCGTTGAACGACAACGCTGCCGCCTGGCCTAAAGATCCTGCCGCCTGGCCGCCGGAGGTGGCCCCGAGCGACTCCGCGGCATCCTCGAGCAGTGGCACGTCGCGGGCCTCGAGTCCGTCGACGAGCGTCGCGTAGTCAGCGCATCGGCCGAAGAGATCGACGACGACCGCGGCGGCAACCGTTGCTCCCTCGCCGCGCAAGGTGTCGACCGCATCCAGCATCAACGAAGGATCGACATTGCCGTCGGAGGCCAGCGCATCGATGAACACGGGCGCGGCGCCGGTGTACACGATGGCGTTGGCCGAAGCGGCGAAGGTGAGGGTCGGGCACAGGACGACGGTGCCCGGACCGGCCCCGAGGCCGAGCAATCCCAGATGCAGAGCGGCGGTACCGGAGGACAACGCCAGGGCGAACCCGACTCCCAGTCGGGCTGCGATCTCAGCCTCAAAAGCATCGACGTGAGGTCCGAGGGGCGCGACCCAGCCTGACCGGATGGCATCCAGGACAAAGGCTTCTTCGATCTCGGTGACATCAGCCCTGGAGAGATGAATGCGTGACATCACGAGACGGTCTGGCGGTCGCGACGAAGATCAAGGCAAGCAATCCTCTGCTCGGATGAAGGCACGCACTTCCTCACGCTGGTGTCTCCCCGAGACGGGATGCGTCGCGGACTGCTGCTGCACATCGTCCCGCGACGAAGCGTGTCCAGATTAAAGGATGAGGCTGACGGATGTCTCCAAGCACGAGAACGGAGGCTTTCGGTTACCGACTGACCACCAACGGAATGCCGACACCCTTTGAGCACAGGTCGACGAGATCGGACCGGTGTGAGAATCTTGGGATCGCTGCACCTCGGGGGTCCCACGAAAAGGACGAGGACGCACCCGATGGATCTGCACGACTATCTCGAGGTTTTTCGGCGTCGCTGGGTCAGCGCGACGATTGTTCTCTTGGTCATCACCGCTCTGACCACCGCCGGCACCATGGTGATGACTCCTCAGTACACGGCGACAACCCGGCTCTTCTTCGCCGTCGAAGACACCGAGACGGTGACCGATCTCGCCCAGGGATCGAGCTTCGCCGTGAAGCAGATGACGTCCTACGCCGAGGTCGCGACCTCACCGGTCGTGCTCGGTCCGGTGATCACCAAACTCGGTCTCGACCAGGACCCGACGACTCTGGCCAAGTCGGTGAAGGCCACCATTCCTCCGGAGACGGTGATTCTGGAGATCTCGGTTACCGACACCAGTGCAGAGCTCGCAGCCTCGATCGCCAACGCGGTGGGCGCGCGGGTCGCCGAGGTCGCGGCTCAACTCTCGGCGGGAAAGGCCGTCAAGGCCACACCGATCGCCCCGGCGCTCATCCCCACCAGCCCGTCCTCACCGATCATTCCGCGCAACCTTGCCCTTGGCGTTGCCCTGGGCCTGCTCTTGGGCCTGGGAGTCGCCCTCCTTCGTCACCTGCTCGACACCAGGGTCCGAAGCGAGCAGGATGTTCGCGCCGTCACCGCGAGTCCGTTGCTCGGTACGGTCGGCTACGACGACAAGCTGCCGAACCACCCGCTGATCCTGCGTGACGAGCCGCTGAGCGCGGCAGCCGAAGCCATCCGGCGCCTGCGAACCAACCTGCAGTTCACCACCGTCGGCGATCGCCCCCGCTCCATCGTGATCACTTCGTCGATCCCCGGTGAGGGCAAGTCCACCATTTCGCTGAACCTTGCTCTGGCCATGGCTGACGCGGGAGCGCGGGTCATTCTGGTGGATTCCGACCTCAGGCGCCCGTCGGTCGCGTCGTCCGTGGGACTCGAGGGCCAGGTCGGGCTGACCACGGTGTTGATCGGCCGAGCCGAGGTCGAGGATGTCGTCCACCATTGGGAGAAGACCAGCCTGGATATCTTGCCTTCCGGACGGATACCTCCGAATCCCAGTGAGCTCCTTGGCTCGTCCGCCATGGCGAAGCTGCTCGACCAGCTGACGGTCCGTTACGACGTGGTCCTGCTCGACAGCCCGCCGCTGCTCCCCGTCACCGATGCCGCCGTCCTGAGCAAGCTCGCCGGCGGGGCGTTGGTCATCGCCGGAGCGGACCGCGTCCACCGACCGCAGCTGCGGGAGTCATTGGAGGCGTTGGAGACCGCCGGCGCCCATGTGCAGGGCGTAGTACTCAACCGGATTGCCCGGCAGGAGACCGGCGCCTACACGTACTACTCCGGCTATGCGCCGAGAAATCCCCCGGACCCCAGGCATGCGGAGGCTCAGTCGTCGTCGGAGCCGACAGCGCGACCGGCCGCAGACGCCACTGCCCCGAAGCGCGCGCGGGTAGACGCGTCCCCCCAGCCGGTCCCCCTCGGCGCCCGAGGCGCTGGTCCGAACTCGACCAGCTCCGGCACCCCGGGACCAGGGGCCGACCCGGCGACTGTCCGCCGGGCGACACCGGTCGGCCGCTGAGCAGCTCAGCGCCGTGCCCATAGGTACCCAGCCAGCAGGAGTCCGTCCGGCCAGGGTTTCCCGGTCCGCCGGGTCCACGGCCGCGCGGGCCGATCGGGCGATGGACACCGGTCCCTCGATCGTCCTCGGCGTCACCTCGGATGAGTCGATCCACCTCCTTCGCGGCTTCCCTGGCTATCTCGCGAATCGTGGTTGGACCGTCCATGTGGTCTCCGCACGCGGCCCGCTGTCCGACCAACTGCGCGCCAGCGGGGTTGTCCGCGTCCACTGGATCGACATGGAGCGCCGCATCTCCCTTCTCAAGGATCTTCGTGCCCTTGTGGTGTGGCTCCGGCTGTTGATCGAGATCAAGCCTGACGTGGTGTATGTCGGCACGCCGAAGGCCGGCCTGCTAGGAGGTCTGGCTGGTTGGCTCTCGCGCATCCCCTCGCGGGTCTACCTGCAACGCGGTCTTAGATCGGAGGGTCTGGCGTTTCCCTGGTCGACCGTGCTGAACATGCTGGAACGGCTCGCCATCTGGTGTGCACATGAAGTCGTCTGCGTCAGCAAGAGTCTGCAGACGGCGGCGCGCGAGTCGGGAGTCCTGCCCGCGGGGCGTGGTGTCGTTCTCGGCGCCGGCTCGTCCAACGGAGTCTCGACCGATCTCCACCCACTCGAACGAGCCGAGTGTCTGGCGCGTCGAGCCGCCTACTTCTCCGAGCCCGGCCGATTCACGGTCGGATTCGTGGGCCGCATTACCCGAGACAAGGGTCTGGACACCCTGGCAGCCGCACTCTCGTCTCTCGCCCAAGCCGGTCTACTCGGCAACTGCCTGGTCGTCGGTGGCAACGATGCCCACGACAGCCAAGATCTGCGAGCGGCTCTGGACGACACCGGCTGGTCGATATGCCACCTCGGACACGTCCCCGACCCGATCCCTGCGATGTCCACGCTCGACGTCTTATGCCTGCCGTCGCGACGGGAGGGCTTCCCCAACGTCGTCCTGGAGGCGGCCATGGTGGGGGTGCCGTGCGTCGGATCGGATGCGACGGGGGTGATCGACGCCGTCATCGACGGCGTCACGGGGGTCACCGTTCCCACCGAGGATGCTCGCGCCTTGGCTCGAGCCCTGGCGGACCTGATGAGGCACCCCGAACAGCGTCACCGCCTCGGGCTCACTGCGCGACGCCGAGCGGTCGCCGAGTTCGCGCGCGAGCAGGTGTGGGCCGCCCAGGGCGCCTTCCTCGCCGCGATGCTCGCCAGGCCGGTGCCGGCACGCAGCCGTTCGGACCGCGTCCGTGCCTAGTCATGCCTGGCCCAGGCGAATGCAACCCACTACGCCGCGGCGGCTCTCCAGCGGTCATGTCATCGGCCTCATGCACGCCCTCCGCGCGGCCAGCCTCGTGGTGCTCGTCGGAATCATCGCGCTGGTGGCTGTCTATGGTCCGGCGGCCGGTCTGATCGTCGTCGCCGGCCTGGCCGCCATCGCCCTCGCCGTCCGCTGTCCCGAGTACGCGCTCGCCTTCGGGGCGGCTGCCAGCCTCGCTGGTGGCTCCTACGGCTTCGTGGCGCTGGCCGGTGGCGTGATCCTGATCGTTGGCGCCAGTGCCAGCGCCATCGCGATGCTGGCCAGGCGCACCGTGGGCCGTTGGCGGCGGCTCCTCATCCCCGGTCTCATCCTCGGCTGGCTGGGTCTGCGGGTCGGGGTAGAGGGGGACGTCATCGTCCTGACCAACGTTGTGCTCTGCGCTGCCGCCCTGGTACTCGTGCTCGACTGCGTGGCGCGCCGGCGCAACCTGGTGCTGGCCATGGGCCTGAGCGGAGCGGCGTTCATTCTCGCCTCGGCTGCCTTCGGGGACTACGGTCCCAGCGGAGTTCGCTTCGAGGGCATCTCGGGAAACCCGAACCGCATGACCTTCGGGCTTCTGACGATCGTTCCCTTTCTGTTCTCATTGCTGCTCACCCGCGCCCGGCTGCCGGTGAAGGCGACTGCGCTGGCGGCGAGTGCCGGAGCGCTCGCCCTGATCCTCAAGAGCGGTTCCTCACAGGGAACGGTCGGCCTCGTCGTGATCATCGTCATGCTGGCGTGCTGCTGGGCCAGTCGGTGGCCGACCGTTGTCCGGGTCGTGGTCTACTGCGCTGGTCTGGGCAGCTTGATCTTGCTGGTGACACCGGCCATCCAGATGGTCCGCGCGTCGCCGGATCTGACGACTCTCTCGGGCCGCACGCCGATCTACCTCGCCGCCATCGAGGAGATCATGCGGCACCCGCTGATCGGCTCGGGCGAGCAGCACTTCACCGCCGCCGGCGTCTTCAACCGGTCGGCCCACTCTGTCGGACTGGCCCTCGCCGCGACCGGAGGCCTGGCCCTCGGTTGCGCATGGATCGTGGTCCTGGTGATGCTCGCCCTGGTGACCCGTCGCCTCGCCATGGCGGGCAATGTTCTGGCGGCCGTTGCCGCGGTGTTGATCGTCGAGCAGTTCGTCCAGACCATTCACCTGCTGCCCTACACCTGGGCATTGATCGGAATGCTCCTGCTCGCGGCGCAACCAGGCTGACCTCCAGGGCGCGGCCGAGCGCAATTCGGCAACCGGAGAGTCGGATCGGCGCCTATCTCACCAGCTCGATGAACAAGCGTTGGCGGGAGTGTCATGAAGGTCCTCGTGACGGGCGGAGCCGGCTTCATCGGCTCCAACCTGTGCCGACGTCTCGCCCGCCAGCCCGGCATCGGCGAGATCGTCGTGCTTGATGACCTCTCGACCGGGCACGAGGCCAATCTGGAAGGGCTGGGCGTCTCGCTCCACCGAGCCAGTCTGCTGGACGAGGCCAGGGTGGCCACCGCCATCTCCGGGTGCAGTGCCGTCGTGCACCTCGCGGCGCTCGGGTCGGTTCCACGCAGCGTCGCCGACCCGATTGCCACCCACGAGGCGAACGCTCGGGGGACCTTGAACATTCTCCAGGCGGCTCGCGCCGAGGGTGATATTCACGTCGTGCTGGCGTCTTCTTCATCGGTCTACGGCGCGAACCCCACCCTCCCCAAGGTCGAGGACATGGCGTGCCTGCCGACGAGTCCGTATGCCGTCTCGAAACTCGCCACCGAGCAGTACGCCATGGCGTTCGCGCGGTGCTATGACCTGCCGGTCCTGCCCCTGAGGTTCTTCAACGTCTACGGCCCTAACCAGATGCCCGGCCACGCGTACGCAGCGGTCATTCCCGTGTTCGTCGCCGCAGCCCTGAGAGGATCACCGTTACCGGTGCACGGCGACGGTCAGCAGAGTCGTGACTTCACCTTCGTCGGTACCGTGATCGAGGTCCTGACCCGATGCGGTGCTGCAGCGCGTCACGGCAGGACCGACCAACCTGGCCTTCGGAACGCGGACCGACCTGAATACGGTGATCGCGCTGGTGGCCGAGGCGTTGGGCCGCAGCGTTGAGGTCGACCGGCTGCCGGCCCGGCCAGGCGACGTACGCCACTCACAAGCCGACAACACGAGACTGCGGTCGCTGTTCCCGGAGATCAGACCTACTCCGCTGGCGGAGGGTCTGGCCCGCACCATCGAGTGGATGCAGTCCTTCCTGGCCGATCGCTCCGGTGTCTCGGTATGAGCTCACCGACACTGCTCGTCTGGGGCGGGGTCGTCGGGATCGGAGGTACCGAGTCCCGGATGGCCGAGGTCGTCGCGCACTGGCGCAAGCAAGGTCATCGGACGATTTCGGTCGTACTGGCCGCCGAAGGTGACTCGCCGCTGCGCCGGCTACTCGAGGCCAGCGGCTCCGAGGTGGTCCAGGCGCGGGCCGTACGCCGACTCGCCGCCGTCATGCGACGCAGCGCGACCCGGCCTGGTGATCGCCTTCGGCCTGCAGGCATCGCTGTTCGTCCGCACTCTCCGCCTCGCAGCAAAGCTCCGCGGGCGTCCTGGCCGCATACCGTCGATGCGCGGAACGGGCTCGAGATGACCCGGCGCCTGACTTCCTGCCCTGGTCGACCGCTGGACCCAAGGCCTGGTCGACACGTTCCTTGCCAACTCCGACGCAGCAGCCGCCGATCTCACCCGTCGCGGCTTTGCGCCGGGGCGAGTACGCGTTCTCTACAGCGCATTGGGCGACTCCTGGCAGTCGCACGCCGCCGAGCCTGATCCTGAACCGGCCTCCGTCGTCATGGTGGGCAATGCCCGCCCGGAGAAGCAGCAATGGCTCGGGCTCGAGGTGTTCGCCCGCCTGCCGATGGCGGCGACACTGAGTGTCTTCACCAATGACGCCGCTGACCTGCGTGATCACTGGAACGGTCTCGCGGCAGGAGCGCGCGGCGAGGTCCGGTTCCACGAAGGGCGCTCGGTGACCCCCCGTGATCTTTCGCAGGCAGCGATCATGCTGCACCCCTCGCGGTCGGAAAGCGCTCCGCGGTGCCTCATGGAGGGACGGGCGTGCGGCTGCTACGTGGTGGCCTTCGACGTCGGCGACACCCGGCGGATCGTCTCCGAGGGGGGAACGGTCGTGCCGCCTGGGCGACCACGACGCGCTGCTGGCGGCCCTTACCGCGGCGGTGCGCTCTTCTGCGGCGGGGAGCTTGCCGCGCTCGCGATCCCACTACCCATCCGTGGCCGAGTACGCGGTCGCGCTCAGCGCGATCGGAGCTGACTCCTGACCGCGGCGAGCACCTCTCCGACCCGCGCCGCCACCAGTCGGATTCCGAGGGCCCGTGGCACCGATGTCGTGCTGGTGGCGAGCAGCTTCTGGCCACGCGAGGGCGGCGCCGAACGTCAGCTGCGGCAGGTGCTGGCCGCCGCCGACAACAGGCAGGTTTGCGGTGCGCGGTGATCACCCGGGCCCTCCCCGACCATCCCCGACGAGCCGAAGTCGACGGCATCCAGGTACGCCGCGCTGGGTCCGCGTGGCTGCTCTCCCGTGCCCCGGGTCTGGGAACGGTGGTATGCGCGGTCGACCAGGCGCGGCACCTGCTCGACCTCCAGCCTCGGACCGCCGTGTCGATCCAGCTGGGCGCGGCGTCGGTCGCCGTCGCTTTCCTCCGTCATGTCCGCGGCATTCGCCACGTCGTCCGACTCACCGGCGGTGGCACCGGTTCCTGACCGCAGCGAACCCTGGGCTCGCCGTAGCAGCTGGCTGGGACGCTTGACGGTTCGGCTTGTCGCCCGTCGTGGCGTCGTGATCGTCTCTCCCGCCCGGCATCTTCTCGCCGACCTGGCTGAGGCCTTTCCTCGAACCGAGGCCACGATGCGGGTGATCTCCAACGGCGTTCCCGACCCCGGCGTGATCGAACGCGACGACGGCTCCCGCTACGGCGTCGTGTGGTACGCCCGGGGCGGAGACGTGAGGAGCAGCCCGACCTTTCTCCGGATCGCCGAGGCGTGCCCAGACCTGACGTTCGTCGCCATCGGTCGGACCGACGGCCTTCCCGCGTCGGCGTCCGTCCGACCACTGGGATGGGTGACCGAACCTTACGAGGTGCTGAACCGGTCCCGAGTGCTCCTCAACACCTCGCCCACCGAGGGAATGCCGAACACGGCACTGCAGGCGCTGGCCGCCGGCCTGCACGTCGTCGGCCCGCCCAACCGAGGCCTGACGGAGCTCGCCGAGGCCTATCCCGGCCGGGTGAGGTTGGTGGACGTCGACAAGCCTTCCGCGGTGGCCGCGACGCTTCGGGCCGTCCACGCGGCACCGTTGCCTGGCCAGGCTCCGGTTCCCCGGTCCGCCGAGGTCGCCGAGATCTGGATCCAGCTGTTTCGAGGAGAGGCTCGACCATGAACAAGACAGGGCTGCTCGTTCTGCACCCCGCACAGCTGTTCTGGCGGATCGTCTATGAGGCCTTCGCGATGCACCTGCCATCGTGGTGGCGGCCGGCGAAGACGCTACGGGTCTACTGTGCGCAGCGGTTCTGCCGTGAGGTTGCCGCCACCGCCAACATCAACGCCAAGGCGCGGCTCAGCCCGCAGACGATCATCGGGCCGCACGGTGGCGTAGGCGAGCGATGCATCCTGACCGGAGAGGTCTTCATCGGTTCGCACGTGACGATGGGCCCGGACTGCTACCTCATCACCGGCGATCACCCGGTTCCACCGGACGGCGGCAGGTTCCGCGATCTGGCACCGGTCCACAAACCGATTCGGATCGAGGAGGACGTCTTTCTCGGCGCCCGGGTCATCCTCCTGCCCGGGGTCACCGTCGGCCGGGGCGCGGCCGTTGGTGCCGGCAGCGTCGTGGCCAAGGACGTCCCTCCCGGATCTGTCGTGGTGGGCAACCCGGCCCGCATCGTCCGGTCGAGGAAGGTCTGACTCGAAACATGAGCTCACCATGGGCGAACATCCTTCGCCGCTCTCCGGACCAGATCACCACGGACTACACGAGCAGCCACGCCGGCCGCGGTGCGGACTACGACGACAACTTCGACCGACTGCCGTTCCGCAGGATGCTGTGGGAGCTCGAGCAGACTGCACTGACTCGTCTCCTGACATCGACCGCGGCGCGGCTCGTCGTCGACGTGGCCTGTGGCACCGGACGGATCGCCGAGGTCGTCGCCCGCGTGCTGCCCGACGCGGACGTTCTCGGCGTCGACGTCGCTGAGAGCATGCTCGAGCGTGCGCGTCGCCGGGTGCCGACCGCTCGATTCGTGCGCGGCGACGTGCGGCGCCTGGTCGAACTCGTGCCCGAGGGCTCGGTCGACCTGGTGACCGCCTTCCGGTTCTTCGCCAACGCCGACGGACCGCTCCGGACCGAGGCCATGAACGCCATCGCCGACGTCGTCCGTCCCGGTGGATTCCTCCTGCTGAACAACCACCGAAACTTCTGGTCGCCGTCGTACGTGGCTCGGCGAGCGCGCTCCGGAACCGCCCCCGGAGCGCGCAACGGCGACATCCTCCACCCCCTGCAACGGCTCGGCTTTCACGTGATCGACCGCCGCTCCCTGGGAATCGCTCCGCACACGGACGGTCGCGCGTACGTGCTTTCGCTGTCGATGGCCGCCGCAGTCGAGCGGACGAACCTGCGGCTGCTCAGTGGCCGCCATTCGCTGGGAACGGACACTCTCTGGCTGCTGCAGCGGCGCAACGGTGCCGCCTCCAAGGTCGCGACCGAAACCCGACTCTCATGAGCCGCACGAGGTCGTCCGCCGTGACGGAGCTCTTGGGACTGCCCGGTGCGGGCAAGTCGACCCTCGAGCGCAAGGTCGCGGCCTGGGGCAGCGTCGGGACCGTCAGCTACTGGCGCGCTCCGCTGCCACGGCACGGCATGCCGATGACCCTGGAGTTCTTCTTTCGGGCGCCCGTGTTCTCGGCTGCGGCCTATCTGGCAGTGGCCACCCGCCGGGGGGTGACCAGAGCCCATCTCCGATGGGTGACGTCGCTCCAGCGGCGACACGTCCTGGTGAGGAGGATGGGGGGTACCCCCAAGGTGCTCGACGAGGGACCGGTGCACTCTTTGTTCCAGGCTCTCTACGGCACCGACGAGACGGCCGTCTCACGGCCGCTGCTCCGTATCGTGCTACGGCTGCTGTCGCGGCAGGTCGGCAGCTATATCTACCTCGACACTCCGGTGGAGCGCTGCATCGAGAACTTCCGACAGACCGGCCGAACGTCGCTCCGCTTCAACGCAAACAGCACGACGCAGTTTCTGAACGACTTTCGGCGGGATCGCACCTACCAACAGATCCTTGACGGTCTGCGAAGCGTTGCGGCCGAGCTCACGATCGCGGCGACACCGGAAGCTGCGGCTGAACTGCTTCGGGCTCAGCTGCCCCCGATCGATCGACGGCGGGATCGGACGTTCGTACGCTGAGCGCGTAGGCCGCAGCGACCGCGGCCAGCCCTCCCGCCGAGGAGGCGATCGCCGCCCCGGTTGTGCCCCAGAGGGGCGTGGCGATGACCAGACCGATCAGCATGACCATCGCCCCGATCGCGCTGGGGATGGCCACGATGCTGGCCTCGGCGACGATGCGCATGTGGTTCGTATAGACCTGCAGAACTCCGTAGCCGACCACGCCGGGCAGAGCTGCGAGCATGACGAAGTAGGAGGGTTCGAACGCCCGGCCATACGCGAGTACCAGCAGCGGCCAACCCACAGCAGCAAGGACCAAGGCGCCGACCAGCCCGATCACGGCCGCGGAGCGAGTGTTACGGCGTAGCGAGGCGCGCCGGCCCTGCATGGCCTCGTACGTGGTATTCGACGCGAACTGCGCCGGAATCAGGCCGGCGAGGCTCGCGGTGGCCAGCCCCACCGCATACAGACCGGCAGGAGCAGCGCCGAGCATCCAGAACACCCACAAGATGTCCATCCGGAGGAGGAGGACCTGGGCCAGCCGCGCGCCCTGCCATCTCACGCCCGCCCGGGCGAGCGCAAGCACACCTGGATCCCCGATCGCTCTTCGACCTTGGTCGAGCCCGTGTCGCGGTGTCCCCTCCCGGGGGGCCGGGATCTCCCGGGGACGGGTCGCCCAGAAGTACAGCGGCAGTGGTGAGAGGAACGACACGATGACCAAGAGCGGCGCCCATGTGGTGTCGAGTCTTCCGACAGCAACTGCGACGAGGCATCCGATGGCCAGACAGCCCTGTTGGATGATCCCACCGACGGAGGTCGTCACCGGACCGGAAAGCCCGGTACAGGCGAGCGCGAGATGTCCACTGACCAGATACGCAAAGGTGCCCGCGGCCAGCCAGGCCACCTGGGCGTTGCCGGCCAGCAGGCCCGCGGCGATCACGAGAGCGGCCAGCGCGCCGTACCAGGGCCAGAGCCTGAGCAGCCGCCTTCGGGTCGCGCCCACCGTGTCCGTGGTCCGACCCTGGCGGAGCGTCTGCTGCGCCAGATCGAGATTGACGACGGTGAAGGCCAGAATGCTCGAAGCCGCAAAGGCACTGGTCACACCCTTGACGTCGGCGCCGCCCAACCGGGAGATCAGCACGCTCGCGAGAACGCCCACACCGACAGCGAGCATCCGCAGCGAGCTCGCCCGGACCACTCGATGCTGGAAGAGGCCGCCCCACCGCCTCAGACGCAGGCCACTCAAATGGACTCACGAACGCCTGCGAGCCGGCGCCGGGTGTCGAGGACGAAGCACGGCGCAGCTTCGATGAGGGGGTAGTCGAGGCCTTCGTGCTCGGTCAGGATCACGATGGCGTCGGCGGTCTGCACGGTAGCCGGAGTCAGGTCGCACAGGTCGATGTAGTCGGGGATCCGGTGCGGCTCGACGTACGGGTCGACCGCCCGCAGTGAGGCGCCGAGGCTGTGCAACAGTTCGGCGACCCGCATAGCCGGCGACTCCCGTGAGTCACCGGTGTTCTTCTTGTAGGCCAACCCGATCAGCAGGATGTCCGAGCCGTTGATCGACCGACGGACTCGGTTGAGGCCCGCATTCACCCGCTGCACCACGTAGTCGGGCATGTGATCGTTGACGTCGTTGGCGAGGTCGACGAAGCGAAAGGCATGGCCCAGGGTGCGCCGCACCTGCCAGGACAGGTAGGACGGGTCGATCGGCAGGCAGTGCCCGCCCACGCCGGGTCCCGGGGTGAACTTCATGAACCCGAAGGGTTTGCTGGAGGCCGCCTCGATGGCTTCCCACACGTTGATGCCGAGGTCGTGGGCGAACACCGCGAGCTCGTTGACCAGAGCGATGTTGACGTGGCGGAAGGTGTTCTCGAGGAGCTTGGTCAGCTCCGCTTCGCGCGGACTGGACACCGGGACGACCCGGTCGACCAGTGAGGCGTAGAAGGCGATGATCCTGTCGCGGGACGCTTCGTCGATGCCCGAGACCACCTTCGGAGTGTTGACGAAGGTGTACGTCGCATTGCCGGGGTCGATGCGTTCCGGCGAGTAACCGACATGGAAGTCGGGCCCGGCAGCCATCGCTGACCCCTGCTCGAGCATCGGCACCAGTAGTTCGTCGGTGGTGCCGGGGTAGGTGGTGGATTCGAGGATGACGGTGCATCCCCGAGTGATGAAGGGGGCGATCTGCTGGGCGCTCTCCTCCACGAAGGTCAGGTCGGGGACGGTCTCCTTGAGCGGTGTCGGCACGGTGATCACGACATAGTCGAAGCCGCGTAGCCCTTCACTGTCGGGCGTCGGATGGTAACGACCACTGGTCAGCGCATCCTGCAGGACCTGGGTCGACACGTCCTCCACGTAGGACAGACCGGATTGCAGCGAATCCACGCGGATCTTGTCGATCTCGAGTCCCACGACGTCATAGCCCACCTCTACCGCTCGCATGGCGATGGGCAACCCGACGTAACCCTGACCGACGACGACCAGCTTGGGGGCCATCCATCCTCCAACGGCAGAAGAAATCCCCCGTTGTCTTGATCCACTGGTGCCTGTCCAGCCCCCGGCTCGACGGTTCCGAACAGACAGTTTAACCACGCAGCGTGACGTATTCCGCTGCACCGAAATGGCGCCAGCCGCTTGATCAGACTCCGGCTGGTCGCTCCCAGCTTCGACCACGGTCGGTCGACACCACCACCTGATCGCCAAGCCAGAGCCAGACCACCTCACCGCGTACGCCGACGGCCAGTTCCTCGCCGGCCTCCCGCGTGAGCGGTGCGCAGCGCACCGCATCCCGGTCGACCGCCCGGGCGTCCGGATCGAGTACCACGACAGCAATCCCATCGCAGCGCTCGAGCTGCATCGCCACGGCGTAGGTCTGCTCATCGGCTCCGAGCGCCAGTCCTGCTGAACCGCCCTTCAGATCTCGCCAGGTCCGGCCGTTGTCCTGGGTGGTTCGCAGCGTGCCGTCGGCACACAGCGCCGCCGCCCCGTAGTCGCCGAGGCCGGCGAAGTCCAGCAGGCGCTTGTCGCACGGGCTGGACAGCCGTCCGCCGGGGGCATGCACCCGGTCGGTCTGCTTCGGGACCCGGTACCACGTCTGCCCGAGCTCGGCTTCGTTGGTGATCCAGGGCTCTCTCGGCCCCCCGGAGGCGACAAGTCGTGGCCGACAGCTCTCGGCTCCGCCGATCGCGAACACCGCGGACTGCACCGTAGGCCCGCAGCCGGGACACCGACCGCAGCTCCGGCTTGGTACGCCGCCAGGTGCGGCCGCCGTCCTGAGACACCTCGACCTCCGGGTCGGTCGGACACGGACCGAACACGGCCCGCCAGGCGACGGTTTCCGAGCTGACCGCGAGAATCCGGGTCGACTGATCCGCACCGGTGGCGGACTGGGTCGGCGTCGGAGCCGGCGTGCTCGGCGGGGCCGCGGTGCTGGGAGTCGAAGTCGGGGTCGGTGTCCGGCTACGAGCGGTGGTGCTTGGAGTCGGGCTGGATGACGCCCGCGTCGCCGACGTCGAGCCCTCGGAGGCGGCTGGCATCGCGGTGATCGCATCGGGCGGATCGCGCAGCACCAGCGTGACGATCAGAACAAGATTGAGAAGGACCAACCCCCCGATGGCCACTTTCGGCCCGTTGCCCTTGAACGAAACCGGGCATGCGGCGAAGCCTAACCGCCTCGACCGGCTGAGTGACTCTGCCGGGCCGAGGAACGACCGGCTACCGTGGCCAGTTCGGGGACAACCCGACCCGCCGAGAGGACGCATGCACACCGAGCCCGGCCTGTCGTACACCATCCTGTGCGTCTGCACCGGCAACATCTGTCGTTCGCCGGCGGCCGAGCGGCTGCTGGCGGCGCGGCTGGGACCCGAGGTGCGGGTGGCATCGGCAGGCACCCTGGGTCTGGTGGGCCATGGCATCCAACCGGAGATGGCCGCGCACCTCGCCGCCCTCGGGGTGCCGGACGTCGGCTTCACCTCCCGACGGCTGACGGCAGCCGACGTGCGTGAGGCCGACCTGGTCCTGGGCCTCGCCCGGGAGCACCGAGCGGCCGCGGTCGAGCTGGTTCCGGCGGCGGTGCGGCGCTCGTTCACGCTGCTGGAGTTCGCCCGACTACTCGCCACCATCGGGCCGGACGAGCTGCCCGCCGGCTCAGTTGTCGACCGGCTACAGGCGGCGGTACCGCTGGCGGCACAGCCGGCGCCGGCGGGTCGACGCGGCCGACGTCGATGATGTGGTCGACCCCTACCGCATCTCCCAGCAGGCCTACGACGGGTCCTTCTTCGCCATCCGGACCGCGGTCGACGCGATCGCCGATCGCGTTCGACCTCACTCCGGGTAGGCCCGCACGTAGCTGGCCATGGTGTCGTCGCGCAGTGCCTTGGCCAGCCGCTTCATCTGAGCCTTGTCGACCACGTCGATGCTCTGGCCGTCGGGCGAGCGGTCGAAACGGGCGACCGGGGCCTGCACCGAGGCGATGTCGGCCGGAGTGAGGCGTAGCGACAACGCCGTCGTCCGCAGCACCTCTGGCGTCAACTCCTCGTTCACGGTGACGTGTCGGGCCACCTCGGAGGTGAAGGCGAGAAAACGCCGCGGGTTCTTGACCGTGTTTCCGCTCAGCCCCTTGGTCAGGATGGCCTGGACGACCGCGCGGTGGCGCTCGGACCGGTCCAGATCGCCGCGTGGCAGCTGCTTGCGCTCGCGAACGTACGCCTCGGCCTCCTTGCCGCTCACTGTGATCCAGCCGACCGGGAAGTCGTAGCCCCGAGACACCGAGGGGTGCTTGTTGTAGACCCGGACGCCGCCCAGCTCGGTGGTCAGGCCGATGAAGCCGTCCAGATCTATCCGAGCTACGTGATCCATCCGCACGTCCAGCAGCCCTTCCAGCGTCTGGACAGTCAGGGCAGTGCCGCCGAACGCGTAGGCGGCGTTGATCTTGTTGCGTCCGTACCCGGGAATCGGCACCCAGAGGTCCCGGGGGAAGGAGATCAGGTACGCGCTGCGCCGGTCGGCCGCCAGATGCAGGACCATCAAGGCGTCGCTGCGGCTGATGCCACCCTGGGCCACGTCAGACCCGATCAGCACGTAGTTGATGGACTTGTTGTTCGCAGCCTTCTTCGGTCGCGGCTTGGCCCCGGTGGCTGTGGGCGTTTCGGCGGGCAGCACGCGTTCGCGCTGCAGGTTCTGGTTGACCGATTGGTCGACCGAGGTTGCGTAGAGAAAACCGACACCGAGCGCCCCGACGAGGAGCACCGCGACCGCGATCAAGACGATCGGCAGCCAACGGCGGCGAGCCGGGTCGTGCGGTCCTGAACCAGGCATACCGGCCCCGCCCTGGGCCGGGCCGGCGGCTCCCGGTAGGGACGGGATGGTCATCGTGAAGGTCCTCCTGGTCGTGTCGTCATGCGCTGCGAGCCACATCGACGCCCGACCCCAAGCACCTGCCGGTTGCCCGGCAGACCAGCCACGATAGGCCATCGTACTGCCGATCAGGTGACGAACTGGCTCGCTGTCACATGACCGTGACACGCCGGTTCACCTCTGCTGGCCGCGATCCGAGCCGAATCTGTGACCCGCCCACCACTCCGAACGCCACCCAGGGGTCCGTGGAATCGGCCAGCTGACGGCCTAGGCTGGCCGCCGTGCCCGATCTCGACCCGAGCTTCCTCGCGCTGCCCCTGGCCACGCTCAGCGACGCGGCCCTGACCCGGGCCCGCGAGCTGGGCTGTAGTCACGCGGAGGTGCGGGTGGAGCGGTTGCGGGAGGCCTTCCGCACCTTCCGCGACCACGCGCTGGAGTCCACCACCGACAGCCAGGTGCTCGGCCTGTCGGTCCGGGTCGTGCACGACGGCGTCTGGGGGTTCGCGGCCGACATCGCACTGACGACCGCAACCGCGGTGCGACTCGCCGAACGGGCGGTGGCGACTGCGAAGGTGTCGCGACCGCTCACCCCGGCCTCGGTGGTGCTGGCCGATGAGCCCGCCTACCCCGACGCCACCTGGCTGTCCGCGTACGAGATCGACCCGTTCGACGTGGACGAGGCGGACAAGGTCGGCCGGATGCTGCAGCTCAACGAGGTGCTGCTCGGCTCACCGGGAGTCAGCCACGCCAATGCGATGCTCGCCTACGTCTGCGAGAACAAGTACTTCGCCAGCCTCGCCGGGACCAGCACGACCCAACAGCGGGTCCGCATCCAGGCCCACCTGACGGCCGCCAGCGTCGGCGAGCACGGGTTCATGACCATGCGCACCCTCGCGCCGCCGACCGGCCGCGGATGGGAGTACCTCACCGGAACCGGCTGGGACTTCGACGCCGAGGTGGCCGAGATGGGCGAGCTGCTGGCCGAACAGGTCGCCGCGCCCTCGGTGGAGGCCGGCCACTACGACCTGGTCATCGAACCGTCCAACCTGTTCCTGACCATCCACGAGTCGATCGGCCACGCCACCGAGCTGGATCGGGCGCTGGGCTACGAGGCGGCGTACGCGGGCACCTCCTTCGCGACCTTCGACCAGCTGGGCTCGCTGACCTACGGCAGTCCGGTCATGAACGTGACCGGTGACCGGGTGGTGGATCACGGCCTGGCGACCATCGGCTACGACGACGAGGGCGTCGCCTCGCAGCAGTTCGACCTGATCCGCGGCGGCGTGCTGGTCGGCTACCAGCTGAACCGGCAGATGGCGGCGGAGAAGACGCTCGGGCGTTCCAACGGGTGCGCGTACGCGGACTCGCCCGGACACATCCCGATGCAGCGGATGCCCAACGTGTCGCTGCAGGCGGACCCGGCCGGGCCGAGCACCGAGGAGCTGATCTCCGACGTCGACCGCGGCATCTACATCGTCGGCGACAAGTCCTGGTCGATCGACATGCAGCGCTACAACTTCCAGTTCACCGGTCAGCGGTTCTACGCGATCTCCGGCGGGAAGCTGGCCGGGCAGCTGCGCGACGTCGCGTACCAGGCCACCACCACCGACTTCTGGCGCTCGATGGAGGCGGTCGGTGGCCCTCAGACCTACCTGCTCGGCGGGGCCTTCAACTGCGGCAAGGGTCAGCCGGGCCAGGTGGCGCCGGTCTCCCACGGCTGTCCCTCGGCGCTGTTCCGTGGAATCAATGTGCTCAACACGGCTTCGGAAGGAGCGGCGGAATGACGCGGCCTGGTGACCTTCGGGTCCAGGACCTGGTCGAACAGGCCCTGGATCTGGCCACGCTGCCGACGGTGGCCAGCGTCACCGAGCGCACCGAGGCCAACCTGCGCTGGGCCAACAATGCTCTGACCACCAACGGGGAGATGCACGGCCGGACCCTGACGGTGACCGCGCTCGCCGAGGTCGACGGCGGCACCGCGGCGGGCACGGTGAGCCAGGAGATCGCCGGCCCGGCCGATGTGTTCGCCGTGGTCGAGGCCGCAGAGCAGCTGGCCCGCAGCTCCTCGCCTTCGGAGGACGCGATGCCGCCCGTGACGGACTATTCGCACGGGGACGACTGGGACGCCCCACCGGAGACGACCGGCATCGACGTACTCGCCGATGTGGCCGGCGGGCTCGGCACGGCGTTCGGCACGGCGCAGTCCGAGGGGCACCTGCTGTTCGGCTTCGCCCAGCACGTCCTCTCGACGACCTATCTCGGCAGCAGCACCGGACTGCGGCGGCGCGGGGTCCAGCCGACCGGTCACCTCGAGCTGAACGCGAAGACGGCCGCCGATCTCACCGCGTCGGCCTGGGCCGGCCGGGCAACCCGCGACTTCGGCGACGTCGACGTGGCCGAGGTGTACGCGGAGGCGAGCACCGGGCTCGGCTGGGCGAAGACGAAGATCGAGCTGCCGCCCGGACGGTACGAGACGCTGCTGCCGCCGAGTGCCGTTGCCGACCTGCTGATCTACACCTACTGGACCGCGAACGCCCGCGACGCCGAGGAGGGTCGTAACGTGTTCGCGGCGGGTGACGGCAAGAGCCGGATCGGCCAG
This sequence comes from uncultured Actinomycetota bacterium, assembly GCA_963711015.1. GTDB lineage: Bacteria > Actinomycetota > Actinomycetes > Propionibacteriales > Propionibacteriaceae > Microlunatus. The sequence goes on from CAVQCQ010000011.1 coordinate 297,578, forward strand.
TCGCTGACGACGCTGCCGGTGACGATGCGCTCCGACCCCAGCTATCCGGGACTGGAAACCGAAGCGTTCGTCCGTTCCCCCTACACCGCGGACGAGACCGCCTGGACCTTCGACCTCGGCGCGCCGATCCCGGCGACCACCTGGATCGGCGACGGCGTACTGGAGGACCTGATCCGCAACCGCGCGCACGCCGCGCGTACCGGCCGGCAGCCCACGCCGCCTCCGGACAACCTGATCATGGACGGCGATGGTACGGCCAGCCTGGCGGAGATGGTGGCCAGTACCAAGCGCGGCCTGCTGCTGACGTGTCTGTGGTACATCCGCGACGTGGACCCGGAGCGACTCCTGCTGACCGGGCTGACCCGCGACGGGGTCTACCTGATCGAGGACGGGGCCGTCGTCGGCGCGGTGAACAACTTCCGCTGGAACGAGTCCCCCGTCGAGCTGCTCGGCCGGATCTCGGAGATCGGTGCCGCCGAGATGACTCTCTGTCGCGAGTGGAACGACTACTTCAACCGGACCGTCATGCCCCCGATCCGCGTACCCGACTTCAACATGTCGACGGTTTCCCAGGCGAGCTGACCTCCCCCTCTACCGACTTGTCAGCGTGGGTCGTCGCTATAGCGACGACCCACGCTGACAAGTCGGTAGTTTGACGAGGAGTTAGACCTTGAAGCCCCGCTGCCGGCGCAGCAGCTTGCCGGTCATCACCACGGTCTGAGCGATGGTCACGACGTAGAGCACGGGCCAGCCCAGCCACAGGATCGAGGTCTGGATCAGGATCGGCAGTTGGAACCAGGTCCAGACGATCCCCACGAAGCTCAGCAGCACCACGGCCAGCGGCACCAGGTGGGAGTTGGGCGGGCCTCACGCCAGGGCGGAGTCCCACAGCCGCCAACGAGCAACAGACTGAGCACGGTGAGTAGCGCGAGTCGTCGGCGCGCGAACACGTCGATCCTCCGTCCGGAGCAGGAAGTGATCTCGCCCCGAGACCGCCTCAGTTAGGTGGCCGGTCGGACCGCCTCGGTAGCAGCGCAGGTCCCGCCTGTGCGCCCTCCTGCAGAATCGGACGCTGCGTTCGATCCTCGCGCTGTGCTCCCGATACTTCCGGAGCGCAGCGCGAGAAACGGACGCAGCGTCCGATTCTGCAGGAGGGGTGAGTCAGGGCAGGTCGTCGCCGGTCAGGTCGTCTCCGAGCTCGTCGTCCGGGGAGTAGGTGACCACGCCGCGACGCATCGAACGGACCAGCTCCCGAGAGACCTCGCGCAGCTCCCCCGGCCCGGCGGCGTCGGCGATCTGGCCGGCGAAGTCCGACACCTGCCGCACCCAGCGCACGAAGTCCCCCGCCGTCAGGTCCGACTCCTCCAGCACAGCGGCGAGCGACCGTCCGGCCGCCCACGCGTACGCGGCCGCGCTGAAACCGATGTCCGGCTCAGGTCCCCGCGGCAGCCGCGCATCCCGCTCCACCAGCGACACCTCGCGCCAGATCCGTCGCACCTCGGTCATCGCCGCGTTCGAACGGGCATCGGGCATCCGCGGCCCGCGTACGCCGTCGTCGGTCCGCCGGGCCTCGTAGACCAGCGACGCGAGCACCGCCGCCAGCTGCGGCGCGGTCAGCCCGTCGAACACGCCCGCCCGGATGCACTCGGCCGCCACCAGGTCGAGCTCGGCGTAGATCCGCGCCAGCGTCCGGCCGTTCTCACTGACCCGCTCACCGTTCTCGCCGACCAGGTACCCGAGCGAGGTCAGCACGAGGCAGATCCGGTCGAAGTGGTTGGCGATCGTGTTGGTGCGGCTGGCCATCCGCTCCTCGAGCCGCGCGCTCTCCCGCTCCAGCCGCAACGCCCGCTCGGCGGACCGCGCGTGCGCATCGCGGTCGGGACAGCGGTGCGCCGGATGCCGGCGCAGTTCCTCCCGCAGCTCGGCGATCCGTTCGGCGGCCTCGTCATCGGTCGGAGGCCGTCGTGACCGCGCCGACTCCCAGGTCGAGCTCGGAGAGCTTGGACCGGAATGCCGCCGCCAGGCTGCGCCGGGAGGCGGGCTCTTTCGGGTTGAACCGCTTGCCGATCCGCATCCGACCGGCGACCACGGGTGGAGTGGGAAAGTCGGGAAGGGAGAGCCGCCGCAGCTGCCGGTCCTCCGTCATCACCTGCGGCCGCGGTGTCTCGGAGTCCGACCGGGTGCCAGGGTCGATGACCACCACCCAGCCCTGGCTGCGACCGCTCGGCACCCGCACGATGTCCCCGGGCCGCAGACCCTGCAGGACCTGGAGCGCCTCCGCCCGCCGGTCCGACTTGCGTTCCCGGGCGGCCTGCGCTTCCACCTCCGCGATCTCGGCCCGCAACCGGGCGTACGCCACGAAGTCGCCACGATCGCACGCCGCCTCGGCCCAGGCGGCCTCGATCTCCTCGGCGTTGCGCGCCAGCGACCGCGCCACGCCGACCACCGAGCGATCGGACTGGAACTGGGCGAACGACTGCTCCAGCAGCACCCGGGCCCGGTCCCGGCCCACTGCGCCGACCAGGTTGACCGCCATGTTGTAGGTCGGGACGAAGGACGACCGCAGCGGATAGGTACGCCGCGACGCCAGGCCGGCGACCGCACGCGGGTCCAGCCCTGGCTGCCAGAGCACGACCGCGTGCCCCTCGACGTCGATCCCGCGCCGCCCGGCCCGCCCGGTCAGCTGGGTGTACTCCCCCGGCGTGATGTCGGCGTGGGTCTCGCCGTTGAACTTGACCAGCTTCTCCAAGACGACCGAGCGGGCCGGCATGTTGATGCCCAGGGCGAGCGTCTCGGTGGCGAAGACCACCTTGACCAGCCCGCGGACGAACGCCTCCTCGACGCACTCCTTGAACACCGGCAGCAGACCGGCGTGATGTGCCGCCACCCCCCGCAGCATCGCCTCGGCGAACCGGTCGTACTCCAGGGCCGCCAGGTCGCCGTCGGCCAGGCCGGCCGTGCGCCGGTCGAGGATGTCGTCGATCTCGGCCCGCTCGGCCGCGCTCGTCAGCCGCACCCCCGAGGCCAGGAGCTGCTTCACCGCTGCGTCGCAACCGGCCCGGGAGAAGATGAACACGATCGCCGGCAGCAGGTTCGAGCGATCCAGCAACTCGACGATCTCGGCTCGGTCCGGCCCGTACAGCGAACGGGGACGGCGGCCGGAGCCGTCGTAGCGGCCCGCTCCGCCGTACGCGCCGCTCCCGTAGCGCACGTTGCGCCGGCCCCGACCGCCGGCGCCGCGCGGCCGGCGGGAATCGTCGCGGACGAACCGCGACTCGTCGCGGGCCACCCGCAGCAGCGCGGGATTCACCTCACTCCGCCCACCCGGTTCCTCCCGCGCGGTGGGGGCGACATCGGCGAACAGGTCGTACATGTCGTGACCGACCAGCACATGCTGGAACAACGGCACCGGCCGCCGCTCCGACACCACCACCGCCATCTCGCCGCGAACCTCCGACAGCCACTCCCCGAACTCCTCGGCGTTGCTCACCGTGGCCGACAGGGCGACCACCTGGATGGACTCGGCCAGCCCGATGATCACCTCCTCCCAGACGGCGCCGCGGAACCGGTCGGCAAGGTAGTGCACCTCGTCCATCACCACGTACCCGAGGTTGGCCAGCGTCGAGGAGTTGGCGTAGATCATGTTCCGCAGCACCTCGGTGGTCATCACCACCACCGGTGCCTCGGAGTTGACCGTGACATCCCCGGTCAGCAGCCCGACCCGATCGGCGCCGTGCCGGCGGACCAGATCGGCGTACTTCTGGTTGGAGAGCGCCTTGATCGGCGTGGTGTAGAAGCACTTGCGACCCGAGGTCAGCCCCAGGTAGACAGCGAACTCGCCGACGATCGTCTTGCCGGCGCCGGTCGGCGCCGCGACCAGAACACCCGAGCCGGCCTCGACGTGTGCGCAGGCCTCGCGCTGGTAGTCGTCGAAGACGAACCCGTAGCCGTCGGCGAAGGCGGCCAGCAGCGGTGACACCTGCCGGCTGCGGAACTGCGCGTACGCCTCGGCCGGGCTTGGCTGCTCGCTCAAGTCCTCTGCACCTCGCGCCCGCTCGGGCCCTTCGGATCCCGCCTTCCTCCACGCACTCGGCACCGGACACGCCGGTCGCATACCACTGACATCGGTGCCTCGTTTGGTCGTCCAGGCAGGATCGGGACCCTCGCTACCCGACGCTCGGTGCCCACCTCAGCCGGCCGACGGGACGAAGACCGGAAGCGCCGCCGGCACCAGGCGCGCGGTCAGCGGCGCTGTGCCGAGCATCTCCCCGTCGCCGAACCCGACCAGTCCCGGCCCCTCCACGGTGATCTCAATGACCCGCAGCTGCTCCACGCACGGGTCCCGGACGAAGCGGCCGGAGAACATCTCCGGCAGCAGCCGGACCAACCTGGACCGGCTCACCGGATGGATGATCGTGACGTCCAGTCGCCCGTCGAACGGGTCGGCATCCGGGCAGATCCGCATCCCGCCGCCGTACGCGCGGGTGTTCCCGACGGCGACCAGCATGGCCCGCTGCTCGCGTACCTCCCCGTCCAGCGTCATCCGGTAGTGCAGCGGGGAGAATACGCGCAGCTCGGCCAGGGTGGCCAGGACGTAGCGCGCGGGGCCGCGCGGCCAGGTCAGCTCGTTGGCCCGCCGGTTCACCATCGCGTCGAACCCGGTAGCCAGCACCGTCCCGACGAACTGCTCCCCCACCCGCATCAGGTCCATTGCCCGGCGCTGCCCACGCGCGATCACCCGCGCACCCGCCTCGGGATCCTTCGGGTCCAGACCCAGGCCGAAGCACAGGTCGTTGCCGGTGCCGGCCGGCACCAGACCCAGCGTCGTACGCGCGGTCGCCGGCCAGCTGGCGCGGTCGCACAGACGTTGACGCCCAGTTGCATCATTCCGTCGCCGCCCATCACGGCCAGCACATCGACGCCGTCGGCCACCGCGGCCGACGCCATCGCCCGCGCCTCGTCGGCACTCCGGCTGAGCAGAACCTGCACATCGTCGCCGCCGTCGCGCAGGATGCCGGCCACGGCGGGCAGCCGCTCCATGGCCCGGCCCTTGCCCGACGACGGATTGACGACCAGCCGGATCCGGCGGCTCACCGGTCCGACTCGTCGCGGATCGGTCAGCTCACGCAGAGTGCGGTCGCCGGCAACGCTGTGCTCGACGACGTCGGTCCCGATCCGCCGGCTCTTGCGCCGGTCCAGGATGTGCGCGATCACCTCGGCGGCCAGGAAGAGCAGGCTCATCGGCAGCGCGAGGGCGAGCATCGAGAAGGGGTCGGTCGACGGCGTCGCTACTGCGCCGAACACGAAGGTGCCGAAGATCACCAGGGTGCGGTACTTCGAGAGCTGCTCGGCCTTGACCACGCCCACGATGTTGAGCATCAGGACCAGCAGCGGGATCAGGTAGGCGACGCCGAAGACGATCATCAGCCGCAGCATGAAGGACAGGAAGGTGTTGATGTCCTGCAGGTTCGACACGCCCTGCTGGGTGAAGCCGAGCAGCACCGAGATCGCCTTGGGCAATACGAAGTACGCCGTCGCGATGCCGAGCACGAACAGCGGGGTCGCGGTGCCGATGAAGATCAGCGCCCACTTCTTCTCCTTGGCCAGCAGACCGGGCACGATGAACGCCCACAGCTGATAGAGCCAGATCGGCGCGGTCAGCACGGCCCCCGCCACGGCGCAGGTCTTGAGAGCCAGCGTGAACGGCGACGCAAGACCGATGTTGACCAGGTCGGTCACCGCGTCCGGGTTGCTCGCCTGCAGGTCGGCGATGCCCCGGTCGTAGGGCAGACGGAGCAGGGCGAAGAGCTCGGAGTAGAAGAAGGCGCTGAGCACCATGCCCGCGATGATGGCCAGGCTCGCCACGATCAGCCGGTAGCGCAGCTCGCGGAGGTGCTCATAGAGCGTCATCGAGCCATCGGGAGGCACAGGCGGCGGCTTGAGCCACTTCAGGCTGAAGCGGATCGGCCGGCCCTTGATCGTCAGGGACACGGCGGGTCAGAGGGGAAGCGGATCAGATGTCGCGGCGAGGCTCGCTGGACGAGGTGTCGTCGACGGTCGTCGGCGGCGGCTGCTGGTAGCTGGTGGCGCTCGAGGCCGGAGGCACCGGCTCGGACTTCTCCGCCGCCTCGCGGTCGCTGATGCCGCGGGTCTCCTCCTTGAACTCCTTGATCGCGCGGCCGGTGCTCTTGCCCAGGCCGGCCAGTCGTGCGCCACCGAAGAGCAAGAGGACGATCGCCAGGATGATGAGCAGCTCGGTCGGACCGAGATTGAACACGAGCGGGGTCATAGTTCCTCTTTTCGGCGGTCCCTGAAGCTAGATCGGACTCATCCTACGTCGCGGATTGCCTGACGGACCTCGGCCTCGGTGGTGAGGTCGCTGTGACTCGGCAGTGGAACGAGCTCGACGTCGGGCGGTTGGATCTGGGCCAGCAGGTCGAACAGCTGCTCAGCCCGGTCGGCGAGGACGCCAACTTCGCTCATCACATCGGCAGCCTTGTGGGCCAGCCAGATGCCGTAGCTGATCAGCATGATGAGCCCGGCGAGCGCAATGCCGCCGAAGAGAAGGACCCACATCACGGAAGCACCCTACGCATGCGTGCGGAGCCTGTCGACGCGTACTGACGCGCACTGCACGCCGGGTCTTCGCGCTGTGCGCCGGAAGCATCCGGAGTGCAGCGCGAGAATCGGACGTAGCGTTCGATTCTGACCCCGGGGCGGCAAGAGGTCAGGCCAGGCCGAGGGCGGCGTACTGGTCGAGCGCCTCGCGGGCGGTCTCGACGGCCGAGTCCCCCGCACCGGCCGGACTGAGGATGCGGGCGCCGCCGCCCAGCCGCAGCAGCAGGCTGCGCAGCCAGGCCGGGTCCGTGACCCGGAGGGCGACGACCAACCCACCGTTCTCGGTCCGGGTGACGGTCTCCGTCGGGTAGTACTCCGCGACCCAGGCCGCATGGGGCGCGAGCTCGAGGGTGACCAGGGGCGAGTCCCGAAGCGCCTCGAACCAGCCCGTCGACAGGTCCTTGAGCGTCACCTGGTGCGGCTCGACGTCAGTCTCGGTGACGTCCGCGGCGGCGATCCGGTCCAGCCGGAACGTGCGCAGCGCCCCCGCCGAGTAACACCACGCCTCCAGGTAGCCGTAACCCTCCAGCACGAACACCCGCAGCGGATCGACCTGGCGCCGGGTCGTCTCCGCCCGCGATGCGACGTCGTAGGTCAGGTCAAGGCGCTTGCCTCGCTGCAGCGCGTCGTTCACCCGGGCCTGGATATCGTCCCGACCCGCGGTCACCGCCACCATCGCCTGGTGGGTGGCCGCGATGTTGCCGGCCGCCTCCTCCAGCTTCTTGGTGGCCCGGTCGACGGCGTCGCGCTCCCCCGGCCCGGCGATCTCCCGCAGCGTGTTCAGGGCGAGCAGCAGAGCCAGCGCCTCGTCCGCCGACAACCGAAGCGGGCGGGTCAGATAGTCGGCGTTGCTGAGGTGGATCACGCCCTCACCCTCGACGGCGTCCATGTCGATGTCGATCATGTCGCCCGGGCTGAGTCCCGGCAGCCCGCACATCCACAGCACATTGAGGTCCTCGCGCAGCACCTCCGGCGTGATGCCGAACGTGGTCGCCACCTCGGCCAGCGAAACGCCGTCGTGCTCGCGCAGGTAAGGCACCAGGCTGAGCAGCCGGCGCACCTGAGCCTGCGACGTCACGCGCGCTCCATTGTTGTGTTGTTGTGCGCGCGGCGGGGGTTCAAGGGGGTCGTCCCCCTTGCTGTGTTGGTCACGCGGCCCGACCCGTCGCCACGATGGCCTTCAGTCCCCGGATCACTGCATCCCGCAGCTCTGCCGGCTCCAGCACCACGATGTCCGCGCCGTGTTGTCGAATCTCCTCGGCCAGGGACCACCGATCCCCGTACGCCACCGCGAAAACCTCGAATCCGCCCGGCAGATCGGTCTCGACCACCCGCGGCTCTCCGCGGCGGGCCAACACCGGAGCCCGGCCGGTGCGAATGGCCAGCAGGGCCTCCATCGTCGGTTCCCCCGGAGCGAGCGAACGGGCCAGCTTCCGCAGGTCGAGGTCGGCCGGAACCGCGTACGCACCCGCGCGCGACGCCCGCTTGGGCACGTCGGCGATCCGCGACAACTTGAACATCCGGGTGTCCTGCCGGTCGGTGTCCCAGCCCACGACGTACCAGCGGCCCTTGGAGGCCGTCAGACCCCACGGCTCCAGCGTCCGCGGATCGCCGTCCCGATAGATGAACCTCACCCGGGCCCGGTCCAGCACCGCGCTCCACAGCGGGGCGAACGCCGGCTCACTGACCTGCACCGATGGTTCGAGGGCGGCGAGCTGGGACGGATCCGGCTCGATCCCGGCGGCGCGCAGCTTCGCGAGGGCGCTCATCGTCGACTCCGCCATGCTGGCGTGCTGCCAGACCCGGGCGGCAACGCCGACCACCGACGCCTCTTCGGCATCCAGGTCGATGGCCGGCAGCTCGAAATCCTGGCGGCGGATCCGGTAGCCCTGCTCGTCGTCGAAGAAGGCGTCGAAGCTGCCCACCTCGATCGGTACCCCGAGTGCCCGCAGCTCGTCCTTGTCCCGCTCGAAGGTGCGCTCGAATGCCGCGTCACTCAGGTTGTGGTAGCCCTCGACGGCCTCGCGGATCCGGCTCTTCGGCAGGTAGCGGTCCGAGACCAAGAGGCAGATGGTGAGGTTGAGGATCCGCTCCGTCTTGCGGGTGGTCATGCGCGCTGCTCCTGTGGATCGACCTTGCACGCTACCAGCCCGGGTCGGGTGTGCGCGGCCCCTCAGCTGCGGATCGGTGAGCTCCGGCGCGGGGATCGCTCGAGCCACCACTCGGCCGCCAGCAGGGCCAGCGTCCAGGAGAGCCAGCCGGTGATTCCGGCCGTCACCTGGACGAACCAGGTGTCGCTGCCGCCGAACGCGGTGTCGAGCCGGGGGTGCAGGGCGAGGTAGGTGGCCACGGCGACGAACCGGTTCAGGATGATCGAGGTGGTGAGGGCGAAGCTGCGGATCATCCAGCGCCGGTGCTCGGCGAACCGGCGACGGCGGGCCATCGCGAACCCGGTGGCGGTGCAGCCCAGCCACAGCAGCGCCATCAGGACGCTGCTGACCCGCAGCACCGGTCCGAAAGGCGTCTGCACGGCCAGGATGAGCCCGACGATCCCGGCCGGGAGGACGCCGGCCAGCACGTAGGTGCGACCGATCCGCCGGTGCGCGGTGCGGTGCCGGTTTCGGAACCAGGGCCAGACCTGGAACACCACGCAGACCAGAGCGATCGAGCCGCACAGCACGTGTGCGACCAGGAGCGGGTAGTACGCGGGGAAGTCCGGCGGCGGCGGGATGCGCGACCGGCTCGGATCCAGGGCGAGATACGGCGGCAGCGAGAAGATCAGGAAGGCCGCGATGACCAGGGCCAGCGGCGCGATCCACGGCCGCCGCCACCAGCGGGTCAAAGGCGGTGAGGCCGATGACCGCTCCACATCTGGTGCGTATGTCATACGCACCAGCGTATCGCATACGCAATGCCTAGGATGAGGCTCGTGACCGACCCGTCCAGCGTCGCGCTGCCGCCGAGCCTGCAACGGCTCTGGGAGCGGGCCGACCAAGCTCCCGAACCCAGACCCGGGCTCAGTCTGGACCGGATCGTGGCCGCGGCCATCGAGATCGCCGATGCCGAGGGCCTTGGCGGGCTGTCCATGGCACGGCTGGCCGAGCGTGTAGGTAGCGCGCCCATGTCGCTCTACCGGCATGTGGCCAGTAAGGACGAGCTGTACGACTTCATGATCGACGCGGTGGGCCGCGACCCGGACCCGCCGCCTGCCGACGACTGGCGGACCGGACTGCGGGCCTGGGCCGCGGGTCTGATGGAGCTCTACACCCGCCACCCCTGGATCCTGCAGCTGCCCATCACCCGCCCGCCGCTGGAGCCGGGCCAGCTCGACTGGCTGGAGCAGGGGTTGCGCGTCCAGCAGTCCTCGCCGTTGCCGCTGGCGGACAAGATGGCCGTGGTGTCGACCGTGCTCTACTTCGCGCGCGGCCAGGCTGCGCTGAGCAACAGCCTGGTCGCGGCCGCCGACCCGTCGTTCGGTCTGCCGCTGCCTTACGGGCAGCTGCTGGCCCAGCTGCTGGACTCGCAGCGCTATCCGGTCCTCACCGAGGCCGTCGCCGCGGGTCTGTTCGACGCACCCATGACCATCGAGGCGGCCGACCCTCGGGAGCAGCCCGACACCGGCCTGGAACTGATCCTGGACGGGGTCGCCGCCATGATCAGCCGGCAGGCGTGACCGGGGCCGGCCGATACGCGCCGAGCCCGACCGGCGAACTGCATCTGGGAAACCTGCGGACGGCACTACTGGCCTGGCTGTTCGCGCGCTCGACGGACCGTCGCTTCCTGCTGCGGATCGAGGACCTGGACGCCGGCCGCGTCCGGTCGGGGCTGGCCGAGCAACAGCGGGCGGATCTGGCCGCGCTGGGCCTGGGCTTCGACGGCGAACCAGTGGTCCAGTCCCGGCGGGCGGCCGCGTACACGCACGCGCTGGAGCTGCTCGGCGACCGGACCTACGAGTGCTACTGCACCCGGCGGGAGATCGCCGAGGCGGCGAGTGCGCCGCACGCACCGATGGGCCGGTATCCCGGCACCTGCCGAAACCTGAGCGCGGCGCAGCGGGCCGAGCGGCGGCAGACGCGTACGCCGGCTCTTCGGCTGCGCGCCGACCGGGCCGTGCAGGCGGTGTTCGACCTGCTGCACGGGGAGGTGCGCGGCGAGGTCGACGACATCGTCGTCCGCCGCAATGACGGCGTCGCGGCCTACCATCTCGCGGTGGTGGTCGACGACGCCGACTCGGGCATCGATCAGGTGGTTCGTGGCGACGACCTGCTGACCTCGGCCGTCAGCCAGGCCCATCTGGCGTCGCTACTCGGACAGCCGCCGCCGGCGTACGCGCACGTGCCGCTCGCCGTCAACGCCGCCGGCCGACGGCTCGCCAAGCGGGACGGTGCGGTCACCCTGGCCGACCTCGCTGCCCGCGGAGTCGACGCGCGGCAGGTGTTGGGGCTGCTCGCTGCCTCACTCGGACTGCCCGAGGTGGACCACCCGAGAGAGCTGCTCGCCGTCTTCGACCCGGATGCGTTGCCCCGAGATCCGTGGGTCGTAGGTCTATCGTCGTCTGGATGATTGTCTGGGCGGACGGCACCGTGCTCAGGGTCCGGGCGACCTGGCCCGGCGCGGTCGAACTGGATGCCCAGCGGGGTGACACCCGGGGCGAGGTGCGGGCGCTGCTCTACACCGACCTGATGCCGGCGCCGACGGTCGGAGACCGGGTGCTGCTCAACGTCGCGGCCTTGGAGCGCGGTCTCGGCACCGGCGGCTATGCGCTGGTCGTGGCCGTGCTCGGTCCTGAGGGACAATTGGTCGCTCAGCCGCCACAGCCGGCCGGTCACCTGGTCAAAGCCCGCTACATGCCGCTGCAGGCGATGGTCGCCGGAGCCGACGAGCAGGGCTCGCCGCACCACGAGCTCTTGCGCGATGCCGACTCGCTGGCCGGCCTGCCGGTGGTCGTTGCCGATCTGCACTCGAGTCTGGCCCCGGCGCTGCTGGCCGTGACGCACGACCGGCCCGGCACCCGGGTGGTGTATGTGATGACCGATCAAGGGGCACTGCCGCTGGCGTTCTCCCGATCGGTCGCTGAGCTCCGCGCCGCCGATCTGCTGGCGGGAACCGTGACCGTCGGACAGGCATTCGGCGGCGACCTGGAGGCGGTGACCGTGCATTCCGGGCTGCTGGCCGCACGGCTGGCCCTGGACGCCGACCTCGTGGTGGTCAGCCAGGGCCCGGGCAACCTCGGCACCGGGACCCGTTGGGGCTTCTCCGGCGTGGCGGCCGGCGAGGCGGTCAACGCCGCGGCGACGCTCGGTGGCCGACCGGTCGGTGCGCTGCGGATCTCCGGCGCCGACGCCCGGCCGCGGCACCAGGGTGTGTCCCATCACAGCCTGACCGCTTACGGACGGGTCGCCTTGTGTTCGTGCGATATCGCGGTGCCGGACTTCGCCGACGACCCTGCGCTGGCCGGCCTGGTCGGTGCGGACGATCTCCGTGTGCTCGGCCGGCACCGGCTGGTCCGGGTGCGGCTGGACGGGCTCCGGGCGCTGCTGGCGGATTCACCCGGTGCGGCTCTCCAGCATGGGCCGCGATCTGGCGGTCGACCCGGCGTACTTCCTGGCCGCAGCGGCCGCTGGTCGGCATGCGGCGGCGTTGCTCGCCGAGGACTAGCCGCGCGCCCGTGTGTTGTCGGCGCGGCGCGGGGGGTTCAAGGGGGGTCGTCCCCCCTTGCTGAACTCAGCCGCGCGCCCGTGTGTTGTCGGCGCGGCGCGGGGGGTTCAAGGGGGTCGTCCCCCCTTGCTGAACTCAGCCGCGCGCCCGTGTGTTGTCGGCGCGGCGCGGGGGGTTCAAGGGGGGTCGTCCCCCCTTGCTGAACTCAGCCCGCCTGGGTGAAGAGCAGGTCGACGACCATGACGAGGGTCTCTCCGGGCTTGACCGAGGGTGTCGGATTGCCGTCGGGGTAGCCCTCACTCGGCGGGATCACCAGCAGCACGCGGCTGCCGACGGTCTGGCCGGTCAGGCCCTTGACCATCCCGGGTAGCAAGGTGCTCAGCCCGGCATTCGCGGGCTCACCGGTGTAGGACTCCTCCAGCAGCTTGCCGTCGCTCCAGCGGACCCAGTGATAGTTGAAGGTGATCGTGTCGTTCTCGCCGACCTCCTTGCCCTTGCCCTTGATCAGCGGCTGTACCTGCAGCTCGGCCGGCGGATCGGACTTGGGAATGGTGATCACCGGCTGACCGTCCTTGTCGGTGACCGTCGGCAGTCCGGCCTTCGGGGTCACCTTCTCCCCCTCGGGCCCGGCCAGCTGGACTCCGACCAGGTCGACGACGAAGATCAACGTGTCGCCGATCTCGATCCCGGCCTGCGGGTTGCCGCCGGAAGTGTCGTAGCCGTCCGAGCCCGGCATGGCGACCAGCACCCGGCTACCCTGCCGCTGTCCAACGAGACCCTTGCTGAAGCCCGGTACCACCTGACCGAGATTGAACGCGATCGACTGCCCCCGGGAGAACGACTCGTCGAACATCTCACCGCTTCGGCCGTTGACCCCGTAGTAGTTGACCTCGACGGTCTGGTTCTCCTTCACCACCGCGCCGTTCGAGGAGTCCAGGACCTTGGTACGCGTCTTGTCGATGGCCCACGGCTTGTCGACCTTGACCTTCGGCTCCTCGCCGTAGGCGCCGCTGACCGTGACCTTGTCGAAGTTGCTGGACGGCTTGACCGGCTTGGGGGTCGGAGTGGGTGTGGGAGTCGGGGTGGCGGACGGAGTGCTGCTCGGCGTGGATGCGCTGGCCGACGGCGATGCCGAGGCCGAGGGAGAAGCGGTGTCACTCTCGTCTCCGCAGGCCGCCAGCACCAGCCCCGCACTGAGTCCGAGGACGACGACGACCTTGGCCGGGAATGAACGCACCGGCAAACCTTACCCGGACTCGTCGGCCGTGACTGGTCGACGTCAGTTCCCCATGTTGCATGGGGAACTGCACGATTCCATAGGAAGCTTCCTGTGGAATCAGCCAGTTTCCCATGCAACATGGGGAACTTGTGACTGGTGGGGGTGTGGTCAGGGAGCGGCCAGGCATTCGAGCTGGTCGGCGACGGCCGCCAGCGGCAGGCGGGTGTCGATCTCGACGGTCGCACCGGCACGAAGCACCGGCTCGTAGATCTGGGTGTCGGCGATGATCTTGTCGCGCTCGGCCGGGCTCTTGCCGAAGTCGCTGGTGTCCCGGCTAGCGATGCGCTCCAACAGCACGTCCAGCGGCACACTGAGCAGCACGACCGCCCGGAACTCCGGGTAGAGGCGACCCTGGTTGGCAACACATCCGGCCACGAAGAGGTGCTCGTGCGCGGATCGCGACCCGGTGAGCAACGCGCGCATCCGGGACTCGTCCCACATCGGCTCGGTTCCGCCGTCCGGCTGCGGCACTTCGACGATCCAGCCGTCATGGTCGGTGTCCACCACCCGATGCCCGCGCTGTGCGAGCTCAGCCAGCACCGTCGACTTCCCGGTTCCCGACATCCCCGTCACCAGCACCGCTGCCACGCTCACCCCTGTCGTCTCTCGTGCCCTCCTGCGGTTTCGAACGTATACGTTCGAAACTGGCACCAGGCGACCCGCGCGCGGTCAGGAGCGCATCGAGGCGATCAGTCGATCCACTCGATCGTCGACGGAGACGAAGGGGTCCTTGCACAGGACGGTGCGCTGCGCCTGGTCGTTCAGCTTCAGGTGGACCCAGTCAACGGTGTAGTCGTTGCGTCCCTCCTGGGCGGCCCGGATGAAGTCGCCGCGCAGCTTGGCGCGGGTGGTCTGCGGCGGCACGGACTTGGCCCGGAAGATCGCTGGGTCGTTGCTCACCCGGGCCGCCATCCCGCGTGTCTCCAGCAGCGAGAAGATTCCACGGCCCCGCCGGATGTCGTGGTACGCGAGGTCGAGCTGAGCCACTCGCGGGTCGGCCAGCCCGAGGCCGTGCTTGGCCGAGTAGCGGTCGAGCAGCTTGAGCTTGATCGCCCAGTCGATCTCGGTGTCGATCAGCGCCAGCTTGTCCTCTGAGACGGCCCGCAACGTGCGCTCCCACAGGTCGAGCACCCGCTCGGTGACCCGGGTGCCGAGGCCCTCGCGACTGACGAACTCACTGACCTTCTCGTAGTACTCCGTCTGCAGCTCCAGCGCCGAGATCCGCCGTCCGTTGGACAGTGCGACCTTGACCTGGCCACTGCGGTCGCGGCTCATGTCCCGGATGGCCCGGATCGGGTTCTCCAGGGTGAAGTCCCGCATCGGCACGCCCGCCTCGATCAGCCTCAGCACCAGTTCCGCCGTGCCGACCTTGAGCAGCGTGGTGGTCTCACTCATGTTCGAGTCCCCGACGATCACGTGCAGCCGCCGGTAGCGCTCCGGGTCGGCGTGCGGCTCATCCCGGGTGTTGATGATCGGGCGCGACCGGGTCGTCGCCGAGGAGACCGACTCCCAGATGTGCTCGGCCCGCTGGCTCACCGAGTACTCCGCCCCGCGCGCGGTATGCAGCACCTTGCCCGCTCCGCAGATCAGCTGCCGCGAAACCAGGAACGGCACCAGCACGTCGGTGATCTTGGAGAAGTCCCCGACCCGGGAGATGCAGTAGTTCTCGTGGCAGCCGTAGGAGTTGCCGTGGCTGTCGGTGTTGTTCTTGAACAGGTAGATGTCGCCGCTGATCCCCTCGCTGGCCAGCCGCTGCTCGGCGTCGACGATCAGGTCCTCCAGGATCCGCTCGCCGGCCCGGTCGTGATTGATCAGCTGGACCAGGTCGTCGCACTCGGCGGTCGCGTACTCCGGATGGGAGCCGACGTCGAGATAGATCCGAGAGCCGTTCCGCAGGAAGACGTTGCTCGACCGGCCCCAGGTGACCACCCGCCGGAACAGGTAGCGCGCCACCTCGTCCGGGGTCAGCCGGCGGGCGCCACCTGAGGTGCAGGCCACGCCGTACTCGGTCTCCAGCCCGTAGATGCGTCGGTCCACAGCCCTCCTCGGCACCAGTTCGACAGCTGCAGGATCGTCAGCTGCTGGTCAGGTCCAGCAGGCCGCCCAGCTCATCCCGGGTCAGCTCCCGAACCTCACCGATCTTGAGATTTCCGAGCCGCACCGGTCCGATTCCGGTACGCGACAGGCGCCGGACCGGATGGCCGACCGCCTCCATCGTACGGCGCACGATGTGGTTACGGCCCTCCTGCAATGTGATCTTGATCAACGATTTCTCCGTTGCGGTGGAGATCAGCTTCACCGACGTCGGCCGCACCGGCCCGTCCTCCAGGGTCAGTCCCTCGCGCAGCCGGCGAAGCACCGCCGGCCCGACGACGCCGGTCACCTCGGCCAGATAGGTCTTCGGCACCTCGTACGACGGGTGCGCCAGCCGCTGCGCGAAATCGCCGTCGTTCGTCAGGATCAGCAGTCCTTCAGTGTCAGTGTCCAGCCGGCCGACGTGGAACAGCCGACCCTTCCGCTCATCGATCAGGTCGGCCACCGTACGCCGTCCCTGCGGGTCGTCCATGGTGGAGACCACGCCGCGCGGCTTGTTCAGCGCCAGGTACAGGTGCCGGCGCGGCGGCGGGATCCGCGATCCGTCGACCCGGATCACGTCGATCTCCGGGTCCACCCGCCGACCCTGCTCGGTGACCACCCGACCATTGACCTCGACCCGGCCCTGGCTGATCATCTCCTCGCAGGCCCGCCGCGAGGCCACTCCGGCAGCGGCGAGGACCTTCTGCAACCGCTGTCCGGTCTGGTCAGGACTCATCATCAAGGTGCCCTGAGCTTGTCGAAGGGTGCTCTGAGCTCGCCAGCGGACGCTCTTCGACAGGCTCAGGGCTCATGGCGGCCAGCTGGCCCAGCTCGGCCTCCAGCTCGCTGACCTCGGGGAGGTGCGGCGCCAGCTCGGGCAGCTCGTCCAGCGACCGCAGCCCCATCCGCTCCAGGAAGTAGCTGGTGGTGGCGAAGACCACCGCCCCCGAGTCGTGGTCGTGACCGGCCTCCTCGATCAGCCCGCGGGCGAGCAGCGTCCGCATCACCCCGTCCACGTTCACCCCGCGTACGGCCGACACCCGGCCGCGGGAGATCGGCTGGCTGTACGCCACCACGGCCAGGGTCTCCAGCGCCGCCTGGGACAGCCGGGCGTGCTGTCCCTCCAGCACGTGCCGACTGATCAGGTCCGCGTGCTCCTCCCGGGTGTAGTAGCGCCACCCGCCGCCCAGCTCGCGCAGCTCGAAACCGCGCCCGGTCTCGTCGTAGAAGGCCGTCAGCTCCACCAGCGCGTCGGCGATCTCGGGCTCCGGCACCCCCACCGACTGGGCCAGCTCGGTGACGCTGACCGGCTCCACCGCGACCAGCAGCAGCGCCTCCACCGCCCCACTCACCGACGTGTCAGCGTCTGAGACGGCTATTGCCTGCTGAGACTCTGACAACTCGGGGTTCATGTAGGGGAGCCTTCCGTGTCGAACTCGTCGGAGATGTCCAGCTCCCCGGCGTCGGCGCCCGTCCAGCGTACGGTCAGCTCGCCGAGCGCCGTCAGCTGCTCGAAGGCCACCGCGCCCTCACGATAGAGCTCCAGCAGCGCCAGGAAGCGGGCGACCGTGGTCACCCGGTCCGGTGAGTCCCCGGTAAGCGCCCGGAAGGTCATCGCCCGAGCGCGACGCAGCCGGTCCACGATCAACACCGCCTGGTCGCGCACGCTGACGGCCGGGGCGTGCAGGTGTGCGAGCGAGATCACGTCTGCCTGTTTCGGGGCCAGCGCCCGCGCGGCCAGGGCGGCGAACCGGTCCAACCCGATGGTGATCGTCACCTCCGGCAGCAGCCGCGCGAACCGGGCGTCGACTCCGACATCCCGAGGGAACCGCCGGGCCTGCTCCTCCAGCCGTCCCCCGATCCAGCTCGCCACCTGCTTGTACGCCCGATACTGCAGCAGCCGGGCGAACAACAGGTCCCGCGCCTCGAGCAGGGCCAGATCCTCCGGATCCTCGATGTCCCCGCTCGGCAGCAACCGCGCCGCCTTCAGGTCCAGCAGGGTTGCGGCCACCACCAGGAACTGGCTGGTCTGGTCCAGGTCCCAGTCCAGGCCCGCCGCCTTGATGTGGGCGATGAACTCGTCGGTCACCGTCGAGAGCGCGACCTCGGTGATGTCCAGCTTGTGCCGCGAGATCAGCTGCAGCAGCAGGTCGAACGGCCCCGTGAAGTTGTCCAGATGGACGCGAAAGCCAGTCGGCGCGTCGCCCGTGTCCGCCCCCGGCTCGGACACCACAGTCACGACGAGGAGAGCCGGCGGACCAGCTCCGCGTCCGGTCCCCGCGCCTCCAGGTCGGCCAGCGTCGCCGCGATCGCCTCCCGGACGATACGACCGCGGTCGACGGCCATGCCGTGCCGGGCGCGCAGCGTCAACCGTGCCTGCTCGAGCGCCAGCAGCTCGTCTGCGCTCACGTAAACGGTGATCTTCTCGTCATGCCGCACCCGCCCGGTGCTCGGCGGGGTAGCACCGGCGCGCTCTCCGGCCCAGTGATCGGAGTTCTTCTTCTTGGTGTCCCGGAACAGCTCCGAGGCACCCGGCAGGCTTACCCGACGTGACATCGGGCCAGTACTTCTCGCGCCAAAGTGCGATACGCCGCGGCCCCCGGCGACGTCGTGGCGTACGTGGTGATCGGCTCACCAGCGACCGTGGTCTCCGGAAACTTCACGGTCCGCCGGATCACGGTGTGGAAAACCCGGTCACCGAACGCTTGGACCACCCGCTCCAGCACTTCTCGGCTGTGCAGCGTGCGGGGGTCGTACATGGTGCCCAGGATGCCGAGAATCTCCAACCTGGGATTCAACCGGTCCTGGACCTTGGTGATCGTGTCGGTGAGCAACGCGATCCCGCGCAGTGCGAAGAACTCGCATTCCAGCGGCATGATCACCTTGTCCGACGCGGTCAACGCGTTGATGGTCAGCAGACCGAGGGACGGCGCGCAGTCGATCAGGATCACGTCGTAGCGGTCCTTGATTCCTTCCAGCACGCGGAGCAGCGTCTGCTCCCGCGCGACCTCGGAGACCAGCTGGATCTCAGCAGCCGAGAGGTCGATGTTGCTGGGCAGGATGTCGAGGTTCGGCACCCCGGTCGGCGAGATCACCTGCTCGATCGGGGTGTCCCGGCTGAGCAGCAGGTTGTAGATGCTGTGCTCCAGGGTGTGCGGGTTGACTCCCAACCCGACCGACAGTGAACCCTGGGGGTCGAAGTCGACCAGCAGCACCAGGCGACCCAGCTCGGCCAGAGCTGCGCCGAGGTTGATCGCGGTCGTCGTCTTGCCGACGCCGCCCTTCTGGTTGCACAGGGCGATGATCAGCGCCGGACCGTGCTCCGACGGCGGTTCGGGATCCGGCAGGTCGGGCCAGGGCCGCCCGGTCGGGCCGATCTCCGGCTCCCGCTCGAGGAGATCCACGGCCCGGTCGGCTCGATCGCGGGTCTCCGCCACTCCGGTCTCCTTACTCCCCCGTAGGCCTCGCGCCTCCGCCGAAGCCTAGTACGCGGTGACATCCCGACGCCCCGCGTCACGCAGAGATTCCACTGTTTCGTTTTCCTCCCTGACGAAAAGCTCGCCACCGGTCGGCTTTCCTGAGGTCACCGGGCGCGCGGGTGCGCACTGATATAGACCTCGCGCAGATGGTCGACCGTCACCAGGGTGTAGATCTGCGTCGTCGTCACCGAGGCGTGCCCCAGCAGCTCCTGCACCACGCGTACGTCGGCGCCGCCGTCCAGCAGATGGGTGGCGAAGGAGTGCCGCAAGGTGTGCGGCGAAACCTCGACGGTGATGCCGGCCCGCGCGGCAACGGTCTGCAGGATCATCCAGGCACTCTGCCGAGACAGCCGACCGCCCCGCGCGTTGAGGAAGAGCGCCGGGTTACCGGTACTGCGCCGGGCCAGCTCCGGGCGGGCTCGGACGAGGTACGCGTCGAGCGCCGCCCGGGCGTACGAGCCGACCGGAACGATCCGCTCCTTGCGGCCCTTGCCGAGCACCCGCAGGCCGGGCGCGGGCTCGTCCGCCGCGACGCGGGCCAGCCGGGAGACGTCGTCGACGTCCAACCCCACGGCTTCGGAGATCCGCAGCCCGGTGCCGTACAGCAACTCCAGCAGAGCGGCGTCCCGCAGTCCCAGTTCGGTGTCGGTTGCCGGCACCTCGAGCATCGCCTGGACCTGCTCCAGGCTCAGTGCCTTGGGCAGGCGTTGCGGCGGCCGGGGCGGAGCGACCAGCTGAGCCGGGTCGTCGGCAACGACGCCCTCGGCCACGGCGAACTTGTGCAGGCTGCGCACCGCGACCACCGCCCGCGCCACACTGGCCGCGCTCAGCGGCCGCTCGGCCCAACCCTCCCCGTCGGCGCTGCGGACCCCTTCCCGCAGTCGCATGGCGTAGTCGTCGATCAGTGCCGTGGTGACCTGCCCCGGCTCGCTGACGCCGCGCTCGGCCAGGTAGTCGACGTAGCGGCGGAGGTCGCGACGGTACGCCGCCGCGGTGTGCTGGGACACCCCCCGCTCCACGACCAGGTGGTCGAGGTAGGCCTCGACCAGCCGAGTCAGGCCTCCCGGCACCGGTTCAGCTCAACACCTCGTCCAGCTCGCGGTGGTGCGCTCCGTGCGCCTGGGCGACCGGTCCGTTGGTGATCGACCCCTCGAAGGTGTTGAGCCCCAGCGCCAGCGCCGGGTCCGCCATGAGCGCGTCGCGCCAGCCGAGATCGGCCAGGCTCAGCGCGTACGGCATGGTCACGTTGGTCAGCGCGTACGTCGAGGTGTTGGGCACCGCCCCCGGCATGTTGGCGACGCAGTAGAACACCGACCGGTGCACCGGGTAGGTGGGGTCGGCGTGCGTGGTCGGCCGGCTGTCCTCGAAGCAGCCGCCCTGGTCGATGGCGATGTCGACGAGCACACTGCCCGGCCGCATCCGCGACACCAGCTCGTTGCTGATCAGCATCGGCGCCTTCGCCCCGGGAACCAACACCGCTCCGATCACGAGGTCGGCGTCGAGCACGGCCCGTTCGACCTCGAAGGAGTTGGAGGCGATCGTCTGCAGATGCCCCTGGTAGATCCGGTCGGCTTCGCGGAGCTTGTCGATGTTGCGGTCCAGCAGCAGCACCTCGGCCTGCATGCCGAGCGCGATGGCGGCGGCGTTCATGCCGGACACCCCGGCGCCGATCACCACGACCTTGGCGGCGTACACGCCGGACACCCCGCCCATCAGCGTGCCGCGTCCGCCGCCCTGGCGCATCAGGTGGTACGCCCCGACCTGGGGGGCGAGCCGGCCGGCCACCTCGCTCATCGGGGCCAGCAGCGGCAAGGTGCCATTGGGCAGCTGGACCGTCTCGTACGCGATCCCGGTCACCTTGCGGTCGAGCAGAGCGTGCGTGCAGTCCCGGCTCGCGGCCAGGTGCAGGTAGGTGAACAGGGTCTGTCCCGGCTGCATCCGGTCGTACTCGACAGCGATCGGCTCCTTGACCTTGAGCACCAGCTCCGCGTCGCCCCACACGCCCTCGTGCGTGGGCACGATGGTGGCGCCGGCCGCGACGAACTCGTCGTCGGTGATCGAGGATCCGAGACCTGCCCCCGCTTGCACCAGGACCTGATGACCGTGCCGGGCGAACTCGTGCACCCCGGACGGCGTGATGGCGACGCGGTACTCGTGATTCTTGATCTCGCTCGGTACGCCGACCTTCATAGTTTGCAACCTACCGGCTGGGTACGCCCGCCGCCGGAGGATCGGCGATGCCGCCAGTCAGCCCTTCCACGGCCTCAGGGCAGAGCTTCTGGCGTGAACCGCACGGGGAACCGGACGGCACCGGTGTTGCCGGAGACGGGCAGCCACTCGCCCGGTCCGTCGGCCTCGATGTCAGGCATCCGGCGGGCCAACAGCGGCAGCGCCACGCTCATGTCGGTGCGCGCGACGAAGTGCCCGAGACAGTGGTGGACACCGCCGCCGAAGCCGACGTGCACGGGCCGGCTCTCGACGGTGATGTCGAAGCCGGGTCGATCTCCCATCGCCCGGGGATCGGTGCCGGCGGCGTGGGACAGCACCTGGACGATGCCGCCGGCCGGGACGTGCAGGCCGGCCAGGTCGACGGGCTCGATGGCCTCCCGGGTGACCCAGGTCACGGTCGGGTTGACCCGCATCACCTCCTCGACGGCGGCCGGCCCGAGCTCTGGTCGGGCGGCGAGCAGCGCCCACTGCTCCGGATGGCGCAGAAAGGTCTGCAGCGCGAGGCCGAGCTGGTTGCGCGTGGTCTCCATGCCGGCGAAGGCCAGGAAGACCACGGCCACGCTCAGCTCACGCCGGCTGAGGGCGTCGGTCGCCTCGTGGGCCTGGACGAGGGTGCTCACGAGATCGTCGGTCGGACGGGCCTGCCGCTGCTCGATCACCTCGTCGACGTAGCCGGTCAGCCCGGCGAGCGCGGCCTCGATCCGTGGCAGGTCCTCGCGCAGCCGGATCCCGAACGACTTGCCGAGGTCGTCGGCCCAGTGCGCGACCTGCCGCCACTCGGCATCGGGCAACCCGAGGAGCAGGCACAGAATGCGGGCGGCATAGGGCTCGGCGAACTCGGCGATGAACTCGCATCGTCCGCGGGGCGCGAACCCGTCGATCAGCGAATGGGCCAGCGCCTGGAACTGTGGCCGCATCGCCTCGATCGTCCGGCTCCGGAAGGCAGGACCGAGCAGCTTGCGCAGGCGGAGGTGGTCGGTCCCCTCCAGACTGAGCAGGGTCTCGCCCCACCACTGGACGAACGGGCCGTCGGGCACGCCGTTCTGGGCCGGCCAGCGTGCGTTCCCCTGCTGGAAGCGGCGGTCCTTGAGCAGAGCGGTGGCTTCCGCGTAACGCAGGACGGCCCAGCCGTACGGCGTGCGGGCGTACCAGTTCCGTTCGCGCGCCGCATGCACCACCGGCGAGGTGACGTCGAACGCCGGGTCCGCCAGGTCGAGGTACGCGACATCGGTCATCGGTTGTCGGGGCACGGCGCCGAGGCCCGCCCCCATCCCCCTTTCGATCCGTGCCTCACGATCGAGAGGCCGCGAACCGCAGCATCGATCGGAGCTCGCCGCCGATCTCCATATGATCGGACAGCAGCGCCTCCTCGCGGTAACCACAGCGCTCCGCAACACTCAGCGAGGCCCGGTTCGCCGGCTCGATGTACAGCTCGACCCGGTCGATCTCGTCGAAGGTCCAGGCGAAGTGGGTCAGCGCCGTCAGCGCCGCGGTGGCGTAACCCCGGCCGCGGAACTCCGGTGCGACCGAGTAGCCCGCGGACGCGGGACGGCCCTGGTTCAGCCAGAGCCCCGCGCTGCCGACCGCCTGGCCGGTCGTCACGTCGACCACGACGAAGGACCAGCCAGCGCCATCCGTCAACCGTTGGTGCTGACGCTCGATGTAGGCAAGGCCCTTCTCCGGAGTGAACGGAGACGGGATGGTGCCGATCAGCGGCACATAAGGGTCGGTCGCGAGGGCGGCCACCAGACCAAGATCACTCTCAGTGAACGGCCGCAGCCGGACCGGCCCGTAGGCCGGCAGCGGGTCGGGCCACGCTAGCCCCATCCGGCCGCGCGTCCCTTTGTCATTTGCGTGGTGGATCCGGGCCGTCGTCGGCCGGGATCCACCTCGCATATCCGGGGCTCCAGGTGCCGGGAGGATGACCGGGCTGAACCAGGTCGGCGACCACGCCGTAGTGGTCACTGGCCCACACTCCGTCGCCCACCATCTCAGCGATGAGCTCCGCCGCGTCGGCGACCCGTACCTCTTGGAGAGCCAGAACGTCGGGCTGCAACGCGCCGACCACGGCCGCGAGCCCCGGCCGCCGCCGGGCCCAGTCCGGGTTCTCAGGGCTGAGCACATTCATGGTGAGCACCCGCAGGCCGGCCATCTGGTTCACGCTTGTGCTCCCATGCCGTCCTGCAGCCCGGCGATCAGGCGATCCAGCCCCTCGGTCCCCAGCTCGGGATAGCTCGGCAGGTAGACGATCGACGTCATCAGCCGGCCCGCCTGCTCGGGAGCCGAGCCGTCGCTGCTGCCCACCGCGATGAGGTTGCTGGTGCCCCGGCTGACGTCGATCCCGTGGGCTCGCAGCGCGGCGACCAGCCCGTCCGGATCGGGTGCGAGCACCGGGTAGAGCCAGTGGGTACGCCGGCGCAGCCGATCACCCGGATGCCGGTAGGCCGGCGGCAGCCGACGGGTCAGCTCCTCACCGAACGCCGCCCGCGCCGCAAGCCGGTCGAGGTCGACGCGGCTCAGCCGCCGGCCCAGCAGCGCGAGCAGTGCCGGTGCCGGCCGCCGCCGGATCCGGGCCTGCAGGGCATCCCTCGCAGCGAACGAGCGGGTCGAGGCGTTGATGGCCGCGTCCAGGTCGACGCCGAGCCGGCGGCACAGCCGGTACAGCACCGCGAACCGGCGCGGGTCGTTGACGATCGCCAGGACCCCGGCCTTGATCACCTTGATCGCGTACGCCCCGCGGCCCTGCGCCGGCCAGCCGGCCTGCTCCTTGCGCATGCTGGACAACAGCTCGGTATCG
Organism: uncultured Actinomycetota bacterium; assembly: GCA_963711015.1. Taxonomy (GTDB): domain Bacteria; phylum Actinomycetota; class Actinomycetes; order Propionibacteriales; family Propionibacteriaceae; genus Microlunatus. The sequence goes on from CAVQCQ010000011.1 coordinate 321,714, forward strand.
GCCACCGCCACCAGCGCGCCGCCGACCGCGGAGCTGGTCTTGATCATGCCGAAGCTGACCAGTGACGCGTCGGCCCCGGTCGGCGCCAGGCTGTCCCGCCCGGTGAACGCCTGGGCGCTGTCCTCGACCAGCATCAGGTCGTGCCGCCGGCAGAAGGTGAGGATCGGCGTCAGGTCGAGCCGCCCTCCGAACAGGTGCACCACCAGCACCGCGCGGGTCAGTTCGGTGCGGGCCCGTTCCAGGTCCGCCACCGACGGCGCCAGGGTGTCCAGGTTCAGGTCGACCGGCACCGGCACCAGCCCGTGGTCCCGGATGATCGTGATCATGTCCGGGTGGGTGATCGCGGAGACGATCACTTCACTGCCGGCCGGCCAGGCCAGCACCTGTAGCAGCAGATCCCACGCTGAGCGCACCGAGAGGCAGACCAGTCCGCGGTCCGCCAGGCCGACCGTGCGCAGCGCCGCCGTCTCCAGCGCCTCCGCGTCGTGAGCCGTCACCGCGGCCAGCAGACCGGCAGTGATGTCGGTCCCGCCGAGATCCAGGCGATGTCGGGGATAGATCCGCATCAGGAACCGAACGGGAGGAGGTCCCGAGCGGCCCAGGGAGCATCGGCTGGTCGCAGCCCGGTGAAGCCGTCCCGTTCCCGGGCGGTCCAGGCGGCCAGTGTGCCGGACACCAGAGTCGGGTTGTGCAACCGGCCGTCAAGGACCGCAGTGACAAGGTCGTCAAGCGAGGCCCAGACGACGTCCATATGTGCCTCCTCGCCAGCCAGGAGAAAGCCGTCCGGCGCCTCGACCCCATGCAGGTCCCGGGCCAGAAAGACCCTCAGGGCCTCACCGAGGATCCCCGGCGTGGTGAACAGGTCGACCAACACGTCCCAGCGGTCGGCGGCCAGCCCGACCTCCTCGGCCAGCTCGCGCTGCACTGCCTTGAGGTAGTCCTCGCCGTCCACGTCGAGCAGCCCGGCCGGCGGCTCGACCAGCCGCTGGCGTACCGGATGCCGGTACTGCCGGACCAGCGCGACCCGGTCGTGGTCGTCGAGGGCGATGACCCCGACAGCCCCCGGATGCTGGACATACTCCCGCCGCACCGTGGACCCGTCGGGCGTACGCACCTCATCTTGGACATAGCGGGTGATCGCACCCCGGGCGAGCACGGTCGAGTGCTCGACGGGCCAGGACAGGGGCGTGTCGCGGAGTTCCTCGCCCGTGAGGACGATCAGCGCTGGTCCTCGTCCACGGGCAGCCGGGTGGCCAGCCGGCGATCCAGGGCGGCCTCGACCAGTCCGACGAACAGCGGGTGCGGCCGGGTCGGCCGGGACTTGAGCTCCGGGTGGGCCTGGGTGGCCACGAAATAGGGATGGATCTCGTTCGGCAGCTCGATGAACTCCACCAGAGCGGAGTCGGGCGAGGTGCCGCTGATCACCAGCCCGGCGTCTTCCAGCTGGGTGCGGTAGGCGTTGTTGACCTCATACCGGTGCCGGTGCCGCTCCTCCACCCGCGACTGGCCGTAGCGCTTCGCCACGATCGAGCCCGGAACCAGCTCGGCCGGATAGGAGCCGAGCCGCATCGAACCGCCGAGATCGCCCTCGCCGGAGAGGATCGCCACCTGCTCGGCCATCGTCGCGATCACCGGGTGCGGTGTCTCCGGAGCGAACTCGGTGCTGTCCGCACCCTCCAGCCCGGCCAGGTTGCGAGCGACCTCGATCACCATGCACTGCAGGCCGAGGCACAGCCCGAGGATCGGGATCTGGTGCTCCCGGGCGTACCGGATCGCGCCGAGCTTGCCCTCGGTGCCGCGGATGCCGAAGCCACCCGGGATCACGACGCCGTCGACCTCGTTGAGGATCCGCGCCGCGCCTTCGGGCGAGGCGCAGTCGTCCGACGGCACCCAGCGGATGATCACCTTCGCCTTGTGTGCGAAGCCGCCGGCGCGGAGCGCCTCGCAGACCGAGAGGTAGGCGTCCGGCAGGTCGATGTACTTGCCGACCAGGGCGATGGTCACCTCCTCCTTGGGGTGGTGCACCCGGTTCAGCAGGTCGTTCCACTGGGTCCAGTCGACGTCGCGGAAGCGCAGATCGAGACGGCGCACCACGTACGCGTCCAGGCCCTCGGAGTGCAGCACCTTGGGGATGTCGTAGATGCTCGGCGCGTCGATCGCGGCCACCACGGCCTGTTCGTCGACGTCGCACATCAGGGAGATCTTGCGTTTGACGCTGTCCGGGATGTCCCGGTCCGAGCGACAGACCACCGCGTCGGGCTGGATGCCGACCTGACGCAAGGCGGCGACCGAGTGCTGGGTGGGCTTGGTCTTCAGCTCCCCACTCGGCCCGATGTAGGGCACCAGCGAGACGTGCAGGAAGAACACGTTCTCCCGACCGACATCGTGCCGGACCTGTCGGGCGGCCTCGAGGAACGGCAGCGACTCGATGTCGCCGACGGTGCCGCCGATCTCGTGGATCACCACGTCGATCTCGGGCCCGCCCATGGCGAGCATCGACTCCTTGATCTCGTTGGTGATGTGCGGGATCACCTGCACGGTGTCACCGAGATAGTCGCCCCGCCGCTCCTTGGCGATCACCGTCGAGTACACCTTGCCGGTGGTGACGTTGGCCTCGGCCGAGAGGTTGCGATCCAGGAAGCGCTCGTAGTGACCGACGTCAAGGTCGGTCTCGGCCCCGTCGTCGGTCACGAACACCTCGCCGTGCTGGAAGGGGTTCATGGTGCCGGGGTCGACGTTGAGATAGGGGTCCAGCTTCTGCATGGACACACTCAGGCCACGAGCCACCAACAGGCTGCCGAGGCTGGATGCGGTGAGGCCTTTGCCGAGCGAGGAGGCGACGCCGCCGGTCACAAAGAGGTGCTTGGTGAATTTTGTGCGGGAGCCCACGGGCCTCCAGCCTACGTCGTCATTCGGCTCGCTACGCCCGACCCGCCGAAACTGCCCTCTCCTGTGCAGAGCCACCGGAACCTGTGCAGAGCAGGGGGCCCGAAAGCGTCAGAGCAGAGACGCGTACGCGGCCAGCAGGTCGTCGACGACGTCGTCCTCGTCCGGCCAGCCGGCGGCTTGGATCAGGCCCGCCTCCCGCCGCCGGTCGCGCTCGGCCGAGTCAGCGGCCAGTCGGAGGAGCGCCGTACGCGTCGCCGCCGCGTCGTCAGGCGGCACCAGTACGGCAGCCTCGCCGAGCAGCTCGGGCAACCCGCCGACTCGTGGCGCGACCAGCGGCAGGCCAGCCAGCAGCGCCTCCTGGGCGACCAGCGCCCGCGCCTCCCAGGCCGAGGTCAGCAGTCCCAGATCGGCCGCGTTCAGCAGCGACCCGACATCGTCACGGTGACCGAGCAGGCGCACCGGTAGCCGCTCCGCGGCGATCCGGGCCTCCAGCCGCGGACGTTCCGGCCCTTCCCCCACCACGAAGAACACCAGCCGGGCGTCCGTCGGTACGCCGGCCGCGACGTCGAGCAGCAGGCCGAGGTTCTTCTGCGGGGCGAGCCGGGCCACGGTCAGCACGGCGACGTCCCGCGGACCCAGACCGAGGCGCTCCCGCACCGCGGCTCTCGGTTCGGTGGCCGCGGGCACTGCGGGTGCGGCCACCGCCGCCAGCCGGGCGCTCCGGGCCCCGAGCCGGGTCGCCTCCGCCACCAGGTCGCTGCTGGCCCCGAGCGTCAGATCGGCCCCGGTCGCCACCATCCGCTGCAGGAGCCGGGCCGCCCGGGCGGACCGGCCCGTGCCCACCACCGCGTTGTGCCAGGTCACCACCAGCGGCTTTCGGGTCAGCCGGGTCACCGGAAGCGCCAGCGCCCCGGCCTTGTAGCCGTGAGCGTGCACGACGTCGGCACCGCGCAGCCCGGCCATCGCCCACAGCGGCCGGATGTCGAGGGCGGCGTCGAAACCCTGGGCTGTAGCAGTGACCGCTGGACAGAACACCCGGACCGCGTGCCCCCGGGTCGCCATCCGCGGCGCGATGCTGGCCACGTGCCGGCCGATCCCTCCGGTGCTGGCGGTCAGCACCAGCGCGATCCTCACGGCGACGTCACCTCCACCGGAGGACGCGACCTCCGGAGCTGCCAGATCTGGGCCAGCAATCCCGGAGCGGCCAACCGGAGGACACCGGCGAAGAGCGCCGTCGCCGCAACGGCCAATCCCAGCGCGGCCACGGTGGCGACCAGCAGGCTTGCGTCCGCCAGCCGCTGCCCCACCACCGCGCACGCACCTGCCGCCAGCACGGCCGCCCCGGCGCAGGCCAGCATCGGCCGGGTCAGCCCGACGCCGGCCCGGCCGGCATCACTGCGCCGGACCAGCAACCAGCCGAGGATGCCGCCGACGATCATGCCCCCCGAGATCGACCCGGCGATGCCGGTCACCAACCAGGCCGAGGGCACCAGCGTCGACATCAGCAGCACAGCCAGGATCACCACCAGCCAGCCGCCGGCCGTCGCCAGCCCGGCCGCCCGCGCCCGATGCTGGGCCAGCAGCGTTCGGGTGGCCAGGCCGAGGACGCTGAAGCCGACCACGGCCGGGGCGAAGGCCACGATCGGCCACGCCAGGGCCGCGGTCTGCCCCGACCCCGGGCCGAGCACGAACACCCGGGCGACCGGTACCGCAGTGGCCGCCAGCAGCCCGGCGCCGAGCCAGGCGGCAGCGACCACCACCGGGCCGGTCTCGGCCAATGTGTCGCGCACCGCCGCCGGGCCCGACTCCGCGGCGGTCGCCAGCCGGGGAAAGGTCATCTGCAGCAGTGGCGCGGCCAGCACCGCGTACGGGAGCAGGTAGAGGGAGTAGCTCCAGGTGAACCGGGTCAGCGCGCCCGGATCAGCGCTGCGCTGGCTGAGGAAGCTGATCAGCAGCAGGGCGAGCTGCTGCAGCACCAGCCCGGCCAGGCCGGCCGCGGCGATCCGGATGATCACCGCACGATCGCCGGCCGCGAACCTGAGCCGCGGCCGCATCGGCAGTCTCAGCCGGGCCAGTGGGATCGCGGTGGTCAGGGCCAGCACCAGCACCCCGGCGGTCGTGCCCCAGCCCAGCGCTCCGAGCGCCTGGCTGGTCAGGCCCTCCAGCTGACCACTGTCCTCGGGATCGGCGAGCCTGGCGAAGATCAGGTAGGCGGTGATCACGACCACGCTGGACAGCAACGGGGCGAGGGCAGCGGCGGCGAACCGATGGTGGGCCTGCAGCACGCCCGCACTGACCACGGCGATCCCGTAGAACCAGATCTGCGGGACGAACATGACCAGCAAGGCGGCGACCACCTCCGCACTGCCGGCGCAGTCGGCCTTGGCGAAGGCGCGGCCGTACCACTGGGCTGCGGCGAGCGCCGCGAGGCCGGCCGGGGTGAGCACCAGCAGGGTCCAGGTGATCAACGCCGAAACGGTCTGTGCGTCGGCATCCCGGCGACCGGCGCCGGCGTGCCTGGCCACCACCGGGACAACGACCCCAGCCAGGATGCCGCCGGCGACGATCTCGAACAGCACGTTGGGCAGGGTGTTCGCGGCGTTGTAGACGTCGCCGAGGCAGGTGTCGCCGACCGTCTTGGAGAACACCAGCGACCGGCCGAAGCCGAGGATCCGGGCCGCCAGCGTGATCCCGGCCACGCCAAGGGCGACCGAGACCAGACCTCGTTTCACCCGCGGCCGGCCCGCGGCAGACTGGTCGACCGCCGACCCAGATCGTCCAGCCGGCGCAGCCAGGGGGTGCGTTCGATGACGGCGGTGAAGCTGACCCGTTCGCTGGCCAGGTTCAGCGCCGTCACCCCAGAGATGATCATCAGCCGCGCCCAGCGCGGCAGCCGAGTCCCCGCGACGGCCAGGCCGGCTCCCAGGGCGTTGGCGCCGCAGTCGCCGAGCATGGACCGACCGGCGAGGTCGCTGGGCAGGCTCCCGGCGGCGGAGCCGACCACCGGAGCCGAACCGTGCCCGACGAGTCCGACACCCAGCGCGATGATCACCTTCGCCGCTCGGCCTGGGCGCAGGTCGAGCAGGTTGGTCAGGTTGGCGGTGCCGGCGATCATGACCGTGTCCAGGGCGACATCGACCAGCCGGACGCCGAGCCGGCCGGGGGTGTTGATGATCATCGCCGCCAGCGCACCACTGAGCCCTACGCCGGCGATCTTGATCATCCCGGAGGTGACGGTCCCGCTCCGGAGTGCGGCCAGGTGCCCACGGAAGCCCTTGGCCTGAACGGTCCCGGCAAGATCATCGTAGGCTCCGACCAGTCCCGCCCCGGCGATCGCCACCGTGCCGGCCAGCGCGCCGCGGCCTGATCCACCCAGGGCGCGGTCGACGGCAGTTCCGCTGAGCGCAGCCAGTACCGCGATCGGTCCCTCGGCCAGGCTGACCGGCGTACCGGCGTGGTTGTCCCGCACCCACCGGGACCCGGCCGCTGACGCCGAGCTCAGACCGGCCACGGCCCGGCGGTTCGCCACGACAGCGACCGCTGCTGCCGTGGACGCAGCGGCCAGGACACGGGTGAGGCGGCCCGCCATCAGCGCACCGGCAGGTCGGGCAGCGGGGCGTCGGCGCGGGCCAATGCGCCGTAGTGCCGCCCCTCGGGGCGAAGCAACAGCTCCTGCCCGGCCAGAACAGTGGTGCTGACGCCGCTGCTCAGATCGGCCACGTCGACGGTGCTCATCGCATCGGCGGCTGAGGCGTCCGATCGGACCGCCAGCACATCGGTGCCCTCGATCTCTTGGCTGTTCGGGCCCGCCAACACCACCGCGGCACGATCGGCCATGGCGACGTAGAACTGTACGTGGGCGGTGAGCTGATCACTGGTCAACGGCTCGGTCGGTGCCTCCGCGGGCACCACGATCACCAACTGGGCCTGCGCCGTCGAACCACGGTTGATGCTGACCAGGCCGCTACCGTCCAATGCGTCGGCCACCTCCAGCGCCAGCTGATCCCGGACCTCGGCCTGCCGGGACGCGATCGACCTGGCCAATGCGGTGCCGATCTTGGTCGAGGGTGACATGGTGTCGTTGAGTCCCAGCGGCCCGCTCCACGGCTGGAGCGTACTGTCCACCAGCTCGGCCTTGGCCGGATCGAACGCGTCCGGCCGGACCTCGACCTCGCGCACCACGGTCCCGCCGGCGGTCGCGACCGCGACGCTGACCGCCTGGACGACCGCACCTGGGGCATCAGGCATGGTCACCAGGGCAACCGGCACGCCGGACAACGCTCCCTCGATCACTGCATCGCCGACCTGTTGCTCGTACGCCTCGCGGTAGTCGTCGAGCGCGTTGCGCCGGTCCAGCTCCGCCCGGAGCTCGCTGACCTGCTTGCGGTCCTGGGCCGCTTGCTGCTGCAAACCCTGGTCCACCGACGGTGCCAACGAGACGCCCGCGGCGATGCCCACGGCAAGGGCCATGAACACCGCCATCAACGAGACGATGTGATAGCGGAAATTGATCATCGCACCTCGGTGTGGCCGGTGCTCGCTCCGTCCGATCCTGCTCTCATGTGAACAGTTCCTTGATCCAGTACAGGACGTCACGGACCCGCGCCACGATCAGACTGCCGATCGCCCAGCCGACGTCGGTCACCAGCAGTGCGGTGACCAGTGCGAGCAGGCCGGACAGCACCAGCAGCACCAGCTGCCAGGTCTTGATCTGGCTTCGATAGATCCGGGACACGCCCTTGGCGTCGACGAGCTTCGGCCCGACCCGCAACTGGGTCAGGAAGGTGGAGGCCATCCCGGCCCGACCCTTGTCCAGGAACTCCACCAGTGAGAAGTGCCTGCCCACCGCCACCAGCAGCTCGGCCCCCTTCGAGTCGGCCAGCAGCATGGCCGCGTCCTCACTGGTGCCGAGCGCGGGGAAGACCACCGCGTCCAGGCCGAGCGCGGAGATCCGTTCCAGACCGGGGGCCCGGCCGTCGTGGTAGGCGTGCACCACCAACTCGGCTCCGCTTCGCAAAGCCTGGTCGGAGCAGGAATCCATGTCGCCGATGATCATGTCCGGCTTGTAGCCCGCCTCGATCAGTGCATCAGCGCCGCCGTCGACTCCCATCAACAGCGGGCGGTACTCGCTGATGTAGGGCCGGAGCGCATCCAGGTCACTGCGGTAGTCGTAGCCGCGCACGACGATCAGGACGTGCCGGCCCTCGATCCGGGTGGTCACATCGGGCACGCCGACGCCCTCGAGCAGCAGCTCCTTCTCCTCGCGGAGATAGGTCATGGTGTTGTCGGCGAAGGCGTCGATCTGGGCGGACAGGCCCTCCCGCGCGTACTCCAGCTGCTCCTCGAGGACCTCGGTGGTGTAGAGAGTGCCCTCGGCGAGCAGCGCACCGTGCGGTCCGTAGATCTTGCCGCCATCCAAGGTGAGCTGCTCGCCCTCGTGTGCCGTGCTGAAGATCGCCTCGCCGACATCGTCGATCAGCACGATCCCGGCATCCATCAAGATCCCCGGCCCGAGATTGGGATAGCGGCCGGACACCGACGGCACAGCGTTGATCACCGCACTCACGCCGGTCTCGACCAGAGCCTCGGCGCTGACCCGGTCGAGGTCGGTGTGATGGATGACGGCGATCTCGCCCGGCCGGAGTCGTTTGGTCAAGTTCTTGGTCCGCCGGTCGAGCCGTACCACGCCACCGATCTCGGTCGGCGCCCCGCGCCGGCGGAGCAGTGTCGGCAGTCTCATCTCGCTTGACATCCTGCCACGCAGTCCGTCACCCGCCTCGCCAGTTTCTGCGCCCGCCCCTCACCGCCCGACTGGCAGTTTCGAACGTAAACGTTCGAAACTGCCACCTCACCCACGAAACTTCGCGCGCACAGTGCGGGTTTCGAACGTATACGTGCGAAACCGCAACGGGGCGGCGGACGGCCGGCCCCTTACGCGGACGCCCGCACCGACGCCGCCAGCTCGACCAGCTCGCCGGCGTGGGCCAGGGCCACCTCGGTCGTCTCCAAGCCCGCCATCATCCGGGCCAGCTCGGCGGCGCGATCGCCGTCGGAGACCAGCTGGACGCCGCTGGTCGTCACCTGCCCGTCGTCGGACTTGACGACCACGTAGTGCCGGTCGGCGAAGGCCGCGACCTGGGCCAGGTGCGTCACGACGATCACCTGACTGTGCCGGGCGAGCTGGGCGAGCCGCCGGCCGATCTCCACCGCGACCCGGCCGCCGACCCCGGCGTCGACCTCGTCGAACACCAGGGTTCCGGTCGACTGTCCAGCGGCCAGCACGACCTCGAGCGCGAGCCGGATCCGGGACAGCTCGCCACCCGAGGCGACCTTGGCCAGACTCTGCAGCTCGCTGCCGGGGTTGGCGCTGAACAGCAGCTCGACCTGATCGGCCCCGTGCGGTCCGAGCTCGCTGCGCTGAACATCGAAGACCAGTCGCGCGTGCGGCAGCGCGAGCGCCGCGAGCTCGGGCTGCACCTGCACCACGAACGCCGCAGCCGCCGTACGCCGGCCGGCGCTGATCACCGCGGCCAGCGAGTTCAGCTCACCGTCGAGCTCGCTCACCCGCGCGGCGAGCACGTCGATCCGCTCGTCACCCCCCTCGAGCTCGGTGAGCCGAACGGCTGACGTCGCCGCCCAGGCCAGCACCTCGTCGACACTGTTGCCGTACTTGCGCGTCAGTGCGGACAGGCTGGACCGGCGCTCCGCGATCTGCTCCAGCCGGCCGGGCTCGACCTCGAGGTCGCTGAGATATCCGGCCAGATCGCCGGCCACCTCCGCGAGGGCGTAGCCGGCCTCGGCCAACCGGCGACCCAGCTCCGCAAGCACGGGATCCGCAGCCGACCGCTCCAGGACCTTGCGGGCGGCAGTGACCCCGCTCAGCGCACCACCAGCCTCGTCCTCGGCACCGGCGACCGCCACCAGAGCCTGCTCGGCCACCACGCGGAGGTCATCGGCCGACTGCAGCCGGGTCGCCTCGGCGGCCAGCCGAGCATCCTCACCCGGCTCCGGCGCGACCGCCTCGATCTCGCTCAGGCCGAAACGCAGCAGGTCGAGCTCCCGGGCCCGGCTCTGCGCCTCGGCCCGCAGCCGGTCGAGCTCGGCACCGGCCGAGCGTCGCTCCGTCCAGGATCCTCGATACTCCTCGAGCGGACCGGCGAGCGACTCACCGGCGAACCGGTCCAGCAGCTCCCGCTGCCGATCGGCACTACGCAGCCGGACCTGTTCGGACTGGCCGTGGATCGCGATCAAGGTCTCGATCACCCGCGCGCAGACCGGGGCCGGGACCTGGGCACCACCCAGGAAGGCCCGCGACCGTCCCGCCGCCGTCACCTGCCGGGCGACGAGGAGCTCACCGTCCTCGAGCTCACCGCCGGCTTCGGTCACCGCCGTCACCACCGCCGGATCATTCCCGCGAAACCGGCCCTCGATCCGAGCCCGCTCGGAGCCCCGCCGGACCGCCGACGGGTCTGCTCGGCCCCCCAGCAACAGCCCCAGTCCAGTGACGATCATGGTCTTGCCCGCGCCGGTCTCGCCGGTGACCACGGTCAGCCCGGGATGCGGCTCGACGGCCGCCTCGCTGATCACGCCAAGATCGGCGATCCGCAGCTCGGTGATCATGAGCTGGTCGGCAAGATCACGAAACCGGGTCGGCGGCGGCCGCACTGCCCCGCCAGCCCTCGACCCGCAGCCCGAACTTGTGCACCAGCCGGTCGGTGAACGGCGCCTCCGACAGCCGCGCCAGCCGCAGCCGGTCCGCACCTCGGGTCACCTCGATCTCCATCCGCGGGTGCAGGTCGATCGAGCGCCGCCCGTCGCACCACACCACCCCGGCCGTCTGCGCGGACTCCAGCATCTCCACGACCACCGTCGACGTCGGGCTGAGGACCATGGGCCGCGAGAACAGCGCATGAGCGCTGAGCGGCACCACCAGCAGCGCGTCGACACCCGGCCAGACCACCGGCCCACCCGCGGAGAACGCGTACGCCGTGGAGCCGGTCGGGGTGGCGACCAGCATCCCGTCGCAGGCCCAGCGGGACAGCGGCCGCCCGTCGATCTCCACCAGCACCTCGAGCATCCGCTCCCGGGCCGCCTTCTCGATCGACACCTCGTTGATCGCGTACGAGGACCAGACCACCGCACCGGACTCGCAGTCACGCAGCGTGACCGCGATGGTGAAGCGCTCCTCCACCGCGTACGACTGGTCGACCACGTGAGAGACGATGCTGTCGATCTCGGACGACTCCGCCTCCGCCAGGAAGCCCACATGGCCCAGGTTCACGCCCAGCAGCGGAATCTTGGAGTCCAGCACCCACTCCGCCCCGCGCAGGATGCTGCCGTCGCCACCGAGCACCACCATCAGCTCGATTCCGTCGTCGGCATCGACGGGCTTGTCCAGGACCGTCACCGCCGAGGAGAGCTGCGGTGTGATCGCCGGCAGGTCCTCTCGGGGCAGTGCAACGGTGATGCCGGCGGCGCTGAACCCCTCGATCAGCCGGTTCGCGGCAGCCACGGCGTCCGGACGGCCGGTGTGAGTCAGCAGCGCGACCCGCCGGTGACCCGGCAAGCCGTTCTGCTCGCGTGCGGGGGCGGTCACCGCCACAGCATATGAGCAAGGGGCCGACCCCCTTGAACCCCCGAAGGCGATATTCACCGACCTGCCCGGAACAACCCGAAGAACTCCTGGTTGCCCGACGCGCCGGGCAACCGGCTGGGGACCACGGCGATCGCTGTCCAGCCCAGGTGGCTGGCCGCCGCGATCACACCGTCGACCGCCTGCCGGCGCAGTTCGGCCGATCGCACCACTCCGCCGCGCTCCAGACGCTCGCGGCCGACCTCGAACTGCGGTTTGACCAGTCCCAACAGCCAGCCGTCGTTCTTGATCACCGAGACGAGTGGCTCGAGCACCAAGGTCAGCGAGATGAACGACAGGTCGGCCACAGCGAGGTCCACCGGCTCGCCGTCCAGCTGGTCGAGAGTCAGGCTACGGAGGTTCATTCGCTCGCGCTCCCGCACCCGCCGGTCGCTGCGCAGCAACGGAGCAAGCTGATCGCTGCCGACGTCGACCGCGTACACGAGGCGGCAGCCGCGCTCCAGCAGCACCTGGGTGAACCCCCCGGTCGAGGCGCCGGCGTCGAGGGCCCGACCCGAGACGGTCAAGTCAAGATCATCGAGGGCGCCCAGCAGCTTGTACGCGGCCCGCGAGACGTAGCGCTCGGGTTCGGCCACGATCCGGGTCGCGGCACCGACCAGCTCGGCCGACCGCCGGGCGGGTAGGCCGTCGACCAGCACCTGACCGGACGCGATCATGGCCTGGGCCTGCGCCCGCGACCGAGCCAGACCACGGGAGACCAGCTCCCGGTCCAGGCGGGATGTGTCCATGCCTCAGGCGGGCTCGGCCGGCTCATCCTCCCGCTCCAAGGCGGAGTGCAACACCTCGTGAGCACCGGCCAGACGATCATGATGCTCGGGCAGCGGGATCCCGGAGAGGTCACCGAGGGCCAGCATGGCCTCGTCGATCGCGGCATCGCCGGTCGCCGGGGGGTCGAGCGAGCTGGCGACGTCCGTCTCGGCCGGTCGCTCCGCCGCCGATTCCGTCATGCCTCACTCGCCGAAATCTTCGCCGTTGATGACGCGGCGGTCTTCCGGGCACGCGTCCTCGCGTTCGCCGGTTTGGTCGCGCTCACCTTGGCCGGGCTGGTCTTGGCCGCTCGTGCCGCCTTGGACGCCGCCTTGGCCGCGGTTCTCTGCGCCTCGGTCAGATCAGCGCGCAGCTCGGCGATCTCGTCGCGCAGCGCCTGTACCTCTTCCGCCCGCGCGAAGCCGAGCCGAGTCGCCGCCTTGTCCACCTCGGTCGCAATGAGGTTCTCCACCAGCTCACGGTTGGCCTTGCCGGCGTGCAGGATCTCCTCGGCCAGCTTGTTTACCCGCTCGCCGGCGTCGTGGGCGACCTCGGTGAGCCCGGCCTGAGCCAGCAGCAGCCGCGCCGTGGCGGCAGCGCGGTCGCGAGTGGTCCGAGTCAGGGAAGCAACCAGATTCAGGTAGCTCTGCCGTGCGTCGGTCATGGTGTGTGCTGTCCTTCCACGCTGGTAAGCGCACTCGGTGAAGATCCCGACTTGATCTGCCTTACCGTACTCGGACGGCGGGACGGGACGCGGACGAGCCGAGATCGACCGCGACTCCCTGGTCGGAGGCGGCCCAGGCGGCATGGGCCGCCGCCCACAACGCTTCCAGATCGGTCGCCTCGGACCTGGTCTCGACGATCAACCGGCCGGCCTCGACTCTGGCCCGAGCCGACCCACAGGCGAATCCGGTGGCACTCGGCGTGATGATCATCGGCGGGTCGAGCAGGGCCCGCAGGTCCTGCCCGATATGGGTCGGCCGATCGCTCGGCGCAGCCCGGAGCAGGTCATCCGGGCCGTGCGACCCCGACAGCACGAGGAGGCTGTCCAGACCCGCGTTGCGTGCACCGGCGACGTCGGTGTCCAGCCGGTCGCCGACGAAGATCGGCCGCTGGCAGCCGATCCGGGCGACGGTGTCGTCGAGCAGCGGGCGAAAGGGCTTCCCGGCGACCTCCGGAGTCGCGGGGACCGCCATCGCCACGGCCGCGACCGCCGCGCCGTTGCCCGGCACCAGTCCGCGCTCGGTCGGCCGGGTCGGGTCGGTGTTGGTCGCCACCCAGTGGGCGCCGCGGTGGATGGCGATCGCGGCCTCGTTCAGCTGCTGCCAGGTGAGGTCGAACCCGTAGCCCTGCAGCACCGCGACCGGCTCGTCGTCGGCCGACCAGACACCGATCAGACCCGCCTCCGCGACCGCGTCCGCCACCCCATCGCCGCCGACGATCAGCACCCTGGAACCCGGGCCGAAGCGGGCGAGGACCAGGTCCGCGCCCGCCTGGGCCGAGGTCACTACGTCCTCCGTCGCCGCCGCGATACCCAGCTCGACCAGGTGCTCGGCCACGACGGCGGGTGGCCGGGCGGCATTGTTGGTGACGAAGCCGAGCCTGGTGCCCCGAGCGCGCAGCGCGGCGATTCCTTCGGCGGCCCCGGCGACGGCGACCGGTCCCAGATAGACGACGCCGTCCAGGTCGAACAGCACCGCGTCGTAGCCGTCGACCAGTGCGGGTGCCGGTCTGCTCACGAAGGCTCGGTCCCTTCCCGGTGGGACACCCCCCGAGCCCCCCGGGGTTCTGGCTCGGTGTCATCGCTCTCGTCGAAGTCGATCAGCATCCCGTCGAGCTCATCGACCCGCTGCTGGGCGTCGGTGTCACCCGCCACATCGAGCTCGGCGGCGCTGGCGAACCACCGTCGTGCCTCTTCGGACTTACCAGCGGTCAGAAGTGCCTCGGCGTAGGCGTAGTGCAGGCGGGCCGTCGGCTGGGCCAGCGCGGGCTGAGGGGCCAGCGCAGAGACGGCACGGTCGAGGATCCGCCGGGCCTCGGGGTCCTGGCCGAGGTCGTGCCGAGCACCGGACTCGACGATGATCATCTCGATCCGCAGCGCCGGATCGAGGTCGAGCCGAAAAGCCTCCTTGGCCAGCTTGAGAGCGTTGTGCGGGCGGCCGAGGGCCCGCTCGCAGTCCGCCATCACGGGCAGGTAGTCGTGGCTGCCGGTCATGCGGCGCAGGGCCCGGAACTCGCTCAGGGCCACGTCGTAGTGGCCCGCGGCGTACGCGGTCTCCGCTGCCGCCTCCCGGACGATCGGCAGCCGGGAGGCGCGCCGACGCGCGGCCTCGGCGTGCGCGTACGCGAGCTCGGGATCGTCGTCGACCAGCTGCCCGGCGAGCACGAGATGGCCGGCGACGATCTCGGCCAGGTCCTTGGGCAGGCTGCGTAGCTCGGCCCGGACGGCGCGATGCAGCATGCGGGTATCCACCCCCTCCGGCAGCGGGGGCTCGTTGTCCCGGCGGGCCAAGCCGGGACGCGGCGGCTCCCGCACAGGTCGTGCCGCTTGGGTGTTGCGCTCCGGATCGGTACGCGGTCCGCTGCGCGGGCTGCGGGCCGGGCGACGCTCGGGCGTACGCCGAGCCTGGTGGCCGCTACCTCGGCCCTGCTCACCGCGAGGACGCTCGCCGCGCCGGTCTGCTGCCACCGGTCAATCCTGACGACATTGCCCCCGCGCGCAAAGCGCGACATTGCCCCCCGCGCGCAAAGCGCGACATTGCCCCCCGCGCGCAAAGCGACCTCCAACGTGGCCGCGCTACCCTCCCCGAATGCGTGCCATCGTCTTCCCGCGGCCCGGCGCGTACGAACTCGTCGAACGGCCCGACCCCGAGCCCGGCCCCCGAGAGGTGATCGTCCGGGTCGAAGCGGTCGGACTGTGCGGCACCGATCTGCACGTCCTGGATGGCGAGTTCGCGCCCACGGTCTATCCGATCGTTCCCGGCCACGAGACGACCGGCATCGTGCACGAGACCGGCCACCAGGTCAGCCATCTGGTGCCCGGCGACCGGGTGGCCGTCGACCCTTCCCTCTACTGCGGCGACTGCCACTACTGCACCGCCGGCCGGCCGAACCTGTGCGACAACTGGAACGGCGCCGGTGTCGCCCGAACCGATGGCTCGACCGCCGACCTGGTCTCCTCCCCCGCCGCGAACGTGCACAAGCTGCCCGACTCGGTGGATCTGCAGCTTGCCGCGCTGATCGAGCCGCTGGCCTGTGCCATCCACGGCTACGACCTGCTCCCGCGGCGGTTGGGCGAGCACTACCTGGTCTACGGCGCGGGCACCATGGGCCTGATGATGGCCCAGCTCGCGCCTCGCGCCGGCGCGGCGTCGGTCAGCATCGTCGACGTCAATCCGGCGCGGCTGACCGCGGCGCACGACGTCGGCCTGACCAAGGCGGCGGAGACGCCGGAGGCCATCCGGCGCCCGGGCGGCTGGGACGTGGTGATCGACTGCACCGGTGCCGTCTCGGCCATCGAGGACGGCCTGAGTCGGGTTCGCCGGGGCGGGACCTTCCTGCAGTTCGGGGTCGCGGCGACTGATGCGCGAGCATCGTTCTCGCCCTTCGCCGTCTACCACGACGAGGTGACGGTGATCGGCTCGATGGCCGTCGCCCACTCCTTCGACCGAGCCGTGGAGATGTTCGCCGCCGGGGTGCTGAGGGCCGAGCCGATGGTCAGCCACGCCTTCCGGCTCGAGGACTATGGCGAGGCGGTCGCGATGTTCCGGCGCGGGGAGGGCCGGAAGCTGCAGATCAGACCTCGGGCCACGGAGTCGGTCGCGTTGCTGACGTCCTGACGGGCGATCCCGGTCCACCAGCGCAGGCCGGCAATGGACCCTGGTCTGGCGCTTCCACCTCTTGCCCTCGCCGAGGCGCCCTCCTATAGTCAGACTTGACTAATCAATATCGACTAAGGACTGATGTGGTTATCCGACGCGTGAAGAACGTGCTGGCCCTGGCGGTGCTGTCCTACCTGACCGAGAAGCCGATGCACGCCTACGAGCTGCAGCAGACCTTGACCGCCCGCGATGCCGCCCGGACCTTCCGGCTCAGCTACGGGTCGCTCTACAACGTGGTTCAGCAACTCGCCGCCGCGGGCTTCATCGCCGAACATGCCATCGAGCGGTCCGGTCACCGTCCGGAGCGGATTGTGTACGCGTTGACCGCGGCGGGGCAGGTCGAGATGCACGACTGGCTGCACGATCTGCTCTCCGAGCCGCAGCCGGACCATTCTGCCTTCGTTGCCGCGCTGTCGCTGATCTCCGCCTTGCATCCTGACGAGGCGGTCGTCTGCCTGCGGCAGCGGTTGGCCGCGCGTCAAGCCGAGCAGCAGCGCGCTGAAGAGTCCCTCCGCCGCACCCTGGCCGAGGGCGTCCATCCGCTGTTCCTGGTCGAGGACGACTACCGGGTGCGGGCGCTGGCCGCGGAGACCGGGTTTCTTGCCGAGCTCATCGACCGAATCGAGCGGCCCGACGACGGCTGGGCCGCTGAGTGGGCCCGCTTTCATGATCACGACCCGCTCCGAGGAGAGGACTCGCAATGAGCAGCACCCGCACTGCCCTGGTCATCGGCGGTGGTGTCGCCGGGCCGGCCACCGCGCTGGCCCTGCAACAGGCCGGCATCGGCGCAACGATCTTCGAGGCGGCCCCGGCCGCCGCCGAAGGGTTCGGCAACATCCTGACTCTGGCCAGCAACGGGATCGACGCGCTGGCCGCGATCGGGGCAGAGGGTCCGGCCATCGCTGCCGGCTTTCCGACCCGGGAGATCACCCTGGTCAGCCACACCGGGAAGCGGCTGGGCCGCTCGAGCACCAGTAGCCGCCGGCCCGGGGCGGTGGTCAGCCACACCCTGCGCCGCTCGGACCTCTTCCGCGGTCTCCGGGATGAAGCGGTCGCCCGGGGCATCCCGATCGAGTACGGGCGCCGTCTGGTCGACGCAGAGCCGACCGGCACCGGCGTACGAGCTCGGTTCGCGGACGGCAGCGAGGAAACCGGCGACGTGCTGATCGGATGCGACGGGGTGCATTCGACCGTTCGTCGGCTGATCGACCCGGCCGCACCCACCCCCCACTACAGCGGGTTGCTGACCACCGGCGGCTACGCCCGCGGCGTACGCACTCACACGCCGCTAGGGCACTACGAGATGATCTTCGGGCAACGGGCCTTCTTCGGCCATGCCACCGCCCCCGGCGGTGAGGTCTGGTGGTTCGTCAACGTGCCGCACCGCACCGAGCCGGCCCGGGGCACGATCGAAGCGATCGGCACGGACACCTGGCGAGACGCCCTGCTCGACCTGTACGCCGACGACGCCGGTCCCGCGACCGCCCTGATCACCGCAACCTCCGACTTCTCGCCGATGACCCCTATTCACACGCTGCCAAACCTGCCGCACTGGTACCGCGGCCGGATGATCGTGATCGGCGATGCCGCCCACGCGCCGTCGCCGACATCGGGGCAGGGGGCTTCATTGGCCGCCGAGGACGCGGTGCTGCTGGCCCTCGGCCTGAGGGATGGATCCAGTCCGGAGGAGGCATTCGGCCGGTTCGTGTCGGACCGCCGTACTCGGGTGGAGCGGATCATCCGGACTGCCGCCCGGATCAACCGGAACAAGGCGCCCGGACCACTGGCCCGCCGACTGCGGGACCTCGTGCTGCCGATGATCCTGCGACGAGTCGCCGCCGGTCGCGGCCCGGACGAGGTGTTGGATCATCACGTCAGCTGGAACTCGGAAGCGCCCGCAGAGCAGGGCCGCTAGTCGTCCCCTAGCTGACACGGCGCGCCGCGGAGGTATCAGCCCAGCGCCGGTGCCACTCTGATCAACGTGTGGGCAGTGAAGGGCCGCATTGTCGCGCTGGCCAGCGACCGGGGCGTGGCGCCGAGTGAGGACAGCGTCTTCACCGGCAAAGTCTGGATCGGCGACGACGACCGGATCGTCGCCGTCACCAAGGGCAGCGCGACGGGCCCGCCCGGATCCGACGACGCCACGATCCTCGACGTCGGCAGCTCGCTGGTGATGCCGGGTCTCGTCGACCTGCACAACCACCTGGCCTACAACACGCTGCCGCTGTGGACCGAACCCTCGCAGGTCACCCCGTTCGCCCACCACAACTCCTGGACCCGAGCCGACACGTACGCGCTGCGCACCACCTGGCCGGCGTACGCGTTGATCACCGCGTGCCCGCAGGAACTGCTGGCCTACGTCGAGGCCAAGGCCGTCGTCGGCGGCACCACCTCGATCCAGGGCTCGCCGCCCAAGAACCGGCCCCGGGACGGCTGGCTGGTCCGCAACATCGAGGACGAGACCTTCGGAGGGGGCAACGCGAACCTCGTCTACGCGTCGGTGCTGACCGCGAAGCCGTCGGCGCTGGCCGAGCGGGCCAACAAGATGCGCAAGGGATCCGCCTTCATCTACCACTGCGCCGAGGGCCAACCGGGCAGCATCGTGGCCCGGGAGTTCACCGACGCCGAGAAGGCCGGCTGCCTGCAGTCGCGGTTCATCGCGGTGCACGCCAATGCCGCCGATCCCGCCGGGTTCGCCCGTTGGAACGACCACGGCGCGATCGCCTGGTCACCCTTCTCCAACCTGTGGCTGTACGGGCTCACCACCAATGTGCCGGCGGCGCGCGAGGCGGGGATCACCGTCTGCCTGGGCTCGGACTGGGCGCCGTCCGGCACCAAGAACGTGCTCGGCGAGCTCAAGGCCGCCCAGCTCACCGCCGCGAGCCTCGGCTGGGACCTGACCGATGCGGACCTGGTCAAGATGGCCACCTGCCATCCCGGTGACGTGCTGCAGCGTGCCTGGCAGCGTCAGGTCGGCCGGTTGCAGCCGGGCGCCCAGGCCGACCTGGTGGTGATCAAGGCCAAGCCGAGGGCGTCGGCCTTCGCCCGGATCGTCGCCGCCACCGAGGACGACGTGGATCTTGTGGTGATCGACGGACGTCCCCGCTACGGCACCCCGGAACTGATGGTCGGCGCCCCGACGACCACCGACCTGGCCGTCAACGGCCGGGCGATGAAAGTGAGCCTGAGCCAGCCGAGTGACCCCAGTCAGCCGTGGCCCTGGACGGAGGTGGTCGAGCGGATGGAGGAGGTGCGGGCCAACCCCAAGCGCGAGATCGAGGCCGCCAACGCCATGTACGCACGGTGGGCCGGCAAGCTGGACGACACCGAGGCTCCGCTGCGGCTCGCCCTCGACATGCCGACAGGACTGGCTCCGGTCGGCGGCCTGCCCAAGGACCTCGGCCAGATCGACATTCCGCCGCTCGAGTCGCTGACCCACGACGGCGAGTGGCTGGACTCGCTGCCGAACCGCGGCTTCCACGGCGGTGTGCTGGACGACCTGGCTCGCTACTACCGCCACTGAGGGGAGGCACGATCATGAGTGCTGCGCGACGAGGCCGGTCACTGCAACAGGCCCAACGGGGCCGGTTGCTGGCCGAGGCCCGTAACGAGGAACGGCCGACCCTGTTGGACGGCGGGATGCGACTGCAGGTACTCGACACCTTGATCGCGGCCTTGGAGGGGGCGTACGCGCACCTGGCCGCCAAGCGCGCCGCGTACGCCAGCAATCCGGTACAGGCGCTGACCCTGCTGCGCCGGCGGTCCAGCGACCTGAGCGACGCCGAGTTCCATCGGGCCGTCAGCTCGATCATCACGGGGCTTCGCGACGCGCACACCCGCTACATCGGGCCCAGCGGCTTGCGCGACCAGGTGGCCACGCTGCCTTTCCTCGCCGAGCAGTACGGGCCGGACGCGACTCCACGCTATGTGGTCAGCAAGATCAACGAGGAGGTGCTCGACGGCAAGACCGCCGGCGACTTCGGACCGGGGGTGGAGCTGGAGTCCTGGAACGGCATGCCCTTCGTCCGGGCGGTGGAGAACCACGCCGACTCCGAGACCGGGGGCCGGCCGGACTCCCGGCGGGCCCGGGCGTTGGAGTCCCTCACCCTGCGCGCGCTGGACTATGGCCCACCGCCGGACGAGGACTGGGTGATCATCGGCTACCGCACCAAGCGGGGGCGGAAGGCGGAGATCCGGCTGGAGTGGCGGCTGCTGGAGCCCGGAAAGGCAGCCACTGCGCTCGAACCCGGATCGCTGGGGGCGCACAAACAGGCCGCCGATCCCGCCGCCGAGGCCGTACGCCGAGCCAAGAAGCTGATGTTCAAGCCGCAGCTCTGGGCCGCCGACGCCGACAAGCCTTCGCCGCCGGCCGGCCGACCGGCACCGATCGGGCAGTGGCTGGAGACCCCGATGCAAGACGTGCTGGCGGCCAAGTCGCTGTCTGAGACCGTGGGCTACCTGCGGATCTGGTCTTTCGACCTCGACGACGACGAGGCGTTCGTCGTCGAGCTGATCCGGCTGCTGGCGCTGCTGCCACAGACCGGCCTGATCGTCGACCTGCGCTCCAACCCCGGAGGACTGATCTGGGCGGCCGAGCGCGCGCTTCAGCTGTTCACCGACGCGACCATCTTCCCGACCCGCTTCTCCCTGATGGCCACACCGATGACGCGGCAGATGGCGGACAGCCCGTTCAACCGGCTCGAGCTCGAGGGCTGGAGCCAGTCGTTGCAGGACGCCGTCTCCACCGGCGAGCAGTACGCGCAGCCGCTGCCGCTCACCGATCCCGACTGGTGCAATGACAAGGGCCGGCGCTACCCGGGGCCGGCCGTCGCCATCGTCGACGCGAACACCTACTCGTCGGGCGACCTGTTCGCCGCCGGCTGGGTCGACCACTCGATCGGCAAGCTGGTCAGCATCGGCGAGGCGACCGGCGCGGGTGGTGCAAACGTCTGGACCTTCAACCAACTGCGTGACGCGCTGAGCGGGACGGACCACGAGCTCGCGGCCATGCCGGGCGGCACCGGATTCACGCTGTCGTTCCGCCGGGCCATCCGGTCCGCGGCGGGTGACGGCATTCCCGATCGAGGATCTCGGCATTCCCGGCATCCCGTACGAGATGACCCGGGACGACCTGATGAAGGACAACAAGGATCTGCTGGCCTTCTGCACCGGACTGTTGACCGAGGAGTGACATGATCGAGTTCGACCCGGGACCGCCGGCTGCGGTCGCCGAGCATCTGAGCCAGGTGCCGACCATCGCGCTGGAGCGACGCCGGCTGTTCTGGTACGACTGGGGGCCGATCTTCTATCGCGGCCGGCTGGACGGTTCGGCCCGGGTGCTGTGCATCGCCTCCGACCCCGGACCGACCGAGCGGGTGGCCGGCCGCACCCTGGTCGGCGACGCCGGCCAGCGGGTGCAGGGCTTCCTCACCAAGCTCGGACTGGACCGCAGCTATGTCTGCGTCAACGCGTACCCATGGGCGCTGCGGCCCTCGATGAGCTTCTCGGCGCGTCCGGTGCTGGAAGCCCAGACCGAGTGGCGGAACGAGTTCTACCGGATGATCGTCGGACCGGCCTTGCAGGCCGTCATCGCCTTCGGGGGTCAGGCCCAGCAGGCCGTCGACCTCTGGGACGACAAGCCCGATGTGCTCCTCAAGGAGATCCCCCATCCGTCGAACCCGACGTCATCGGTGCTGCTGCCGGCCTGGCGGGACGCGATGTCCGAGCTGCGTCAGGTGGTGACTCCCGATCCGGGCGGCGACAACACCGGCCCCAACTACGGCGACCGCTTCCTGGAGACCGACTACGCCCCGATCCCGCACCGCGACCTGCCGTTCGGCGTACCCCCGTGGTTCGGCGACGACGCCTGGGGTCGCAAGGCCAAGCCCCGACACAACAACTCGGTCCGACGCGACCCCGCCGACCTCTTGCACACGCTCATCTGGCAGTCCCCCGCCGACCAGCCCTGAACTCGCTCTCGCACTCGCTCTCGCACTCTCTCGCCCCCCTCTGCAGATTCGGACGCTGCGTCCGATGTTCGCGCTGCACTCCGGAAGTATCCGGAGTGCAGCGCAAGGAACGGACGCAGCGTCCGAAACCGACAGGGGCGGGGGGGAATGCAAAAACACCTCAGGGTGGCCATCGAAATGGCCACCCTGAGGTGTTGTATGTCCGGCAACGTCCTAGTCTCCCACACGGTCCCCCGTGCAGTACCATCGGCGCTGAGAGGCTTAACTTCCGGGTTCGGAATGGAGCCGGGTGTTTCCCTCTCGCCATGATCACCGAAACTCTATGGAGATATCAGCGGGTCGTCCCGACCGTATCTCGGGAACTGCACAGTGGACGCGTAGCATCTTTGTAGAACAAGCCCTCGGCCTATTAGTATCGGTCAGCTCCATGCATTGCTGCACTTCCACATCCGACCTATCACCCAGTGATCTGCTGGGGGCCTTACCGGGTTATCCCGTGGGAGCCATCATCTTGGAGCGTGCTTCCCGCTTAGATGCTTTCAGCGGTTATCACTTCCGAACGTAGCCAACCAGCCGTGCTCTTGGCAGAACAACTGGCACACCAGAGGTTCGTCCGTCCCGGTCCTCTCGTACTAAGGACAGCTCTCCTCAAGACTCCTACGCGCGCAGCGGATAGGGACCGAACTGTCTCACGACGTTCTAAACCCAGCTCGCGTGCCGCTTTAATGGGCGAACAGCCCAACCCTTGGGACCGACTCCAGCCCCAGGATGCGACGAGCCGACATCGAGGTGCCAAACCATGCCGTCGCTATGGACGCTCGGGCAAGATCAGCCTGTTATCCCCGGGGTACCTTTTATCCGTTGAGTGACGGCGCTTCCACATGCCACCGTCAGATCACTAGTCCCGACTTTCGTCCCTGCTCGAGATGTCTCTCTCACAGTCAAGCTCCCTTGTGCACTTACACTCGAAACCTGATTGCCAACCAGGCTGAGGGAACCTTTGGGCGCCTCCGTTACCTTTTAGGAGGCGACCGCCCCAGTCAAACTACCCATCAGGCACTGTCCCTGATCCGGATTACGGACCTAGGTTAGATATCCAGAACAACCAGAGTGGTATTTCAACGTTGACTCCACCGCCACTGGCGTGGCCGCTTCACAGTCTCCCACCTATCCTACACAAGCTGTACCGAACACCAATACCAAACTATAGTGAAGGTCCCGGGGTCTTTCCGTCCTGCTGCGCGTAACGAGCATCTTTACTCGTAGTGCAATTTCGCCGAGTCCGTGGTCGAGACAGCGCCCAAGTCGTTACGCCATTCGTGCAGGTCGGAACTTACCCGACAAGGAATTTCGCTACCTTAGGATGGTTATAGTTACCACCGCCGTTTACTGGCGCTTAAGTTCAGTGCTTCGGTTGCCCTAACACTTCCCCTTAACGTTCCAGCACCGGGCAGGCGTCAGTCCGTATACATCGTCTTGCGACTTAGCACGGACCTGTGTTTTTAGTAAACAGTCGCTTGGGCCTGGTCTCTGCGGCCTCACCCGCCGTCCGGAGTAAATCCATAGACGGGCTCGGCCCCCCTTATCCCGAAGTTACGGGGGCATTTTGCCGAGTTCCTTAACCACGGTTCTCTCGATCACCTTGGTATTCTCTACCTGACCACCTGAGTCGGTTTAGGGTACGGGCGGCTCTAGCACTCGCTCACGAAGGTTTTCTAGGCAGCATAGGATCACCCACTCGACGGTCCGTAGACCGCCCAGCCGTCATGTCTCAGGCACATGAGGTGCGGATTTGCCTACACCTCGCCCTACGCATTTAGCCCGGGACAACCATCGCCCGGGATGGGCTACCTTCCTGCGTCACTCCGCAGCTTGCCTAATACGAGTTTGGGTCGCAGACTCGTCGAGTCACACCCGAAGGTGCTCCCCGACTCGCGTGCTTAGCATCACTCGCCTCGGCAGGATCGTTCTAGCGCCGGTACGGGAATATCAACCCGTTGTCCATCGACTACGCCTGTCGGCCTCGCCTTAGGTCCCGACTTACCCAGGGCAGATTAGCTTGACCCTGGAACCCTTGGTCTTTCGGTGGAGGAGTTTCTCACTCCTCATTCGCTACTCATGCCTGCATTCTCACTCGTGTGCTCTCCACGGCTAGGTCACCCTGCCGCTTCACTGCGCACACGACGCTCCCCTACCCATCCCCACACCTGGATCGAAATCAGGTACATGCGTAAATGACACAGCTTCGGCGGATTGCTTGAGCCCCGCTAAATTGTCGGCGCAGAATCACTTGACCAGTGAGCTATTACGCACTCTTTCAAGGGTGGCTGCTTCCAAGCCAACCTCCTGGTTGTCTCCGCAACTCCACATCCTTTTCCACTTAGCAATCGCTTAGGGGCCTTAGCTGGTGTTCTGGGCTGTTTCCCTCTCGACTACGAACCTTATCGCCCGCAGTCTCACTGCCGCGCTAAACTTTCCGGCATTCGGAGTTTGGCTAATTTCGGTAAGCTTGTAGGCCCCCTAGACTATCCAGTGCTCTACCTCCGGAAAGAAATTACGCGACGCTGCACCTATATGCATTTCGGGGAGAACCAGCTATCACGGAGTTTGATTGGCCTTTCACCCCTATCCACAGCTCATCCCCCAGGTTTTCAACCCTGGTGGGTTCGGGCCTCCACGACGTCTTACCGTCGCTTCACCCTGGCCATGGATAGATCACTCCGCTTCGGGTCTAGAGCACGCGACTAAATCGCCCTGTTCGGACTCGCTTTCGCTACGGCTTCCCCACACGGGTTAACCTCGCCACGCACCACTAACTCGCAGGCTCATTCTTCAAAAGGCACGCCGTCACTCCACCCGAAGGCAAAGCTCCGACGGTTTGTAGGCAATCGGTTTCAGGTACTATTTCACTCCCCTCCCGGGGTACTTTTCACCTTTCCCTCACGGTACTTGTCCGCTATCGGTCACCAAGGAGTATTTAGGCTTAGCGGGTGGTCCCGCCAGATTCACACGGAATTTCAGGGGTTCCGTGTTACTTGGGGTGACACTCAACAGTGATCACGTTTACGTCTACAGGGGTGTTACCTTCTGTGCCGCAACTTTCCAGAGTGCTTCGACTTCACGTGATCATTTATGACTGTTTGACTACTTGACAGCATAGTCCGAGTGGCCCCACAACACCGCACATGCAACGCCTGTCAGCTATCACGCATGTGTGGTTTGGCCTCTTCCGCGTTCGCTCGCCACTACTTACGGAATCACGGTTGTTTTCTTTTCCTGTGGGTACTGAGATGTTTCACTTCCCCACGTTCCCTCCTACTGCCCTATGTGTTCAGGCAGAGGTCGCCGGACATTACTCCGGTTTCTTTCGAGGTTTCCCTATTCGGAGATCCCCGGATCGAAGCTCGTTTACCAGCTCCCCGGGGCTTATCGCAGGTTACAACGTCCTTCATCGGCTCTTGGTGCCTAGGCATCCACCGATTGCCCTTAGTAGCTTGTTGTTACTACAAAGATGCTCGCGTCCACTGTGAAGTTCTCAACATACGGGCGGGAGCGCAGACCGCCGAACCTGAAAAGGCTCGGCGGCTCGGTCCGCGTGAAGATCAGGTTGCCTGCCGTAGCAGTGCGACCGAACCCTCAGGACCCAACAGCGTGCTTCGGCCTTCGCGGACGACGACTCGAGGTTCCACTCCCACTCGCGTGAGTTGTACTGACGAGACGCCGGCCGAGGCGGCCAACTGGTCAATGTTCCACATTCCGGTGCCGGCTCGACCGAGCACGAACGTCTCGGAACCGAGCACATGGACAGGGCGAACCCTGCCGACAGGCTCCTTAGAAAGGAGGTGATCCAGCCGCACCTTCCGGTACGGCTACCTTGTTACGACTTAGTCCTAATCGCCAGTCCCACCTTCGACGGCTCCCTCCACAAGGGTTGGGCCACCGGCTTCGGGTGTTACCGACTTTCATGACTTGACGGGCGGTGTGTACAAGGCCCGGGAACGTATTCACCGCAGCGTTGCTGATCTGCGATTACTAGCGACTCCGACTTCATGGGGTCGAGTTGCAGACCCCAATCCGAACTGAGACTGGCTTTTTGGGATTCGCTCAACCTTGCGGTATTGCAGCCCTTTGTACCAGCCATTGTAGCATGCGTGAAGCCCTGGACTTAAGGGGCATGATGACTTGACGTCATCCCCACCTTCCTCCGAGTTGACCCCGGCAGTCTCCTATGAGTCCCCGGCATTATCCGCTGGCAACATAGGACGAGGGTTGCGCTCGTTGCGGGACTTAACCCAACATCTCACGACACGAGCTGACGACAGCCATGCACCACCTGTATACCGACCTTGCGGGGGCTACATCTCTGCAGCTTTCCGGCATATGTCAAACCCAGGTAAGGTTCTTCGCGTTGCATCGAATTAATCCGCATGCTCCGCCGCTTGTGCGGGCCCCCGTCAATTCCTTTGAGTTTTAGCCTTGCGGCCGTACTCCCCAGGCGGGGCACTTAATGCGTTAGCTTCGGCACGGAGAACGTGGAATGTTCCCCACACCTAGTGCCCACCGTTTACGGCGTGGACTACCAGGGTATCTAAGCCTGTTTGCTCCCCACGCTTTCGCTTCTCAGCGTCAGGAAATGCCCAGAGAACCGCCTTCGCCACCGGTGTTCCTCCTGATATCTGCGCATTCCACCGCTCCACCAGGAATTCCGTTCTCCCCTGCATCCCTCTAGTTTGCCCGTATCGGAAGCAGGCTCAGGGTTAAGCTCTGAGTTTTCACTTCCGACGTGACAAACCGCCTACAAGCCCTTTACGCCCAATAATTCCGGACAACGCTCGGACCCTACGTATCACCGCGGCTGCTGGCACGTAGTTGGCCGGTCCTTCTTCTGTTCCTACCGTCACTTACGCTTCGTCGGAACTGAAAGCGGTTTACAACCCGAAGGCCGTCATCCCGCACGCGGCGTTGCTGCATCAGGCTTGCGCCCATTGTGCAATATTCCCCACTGCTGCCTCCCGTAGGAGTCTGGGCCGTATCTCAGTCCCAGTGTGGCCGGTCGCCCTCTCAGGCCGGCTACCCGTCGAAGCCTTGGTGAGCCGTTACCTCACCAACAAGCTGATAGGCCGCGAGCCCATCCTTGACCGTCGGAGCTTTCCACCTCCAGATGATGCCATCGAAGGTCGTATCCGGTATTAGCAGCTGTTTCCAGCTGTTATTCCAGAGTCAAGGGCAGGTTGCTCACGTGTTACTCACCCGTTCGCCACTCACGACTGTCCCGAAGGACAGCCGTTCGTTCGACTTGCATGTGTTAAGCACGCCGCCAGCGTTCGTCCTGAGCCAGGATCAAACTCTCCGTTGAAATCTATCGGATGCGACGCCCACGAGGAGCGCCGGATGCCGTCTCAACTAGTTCGATCGCTGACGTCAGATCCATTGCTGGATCTATCTGTCAATCAATCAAAGGAATCCGAACCCGGACTTACATCCGGGCACGGGGTTGTGCATTATTTGGCATTGACTTTTAGCACGCTGTTGAGTTCTCAAGCTTCGGGCGCACACCGCGCCGGGATTCTCGTCCCGGCTTGGGGCAACTCGCCCACTTTATGAGGTCCGCCAACCCGAGTCAAACTCCGGTGTCGGCCCTCCAGCCTCCGAGCGCGCAGCGAACCGAGCAACTCGTTGACCAGTGGGATCCTCCGGGTCGGCCGCCGCTTCTGCGGCGTCCTGCACCCCGTGAGGGCTTGGTCTACATTACGCGCGTGTGACAGCTGGGTCAAACGCCGCGGCAGCAACGGTCTTCCGGCCGCGCCGCAGGATGACGTACCGGCCGTGCAGCAGGTCCTCCGGCCCGATCGTTGCCTCCGGATCGGTCACCCGGCGGTTGTTGAGGTAGGCCCCGCCCTCGAGGATCGCCCGTCGCGCCGCACTGCGGCTCTGCACCACTCCGCTGCGCTCGAGCACGTCTACCAAGGACGGCGGCTGGTCGAATATTCCCATCTCGACCCGACCGATCTCGGCCACCACGCTGGCCAGGGTCTGCTCGTCCAGCTCCCTGAGGTCGGCACCGCCGAACAGCGCCGAGGCGGCCGCGACCGCCGCCTTGCGCTCGGCCGGCGAGTGCACCAGATCGGTCACGTCGTCGGCCAGCGCCTTCTGGGCCGCCCGCAGGTGCGGGTGCTCCGCGGTCTGCCGGGCCAGCTCCTCGATCTCGTCCCGGCTCCGCGGGCTGAAGACCTTGAGGTACTCGATCACCTTCTCGTCCTCGGCGTTGAGGAAGAACTGGTGGAACGCGTACGGCGAGGTCATCTGCGGATCCAGCCAGACGGTGCCGGACTCGGTCTTGCCGAACTTGGTGCCGTCGGCCTTGGTCAGCAGCGGCGTCGCCACGGCGTGCACCCGGGCGCCCTCGACCCGCCGGATCAGCTCGACCCCGGCGGTGATGTTGCCCCACTGGTCGCTGCCACCGAACTGCAGCGTGCAGCCGTACGTGCGGAACAGCTCGAGGTAGTCCAGCGACTGCAGCAGCACGTAGGAGAACTCGGTGTAGGAGATGCCCTCCTCCAGCCGGTTCCGGACCACGTCGCGGGCCAGCATCCGGTTGACCGGGAAGTGCTTGCCGATGTCGCGCAGGAAGTCCAGCACCGGCATCGGCCCGGTCCAGTCGAGGTTGTTGACGATCCGCGCCGGCGGCCGGCCCGGTGAAGTCGACGTAGCGCTCGACCTGGCGGCGGATGCCCTTGCACCCACGCGGCGACCATCTCCTTGGAGTTCAGCACCCGCTCGGCGGTGTCCTTCGGGTCACCGATCAGTCCCGTCGACCCACCCACCAGGATGCAGCGGACGATGTCCGGCCGCCTGCAGGTGCCGGGCCACGATCAGCTGCACCAGGTTCCCGAAGTGCAGGCTGGGCGCCGTCGGGTCGAAGCCGACATAGAAGGTGACCGGTCCGGCCGCGAGGTGCTCGCGCAGCGCCTCCTCGTCGGTCGACAGGGCCATCAGGCCCCGCCATCTCAGCTCGTCGAGCACGTCGGTCACGAGATCTCACCCTAGTGATCGACCCTCCCGTTGCGGCGACGCCGTTTCGTTCCCGGAGACGGGCAACCCCACCAGCGCCGGGTGCTACGCTACCCGCTTGTGGATGACGGCCACGCCGCCTCGACTGCGGCTGCCAGCTCACCGAGCTGACGACGGACCTGCCCGGTCGCGGTTCCGCCGCGACCGTCGCGGCTCTCGATGGAGCCGGAGACGGTCAGCACGCTGAGCACCTCGGGCGTGAGCCGCGGTGAGATCTCGGCAAGCTGCTCCGCCGTCAGGTCGGGCAGGTCGATCCCGCGCTCCTCGCAGAAGCGCACGGCCGCGCCGGCGATCTCGTGCGCCTCGGCGAAGGGCACGCGCTGCCGGACCAGCCAGTCGGCCAGGTCGGTGGCCAGCGCGAATCCCCGCGGTGCGAGGGCGGCGAGTCGCTCGGTGTCGAAGGTGAGCGTCGCGACGCATCCGGCCAGCGCGGGCAGCAGCAGCAGCAGCTGGTCCACCGAGTCGAAGACCGGCTCCTTGTCCTCCTGCAGGTCGCGGTTGTACGCCAGCGGCAGGCCCTTGCAGGTGGCCAGCAGGCCGGTCAGGTTGCCGATCAGCCGGCCGGCCTTGCCGCGGGCCAGCTCGGCGACGTCGGGGTTCTTCTTCTGCGGCATGATGCTCGACCCGGTCGACCAGGCGTCGTCGAGCGTGACGAAGCCGAACTCCGGCGTGCACCACAGCACGATCGTCCTCGCTCAGCCGGGACAGGTCCACGCCGAGCTGGGCCAGCACGTACGCGGCCTCGGCGACCACGTCGCGCGCCGCGGTGCCGTCGATCGAGTTGGCCACGCTGCTCGCGAACCCGAGCTGGTCGGCCACGTAGCCCGGGATCCAGGCCCAGCGAGGTACCGGCCAGCGCTGCCGAGCCGTACGGGCTGACCGCCAGCCGCCGGTCCAGGTCGCGCATCCGGTCGAGATCGCGCAGCAGGGCCCAGCCGTGGGCGAGCAGATGGTGGGACAGCAGCACCGGTTGCGCCGGCTGCAGGTGGGTCCGACCCGGCATCGGCACACCGAGATGGGTCGTCGCCTGCTGGTGCAGCGCGCCGACGACGAGCTTCACCCCGGCAGCGACCTCGGCGCAGGGCGTCGCGCAGGTACATCCGGATCAGGGTGGCGATCTGGTCGTTGCGTGACCGGCCGGCCCGCAGCCGGCCACCCAGCTCCGGCGCCGACGATCTCGGTCAGCCGCCGCTCCAGGGCACCGTGCACGTCCTCGTCGGTCGGCGCCGGCGTCCAGCGCCTCCTCGGCGACCTCGGAGTCCAGCAGGTTCAGCCCGGTGATCATGCCGGCCAGCTCGTCGTCGGTGAGCAGGCCCGCCCGGTGCAGGGCGCGGGCGTGCGCCCGCGAGACCCGGCGATGTCGTAGCGCGCCAGCCGCCAGTCGAAGTGGGTCGACCGGCTCAGCGCGAACATCGCCTCGGCCGGGCCGTCGGCGAACCGCCCGCCCCAGAGCCGGCCCGAGTGCGCGTCGCTCACCTCGTTCCGCCGTCAGGAGCACACTAGAGCAGCGTGGCGTCGCGGCGCGCGGCCAGCTTGCTCGACATGCCGTAGATCTCGATGAAGCCCCGCGACTGGGACTGGTCGAAGGTGTCGCCGGCGTCGTAGGTCGCCAGGTTGAAGTCGTACAGGCTGGTCTCACTGCGCCGGCCCGGTCACCGTGGCCCGGCCGCCGTGCAGCACCATCCGGATCTCACCGGACACCGCGCGCTGGGCCTCGTCGATCAGCGCCTCCAGCGCCCGCTTCAGCGGGGAGTACCACTGCCCGTCGTAGACCAGCTCGCCCCAGCGCTGGTCGACGCCCCGCTTGTAGCGGGCCAGCTCCCGCTCGATGGTCACGTTCTCCAGCTCCATGTGCGCGGTGATCAGCGCGATCGCCCCGGGCGCCTCGTAGACCTCGCGGCTCTTGATCCCGACCAGCCGGTCCTCGACCATGTCCAGCCGGCCGACGCCCTGGGCACCGGCGCGGTCGTTCAGGATCTGGATCGCCTCCAGCATCGACACCTTCTCGCCGTCGATGGCGATCGGCACGCCCGCCTCGAAGGTGATCACCACCTCGTCGGGTTCTCGCGGCACGGTCGGGTCGGCGGTGTAGGCGTACACCTCCTCGATCGGCGCGTTCCAGATGTCCTCCAGGAAGCCGGTCTCCACCGCCCGGCCCCAGACGTTCTGGTCGATCGAGTACGGCGAGGAGTGGCTGGCCTCGATCGGCAGGCTGCGCTCGTCCGCGTACGCGATGGCCTTCTCCCGCGTCCACGCGTAGTCGCGCACCGGCGCGATCACCTTCAGGTGTGGCGCGAGATTGGCGATCCCGACCTCGAACCGCACCTGGTCGTTGCCCTTGCCGGTGCAGCCGTGCGAGACCACGCTCGCTCCGTGCGTCCGCGCCGCCTCGGCCAGGTGCCGCACGATCAGCGGCCGGGAGAGCGCGCTGACCAGCGGGTAGCGGTCCATGTAGAGGGCGTTGGCGCGCAGCGCCGGCAGGCAGAAGTCCTCGGCGAACTCGTCGCGGGCGTCGACGACCACGGCCTCGACCGCGCCGCAGTCCAGCGCCCGCTGCCGGATGACCTCGAGGTCCTCGCCGCCCTGGCCGACGTCGACGGCGACGGCCACCACCTCCTGGCCCGTCTGCTCGGTCAGCCAGCCGATACACACGCTGGTGTCCAGACCGCCGGAGTACGCCAGCACGATCCGATCGCTCATTGTCCGTCCTTCTCTTCGGTAACTGGTTTCCCGGTGCGGCTCATGATCAAGAACCGTTCGGCGACGGCTGCGCCGCCGTCCGGGGTCCGGGTGATCAACAACACGGTGTCGTCGCCCGCGATGGTGCCGAGGATGTCCCGGCGGCCGACATGGTCGATGGCCGAGGCGAGGTACTGCGCCGCCCCCGGCGGCGTCCGCAGCACCACGAGGTTGGCCGAGCGCCTCCGCCGAGACCAGCGCCTCGTGGCAGAGCCGGGCCAGCCGGTGCTCGAAACTGGCCATCTCGGCCACGACCGGGGTCCGGTCGCCACCCTCGCCCGGCACGGCGTAGACCAGCGGACCGGCGGCGCTGCGTACGCGGAGCGCACCGACGTCCTCCAGGTCCCGGGACAGGGTGCGCCTGGTTGACGACTGCACGCCGTCGGCCGCCAGCCGGACCGGCCAGCTCGCTCTGGGACCGCACCGGGTGGGCCCGCAGCACGGAGATGATCTTGGACTGGCGGGCGGCCTTGGTCAGTGGGTGCAGTCACGCGGCGTTCGCCTGCTCGTCCAGGAAGGCCAGCACGGCCTTCTGCGCGTGCCGCCGGTTCTCGGCCTCGTCCCAGACCACCGACTGCGGTCCGTCGATCACCGTCGGCCTCGATCTCCAGCCCCCGGTACGCCGGAAGGCAGTGCAGCACGATCGCCTCCGGCGCGGCCTTGGCCATCAGCTCACTCGTCACCGCGTACGCGCGGAAGGCGTTCGTGCGATCGCGCCCGTCGTCCTCCGTCCCCATCGAGACCCAGGTGTCGGTGGCCACCACATCGGCGCCGGCGACCACGTCGGCCGCCGAATCCGTCGACCGCGACGCTGCCCCCGGTCTCCTGGGCGACGCGCCGCAGCCCGGGCCAGGATCACCGGGTCGGGCTGGAAGTCGGCCGGCGCCCCGATCCGCACGTGCAGTCCGGCCAGCGCACCGCCCAGCAGGTAGGAGTGGGCCATGTTGTTCGCCCCGTCACCGAGGTAGGCCAAGGTCACCCCGGCCAGCCGACCGTGGTGCTGCCGGACGGTCAGCAGGTCGGCGAGCACCTGGCACGGGTGGAACTCATCGGTCAGCGCATTGACCACCGGCACGCCTGCGTACGCGGCCATCTCGGCGATCCGGGACTGCGCGAAGGTCCGCCAGACGATCGCCGCGCACTGCCGGCCGAGCACCCGCGCGGTGTCGGCGATCGACTCCCGCTCGCCGATCTTGGCCAGCCGGGCATCGATGATCATCGGCGCGCCGCCGAGCTCGGCGATCGCCGCGCTGAACGAGGCCTGGGTGCGCAGCGTCGGCTTGTCGAACAGCAGCGCGACGCTGCGCGGCCCGGCGTAGGGACGCAGCCGGAAGGGGTCGGCTTTCAGCGCGTCGGCCCGGTCCAGCACGGCGCGCTGCTCGTCCGGCGTGAGGTCGTCGTCGGCCAGGAAATGCCGGAGGGTCATGACCGCGGCTCCGTCGAGCAGACCTGGCAGAGCAGCGACGAAACCATCCAGCTGAGCCTCGGTGACGATCAGGGGCGGCGCCAGCCGGAGCACGTCCGGCCGCGGTGCGTTGACGATGAAGCCCGCGTCGAGTGCCGCGTCGGCCACGGCGGTCGCGACCGGCTCGGCCAGGGTGACCGCGCGGAGCAGGCCCCGGCCCCGGACTCCGGTGACCATCGGATGGCCGAGTGCGGTGACGGCTGTCGGCGAGGTGGTCGCCGGAGCGGTTGGCGCGGTCCAGTAGCCCGTCGCGCTCGATCACCGCGATGACCGCCAGACCGGCGACTCGCCGCGACCGGGTTGCCGCCGAAAGTGCTGCCGTGACTGCCTGGTCCGAGCAGCTGTCGCCGCTCGCCCGGTAGCGATGCAGGCACCGATCGGGAAGCCGTTGCCCAGGCCCTTGGCCACCGTGACGATGTCCGCGGTGATGCCCTCCGCCACGTGCACCAGCCAGCAGCCGCTGCGACCCATCCCGGTCTGCACCTCGTCGATCCAGAGCAGTGCGCCGGCGGCGTCGCAGAGCTGCCGAGCCCGGTTCAGGTAGCCCGGCGGCGGCAGGACGACCCCGTTCTCGCCCTGGATGGGCTCCAGCACCACCGCGGCCACGCTGTCGTCGACGACCGCAGCCAGCGCCTCGGCGTCGCCGTAGGGAACGAAGACCACCTCGCCGGGCAGCGGTTCGAAGGGGATGCGGTACTTCGGGTTGTGAGTGATCGACAGCGCGCCGAGCGAGCGCCCGTGGAACGCCCCTTCGGCCGCGATGATCTTGGTCCGGCCGGTCATCCGGGTGATCTTGAACGCCGCCTCGTTCGCCTCGGTGCCGGAGTTGGTGAAGAACACCTTGGCGTCCACCGCCCCGGTCATCGCCGTGAGGCGCTCGGCCAGCGCGACCTGGGCCGGCGTGGCGAAGAAGTTGGAGACGTGGCCGAGCGTCGCGAGCTGGGCGGTGATGGCCGACAGCACGGTCGGGTGCGCGTGACCGAGTGCGTTGACGGCCAGCCCGGAGAGCAGATCGAGATAGCGCCGCCCGTCCGCGTCCCAGACGTGGCAGCCCTCACCCCGGACGAACACCCGCTTGGGCGGGCCGAAGGTGTTCATCACCGAGTGCGCGTACGCCTCCAGCACCGACGCCGAGCCGGTGCCGGGGAGCTCGTCGAGGACGAGCGTCGACAGGGCGGTCATGACTGGAACTCCCCGTTGGCGTACTCGTGCGGCGGGATGCCCTCGGCTTTGGGGAACACCCGGCTGCCCAGCCGGATCAGGCCGTCCTGGGTGACCATGGTGCCGATCCCGATGTTGGTGAAGATCTCCAGCAGCAGCGCGTGCGGCACCCGGCCGTCGGCGACGGTGGCCCGGGTCAGCCCGCCCTCCACGGCCCGCAGGCAGGCCTCCATCTTCGGCAGCATGCCGGCGGACAGGCTCGGCAGCAGCTCCGCGCAGCTCGGTGGCCGAGAGCTCGGTGATGATCTCGGCGGGCTGTCCGGCCAGTCGCGGTAGAGACCTTCGACGTCGGTCAGTACGACCAGCCGCTCCGCCCCCAGGGCGACAGCGAGGGCGGCGGCCGCCGTGTCGGCGTTCACGTTGTGTACGACCCCGTCCCGGTCGGGGGCGATGCTGGCCACCACCGGGACACTGCCGGAGTTGATCAGGCCCTGGATCGCCTCGGTCCGCACCGAGACAACGTCGCCGACCAGACCGATGTCGACCTCCTCGCCGTCGACGACCGCACCGCGGCGTACGGCGGTGAACAGCCCGCCGTCCTCACCCGACAGCCCGACCGCGAGCGTGCTGTGACTGTTGATCAGGCCCACCAGGTCGCGGCCGACCTGGCCGACCAGCACCATCCGCACGACCTCCATCGCCTCCGGGGTGGTCACCCGCAGCCCACCGCGGAACTCCGAGGGGATGCCCAGCCGGCCGAGCATCGAGGAGATCTGCGGACCGCCGCCGTGCACCACCACGGGGTGCACGCCGCACCGCTTCATGAACACGATGTCCTGCGCGAACGCCCGCTTCAGGTCCTCGTCGATCATGGCGTTGCCGCCGTACTTGATCACGACGGTCTTGCCCGCGTACGTCTCCAGCCAGGGCAGGGCCTCGGTGAGGATCGAGGCCTTCTCGACCAGGGACAGGGCGCGCTCCCGGGGCATTGCGCGGCCCGCGGGTCAAGGGGGTGCCCCCCCTGCCGGTGCCGGGTCACTGCTCACTGTCGAGTACTCCGCGTTCTCCTTGACGTAGTCGTAGGTCAGGTCGTTGGTCCAGACCGTCGCCTGATGCGTTCCGTTGCGCAGGTTGACTACGACCGAGACGTCGCGGCCGCTCAGGTCGACCAGCTCCCGCGGCTCGCCGATGCCGCCGTCGCGACAGACCTCGACTCCGTTGAAGGACACGTCGATCCGGTCCGGCTCGAAGTCCGCACCGGTGGTGCCGATCGCGGCGAGCACCCGGCCCCAGTTCGGGTCCTCGCCGAAGACCGCGCACTTGAACAGGTTGCTCCGGGCGACGGCCCGGCCCACCTCGACCGCGTCCTGCTCACTCGCCGCATGCTGAACGGTGATGGCGATGTCGTGGGCCGCGCCTTCGGCATCCTTGAGCAGTTGCATGGCCAGGTCGTGACAGGTCTCGTTCAGCGCGGCCTGGAAGTCACCCGACGTCGGCCGAACTCCGGACGCGCCGCTGCTGAGCAGCAGCACCGTGTCGTTGGTGGACATGCACCCGTCGCTGTCCACCCGGTCGAAGCTCGACCCGGCAGGCTTCGGCGAGCTGCTCCGGCAACCGCTCCGGGTCCACCACGGCATCGGTGGTGAGCACCACCAGCATGGTGGCCAGACCGGGCGCCAGCATGCCGGCGCCCTTCGCCATGCCGCCGATCGACCAGCCCTCGTCGGCGAAGTGCGCCTGCTTGGCGTGGCTGTCGGTGGTCAGGATCGCCTCAGCCGCGGCCTGGCCGCCGCCGTCGTTGATCCGAGGCAGCAGCGTGCGGATGCCGTCAGTGATCTTCGCCATCGGCAGGCGCAGTCCGATCAGCCCGGTCGAGCACACGGCAACCTCGGCGGCGCCGATGCCCAGCCCGTCAGCCACCAGCTCGGCGGTGCGATGGGTGTCGCCGAACCCGTCCGGGCCGGTGCAGGCGTTCGCGCCGCCGGAGTTCAAGATCACCGCCCGGACCCGGCCACCGGCCACCACCTGCTGCGACCACAGCACCGGCGCGGCCTTGACCCGGTTGCTGGTGAAGACGCCCGCCCCCGCGAAGTCCGGGCCGGTGTTGACGACCAGGGCCAGATCGGGTTTGGCGCTCAGCTTCAGCCCGGCGGCAACGCCGCCGGCCAGGAAGCCCGCGGCCCGGGTGACGCTCACGGCTCGGCTCCCTCGGTCAGCAGGTGCCCGGCCGAGGTCCACGCGGCGACCGCCTCGTCCGCCTGTGCCGAGGCAACCAAGATCCAGTCGGTGTCGAAGGTCGACTCGGCCAGGATCGAGATGCCGGCCGCTGCGAGCGGCGCCAACAGGCTGGCCAGCACCCCGATCAGCGAGTGGTCCAGCGGACCGTCGACGCTGAACGCAGTGAACGGTCCGACGGCGGTGACCCAGCCGGGCAGCGCGTCCCAGGCACAGACCACGCAGAGCTCGTCCGCTGTTCGGGTCACGCTGCTGAACGGCGCCTCGAATCCCTCGTCCAGGGCCCACGGCGGCACCGAGGCGTGCGGGTCGAGCTGGGCCATCCCCAGCTCGACCGCGTGGCGGGTCAGCTCCCACGCGATCACGGCGCGACTCCCACAAGCGGCAGCCCGGTCGTCTCAGGCACGCCGAGGGCGAGGTTCATGCACTGCACCGCACCGCCGGCCGTGCCCTTGGTCAGGTTGTCCGATGCTGCCACAGCCACCAGCCGGCCCGCCGCGGCGTCGACGGCGACCTGCACGTGCACCACGTTCGCGCCAAGGACCGACTGGGTCTGCGGCCACTGTCCCGGCGGCAGCACGTAGACGAACGGCTCGTCGGCGTACGCCTCGGCGTAGGCCGCGTACGCCTGCTCCGAACTGAGCCCGGAGTCGCGAAGCGGCGCGGTGCAGGTGGCCAGGATCCCCCGCGACATAGGCACGAGCACGGGGGTGAAGGAGACGCTGGGCTGGTCCGCGCCGCAGGCGGTGAAGTTCTGCAGGAGCTCTGGGGTGTGCCGGTGGACGCCGCCCACCCCGTACGCGCTGGCCGACCCCATCAGCTCAGCACCCAGCAGGTGCGACTTCAGCGACCGGCCGGCCCCGGACGGACCGCTTGCCGCGACGATCACC
Organism: uncultured Actinomycetota bacterium; assembly: GCA_963711015.1. Lineage (GTDB taxonomy): Bacteria > Actinomycetota > Actinomycetes > Propionibacteriales > Propionibacteriaceae > Microlunatus. The sequence continues at coordinate 359,414 of CAVQCQ010000011.1, forward strand.
ACATCCCGGGCGTCAGTCAGACCGTGGCTGATGGCGGGCAGCAGGGCGAGTGTGGCCGTCGTCGGGTAGCAGCCGGGGACCGCGACCCGCCGGGCACCGCTCAACTTGTCCCGCTGACCGGGCAGCTCGGGCAGTCCGTACGGCCAGGTGCCGGCGTGCGGCGAGCTGTAGAACTGCTGCCACGCCTCCGGATCGGCGAGCCGGAAGTCGGCGCCGCAGTCGATCACCACCGTCTCCGGGTCGAGCTGCCGGGCAAGATCGGCCGAGGCGCCGTGCGGCAGCGCGAGGAACACCACGTCCAGGCCCGCCAGCGTCTCGGGCGTGGTGTCGGCGACGACCCGGTCGGCCAGCGGCGTCAGCTGTGGCTGGTGGTCACCGAGCCGGGTTCCGGCGCTGGAGCCCGCGGTCACCGCGCCGACCGTCACCGAGGGATGGCCGAGCAGCAGCCGAAGCAGCTCGCCTCCGGCGTAACCGGTCGCGCCGGCCACGCCAACGGTGAAGGTCATGGTGCATGAGTATGCCATGCTCGGAAAAAGTATGCACGTTGAGCGGTCGCTAGCGTGTGATCCATGACCTACCTCGCCGCCGACGATCGATACGACATCCAGCCCTATCGACGGTGCGGGCGGAGCGGCCTGCGGCTGCCGGCCATCTCGCTCGGCTTCTGGCACAACTTCGGTGACGACAAGCCGTTGGATACTTCTCGGGCAGTCATGCGGCGCGCCTTCGACCTCGGCGTGACCCACTTCGACCTGGCCAACAACTACGGTCCGCCCTACGGTGCGGCGGAGTCCAACGCCGGGAACATCCTCCGCCAGGACTTCCGGCGCTACCGCGACGAGCTGATCATCTCCAGCAAGGCGGGCTGGGACATGTGGCCCGGGCCCTACGGCGACCTCGGATCACGCAAGTACCTGATCGCCAGCTTGGATCAGTCACTGCAGCGGCTCGGCCTGGACTACGTCGACATCTTCTACCACCATCGGCCCGACCCGGAGACGCCGTTGGAGGAGACGATGGGCGCGCTGGACGCCATCGTCCGGTCCGGCAAGGCGCTCTACGTCGGGGTCTCGTCCTACTCGCCCGGCCACACCGCACAGGCCGCCGAGATCCTGCGCGAGCTGGGCACGCCGCTGACGATCCACCAGCCGTCGTATTCGATGTTCAACCGCTGGATCGAGATCCGGGCTGCTGGACACGCTGGAGCAGGACGGTGTCGGCTGCATCGCTTTCGCTCCGTTGGCGCAAGGCCTGCTGACCGACCGCTATCTCGACGGAGTTCCGGCCGACTCCCGCGCGGCGCAGAACAAGTCGCTGGACCCGAGCTCGATCGAGGAGAACCTGCCCCGGATCAAGGCGCTGAACCAGATCGCCGCAGACCGTGGGCAGAGTCTCGCCCAGCTCGCCTTGGCCTGGGTGCTGCGGGACAGTCGGGTCACCTCAGCTCTGATCGGGGCCAGCAGCGTCAAGCAGCTCGACGACAACGTCCGTGCCGTGCGACGGCTGGAGCTGAGCGCCGACGAGCTGGCCGCGATCGATGCCCATGCGGTGGAGTCCGGCGTCGACCTCTGGGCCGACGCTCGCGAGGCGACCGGCTGAGCCCTGGGCCCTGAGCCCTCCCACGACCCGGTCAGTTTCGGACGCTGCGTCTGTTTCTTGCGCTGGACTCCGGTTGCTTCCGACGCACAGCGCGAGGAAGTGGCGTGCAGAGCGGACATCTTCGAGGTGAGTACGGCTGTGCGGCAGCTTTCTGCTGATTCTTGCGGGGCGAGACAGCAGCAACCTGCCGCACTTAGTCAGAGCGTCCGCTGCACTGCGCCGGGCAGCAATCGGCGGGACGGCGCACGCTCCAACTCCTGACTGCCGCTGGAGAACGCATTCCCTGCGTGACCAGCGGTAGGGGCTGAGCTCTGGAGTGTCATTCTGAGCGCGTCGACTCGATGAACGGAGCCCTCCGTGAACATGGCCCTCGAGCCGTTTGCCATCCGGGTGCCCGACGAGGATCTCGATGATCTTCGCCACCGGATCCGCAGCACAAGATGGCCCGATCCCGCACCCGGGGAGCCGTGGAGCCAGGGTGTGGATCGGGAATACCTGCAGGACCTGTTGGCCTACTGGGCCGACGGATTCGACTGGCGAGCACAGGAGGAGCGGCTCAACCACTACGACCATCGCATCGCGCACGTCGGCGAGATCCGGCTCCACTTCGTTCGCCACCGCGGTACCCGGGGAGGAGCGACTCCCGTTGATCTTGCTGCACGGCTGGCCGAGCTCGTTCCTCGAGATGCTGCCGCTCGTCGACCGTCTGGGCGACCGCTTCGATCTCGTCGTGCCTTCGCTGCCGGGATACGCGTTCTCGTCCCGCCCGCAGCGGACTGGTATCGACCGGGCCTACGTGGCCGGGGTCTGCCATCGGCTCATGGACGAACTGGGCTACGCCCAGTACGGCGCGTACGGTGCCGACTTCGGTGCTGGCGTCGCCACCCACCTGGCCCTGGCCCATCCGGACCGCCTGGTCGGCATCCATCTCAGCACGGCCGAGATGTCGCCGTACATCGGACCCGGCGCGGCGCTCCTGACGCCGGACGAGCGCGCCTATCTCGATCAGGTCGCCGCGTGGGACAGCACGGAGCGTGGCTACAGCTCGGTGCAGTCCACGCGTCCGCAGACCCTCGGCTATGCACTCACCGACTCCCCGGCCGGACTGGCTGCGTGGCTGCTGGACAAGTGGCGGTCATGGTCCGACAGCAGCGGCGACCTGGACGCGACGTTCGGTCGGGACATGCTGCTGACTCTGCTGACCGTGTGGTGGGTTACGCGCAGCGTGACGACCTCGATGCGGGACTACTTCGACAACCGATGGCATACGACACCGCTCGGGCCGGACGACTACGTCCGAGTGCCGACGGCCATCGCCCTCTTCTCCCACGAGTTCGTCCGGGAGCCGGTACCGCCTCGTTCCTGGTACGAGCGGCTGTACGCGATCCAGCGCTGGAAGGTCTACCCGGAAGGCGGCCACTTCGCGGCCGCTGAGCGGCCGGACCTCCTCGCCGACGACATCGCCGGTTTCTTCACCACTCTTTGAGCGCTGTCCGGGAGACGCCGGTGATGCGGACGGGCGCCACGGCCTAGATCGTTCGCTGCACGGCGCCGGTCTGCTCAGCTGCTACGGCCACCGCGGCGTCGCGGGCGGTAGCGGCCTCGGCCTCGGTCAAGGTCCGGTCGGGTGCGCGGAAGCGGAGCGCGTACGCGAGCGACTTCTTGCCCTCATCCACCTGAGGCCCGGTATAGAGGTCGAACAGCGTGAGCGACTCCAACAACGGCCCTGCTCCGGCACGGAGGGCGCGTTCGACAGCGGCCGCAGGCACCTCGTCAGCCACGATCAGCGCGACGTCCTCCTTGGCCACCGGATAGCCGGAGATCGGCCGGATCTCACCGCTCGTCGGAGCCGCGGCCACCAGTGCGTCGAGGTCGATCTCGGCCGCTGCCGTACGCGGGGGCAACCCGAAGGCCAGGCAGACCTCGGGATGGATCTCCCCCGCATACCCCAGAACCCGGCCGTCGACCAGGACGGCGGCGCACCGGCCGGGATGCCAGGGCGGCTGCTCGGCGGCCTGCCGCTCCAGCACCACCCCCAGCGACTGAGCCGCCACCTCGACCGCACCGATCGCCTGGACCCAGCCGGCCGGGACGCCGGGTCCGATCCAGGTCGACGACAGCCACTGGCCGCTGACGACGGCGGCCAGGTGCCGCGGTTGGCGGCCAAGTGCCTGGTCCATTGCGGTCAGCTCGTCCGGTGCCGGTCGCTGGGTCACCGGTGGTCGCGGCGCCGCCATCGGCGGCTGATGGGCGAAGAACACCGAGCCGACCTCGAACAGAGCGAGGTCGTCGTTGCCCCGGCTGCGGTTGCGGACGGCGGCGGCGAAGAGCCCCGGCAGCAGCGTGGTCCGTAGGTACGGCGTGGTTTCCGACAGCGGGTTGACCATCCGATTCAACCGACGCCGCTCGTCGCCGGCCGGCACTGCCAATTTGTCAAGATCCTCGACCGAGGCGAAGGAGAAGCTCAGCACCTCGACGAAGCCGGCACCGGCCACCGCGGCATTGACGGCCCGCCGTGCCCGCTGCGCCCGGGTCAGCCCGCGCCCGACGGGGGCCTGCGGCAACACCGGCTCGATGGTCTCGAAGCCGATCAGTCGGCCGACCTCCTCGACGTAGTCGTAGGGGTCGCGCAGGTCCGGCCGCCAGGTCGGCGCGGTGACCGTCAGGCGGGGGCCCTCGGCCTCCACCCGCGCCCCGATCGCGGTGATCAACTCCACCACCCGGTCGTGGCCGATCTCCGCGCCGAGCACCGCGCCCGGCAGGGCGTCGCTCAGTACGGTGGTCGGCTGCGGCAGCACCGAGCCGCGTACGGTCTCACCTTCGCTCCGGGTGCCGCCGGCCAGGTCGACCAGCAGCTGGGCGACGCGGTGCGCCGCGGCGTACGTCGCCGCCGGGTCGACGCCACGCTCGAACCGCCGCGAAGCCTCGGAGGAGAGCTTGTGCCGGCGCGACATCCGGGCGACGGTCATCGCGTCGAAGTGCGCCGCCTCGATCACCACGTCGGTCGTGCTCGCCGAGATCTCGGTCGAAGCGCCGCCCATGGTGCCGGCCAGCCCGATCGGCCCGGACCCGTCAGTGATCACCAGATCGTCGTCATCGAGTGGCCGCACGACGTCGTCCAGGGTCGTGAGCTTCTCACCTTCGGCAGCCATCCGCACCACGATCGGGCCGTCCAGCAGGGCGCGGTCGTACGCGTGGATCGGCTGGCCCGTCTCCAGCATCACGTAGTTGGTGATGTCGACGACGAGCGAGATGGACCGCATCCCCGCCAGCTGGACTCGCCGGGCGAGCCAGCGCGGGCTGGGCCGGGAGGGATCGATGCCGGTGACGGTCAACGCGACGAAGGTCGGGCAGGCCGGCGCGGCCAGCTCGACCGGGTAGCCGTCGGCGATCTCCAGTGGCACCGGCCGGTCGACCGGGTCGGTGTACGCGACTCCCATGGCCTGGGCGGCTTCCCGGGCCAGGCCCCGAATCGACAGGCAGTACCCGCGGTCCGGGGTGACGGCGATGTCGAGCACCTCGTCGTGCAGCTGAAGGGCCTCGGCCGCATCCGCTCCGGGAACCAGGTCGTCGCCGGTGAGCACCAGGATCCCGGCGTGATCGTCGCCGAGAGCAAGCTCTCGCGCCGAGCAGATCATCCCGTCCGAGACGTGCCCGTAGGTGCTGCGCGCAGCGATCGCGAAGCCGCCCGGCAGCACCGAGCCGGGCAGCGCAACGACCACGAAGTCGCCGGAGGAGAAGTTGTGCGCGCCGCAGACGATGCCCCGCGGCTCGGCCTCGCCGACGTCGACATGGCACCAGCGGATCGACTTGCCGTTGGAGTGCTGCTCCACCGCGAAGTCGAGCACCCGGCCGACCACCAGCGGGCCGGTCACGTCCGAGCCCGGCCGAGCGACGGTCTCCACCTCCAGCCCGGCGCGGATCAGGGCATCGGCCAGCCCTCGGCCGTCGACGTCTTCGGGCAGGTCCGCGTACTCGCGGATCCACGACAGCGGCGCCTTCATCGCGCCAATCCCGTCAGGGAGCGGCTGAAGCGGACGTCACCCTCGATCATGTCCCGCATGTCCTCGGCGTTGTTGCGGAACATCAGCGTCCGGTCAACCCCCATGCCGAAGGCGAACCCGGTATAGACGTCGGGATCGATGCCACAGGCCTGCAGCACCCGCGGGTTGACCACGCCACAGCCGCCCCACTCGATCCAGCCCTCACTCTTGCAGGTCCGGCACGGGTGGCCAGGATCGCCGACCGAGGTGCCGTGGCACACGAAGCACTGCAGGTCGACCTCCGCCGATGGCTCGGTGAAGGGGAAGTAGTTGGGCCGCATCCGCGTCCGGGTGTCGCCGAACATCGCCCGGGCGAAATGATCGAGGGTGCCCCTCAGATGGCCGAGGGTGATCCCCTTGTCGACCACCAGGCCCTCGATCTGGTGGAACACCGGCAGGTGGGTCGCGTCGTACTCGTCGGCCCGGTAGACCCGGCCCGGGCACACCACGTAGATCGGCAGCTCCCGGGTCAGCATGGTGCGGACCTGGACCGGCGAGGTGTGGGTGCGCATCACCAGCCCACCGTCGGCCGGCTCGACGAACAAGGTGTCCTGCATGGTTCGCGCCGGGTGGTCGGGGATGAAGTTGAGCGCATCGAAGTTGAGCCACTCCGCCTCGAGCTCCGGCCCCTCGGCGACCTCCCAGCCCATGGCGACGAAGACGTCCTCCATCAGGCTCATCAGCGCCGTGATCGGATGCACCGCCCCGGTCGGCGCAAGAGTGACCGGCAGGGTCACGTCCACCCGCTCCTCGACCAGAATGCGGGCGAGCTCGGCCTGCTTGAGCTCGGCATCGCGGGCCTGCAGCGCCTGGTTGATCCGTGCTCGAGCCTGGCCGATCCGGGAGCCGGCGTCCTTACGGGCTTGCGGCGGCAGCGCACCGATCTCCCGGTTGGCCAGCGCGATCGGTGACCGGTCTCCGGCGTGCGCGAGCCGGGCCTGCTTGAGCTCCGCGGCCGAACCGGCCGAGGTAAAGGCCGCCAGAGCCTCGTTCACCATCGCCTCGACGTGCACCGCGTCCAGGGGTGTGACCTGGACGGGGTCGTAGCTGGTGTTCGGCCCGGACATGCGACTCCTATGAGGTTCAAGCAACCGGGACAGTCTAGGAACGCGCGGCCGCGCGCCGCGAGAGGTATTGCTGCACGGACGGCAGCCCCATCACGATCACTTCACATACCAACTTGGCTGATTTCATAGGAAGCTTTCTGTGGAATCGGCCAGTTCCCCATGCAACATGGGAAACCGGCAGCGGGCTAGTTACCTGACAGACGGCTCGCGGCGCTGGGCGGTCGCCGTCGCGTACAGCAGGATCGCCGCCGCGGTCGACAGGTTCAGGCTCTCGGCCCGGCCGTAGAGCGGCACCCGGATCAGACGGTCCATCAGATCGGCGTGTCCGGCGGGCAAGCCCCACGCTTCGTTGCCCAGCACCCAAAGGACCGGCCGGGTCAGCGCTCCCGACCGATCGAGGCTGTCGAGGGTGTCGCTGCCGTCGCCATCCGCTCCGAGCACGGCAAGGCCCGCCGTTCGGGCCGCCTCGACCGCCGCTCCGACGTCGATGCCGAGCACGATCGGCAGGTGGAACAGGCTCCCGGTGCTGGCCCGGACGGTCTTCGGGTTGTACGCCTCCACCGAGTCGGCGCTGACCAGCACGGCGTCGGCGCCGAAGGCGTCGGCGCAGCGGATCAGGGTGCCGAGGTTGCCCGGATCGCGTACCTGGTCCGCCAGCACGACCAGCCGCGGCGTACCGGCCAGAGCGGCGTCCAAGCCGACGTCGATGGCGCCGCAGACGGCAACAATCCCCTGCGGGGTGACCGTGTCGCTGAGCTCGGTGACGGCGGAGTCGGGTGCGACCCGGACGGGTACGCCGCTGCGCTCCGCCGCCGCGACCAGATCGCCATGCCGGTCCTGGCCGGACTCGGCGACGTACAGGTCGAGCACCACCTCGGGACAGGCCATCGCCTCGGCCACGGCCTGCCGTCCCTCGGCCAGAAACCGGCCGGACCTCTCACGTTCCTTGCGCCTGAGCAGCCGGCGGGCCGACCGGAGCCGGCCCGCCGAGGCGTACTCAGGCGGCAGTGGAGTCGGCCGGGGCGCTGGCGCGCGCCTTCTCGACCAGCACGGCGAACGCCGCGGAGTCGGTGACAGCGAGGTCGGCCAGGATCTTGCGGTCGACCTCGATGCCGGCCGCCTTCAAGCCGGAGATGAACCGGTTGTAGGTCATGCCCTCCGCCCGGGCCGCAGCATTGATGCGTTGGATCCACAGCTTGCGGAAGTCACCCTTGCGGGCGCGGCGGTCGCGGTAGGCGTACACGAGCGAGTGCTGAACCTGCTCCTTGGCCTTGCGATAGAGCCGGGAGCGCTGACCCCGGTAGCCCGAGGCCTCGTCGAGGATCTCGCGCCGTTTCTTGTGCGCGTTGACTGCGCGCTTGACGCGTGCCATGTCGATCTACTCCTTCTCTGGTTCGGCGCTCAGGCGCGCTTGCCGAGCAGTCGGCGGGCTTTGGCCGCATCACCGGGCTGGAGCACGGCGTCGCCGTCCAGCCGGCGGGTACGCCGGGACGACTTGTGCTCGTTCAGGTGCATCTTGCCCGCCTGGCGGTGCATGAGCTTGCCCGAACCGGTGACCCGGAAGCGCTTCTTGGCCCCGGAATGGGTCTTCATCTTCGGCATGGTGGTGCGTCCGTTCTTGATCTTTCGGTGGAGTTACTGGTCAGTTCAGATCGATATCGGGATCGAGATTGTCCGCTGGACCGCGGCGTCGTTTGGGAGCAGCTTCGGCAGCCGCCTGGGCGCGATGGGCTGCCTGCTCGGTGTGCTCGGCCTCCGCGTCGGCGAGCCGCTCGGCCGCGCGGCGGTCTCGTTCGGCCCGGACCTCCGCGCGCGCTTCGGCCTTCTTCTTGTGAGGGCCGAGCACCATGAGCATGTTCCGGCCGTCCTGCTTGGGCGAGGACTCGACGAACCCGTACTCGTCGACGTCGGCCGCCAGCTTCTTCAGCAGGTTGTAGCCGAGCTCGGGGCGGGACTGCTCCCGGCCGCGGAACATGATCGTGATCTTGACCTTGTCCCCGGCCTTGAGGAAGCGCACGACGTGACCCTTCTTGGTCTCGTAGTCGTGGCTGTCGATCTTCGGTCGGAGTTTCATTTCCTTGATCACGGTGTTGGTCTGGTTGCGTCGGCTCTCGCGGATCTTCAGGTCGTTCTCGTACTTGAACTTCCCGTAGTCCATGAGCTTGGCCACCGGTGGGCGGGCCATCGGGGCCACCTCCACCAGGTCCAGCTCGGCTTCGCGAGCCAGGCGCAGGGCGTCCTCGATGCGGACGATTCCTACTTGCTCTCCGGCCGGCCCGACGAGCCGGACCTCGGAGACGCGAATGCGATCGTTGATTCGCGGTTCGGTGCTGATAAGTCCTCCAGGGTCATCGTGTGATGTGCCGACCGCTCCACGGCCCCGGACCTGCCGCACGGGCCCGGGAAGAACGAAGGGCCCCCGCTCACGCGGAGACCCTGAAACCACGAGCAGCCGACAAATGGCATCGCGCTCGCAGACCAACCCGGCAACTTCTCGTTGGCTGTCACAGGGTGGGAGATCGGGTCTCCGCTTGCAGATCCGGCGTTACCGCCGAATCGGTCGCCGACCAGGATACCTCAGCCGTTCGCGACCAGCCAGCCGAACTCCGCCGGCCCCACTTCGACCAGCCGGCGGCCGGCGGCCAGTCCGGTCAGGACCTCACCCTCGATCGACAGCGAGTGCGGGCCGGCCACGTCGACCAGCACTGCGGCGGCGTTCTCCGCTTGAGCGGTCTGGGCCAGCCGGTCGATGGTGGCCGGGACCGGCCGGGCGTCGGGATTCCAGGCTCGCAGCGCATCCAACCCGGTGAACGCCAACAGCCCTCGCCGGCCGGGTTCGAGTTCGAGGAGGACGACCGCCATCTCCGCCTCCTTGTCGGACCGGAGGCCGCCGACGCTCTGGCCGAGCTTGGTCGCGGTCGCCACGACCGGAACCAGCAGCCGGTCGAGGCAGAGGGCCGCCACGGCGCTGAGGTAGGTCTCGGGTGCGGGGTCGGTGGCCGCAGCCGCGAGTCTCGCCCGAGTGGCGTGGCTGGCCTGCCCGTCGTCGCCGGGAAACGGCGACGGTGCGAGATCGCGCCGGTGGTCCACGGGCCCATCCTCCCCGAGGACTCCAGGGTCACGCGGGTGCTGTCCCTGATCGTCACCCCTTCCCCCCGGTGGCAGGGTGGAACCATGCCCGCGATTGACACCGTCCTCCTTCCCCTCTGCGTCGGCCTGACTCTGATCGGGGTGATCATCACCGGGATCGCCTGGCGACGCGGGAACAAAGGCCGGGTGCTCCAGGGCGTCGGGCTGGCGCTGGCTCCGATCGCGCTCTACTTCAGCGGACTGCTGCGGCTGCTCTGGGACGGAGCGGTCGCTCTCGGCAGTTGGGCGTCGCAGATCATCTTCTCGCCGGCGGTCTGGTTCGGGCTGTCCGCGCTCGGCCTGTGCATCGTGCTCTGGGTCGTCGGCGGCATCGCGGCTAAGCGGTTCCCGGGCCGCAAGGCCACATCCGCTGCGAAAGACTCGGGCGCAGCCCCTGCCCTACCGGCCAGGAAGAAGGGTGCGACGCGTACGCAGGAACCGGTCGATCCTGAACTGGCTGAGATCGAGGCACTGCTCAAGTCCCGCGGAATTGAGTGATCGCGCTAAGAGTTGGCCCGGTAGGCCCGGTGCCGTAGCCGCAGCTCCTCCACCGCCCGCTCGGCACGTGCGCCGTCCCCGGCCTGGATCCCCATCAGCTGGCGTCTCTCCGCATCGAGATCGACACTGAAGGGGCTGCCGTCATCCGGGGTGATCAGCAGCTGGGCCCACGGGTCCCCGCGGCGAAGCAGGATCTTGTGCACCCGGGCCCACGGCACCTGGTGGGTTCGCAGTCCGTTGCGGAAGCGCAGACCGTCCGCATCGGCCCGCACGTAGCTGGTCGCCGTGGCGACGGTCCCTAGGAGCAGGGCCGCGAGCACCGCTACCAGCGTCAGCCGTTGCGAGAGGGTGAACAGTGCCCTGATCTCCGCGGGCATGGCGATCCAGAACGTCAGACTCAGGACGAGCAGCAAGGTCACAGAGACCACGACCAGGATCCGCAGCCGATAGGGCCGGGCCAGGAAGGGCTCGACTGCTACAGGCGGCATGCGGCGATGTCGGTGACCAGGATGGCTCGGGCGCCCAGGTCCCACAGGTCGTCCATGATCTGCTGCGCTTCGGTCCGAGGAACCATTGCGCGGACCGCGTGCCACCCAGGCTTGGCCAGCGGCGAAACGGTCGGCGACTCCAGTCCCGGAGTGATCCCGCAGGCAGCGGCAACATTCTCCGCGCTGACGTCGTAGTCCATCATCACGTAGTTGCGCGCGACCAGAACGCCGTTGAGCCGGCGTTCGAGCTGGGGCAGCCCCTCAGGGACGTCGGCCCGTGCCCGGCGGATCAGCACCGCCTCGGATTCCAGGATCGAGTCGCCGAACAGCTCCAGGCCTGCCTGTCGCAGTGTGGTGCCGGTCTCCACCACGTCGGCGATCGCGTCGGCGACGCCGAGCCGGATCGCCGTCTCCACTGCCCCGTCGAGCGAAATGAGCCGGGTGATCACACCTCGGTCCTTCAGGTAGGACCCCACCAGGCCGGGATAGGAGGTCGCCAACCTCAGATCATGGAGGTCGTCGACGGTCATGGTCTTCCCGCCGGGGGCGGCGAACCGGAACCGGCTGCGCCCGAAGCCCAGCGGCATCACCTCGGTCGCCGGCGCGCCGGAGTCGAGCAACATGTCACGACCGGTGATGCCGATGTCGAGGGTGCCCTCGCCGACGTAGACGGCGATGTCGCGCGGCCGGAGGTAGAAGAACTCCACCCCGCCGGCCTCGTCGACCAGCAGCAGCTCCTTGGGGTCGGACCGTTGGGCGTAGCCCGCCTCGTGCAGCATCTCGGCCGCAGGCTCAGCGAGAGCACCCTTGTTGGGCACCGCGACTCTGAGCAGAGGCCGATCCGGACTGGTCACGGCGCTCATCCTAGGTGGGCGTTCTCAGAGGTGGGCGTAAATATCGTCCAGGTCAAGATCGAGGGCGATCATCAGCACCTGCAGGTGATAGAGCAGCTGGCTGATCTCCACCGCAGCCTCGTCCTTGGACTGGTACTCGGCCGCCATCCACACCTCGGCCGCTTCCTCGATGATCTTCTTGCCGATCTCGTGCACTCCGGCCTCGACCCGGGCCACCGTCGACGACCCCGGCTCGCCGGCGCTGACCTTGGCCGACAACTCGGCGTACAGGGCGTCGAAGGTCTTGCCGGATGTCTGCGTCACGGCGGACCACCCTAGTTCCGCTGGCGGGATCACTAGCTGCAGGGGCAGTGCAGCCAGTGACCACCTATCCTTCTATGGGGGAAGGGTCCATTCAGCCGACCGTCTCGGCTACCGGATCGGCGACTCCGTCCGGACGGGCACCGGTGTCTCGCTCACGGCGCTCGATCCGCAGCCAGGAGATGAAACCGATGACACAGAAGACTCCGTAGACGATGTACATCAGAGCCGACGGATAGAGCTGGGCCTGCAACAGCAACGGCACGCCCACTAAATCGACTGCGATCCATACTAACCAGAATTCGACCCAGCCACGGGCCATTCCGTACGTCGCCAGAATCGAGCCGGTGAGGATCCACGCGTCCGGAAGCGGGCCCCAGGAGTCCAGCGCCTTGAGGATGAAGTAGAAGACGGTGGTCATCACGACCGCGCCGATCAGCAGCTGCAGCCGGCCGGATGCGCCGGCCCACTTGGGGCGTACCCCGACGCCCTCGCCGCCGTGGCTCTTCTTGAACTGGGCCCAGCGGACCCAGCCGTAGATGCTGACGATCAGGAAGAAGACCTGACGGCCAGCCTGCCCGTAGAGGTTGAGGTCGTTCGGGGTGTTGAAGACACCGCCCAGGAACACGGTGAACAGCACGATGTTGCCGATGATGCCCACCGGCCAAGCAGCGACCCGGCGCTTCATCCCGAGGATGGCGCTGGCCAGGCCGAAACCGTTGCCGACGATCTCCCGCCACAGGATGGTCGAGCCCGCGATGTGCAGCTCGGCCTGCAGGAACTGCGCCAGCAGCTCTGAGATGTTCATGATCACCCACTCCTCCGGCTCACACGCGGGCCGGGGCGGATGGATCGACCGTTGGTACGCCCGAAGGCGTCGCGACGGCAGATCTGCGGGTTCCTCCCATCCGGACTTTCACCGTCGGTCCTGGAGTTCCACCAGGTCAACCGCTTGCTGGCGGCAAGCGGGTCGCGGACTGTCACCGCCGGTTCGGACTTGCACCGACCCCGGAACACGCACGAGATGTCAACTCGTCGCGCTCACTCTACTCCGGATCAGAGAGTCACGCCGAGCAGGGCTTCGCAGGCGCGAGCGATGAGGGCAGGGCCTTCAGCGTCGTCACTGTCCATCGCCATCGAACCGCCGGCCCAGGCGTCCACGGCGGCCAGTGCCGTCGGTGCGTCGAGATCGATGGCCAGCGCCGCGCGCATCTGGGTCAGTATCTCCTCGGCGTACAGCCCTGCTCCGAGTCGAACGGCCCCTCGCCAACGTTCGAGCCGCTGCTCGGCCGCTACCAGTACCTCGTCGGTCCACTCCCAGTCGTCGCGGTAGTGGTGCGCCAGCAGCGCCAGCCGGATGGCCATCGGGTCGACGCCGGAGCGGCGCAGCGCCGAGACGAAGACCAGGTTGCCGCGCGACTTGGACATCTTCTCCCCGTCCAGGCCGACCATCCCGCTGTGCAGGTACGCCTGGGCGAACGGCCGGCCGCTCGCCACCCGGGCCTCGGCCGCGCACATCTCGTGGTGCGGGAACACCAGGTCGGTGCCACCGGCTTGCACGTCGAAGTCAGGGCCGAGCAGGTCCAGCGCGATCGCGGTGCACTCGATGTGCCAGCCCGGTCGGCCCGCTCCGTGCACCGAGTCCCACGCCGGCTCGCCAGGTCTTGCCTGACGCCAGACCAGGCAGTCCAGCGGCGCCTGCTTGCCGGGCCGGTCAGGATCCCCGCCACGCTCGGCGAAGACGTCGCGGGCCGCGGCCGCGGGCAGCTTCGACAGCGAACCGAACTCGAGATCGGTGGCCTGGGCGAAGTACAGATCCGGGTAGTCGGGGTCCTCGACGGGATAGACCGCCCCCCGCTCGCGAAGCCGCTGGATGAGCTCGACGACCAGCGGGATCGACTCCACGGCCCCGACGAAGTGCTCGGGGGACAGCACGTTCAACGCTGCCATGTCCTCGGCGAACAGGTCGGTCTGCTGGACCGCCAGCTGGGACCAGTCGACGCCGTCCCGCTCCGCCCGCTCCAGCAGCGGGTCGTCGACGTCGGTCACGTTCTGCACGTACCGCACGTCCAGGCCGCTGTCCCGCCAGATCCGGTTCAACAGGTCGAAGGCGACATAGGTGTTGGCGTGGCCGACATGGGTCGCGTCGTACGGAGTGATGCCGCAGACGTACATCCGCGCGACGCCGCTCGGCGGCCCGACCGGGACCAACCGCTGCCGCAGCGTGTCGAACGCCTGCACCCGGTGCTGGATCGCAGGCTCGGGGAGCAACGGCAGGGGGCGCGAAGTCCAGGCCTGCATGGCCGCCACCCTATCGAGGGGCTCTTTCCGGGCGCGGCTCTTCGCTTCGTTCGGCCCGGCGCGCCCGGCGGGGGTTCAAGGGGGTCGTCCCCCTTGCTTTTGTTCTGTTCAGAACGGCGGCCAGGGAATCGACGGCCACTCGCCGCGAGCGCGCGGCAGCCGTTGCCGGTGCAGCAGCAGATCGGCCCGCCGCACGAAGGCCGCCACCTCCCGCTCGCTGATCAGCTCCCTCAGCCGGTCGGGGGCGCAGTCCCGCGCCCGGCGTACGGCCGCCAACTCGGTCTCGTTCAGCTCGGCTCCGGCCCAGCCCCAGAGCAGTGTGCGCAGCTTGTGGTCGGTGTGGAAGCTCACCCCGTGGTCGACGCCGAAGACCAGCGGTCCGCTGCCCAGGATGTGCCCGCCCTTCCGGTCGGCGTTGTTGATCAGCACGTCGAAGACGGCGAGCCGTCGCAGCGCCGGCACATCGGCGTGGATCACCGTCACCGGCCGGTCGTCGGAGTCCAGCCCCTGCACGCACGCGAACCAGCCGTCCCTGGGCACGGCGGACGAGGGCACCAGGTCGATCAGCGCTCCGGTCGCCTCCTCCTCGGCCTCGACCCAGACCTGCAGCGACCCCGGGCCGAGCGGCCCGTCGGTGAACACCGTGACCGGTACGCAGTCGAAGCCCCCGAGCCGCGACACCTCGTACGCGGCCACCTCCCGGTACCCGAGGGTGCGATGCGGGAAGTCCCAGAGCGGCCGCTCCCCCTCGACCGGCTTGTAGACGCACTCGATGACCCCGCCCGGGGTCGCCAGCTCGGCCAGGAACGTCGCGTTCGACGCTTGCAGCAGCCGTCCGGTCAGCGTGAGCTCGCCTTCGCCCAGCTGGGCGGTGAGAGCGGGATGAGTCAAGGCGTCGATCGGCGGAGCGGGTTCGTCAGCGAAAAAGGGGCCGGCGGTATCCGTTGGCCCGCGGACAGATGTGGCCGCTCGGGTCCAGTGGTTGCAGGCAGAACGGGCACGGCGGCCGGCCGGCCGCGACCAGCGCCTGGGCGCGGGCCACGAAGTCGCGCGCGTACGACGCAGTGATCTTCACGACGAACACCTCGTCGGCGTTGATCTCGTCGGACTCCACCTCGACCGGGGCGGCCTCTTCCTCGGCCGGCTCCTCCTCGTCGGTGTCCACGTTGGAGAACAGCTCGATCACGATCCGGTCGATGCTCGGATCCCAGGCGATGGTCATCGTGCCGACCCGGAACTCCTCGGTGATCGGCGCGTCCAGCGGGTCCACGTCACGGGCGGTGGTCGAGGCCGGTGGCACGTCGACCTCCCCGGCGCCGCGGCGCAGCACCTCGTTGAGAACCCGGTCCAGGTGCTCGGCGAGCACCGAGACCTGCTGCTTCTCGCAGGCGACGCTGGTGATCCGGTTGCCCTCACGGGCCTGCAGGAAGAACGCGCGCTCGCCCGGCTGGCCGACGGTCCCGGCGACAAAGCGGTCGGGCGCGTCGTAGCGATGAACGAGGATGGCCATGCCTTAAAGACTAACGGGGCGTGCGATGCACTCCGAGCAACAAGTCCCCTCGTTCCGGCACTAGGTCACCACGGCGTCGGAGGCGCCCAAGCCGCCTCCGACCTGGGCATCCGGTTCCGGCGCCGGCCGCCGACTCCGGCTCTTCGGGGGCGGACTGAGCAGCCGACCGAGATCGACGTCGGTCGAGTTGAGGGTGATCACGTACGGCCGGGCGGCGGTGTAGCGGATGATCGAGATCGAGGCCGGGTCCACGACGATGCGCTGGAAGCTGTCCAGGTGCATGCCGAGTGCGTCGGCGAGGATCGCCTTGATCGGGTCGCCGTGCGAGACCGCGGCCCAGACCGCTCCCGCCCCGTGCTCGGCCGCGAGCCTGGCGTCCCAGGCTCGGACGGCCGCCACGGACCGCGTCGCCATCTCCGCCATGGACTCGCCGCCCGGAAACCGCACCGCCGACGGCTGGTGCTGCACCGCGGCCCAGAGCTTGTCCTTGCTGAGCTCGCGCAACGACTTGCCGGTCCATTCGCCGTAGCCGCACTCCACCAGACCCTGTTCGACCAGCACCGGGCAGCCGTCCGGACGGGCGTTCGCCAAGGCCTGAGCGGTCTGCCGACAGCGCCGCAGCGGTGAGGTCACGATGGCGCGAAGAGGCACCCCAGCGATCCGTTGGCCGACCTGGAGGGCCTGATCCGTTCCGGTGGCGTCCAATACGACGCCGGAGGAACGCCCGGCGAGGATTCCTTCGGTGTTCGCCGCCGTACGCCCGTGGCGGATCAGCAGGACAGTGGTCATCAGCGAAGAGGCTATCGACCGGTCACGGTGGTGTACCGGCCGCGCAGGTAAGCAAGGGGTTCCGCGGGGGACGGATCGTCGGCGATCTCGACGTACCCGACGGTTCCGCGGACCAGCAGACCCCAACCAGCGTGATCGGGCGTGGCTAGCAGCCGGGCGCCGAGCCAGGCCGTTGCGTCCGACAGCACCGGGCCCCACTCAGAGTCGTTCCATCGGCCAACAGTGAACGGGCCACCCGGCGCCGGCGCCACACCCGCGAAAGCATCCGCCAGCTGCCGGTGCTGCTCGCCGAGCAGGTTCACGGTGAAGGTCCTGGTCCCGCCGGCCGCCAGCAGGTCCGCCAGGGCGGAGTCCTCGTCGAGGATGCCCAGCACTTCCGCCGGCTCTCCGTCGGCCACCAGGAACGAGGAGATGGTCCAGCCGGCCCGGGTGGTCGAATCGGCCGCCGCCCAGACGCTCACCGCCGACGGCATCCGGCCACGGAACCGCCGGATCGGGGCGCGATCCGAGTCCGGTGTCGCGAACGGGTGGGACGAGTGGATGGTCACCCGGCAAGTTCAGCACGACGGCGCCGACCCCGTACCGTGTCCCGGGTGCTCGGGCGGATGGCCGGACGACGAAAGAAGGTGTGATGGGTTGGCTTGAAGCCCTGGTACTGGGCATCGTGCAGGGACTCACCGAGTTCCTGCCGATATCCTCCAGCGCTCACCAGGCGATCATCGGCCAGTTCTTCGGCGGTGAGGATCCCGGGTCGGCGTTCACCGCGATCAACCAGCTCGGCACCGAGAGCGCGGTGATCATCTACTTCCGCCGCGACATCTGGCTGATCATCACCAGCTGGGCGAAGTCGCTGGTCGGCAGAGTGCCCCGGGACAACCCAGAGGCGCGGATGGGCTGGCTGGTGATCATCGGCTCGATCCCGATCGTCGTGCTGGGGGTGCTCTTCCAGGACGTGATCGACACCAGTGTCCGGAACCTGTGGATCACCACCGCGATGCTGGCGGGCTTCGGCGTGATCATCGGGATCGTCGATCGGTATGCGCGCAACGAGCGCCCGCTGGAGTCGCTGACCTGGCGGCACGGCGTGATCTTCGGGTTCGCCCAGTCGCTGGCCCTGATTCCCGGCGTATCCCGGTCCGGCGCGACGATCGCCGCCGGACTGGCCATGGGCTACCAGCGGGTCGCCGCAGCCAAGTACGCCTTCCTGCTGGCCATCCCGGCGGTGGTCGGCTCCGGGTTGTTCAAGCTGACCGACGTCGCCAACGACCCGGTCGAGGCGGCCTGGGGACCGATCATCCTGGCCACCGTCGTCTCGTTCGTGATCGGGTACGCGGTGATCGCCTGGCTGCTGCGCTACATCAGCACCCACAACTTCCTGCCGTTCGTGATCTACCGGCTGGTCCTCGCCGCCGCGGTCGCGGTGCTGCTGCTCACCGGCGTGCTGGAGCCGCTTCCGGGACCCTAGTGTCCAAGCTCACCCGTGCTCCGCGAACCGGTCCGATCCCGCGCCACGCGCACGGCGTACGCGATCAACGTGGCACCGGCGATGATGCCCAGCAACACCAGGAGGTTGGCTCCGTAGTTCTGGAGCAGTAAGGCCTTGGCCGGAGGCTGCGTGCCGCGCCGGGCGATCAGGAAGATCGCGACGGCGGTCACCATCGCCGCCAGGATCAACCCCGCCTGGAGGAAGCGGCGGCCGCGGTCGGGCACCACACGACGGAGCGCCCAGCTCACCGTGACCACCAGCGGCGAGACGAGTCCGTGCTGGATGAGCAGCAGGCCGACCAGCCAGGCGCCGAGCAGCACCAGGTACGCCGGAGGCACGCTCAGGAAGATCTTGCCGGCGCCGTACAGCACGAGCACGATCCCGCCGATCGCCAAGATCAACCGCCAGGCCTTCATGACAGGACCTCGATCTTGGTCAGCCACTTGGTGTTGAACAGGCCGGAGCGGTTCGGCACGATCAGCCGCAGTGGATAGCCGTGGTCGAGGCTGATCCGCTCTCCGTTGAGATGGGTGGCCAGCAGCGCTTTGGACAGCTGCTCGCCTTCGACCAGCGACTTGTTGAACGGTCCCCTTGGTTCGAGCGAAAGGACCCGAACCTGCGAGGACGCCGTGCCGCCGGCCCGCTGCACCAGGTCGAGCAGTCGCACCCCCCGCCAGTGCACCGTGGCACTCCAGCCCTCGTTCGCGGCGAACGGCAGCTGCTCCTCGGCGACCGCGAGCTCCTCGAGATCGGCCAGGCTGAGCGCGTACGGCTGCGGCCCGGCCACCTCGAGCTGCCAGTCAGGTGGTAGTTCGCCGACCTGGGCCTCCGCGGCGGTCTTGCCGACCGGCAGCCCTTGCGGCCCGCGGCTGGGCTGCCGGGGGGCCAGCAGCCCGATCCGTTCCAGCGGTGTCAGGGCCTGACCGATGACGGTGATGGCCACCAGACCGAGGCCGGTGCCGACGACGGCCAGCAGGCCGCGTCGCGAGATGCCGGGTGTGGGCGGTGCCGGCATATCTCCGGCATTGCTGTGCGAGTCCGGGTTCTCGTTCCACGGGATCTCGGTGAGGACGTCGGCCTCGGGCAGCTTCGCCCGCAACCCGTAGTTGATGTCGGGCAGCTTGATCCCGACGTGCAGCAGCACGGAGCCGATCACGACCCACGCGAGGGCGTAGTGGACCACGATGAAGTCCCACCGGAACGGGTACCAGCCGAGCACGTTGCAGAACCCGGTGAACAGCTGGAGCAGGCTGCTGGAGATCAACAGGGCGAGCGAGACCCTTTCCACGGTCCGCTTGACCGAGGGGAACGGCGGCCAGCGGAAGAAGTTCGGGTAGACCGACCAGAGCTTGACGAAGATCAGCGGAATGCAGGCGATGCCGGTGGTCACGTGCAACCCCTGGGTGACCCGGTAACCCCACACCGGCGCGGTCGGTGTGGGCAGCCACGCCCACGGGGCGTACTGGTAGTAGCTGAGCAGGCCGGTCAGGAAGCAGATCCCGAACCCGATCCCGAGCATCAGCCCGAGCCGGGCGGTCAGGGCCGTCGAGCGCAGGGTGCTGGAAAAGTGCGGCCACCACGTAGGGCGACTAGTCACCGACTGCGGCCACCTCCAGCGCCTCGGCGACCGCCGTCAGCGCGTTGAGCTTCTCCTCGACCGAATCACCGTAGGGCATGACGGAGCAGGTGGTGACGCCAACGTCGGAGAAAGCCCGGAGCCGTTCAGCGATCCGCGAACGGTCGCCCAGCAGCGAGGTCTCATCGATGAACTCGTACGGCACCGCCCCCCGCGCGTCGCGCTGACGACCGCTCAGGAACAGGTCCTGCACCGTCGCCGCGGCCTCCTCGAACCCCATCCGCACGGCGAGCGCGTTGTAGAAGTTCTGCTGCCGGCTGCCCATGCCGCCCAGATAGAGGGCCGCGTACGCGCGGACCGCGTCCGCGCACGTCCGCGGGTCGTCGCCAACCACGAGCGGAATGGTCGGTGCCACGTCGAAGCCCGAGAGCGTCTTGCCCACCTTCTGCCGACCGGCTTCGATCTGGCCCAGCTGCTCTGTCGCGTACCCCGGAGCGAAGAACACCGCCAGCCAGCCGTCGGCCAGCTCGCCGGCCAGCTCGAGGTTCTTCGGACCGATCGCGGCCAGGTAGATCGGGATGTGATCACTCGCCGGAGTGATGCTCAGCTTCAGCGGCTTGCCCGGTCCGTCCGGTAGCGGAAGCTGGTAATGGTCTCCGCTGAAGGCGAGGGTTCGCCGGCTCAGGGCCTGCTGCACGATGCCGAGATACTCCCGGGTCCGCGCCAGCGGCTGGGAGAACCGCACCCCGTGCCAGCCCTCGGAGACCTGCGGGCCGGAGACGCCGAGACCGAGCCGGAACCGCCCGCCGGTCAGCACATCCAGGCTGGCCGCGGTCATCGCCGCCATGGCGGGGGTGCGTCCCGGGATCTGCATCACCGCCGAGCCCGACGTGGATCCTCGTCGTCTGGGCGGCGAGCCAGGCGAGCACCGTGGGGCTGTCGGATCCGTATGCCTCGGCCGCCCAGACCACGTCGAATCCGAGATCCTCGGCATGCCGGGTCAGCCGCAGCTGATCTCGGGGATCGTCCGAGCCGACCAGGTATCCCAGGTTCAGACCCACCTTCATAGGACAGACACTAGGGTTTCCCATCATGGAAGTACGCCCGGTCGGGACCAGCGGACTGCGGGTTTCCCGGCTCGGCCTCGGCACCATGACCTGGGGTCGCGACACGTCCGCCGAGCAGGCCGGCGCCCTGCTGGACATGTTCCTCGAGGCCGGCGGCACGCTGATCGACACGGCGGCCGCGTACGGCGCGGGCGACAGTGAGCGGATCATCGGCCGGCTGATCAAGCAGCGCAGCAATCGGGCCGAGATGGTGATCGCGACGAAGGCCGGGTTCGTGATCCGCAACGGCGAGCGGATCGTCGACACCTCGCGTCGCGCCCTGCTTCGCGACCTGGACGGCTCGCTGGCGCGGCTGGCTAGCGACTACGTCGATCTGTGGCAGATCCACGCCTACGGCGATGCGCCACTGGACGAGTCGCTGGCCGCCGTCGATCACGCAGTGGGCACCGGACGCGTCCGCTACGCCGGGATCTCGAACTTCGTCGGCTGGCAGACCGCTCAGGCGGCGACCTGGCAGAGCGCGTTCCCGGGACGTACGCCGATCAGCAGCGCTCAGATGGAGTACTCGCTGCTGGCCCGACGGGCCGAGGTCGAGGTGCTTCCCGCGGTGCGTGCCTTCGGCATGGGGTTCTTCCCCTGGTCACCATTGGGTCGCGGAGTGCTGACCGGCCAGTACCGCAACGGCACGCCGCGCGGCTCTCGGGCGGCGACCGACCACTTCGCCTGGTTCGTCGAGCCGTACCTGGAGCCGCGCAGCCGCGGCGTGGTGGAGGCCGTCGTCCGCGCGGCGGAGGGCCTCGACCTGACACCGCTGCAGGTCGCCCTGCTCTGGGTGCGAGATGCGCCGACCGTCACCGCTCCCCTGCTCGGCGCCCGCACGCCCGGCCAGCTCGCGCCCGCGCTGGCCGTGGAGGAGACGACGCTGCCGGACGAGATCGCCGCGGCGCTGGACGACGTGTCCGGCGGGCCGAACACCGGCCGGTAGCCGGCATGGGCGCCACGGCGTGGCTGGAGGTCCCGCAGCTGATGCCTGGGCTGGTGGCCTCGGCGGTGGGCTACGACCTCACCGTCCCGACGCCGGGCGTGCACCGCGGCCTGCCGTCGCCGTACCTGACCTTTATCTACTCCTTCACCGGACCCATCGTCAGCGGCGAGTCGCCGGCGCAGCTGGTGAGCCGGGATGCCTACCGCACCGAGGTGCTGCTGGGTGGCCTGCATCAGCGTCCGGCGTACGTCGAGCAGCCGGTCCAGCAGGCTGGTCTTCAGCTCGCCGTTCATCCCCTGGCGGCGCGGGCCCTGTTCGGCCTGCCGGCCCGCGAGCTCGGCCAGCTGGCCGGCGACGCCACTGACGTCCTCGGTCACAGCGCGGCGCGGCTGCAGCAGCGGCTGGCAGAGACCCCGTCTTGGGCCGAACGCTTCGCGCTGCTCCAGCAAGACTTGCGCCGGCGGGTCGATGCCCAGGAACGCCGGACACCGGTACGGACCGAGGTCCGCGAGGCTTGGGTCTGGATGGCGAGGCATCGTGGCACCGGGTCGATGGACGGCCTCGCGGCTCATGTCGGACTCAGCTCCCGGCAGCTGACCACACTGTTCGGGCGTGAGGTCGGCCTGCCGCCCAAGCAGGTGAGCCGCCTGATGCGGTTCGGGTACGCCCGGCAGCGGATCACGGCCAGCGTGCGCCGCGGCGTACGTCCCGACTTCGCAGCTGTCGCGGCTGACTGCGGCTACTACGACCAGTCCCATTTGGACCGCGACTTCACCCAGTACGTCGGCCTGAGCCCGACCGCCTGGATCGCCGAGGAACGCCGAAATCTCCAAGCCGCCGGAACTCTGACCGGCGCAGACTCGAGCCATGACGAACTCTGACAACCTGCCTGTCCCGACCGTCTGGCCGACACTGCAAGCGCGCGACGCGCTGGCGTTGATCGACTTCTACGTCAGCGCGTTCGGTTTCGAGAAGACCGCCGTCTACGCCGACGGCGACCGGGTGACGCACGCGCAGCTCGACTGGCCCGAGGGTGGCGGCATCATGCTCGGATCGCACAAGCCGGACGGCGAGTGGAGCCGCGAACCCGGCACGTTCGGCGCGTACGTCGTGACCGCGGACGTCGACGCCGTTTACGAGCGGGCCAAGGCGGCGGGCGCCGATGTCAGCCCGCCGGTGGATCAGGACTACGGGAACCGCGAGATCAAGGTTGTCGACCCGGAGGGGAACCTGTGGTCGTTCGGCAGCTACCGCGGCGAGCCGCGGTCAACTGCCGGCCGCTAGGAGACGGTGGGCATCGCCCGGATGATCTTGCGGCGGATCCAGACGTCGCGGGTTCCGTCCCGATAGCGCCGCATCCGGGCCAGCTCCCAGCCGCCGTACTCGGCATGCTCGGCCAGCAACTGGCGGACGGCCTTGCGCGACAGGTGCGGGCTCAACCGGAACCGTTCGACCTGGTACGTCACCCGACCGCTTAACATCGCCGCCGATCTTAACCACAGAGGCAATCAGGTCCCACACCCGGTGGCCACGGCAAGCGCTGCACAGATCTGGCGCATCCGCGCGTCGCTCAGCCGACCGACGCGCTCGACCAGTACGCCTATCGACAGGCACTCCACCGAGTCGAGATTGACCGCGGTCGGGCGGCCGACCGGATCATCGCCCGGTTCGAGAATGACCTCGGTCGACAGCCCACGGAGCTTCGTCGTACACGGCGCAACCAGAGCACGTCCGAGCCGAGGAATGGCTGGGTCACGAGTCAAGATCACGACGGGGCGGCGGCCGATCCCTGGCGGTTCGCTCCACCACAGCTCACCGCGCAGTGGGACGGCCCTCATGTGGCTGCAGCCGCCGAACGCCAGGACGCAAGATCACCCCACTCATCGGGCTCGTCGAGGGGGTGTTCGTCGTAGGCGGCATAGGACGCATCGATCTGAGCCTCTCGGTGCCGCTCGAGCAGTGCAAGCAACGCGGCCTCCAGTACGGAGGCGTCATTCGCCGGCGCCAAGACCTGGCGAGCCTCACGGAGAAGATCTTGGTCAACCGTCGTACTGACACGCACGCGAGTCATGCCACAACTGTAGTATGACTACGCCACCAAGACTAGGCCTCGGAGAGAAAGCGGTCCAGCACTCGAGCCCCGAACTCGAGCGATGATGTCGGCACTCGCTCGTCCACCCCGTGGAACATGCTGACGAAATCCAGCTCCGGCGGCAGCCGCAGCGGGGTGAAGCCGAAGCATCGGATGCCCGCTCGGCTCCAGGCTTTGCCGTCGGTGCCGCCGCTCATCAGATACGGCACGGTCTTCGCGGCCGGGTCCTCGGCGGCCAGACAGGACTGCATCGCCTCGACCAGTGCCCCGGCGAACTCAGTCTCCACGGCCGGCTGCCGGGTCTGCACCTCGTAGCGGACCTTGTCGCCGAGCAGGTCGGCGATGGTCGCGAAGAACTCGTCCTCGCCGCCCGGCACGAATCGCCCGTCGATGGCCGCCGTGGCGCGGCCGGGAATGACGTTGTGCTTGTAGCCGGCCGACAGCATGGTGGGGCTCGCCGTGTTGGACATCGTGGCGCCCACCATCCGGGCGATGCTGCCCAGCCGGGCCAGCGTCTCCTCCGCCCGGTCAGGATCGAGCTCGATGCCGAAGGCCTCGGAGACCGCCTCCAGGAAGGCTCGCTGCGCGTCGGTGATCTTGGCCGGCCACTCGTAGGCGCCGATCCGGGCCACGGCCGCACTCAGCTCGGTGACGGCGTTGTCATCGTTGCGGAACGAGCCGTGTCCCGCGCGGCCGTCGGCGATGAGGTCGAGCCAAACCATCCCTTTCTCGGCCGTTTGGATCAGGTACAGCCGCAGGTCGTCGTGCACCGTGAGGGAGAAGCCACCGACCTCGCCGATCGCCTCCTCGCAGCCCTCGAGAACGTCCGGCCGGTGATCGACCAGCCACTGGGCACCGAGCCCGCTGCCGGCCTCCTCGTCGGCGGTGAAGATCATCCGGATCGGCCGTCGGGGAGCCGCGCCGGCGCGAGCCCGGGCGCGGACGACGCTCAGCAGCATCGCGTCGAAGTCCTTCATGTCGACCGCCCCGCGGCCCCACACGCAGCCGTCGGCGATCTCTCCTGCGAAGGGTGGCACGGACCAGTCGTCGGCGTTGGCCGGGACAACGTCCAGGTGTCCGTGGATCAAGAGCGGGGACAACGACTCGTCCGCGCCCTCAGGCGCCCAGTGTGCGACCAGCGATGTACGCCGTGGCTCGGGCTCGATCAGCTCGCTCTCGATCCCCACCTCGTCGAGCAGCTCAGCCACTCGCTCGGCCGCCGTTCGCTCGCCCGGACCGGGCTCTGGACCGAAGTTGGAGGTGTCGATGCGGATGAGGTCCCGGCAGATCTCAACAACCTCGGCCTCGGGCCGGTAGGACGCAGTCACCCGGCCATCCTCGCCCACCGCGTCGCGCGTACAAAGGACCGGCTGACTTCCCGGCCGGTTGCTATAGTTCGGGGGCGCTGCCAGCCGACTGGCAGCGGCGTCCGGGTGGCGGAATAGGTAGACGCGCTAGCTTGAGGTGCTAGTGCCCTTTGCGGGGCATGGGGGTTCAAGTCCCCCCTCGGACACAGGTCTTTCGACCCGAGCTCAGCGGCGGCCCAATCGGCGCTCGCCCGAAGCGCCCTGCGAGTAGGCAAGTCCGTAATGCTCGAACACCGCAGGCTCCATGCCCGATTCAAGTTGCCCATCCGTCTCGATCGATGGGGCGTCCTTGGCCAGCTTCTTGTCGACTGACACTCGAATGTTCTTGGGCGATACCACGGCATCGGCGATGGGGACAAAGACGAGACTCGAGCCGATCAGGCCGACCTTCACCGTGATGAAGGCGGGCTCATCGGTCGCCGTGTCGAAGTAGACAGCCTCCATGGAACCGATCTTCGCACCGTCTCGATCCAGGACCGGCAGACCTACCCAGTCGATGATGTTCCCCACAGTGATCATGGATTTCCTCTTGCGGCGGCGGAGTCCTGGTACGCAGCAACATACAGATCCACCGGTGCCTCATCTTTGTCGGCCATGGGTCTTTACGTTCCTTCGGGCTTCGCCTCGTTCAGGCTGCCGAATCAAGTGCAGCGTGGCGTGGGGTGGTTGTCACCACCCCAGCCAGGGTGGTGACGCCGACTCGTGGGGTGGTGGGAGTCAGGGACGACTGATGGGCGCGCGGCTCTCCTACCCTGTGTAGTCCACAGAGCCCAGGGCTGTTTCGAGCCCGGCGGCAACCTCGTTCAGGGTTGGGGAGATGGCCTCCGGGTCCCCGGACTGGAGCAGTTCCTCCACGCGTCCACGTGACGCTCGTACTGCATCTCGCAGAGTGCGTGTCTCCGTTCGAGTGACGTCGTCCGGGGCCGACGTCTCGAGTCCGGTCAGCCTGTCCTCGACGGCGGCTATGCGGGTCGCGCCGACAGTCCAGCCGCCCTCGACCTGATCAAGGGAGCCCAATTGACCCAGCTCAGGGACGAGGACGCGGGCAAGCCACGCCACTTCTTGCTCGGCCGCGGCAAAATCAGCCCTCCAGACTTGTCGACGGTGTCTCCTCACGAGAAGGGGCGTCGCTATCGCGGCCGCGAGCACGAGACCGGCCAGCGCCCACCACAACCAGGAGGCCCCGCTTGCCTCGGCCGGCTCGTCAGCCGTGGATGGGGACGGCGACGGGCTCGCACTCGGCGATGGGCTGACAGCCACGGACCGGGTGACCGTCGACCGACTCGGGGCTGCAGTCACTGTCTGAGTCCCTGGGGCTGCGGTGACGGTCTGGGTCGTAGTGGTCTCCGGCCGGATCGGTGACCGCGAGGGATCCACCGTCGCCGATCGCGTCCCTGTCGGTTCCTGAGTCGGCGTCGGTTCCTCGGTCGGCCGGCTTGATGAGCGTTCCGGACTTGGTCTCGTCGGAGTTGGACTGGGAACCTCCGAACGCGTAGCTGACCTGGTGGGAGTCGGCACGGACACCGTCGGTGTGCGCAGTTCGCTTGCTGAACGCGATGGCGTTTGAGAGACCTCGATGGTTCCACCGCCAGCGCATGACGTGAGCACAGCGATGGCCAACGCAAAGCCAGCCATCTTCAGCGTTCCAACCCCGCTGCCGGATCCAGCTCTCGTGCCCACCCCGACCCTCCGATGCATCGTCGTCGAATCCAGATACAGTCCGGTCGGTCTGCGTGCTGGCGCCACATCGTAGCGTCGTTCGGGCTGAGCTTTGTCGAAACCGAAGTCCCTGCCAGCTGAAGCAGCCGCCTGATCGACCGCTCATCCGCGCGGCGGTGATCACTCCCGTTCATCCGCATCCACCATGATGAGGCGGTGGCCTCCACACTCCTCCCGAGTCTGCTGGCCGGCGCGCAGGCCGCCGAGCCACGGACCCTGGTGGACATCTTCCTGGCCAGTGCGACCGACAACCCGGACGCGTTGGCCGTCGACAGCGGCGTCGAGGTCCTGACGTACGCCGAACTTGCTGAGGCCGCCGAGGCGTTCGCGGCTCGGCTGGTCGAAACCGGCATCGGTCGCGGTCATCGGGTCGGGGTGCGGATCCGGTCGGGAACGACCGAGCTCTACGTCGCCATCCTGGGGGTGCTGTTCACCGGCGCTGCCTATGTCCCCGTCGACGCCGACGACCCGGACGAGCGGGCGCGGCTGGTGTTCAGCGAGGCGCAGGTGGGGGCGGTCGTCGGCAACGACCTGGCCATCGCCGTAGCCGCGACGCCAGGCCGCTCGGTCGAGCCTGGCACCGCCGCGACCGCGGGCTCGCCCACCCCGGAGGACGATGCCTGGATCATCTTCACCTCCGGATCGACGGGCACTCCCAAGGGTGTCGCGGTGACCCACCGCAACGCTGCCGCGTTCGTCGACGCCGAGTCGCGGCTGTTCCTGCAACACCCCGCCGAGCCGATCGGACCGGGCGATCGAGTGATGGCCGGCCTGTCGGTGGCCTTCGATGCGAGCTGCGAGGAGATCTGGCTGGCCTGGGCCAACGGCGCCTGCCTGGTACCGGCGCCGCGGTCGCTCGTCCGCAGCGGCGTCGACGTCGGTCCCTGGCTTGCCGCCAACGACATCACCGTCGTCTCCACCGTCCCGACGCTGGTCGCGCTGTGGCCACCGGCGGCGCTGTCCAAGGTGCGACTGTTGATCATGGGTGGCGAGGCCTGCCCGGCCGAGCTGGCCAGCCGGCTGCAGGCCCCCGGCCGAGAGATCTGGAACACCTATGGTCCGACCGAAGCGACGGTGGTGGCCTGTGCCGCGCTGCTCGATGGCACCGCGCCGATCCGGATCGGGCTGCCGCTGGCGGGATGGGATCTGGCCGTGGTCGACGGCGCCGCTGCACCGGTGGCCGCGGGTGAGTCCGGCGAGTTGATCATCAGTGGAGTTGGACTGGCCCGCTATCTGGATCCGGCCAAGGATGCCGAGAAGTACGCCTCGATGCCCACCCTGGGCTGGCCCCGCGCCTACCGCTCCGGGGATCTGGTCCGCAACGACCCGGCCGGACTGATCTTCCTCGGCCGGGCCGACGACCAGATCAAGCTGGGTGGCCGCCGGATCGAGCTCGGTGAGATCGACGGCCAGTTGCTCAGACTCCCTGGTGTGGTCGGCGCCGCCGCCGCGGTCCGCGCCACCGCCTCCGGCAACAAGATTCTGATCGGCTATCTCACCGTCGATTCCAGCTACGACTCCGCCGCCGCCCTCGAGCTGTTGCGGTCTCGGATGCCCGCCGCGCTGGTGCCACGCCTGGCCGTGGTACCGGATCTGCCGACCCGTACCTCAGGCAAGGTCGACCGCGACGCTCTGCCGTGGCCGCTGCCGGGATCGGCACCGGCGGCCACCGGCTTGAACGAACGGCAGAGCTGGATCGCCCAGATCTGGCACGACGTCCTGGGCGCCGACGTGACCTCACCGACCGACGACTTCTTCGACTTCGGCGGCGGATCGCTGACCGCGGCCCAGGTCGTCGGCCGGCTCCGGGAGCGCTTCCCGGAGGTCGCGGTCGGCGACGTCTACGCTCACCCGACGATCGCTGCGTTGGCCGCCTGCCTGGACGAGCTGTCGGGCACCGTGGCCAAGACCGACCGCCGGGTGAAACCGATCCGGCCGAAGACCCAGGCCGGTCAGCTGGTAGCGCTGCTGCCGCTGCGCGGGTTGCGCGGTCTTCGCTGGCTGACCTGGCTTGCGCTCGGTTCACGGATCGCGCACGATCTGCTCGCGCTGGCCTGGCTCCCGGTCGTCTCCTGGTGGCTGATCGGGCCGGCCGTGGCGCTGCTGCTCCTGCCGGCGGGCCGGATGCTGCTCGCCGCCGGGCTGATCCGGTTCGTGCTGCGCGGACTGACCCCCGGTCGCTACCCGCGCGGCGGGAAGGTCCATCTACGGATCTGGCTCGCCGACCGGATCTCCGATGAGCTGGCCGCAGTCTCGGTCAGCGGAGCCCCGCTGCTGCTCTGGTACGCGCGGTTGCTCGGTGCCCGGATCGGCCGCGACGTCCAGTTGCACACCGTCCCGCCGGTCACCGGCCTCCTCAAGATCGGCGACGGCGCCGACGTCGAACCCGAAGCCGATCTGTCCGGCTGCTGGATCGACGGCGATGTGCTGCACGTCGGCGAGGTCCGGATCCGCTCCGGCGCCCGGATCGGCGCGCGAAGCACGCTGGGGCCGGGAGCCGATGTCGGCAACGGAGCCGAGGTCGCCCCCGGCTCGTTGATCCTCGGGTCGATCCCGGCCGGCCAGACGTGGTCGGGATCCCCGGCCGAACAGACCTCCGCCTCGGCTCGCGGCCCGTGGTCGGACCGCGCCCCGGCCCACCCGCTGTGGCGGGCCCCGTACGCGATCGTCGCCCTGCTGATCGGCGGGCTGCCCGCGCTGTCGGTGCTGGTCGCTCTCCTGGTCGTGCTGCCGGCGGTCCGCGATGCCGGCTCGCCGGCCCAGGCGGCGCTGGCGGCACTGCCCTGGCTGCCGGTCGCCGCCTTGGCCGGCTACGCGACTCTGGCCCTGCTTGTGCTGGGCCTGGTCCGGCTGTTCGCTGTCGGGCTGACCGCCGGCCACCATCCCGTCCGATCGTGGCAGGGGCTGAGCATCTGGGCGACCTTCCGGATCCTCGACGAGGCACGCACCTGGCTCTTTCCGGCGTACTCAGCCGCCTTGACGTCGGTCTGGCTGCGGCTGCTGGGCGCTCGGATCGGACGAGGCGTCGAAGCATCGACGGTGCTGCTGATCCCGAAGTTCGTCCAGGTCAATGACTACGCGTTCCTCGCCGACGACACCTTGATCGGCTGCTACGAGCTCGGCGGAGGATGGATCCGGGTCCAGCCGGTCAAGATCGGCAAACGTGCATTCGTCGGCAATTCGGGGATGGCCGCGCCGGGCCGCAAGGTGCCCAAGCAAGCCTTGGTTGCGGTGCTGTCGGCGGCGCCACGACGGGGCCTGGCCAAGCCTGGATCGTCCTGGCTGGGCAGCCCGCCGACGAAGCTGCGCCGCCAGCTCGGAACGCAGGATCCCAGCCGCACCTACGACCCACCCACCCGGCTGAAGGTGCTGCGCGGGGTGGTCGAGACCGGCCGGCTGATCCCGATGCTGGTCGGTGTGTTCTGGTACGCAGCCACGGCCGCCGCCTTGTTGATCTTGCTCGACCAGCATCCGGTGATCGCCGTCCTGCTGGCCGGGCCGGTGATCGCCGTCGCCGGTGTGGCGGCCGCCCTGCTGTGCGTGGCGACCAAGCTGGTCCTGGTCGGCCGGCACCGCCGCAGCGAACACCCGCTGTGGTCCTCGTTCGTCTGGCGCAACGAGCTCGCCGATACCTTCACCGAGATCCTCGCGGCACCATGGTTCGCATCGATGGCGACCGGCACGGTCGCGCTCAACGTGTGGCTGCGGATGCTCGGCGCCAAGATCGGCCGCGGCGTCTGGTGCGACACCTACTGGCTGCCCGAGACCGACCTGGTGGAACTGCGTGATGGCGCCACGGTGAACCATGGCTGTGTCGTTCAGACCCACCTGTTCCATGATCGCGTTCTGGTGATGGACTCGGTCGTGTTGCGCGCCGGCGCCACCCTTGGTCCCAACTCAGTGATCCTGCCAGCCGCGACGATCGGACATCATGCCACGATCGGACCTGCGTCACTGGTGATGCGCGGCGAGGAAGTGCCCAGTGGCACCCGCTGGCTCGGCAACCCCATCGGACCCTGGGAGGAACCTGCGTGACCGACAGAGGCACGGATCCCTACGTACCCGGCCACGGCGACCCCACCTATTCAGTGCAGCACTACGACCTCGACCTCAACTATCGGCTGGACGGCAACCGGCTGGCCGGAGTGGCCACCTTGACCTGCATCGCGAACGAGGACCTCACCTCGTTCGCGGTCGACTTGGAACTCGAGGCGTCCAAGGTGTCCGTCTACGCAGCACCGGCCGCCAAGTTCGGTCAACGCGGCGGTCGGCTGCGGGTGCGCCCGGTCCAGCCGCTCCACGGCGGCCAGCAGTTCAGCGTACGGATCAAGTACGCGGGTCACCCGACCCCGAAGGTGCTGCGTCATCTCGGCGAAGCCGGCTGGGAAGAGCTGGCCGACGGAGTGATCGTCGCCGCACAGCCGCACGGCGCCCCGACCTGGTTCCCGTGCAACGACCGGGCCGACGACAAGGCCACCTATCGGATCCAGATCCAGGCGCCAGCCGATTACGCCGTGGCAACCAACGGGATGGCGGCCCAGACCGCTCGGCGGGGGGCGACTCGGACCTGGCTCGCCTCGATGCCCGAACCGATGGCCCCGTACCTGGCGACCATGCATATCGGTCGCTACCAGGCGTACGAACAGACTGGCCCGGTCCTGATGCGGGTGTACGGCCCGCCCGACCTTCCGGCGCCGGCGTTCGCGGCCAGCTTCGGCCGACAGCCGGAGATGATGGACACCTTCATCGAGATGTTCGGGCCCTACCCGTACGAGAGCTACACCGCGGTGATCACCGACGACGATCTGGAGATACCGCTGGAGTCGCAGTCGCTGTCCACCTTCGGCCGGAACTTCTGTTCCGATCATTGGGACCACGAGCGGTTGGTCGCCCATGAGCTGGCCCATCAGTGGTTCGGAAACGCCGTCACCCTGGCCCAGTGGCGCGACATCTGGCTGCACGAAGGCTTCGCGTGTTACAGCGAATGGCTGTGGTCGGAAGCCAGTGGCCGGCGGAGCGCGCAGTCCTGGGCCGAGCGGCATCATGCACGGTTGCGGCCCGAAAGACAGGATCTGCTGCTCGCCGATCCAGGTCCGGCGTCCATGTTCGACGACCGGGTCTACAAACGTGGCGCCCTTACTCTGCATGCTCTGCGTCGTCGGGTCGGCGATCAGGTCTTCTTCGACCTGCTGCGCCATTGGGTCGCCGAACACAGCGGCAGCTCGGTGACCACGGAACTGTTCGAGGCGCACTGCGCCGCCGTCGCCGGCGAGCCGTTGACCGAGCTGTTCGACGCATGGCTCAGGCGTCGCGAGCTCCCCGTCCTCTGACGACCAAGTCGAGAAGTCAAATTCTCTCATGACCGAGGCCGATCACGGCCGTCGGCCGCGAGCGCGGAGCAGTTCCCGCAGCCGGCTGGCGAGGATGTTCGTGGGTGCGCCGAGTTCGCGCTGGAGGTCGCCGTAACGCTTGGCGCCGTCGAGAAGGCTGCGGACCACCAGGAGCGCCCCGACGCTGGCCGACGAGGTCGAGCGCTGCGGACAGGCCGCCCCCGTCATTCGACGTCACCCTACCAATGGTGCGCGACATCAATGACGATGCGCTGGCCGGTCTGAGGCCCATCGAGACGGAAGACTCGCATCGGTAGCCGAGCCCGCACACCGAGCCCGATCGTGGTCTGGCCCTCAAAGCTGCCGGCAAAGGCGACCTGGCGGAAGGTCGAGAAGCCGGTGACATCCACGGCTTCATTCGGGCGGTCGAAGTCCCACACCAGCTCGCCGCTGGGATCGTACGCGGGGGCCTTGATCACGATCTGCAGCTTGGCGCCGCCGCGTAGCGGCACCACCTGGCCAGATCCGTCTTGAGTGACCTGGTCGACGTAACGGACGTCGTAGCCGGTGGCCGCCGTGCCATAGCCGTTGAGGTCGATGACGAGCCGGTCAAAGCAAGAATGCTGTCCGGCCCGAGCGTGCCGGATCTGCCGAGCGGTCATGGGCACGGAGCTCTTCGGCAAGGATCCCCAGGTGACGGCGCAACTGGCGGCAGTGGCGGATGGGGCGGTGACGACGGCGCCGGTGGCGGTTGCGGCGGCTACCGCGACAGTTGCCACAACGGTCCGCAACGTGAGGAAAACAGACATCGCAGCACTCCTTCGGGCTGGACGGGACGGGCACTTTTCCGACCCTTGCCTCAGATGAGCGCTGTCGGACCCTCCGGATACGGGCCGCCGAACACGGTTGCGTTGCAGGTTGGCGTTCCCAATGCAGCTCGGCGGCTGCTGCTGGGCTTCGCGTAATCAGAACGCAATAATTCCGGCATCTAGGGATGCCGACGGGGATTGTTTCGATAACAAAGCTGTTCTTGCGGCTCCGGTACGGTTCCACGGCTCGGCTGGTGCAGTACGGGGGTCGTCGAGCACCTCTAGGCCACCTGGCAGAACCTGCGGCTCGTCCACCCCGATCCACGCCTCCTGGCTCAACCAGATCGAGCTCGCGTGCTCGCCAAGATCAGCGAGCACGAGCCACGGCTTGCGCTCGCGGCGTAACGAACCGAAATCGCGTGGCCTTCTCGGGGCTCAAGGGTGCTGCCAGAGGGCGTTGACGATCTTCCATCCCTCGCGCGTACGCACCAGGTGCAGGTATTCGACATAGACGGCGGAGCGGACGGTCACGTTCGCGATCTCGCGATGCAGGTGCTCGACCTCGACCTCGAGTCCGCGATCAGGGACATCTCGCGTCTTCCCGATCCCCTTCGCCGTGGCCTCGATCATCTCCCGCGCCGTGAGCTTCTCCAGTTCCCCGGGGTCAGGAGCGTCGTCCGGGGAGCGCTTGGCCAAATCGGAATGGAGCGTCCGCTCCATGCGAGCGGCGTCGCCATCGAACCACCCCTCGAAGTAGTCGAGCGCCACGCGCACGATCGCGTCGCGGTCAGCCAAGTTCGATTCCTCCTCAGCCACGCGAATCACGATAGCCGCGCCCCACCACGCCGCCGAACCTTTACGGCGACCCAGGAACCGGCGACTTCGGTCCCTCGGTGACTTCCCCAGCTGTGACCCGGATAGTTCCACCGGACTACGTGGAGTCGGGCCGGCGCGCCGGACGGGACAAAGCGGTGGCGCCCTCGAGCGGCGCGCCGTATGGTAACGGGACCGGACGGTCCGACCACTGATCCCCAGGAGGCGAGAAGACGATGCGAGCGGCATGCGCGTACACCCAGCTCTTCTCTCGCCACTCAAAGGGGATCCCGCTTGCCCGCCCGTTCGCTCAACCTGGGCATCCTCGCCCACGTCGACGCCGGTAAGACCACACTCACCGAGCGGCTCCTGCACCTCGCGGGCGTCGTCGACGAGCCGGGGTCGGTCGACTCCGGCACCACCCGGAGCGACACGCTCGCGCTCGAACGCCGGCGTGGCATCACCATCAAAGCCGCCGTCGTGGCGTTCACAGTCGGAGATACCACGGTCAACGTGGTCGACACCCCCGGCCACCCGGACTTCATCGCCGAGGTCGAGCGCGTCCTCGCCGTACTCGATGCCGCCGTGCTGGTGCTCTCGGCGATCGAGGGCGTCCAGCCGCAGACCCGGATCCTGATGCGAGCCCTGCAGCGGTTGCACGTGCCGACCCTGCTGTTCCTCAACAAGATCGACCGGATGGGCGCGGATCCAAGCGCGGTCCTGGCCGCGGTCCGCACCCGGCTAACGTCCGACGTGCTGGCCATGGGCACGGTGACCGAGGCGGGCAGCCGTGCCGCCGGTTTCCGGGCCTACAACGAGCAGGACGCGGCCTTTCGCGACCGGCAGGCGGCGGCGCTGGCCGAGCACGATGACACGCTGCTCGCGTCCTACGTCGAAGGGCGGCCCGCGTCCGCCGACCAGCTTCGTGCGGCGCTGGTGGAACAGATCCGAGCCGGGGTCCTGCACCCGGTGTACGCCGGCTCGGCGGTCACCGGAGCCGGCGTTGGTCATCTCATGCGCGGGATCGAGACCCTGCTACCGGCCGCCAGCGGGAAGCTGGATGCGCCGCCGTCGGGCCGGGTGTTCAAGATCGAGCGCGGGGCCGGTGGGGAAAAGGTCGCCTACGTCCGAATGGTCGACGGCGCAGTACTCCCTCGACAGCGGCTCGACCTGCCCGCGGGCCGCGTCGGGAAGGTGGCGGGCATCGAAGTATTCGAGACGGGACGGTGGATGCGCGCCGCTCGGGTGGATGCCGGGCAGATCGGCCGGCTGCACGGGCTCGCCGAGGTCCGCGTCGGCGACACCTTCGGTCGGCCGGATGGCCTCGAGAAGCACCACTTCGCCCCGCCGACCCTGGAGGCGTCGGTGACCGCGGTGTGGGCCGAGCAGGGCCCGGCTCTGCGCGCCGCGTTGGCGGAACTGGCCGACCAGGACCCGCTCATCAACGTCCGAACCGGGAACGACGGACTGCCCACCGTGTCGCTCTACGGGCAGGTGCAGCAGGAGGTGCTCGGGTCGACCCTGGCCGAGGAGTACGGGATCGACGTCGCGTTCGCCGACGCCGGGGTCCTGCACATCGAACGTCCTCGGCGGACCGGTGCGGCCGTAGCACGACTCAATACCGAGACCAACCCGTACCAGGCCACCATCGGCCTGCGCATCAGCCCCAGTCGAGCAGGGTCGGGGCTACGGTTCACCAACCGGGCAGCGGCCCGCGACATGCCGCTCTACCTCTTCAAGAATGCTCAGGCGTTCACGGCGGCCATCGAGAGACACCTCCGCCGTGCGCTCGAACACGGCCTCTACGGCTGGCGCGTGACCGACGCCCTGGTAACGCTGACCGAGGTCGCGTACAGCGTCGCCGACGGCCCACCCTCGCGGCGGGGTCCGACCAGCACCGCGTACGACTATCGCCAGGTCACACCCGTCGTGGTCGCCGAGGCCCTCCGACAGGCCGGTACCCGCGTCTGTGAACCGGTCCTGCAGGTGCTGGTCGAGGTGCCGACCTCCGGCGCGGTCGCCGTCCAACAACTCGTCACCCGCTGGGGTGCCCAGCTGACATCGGTCACGGCGGTCGGCGACCTCACCCGGCTCGAGGTGCGCCTCGTGGCGGGCAGGCTGCACGAGCTGCAACGTCAGCTTCCCGACCTGACCGGCGGAGAGGGCTCGCTCGAGCCCCGGTTCGACGGGTACGAGCCAGTGCTCGGCCCGCCGCCCAGGCGACGCGGGACCGGGATGACGGCGGCCACAGTCTAATTGAGGCCCGACATAATGCAGGGCCTGTCGGACACAATGGTGCGACCAGAAGGGGAAAGACGCAGCCGACAACACAGGGGCAGCGTCGCTCACTGCGCGGTGGCGTTGACAAGCAGGTCCATCGTTGGCTTGCCGATCGTCGCGCCCGCGGTTGTCAGGCCGTCGGCTCCGGACTTGAAAGGCGACGCAGAAGGGCCAGATCATGCAAGTCGATGTCACGCGGCTCGTAACCCTCGTGAAACCGCCGTTGCTGTTCGAGCGAAAGACATCGCACCCGCCGCCCGGCGATCACACCTTCACTGAATCCATCGGAGGGGTAGTCGAAGTGACTACCGCTACTGTCGGCCTGGCGTCCGTGTCCGTCAGACCCGAACACGACCGGGTGAAGATCAACCCATCCGCGGCCGGGAGCAACGAGCCCGACCCGCACCGGGCGCCAGTCGGTCTCTATTCGGTAACCGCTGCGCTCCAACACTTCAAGTGCGGATGACTCATCGTCTGCATCCACTGCGAGATCGAGATCCCGATGCGGCCGCGTCTGATGTCCGACAAGCGCATCGACGCCCCAACCACCAGCAACCCAGCCCGAGCAGCCGGCATCCTCAAAGCCGACCAGTATCGCGAGCACCTCCGCGACATCCATGCGGACCAGTGTCTTCCACACAACGACCTCCTCATCACGAGAGAATGCAGTGATTGACGAGTCGATGGCTGGCTTCGTCTAGGCCTGGGGCTCTGCCCTCCTGCTGTGGTTTGGGACAGCCGTCGATGGCTGGCGACAGGCGTTCGCGGGCATGACGGGGGGATTCGCCGACTGAGCCCCGCGCGGAAGTAGAGTCGCCGCCTATGCGAAGGTCAGTGGTCAAGTCCACTTAGGCTTTCGTCAGTCCTCCGGATCGGGCCAGCCGTGTTCGGGTAGTAGATCCCGCAGCAGCGCCGAACGACTGCCTGCTAGCAGCACCTGTGCGTCAAGGTTCGCCGAGTCCACTCGGCGCATGAACTCGCGGCATCGGCCGCAGGGGGGCAGCACATGAAGCCGCCCTTGCTCGTCTCGCCAGACTGCAACGATGGCTGCGATTCGATACTCGCCGGCCGTCACCATCGCAGCGATGGCGCTGTGCTCGGCGCAAAACCCAGTGCCGCTGCCTGTGTCGATGCTGACACCGGCGAAACGATTGCCAGCATCGGTGAGAAGGACTGCGCATACGTCTCCAAAGAGGCGATCGCCTACCCGGTGCGGTCGCAACCCCGCTTGGGCGGCCTCAATCAGGTCAGCTCTGGAGTCCACGCCGCCCAGGATGGCATAGCCCGAGAGCCCTGCTCGCGGCCTCGCTCTCGGTGACAGCAGTCCTGACAGCAACTCTGCGGTGAGGCGTACAAGCGGCGCCCGGGAATAGCAAAACTGGTTCCGTTCTGAGGATGGGTGCCAAGAGCTGCCGCCATGCGGATCGACGCATGCCGCCTCACGAGCGACGTTCGGTGTCGCGAAACGCGTACACCGCGGTCAGCCGTCGACGACTGGTGGCCAGGTAGAACGGCAGCGCCTGCTGCACGGCCTGGGACGGCCGGTAACCGTCGAGGAAGGCGGCCACCAGCGGCGCCGCGGCAGCGCCGCCCTGTTGCTCGCGCAGTTCCAGGTGGCAGAGGAAGTTGGCCACGTCCACCGCGGGGTCGCCGGCCGCCATCAGGTCGAAGTCGATCAACCCCACCACGTACGACTCGTCCAACAGCACCTGGCCGTCGTGGAAGTCGCGATGCACCAGCACCGGCCGTGTGGGGAGCCGTGGTGCGGGCCAGTCCTCGAGAAGGCTCGCCGAGCCGACTCCCCAGCGCCGCGCCCAGCCCTCCCAGCGTTCGGTGATCGCACGCTCCTCGGCGGCACCGTGCCAAGCCAACCCCACCGGCTCGAGTGAATGCAGCACCGCCAACGTCCGGCCCACCTGCCGACAGGCCTCGGCGGCGTCCGGTCCGGTCAGCCAGCCCCGCAGCGGCCGACCGGGGAGCGGCGCCGTGACCACCGCGCTCAGCGTCTCGTCGACCTCGAGGACCCGCGCGGTGCGCATCGGCAGTTGCGCTGCCTGCTCTGTCTGGGTGGCGAGCTTCGCCAGCCGACCCTGCGGCACCAGCTTGAGATAGCCAGGCGACTTCCCTGACCGCTGCACCACGGCTCGCCGCTCCGGACGGTGGCTGACCAGCTGAACTGACGGTCGGGTCAGCAGGCCGGCCAGTCCCTTCAGCTTCCGGTCGGCGCCGGCGGGCTGGAGCACCAGGCGGGCCGACTCCCTCCCGTTGCCGAGCAACCGGGCACCGCAGGTCGCCGCGGCGACCTCAGCCGCCTGGTCAGTAGCCTCGAACCACTGGCCTGCGACCGACCCGTCCGCACCAGCCAGGTCGAGCAGCAAGTGCCCCTCCGAGCGAGGCCAGGCCCGTCGCACGCGCAGGCCCGCGCCGGCCGCCACCTCGCGTACCGCCCCAAGAGCCGTCGTCACCCGAGCAGCTGCTCCACGTCAGCCAGCTGCTGACCGATCTCGCTGAGCCACTCACGATGTCCGTTACGGAACGACTCAGGAGCCCGCTCCAGCAAGGCAGCGGCGACATGCCAGACCAGGTCGCGCGGGAGCGGGCGTACCTCGCGGTAGCCATCGAGGACCCGGTGCCAGCTCTTGGGGTCGAGGCCGGCGGCTCGCATGCTGGCCAGGTCGACCGCGGCCGCTGCGACGCCGGCGCGGTCCCAGTCCAAGAAGACCGGCCCGTCCGGCCCGAGGACGACCTGGTCGACGGAGAAGTCGCCGTGCACGAAGACGGGTTGCTGATCCTCCGGATGGGACAACTCCAGCCGTGCGGCAAGACGAGCCGCCCGGCGCCCCAGGTCCGGATCGAGCGCCCCCAACAGCCCGACAGCGGCGTCCAAGGTCGCATCGGCGACGGGCTTTGCGGACGGCGGAGGCTGGTGTTGGTGTACGCGGGCCAAGGTGCGGCCGACGGTCGACAGCGTGTCGACCGAAGCCACACCTGCTGCCAGTGCCCGATCCAGGGACTCACCTGGCACCCACGCCTGCACCAGAAGTCCCTGACCCCGGGACCGCCCTACTGGTTCGGGAGCCCGCCTCCCGAGCAGTCGCCGCGCCGTCTTCAGCCCCGTGCGGGCTCGCTCCATATCTCCCCGTCGGTAGGCCCGCAGGACGTACCCGGTCTGGCCGGTGGACCCGACCCAGCGTCGGAACGGCTTGTACGCCAGCGTCTCGATCCGTCCCACCGCACTGATCAGGTCGCCATCGCCCGGTGCGCGACCGGCCGCGCTCCGAGGGTGGTGGCGCTTTACACGCGCCACGGCGCGGCCCAGGTCGCGCAACGCCGGCAGGTCCCGGTCCGCCGACGGCCGGGCCACCAGGACACCGAGGTCCTGATCGGCCAGCAGGACGGATCCGGCCGGTGCCTGCTCGACGGTCTTGGCCAGCTTCGCGCTCGCGGTAGCGCTGAAGGCGGCCGCGTACGCCGGGCCCGACGCCAGCTCGAGAGCGGCGACGCAGCTGGTGCCGGGCTTCCAGCGCAGGTAGGGCCGCTGAAGCAGCGCCTCGTCGGTCACGGCGAGCAGCTCAGCCAGCGCATCGGTGTCGGTGAGAACGGCGGCGCCCCTGACCTGGGGATCGACCACCACACCCCTCCGCGTGAGCGGCGGAAGGGTCACCATGCGCGGGTCGCCCGGCGGGGACGAACCTCCTCGCTACTGGTGGCCGCCGCCCGCCGGGGACTGGCCGCCACCCGGCGTGGACGAGCGTCGTCACTGCTCGTCGCCACGCGCAGGACCGGCGGGCGCCCCAGCACCTGGTCAGGATGGCCGCTCCGAGTGACCCGGCCCTGCTCGACCCAGATCACCTGGTCACAGTCCCGGACGGCATCGAGGTCATGGCTGATGACGAACGTCGTCCGCCCCGCCGTCAGCCGGTCCAGGGCGGCCGACACCTCGGCCTCGGTGTCGGAGTCCAGCCCGGTCATCGCCTCATCCAGGATGACGATCGGAGCGTCCCGGATGGCCGCCCGGGCGATGGCGATGCGCTGCCGCTCGCCGCCGGACAGCGTCGAGCCGCGTTCGCCCACGACCGTGTGGTAGCCGTTGGGCAGAGCACTGATGAACTCGTGCGCTCCGGCCAGCCGAGCGGCGGCGACGACCTGGTCGTGACCCACCCAGACCGGTGAACCCATGGCGATGTTCTCGCCGATGGAGGTCGCGAAGAGCACGCTGTCCTGCAACACGATGGCGATCTGGGCCCGAAGCGAGCTGACGGTGTACGCCGCCAGCGGCTCGTTGTCGATCAAGATCTCACCGGCGTCGGGGTCGCGCAGCCGGCACAGCAGGCTCACCAGCGACGACTTTCCGGCACCCGACGGCCCGACAACGGCGACCCGCTGCCCGGCCGGAACGGAGAAGCTCATGCCGCGCAGTACCGGATGGTCCGGGTCGAACGCCATCTCGACATCGCGGAACGTGACCGCGCCGGCGAACCGCGGAGCCGGCCACGCGTACGGCCCGTCGGTGATCTCCACTTCTTCCTCGACCACATCGACGATCCGCTCCCCCGACGCCGCCGCCTTCGCGATCCGCCCGGTGTACTTGGCGACGTCGCGCAGGGGCTTGAAGGTGGTCTTCAGGTAGGTGAGGAACACGGTCAGCTCGCCGATGCTCAGCTGACCCTGCAGCACGCGAAAGGCACCGAAGGCGAGCACCAGTGCGGTCCCGATGCCCACCAGGACGTCGGTCTTCCGCTCCAGGCCGGCTGAGAGCTTCTTGCCCTTGACCCCGTCGGCGAGGCTTCGCTGGTTGCTGGCGGCGAAGCGCCCCTGCATGCGCTCTTCCAGCGAGTAGCTCTGCACCACGGCCATCGAGCTGAGGGTCTCGGTGGCCAGTGAGGCGAGAGCCCCTTCCGCCGACCGCTGGCCGCGGGACACGTCGACGATCTTGGTCGCCAGCCGCTTGCTGCTCAGCGTGAACAGCGGCAAGATCAACAGCACCACCAGGGCCAGCTGCCAGTCCATGATCGCGATCACCACCACCATGGCGACCAGGGTGAGCACGTTCCCCACCAGCGGGATGATCGCGGTGACCAGAGCGTCCTGCAGGCGACCCACGTCGCCGGTCACCCGGGTGACCAGATCGCCGGTGCGACTCCGGTCATGGAAGCGCATCGACAGCGCGTTGAGGTGGCGGTAGACCTCCGCGCGTACCCGGGTGAGCACGCGGTTACCGGCCAGGGCGAAGCAGATGGTCATCAGGTAGGAGGCCAGCGCCCGCAGCACGACGATGACGACCACGGCGATCGCACAGAGCACCACCAGGACGACGAGGCTGTCGAGGCCGGCCAGCGGCCCACTGAGATCCAGCCGCGGATCACCCACGATCGCGTCCAGCACGAAGGCGAGAGGCCACGGCTCCAGCAGCTGCATCGCGGTCCCGGCGAACATCATCAGGGTGCCCAGGATGAGCAGCTTCCGCTCAGCGATGATGTGCGACCGGAACCGCCGAATGGTACGCCGCAGTCCGGGCCAGGCCTTGGCCAGCGAGTCAGGCGAGCCCATCACGCCGTCCTGACCACCGGCTGGCGGACGAGTGCGAGCGACTGCTCGACGACCCCGCGCCAGCTGTGTCGGGTCACCGCGGCGTCGCGCGTCCGGGTGCGCATCCGTTGCCGCCAGGCGATGTCGGAGCGAACCTCGGCCAACGTCCGAGCCAGCGCCGCCACATCGCCAGGTGGCACGAGCCTCCCGAGCTCCCCGTGGTCCAAGGCTGCCGGCAGTTGACCGACGGCGCTCGCCACCACCGGCAGCCCGGCAGCGAGGTACTCATACACCTTGAGCGGGGAGAAGTAGGCGGTCCCCTCACGGCCGTAGGGTGCGCAGGCGACGTCCATGCGCTGCAGGTGAGCCGGCACCGAGCCCGGCGGCAGCGTTCCGGTGAACTCGACCTGGCATGACACGCCCGACTGCACCGCCTGGCCCACCAGTGCGGAGCGCAACGGACCGTCGCCGACCACCAGCAGGCGCCAGCCGTCGCCGCCGACCGCCAGCTGCGCGAATGCCGCGAGCAGGGTTTCCACACCGTGCCAAGCCTTGAGCGTGCCGACGAAGCCGACGGTGAAGGGCGGACCGGTCGCCGGCGTCACCGGGGCGCGGCTCGGCCGGATCCGTTCGGCGTCGACCCCGTTCGGGATCACGAAGACCCGATCCGGTCGCCGGCTGACGGTGCGAGCCCAGTCGGCCACGGCGTCGCTCACGCAGACCACCGCCGATGCTGCGCCGAGCGCCGCACGACTGACCGCGTGGGCTCGGTCGACGTCGACGAGCTCGCGGAATCGGAGCTGCTCAGCCACCAGGGGCGCGTTCACCTCGAGCAGCGAGGGAATCCCGGTACGAGCGGCCCACGCGGTGGCGGTGCGGCCCCACAACGCGTAGCGCTCGTAGACCAGGTCCGGGGAGAGCTCGTCCAGCACGGCGGCGACCGCCTGATCGCTGCGCTGGGCCGCGCGCTCCCGCTCGGCGGCTGGACCGCCCCCCACGACCGGCAGCTGGTGTACGGCGATGGGCACCTGTGGCTCACCGCCGGGCCGCGGGGTCAGCAGGTGCAGCTCATGCCCCGCGCGGAAGAGCTCCTTGAGCACAGCTTGCGCGTGGATGGAGGCACCCTTGCTCCCGAACACAGGAATGCCAGGGTCGGTGCAGACGTACGCGATCCTCATACCGACACGCGCTCCGGTGGGCCGTGCACCGGAACATCGCCCGCCGGGCCGAAGGACTTCGCCACCTCGGCCGCCTGCCGGCTGGAGTCGAACTCGGACTCGATCAGGGCCCGCGCCGAACGGGAGAGCCGGGTCCGCAGCGCGGCGTCGCCGAGCAGGCGGTCGATCGCCTTCGCCAGCGCCTCGGGCTCGTGCTCACCCACCAACAGCCCGGTCCGGCCATCGGTCACTACCTCGGGGATGCCGGTGACCGGCGTGGCCACGCAGGGGGTTCCCAGAGCCATGGCCTCGAGCAACACGGTAGGCAGACCATCCCGGTTGCCGTCCTCGGCAACGACGCAGGGGGCAGCGAGCACCGCCGCCTCGCGAACCACGGAGATCACCTGGTCCTGCGGCAGTGGTCCGAGGAACCGGACCCGATCACCCAGACCAAGCTCGTCACGGAGTGCGCGCAGCGCTTCCTCCTGGTCACCGGATCCCACGAGATCGATCCGGAACTCACAGCCGGACCGGTGGAGCAGCGCTGCGGCCCGGAGCAGATCGGCGAAGCCCTTCTTCTCGACCAATCGCCCGACCGCCGCGATCACGGGCGCCCGGTGGGCGGGGTCGCTCCAACCGAAGGTGGGCAGATCCAAGCCGTTGTAGACGCGACGGACGCGCAACGCATCAGCCCCGAAGTGGCTGCGCAGGAACGAGAGGTTGAAGTCGCTGACCGTGATCACATCGCTGGCGTCCCGGAGCTTCCTGCGCAGCGCGGCGGCGTCGACATCGGCGTGGAAGATGTCCTTCGCGTGCGCCGTGATGCTGTAGGTGATTCCGGCGATCCGGGCCGCCAGCCGGGCCACGTCCGCGGAGACCGAGGCGAAGTGTGCGTGCAGATGGGTGAGCCCGCGCAGGCGCACCAGCCGGGCCAGCTCCAGGGCTTGGGCGACGTCGCGTACGTCGGAGCTGAGCAGGTCGCGGAGCTGTAGACCCAGATCGCCGAACTGTGCGCCGGCCCGCCGCAGCAGCTCCCACAGCTCGCTGGCGCGCAGCGATGAGTAGTCCAGATAGGTGACCGGCGCCCGCAGCTCGGCCAGACTGGCGTGGAAGCGCCCGTCGGTCGGGGGCCGGAGGGAGAAGACCTCGAGATCGATGCCGAGCCGCTGCATCTGGATGAGCTCAGTCACGACGAAGGTCTCGGAGAAGCGCGGATACATCTTCAGGACGTAGCCGACGCGACCGGCCCGCGCCACAGGCTCAGGCCGCCGCATGGTTCAGCCTCTCGGCGGCACGACGGTCGATCAGCTCGGCGGCGAGCTCGGGCACGCGGTGCAGGCCGCCGGTGTCGATTGCGGCTCGGGCCTCTCGTGCGGTGGTGGTTGCCGGCTCGGCGACGGCCGCCGACAGCCACTGCGCGAGCCGCCCGCCACCCAGCTGGTCGGCCGGCAGCACGTCGACCAGTCCCAGCTCCGCGAGGCGTTCGGCACGGATCCGCTGCTCCAGCCGCGGCCAGGTCCGCGGCACGAGCAGCGCACGCCGACCGGAAGCGACGATCTCACAGGCGCTGTTGTATCCCGCCATCGAGACCACCGCGGTCGCTCCCTGGAGGAACGGCTCGACCGGAGCGACGAAGTCGTACACGATCATGTCCGGTCGTGCCGCGGCGGCGACGTGGACCTGACGCCGCTCGCCGGGCGGCATGAACGGTCCGCAGATCGCGACTCCGAGGTATCCGGTGGGCAGTGCTGTCCGGACGAAGGCGCGTGACAGCTCGAACCCGTCCTGCCCGCCACCCACCATGCAGAGCAGATAGGGCTGCTGGGGGGGCACCGGTGGAGTAACCAACGGATCCCCCGGGGGGACGAGCAGACCTGCGTCGCGGTCGTCGGCCAGATACCCGGTGTAGGAGACCTTGCTCGCCACCTCGGGCGGCAGGCCGTACTCGACGACGGGGTCGTACACCTGGCGGTCGCCGTAGACCCAGATGGCGTCGTAGAAGTTCTCGATGACCTGTGTGCTCTGGGAGCGGGTCCATTCTCGGACCGCCGTGATGGGGTCGTCCAGGATCTCGCGCAGCCCGAGCACGACCGAGGTACGGCGCTGAGAGTCGTCGCGCAGCATGGTGAGCGTGGTCAGCAGCTCCTGCCCGACGCCCAGC
Source organism: uncultured Actinomycetota bacterium (assembly GCA_963711015.1). GTDB lineage: Bacteria > Actinomycetota > Actinomycetes > Propionibacteriales > Propionibacteriaceae > Microlunatus. The sequence goes on from CAVQCQ010000011.1 coordinate 404,363, forward strand.
GGGACCTTGTCCACGACCAACAGGTCCGGTCGGAAGGAGTGCACCGCCGCCGCGATCACCGCGGCACGCACGTCGAGCACATGGCTCAACGCCAACCGCAGCGAGCGGCTGCAGTAGCCGCCCGAGGAGTTCTTGGCGACGGTGGGCAGGGTGACGATGTCGGTGTTGGCCGGTCGCGGAAGGGCCGCCGCCTCCGGGTTCCCGGTGATGAGGAGAACGTCAGTCGAGAGGTCGGCCCTCACCAGTGCCGCGGCGAGCGCGAGATTGCGCCGAGTGTGGCCAAGTCCGACCGTGTCGTGCGAAAAGAACGCGACGCGGCGCGGGCGTTGGCTCATCGTGACCTCTCGAGTGTCGTAGGCACTAGGCCCCGAGAACCCGAAACCGGCAACGGCTTCGGTACGGCCACCCCCGAGGAAATCCCCGCCCATGATCACGGCCACGAAATCTCAGCCTGGATCATCCAAGCACGACCCTCGCCCGGCTGCTTCGGAAGTCGGCATATTGGAACGGCCTGCCGCGTGGAACGGATAGATTCGCTATTGTGTTCTAATAGTTCATGCGGTTCGAAGCTCGGCACATCGGCTCCGGGATCTGGGGAGTCTGGGACGGCGGCGTCATGGGGTGGCGCGCCACCGATCTCGGCGAGAACGAAGCGCGGCAACGCGCCATGGACATGGATGTCATGTTCGATCAGTGGCGGGAACGGACACCGGCCGAAAGGCGGGAGGTCAAGCCGCCGGTCAAGGTCGAGTCGGCCTCGTGGTCGAGCGCCGGCGAGCTCGACTACTGGGTCCGCGAGCGCGGCGAGTGGTGGGGCCGAGTCCGCGGTCCGGACGGCCACCAGCGCTGGATGCGCGGTAAGGACCTCCGCCCTTCGCAGCCCCAAGAATGATGGAAGCCCACGGCTTGCCTGCTCGGGGGTTCAGGTAAGACGTGGGCTTCGACTACTACATCGCTAGAGGCCATGCCGGTGTTACGTCCGGCGTCTGTGTCGTACGTCACAGCCTTTCCAGCCCGGGAACTACTACTACAAGGCCAGCTTCCCGCGGACGATCGAGTCGCCGGAGTGGCGCGGGTCGGCGTCATTGGCCGGCTCGGCGGACACGTCGACCACGGGGAACCGAGCAAGGTCGATGGAGTCGGGGATGGGCAGTCGAGCATGGCCGTCGGTGAGGAACCCGAGGGAGCTCATCCCGACGACGTCGTTGTCGATGAGCCAGACCTGGCTCGCACCGTTCGGCGCCGGCGCCTCCACGTCGACGACCAGCCAGCGCCGGCCGTCGGAGTCCTGCTCGACGGTCGCCGTACCCGCCGCGCCGGCCCACTCCGGAAGGGCGTCCAGCTCGGCTTCGGCGATCACCGTTTCTCGCTGCCCGCTGGTGCGGTCGAGCCCGATGCCCAACCCCACCCCCACCACCAAGGCGAGCGCGGCGGCCAGCAGCGGGACGAGCCAGCGGCGGACCGTCCGGGGCGGTGCCGCGGCGTTCCCCACCCGTCGGTCGGCCAAGGACACCACCTCGGCGCTGGTCGCACGCTCGTCCAGGCCGAGCTCCGCACGGATGCCGTGCCAGACCCGGTCGGCCGGCGTGATGAGCATGTCCTCCTCGGTGACCGACCGCCCCACCCGAACCGCCCGGGACAGCTCGTCGAGCTCAGTGCGGCACTGCGCACAGGACTCCAGATGAGCGCGGTCCACGGGCTCGTCCGGAGTCTCACCCAGGGAAAGAAGCGCGAGAACATCAGGACTCAGGTGCATCGGTCCAGACCTCCATTCTGCGCTTGAGCTTGATCAGGCTGCGACGGATGTGACTCTTCACAGTGCCGGGAGGCAGCTGCATGCGCTCGGCGATCTGTGAGTGGGTGAGGTCCTCATAGAAAGCCATTCGGAGCACCCGCTTCGGGACTTCGTCGAGGCGTTCGATCTCCTCGGCCATCATCAGCCGCTGAGCCACGTCGATCGGCTCAGGCTGACTAGGCTGGTTGGTCGCCAGGTGGTCGGCGATCCGGCGTTGCCGCGCCCGAGCCTGATGCGCATCGACGACCTTGTTGCGGGTGATGCCGAGCAGCCAGGCCGGGAGGCTGGCCCGTTGCGGCTGGTAAGTGTGCCGACCGGTCCAAGCAGCGACGAACACCTTCTGGGTGACGTCCTCGGCTTCGGCGACGTCGCCGAGTGAACGCATGGCCACGGTGAACACCAGTGCCGAGTAGCGGCGGTAGATCTCCTCGAGTCCCCGCTCGTCACCAGCGAGCAACCGGTTGACCCCGTCGTCGAGATCGTCGTCCGAGACGGCCACGAACCCTGGTCCTTTGTGAGTCGAGCAGATCACTCGAGCTTTGTGTGTGATGGTCACCTTACCGACGGTGCTCAACGGATCACGACACCGGCTCGGCGGTGACCAGCACATTGTCGCGGTAGCCGGTATCCCGGTCGTACCGGCCGCCGCAGGTGATCAGCACCAGGCGCTCCGGACCGCTCCGACGGAATACCTCGCCGAGCGGTACGCGGGTCTTCGCGATCCGCCGCACGTCCACCACCCGGTACGCCCGCGTGCGACCGTCGGCGCTGGTGATCACGACCCGGGTGCCGCGGTCAACGGAGCGAAGCCGAGCCAACGGTCCGAGCCCCTCGCGCTTGGTGTCGACGTGACCGGCGAGAACGGTCGTTCCGGTGCGGTCGGCAGGACGCGCGCCGAAGCGGTACCAGCCCAGTTCACGAACCGATGTCGCAATCTCCATCGAGCCATCGCGGTTGACTCCGACCGGCACGACTGGGAGATCGATGTCAATACCGTCCAACCTCAGCCGGACCGGGCGGGTCCGCCGCTCGCTGGACGCCGGGGTGAGCTTGGCCTTGACCACGGGCACCTCCCGAGTGGTTGTCTGACGCGCCGGCTGAGTCTTTCCCGGTGCCGGAGCTGACGCCGCGACCGCCGGCTCGGCGATCGCGGTCGACTCCGGCGACGGCGGCGGCGCGGCGGGGCCTAGGAGCACCAGGCACAGGACAGGCAGAAGGGCTGGGGCCAACGCCGCTCGTCGAGCGTGCGTTCGCACCCAGCCCTCCCTCATGATCAGCGCCGAACCGTAGCCCGAGCCGTAGCCGAGCGTCCGATCAACACCGCAGAGGCACCGACCACGAGCATTCCGGCCAGCCCGAGTCCGAGCCAGTTCGGCTCTGCGGCCAGCCCAGCCTCGCCTGCGTTCACGCCGCCCGGGTCGGAGTGCAGACCGGAAATGGTCTGAACGGCGAGCTCCAGGTTCTCGTCCTCGAGGCTGCCCCAGGCGTACACGATGGTGTTCTTGCCCTCGGCAACGGTCACATCGGCCGGCCCGATCACCGGGTCGGTCGTCCCCGCGGCAGCTACGGCCGCCTCGACAGTTCCGGCGTCGAGGTCGAGCACCTTCTCGTCGGGGTTGGAGAGGTCACTGATCACGGCGTCGCCGCCAGCGAGGATGTCGACGGCCGGTGCGGCGGCGGTGTGCCGGACGGTGAGCCGGCCCTGGCCCGCCTCGGTCCGCGAGACATCATTGGTGAACAGAGTGGCGGTCGGATCGCCACCCTCGTCGAGATGTGCGACGGCGGTGTAGTTGCCGCCGCCCTTGAGGGTCAGCTCGACCGGGCCGATCGCCGGGTCGGAGTCATCCTTGGCGTCAGCGGCGGTGATCGCCACATCGTAGGAGCCGGCCGGCAACTTGAGTGGGCCGGCGAGATCGCCCGGCTTGAAATTGTTGAGTGTCCGCTCGCCGTTGACGTAAACGTCAACGGTCAGGTCGGGCACGCCATGCAGCACTGAAAGCTGCGCGTTGTCCGCGGCGTACGCGGGGAGGGAGAGGCCGGACAACAAGAGTGTCGCTGCTCCGGCCAGGGCTAGAACCTGCTTGCGCATGGTTAGTCCTTTCTGCGGTGGAAGGAAACGGTTACCTAAGATTCAGCGCGCGCGGTCCGATCGGATGCATGAACGTTCAACTATCTGGAGAACTTGTTCCCAGCGCTTAGCGGAAGTCCCGCGAACGGTGCCGCGACGGCAGGATGCCGGCCGCCTGCGGGTAGACGACGCTCAGCGGCTGCAACCGCTCGGCGATCAGGTTGGTCACGCCGTCGCTGTACTCGATCTTGCCGCGGATGATCATGCCCGAGGCATTGCGGCCGACCCGGCCGAACCGGCGCCACAGCGTCTGGGAACAGACCACGTTCAGCATCCCGGTCTCGTCCTCCAGGTTGAGGAAGGTGATCCCGGCCGCGGTCCCCGGCCGCTGCCGGTGGGTGATCAGTCCCGCCACCTTGACCCGGCGTTCCGCGTACGCCTCGCCGAGCTGGCCGATCGGCACGATGTCGTTCGCGTCCAGCACCGGCCGCAGGTGCTGCACCGGGTGGTCGTCGGGGGAGATCGTGGTCGCCCAGATGTCGGCCAGGGTGAGCTCGACCTCGCTCATCCCGGGCAGTGCTGGCGGTGCGGCGTCGATCGCCGAGCCGGGCAGGGTCGTGTCGTTGTCGGCGTATCCGGCGTTCCACAGCGCTTGTCGTCTCGACAGTCCGAAGCCGTCGAAGGCTCCGGCGGTCGCCAGCGCCTCCGCTTGTGCGACGGTCAGCCCGGTCCGGCGGACCACGTCGTTCAGGTCGGCGTACGGGGCGAGCTGGCGCTGCGCGACGATCCGCTGTGCCAGCTCCTCACCGATTCCCAGCACCTCGGTGAAGCCGAGCCGGACCGCGAAGTTGCCGTCTCGGCGGTGGGCCGGCGTCGGGTCGGGCGTCGTGCGGCGGAACGTCGGGGCCATCGGCTGCTCCCGGGCCAGGCAGCTGTCCAGCCCGGTCGGCCCGCCGGACCCCTCCAGCGTGGCGTGTACCCCGGACCGGGCGATGTCCGGCCGGAGCACGCGTACGCCGTGCCGCCGGGCGTCGGCCACCAGCGACTGCGGGGAGTAGAAGCCCATCGGCTGCGCCCGCAGCAACCCGGCGAGGAAGGCCCCCGGGTAGTGCAGCTTGAGCCAGGACGAGGCGTAGACCAGCAGGCCGAAGCTGATCGCGTGGCTCTCGGCGAAGCCGAAGTTCGCGAACGCCTGGATCCGGGTGTAGATGTCGTCGGCCAGCTCGCCGGTGATGCCGTGCTTCGCCATCCCGTCGTACAGCTTGTCCCGCAGCCGGTCGATCTTCTCGATCCCCCGCTTGGAACCCATCGCCCGGCGCAGCAGGTCGGCGTCGTCGCCGGTGCAGCCGCCGATGGTCATCGCGATCTGCATCAGCTGCTCCTGGAACAGCGGCACGCCGAGGGTCCGGCTGAGCACCGGCTCCAACGCCGGGTGCAGGTAGGTCACCGGCTCCCGCCCGGTGGCCCGGCGGATGTAGGGGTGTACTGCCCCGCCCTGGATCGGGCCCGGCCGGATCAGCCCGATCTCCACCACCAGGTCGTAGAACTTGCGCGGCTGCAGTCGGGGCAGGGTGCCGATCTGAGCCCGGCTCTCCACCTGGAACACCCCGATCGAGTCGGCCCGGCAGAGCATGTCGTAGACCCCCGGCTCCTCCTTGGGCATGCTGTCCAGACTCCAGCGCTCCCCCAGGTGGTCGCCGGCCAGATCCAGGGTGTACTGGATCGCGGCCAGGATGCCCAGCCCGAGGAAGTCGAACTTGACCAGGCCCATCGCCGCGCAGCTGTCCTTGTCCCACTGCAGCACGGTGCGGGCGTCCATCCGGCCGCGCTCGATCGGGCACACCTCGCCGACCGGCCGCTCAGTCAGCACCATGCCGCCGGAGTGGATGCCCAGGTGCCGGGGCGCCTTGAGCAGCTGGTTGGCCAGGTCGACGACCGGCTCCGGCACGTCGTGGTCGGCGTCGGCGATCGAGGCGTAGACGTCGAGCTGCTTGCTCCAGGCGTCCTGCTGACCGGTGGAGTAGCCGAGAGCCTTGGCCATGTCCCGGACCGCCGACTTCGGCCGGTAGCTGATCACGTTGGCCACCTGGGCGGCGTTGCGCCGGCCGTAACGCTTGTAGACCTCCTGGATCACCTCCTCACGACGGTCGGAGTCGAAGTCGACGTCGATGTCCGGCTCCTCCTCCCGGGTGGTGGACAGGAAGCGCTCGAAGGGCAGGTCGAACATGATCGGGTCCACCGCGGTGATCTTGAGCACGTAGCAGACCACCGAGTTGGCCGCCGAGCCCCGGCCCTGGCAGAGGATGCCCCGGTCCCGGGCGTATTCGACCATGTCGTGCACGATCAGGAAGTAGCCCGGGAAGTCCTTCTCCTCGATGACCTTGAGCTCTTTCTGCAGCCGCTCCTCGGCCTGCTCCCGAATGTGCGCGTAGCGCTCGTCGGCGCCCCGGCGGCAGAGCTCGCGCAGCCAGGAGATCGGAGTGTGGCCGAGCGGGACGCGCTGCTTGGGCAGCCGCGGTTTGGCCAGCTGCAGGTCGAAGGCGCACTGGTCGGCGACCTCGACGGTCTGCGCGACCGCGCCGGGGTAGCGGGCGAACAGCTGCGCCATCTCCGCCCCGGAGCGCAGGTGGGCGCCGGGACCGGACAGCCAGCCGTCCATCTCGGCCAGGCTGCGGCGGGCCCGGACCGCCGCCACCGCCGCGCCCAGCCGTCCGTTCTCCGGCCGGGCGTAGTGCACGTTGTTGCTGGCCACCAGCGGCAGGCCATGATCATCGGCCAGTCTTGCGAGGGCGTCGTTGGCGGTGGAGTCGGTGGGCAGGCCCTGGTCGATCAGCTCGACCACCACGCGGTCGGCGCCGAAGAGGTCGGTGAGCCGGTCCAGCGCGTACCCGGCGGCCGTGGGCCCGGCCGTGGTCAGCGCCTGCCGGACCGCCCCCTTGCGGCAGCCGGTCATGATCATCCAGTTGCCCTGGGCCGTGGCGGCGAGCTCCTCGAGGTCGTAGAGCGGCCGGCCTTTCTCGTCGCCGCGCAACTGGGCCTCGGTGATCGCCCCGGAGAGCTTGTGATAGCCGGTCACGCCGCGGGCGAGCACCAGCAGGTGCTGGCCCTCGGGGTCGGCCACCCCGTTCTGCGGCACGGTCAGGCCGAGAGACAGCTCGGCGCCGTAGATGGTCCGCAGCTCGTACGCCGCCGCGGCCTCGGCGAACCGCGAGGCGGCATAGAAGCCGTCATGGTCGGTGATGGCCAGCGCGTCCAGGCCGAGGCGTACGGCTTCCTCGATCAGCTCTTCGGGGTCGTTCACGCCGTCCAGGAAGCTGAAGTTGCTGTGGCAGTGCAGCTCGGCGTACGAGATGACGGGGCCGGTTGGTGGCTGCACCTGCTCGGGGTCGGGCGCGTACGCCGGCCGCTTGTGCGAGTAGCCCGGCGCGCTGTCGTTCTCGGGGTTGTCCGCGGTGCGGTCGCGGGCCGACCGCCCGGACATCTGCCGCTCCAGCTCAGCCCAGCTCACATCCGGGTTAAACCAGCCCACAGACCCTCCCAACCTCATCCGCACCCTTTCGACGGATCTGCACCGTCTCGAGAGGGTGCAGATCCGTCGAAAGGGTGCGGCTGTGCGCAGCGTCAGTCATATCTGGCTTCGGCCCACCAGCGGCCGTCCTCGACGACCATCAGCCAGGCGCTGCCGTCCACCCCGACCATCTGGAAGCGGGCCACCTGCCGCGCCCGAGTCGGGTCCCACCAGAGCTCGTCGATCGGCCACGGCCCGGCCCAGGCCTCGATCACCGCAGGCGCGGCACCGTCCACCCGGATCAGCTCCGGCGGAGCGCTGAGCAGCCCGCGCTCCGTGATCGACACCGTCCGCCGGTGCTCGTCCAGCACCTCGGCCGGATGCGGCTCGGCGAAGACCCGGGCCGGCGCCGGAGGCGGGATGCTCCCGGGCCAGGGCAGCTGTGGATCACGGGTCGTGGTCCGTCGCTCTCCCCACGGACTGAGCTGCTGCCGGTCCCGCGGACCGCGGCCACCCTGCAAGGCGGGGGCCAGCACCGCCTCCGGGCCGAGCATGCCCTGCAGCCGGGCGATGCCGCGCTCGACGTGCTCGTCCAGCGCACTGCCCCACAGTCCTTCGCCGTGATCGGCCAGCGACTCCACCGACTCCGGCAGCAGCCGGACCTCGCTCACCGGCCCGGGCGCCGGATCTCCCTGCAACTGCCAGTAGAGCCGGTCGATCAGGTCGGTCGCGGTGAACCAGCGCGGATGCGCCCAGATCCGCGCCCCGGTCCAGCCGCCTTCGGTGACCACCTCGATCCGCATCTCGGTACAGACCAGCCCGTGCCGGGCCAGCTCGGCCACGCTGCGCTCTGCGGTCTGCCGGGTGCTGAACACGATCGGCTCCGCGGTCTCCAGCGGCGGCTCGAAGACGATCCGCTGGTCGAGCTCCAGCGGCGGACGGCGGGAGACCGCAGGCCGGGAGTCCTCGCCCCGGGCCAGCCGGTGCAGCCAGGCACCGTGCGATCCGAAGCGGGTCAGCACGTCCCGCGGCGCCAGGGTCGCGAAGTCACCCAGGCTGCGCATCCCCAGTCGGCGCAGCAGAGCAACCAGGTCATGATCATCCAGCACCGCCACCGAGAGCGGCGCCAGGAACGCTGCCGATGCTCCCTCGGGCACGATCCGGCAGTCCTGGGGCGCCGCCTGCCGAGCCGCCTGCTCGGCGGCGAAGATGCCGTCGGCGATGCCGATCCGGCAGTCCCACAGGCCGGCACCGACCAAGTGCTCGGCGACGACCGCCGCCGCCGCCTGCTCGCTGCCGTAGAACCGGCTGGCCACGCCCAGCGCACACAGTCCGGGCCGGATCGGGGTCACACCGGCCGCGATCTCCTCGACGGCGGACAGCACCACTTCGAAGGTCCGGATCTCGCTCTCCAGGTGCCGGTCCAGCACCTGGAGCTCAGGACAGCGGGCCGCGGCGTCCCGGCGGCGCATCCCCCGGCGTACGCCTTCGGTTCGCGCCGCGGCCGAGCACGCGTAGACCTCGCCCTTCTCGACGACGGCGAGCGGCAGCTGCGGGTCCAGCCCCAGCTGCGCCGCCACCGCCACCACCGGCCAGTCCGGACACCACAGGACCATCACCCGGGAGGTGGTCGCGACCTCCTGCTGCACGGCGACCATCAGCTCACCGCTCGCACCGCCGCCAGCGGCGCCCGCTCGACCTCGGTCACCTCCAGGTCCTGACCCGGCAGCCAGAGCGAGACCAGTCGCGGCGGTCCCGCACTGGTGATCAACACCTCGACCTGCCGGCCGGTCAGGTGGCCGTGTCCCCGGCCGAGTCCGAACCAGGTCGAGCCGATGAGCCGCAGCGAGGCGTCGGATCGTGGCCAGCCGCCCAGGCAGATCAGCGCCGCGTCCTTCTGCCGCAGCCGGGAGCGCAGCCGCTCGGCCTGCTGCTCGCTGACCACAGCCGGCGGTCGGACCACGACCAAGGTCGCCACCTCCAGCAGCCCGGCGGTGACGCTGAGCCAGTGCTCCCCGGGATCGGGGATGATCACCGTGCGGTCCAGGTCCAGCCCGTACGCCGCAGCGGCCTCCAGACCGAAGTCGTCGATCCCGATCACCGCCGACCACTCCCCCGCCCGCGACGGCCCGGCCATCAGGGCCATGGCCAGGCTCGGACTGTCGACCGCGTACGCTCCGCCGGTCTTGAGCTGGAGCACCCCGCTCAGGCCGGGCAGCGACTCCAGCGTCCTGGTCACCGCCGGTCCCTGCATCCGCAGCACACGCTGCCGCAGCTCGCGAACGCGAGAGCGCGAAGAGGCCGGCAGGGTCACTCTCTAATAATCGAATGTATTTTCGACCCCGTCAAGCGGTGAGCCACTCAGGGGGCTGGCCCGTCAGTTCGGAGACCAGCAGCGTCCAGGCCGTGCCGTGGCCGACGAGCACCACATCCGTCGCGCTGTCCGCCGTGATCGCCGCCACCGCCTGCGCGACTCGTCGTTGGGCCGCGCGCAGGGGCTCCCATCCCGCCATGGCCGGACGCGACGGGTCCGCGAACCCACGCAGCACGGCCGCCTGGTACTCCGGCTGGTGCGTGAACCACGAGTTCCCGCGAAACGCCTCACGTAGCTCCGACACGATCCCCACCGGCTCATCGGTCAGCAGCTGTGCATGGCGTACCAAATGCAGCAGCACGAGGACACCCAATCACTCGGCCCCCATCGCCTCGCCTTGTCAACACTCGGTGGGCAATTCCGCACTTCTTTGACGCGCCCGTCATAATCCCCATGACAGCGCCTTCGTGGTGGGGCACCCTGAGGTCGGCCCGGATCTGAGAGGAGTCGCGTGATGTCGGGCGTGATCGTGCTGAACACCGACAACACGGCCTTGCACACCGTGTCGGTGCAGCACGCCATCCGGATGCTGGTCCGCGAGGTGGCCATCGTCGAGGAGGCCCGCGACGGGCACACCATCGGTCCCTATCCCTGGCCGCTGGTCCTCCGGCTGATCCGCTACGTCAAGACGACGTTCCTCTACGCGCGTACGCCCGCCTGGTCCAAGCGGGGCGTGCTCCGCCGTGATCATTCTCGGTGCGCCTATTGCGAAGGCAGCGCTGACACGGTCGATCATCTGCTGCCGCAGTCCCGGGGTGGCCGGAACACCTGGCAGAACACGGTGGCCGCCTGCACCCGGTGCAACAACCTCAAAGCCAACCGCACGCCGTCGGAGGCCGGTATGCGGCTGGCCTTCAAGCCCACCGTTCCGACCTGGCGCGAGGCCTATCATCGCCGGAACTGAGCCACTCGAACCCGAGAAGCCCACCGAGGGCGAGCCCGAGAAGGCCGCGAGCGAAGGCGAGCTCGAGAAACCCGCGAGCGAAGGCGAGCCCGAGAAGCCCTGGTGGGACGACCCTCGGATGCCGTGGAAGGGGAAGCCGAGCCGCAGCGACATCGCCTGCTGGGTCGGCTTCTCCCTCACCGGCCTCTATACCCTGGTGCTGCTGCCGTTCCGGCCGGTCCTGCTCGGCGCCAACCCTTACCTGCTGGCGGCGCTGGGCGGCTCGCGCACCTCGGCGGTGACCATCGGCGCCCTGGCCGCGACCGGCGTCGGCTTCTGGCCGCTCGGCCTGTTGCTGGGCACCCTCGGCCAGGTGAAGTTCGACTGGCTGTTCTGGTGGGCCGGCAAGCTGTGGGGCCGCGGGCTGATCGAGATCATCGCCGGCAAGTCGGCACGCGCCGCCCGCAACGCCGCCCGGGCCGAGCGGCTGGCCCGGCGGTTCGGGCCACTGGCGATCGTGACGACCTACATCATCCCGCTGCCCAGCGCCGTCGTGTACGCCACGGTCGCCGCAGCGGGCATGCGGCTGCGCACCTTCTTGTTGATCGACATCGCCGCGGCGGCGGGAACCCGGGCGATCTACATCTGGCTCGGCTACCTGGTGGGCGAGCCCGCGGTTCACGTGGTCGAGGTGATCGCCCAGTACTCCTGGTACCTCTCGATCGCCTTGCTGATCGGGATCTTCTTCAATCTCTGGTGGCAGTCCCGGTCCCGCAAGGTGGCCACCACCAGCACGCCCTAGCTGCGGCCGTTCTGCCGTCCCGAGAGCATGGCTTGCGCGTTCTCCAGGGACTCGATCGAGCGCTCATAGGAGTGCTGGGCGACTCCGGCAAACAGACAGTCCAGCACGGCGAGTGCCGCACTGCGACTGGCCATCGCCCCGGTGCGGAACGTGGTCTCCCGCGCCGCCGTGACCAAGATCAGGTCGGCCTCGGCGGTGATCGGCGACCGCGCGTAGTTGGTGACGGCGATCGTCATCGCGCCTTGCCGACGGGCCTCCCGCAGCGCATCGACGACATCGGTCGTGGTCCCGGTGTGCGAGATGCCCAGCGCGACGTCGCCAGGGCCCAGCAATGCGGCCGAGGTGAGGGCGGACCGCAGATCGGTGGCGATGAACGAGATCAGGCCGATCCGATGCAGCTTGGAGTGGAAGTCGGTGCCCACCAGGCCACTGGCCCCGACGCCGTAGATGTCGATCCGCGCGGCCGCGACGAGAGCGTCGACCGCCTTCTGCAGGATGGCCAGATCGAGCGCGGCCGCCGTGTCGGTGATCGCTCGCACGTCGGCGTGGGTGATCTTGGCCACGACATCGGACAGCGGGTCGTTCGGCGCGATGTCGTCGGTCAACGGCGCGCCTTTGTCCTGATCGGTCTCCTCGAACTGGGCCGCGCGAGCCAGGGCGATCCGTAGCTCCGGATAACCGGCCAACCCGATGGCCCGGCAGAACCGGAGCACCGTGGTCTCCGACGTCTGGCACAGCCGCGCCACGGTGGTGATCGAGCTCTCCGAGATGCCGGCCGGGTCAGCGAGCACCGCCTCCGCCACCCGCCGCTCCGCCGGCCGCAGCGACGGCACGGCGCCGCGGACAGCGATCAACACCGACAGGGCTGGTCTGTGAATGCCAGTTCCAGTCGTTCCCCGAGCAGTCCCCACGACTCCTACCCCCTTGCGACCTGAGGCTGAGCCTAGCGCCCGTCAGGTCGGAAGGTGCTCATTCAAGAAACCGGCTGTCACGTGCCAGGCCCGGGCTGAGGCCTCGGAATGATGGAACGCCGGAGCCGGATTGTCGAACGCGTGGTTCGCGCCCGGATAGGTCTCGAAGCGCGCTCCGTGCCCGGTCACGGCGTCCTCGATCCGCTTGATCGTCTCGGCCGGGATATAGGCGTCGGCGAGACCGAAATGATGCAGGCTGGGCGCGCTGATCTCGCCGGCGAGATGGATGAGGTCAGGGATGGCCGATCCGTAGTAGCTGACCAGGACGTCGACGTCGTCCACGGCGGCCACCTGGAAGGCCAGGCCGCCACCGAAGCAGAAGCCGATCAGACCGACGCCGCCCTCGACCTCGATCATGCCGCGCAGGTGGCTGAGCGTGTCCTGGACATCGCTCACCGCGGTGTCCCAGTCGACCCGCTGGGACAGCGCGATCGCTCGGGCCAACAGGTCCGGGTCACCCTCGTCGAGATCATGATCATCGAGTCGCCAGTAGATCTCCGGCGCGCAGACGACGTAGCCCAGGGCGGCCAGGTCCCGACCGCGATCTCGGACGTAGTGGCTGATGCCGAAGATCTCGTGGAGCAGCACCAGCCCAGGCCCGGTCTCGCCCGGAGGTTGCCACAGCTGGGCCGGCATCGGGCCTTCGCCGGTCTCGATGGTGATCGACTTCTCGGTGACCTCGGCCATGCCGCCAAACTAGTGGGCGAGTTCGACGAGCAGGAGGTGAGATGCCCGCCTGGGATCCGGTGACGTACCTGCAGTTCGCCGACGAGCGGTCGCGGCCGTTCTTCGACCTGGTGCGACGGATCGACGCGGTACGCCCGGCATCGGTGGTCGACCTGGGGTGCGGACCCGGCCAGCTCACCGCGACGCTCACCGAGCGGTGGCCGGAGGCCAGCATCGTCGGCGTCGACTCCTCGCCGGAGATGATCACCAGGGCCGGCGCGTACGCGAGCGCGCGGCTGAGCTTCCAGCTGGCCGACCTGCGCGACTGGCAACCGGAGGCGCCGGTGGATGTGGTGCTCAGCAATGCCGCGCTGCAGTGGGTGCCCGGTCACCGCGATCTGCTGCCCCGCTTGATCGATGCCCTCGTTCCCGGCGGCTGGCTGGCCTTCCAGGTGCCCGGCAACTTCGCCGAACCCAGCCATCGGCTGCTGCACCAGCTCGCCGATGATCGCCGCTTCGCGGCCCACCTCGCCGACGTCGAGTGGCCGGCCGCTCACGACGCGGCAACCTATCTGGATGATCTTGCTGGCCTGGGTTGCCGGGTGGAGGCCTGGGAAACGACTTACGTGCACGTGCTGACCGGCCCGCACCCGGTGTTCCGGTGGATCTCCGGCACCGGAGCTCGCCCTGTGCTGCAGGCGCTGCCCGAGGCGCTGCGGCAGGAGTTCGTCGCCGAATACCAGGGGATGCTCGCGGAGGCGTATCCCGCCCGGATGTACGGCACTGTGCTCCCCTTCCGCCGGATCTTCCTGGTGGCCCAACGGCGTTCCGGATGAGCGCTGCCATACTGCGATCGTGATCATCGTCCGTCGCAACGACGACCTGAACCGCTACGAGGGACGGATCGACGGCGACATCGTCACCGTCATCGACTACGACCGGCGCGGCGATGTGCTGGACATCACCTATACCGGGACCCGGATCCGCTTCCGGGGCCGCGGCCACGCCAGCGAGGTCACCCGCCAGGCGCTCGAGGACATTCGGGCGCAGGGCTGGAAGGTGCACCCGATCTGCCCGTTCACCGTCGACTACCTGGACGCGAATGCGGAGTTCGCCGACCTCCGGGTCTAGCCGGTCGCCGCGCTGCGCTGCACCTTCTCGTCACCGATCCACAGGTCGATCAGCCCGCGGAAGTGCCCGCGGAACCTGTCCCACTCCGCCTCGGGATAGGTGGTGGTGATCGTCTTCTCCAGCATCTGGTCGAAGTCGGCGGACCTCACCCACTCGAACACCAGGTCGTCAAGATCAGGCAGCGCTTCGGCGCAGAACTCCAGGTAGCGCGGCTTCTCGAAATGATCATCGGCGAGCTGCTGGTAGGCCGCCAGCTTCGCGGAGTAGTCCAGCTCCGGGTCGTCGGCGATCGCGAACCATGGCTCGGTGTCGACGTACAACTTGGCCTTCCGATCCGTGGCTGCGCAGAAGGCCGTCCACTTGATCAAGGTCTTCATCGCCCACGGGAAGTAGTAGTGCAGCGAGGTGACGGCGACGTCGGGACAGGCGTTGGCGTAGTCGATCGGCAGCACGGTGTCGCCCTGGACCAACATCTCGCAGGAGTTGAACTCCCAGCGGAAGAATGCGTTCACGGTCTGCGCGATCGTGGTCGCCTCCTGCCCCATCGAGGGGGACAGGAAGTCGTGGTCCACCGCGTACCGGTCGTGCATCGGTTCGTCCGGTTGGAAGTGCATGACCATGCTCTCCGGTCCGATGGTCAGTGCTCGCGCGAAGACGTCGAACGGCTCCACCGACTTCTGCAGGTGCATCAGCATCTCGCCCGAGTCGTCATAGGCCTGCAGCAGGGCGGTCTCGTCCTTGATCCGGGACACGCCGCGCCAGCCGCCGCCGTCGAACGGCTTCATGAACAGTGGGTAGCCCATCTCGCCGGCGATCTCGGTCAGGTCGAAGGAGTCGTTGTAGTTGCGGGCCGTGTAGGCCCAGCGCACGTTGTCCACCGGGTGCTTGTACGGCACCAGCACGGTGTCGGGGACATGCATGCCGAGCCGCATCAGGGCGCAGTACGCCGAGTGCTTCTCCATCGACTGGAAGGTGAACGGGGAGTTCAACAGGTAGAGGTCGTTCATCAGCGCGGCCTTCTTCAGCCACTCCCTCGGGTGGTAGTACCAGTACGCGAGGCGGTCGATCACCACCTGGTGGCGGACACCGTCGCGCAGGTTGAACGGGTGGATCCGCACCCGCTCGGTGTCCAGTAGGTGGTCATCGCCGGCGTAGGAGAAGGCGCCGATCCGCTGGGCCATCGCCTCGAACGCGGTCGGCCAGTCCTCCTCCGCGCCCAGTAGCAGGCCGATGAGATGGTGCTTGCTCGACATGTCCCCTCCTCGCATCTAGGCAGATGAACTCAACAGAAGCGTTGCAGGTGGTGGGCGAGCTGTCGCTGCCACCACTCCCAGTCGTGACTGACGTCGAGTCCCCACAGGTCCAGGTCGCAGCGAATGCCCTTGTCCTGCAGCATTCCCGCCATCCGGACCGTCGAAGGCAGCGAGCCGGTGGGATGGGTCTCCCAAGCTCCTTGACCAGCCACGAGCAGGACCGACAGCCGTCCGCGCAGCCAGTCCAGATGATCACCGTGCAGGTTGGGCACGTAGTCGCTCGGATTGGCGAAGTACGTGGCGTCGCCCCGATCACCCCATGACGACCACGTGTTCACGTCGTAGTTGCCGGACAGGCCGATCGCCACCGGGGCCAGGTCCGCCCGCTGCAACGCGAAGTGCACTGCGTGGTACCCGCCGAGACTGCAGCCGAGCGTGATCAGCTCCGCTCCCGGCGATGTGTCGGCATGGATATACGGGATCACGTGACAGGTCAGCCAGCGGGTGTAGATCTCGTGCCGCAGCGCCCGCTCCTCGATCGGCAGACTCTTGTCGGCCCAGCTCTCGCCGTCCAGAGAGTCGACGCAGTAGAGCTTGACCCGGCCCTCGTCGACCAGCCAGCCGATGCTGTCCACCATGCCGTAGCTCTCGAAGTCCCACGCCCGCCCAGCCTGGCTGGGAAAGACCAGCACCGGCCGGCCGTAGTGCCCGTAGCTGATGACCGTCATCGTCCGGTCGCTACCACCGCCCAGCGGCAGCTCGAGCTGGTGGCGCCTCACACCGGCACCTCGCGCCGGTTCTTGGGGAAGCTCAGACCGCTACGTCGCAGCTCGAGGGCCGCCAGCTGGTCGATCACCTGTCGGTCGCCCTCCTGCCAGGCCTTCACCGGATCGTCACTGATCCCGGCCAGCACGTAGAGCGGCTGGGATGCCATGGCCCGCAGGGCGAACAGGTCGAGGTCGGCACTGGAGTCCAGGAAGCGTTGCGACGCCTTGGCCTGGCGGTAGAACCGGATCCGGCGAGGCAGCCACAACGCCACCACCAGCGCCACCGGAATCAAGAAGACGAGCCAGCCGACGACCAACGCCAGCCGCTCGAGACTTTCCACCTGTTCGTTGGCCGAGACGATCAGGTCGCCGAGCGTGTCCGAGGCTGCGTCGAAGGGTCGGCGCAGGTCGTCGCCGACTCCAGGGACCCGGGCAGCCTGCTCGGCTGCGTCCTGCATGTTGGTGACCAGCCGTGCCGCGTTGCGCGCGGTTTCGCGAGCCGGCACGGCCAGAACCTCGATCACCCGATGGACGAAGATTCCCACCAGGGCCCAGACCACTCCCCAGGTGATCACGAAGAGGTCGCTGAACACCTGGCCGGCCAGCCGGGTCGGGCGAGTCGAGTAGATGCCCATAACCGGACCCTACCGGCGCGGATCCCGGTGGCAGGATGGGCCGGTGCCCCGCCTCCGACGACTTCTTCTGCTCGCCGTCGCGCCGCTGCTCGTCGCCTGCACAGCAACCGATCCAGCTCCCGATCCGTCGCCGACCGGCGGCGACGGACCGGACGTGGCGGCCGCGACCCTGGCGGCCGGGCTGGCCAAGAAGGACCTGACGGCGGTGGAGTTCGTCGGGGCCACGGGTGCCGAGGTGGACAAGCTGTTCCAGCCGCTGGTCACGGGGATCGGGCCGAATCGGCCCGAGGTGACCGTCGCCCACGTGACTCGGCAAGGCCAGTCCGCCACGGCCAGCCTGTCTTTGACCTGGAACTTTCCCGGCGTACCGCAGCCTTGGGCGTACACCACCGAGGCCCGGCTGACTGAGGAAGCCGGCGACTGGAAGATCAACTGGTTGCCCAGCATCGTCCAACCGAACCTGGACGGTTCCAACCGGCTGACCCAGCGCCGGCTCTATCCGGCCCGCGGCGAGCTGCTGGACGGCAACGGCGAGGCGATCGTCGAGCTCCGACCCGTCGTTCGGATCGGCATCGACCTGTCCGCGGTCAGCGGCGACGAGGCCGTCGCATCGGCCACCAGTCTGGCCCGGCTGGTCGGGATCGACGCCAAGGCGTACGCGGCGCGCGTCAAGTCGGCCGGACCGTCGGCGTTCGTCGAGGCGATCACCTTCCGCGCCGAGGCACCGGACCGCCCGGCGAACAAGGAGGTCTTCGCGATCAAGGGCGCGTTGCCGATCGAGGACGAGCAGATGCTGTCGATCAATCGCGACTTCGCCCGTCCGGTCATCGGGACGGTCGGCGAGGCGACCAAGGAGGTCGTGGCGAAGTCCGATGGGGCCGTGGTGGCCGGTGATCAGGTCGGGCTGTCCGGGCTGCAGCGGCGTTATGACGTGCCGATGCGGGGAACGCCGGGAGTGCGGGTGCAACTGGTGCCGGCCAAGAAGGCGGGTAGCACCGCCAGCCCGTCGGCGTCGGCAACGCCGACCACTGAACCGGTGACAGTGTTCGAGGTCGAGGCGATCGACGGCAAGCCGCTGCAGACCCACCTGATCATCGACCTGCAGCGGCTGGCGGAGCGGACCCTGGCCAAGACCAAGTCGGCGAGTGCGCTGGTGGCGATCAGGCCCTCGACCGGCGCAGTGGTCGCGGCAGCGAACAGTGCCGGCACCAAGGGCCAGTCGACGGCGACCGTCGGTCAGAACCCACCGGGCTCGACCTTCAAAGTGGTGAGCGCGCTTGCACTGCTGCGCGCCGGACTGACGCCGGGCTCGCGGGTGGACTGCCCGAACACGCTCACTGTCGATGGCAAGCGCTTCAAGAACTACAGCGACTACCCGGAGAGCCAGACCGGATCGATCACGCTCGAAACCGCACTCGCGCAATCGTGCAACACCGCCTTCATCGGCCAACGCGGCAAGGTGAAGGACGATGCGCTGGCCGAAGCTGCGGGTTCGCTGGGGCTCGGCATCGACTACGACGTCGGCTTCTCCTCCTTTTTCGGCTCGGTGCCGGAAGACCGGACTGCCACCGGTCAGGCAGCTGCGCTGATCGGCCAGGGCAAAGTCGAGGCCTCCGCACTGGCGATGGCATCGGTCGCTGCCTCCGTCGTGGCTGGCGAGACCGTGCTGCCATCGCTGATCCAAGGACAGCAGGCCGAGCCGAAGGGAGAGCCGCTGACCAAGCAGGAGGCGGCCCAGCTGCAGCAGATGATGCGCGCCGTGGTGACCCAGGGCAGCGGGCAGGTGCTGAGCGAGCTCACTCCGCCGGCGGTGATCGCGAAGACCGGAACGGCGGAGTTCGGCGCCAAGGCTCCGTACCGGACGCACGCCTGGATGATCGCGGCCCAGGGTGACCTGGCCGTGGCGGTGTTCGTGCGCGACGGCGAGTCCGGGTCGCGGACCGCCGGGCCACTGCTGCGCCGCTTCCTGGCGGAGGCGGGCTAGCTCCCCTCGGACCTTCACCGTCTCGGCTCCCCGAACGTGGCGATCCAGCCTCGCTCGTCGCCCTCGACCAGGCCAGCCGAGGCGAGGTTGGACAGGGCGGCCAGACACGACGGCACGCTGGCTCCCGCCGCCAGGGCGATGTCGCTGACCGAAATCCGGCGCCGGGCCGGGATCGCTTCATAGATCGCCAGCTGGAACTCGGTCAGCTGGTCGGTCATCCGCTGCGGGCCGTGCTTCAGCGGCAGTGTCGCCTCTCCGGCCTCGGAGATCAGCTCCAACACCTCGGCGGCGTTGGTGACGAGCACCGCCTGGCCGTTCCTGATCATCAGGTGCGGGCCGGTCGAGGTGCGGGAATGGATCGAGCCCGGCACCGCCATCAGCGGCCGGCCGCATTCCAGCGCCCAGCTGGCCGTGTTCCGAGCTCCTGAGCGCAGCGCCGCCTCGACCACCAGGGTGGCCTCGGCCATCGCCGCTATCAGTCGGTTCCGAGCCAGGAACCGAACTCTGGTCGGATGGGCGCCGGGTGGCAGCTCGGACACCAGAAGATGATCATGGGCGAGCGCGTCGAACAGTCGCGCGTTCGCGGGCGGATACGCCACGTCGACGCCGCAGGCCAGCACGCACACGGTGGGTCCGCCGCCGGCCAGGGCACCCCGATGCGCGGCGGCGTCGATGCCGAACGCCCCGCCCGAGACCACCGTCACGCCGTGGGCTACCAGGTCGGTCGCCAGGTCGGCGGCCACACCGGTCCCGTACTCCGTGCCGGCCCGGGAGCCGACGATCGCGACCGACCGCTGCATCAGATGCGCCAGGTGCCCCGGTCCGCGTAACCACAGCCCGTACGGCAGGCCACCGCGCCGCTGGATCTCGCCCACGTGGCCCAGATCGTCGAGCCGGTCGGGCCATTCCGCATCCCCTGGCACGACGAACCTCGCCTTGCTCGCGGCCGCCAGCCGGTTCACGGCGTCCGGGGAGATCCGATCGGCCCGCTCGGCGGTCGTCTCGCCCAGTGCGCCGTTCAGAATCCTGTCCCAGGCTGCCGCAGCTCCGTAGCGGTCGACCAGCGCGACCACGGCCGGGTCCCCGCCATCCGTGGCGCAGCTGAGCAACAGCCGGGCCTGCCGTTCATCCTCCGTCACCTCAGCCCACCTCTCGAACGACCGTGCCGGACTGCTCGCCCCGCCGCATCGCCAACGCGATCGCCACGTCGTCCGGGCCGGGAATGTCGCGGCCGGCGAGGTCGGCCACCGTCCACATCAACCGGAGCACCTTGTCCACACCGCGGGCACTCAGCCGGCCTCGGTCGTACGCATCGTTGACCGCCTGCAGATCGGGCACTGGCAGGTGCCGGCGCAGGTAGGTGCCGGAGACCTCGCCGTTGGTCTGCCAGCCCGTCCCGGTGAGCCGCCGGCGCTGCCGCTGCCGCGCCTCAACGACTCGCTCGGCCACGGCCGACGACGGCTCGCTCCGCTGCAGGGCGGCCTTGAGAAAGGACTTGCGGAGCGGCAGGAAACCCTGGGTGATGTCGATCCGGTCCCGAATCGGGCCGGAGATCTTCTCCGCGTACCGGCGGATCACCTGCGGTGCGCACTGGCAGCTGCCACCTGGAGTGGCCGCCTGTCCGCACGGACACGGGTTCGCGGCCATGATCAACTGGAAGGCCGCGGGATAGCGGGCCACACCCTCGCTGCGGTTGAGCAGCACCGCACCGGACTCCAGCGGCGTACGCAGCGCGTCGATCACCGCAGGCGGGAATTCCGGCGCCTCGTCCAGGAACAGAACGCCTTTGTGGGCGATGGAGATCGCTCCCGGGCGTGCGAGTCGTGGACCGCCGCCGACCATGCTCACCACCGAGGCGGAGTGGTGCGGATCGCTGTACGGCGGGCGAGTGACCAGGCGGTCGTCGAGACGGTAGCCGGCCAGCGAGTGCACCGCCGAGACCTCCAGCGCGTCCCGCAGATCGAGGTCCGGCAACAGCGCGGGAACCCGCTCCGCGAGCATCGTCTTGCCCACCCCGGGCGGACCATGGAAGAGCATGTGGTGGCGACCGGCGGCCGCCACTTCGCAGGCCCATTTGGCTTCCAACTGGCCGACCACGTCGGCGAGGTCCAACTGTCTGGTGGCGTGCTGGCCGGCCGGCTCGCCGACCACCTCGACGGGCTCGACCACAGGCATGGGCTCGTTGGTGAGCAGAGCGACCAGCTGGGTGATCGAGGCCACGCCGAACACGTCGATACCGTCCACCAGCTTGGCCTCGCCCGCCTGCCGGAGTGGCACGATCATTCGGGTGACGCCGGCCTGGGCCGCCGCCAGCGTGGCCGGAAGAATCCCGCGTACGGGCCGTACTCGTCCGTCGAGGCCCAGCTCACCGAGCAGAGCCGTGCGCCGGAGCTCGCTGTCCGAGAACACGTGCTTGGCGGCCAGAACGGCGGCAACGATCGCGAGGTCGTAGTGGCTGCCCGCCTTGGGCAGGGTGGCTGGGCTGAGGTTGATGGTCAGCAGGGTGACCGGCCACTCGTGGCCGGAGTTGCTGAGCGCCGCCCGGCAGCGGTCCCGGGACTGGTAGAGGGCACTGTCCGGCAGACCGACCAGGACTGTACGCGGAAGACCGCCGCCGATGTCGGCCTCGACCTCGACGATGCGGCCCTCAAGTCCAGTGAGGGCCACCGACCAGGCGCAGGCGGAGGCCACTCAGCTCACCGCCTTGACGTGAACCAGCTCAGGCTCCTTGCCTCTTTTCAACACCACGCCGATCGCATCGACCCTGATCAAGGTCGCGCTGATCTGATGTCCACGCGTCCATTGGGCGGCGAGCTGGCGGAGGGTGCGCATCTTGGCGTAGGTGATCGCCTCGAGCGGATGGCCGAAGCCAAGTCCGCTGCGGGTCTTGACCTCACAGAAGACCAGGGTCGTGCCCGCGGCGGTGGTCTCAGCGGCGACGATGTCGATCTCGCCGAGCGGGCAGCGCCAGTTACGGTCCAGGATCTGCAGGCCCTGGCGTTCGAGCTCCGCGCACGCCAGGTCCTCGCCACGCCGGCCGATCTCCTGCTTGCCCCTGGGCATTGACGCACCTCCCGACGTGAGCATGCGTACGCAGGAGCGCGATCGACCGGGGTCGCGAAAAGCTGTGGAAACCGCTAGTTGGTCAGCTGTGGACAGCAGGGTGAAGTCAGTCGAGGAGGGATCAGATCTCGGTGCAGAGGCTTCGTTCAGCCTGGCGGCGGGCGATTCGCAGCCCGCCAGACTCGTTGGGCGAAGGGGGTGGTGCCGAGGGGTTGGGTGCCGTTGTTGGTGACCAGGTAGACCCGGCCGGTGGGTGAGCGGAACACGAACTGACCGGGGCAGGGTTGGGTCTTTTGCCAGCCTCCGTGGGTGACGGTGCGGTGGTGATGTCGAGTCATCGGGCCGAGGCCGGCGAGGCTGGTTTGGCCGGGCGGCCCACCCTTGATCATCGGCACGTAGGGGCGGGTGTGGTCCAGGTCCATGGTGGCCGTGGTGCAGGAGCCGTAGGGGAACACATCGGCCAGATCGCGGAGCCGGATGGCGTCGCGGAGTCGCTGCGGGATCTCATAGGCGTCGACCGGGGCCTCCTCCGCGGGCCGCCAGGTGGGTCGGACGGTGACCGCGCAGCCGGTGTCGGCCAGCCAGGCCTTCAGCTGGTCCAACGCGATCGCTTCGCCGTGTTCGGGGCGGACCAGGCCGCGGCTGGCCCGCAGCGCGGCGTCGGCCAGGTGGAAGACCAGCACCACCGTCGGCCGGGCCGCTCGCGACTCCGCCGGGGTGGGCGGCCGCACGGTCAGCGACTCATGCTCATCGGTTGCGGGCTCATCAGTCGCGGGCTGATCGGTCGGGGGCTCCGGAGCGCTGGCGCCCTGCTGGTCCTCGTCCGGATCGTGGTCGTGGCGGTGCCGCGCCAACATCTCCAAGGCTTTCGCGGGTTGGGCGATGATCCCGATCGCCTTGGAGCGGCGCACCCCGACCGGATCCGCATCACCCTCCAAGCCGAGCAGGTCGGCCAGCCGGTTGATGGTGGCCAGGAACCACACCGCATCCCCCGCCACGGCCCGGGCCAAGATCAGCTTCAACCCATCCTCGGAATCGGTGGCCAACACATCCCGCGCCTGCCTGGCCCGGGTCTCCCGCTCCGCGGCCAGGTCCGGGTCGGCGTCCAGCACCGCCGCCGAGATCAACCGGAAGAACCGGCCCCAGGGCAGCATCCGCAGCCGCCCCGACCAGGTCTCATCCAGCTCCGCGCACGCCTCGGCCGACAACCGCCGGGTCAACGCCGCGACCTTGCGGGCCTGCCAGGCCCGCACCTGACCGGCGATGAGCTGCACCCACAGCCGCGGCCAACGCCACCGCAGATCCAACGCGTCCGCGATCAAGATCTGCGCCGAAGTGGCCGACACCTCCAACAGGGTGGCCAGCTCGTCGACACAGAACTCATCGATCGGCGGCGTACCCGGCCCGCCGAACAGTCTCGCCTGCGGCAGCAACGGCGTCGACTCCAACTCCATCGCATCCCGCACATGCGCATCGGCCCAGGCCGCCGCCAATTCGACCTGCCGGCATTCTTGGGCCATCAAAGCCCGGTGATTCTCCTCAATAGCCGAGGCGAGCCGGCTCGACGGCCACGCCGCCAACAATTGCGGCTCACCAACCACCGACTCGAACATACATGCGATTCTAGTCTATTCAGCGGGTCGAGTAAACAAAAGGCACGAATTCAGCGAGAAATTCTCTGGCCCGGGATCGGCAAAGAGGGTTTGCAAGTGTTGAGGCGCTACCGCATGGACAAGATCGGTCAACGACGCACCCGATAGCTCAGGTGAAGCACCCGGTTGCCCTGAATCACCACGTCAGGATCCTCCAACAGATGCTGCGCGTGGACCGACCCGAAGTAGCGCTTGCCGAACCCGAACACGACGGGTACGACGTCCATGCGCACCTCGTCGACCAGGCCCGCGGCAAGCACCTGGCCACCGACGTCGCCAGCGGCGACCTCGACCATGCGGTCACCCGCAAGCTCCTGCGCCTTGGCCACGGCTGCCTCGACGCCGTCGACGAAGTGAAACGGCGCGTCGGGGTCCCAGTCCTCGGGCTTCGGCCGGTGCGTCACGACGACCACGTGGTCGATCCCGCCCGGAGGCTTCCCGTCCCAGCCCTCCGTCATGTCGAAGACGTGGCGGCCGACGACTGTCGCCCCGATCTGGTCCCAGTACGGCCGGGTGTAGTCATAGGACGTCTGCGACACCTTCAGCTCGCCGCTCTCGTCCAACGGGACGTCACCGCTGGACAACCAGTCGAACAGCGGTCCGGGCTGATCATTCTCGTCCGCGACGAAGCCGTCCACCGACACCGAGCTGTACATGACCACCTTGCCCACGGGGCTCTCCTTTGCTTTGGGGTGCCCCAAATTAGCGTGTCGTGAGCTGTCGCTACACCCTCTTCTGCGAAGAGCCGTTTATACGTTGAAGAAACGCGCGGACTCAATCGAAGGTGATGAGCGGCAATAGGGAGCTTTACCTCGTCAAGCGGCGTCGAACTACATCGCCTTTGCGCGCTCGGCCTCTTCACGCCGCTTCTTGGCCGCCTCGACCGAGGCGCGCAGGGCGGCAACGAGATCGACGACCTCGGCTTCCTTCGGCTCTTCGGGCTCCTCGGCCAGCGGAATTCCCTCCGCCTTGCTGTGCACCAATGTCTCGAGGGCTTCCCGATAAGAATCCGTGAAATCCTCAGGATGGAAATCGCCGGCCAAAGCACTGATGAACGACTGAGCCATCGTCACTTCGGCGTCGGAGACCGTGACATTCTCCGGCGGCGCGGCAAAAGAACCGTCGCGCAATTCGTCTGGCCACAACATGGTGTGCATCAACAGCACACCGTCTTTGGGCCGAATGAGCGCCAATGCCTCACGTGATCGCAGGGCTACCTTGACGACTGCGCATTGTCCGCTCCGCACCAAGGCATCGCGCAGCAGCACGTACGGCTTGACCCCGGGTCCGTCGGCCTGAAGGAAGTAGGTCTTGTTGAAATACGTCGGATCGACATCATCCTCGGCAACGAACTGCACCACCTCCACCGACTTGGTGGTGGCCAACGGCAGCGCCTCGAAGTCCTCCGCCTGCAGGATCACCATCCGGCCGTCGGGCAGCTCGTAACCCTTCGCGATCTCGGTGTAGGGGATCTCTCTCTCGCACTTCTCACAGACCCGCTTGTACTTGATCCGCCCGCCGTCCTCAGGATGGACCTGGCGAAAACTGATGTCCTTCTCCTCCGTAGCCGAGAAGAGCTTCACCGGGATCGTGACCAGGCCGAAGGAGATCGCGCCCTTCCAGATTGAGCGAGGCATGCCCCCAGTATGGGCGATGCCACTGACATCCGCCCGGTCCAACTCCGCCTCAGAGCCGGTCGAGCTCCTCGGGAGCGAACCACAGCAGGTCGGCACCATCCAACAGCTCGGCCACCGCCGGGTCCTCCAACGACGCCGTCAAAGCCAGCCCCGTCACCGCCGACCGCGCCGCCGCGACCAGGGCCTCCGCCTCCGGTTCGTCGGCGAACAGGGCCTGCACCTGATCCCACCGGAGATCGCGTACGCGGACCACACCCTCGCCATCGCCATCGTCCACCTGGCCGGCGTCGACCTCCGCGGCGATCACCAGGCGCCGAGCCTGGTCAGTCGTCGACAGGGCGAGGACACCGGCGTTGCTGAGGGCGGCGAACTGAAGTTCCTCAGCCGACGAGTCGGCGCCCGCAGCTACCGCGAATCCGGGCGTCACCGCACACCCCGCCTGTACCCCGAGGTCCGCCCCATCCCGAAGCGCTACCGCATGGGCCCGGCTGAGCGGGACGAAGGCCATGGTCGGCATCAGCTTCCGGAGCTCTTCCTCGGAACGGTCGGCCGGCGTGCCCGCCGGGCGGCCTCCTGCCGCGCCGCCGCCTTCTTAGCCACCGCGCGCCGGGCCGACGCCGACGCCTTGCGGGTGGGTTGGCGTACGCCGCGGGCCCGCACGGTGGTGTCCAGCAGCTCCTGCAGCGCATCGAGCAGGCACTGCGCCAGTACCTCGAGATCGCTGATGGCGTCCCGGTCGGCGGTCAGTCCGAAGTAGACCTCGCCGTCGTAGGACGTCACGCCGATGGCCAGCAGGTGCCCGGCGGACAGCGGCAGCACTGGATAGCTGGCGGCCAGCCGGGCCCCGGCCGCGTACAGCGGGACTTGCGGCCCGGGCACGTTGGTGATCACCAGGTCGTGCGGCCGACGCATCACCTCGGCCGATACCCGTACGCCGAGCGCGTGCAGCGTTGCCGGTGCGAACCCGGCAATGTCGGACAACGACCGTGCTCCCACCGCCCGTCCGGTGTCCTTGTGGGCCTGGGTGCCGTACGCGACCTGGTGCAGGCGCATCAGCGGGTTCGGCTCGCCGATCGGCAGGCCCTGCAGATGCGGCGCAACCTGGTTGCCCAGTGAAGTCAGCTCGCCGTCGTCCTCGGTGACACTCATCGGCACCAGCGCCGTCAGCGAGCTGCCCGGGCTGATCGACTCGCCTCGCGTCAGCAGCCACGCCCGCAGGCCGCCGGAGATCATCGCCAGCACGACGTCGTTGATCGTGTGCTCGTGCTCCTCGCGGATCGCCTTGAGGTCGGCCAGCGGCACCTGCACCGTGGTGAACCGCCGCTGCTCCGACACCACGCCGATGAGCGGCGAACCGGCCGGGCGCCGGCCGCGAAGCGCGTCGCCGGCGAGCTCACCCAGCACACCGCCGACCCCACCGACCAGCTCACCCACCGCAACGGCCATGCCGAGCGCGCCCGTCAGCGCCCCGCGCAGGTTCTCCACGGCGCGGCCCGGGTCCTGCGCGCTCTCCCAGAGCGCCCCCACCATGAGCTCGATCGAGGTCGGTTCGGGCAGCGGATGCCAGCTGTTGTCCGCACTTCCGCTGGGGACGTCATGCGGCTCCGGCACCGCATCCAGCAGCACTTGCCCGAGATCGACCATGTCGATCCCGTCGACCAGAGCCAGGTGAGACTTGGTCACCAGCGCGAACCGGTTGCCCTCCAGACCCTCGACCAGGTACACCTCCCAGAGCGGCCGCGACCGATCCATCTTGCGAGCCAGAATGCGGCCGACAAACTCCCGCAACTGTTCCGGCGTACCCGGCCGTGGCAACGCCGACCGGCGCACGTGGAAGGTGAGGTCGAAGTTCTCGTCATCCACCCAAACCGGGCCGGCCAACCGGGCCGGCACGCCGCGTACTCGCTGCCGATACCGCGGCACGAACGCGATCCGCTCCCGAATCAGGGCGATCAGTCGCTCGTAGTCGAAGGACTCGCTGCCGGGGTCGAAGATATCGACGGTGCCCACGTGGCCCGGCGTGTGCGCGGTATCCAGGGCCAGCAGCGACACCTCCAGGCCGGTGAGGCGTTGCGGCATCGCTGTCCTTCCTGCGCCGCGATCAAGTCTCGAGGCCAATACGTTACTCCCGCGTCGCGGTTTCGGCCGGGCTCGTAGAGTCGGGGGCCGGACTACGCCGAGGACGAACCAAGAAGGGAACACGAATGATCGTCGAAGTGCCGGTCAGGACCCGGCTGGTGGCGGCCCTGCTCAGCGCGGCCGGCACGCTGCTCGCCCTCTCCGGTTGTACGCCGGCGCCGGAGGTCGCGGCGACGCCGTCGGGCTCGGCCTCGAGCAGCAGCGCCGCTCCCAGCCCGTCAGCGGCGGAGTCGTCCGCGAGCGCCTCACCATCCCCGACGCCGAGTGAGACCGAAAGCGAACCCGGAGCGCTGACGATCGACATCACCATCGCGGGTGGCAAGGTCGATCCCAACGGGGAGAAGATCAAGATCGCGGTCGGCCAGAAGGTGATCTTGAACGTGACCAGCGACGAGGACGACGAGATCCACGCCCATACCGACGGCGACGGCTACGAGCTCGCCGTCAAGGCCGGCAAGTCGGCCAAGGGTTCGTTCAGCATCGACAGTCCCGGCAGCTACGAGGTCGAGTCGCATCACCTGGGCAAGGTCATCGTCATCTTGAACGCCCGCTGAGGTCGATCCGAAGCTGATCATGCTCGTTCCGCTGCACGGGATCGCGTCCCGGCACGACCTGCCGCTGCCGTTCTCCTTCGTGGTGGTCGGCGCGGCCCTGGCCCTCGCCATCTCGTTCGTCGTTCTCGCCGTGGCCTGGCGCGAGCCGCGCTTCGTCGGCGTATCCGGTCGCCCGCTGCCCACGTTGACCAAGGTGGTCGACCATCCCGGCGTTCGGCTGGCCGCGCGGCTTCTCATCCTCCTCACCTGGGCCTGGGCGGGTCTGGCGCTGATGGCCGGGCAGGACCGGCTGACCAACCCCGTCTTCGGCTTCGCCTTCGTCTGGGTCTGGGTGGGCCTGGTGCCCATCTCGCTGCTCTTCGGCCGGTTCTGGCGGGCGACGAACCCGCTGCGCACGATCCATGCCGGGCTCTGCGCAGTGGCCCGGATCGACCCGAGACAGGGCTTGTTGAACCTCCCCCGGCGGCTCGGCGTATGGCCGGCGGCGGCAGCCCTGTTCGGGTTCGGCTGGCTGGAGCTGGTCCAGCCCGACCGCACGACTCTGCCGGTGCTCCGGGTCTGGGCCCTGGGCTGGCTGGTGATCATGGTGCTCGGAGCCATCGTCTTCGGCCGGCGCTGGATCGGTGCTGCCGATCCGTTCGAGACCTACGCCGACACCGTCGCCAACGCCTCCCCGTGGCGAAGGGTCGATGGCGAGCTCCGGCTGCTCAACCCGCTGGCCAACCTGAGCAACGCCGCCGCCCCGCCCGGAGCGGTGGCCGTGGTCGCCGCGCTGCTCGGCAGCACCGCCTTCGACAGCTTCGCCAACACGTCGTTCTGGATCGCCACGGTGCAAAACTCGGCGCTGATCACCGTCGTCTGGGACACCCTCGGACTACTGACCATGATCGCCATCGTGCTGGTCAGCTTCAGCCTCGCCGCGGCCTGGATGGGCCGCTACGGCGATCGGCCGGCCACGGCGTACCCCCGGCTGATGGTGGCATCCGTGGTGCCGATCGTGATCGGCTACGCCATCGCCCACTACGCCACCCTGCTGATCGTCGAAGGGCAGCGGACCGCGATCAACTGGTCAGACCCGCTCGGGCGCGGCTGGAACGTCTTCGGCTCCGCCGGGATGGGCGTCAACGCAGCGATCTTCAACTACCCGACCGCCATCGCGCTGATCCAGCTCACCGCGATCGTCGGCGGGCATGTGCTGGGCATCATCTGCGCCCACGAACTGGCGGTGCGCTACCTGCCCGCCGAACACGCCGTGGCCGGCCAGCTGCCGATGTTGCTGGTCATGATCGGCTACACCTGCGCCGGCCTGGTGCTGCTGTTCTCGCCGTGAGAATCAGCGACTGGGAGATCGCCCCGGACAGACAGCCTGCTGCGGCAGCCACGACTGGTAACGACGGGCTCACTCAGCCGTTGTCTGAGACACGACCCTCGCGATCATTGGCGTTCGGCTGCCGGGCGGCAGTTGTGGGCACCCGGCCCTCGCGGTCGTTGGCGTTCGGCGGCGCAGGTACGCGACCCTCGCGCGAGTTGGCGTTCGGCACCGGGTAGACGACCGGAGTCGGCGCCGGGGGATCGGTCACGTTCGCCGCAACGGTCACCCCAACGACCCCGGCCACAGCCATCGCGATGAGAAGGACAATCAGCCACAAGACGCGATGTGGCTTTCCCGTTGCGGCAGGCTCGCGGCCGACTTTGTTGCTGCCAGGCTTGTTGCCGATTTCGATGTCGGGTCGATGCTCGGTCTGAGCGGTCATGATTGGGCTCCTCTGGTTGGGCGGGTGTTCCCGCCGACCTTCGGAACGCTGCTCGCCAGGGGCTGCAGACCGGCTGCAGTCCGACTGCAGCTGAACTGCGGACCCGCCTAAGCAAGCCGGATGTGATCAGGCGCAGGCGGGGGCGTACGGCCGGCCCGGGAGGACTTCCTCGAACTCCTCGCGGGTCAGGATCCGCCCGGCCTCGCGGCAGGCCCTCGCCAGCCACTGCGCCGGATCGACTGTGAACGCCCGAAGCACCGAACCGTTGGTGCGACCAAGCGCCCGTCCGGGGCGAACCGGGCGCGGGCGTGCAGGGCGTTGACGTCCAGCGGCAGCGGACCCGCGACCTGTCGGAACGTTCGGGTATCCCAGATGTGTCAGGCGCGGAGGTTCGCCGGCAGTGGCGATGTAGCGGCCGTCGGGACTGATCGAGACGTTGTTCACGAAACCGTCGTTCGCCGGCAGGGGAGGGGCGAGGGGATGACCGTCCTCGGCGTCCAGGACCCACAGCGTCCCGTCGGCCATGGCGACGGCGATGTAGCGCCCGGTCGGATCCGCTGTCGCCTCAGCAGGTATAGCTGCCCCCGTTGGCACCTGCAGCTTGACCGCGCCGCTGGTGGCATCGACGACGAGAAGCTCGGATGTCGTGGTCGACAGGTGCCGGGAGATCAGGATCGAACGTCCGTCCGCGGTCCAGCCCTGAACGCTGACCTCGCCCTCGGGCTCCGGCGGCGGTAGCGGCGGAAGCCGCCGGAGCACCTGGCGCGTGGCGACGTCGAAGATGATCGGTCCTTCGGCATTGCGAATGGTCGCCGCAAGTTTGCCGTCCGGCGAGACCCACGCCGAAGGCACGTACCGCTCGGCTGCTGCGGGCAGGTCGACGCTGCCGAGCAGCCGACGGGTCGAGAGGTCCCAGACCGCCGTGCCTCCGCGGTAGTCGGCGCTGACCAGCAGACTCCCCGACCTCCCGGTGCGGGCGGTCTCAATGGCGTTGGTTCCGTGCGGCCGTTCCTCGGCAGGAACGATGGTGCCGTCGGCCGGGTCGACGAAGACCACCCGGCCGTCGACCTGGCCGACGACGATCGCGTCGGGCGTCGGCCACAGGGTGTTCGTGCGGGCCTCGAGCGCATCAGTGAGGACGGCGCCGACGCGACGCCGTCCCGTCATGTCCAACAGGACCACGCCGCCGTCCGTGCCCAGCGTGACAAGCGTCGAGCCGTCTGCCGACCAGTTCGCGGACTCGACCCGGCCGCCGTGTACCTCGTGCCGCTCCGGCAGGCCGCTGCCATCCGTACGCCAGATGACGATGCTTGAGTAGTCGGCCGCGACGATCCGCTGTCCGTCGGGCGAGAACGTCAGTGCCCGCACCTCGCGGGAGGCGCCGGACAACTCCCTCACCACCCGCCCGGTTCGCGTATCAAGAAGGCGCAGGACGCCGCCATCAGCCCCGATCGCGACGGCACGGCCGTCTGGGCTGGCGACGAGCCTTAGAGGACCCGAACTGCTCTGGCCTGAGTCGGGTGGGAGCGGAAGGCGTCTCTCGATCGTCGCGTCGGACAGTCGGATCCGGACCAACTGCCGGTCGGTCTGCCGTTCGGTCAGTACGCAGGCGGCGTCGGCTCCGCAGGTGGCAATCGCCGCCACATCGCCCCCAGTTGGCACCCGCTGGATGTCGGATACGGGCGCCCCCAATCGCCAGATCAGCACGTCCGACGGTCGATGCTCGATATTGCCCTCCGCCGCGATGACCGCAATCCGCCGGTCCTGCGACAGGGACCAGCGCACAAAGACATCGTCAGGTATCTGGCTGAGCACCCTGCCGCTGCCGGGGTCGACGACCTCCAGGCGGTGGTGGAATACGTCCAACGAAACGCCGACGACGAGGCTGCCATCACGGGCCACCGCGATTCGGTCTGCGTTCCTGCCGACGCTGAAGAGTGTCTGCCTACTACCGCCACCAGCCGGCCATTGCTCGACCTCCCCGGCGGAGGTGACGGCAAGGATTGAACTCCCGTCGGGAGTGAACGTCGTGGCCTGCACCGTGTGCGGGGCCCGCATCGTGGCCAGCACGGCGTCGCCGCGAAGCAGTGTTGCGAACAGGTCGCTCTCGGTCTCTGGTGACGGGTCCAGTTTCACCGCCTGGGCGGCCAGGAGGAGGGACCGGTCGTAGTCCCCGCCGGCCCGGGCCAGCGCCCCCAGCCGGCCGGCGTCGGCAGTGATGGCTGCCCGTGCAGCTTTGCGCTGTTGGGTGATGGCGTAGACGCCCGCTGACGCGGCGAACGCCAGGACCACGGCAAGCACTCCGGCGACCAGCCGGGCCCGCCGGCGGCCGCGGGCCTCCCGGTCGGCCCGGGCACGCTGTACTGCGAGCTGCCGGTCGGCTTCGTCGGCAGACTCGGCGAGGAAGGCGCGTTCCAGCGGGGTGAGGTCCTCCGGGCTGGCCGCGGCGAGGTCGAGCGCGGCCTGCAGCCGGGTGCCGTGGTACAGCTCGGCCGGATCGCGATCGGCCTCCTCCCACGCCGTGGCGGTGACCGCCAGCCGCTCGCGTACGTCGGCGCGGGAGCGGCCGTCCTCCAGCCAGTCATGGAGCCGCGGCCAGCCGGTGAGCAGAGCCTCGTGGGCGATTCCGACGTCCTCGGCTCGCGCCACCACGAGACGCCGGTCGGTGAGCACAGCGAGAGCGGTTGCGGCTGCCGGGTCGTCGGGCCGCACCAGGTCGGTGCGTCTGGCCCACCGGCGTACCCAGGAGCCGTTCTCGTTCAGCGCCAGTCGGAGCAGCAGCCGGCGGCAGGCCGCGCGCTGCGCCTCGTCGTCCAACGCTGCCCACGCCTCTTCGCCGACTCGCTGCAGCGCGGCTTCGACCCCGCCGCCGCTGCGGTAGGAGGCTACGGACAACGTTTCGCCGTCCCGGTGCTCCCAGGTGCGGACCAGTGCGGTGGACAGGACAGGCAGCGCCCCGGGACGATCCCGGACCTCGGCCACGACCAGGTCGACCAGAGCGGGATCGACCCGCAGTCCCACTCGGGCCGCCGGCTCGGTGATGATGCGGCGCAGCTCCCTCTCGTCAGGCGGCCCGACCAGCACCGTGGCTGGGCCGGCCCGCCGGGCCAGCACGGAGTGCTCGGCCAGCAGTCCGAAGAAGTCTGCCCTGAGGACGAGCACGACGCGGGTCTCGTGGCCGACCGCGTCGAGCAGGTGGTCGCCGAACGGAATCAGGTACGCCCCGTCATCGGCGAGTAACGCCTCCTCGGCCTGGTCAACGACAAGGACGGCAGGCGGATCGGCGAGTGCAGCCTCAAGTGTCTCGAGCGGCTCGGCTCCCGGCACCATCACGACCACCGGCCAGGCATCCGAACCCGGCAGCGCCCCGCCTGCCAGAGCGGGCACCAAGCCCGCCCGAACAAGGGAGGACTTGCCCGCGCCAGACGGCCCGACCACGACGAGGAGGCGCTCGTCGACGAGGCGGGCGACCAGCTCCTCCACCAACCGCTCCCGTCCGACGAACAGGTCGGCGTCCGCGGCGTCGTAGCGGGCCAGACCCTTGTACGGGCACGGCTGGCGGGTCTGTGCAGCGACCGCGAGCAGACCGGGATCCTGCGCGAGAACCCGCGCCTCCAGTTCGCGCAGCCGCGGCCCTGGATCCACGCCGAGCCCCTCGCTCAGCTCGGCTCGGGCCCGTCGGTACGCGTCCAGCGCGTCGCCCTGACGCCCCTGCCGGTACAAGGCGAGCACGAGCAGCTCCCATAGCCGTTCCCGGTATGGGTCGTCGCGCAGCCGCGACTCCGCCTCGGCTGCTGCGCCTGCCGCGTCGTCCGCGTCGAGGCAGGCCGCCACCAGGGCCTCGCCCGCCGAGCCGCGCAGCTCGAGAAGGCGGGCCGCTTCAGCTGTTGGGTATGCCGTGTCCTGCAGATCGGCGAACGGGGCAGGCGGGCGCCAGGCCGTCAAAGCCTCACGGAGTGCAGCCACTGCCTCGAGCGGGACCAGATTCTTGACATCAACGAGGGTGTGCTCGAACCACACCGCATCAACGGCCTCGGGCGCGACGACCAACCGGTAGCCGCCGCCCCGGTGCTCCAGCTTGGGAGGCACCGTTCCATCAACTCGGGCGAGAGCCTCCCGCAGGCGGGTGATGTGGCTGATCAGCGTTCGCTCGGCGCTCGGCGGTGGGTCGTCACCCCAGGCGGCATCAATCAGGCTGTCGACCGGGACCACAGCGCCCGGCCGGACCAGGAGGGCGCAAAGAATTCGTCGAGGCACCGGCCCACCTACCGGCATCGGCCCCTCGGAGCCTTCAACCTCCAGCGGGCCGAGAACCCGCAGCATCACACATTCACTGTATTGGCAGCTGATCGGCCGGCTGCCCGTTGACCTCTAGTCGCCAGGCCAGCTGCCGGTCAGCTTCTTGAATCCGTCGGCGCCGAGCCGGTCCACCAGGGCCTTGACGGCCGCAAAGATGGCGCCCTGGATCGTTGCCGCCAGGACGATCTCGCCCAACCCGTACTCCGACTTCATTGCGCTCGGAGCCTCGTCCTCGTCGGAGAACCGGCGCCAGACCTGCTTGAAGATCGCCCCGGCGATCAGGCCGCTGACGATGCCGGCGATCAGACCGAACGGACGGTAGGCGAGCTTTGCTGCTGACACCATTGCGTGTTTCCTCCTGAATCGGATACGGGTCCGAGCCTATGCTCATGCCATGACCCAGCCTCCGGCGGTGCGCGAGCTCGATATCGAGTTGAAGCGCAACTCTCCGGTGCCGCTGTACTACCAGCTGGCCCAGTCCATCGAGCACGCGATCAACACCGGGGAGCTCGCGCCGGGAGACAGGCTGGAGAACGAGATCGCCCTGACCAGCCGGCTCGGTCTGTCCCGGCCGACGGCGCGGCAGGCGATCCAGGAGCTGGTGCAGAAAGGACTGCTGGTCCGCAAGCGCGGCGTGGGCACCCAGGTGGTCCGCTCGCAGTTCCGGCGCGACGAGCGGCTCAGCAGCCTCAACGAGGACCTGGCCAAAGCCGGGCGTACGCCGAGCACCCGGGTGCTGGAATATCACGTCGGCGAGCTGGATGCCGACATCCGGAATGCGCTGGAGTCGGCAGTGGTGACCGATGGCGCGTTCCTCAAGATCCGACGGTTGCGGATGGCTGACGGCGTGCCACTCGCCGTGCTGACCAACTACCTGCCGACCCGGGTGCACGTCAGCGAGGCCGATCTGGAGCGCAAGGGCCTCTACGCATGCCTGCGGGCCCTCGGTGTGAACCTCAAGATCGCCCACCAGCAGATCTCGGCGCGACTGATGACCGAGGAGGAGGCGGAGCTGCTCGATGTCGAGACGCCCGCCGCCTGCCTGACCGTCGATCGCATCGCGTACGACGATGTCGGTCAGTTCGTCGAGTTCGGGCGGCACATCTATCACGCGGCGCACTACTCGATCCAGTCATCATTGATGGTCTGACGACCGGGGCTCACCGACGTTCTGAGCTGGAGCCGAGCTGAAAGGCAACGCACAGCCAGCGCTCCCCGAAGGCCTCCAACCGGAGGGCCACGGCCAGGTGTCGGACGCCGACCACGACGTGAGCGGCAACCTCGGCCGCATCGGGCGTCGGATGCTGCACCCGGAGTGAGAGCAAGGCAACCGGAACGGCGGCCCGCACCCGCGATGCCCGCCGACGTCGCTGCTGCAGGCTCACCTCGGCGAGGACGTCCTCGGCAAGCCAGCGGTTGAGCTGAGCGACCGGCCGCTGAGCAAGCAGCACCTGCACGATGGCCACCACGAGTCGGGCGCTCCACGGCAGTGCGTCCGGCAGGTCTGGGCGTGGTCGGGCGGTCCAGCTGGCGTTGACCCGCGTGACGCGGACGGTCGTCGCGGCCGGTGGCGCTGGGTCTGGATCCGGCTCCGGACCCAGGTCGAGTGGTGGCTGGTTCGGCGCGGGGAAGTTCGGCGGGCTGGGTCGCCATTGAGTTGCTGGGGGCCGGCTGTCGGCGAGCGGGCGGATGGTGATGGTCATTCCGACACCTTCACCATGGGCGCATCAAGAAGGGAAACAACCCGCGGCGAGTCTGTGGACAGCTGTGGACAAGTCGTCAGACCGGCCCGAGGGCACCGCGGTCGCTGGCGTCTCGAAGCGCGGTGAACGACGCGACCAGAGCCAGCCGTTCCTCGGCCAGCAGCGGGCTGTCCAACCGGCAGCCAGCCGCCACCCAGGCGTCGGAGATCGCCATGGCGCGGACGCGGTGCTCGGCGGCAGGACGGACTGCGGCAGGGTCGGCCCGGTAGACGTAGGCGTACAACGCGATCAGACTCCCGATCAGGGCGTCCTGATCCATCGTCGGGTCGTGCTGGGCCACCCGGTGCCGGTGCCACCACTCGACCTCGAGATCCGCAGCGACCCTCGGATCGATGTCGAGCCGACCGGCGTCGACCGTCAGCTGGTAGAACCTGGCCATCGACCGCCGGGCCGCGGCCGGGTCATTGTCCGGAAACGGCGCCCACGCCTGGTTGGCCCGCAGTACGTGCCAGGCCGCTCGAAGATCGCGGACTGGCCCGAGAGCGAAGCCGTGCCGGACCATGCCGAGCACGCCGGCCAGCATCTTCGGCCAGTCGCGGCGGTAGTAGGCAACCCAGGCGTCGCACTCCGCCCGCCCCACCCGCACCGGGTCCATTCGGTGATCCTGTCATCGATACTGGGGCCGTGAGCTCGCCGGCCGCCCCGATCGATCGGGTGATCGACGAGCTGCAGCGGCGGATCGAGGAGCTGCCCGTCGAGCTGACCCACCGGCGGACCTTCATCGCGACCTACCGGCGGACGACGATCGCGATCGCCGAGGAGATCGCGGCGGCAGGCTTCGAGGACCCCGACTGGGTGGCCCGCTGGGACGTTGAATTCGCCGACCTGTTCCTGGTTGCTCATGACGCGGACCGCGCCGGACAGCCGGTACCCCGGCCCTGGCGGCTCACCTTCGGTGCGGACGCGGAGATGCACGACCTGGCCCATCTGTTGCTCGGAATGAACGCCCACATCAACTTCGACCTGCCGCAGTCGCTGCTCGCGGTGATCAGCCCGGCCGACTTCGACGATCCGGTGGTGCTGGCCCGTCGGGACCGGGACCATACCCGGATCGACCGCGTCCTGGCCCGGCGGGTCTCGGCCGAAGATCAGCAGCTCGGCGGCGTACGCCGTTGGCGCGACCGGGCGCTGGCGCCGGTCAACCGGGAGGCGTCCCGCCGGTTCCTCGCCGAGGCCCGTGGCAAGGTGTGGCGAAACACCCTCGAGCTGCACCGCGCCCGGCTCGCCGGGCCCGAGGCGTACGCGGCCCGGCTGGCCGAGCTCGAAGTGCTGTCGGCGGCCAAGATCGCCGACCTGGTGAGTCCGGGCCAGACATTGGTCAAGATCGCCGCGGGTGGGTTCGGAGTTGTGCTGCCGCCGCCGTGACCCGGGGCCAGGGCTCAACCTTTGAGGGCCACCCAGGTGTGACCGGGCCTGAGTGCGATGCGCTCACCATCGGCATCGCGGAAGCGCAGCGGTCCGGAGACCTTGCTCCGTTTCCAGGTTCCGACGATCTTGCGGCCGTCACGGTAGATCACGACCTGCCCCTCGCCGACGGTGTCGGAGAGCACCGAGGCCGAACCGGCGACATCACGGTTGCCGTCGGGCCGGTTCTGCACCTTCATGATCACGACATTGTCGGCCTTGGTGACCTTGCCGGTGTCACCGTCGCTGTAGCGCTGCCCGCGCCAGCGCACCGTGTACTCGCCGGCGGCGTACCCGAAGTCGAACCGGTCGTTGCCGACCTTGACCGCAACCTGGTCGGCCTTGGTCGCGCCGGCGTCGTTCTTCTTCGCGAAGGTCCAGCCGATCGACTTCGCCGCCTTGAGCCGCTCACCGCCCTCGATGGCGCGCAGGTCGACGAACACGTTGTGCGGCGCGACCCGGCTGTTGTCCCGGGTCTCCCGGTAGAGCGGCACGAGGGAGGCCGCCTCCAGCCGGCGCTGCACCCGCGCATTGGCCCCGGAGTAGACCAGGCCGGGCCTGCCGAAGAGCGGTAGCAGCTGGGCATCGGTGGTCCGGGCGCTGCGCACGGGGCCGAGGCGGCGAGGGAACTTGGTGTGATAGATCGCGACGAGCCGCGTCTGCGCGCCCTCGACCTCCTGGATGAAGACGATGTCGGCCTGGCTCAGTCCGACCTGGGGGCGCGCCGCCGCCGTGTTCTCGATCTTCACCGCGATCACCGGGTTCTTGCTCATCGTGCCGCCGGTCAGCGGATCGGTCCGCTTCTCCGGTTCAGGGGAGTCGGTCGGGGCCGGTTCGGGCGCGGCGGAGTCCTCCGGCGAGGTGCTGCTGATCGGGGCGGAGGAACCCGACGGCCGGTCCAGCGTCACCGCCACGCCGATCCCGATCCCGGTGCCGGCAAGGACAGCAGTCGTGGCCGCCGCCGCGATCGAGTGCGCGCGCTTGCGCGCGTTGGTGCTCATGGGTAAAGAAGATCTCCTGCAACGGGGGTGGGGGCGGGACTGTGCCGCAGCTCAGGCGATGGCGCCGGGGCGACCGTGGCACATCTTGTACTTCTTGCCGGAGCCGCACGGGCAAGGTGCGTTCCGACCAACCCCCGCGTACGGGTCGTCGGCCTTGCTCGGCTTGCCCGCCGTCTTCACCGACCCGTCCTCATCTGGTGCGGAATAGCTGAGGCCGGTACGCCGCGGGGCGTCCAGGCCCTTGGCCCGCAGCTGCGGGCGGGCACTCGGTTGCGGTCGCACCAGACCCGCCGGCTCCGAGCGGTCGTCTTCCTCTTCCTCGTCTTCGTCGAGCACGTGCACGGCGACCCCCGAGCCGTCCGGATCGGGCCCGGACTCGACCAGGTGCCGCTCGCGTTCGGGCCTTGACTTGCCGTTGGCCCGTGAGGCCGCGATCTGGACCGGAACTCCCTCCGCATCGGTGACCACGCCCACCTCGGGGCTCTCGGCCACCTGCACCTCGATGTGGAAGATGAAGCCGACGACCTCCTCCATGAACGCTTCCATCATGACGTTGAACATGTCGCCGCCCTCCCGCTGGTACTCCACCAACGGGTCGCGTTGGGCCATCGCCCGCAGGCCGATGCCCTCGCGCAGGTAGTCCATCTCGTAGAGGTGCTCGCGCCACTTGCGGTCCAGCACAGTGAGCAGCACCCGCCGCTCCAGCTCCCGCATCGTCTCTTCGCCGAGGGTCTCCTCGCGCTTGTCGTAGGCGGCCTGGGCGTCGGCCTTGAAGTCGTCGATCAGGGTCTGCCGGTCGAGGTCCTCACGCTCCTCGTACTCGTTGCGCTCCAACGAGACCGGATAGAGCGTGTTCATGTTGGCCCAGAGCTGCTCCAGATCCCAGTCCTCGGCGAACCCTTCCGTAGCACCGACGACGTACTGCTCGACGACCGTGTCGACGGTCGATCGCAGCCGGGGCTCGACGTTCTCGCCCTCGAGCACCTTGCGCCGGTCGCCGTAGACGGCGTGCCGCTGGCGGTTCATCACGTCGTCGTATTTGAGAATGTTCTTCCGGGTCTCGAAGTTCTGCGACTCGACCTGACCCTGCGCGCTGGCGATGGAGGCCGAAACCCGCTTGTTCTCGATCGGGACGTCGTCGGGCATCTTGAGCGCCTGCAGCACCCACTCGACGATGTCGGACTTGAACAGCCGCATCAGGTCGTCGCCGAGCGACAGGTAGAACCGGCTCTCCCCCGGGTCGCCCTGACGACCCGAGCGGCCACGCAGCTGGTTGTCGATCCGCCGTGACTCGTGCCGCTCGGAACCGACGACGTAGAGGCCGCCCGCCTCCACGACCTCCTCGTGCTCTGCCGCGGTCTGCTCCTCGAGCTCGGTGAGGATTTCCGGGTAGAGCTTCTCGTACTCCTCGGAGTGCTCGACCGGGTCGATGCCGCGCTCGCGCAACTGGTGGTCGGCCAGGAACTCGGCGTTGCCGCCCAGGATGATGTCGGTGCCGCGGCCGGCCATGTTGGTGGCGACCGTGACCGCACCTTTCCGCCCGGCCAGGGCGATGATCGCGGCCTCTCGCTCGTGCTGCTTAGCGTTCAGCACCTCGTGTCTGACGCCGGCCTTCTTCAGCATCCCGGAGAGGATCTCGGACTTGGCCACGCTCGCCGTGCCGATCAGCACCGGTTGGCCCTTCTCGTGCCGTTCGGCCACGTCCTTGACGATGGCCTCGAACTTGGCCTCCTCCGTCCGATAGATGAGGTCCTTCTGGTCGCCTCGGATCATCGGCATGTTGGTCGGGATCGGCACCGAGCCGAGGCCGTAGATCTTCTGGAACTCCGCCGCTTCGGTCAGCGCCGTACCGGTCATCCCGGAGAGCTTCTCGTACATCCGGAAGTAGTTCTGCAGCGTGATCGTGGCCAGCGTCTGGTACTCGTCGCGGATCTGCACCTTCTCCTTGGCCTCGATCGCCTGGTGCAGGCCCTCGTTGTAACGACGCCCGATCAGCGTGCGGCCGGTGTGCTCGTCGACGATCAGCACCTCGCCCTCGATCACCACGTAGTCCCGGTCGAGCTTGAACAGCTCTTTGGCCTTGATCGCGTTGTTCAGGTAGGAGATCAGCGGTGTGTTGGCCGACTCGTAGAGGTTGCCGATGCCCAGCCGGTCCTCGACCACGTCGATGCCGGCCTCCAGGATCGCGACCGTGCGCTTCTTCTCGTCCACCTCGTAGTGCTCGTCCCGGCGCAGCCGGTCGACCAGTTTGGCGAACTCGGGATACCAGCGATGGCTGTCCTCGGCCGGTCCGGAGATGATCAACGGCGTCCGCGCCTCGTCGATCAGGATCGAGTCGACCTCGTCGACGATCGCGAAGTGATGCTCCCGCTGGACGCAGTCCTCCAGCGACAGGGCCATGTTGTCGCGGAGGTAGTCGAAGCCGAACTCGTTGTTGGTGCCGTAGGTGATGTCCGCCGCGTACGCCTTGCGCCGTTCCTCCGGATCCATCTGAGAGAGGATCGCGCCGACGTCCATGCCCAGGAAGTGGTGCACCCGGCCCATCCACTCGGAGTGGAACTTGGCCAGGTAGTCGTTCACCGTGACCACGTGCACGCCGCGGCCGGTGAGCGCGTTCAGGTAGGACGGCAGGGTGGCGACCAGGGTCTTGCCCTCACCGGTCTTCATCTCGGCGATGTTGCCCAGGTGCAGCGCCGCGCCACCCATCAGCTGGACGTCGAAGTGCCGTTTGTCCAGCACCCGGCGGCTCGCCTCGCGCACCGTGGCGAACGCCTCGGGCAACAGCGACTCGAGCGTTTCGCCCTTCTCGTGCCGGGCCTTGAAGTCGGCGGTCTGGCCGCGCAGCTCGTCGTCGTCCATCGCGATGAAGTCGTCCTCGATCGCGTTGACCTGGTTCGCTATGCCCTTCAGCTGCTTGAGCAGCTTGCCCTCGCCGACGCGGAGCAGCCGGTCCATCAAAGCCACGGAACTGGCTCCCTTACATCTCGTGGTCACCGTGTTGCACGGTCGTCGGCGTCGCGGCGTTCCCCGGACGCGACTCCCCATCGTAGGTTAGTCGCCCGCCATGTGCCCCGAGCCGGTCGAAGGGCGACCGCCGATCACTGCGCCGATTCACTGGCACTGCACGCCGGATCTTCGCGCTGTACGCCCGAAGTAACCGGAGTCCAGCGCGAGGAACGAACGCAGCGTTCGATTCTGACCGTGCGAGACCGAGACAGGGGCCCTACCTGGGGCTGTGGTCAGGCGGCGGCGGCCAGGGATGCGGCGAGGTCGCCGCGCGGCAGCACTTCCACCGCGGACAGGCCCTGCCACGCCGCCAATGTCTCGAGCTCGGCGGCCAGCTCGGCCGCGACGCAGGCCCGATCGTGGCCCGGCTCCAGCCAGGCCGAGTTCACCCGAAGGACACTGCGGGCGCGATCGGCCTTGAGGTCGACGCGCGCGACGAAGTGCTCGCCGAGCAGGAAGGGGTAGACGTAGTAGCCGTAGACCCGCTTCGGACCCGGAACATAGACCTCGATCCGATAGGCGAAGTCGAACAGCTGCTCCAGCCGGCTGCGCTCGAAGATCATCGAGTCGAAGGGGCTGAGCAGTGCCCGAGCCTCGATCCGGCGCGGCCAACGGGTCTCGTGCCAGACGAAGTGCAGCTTGTTCTCCCAGCCCTGGATGGTCACCGGCAGCAGCTCGCCGGCCTCGACCAGGGTGGCGATCGCCTGCCTGGTCATCGCCGGCCGAGTGCGAAAGTAGTCGCGGAGGCAGAACTCGCTCGCCACGCCCAAAGCCTGGGCCGCGCGCCGGACGAGTCCCGTCACTGACTCGGCCGGATCCGGCGTCGGTGCGGCCAGGACCTTCGCCGGCAGCACCCGTTCCGGAAGGTCGTAGACCCGCTCGAACTGCGTGTTGCGGAAGGCCGATGTCACGTCGCCGCAGTAGAACAGCCACTCCAGCACCGTCTTGACGCTGGACCAGTTCCAGCCCCAGGAACTGCGG
This sequence comes from uncultured Actinomycetota bacterium, assembly GCA_963711015.1. Taxonomy (GTDB): domain Bacteria; phylum Actinomycetota; class Actinomycetes; order Propionibacteriales; family Propionibacteriaceae; genus Microlunatus. The sequence continues at coordinate 446,453 of CAVQCQ010000011.1, forward strand.
TCGCGCACCTCCTCGATCTCCAGATTCCGGGCACTGATCGGGCCACGCGCCCGGACCTCGTCTCGGACGAATGCCACCAGGTCGGCGTTCTCCCGCGCAACCCGCTCGATGCCGGGCCAGACGTCCCGGAAGCCGTCCTGCATCCGGAATCTCAGCAAGGGCTGCAGGTCGACGTCGATCAGGCTCGCGGCGTGCCCCCAGTACTCGAAGAGCCGACGGGGCGGCCGGTGCGCGGCCCGCTCCAGCAGGCCGGGGTCGTAGCTGCCGAGGCGGGAGAACAGCGGCATGAAGTGAGCGCGGGTCACCACGTTGATCGAGTCGATCTGGAACTGGCCGAGCCGGCTGATCGTCGCCTGGACGTCGCGCATGGACACCCGTCGTCCCGGCCTCGGCCGGCCGAAGCCCTGGGCCGCAAGGGCGATGCGCCGCGCCTGGGCGCGGCTCAGCTGCTCTTTCCTCATCAAGGCGACGCTATCCGCCGCCTCTGACAGTTCTCAGACCAGCGAGCTCGATGTCTCCAGCCGGATGACGCCGTAGTCGTACGCCTTCCGCCGATAGACCACGCTCGGCGCCATGTGCTCCGAATCGATGAACAGGAAGAAGTCGTGGCCGACCAGCTCCATCTCGAGCAACGCCTGGTCGAGGCTCATCGGAACACCCGGGTGCACCTTCTCGCGGACGAGGAACGGGCCCTCGCCGTTGACCTCGACCCCGGCAACCGTGTGCCGGCTCGTGCCGTTCGAGCTGCCGGACCCGTTGGTCGCGGGATCGCCGGAGCCGTTGGCCTCGTCGAGGGGCAGCTCCGCCGCGGCCTCGTGCAGCGAGCGCGGTGACCGCTGACCGCGGTGCACCCGCTTGCGGTCGGCCGCCTTGCGCAGCTGGGCCATCAGCTTGTCCAGGGCCATGTCGAAGGCCGCCAGCTTGTCCTCCGCGGCCGCCTCGGCCCGGACCACCGGGCCCTTGGTCCGAAGCGTGATCTCCACCCGGCTGGCCTGGTCGTGTTGTCGTTTGTTCCGCTCGGCCGACACCTCGACCTCCACCCGGATCACCCGGTCATTCAGCTTTTCGAGCCGAGTGATCTTCTCGTCAACGTAGGCGCGGAACGCGTCCGACACCGTGCAGTGGCGGGACTTGACGACAACATCCATGGCTTACCTCCGTCGAGCCACCCCGAGGCCTGAAATGACCGTGGCGCTCCCTGCCCCCGATGTCGGCTACCGGCCGACATCGGTCTGGTGCAGGAGCGCCATGAACCGACGCTAGTCCTCGGGCCCTGCGTACGCTACGGCGGGGCCGCAATCCTCACCGACTTCTCAGTAGCCTTTCGGTGGCTGCCACAGTGGCTGCGCCGACCAGCACGACACCCGCTCGCCGCAGCACTCGAGCGGCCTCGGTCAGGCTGCTGCCCGTCGTGACGAGATCGTCGACCAGCACCACGGGCTGACCGGCCGGCAGACGGCGCCGGAGCCGGAACCCGCCCTCCAGGTTGGCCCAGCGGGTCCGGGCGTCGAGCCCGGCCTGGTCCCGGACGGCTCGGCCCTGGGCGAGGGCGATGCGAACCGTCACGGGTCCAACACCACCTAGCCGGCGTGCCGCTCGTCGGGCCAGCGCGGCGGTCGCATCGAACCCCCGCTCGCGTACGGCAGGTCGGGCCGACGGCACCGGAACGAGGACCAAGGGTCCGCCGGCCGGGAAGCCGCGCTCGATGAGCAGCGCCCGGACGCTCAACGCCAGCCGGTCACCGAGGGGGGCCGTCAGGCCGTAGGCCTGCCGCTCCTTGTGGGCGATGATCATGCCGCGCAGTACCGCGTCGTAGGGCGAGGACGTCACCGTCGGCGGGAATCCGGCGGGGCAGGGTTCGGGCGTGGTGACGTACGGCACGCGGAGCGCCAGCTCGTCCCGACAGGCCGGACAGATGCCCCACCACGGAAGTCCGCAGCCCGGGCAGACGGCACCGAGCAGGAGGTCTCCGACGGCCGCCTTCCACTCCCCCGCGATCACCCGCCGAGTCTGCCCCAGCGTTCTGACGTGCCTCGCACTGTGCGCCCGAAACTGCCGTCGACGATCAGCCGGGATAGGCGATGGCCTTGATGTCCTCGCTGCTGAAGGTGACCCAGTCGCTGCCGTCGTAGCGCCACGTCGTGTTGTCGCCTCCGCGGACGATGGCGGTCTTGGTGCGCATCTGCACCGTGATGTCGCGGGCGTCCCAGTCACTCGGCGCTCCGGTGGTCGCCGTGCTTCGAGAGCCATCGTCGCGGATCCGCAGCGCGACCAGGTTGTCCTGCAGAGTCGGCGAACCGAGCACCATCAGCTCGGTCGCATCGCTCCAGGCGATGTCGGCGATCCGAGCCACCTTGATCGCTTCGCTCTGAGGCGAGGTGACCGGCCGCCAGCCGTCGACGCGAACGTCCTCCGTCCGGACGATCGTCGCCAGGCCCAGCTGGGACCCGCGGGGTACGGTCCGTACCATCGCCATCCGCGCCCCATCAGGGGAGATGTGGAATGCGGTGATATCGCCCTCGGCCAGCACGTCTGACGCGACGGAGACGGCTTCGTCGTCGGTCGGAGTGAACAGCCATATCCGCTGCTGGCCATCCTTCTCGCCGACGACCCAGACCTCGCCGAACCGGGTGATCTGCGGCGGCAGCAGGTTGGTGACTCCCGGGAGGTTCAGCGGGGTCACCTCGCCGGTCCCCGTGGGTGCCCGGCGCACCACGGTGCGTCCGTCGGTGACCACGGCGACATCGGTACCGGTCGCCGCCACGGCCAGCGAGTCGACGGCATACGTGCCGGTGCCAAGGTCCCCGTTCATTGCCGTGATCGTGGGCGGGTCGGCCGACTCCTTCATCAGACCCACCAGGTCTCCCACCGAGGCGTACACCTGGTCGTCGGCGACGAACGGCACCGGCTCCAGCGTCCGCGGGATCGCGTCGACGGCGACGGCGAAGCTGGTCGGGTCACTCCCGGGCACTCGGTACGGCTGCCCGTTCACCGTGATCAACACGCCGCGCACGCCACCGGCCTGCTTGAGCGTGTAGACGATCTGGGCGGCCAGCAGTGAGCGCTTGGGCTCCGAGAGCGCGAGCAGCGTCTCACTGAGCCGGACCTCGGCGATGCCGTCGGTGATCGTGACCGAGTCCATGCTGAGTGCCGTGTCGGGCGGGATCGCCGAGGTCACCGCCGGGGCCAGCCACTCCGACGGTCCGTTGAGCAGGGCCTTCATCAAGGCCGACGCCACGATGGCCGGATTGCCGAGGGTCGGCAGGTAGATCGTGTCCGGCACCAGCGCTCCACCGTCGCCGACGAAGGACTTGCCGATGAAGTACAGCTGGTAGGCCCGGTAGAAGGACAGGAAGTAGGACTCCCCCACCAGGAGCCCGGGCGGCGGGTTGGCGATCCGCCACTCACCGTCCTCCTGGACCAGACCGAAGCCGACCTCGAAGTCGGTTCGGTAGTCGGGGGTGTAGGTGCGATCCTCATTGATCACGCCGATCAGTTGGCCCTGGAGCTTGACGACGTCGCCCACCTGCGTCGGAGTGCCGCGATAGATCCTGGCGACGTCCGGATTCCAGACCTCAGCAGCCGCCCGGGTCAGGAACTGCTTGGCGGTGGTGTAGTCGGGCTGGTAGTTCGAGGTCGCGAGGAGATAGCCCTTCACGATCTCGAGCGGATCGTCGCCGGGCTGCGGAGGTGAGACATCAACGCCCACACAGTTCTGACACTCGGGCTGCTCGCCCTCGACCGGCTCGATCGGCCCGACGGTCGGGACGTTGACACAGCCGGTCAGACCCGTCAGCACGAGCATCAGCAGTACCAGCAAAGGCCGCCTGAGGTGGGTCACGGCGCCACCGGAGTGCTGCTCTCGGCGGGCGCATCGACCCTGGGCGGAGAGGCCGGCGAGGTGGGCGAGGTGGGTGTGATAGGCAGCTCGGGACCGTGGTCGTCCTCGGACCGGGAGGCGACCGAGGACAGGTCGCGCGGCACCATGGGCAGCGGCGACGTCTCCAGCACCCCGCCTCGTTGCCGCGGCAACGTCAGGCGGAACTGGGCCCCGAGGCCCGGTCGACCCCAGGCAGTCAGCCAGCCGCCATGCAGGTTGGCGTCCTCCATCGAGATGGCCAGGCCAAGGCCGGTGCCGCCGACCGTACGCGCCCGCGCGGGGTCGGCTCGCCAGAACCGGTGGAACACCTGCCGAGCCTGGCTCGCCTCGAAGCCGACGCCATGGTCACGGACCGCGATGGCCACCGCAGCCGAGTCGCTCGCGATCAAGACCTCGATCGGCTTGCCTTCGCTGTGCTCCATCGCGTTCACCACAAGATTGCGCACGATCCGCTCGATCCGGCGGGCATCGACCTCGGCCCGGGCGTCCCCGTCGCCTCCGACATGCACGCTGATCTCGGCACCGTACGCCTCGGCCAGCCGGCCGTGCGACTCCAGCACGCGATCCACGATCTCGCGAAGGTCGACCACGTCGGTGCTCAGCACCGCTGCTCCGGCGTCGAATCGGGAGATCTCCAGGAGGTCGGTGAGCAGCGCCTCGAACCGGTCGAGCTCTGCCTGCATGAGCTCGGCGGACCGGGCCGAGACCGGGTCGAAGTCCTCCCGCGCCTCGTGCAGCACCTCGGCCGCCATCCGCACAGTGGTGAGCGGCGTCCGCAGCTCGTGCGAGACGTCGGAGACGAACCGCTGCTGGACCGCCGACAGGTCCTCCAAGGTGTTGATCTGCTTCTCCAGCTCTGCGGCCATGTAGTTCATCGACGTCGCCAGCCGCGCCAGGTCGTCGTGGCCGCGTACGGTCATCCGCTCGTGCAGGTTTCCGGAGGCGATGCTCTCCGCCGTACGCCGGGCCGCCCGGACCGGCGTGACGACCTGCCGGCTGACCAGGGCGGCGATGAAGGTGAGCAAGATGACGAGAATAACCCCGGTGGTGACCACCGCGTACCGCAGGACCTCCAGCGTGGTCTGCTCCTGAGCCAGTGAGAACACCAGGTAGATCTGGTAGCGGCCGGTGCCCTGGAGGAGCAGCGGCGAACCCGCGGCGAGCCCAGGCTCAGACGACCGCCCGTCCCGATAGGTCACCTCGGTGGCGGTGATCAGCAGCTCGTTGGTGGTCTCGACCTGTTCGGCCAACGCGTCCGGGATGCTGCTCCGGGCGGCGTTGCCGGCGTAGATCGTCTGGCCGCGGGCCACCAGGATCACCTCGAACTGGTCACCGGTGCGGTTGGCGAAACCGCTGGCGAGGTCCAAAAGGAGCTTGTCGGCGTTGACATCGCCGCTCAGGTCGGTCGCGTTCAGTTGCTGCTGTGCGGCGTTCACGGCCTGCCGCGCCTCGCCCTTGGCCGCTTCGGTCTTTCCGTCGATCACCCCGATGGTGGCCTGCTGCATCAGCAGGAAGCCGCCGAGGACGAGCACCAGGACTGAGGCGAGGAAGACGGTCAGGACCACCCGCAACGGCAGCGAGCGCCACCACAGCTGCGCCGGGAGCCGCCACCACCCGGAACGTCGGAGCTGTAGCAGAGAAGTCATTGCGGACCCTGCGGCTACCTCATGCCGGTGCCGGCTCGCCGGCTTTGTACCCGATGCCGCGGACCGTCACGACGATCTCGGGGTGCTCCGGATCGCGCTCGATCTTCGACCGCAGTCGTTGCACGTGGACATTGACCAGCCGGGTGTCCGCGGCGTGCCGATACCCCCATACCTGCTCCAGCAGCACCTCGCGACTGAAGACCTGCCAGGGCCGGCGAGCCAGCGCGAGCAGCAGGTCGAACTCCAACGGTGTCAGCTGGATCGGCATGCCGTTGCGCTTCACCGAGTGCCCGTCCACGCTGATCGCCAGGTCGCCGATCCGCAACGTCTCCGCGTCGGTCTCCTCCGAGGCGGGGGAACGACGCAGCCGGGTCTTGATCCGGGCGACCAGCTCCTTGGCCTTGAACGGCTTGGCCACGTAGTCGTCGGCACCGGCCTCGAGGCCCTCGACGACGTCGATCGTGTCGGTCTTGGCCGTGAGCATCACGATCGGCACGCCGGACTCGGCGCGAATGTCCCGGCAGACGTCGACGCCGTCCCGGCCGGGCAGCATCAGGTCCAGCAGCACCAGATCGGGCTTGGCGTCCTTGAACGCGGCCATCGCCTTGTCGCCGTGGGCGCACCAGATCGGGTCGAAGCCCTCGTTGCGGAGGACGATGGAGAGCATCTCGGCGAGAGCGGCGTCGTCATCCACCACAAGGACCCGGCTGTGCGTCCCCCCGCTCTTCGTCGTCTCCGACACCTCAATCCCTTCGATCATCGCCTCGTCCCTCAGCAGGGCAGGATGTGCTGGCCCCCAGCGCAGTCATCCTATGCGGTTGCGGGCCGCAGACTGCGTCACTTCCCGGGGGGACACCCTCCGAACCCCCCGAGGGGTTCAATCCCGCCGAGTGGTGTCTGACAGAAAGACGGACCAGGCGGCAGGGATGTTCATGATCGTCGACCAGGAACCGGGCCGACCGCGTGTCACACTGCTGCGGTGTCCGCGCTCCGCCCGATGCCGCTCCGGCCGCGCCGGCCGGCGGTACTGGATGCGGCGCGGACCGCATTGATCCCGCTGCGACCGCTGACCATCACCGAGATCCTGGACGGCGGGTTCTTGATCGTCCGCCGCAATCTCACGCTCATGGTCGGCCTGCCCTTGGTCATCGCGGGCGCGACGGCGGCGTACGTCCTGGCGGGCGTCGGGCTGTGGGTGCTGCTGGGCAACACGACCGCGCAGACCGCCCAGATCGTTCTCGTCGTGTTGATGGGCCTGCTGGGTCTGGTCGTCCTGCAACAGTTCCTGGTCTGGCTGACGGCGATCTTGTCCCGGGTCAGCCTCCAGACCGTGCTCGGCGAGGGCTTCGCCCCGGCGACCACCAAGGCGACCTGGCGGGCGTCGCTGCCGATGTTCTGGCGGTCACCGTCCGGGCCTCGGAGACGGTCGAGGGTCATGGTCGGCTGTACTCCCGGTTGAACGCCCGGGACCGGGCGGCGGAAGCGCTGAGGAGCGGTTCCCGGTCCCGGCTCAGCCGGGCGTACGGGCATGCCGACGACCCGCTGGCGCTGAGTGCGGCGGTAGCGGCGCAGACCGGTCGCGATCCGGCCAAGGTGCGGGCCCTGCTCTACGACGCGATGCCCAGCACCGACGACGACCTGGTCGACCTGGCCAGAGACCTCGACCGACTCGAGCAGGAGGCTCGCCGGCTGTGACCACCAGCTACACCATCCCCCAGTCCCCCGCGCGGACGGCACTGAGCGCGCTCCGCGCCGAGGTCGGCAAGGCGGTGGTCGGCCAGGACCCCGCGGTGACCTCGCTGATCATCGCGCTGATCTGCCGCGGACACGTCCTGTTGGAAGGGGTGCCCGGCACCGCCAAGACGCTGCTCGTCCGCAGCTTCGCGCGAGCCCTGCGAATCGAGACCAAGCGGGTGCAGTTCACACCGGACCTGATGCCGGGCGACATCACGGGCTCGCTGGTCTACGACTCGCGGACGGCGCAGTTCACCTTCCGGGAGGGTCCGGTCTTCACCAACCTGATGCTGGCCGACGAGATCAACCGGACTCCGCCGAAGACCCAGGCTGCGCTCCTGGAGGCGATGGAGGAGCGGCAGGTGTCGGTGGACGGGACGCCGCGGCCGCTGCCTGAGCCGTTCATCGTGGCCGCGACCCAGAACCCGGTGGAGTACGAGGGCACCTACCCGCTGCCGGAGGCTCAGCTGGACCGGTTCTTGATGAAGATCAGGATCGATCTGCCGGAGCGGGCGGCCGAGATCGAGGTGCTGAGCCGGCACGCCCAGGGCTTCGACCCGCGCGACCTCGCCTCGGCCGGCCTGATGCCGGTGGCCGGGCCGGAGGACCTGGAGACCGCGCGCCGTGAGATGTCGGCGGTGATCATCCATCCGCAGATCCAGGCCTATATCGTCGACGTGGTCCGGGCGACCCGGCTCTCGCCGTCGCTGCAGATCGGGGTGTCTCCGCGGGGCGCGACGGCGATCATGCATACGGCGCGAGCCTGGGCCTGGCTGTCCGGCCGCGACTATGTCTCGCCCGACGACGTCAAGGCACTGGCCTTCCCGACCCTGCGACACCGGGTCAGCCTGCGGCCAGAGGCCGAGCTGGAGGGTGTGACCACCGACGCCGTGATCGAATCCGTGCTGGCCTCAGTGCCGGTTCCGCGCTGACCGACCGACCATGATCCTCACCTGGCGGGCCGGAGTGATCGCCGCGGCCGGAGTCGTCGCGGTCGCGATCGCCGGCACCTGGTGGGCGGTGCTGATCGCAACCGGCGTGCTGATCCTGGTGATCGTCGCGGACATCGTGCTCGGTGCCTCGCCGGCCAGGGTACGGGTCTGGCGGGACGGCGACACGTCGGTCCGGCTGGGCGAGGAGGCACACACCAGGCTGGTGGTGTCCAATCTCGGCCGGCGCGACCTGCGGGCCACCATCCGGGACGCCTGGACACCGTCGGCCGGTGCCCGCGACGGCGTGCGGCAGGCGACCATTCCGGCTCGCCAGCGCCGCGCGTACGAACTCACGCTGCGGCCCGTCCGGCGCGGTGACCGGCGGGCCGGGCCGGTGGTGATCCGAGCCCTGGGCCCGCTCGGCGTGGCCGGGCGGCAGGCCGAGCATGACGCGCCGTGGACCGTACGCGCGTTGCCGCCGTTCCATGCGCGCAAGCACCTGCCCAGCCGGCTGGCCCGGCTGCGGGAGCTGGATGGCCGGGCCACGATCCTGCAGCGCGGTCAGGGAACCGAGTTCGACAGCCTGCGGGAGTACGTCCCGGGTGACGACGTGCGCTCGATCGACTGGCGCGGGACCGCGCGATCGACGACCGTGGTGGTCCGCACCTGGCGACCGGAGCGGGACCGGCACGTACTGATCGTGCTCGACTCCGGGCGCACGTCCGCCGGCCGGGTCGGCGACCAGCCCAAGCTCGACCACGCCATGGATGCGGTCCTGCTCCTGGCCGCCCTCGCCTCCCGCGCCGGCGACCGGGTGGACCTCCTCGTGGCCGACCGGGACGTCCGGGCCAGCGTGCTGCGCTCCTCGGCGACGGAGATCCTGCCGACGTTCGTCCAGGCCATGGCCACGATCGAGCCGGTGCTGGCCGAGACCGACTACCGGGAGCTGGTCACCGAGATCGCCGTCCGGGTCGGCCAGCGCTCCTTGATCGTGATCTTGACCGGGCTGGACGCGGCCGCGATCACCGAGGGCCTGATCCCGGTGCTTGGGCCGCTGCGGCGCAAGCACAAGATCGTTCTCGGTGCGGTCTCCGATCCGCGGGTGGACGAGCTCGCTCGGGCCCGGAACGACGCCCTCGAGGTGTATGGGGCCGCCGCCGCCGAGGTCGACCGGACCCGGCGGACCGGCACGGCGCGGACGCTGCGCAACCTCGGGTTGTCGGTGGTCCAGGCGCCGCCCGACACCTTCGCGCCCGAACTGGCCGACCACTATCTGGCGCTGAAGAAGGCCGGCCAGCTCTGATCTCTCTCCGATAGAGAGGGACCTCAGTTGAGGTCGGGATCTTCCAGCCAGGTGGAGAACAGCGCGACGTCGGAGCGCTGGCGACGCAGTACCGCCCGCCACAGGTCGAGGGGCTCGTTGCCGAAGATGTCGGAGTAGTCCGCCCGCAGCACATGCCACATGCCCTCGGCGATCTCGGCCTGCAGCTGGCCCGGTGCCCATCCGGCGTACCCGGCGAAGATCCGCAGATCTCGATAGGCCCCGGCGACGATCTCGATCGGCGTGTCCAGGTGCAGCAGTCCGACTCGGGTCGGGTCGCGGCCTCCCGAGTCGGCCGGACCGAACAACGGCCGCCAGCCCGGCGGCTCCTCACCATCGACGACCACGCTGGCCAGGCAGATGGCGCCGTTCGGCGAGACCGGACCGCCGTGGAACAGCAGCTGCGGCTTGGAGACCGTGCTCACCCAGTCCGGCAGCACCGAGCCCAGCGGCGTCTGCGAGACCTCGTTCAAGATCACACCGAGGGCACCCTCGGCGTCGCAGTCCAAGATCAGCACGACGGACTGGTTGAACACTCCGTCGGCCAGCAGGATGCTGGCGACCAGCAGGTCTCCCGCTCGAGGATCGCGCTCAGCCATGGACCCTCACCTCGCGCGGCCGCGCAGTGAGAAGGCGCAGGTAGACCACGGTCCACACGGCGAGGCCGCCGATGACGATCCCGGTCCAGTCGGCGAGCACGTCCAGCGGATCGCCGGTCCGGTTGGGGTAGAACGCGTGCTGGATCAGCTCACTGACGACGGCATGGACCACGAAGAGCCAGCCGACAGCCATCAGTACCCGGACTCGTGGCCGGCGGCCGACCGCTCGGCACCGGAGCGCGTACGCGAGCGCGATCAGGATCACCGGCAGGGCGAAGCCCCCGGCGTGCAGCACCTTGTCGGCGCCGGGGAACCAGCTGTCCCCCGGCAGGCCCGCGGGGAGGTAGAGGCCGCAGAGCTGCAGGATGACGGCAAGCGTGGCGGCGGCCGTCGCCCCCACCGAGCCGCGCCGCGCCGGCGCCCCCTGCGCCGGCGAGAACGATTCCGACATTCGGTCCCGGTCCTAGACGGCCACGTCCGTGACCTCGGTGTCGGTCGGCAGCTCGACCGGGCCGCCGGCGGCCCGCCGGACCGCGGTGGCGACGGCGTGGTGCACGTCGGCGTGGAAGACGCTGGGTGTGATGTAGGCCGCGTTGAGCTCGTCGTCGGTGACGACGCCGGCGAGCGCCTGGGCGGCCGCCAGCAGCATCGCGGTGTTGATCTCCGCGGACCGGGCGTCGAGCAGGCCACGGAACACCCCGGGAAACGCCAGCACGTTGTTGATCTGGTTCGGGAAGTCCGAACGGCCGGTGGCGACGACAGCGGCGTACCTGGTGGCGGCGGCCGGGTCGACCTCCGGCACCGGGTTGGCCAGCGCGAACACGATCGAGCGGTCCGCCATGCCCGCGATGTCCTCGCCGGTGAGCAGGTTCGGCGCCGAGACGCCGATGAACACGTCGGCCCCGGCCACCGCCTGCTTCAGCGACCCGGTGACTCCGAGGTCGTTGGTGTGGGCAGCCAGCCAGGCCAACTCACCAGCGAGGCCCTCCCGGCCCTGGTGGATGACACCGTCGATATCGGCGACCACAACGTGCTGCGCTCCGGCCGCGAGCAGCAGCTTGATGATCGCCGTGCCGGCGGCACCGGCACCGGACATGACGATTCGGACGTCCTCGAGCTTCTTGTCGACGACGCGCAGGGCGTTGTACAGCGCCGCCAGGACGACGATCGCCGTGCCGTGCTGGTCGTCGTGGAACACCGGGATGTCGAGTAGTTCCCGCAGCCGCCGCTCGATCTCGAAACAGCGCGGCGCGGAGATGTCCTCCAGATTGATGCCGGCGAAGCCAGGGGCGACGGCCCGGGCCACGGTGATGATCTCCTCGACGTCCTGGGTGTCCAGGCACAGCGGCCAGGCGTCGATGTCACCGAACCGCTTGAACAGTGCGGCCTTGCCCTCCATCACCGGAAGCGCCGCCTCCGGTCCGATGTTGCCCAAACCGAGGACCGCAGAGCCGTCGGTGATCACCGCGACGCTGTTGCGCTTGATGGTGAGCCGGCGAGCGTCCTCCGGGTTATTGGCGATGGCCATGCAGACCCGGGCGACGCCCGGGGTGTAGATCATCGAGAGGTCGTCGCGGTTGCGGATCGGGTGCTTGGACTGCATCGCGATCTTGCCGCCCAGGTGCATCAAGAAGGTCCGATCGGAGACCTTGCCGATGACCACCCCGGCGACCTCGCGCATGGCCTCGACCAAGAGGTCCGCGTGGTCGGTGTCCCGGGCCGCGCATGTGACGTCGATCCGTAGCCGCTCGTGGCCGGAGGCCGTCACGTCCAGAGCGGTGATGGCCCCGCCGGCGTGCTCGACTGCTGCCGTCAGCTCACTGACCGACCGGCCGCCGGCCGGAACCTCGAGACGAACGGTGATCGAGTAGGAAACAGAGGGGACGGCGCTCACGCGCCCGATCTTCTCACGCGCTCGCCAACCTGGGCTGCGTGGCAGCGTGCGGGGAGGCGCGCGCTCGATTACCTGAGCCCCGCACAGCGCCCGGCCAGCGGTCCAGGTGCTCCCTGCTACGCAGTCGGGAATCCAGCGTTGATCACGTGGCGAATAGCCAAGCTGATGCTGGGTTTCGCTGGCGAAATGATCACGTCTTGCTCACGCCGATCCATCAGGAGCCCAGCAATCGGTGATTCTTTGATTCCATTCGCATTCTCAGCCCATAGGAGTGAAACCGTGGCCGAAACACATCTCGCGACCACCCTGAACCACACCACCCATAACAATCCGATGACGATGTTTAGACCCATCCCCCCGATCGGGCGTCACTGAATGTCAATTGTGGGGCGACCCTACGACAGTTGGAGCCGATGACCGAGCCAATCCAGCCACAGTCCCGCCAGCAGTTCCCGATGCAGCAGCCCCCGATGCAGCTGCCCGGCCAACAATCACCGCCACCAGGGCCTCCGCCTGGCTTGGTGAAACCAACGAAGCAGAAGCGGTTCGGATGGCTCGCGTTGATTGTCGCTGCGGTCGTGGCGCTCGGCATCGGCGGCGCGCTCGGCGGGGCTGGCAACGGCACGACCACTGCACGGCCAGCTCCGACGGTGACTGTCACTGAAACGGCCGAGGTGCCAGCGGCTGAGGAGCCTGAGCCGACGGCGACCGAACCCGAGCCCGAGCCGGAGCCGGAACCCAAGCCCACGCCGACAAAGAAGGCGGCTCGGGTGAAGGCCGAAAACGTGACCTCGCGCCAGTGGGCCAAGGTCGTCAAGAGCCCGGACGACTTCATTGGGGAGCGATACATCATCTACGGCCAGGTAAGCCAGTTTGATGCCGCCACCGGGGAAGACGCGTTCCTAGCCGATACCGCACACAAGAATACGACCGAGTATGGATACTTCGACGGCGAGAACACCATGTTGAGCGGCGACGTCGACGACCTGTCCGACGTCGTTGAAGACGACGTGTTCAGGGCAGCGGTGACCGTGCTCGGGTCGTATAGTTACGACACACAGATCGGCGGAAATACAACAGTGCCGCATCTGCAGGTCGACTCCATAAAGGTGATCGGCAACAACTCTTAATGCCCCGCTCACTGGTATTGGGGTCGTCGGGCGCTATCTTCGTCGGTGCTCAGCGGCGGCCAGGGCGGCGCGGATCCGGTTGTTGATCATCGGGGTTCTGGCCCGGTCGATGTACCAGGGCGGGAGCCATTCCGGTAGGCCTTGGTGGTTGATCCGGCAGTCCCAGCCTTTGCTGAGGAAGTTGTGATGGTGATAGCTGCAGAGGAGGGTGAGGTTGTTCAGGTCGGTGAGGCCGCCGTCGGCCCACGACACCACGTGGTGGCGTTCGCACCATTCCGGGGGAATGTCACAGCCCGGGAACGAGCAGCCGCGGTCCCTGGCGTAGAGGGCGATGGTTTGCGGCAGCGAAGCGATCCGCCGGGTCCGGCCCAGGTGCAGGATCTGGCCGGCCGAGTCTTTGACCGCCCAGTACAGGTCGGCCTGATCCGCCGCAGCGAGCGCGGTCTCGGTTTTGATCAGGGTGCCGTCGGAGGCGACCGCCCAGCCGGTCTTGGCCAGTACGTCCGCCAGGTCGAGGTTGATGATCACCGTGGCCGGGGTGCCACCGGAATCCGGGACTGCGTTGCTGGACCGCAGCAGCCGGTCACACACCTCAGCCAGGGCATCGTGCATCCGCTGCCCGTAGGTGCGGGGATCCGGTTCTTCGATCTGCTTCCCCTCGGGAGTGGTGGTGGAGTTGACCCGGGGTTTGGCCAGCGGCTGCAGCAGAGCCAACAGTTTCGTGCCGCACGTCCCGGTGAGGCGGAACTTGCCGGCGTAGCCGCCGTCCTTGGTGGGCCGCATCGCAAAGAACCGGCGATCGGACTGCAGCTGTTCATCGGGCAGGGTGCCGTCCGGGTCGATCGCGTTCACCACCTGCTTCGCCAACCGGTGCAAGTCTTTGGGTCCGAACGAGGTGGCGTGCTCGGCGAGCAGTCGTTCCCCGGCATCGATCAGGTCCGGGTCGAACCCGCGCCGGCTCACCGGCGCCAACGCCCGGATCACCACATCAGCGTTGTCCGCGCTGACCTCCCCGGTCCGTTGCTTGTCCGCCAGATGCGGCCGCAGCGGCTGCAACGGCTGCCCGGTCATGGACATCCGCTCCGCCAGCTGCTCCGCCGCCCGCACCCGAGACGCCGCCTCACCACCCGAAATGTGCAGGGCAGACGTGAGCAGCCGGGTCATGGTCCCCTGACACTGGCTCTGCGCCAGGCCTCGGCTGGTGCCTTCGTTGATCATCTGGTGATCGATCAGCGGCAGCCGGTTCCGCAGCTTCTCGAAGCCCTGCAAGAACCCGACCAGCCCGGGATCGTCCAGGGTCTCCAACCCGCGGTCCTCAACGAGTTTGATCAGATGGTCGAGGTCGACGTGGAGCGTGTCGAGCGCTTGCTCGACCGCCCCGGGATCCCCGACATCCATGATCACATACTACTCGAACACACGTTCGATAGCAAGCGGAATTGTCAAGGAAACAAGGGGAATGTGCCGCCTTGGACCGGCTCAGTGTGCGCCCGGCTCGATCATGGTCACGGCCGGTCGCGGTCGGACGTCGACGGTCAACGAGAACACGTCGGGTCGGTGGTAGTGGCCGGTCGGATCGAAGTATCGGCGGGCGGTACGAACGGCGGTGAGATCAACGTCCGCGGTCAGGATGGTCTCTTGTTCGCGGGCCGGGCCGGCCAGGATCGCGCCCGACGGATCCACGATCACCGAGTTTCCGGGCTCCACCCACTCGCCATCCCGCTCCCGGTCCCATACCCGATCCCGGTGCGGGAAGCCCTCGGGAATCTGGTCGACGTGCAGACACGGGTTGACACCCACGACGTAGCACCGGCCTTCGCGCGCGATGTGCCGCATGGTCGCCACCCACGCGTCGCCGGACGCGAGCGTCGGCGCGGTCCAGATGTCAACTCCCTGGGCGTACAGGTGGAAGCGCGCCAACGGCATGTAGTTCTCCCAGCACGTCAGCCCCGACAGCCGCCCGAACGGCGTGTCGATCACCGGCAACGTGGAACCGTCGCCCATCCCCCACACCGTGCGCTCAGAGCCGGTCGGCATCAGCTTGCGGTGCTTGCCGAGCAGGTCACCGTCCGGGCCGAAGTAAAGAGTGGTGTTGTAGATGGTCGAGCCATGCGGCTCGCGCTCCTCGACGCCAATCACGACGTACACGCCTGACTCGCGGGCCACCTCGCCGAGCGCCTCGGTCACGGGTCCCGGTACTGTCACGGCGTTCTCGACCAGCAACGCGTACCAGTCCTCGTCACCGTGCCAGATCGGCACCGAGTCGATCCAGATCGGCGTACCGGGGACGAAGACCTCCGGCAGCACGATGATCTCGGCACCGTCGGCGCCCGCCCGCCGGATCAGGTCGACTGCCTTGGCCAGGGTGGCCTGTTGGTCCATCAGCACGTACGCGGCCTGGACCGCGGCGATCTTGGTCATGATCAGCTCCTCACGGCACGAACAGCTCGACGTCCCCACGACCGAGCGCTACTGAGAGGAGCTCCGGGAACCGGTCTGGAGTACAAGCAAACACCGGAACACCGAGCGCCGCCAGGGCCGCGGCATGATCATGGTCGTACGCCGGCGCACCAGAATCGGCCAGCGCCAACAGGACGATCACCGTCACGCCGTCCCGTCGGAGCTCGGCCACTCGGCGCACCATCTCCCCCGGTACGCCACCCTCGAACAGATCCGAAATCAGCACCAGCAACGTCTCGGCCGGCCGGGTGACCAGGCTCTGGCAGTAGGCCAGCGCGCGGTTCAGGTCGGTGCCGCCGCCCAGCTGGCAGCCGAACAGCACCTCCACCGGATCCGCGAGCAGGTCGGTCAGATCGGCCACGTCGGTGTCGAAGGCCACCAAGGAGGTCCGCACCGAGCGGATCGAGGCGAGGGTGGCACCGAACACCGCCGCGTACACCAGCGACTCGGCCATCGACCCCGACTGGTCCACGGCGACGATCACATCGCGGGAGTGCGCCCGCGAGGCCCGGCCGTACCCGATCAACCGTACGGGTACCACCGTCCGGTGCTCCGGCAGGTAGTGGTCGAGATTGCGCCGAATCGTGGTGTTCCAGTCCACATCGGCCAGCCGCGGGCGGCGCGCCCGGTTGGCCCGGCTCAGCGCGCCGGTCACCGCGGTCCGGGTCTGGTTCGCGATCCGCCGCTCGATCTCGGTGACCACCTTGCCGACGACCATCCGGGCGGTCCGCTTGGTGGTCTCCGGCATGACCCGGTTGAGGCTGACCAGGGTCGCCACGAGATGCACGTCCGGCTGGACCGAGTCGAGCAGCTCGGGTTCGAGCAGCATCGACGCGAGGTTCAGCCGCTCGACGGCGTCGCGCTGCATGACCTGCACCACACTGGTCGGGAAGTAGCGCCGGATGTCGCCGAGCCAGCGTGCCACCTTGGGGGCCGACGAGCCGAGGGCGCCGTAGCGCCGGTTGCCGGATCCCTCCTCCGGCTCGCCGGCGTCATAGAGCGCGGCCAACGCCGCATCCATCTCCCGGTCACCGGACTCCAGCGTCACACCGAGCGGATCGGCGGCGGGCTCGCCGAGCAGCATCCGCCAGCGGTGCTGCCGGACCTCGGCCGGCGTCGGCGCGTCAGTGCCGGGCAACGAGCGAGAACTCCGTGCCGAAGGGGTCCCTGACCTGGGCGAACCGCCCGTAGACCATGTCGTACGGATCGTCCGCCGAACCGCCGGCCGCCGCGACCCGGCGCAGCGTCTCGTCCGTGTCGGCCACCTCGAAGGTCGTCGACCAGGCCGACCCTGATCCAGCCGGTACGCCGAAGATCCCGCCCACCTCGTGCCCGTCCGGCCGGCGCAGGAAGGTGAAGTCGAGGTCCGGGAGGTCGGCGTTGCGGTCGAGGGTGAAGCCGAACACCGACGCATAGAACTGCCGCGCGTCCTCGGAGCGGTCGGTGACGAGGTCGTTCCGGACCAGCGTGTTCGGCTCGTTCACCAGTTCACAGCCGATGTGCGCGCGGCCCTGCCAGAGGCCGAACTGTGCCCCGACCGAGTCGCGGATGGTCGCCATCCGGCCCTGGTCCATCACGTCGGACGGCTCGTCGATCACGGTTCCGCCGGCCGCGCGTACCGCATCGGCCGTGGCGTCGCAGTCGGCGGTCGCGAGATAGACGTTCCACCAGAACGACGTCGCGTCCGAATCATGGTTCGGCGCCAGCGCGGCGACCCGGTGGCCACGCAGCCGGCAGGTGGTGTAGCGGCCGAACTCCTCGGGACCAACGTCGAACTCCCAGCCGAAGACGGCGCCATAGAACTCCATTGCCCGATCCAGATCCGGGATGCCCAGGTCGATCCAGGTCGGCGTTCCGTCCGGCTGGTTCTCGCTCACCACACTCATGGTTTCCTCCCTAACTCAGCCCAAGTAAGGCGTTGACGGTCGCCACCGCACGTGCCGCACGCTCCGGGTCCAGGTCGTCGTCCACAGGAACCGCATCTCGTTCTCCGGCGGTCAGCCGTTCCGCGATCATCCGGCGTTCGGCTGCGGTGAAGGTGCCGAAGGTACGCCGCACCAGCGGCAGCAGGTCGGTGAACTCCTCGGCATCCAGACTCCCCACCCAGCGGTCGAGGAGCGCACGCAAGGTCGCGTCGTGGATCAACAGCAGAGCACCGTCGGCGAAGAAGCCCTCGACCCACGCTGCCTTCGCGGCCGACTCGGCACCAGCCGACAAGGCCCGCTCCAGGCGCATGGCGACATCGGGCAGCACCTCGGCATCCCGGAGCAGCCGGACGATCCGGCCCTGCAGCAGCCCGTGCAGGTCGGGACGATCGACCAGCTCAGCCAAGGTGGTCAGCCAGCGCTGGTGAAGGTCACCGCGGCCTGAGCTTGTCGAAGGCCCTTCGACAAGCTCAGGGCGCATTTCGAGCAGCTGGATGCTGGAACTGACCTCGTCGATCCGCTGCCGCACCACCGCCGCGCTGTCGGCGTCGAGGCCGACCACCGCGCGGCTGAGTCCGGCGCAGATCCGCACCACGAGCACCTCGCCGACCTGCCGCAGCGTCGTGGTGTCGGTCCCGCGTACATCCCCGTAGCGCTGGGCCCGGGCCAGCGGCGGCAGCGCCTCCATCAGGTGCAGTACGTCGGCGTCCCGCGCCGCCCGGGCGGCCAGCGTCTCCAGCAACCGGCCGAGCGCCTCAGGCAGGTCGGCCAGCAGACAGCGCTCGACCGTCCGGGTGAGGTCCAGCAGGGTTCCGTCCGCGCGAGCCTGCTCGACGCGCGCGGTCGCCGCGGACTCGACCGTGGTGCCCCATACCGAGGCCTCGACCAGCCGCACGGAGAGCTCGGGCGTCCAGCGCGAGGCCCAGGTCTCCCGGAAGGTGCCTTGGCTCTGGACCTCGCTGCGCGCCGGCACTATCCAGTCGAGGTCGAGGAGCCGCAACCGGTGGAACAGCTGAGATCGCGCCCGATCGATCGGCTTGCGCAGATCCAGGTCCCAGCTCCGGAAGTCCGGCTCACGCCGCACCCGCAAGGTCCGGCAGATCCGGTTCAGGTCGGCCTCCAACGGCACCGTCGGCACCCGCTCGTTCACCGAACCGAGAGCCTGGCCGACCACCAGATGCTCGGTGACGTAGCTCACGGCCCGCTCGTCCCCGTCGCAGAGCACCGCGCGGGTGGCCTCGGTCACCTCGGTGAGACCGGCGAGCGGCCGGGACCGCAGGCTGGCCAGTGTCTCGGCCAGCCGCACCGCCTCGATGACGTGCGCGCTCGAGGTCGGCAGGTCACGCTCGCGCAGGCTGCGCGCCACCCGGGTCAGCCAGCGCACGATCGTGCGGTCCGGCGCGGTCCAGAGGTGGTGGTACCAGCCGGGCGAGGTCACGCCGGCGCCGTAGCCGCCGGCGCTGGTCAGCCGCTGATGGGTCCACGGCACCCACGTCAGAGTCGCCTTGCGCCGTCGCGCACCCCGCAGGGTCGCGGCGTCATGACTGGCCGGTGGCAGCGGCCAGCGGACCGCAGGTGCGTGCCATGCTCCGCACACCACCGCGACCCGGCTGCGACCCCGGCGCAACGCGGCGCGAATGGTCTTGCGCATGTACGCCTCACGCCGTTGCTCGTACTCTCCGCCGGGCTGGCTGGCCAGCCGCAGCTCGGCCATCGCCTCGGTGAGCAGGGGGAACGGCGAGGAGCCGTCGAGGCGGGACTCGACCAGGTCTTCCCACCAACGCTCGGCGTCGTCGTAGCCCGCCGCCGCGGCGAGAGTGCCGAGCGGGTCGTGGCTCGGATCGCCCGGCTCCGCCCGATCGGTGTGCCGTGCGCCGGGCGCCAGCGTCATCGCAGCCGGCAGGTCGCAGAAGCCGACCTCGATCCCGTGCCGGCGGGCCCAGACCATGGCTTGCCACTCCGGAGAGAAGTCCGCGAACGGCCAGAAGGCGGCGATCTTCGGATCGTCCGGCGCATACGCCAGCACAGCAAGTGGCGGCACCATGCCGTCGGCCAGCACCCAGCCGAGCAGCGGATCGGCATCGGCCGGGCCCTCGATCAACACCGCGTCGGGTGAGTATTCCTCGAGTGCCCGGAGCAGTGATCGCGCCGACCCCGGGCCGTGGTGCCGGATGCCGAAGACCTCGACCGGACCATCCTCGGTGCCGGCAACCGGGTCGATCTCGAGCGCGGTGGCACTCACAACGCATCTCGACAGGCGGTGTAGAACTCCGACCAGCCCTCGCGCTCGCGGACGACGACCTCCAGGTACTCCGTCCAGGCCACGCGATCGGTCACCGGGTCCTTGACCACCGCCCCCACCAGACCGGCCGCCACGTCCTCCGGCCGCAACCGCCCGTCACCGAAGTGGGCTGACAGGGCCAGACCGCTGGTGACCACCGAGATCGCCTCGGCCGCCGACAGCGTTCCGGATGGCGACTTGACCGTGGTCCGGCCATCGTGGGTGACTCCGGAGCGCAGCTCACGGAAGATCCGCACCACCCGCCGGATCTCCTCGGAGGCCGCCGGCACCTCGGGCAGCTCCAGCGTCGACGCCAGGTCGGCGACGCGGGTGGAGACGATGGCGACCTCATCGTCCTCGTGCTCGGGCAACGGCAGCACCACCGTGTTGAACCGCCGGCGCAAGGCCGAGGACAGCTCGTTGACGCCCTTGTCCCGGTCGTTGGCCGTGGCGATCACGTTGAACCCCTTGATCGCCTGGACCTCATCCCCCAGCTCGGGGACGGGAAGGGTCTTCTCGGACAGGATGGTGATCAACCCGTCCTGCACATCGGCGGGGATGCGGGTCAGCTCCTCGATGCGGGCCAGGGCACCGCCCTGCATGGCCGTCATCACCGGTGACGGCACCAAGGCGTCCGCGCTCGGTCCCTCCGCCAGCAGTCGGGCGTAGTTCCAGCCGTAACGGATCGCCTCCTCGGCGGTGCCCGCGGTGCCCTGGACCATCAGGGTCGAGTCGCCGGAGATCGCGGCGGCCAGGTGCTCCGACAGCCAGGACTTGGCGGTGCCCGGGACGCCGAGGAGCAACAGGGCCCGGTCGGTCGCCAGGGTGGCGACGGCGACCTCGACCAGGCGCCGCGAGCCGACGTACTTCGGCGTGATCACCGTGCCGTCGGCCATCGGGCCGCCGATCAGATAGTGCACCACGGCCCACGGCGACAGCCGCCAGCGCGGCGGGCGCGGCCGGTCGTCGGCAGCCGCCAGAGCGGCCAGCTCATCGGCGTACGCGTGCTCCGCGTGCGGCCTCAGCTGGTCGGACCGTTGGTCGGGCGCCAGTTTGGTCATGCCTCCCCGGCTTCCTCAGCCGCGGCTCGCAGCGATGTGGCGAGCCGGGCCCACCGTGGGTTCTGTCCGACGAACCAGAGCCCGCGCTCACCCAGGGCTCGGGCCAGCCCGGCCCGATCGACCCGGCGAGCCGTGGCCGCCAGAGTGACGATCGCCGTCCAGTGATCGGCCGCGAGCGTGCGACCCTGGGCCGCCGCCTCAGCAAGCCACTCGTTGACCCCGGCCACGTCGCCGACCAGGAGGCAGTCGGCCATGGCCTGTTGCGCCGCTGGGGGCGCCAGGTCGCCGGCCGGCTCCGGAACCGGACCGAGGGACGGACAGCTGCTGGGCCGCGCCCCGGCGCGTACGGCAGCGCGATGCCGGGCCGCGTGGCCGAGCACCGTCTCGGCCGGGTCGTCCCCCGCCGGTCGCGACCAAAGCGTGGGCAGACCGGCCGAGACCGGCCGCCGGTCGGTGCCGAGCAGCGCTGTGGTCACCAGGTCCTCCCAGTCGGCCATCGCGTCAGGCCGCCTGTCCGCCGATGTCGGTGCTGAACGGCCGGTGCTCGTCCGGCAGCAGACTGATCGGCCGAAACCCGGTTGGCGTCCACTCCCCGAAGATCGGCGTCGGCTCTCCCATCGTGCGAGCCAGCAGGGGCCACGGCTCACCGGGAAGCTCGCTCACCTCGCGGAACGCACCGCTGGCCTCACGCAGCCGCCAGGCGACGTCGCGGCCGGTCGGCGGAATGGCTGCAGCGAGGATCACCGCGGGCATCCGGGTGGCCCACGGGTCGGCGGCCAGCAGTGCCGCCCATCGATCCAGGACCTCCGCGTAGCTCTCGGCCTCGGGCAGCGTGACCGGCTCCAGCGGATCGAGCTGCTCGCCGACCAGCGCCCGGTACTGGCCCGAGCCGGGATAGAAGTGCAGGGTGGCGTGCCGCTGTTCACCGGCCTTGACCGAGTCGTCCAGCCATCCGCCGGGCGGTGCGAAGCTGAGCAACAACGCCCAACGCTGCGAGGTCGCGCCCCAGAGCCAGACGCGCCGGGTGTCCAGCCGGTACTCGAAGCTGTCCACCGAACCCATCGCGAACCAGTGGTCCTCGACTCCGGGCTCGGTGAGGACGTCCGCCTTGCGCACCGGATAGCCGATTCGGGACCGCACGGTCGCTGCCAGGTCGGCGGGCAGCTGGTCGATGCGGCGGTGGGCCTGCACGAGCAGGTGCAGGGCGCCGAGCTGCTCCAGCAGCCGGGCGGGCCAGCCCTCGCCGGCGAGTTCGGTCGGCAGCGAACGCAGCAGGCCCGCGACCCCTGGCGCCTGGGCGTCGACCATCCGCGCCGCCACCCGCTCCAACGGTCCGTAGCCGCGCTGGCCGAGGTCGGCGATGCCCTTGTGGATCTGGTCCCGCAGCCACTGGTCGAGCTCATCCAGCCCGGCGGCGACTCGCTCGTCGCGGGCCGCGAGCCGATCAGGATGGATCATGGGAGTCACCCTATTTCCGGCCACCGACACCCGAGGGCGCTAGAGGTTGTGCCGCTCGTACTCAGGCTCGGCGAAGCCGAGGATGGTCTCGACCATCCGGGCCGCGGCGACCGCCGCCCGTACATCGTGCATCCGCAGGATCCGGGCTCCGTGCAGCGCGCACACGGTGGCCGCGGCGATGGACGGCGGCGTACGGTCCCGCTTGTCCAGGCCCGTTGCCTCGCCGACGAAGTCCTTGTTGGAGACCGCGGCGAGCAGCGGGAGGCCGAGGTCGGCGATCTCGGCCAGCCGGCGGGTCAGCTCCAGGCTGTGCCGGGTGTTCTTGTTCAGGTCGTGCCCCGGGTCGATGACGATCTTGGTCTCAGGGATGCCCTGGTCGACCGCCGCGGCGATCTGTCCGGCCAGGAAGGCTTTGACCTCAGCGACCACGTCGTCATAGGTCGGCCGCCGCAGGTGCTGCCGCGGTGCCGCCCGGCTGTGCGTGATCACCACACTGGCACCGCGTTCGGCGACCACCGCAGCAAGATCACGATCACGCAGTCCGGACGTGTCGTTGATCACGGCAGCGCCGGCCGCCAAGCTCTGGACCGCGACCTCGGGCCGGCACGTGTCGACGGAGATCACGATGTCGCTCCGCTCGGCGACCGCGGCGACGACGGGGACAACCCGCTCGATCTCCTCGGCCTCGCTGACCTCCGGGGTGTCCGGCGAGAACGGCACTCCGCCGATGTCGACCCAGCCGGCACCGGCGGCGTCCGCGGCGAGCGCTGCCTTGACGGCACGGTCGAGCGCAAAGGTGCGACCGTGGTCGAAGAACGAGTCCGGCGTCCGGTTGACGATCCCCATCACCACGACCTGCCGCGAGAAGTCGAAGGTCCGCCGGCCGATCGTCCGCACCGGGTCGCGTAGCGGCGGCAGGTAGGGCATGGCTCCATCCTTCCAGCCACCCGCAGTTTCGAACGCTGCGTCGGTTTCCCGCGCTGAACTCCGGTTACTTCGGGAGTACAGCGCAAGGATCCGGCGTCCAGTGGCGTCAGAACAGTGTCGGGGCGGACTGCTTGGATGTCCGGGTGGCCACCCGGACCGACGACTTCTTCGCCCTCGTCCGGCAGCTGCCCGAGGTGGAGCAGATCGACTCCGAGCGCTGGTCGACCTTCAAGGTGCGCGGCCACACGTTCGGCTATCTCTGGGAGCGCACCCAGACCGTCGGGTTGAAGCAGACGTTGTCGGAGCAGCTGGCCCTGGTCAACGAGCGGCCGGAGACGTTCGAGATCCAGTTCACGACAGGTCAGTTCGGCTGGGTCGTGGTCTACCTGGAGCGCGTGGACCGTACCGAGCTGGCCGAGCTGACCTACGAGGCCTGGCGGCTGACCGCGCCGGACGTCCTCGTGCGGGCCACTGCTCGGCCGCCTCAGTGATGCTCAGCCGACGATGATCACCTCGAGGGTGCGCGGGCCGTGCACGCCCTCCACCCGGTTCAGCTCGATGTCGCTGGTCGCGCTCGGACCGCTGATGAAGGTCAGCGGCCGTGTCGGGTCCAGCCGGCCGAGCCCCTCGGGCACGTCGCCGACGATGCGATCCGCAGCCACGACGCAGAGGTGATAGTCGGGCACCAGGGTGATCGCCCGACGCCCCTGGTCCGGCGACCCGTCGAGGACGAGGGTGCCGGTCTCGGCGATGGCGACGGCACAGCCGGTCAGGACCCCGTCGGTCCCGTCCAGCGTCGCAACGCTCAGCCCGTCCGGCCCGTCGTCACGCACCTCGATCTCGCTCCGCTCCAGCCAGGCGCGATCCAGACCCGGCGGGACGACCACCGACCGAGCACCACGCTCGGCCAGCGCGGCGGCGATAGTCGCGGCGAGGTCCGCGGGCGGCGTACGCCGGACCAGGGCGCGATAGTCCACCAGCCGGTCGACCAGCAGCTCGACACGCGCTTCGTGATCATGATCGGTCGTGGTGCGGTAGTCCCGCGCACGATGTCGTCGTAGCCGGAGCCGCGGGCGGAGCGGCGGCATGCGCGGCGCGGATCCGGGACAGCACCTCGTCACGGGCGTTCATCCTTCGCGCTCCTTGACCCACCAGTCGCGGAACGTCTGCGCCGGCGGCCGCGGCAGGTCCCGGGCGCCCGTCCATTGCTTCACGACCGGCAATGGCACATCGCCGATCACGCCACGCCGCCGGCCCAGCAGCCGACCGAGCCGGCCGCCGCGCAGCGCCGCCGACCATCGTTTCGGGTCGCTCATCACCCAGCCGACGGCGGCCATCGCCGCCGCCTCTGGACTCGGGGTCTTGTGCTCGGCGGCGTACGCCTCGGTGTGCCGGGCCCGCAGGTGGACCAGGATCTCCGGAATGTTGATCTTGACCGGACAGGCGTCGTAGCAGGCGCCGCAGAGCGAGGACGCGTACGGCAGGGATGCGTTGTCCTCGATCCCGGTCAGCTGCGGCGACAGGATGGCCCCGATCGGGCCCGGATAGACCGACCCGTACGCGTGCCCGCCGGCCCGTTCGTACACCGGGCAGACGTTCAGGCAGGCGCTGCACCGGATGCAGTTGAGGGCGTCGCGACCCCCCGCATCGGACAACACCGCCGTTCGCCCGTTGTCCAGCAGGATCAGGTGGAACTCCTGCGGCCCGTCGCCCGGGGTAACGCCGGTCCACATCGAGGTGTAGGGGTTCATCCGCTCCCCTGTCGAGGAGCGTGGCAACAGCTGCAGGAAGACCTCGAGATCCCGCCAGCACGGCACGATCTTCTCCAGTCCCATGATCGTGATCAAGGTCTCCGGCAGGGTCAGGCACATCCGGCCGTTGCCCTCTGACTCGACCACGCTCAGGGTGCCCGTCTCGGCCACGGCGAAGTTCGCCCCACTGATCGCGACCTTGGCCTGGAGGAACTTCCGCCGCAGGTGCCGCCGGGCGGCACCGGCCAGCGCGGCCGGCTGATCCGTCAGGTTCTGATCGACATCGGCCATCTCCCGCAGGAAGATGTCCCGGATCTCTGCTCGGTTCCGGTGGATCGCCGGGACCAGGATGTGCGACGGCTTGTCACCGCCGAGCTGCACGATCAGCTCGGCCAGGTCGGTCTCCAGCGCCGCAATGCCCGCGGCCTCGAACGCCTCGTTCAGCCCGATCTCCTGGGTGGCCATGGACTTGACCTTGACCACCTCGTCGACGCCCTTGGCCCGGACCAGGTCGATCGCGATCTGGTTCGCCTCAGTGGCGTCGCGAGCCCAGTGCACGGTGCCGCCGCGGGCGGTGACCTGCTCCTCGAGCTGGATCAGGTAGCGGTCGAGATCGGCCATGGTGTGGGTCTTGAGCTGCCGGCCGGCTTCGCGGAGCTCCTCCCAGTCGGCGACCTCGCCGACGACCGCCGCCCGCTTGGCCCGGATGGTCCGGGTCGCGTGGCCGAGGTTCCGCCGCAGCTGCACGTCCGGCAGTGCGCGTCGCGCGGCATCCGGAAAGGACTCGTCGCCGCGGAGATTGCCGACCCCGCGCGGGGCGTGTGGCGGGAAGGCGGGGATGCCGAGATCGGTGCTCACGCGAGAACCAAGGGTTCGGAACGGGTGGAGGCCAGGATCTCGGCCAGGTGCAGGGTCCGGGTGCCGGCCCGGATCCGGGACAGCCCACCGCCGATGTGCATCAGGCAGGAGCTGTCCCCCGCGGTGCACACCTCAGCGCCGGTGCTCAGCACGTGCCGCATCTTGTCGGCGAGCATCGCCGTCGAGGTGTCGGCGTTCTTGATCGCGAAGGTGCCGCCGAAACCGCAGCACTGGTCGGCCTCGCCGAGTTCGGCCAGCTCGAGCCCGTCGACCGCGCGGAGCAGCCGTAGGGGCTTGTCCCCCACCCGCAGCATCCGCATCGAGTGGCAGGTCGGGTGGTAGGTCACCCGGTGCGGGAAGTAGGCCCCGACCTCGGTCACCCCGAGCACGTCGACCAGCAGTTCGGACAGCTCGTACGTCCGGGCCGCCACCGCCTCGACCGCCGAAACCAGATCCGGAGAGCCGAACCGCTCCGCCACCATCGCGTGCTGATGGCGAACCGATCCGACACACGACCCGGACGGGGCGACCACCGCTTCGTAGGAGGTGAAGACGTCGGCGAAGCTGCGCACCATCGGCAGCGCCGCCTTCTGGTAGCCGGTGTTGACGTGCATCTGACCGCAACAGGTCTGGGCGACCGGGAACTCGACGGTGTGCCCGAGCCGCTCCAGCAGCCGGACGGTGGCCCGGCCGACCTGGGGGAACATCCCGTCCGCCAGGCAGGTGATGAACAGCGCGATCCTCATCGCGGCCGGTACTCCTGCGGCGGATGGGTCCGGGCGACCAGATCGCGGAGCTGGGCCAGATCGGGATCGACCAGCCCGGCGGCCCGTGCCTGCACCAGCACGTTGCCCAGCGCGGTGGCCTCGACCGGCCCGGCCAGCACGATCCGCCCGGTCCGGTCGGCCGTCAGCTGACCGAGCAGGGCGTTCTGGCTGCCCCCGCCGACGACATGGACCCGGCCGATCGCGCGCCCACTGAGCTTCTCCGCCTGGTCGATGGCCTCACCGTACGCGGTCGCCAGGCTCTCCAGGATCGACCGGGTCAGCTCGGCAGGACTCGCGGGCACCGGCTCACCCGCCTCCTCGCACAGCTTCGTGATCCGGGCCGGCATGTCGCCCGGAGGCAGCAGGCTGGGGTGGTTGGCGTCGAAGATCGCGACCGGAGTAGGCACCTGCTCCGCCGCCTCCAGCAGCTCGCGCAGGTCGATCGAGTGCCCGGACCGCTCCCAGGTGCGCACCGACTCACTCAGCAGCCACAGCCCCATCACGTTCTTCAGGTACCGGATCCGGCCATCCACCCCACCCTCGTTGGTGAAGTTGGCCGCCCGGCTCTCCTCGGTCAACACCGGTGAGGTCAGCTCCACGCCGACCAGCGACCAGGTGCCGGAGGAGATGTAGGCCGCGTCATCGGTCACCATCGGCACGGCGACCACCGCCGACGCCGTGTCGTGGGAGCCGACGGCCACCACATCGAGCCCCGAGGCGCCGAGATCGGCCGCCACCTCCGCGAGCAGCGGACCGATGCGCTGACCCGGATCGACGATGTCCGGCAGCAGGCTGCGCGGCAGCCCGAGGTCGGCGAGCAGGCCGGCATTCCACTCACCGGTTGTGGGGTCCAACAGACCGGTCGTGGAGGCGTTGGTCCGCTCGGCGACCCGCTCACCGGTCAGCCAGTACGCCAGCAGGTCCGGGATGAGCAGGGCCCGCACGTCCTCGTCCAGCAAACCCGCCTTGGCGTCGACCGCCAGCTGGTAAAGGGTGTTGAACGGCTGGAACTGCAGGCCGTTCGCCGCGTACAGCCGCGCCTGGTCGACCAGCCCGTGCACCGCGGTCACGCCGTGCGCCGTCCGGTCGTCCCGGTAGTGGTACGGGTTGTTGATCATGCGCCCGTGCCGGACCAGCGCGTAGTCCACCGCCCAGGAGTCGATCCCGATGCTGGCCAGACCCGGTTCCGCCGCGTACGCCTGGCGCAGCCCGAGCAGCACGTTGCGGTAGAGCTCGAGGATGTTCCAGTGCAGCCCGTCGGGCACCCGCACGGGATCGTTCGGGAAGCGGTGCACCTGCTCCAGCCGCAGCTCGTCCGGGCCGACCCGGCCGAGCATCACCCGGCCGCTGGTCGCTCCAAGATCCACCGCCGCCACCACTCCCGACTTGTCAGCGTGGGTGGTCGCTATAGCGACCGTGGACGCTGACAAGTCGGAGGAGAGGGGGTCGGCCATCGTCATCGCAGGAACGCCGCGGCCACTCCCGCATCGACCGGGATGTGCAGACCCGTGGTGTGACTCAGGTCGGCCGAGCAGAGCACGAAGACCGCGTTGGCCACGTTCTCCGGCAGCACCTCGCGCTTGAGCAGGGTGCGCTGCGCGTAGTACTTGCCCAGGTCCTCCTCGGGCACCCCGTAGACCGCCGCGCGCTTGGCGCCCCAGCCGCCGGAGAAGATGCCGGAGCCGCGCACCACGCCGTCGGGGTTGATGCCGTTGACCTTGACGCCGTGCTCGCCGAGCTCGGCGGCCAGCAGCCGCACCTGGTGGGCCTGGTCGGCCTTGGTCGCGGAGTAGGCGATGTTGTTCGGGCCGGCGAACAGTGAGTTCTTGGACGAGATGTAGACGATGTCGCCGCCCAGCTGCTGCTCGATCAGCACCTTCGCCGCCGCCCGGGACACCAGGAACGAGCCCTTCGCCATCACGTTGTGCTGCAGGTCCCAGTCGTCAACCGTGGTGTCGAGGAGGGACTTCGACAGCGAGAGGCCGGCGTTGTTGACCACCAGGTCGAGCCCGCCGAAGGCCAGCACCGCTGCGTCGATCGCGGCCTGTACCGCCGCCTCGTCGGCGACGTTGGCCGCGATCCCGACCGCCACGTCGGAGTTGCCGACCTCGGCGGCCGCGGTCTGGGCCTTCTCGAGATCAAGATCGGCGATCACGACACAGGCGCCCTCGGCGGCCAGCCGGTGCGCGATCGCCTTGCCGATACCCGAGGCCGCGCCGGTGACCAGCGCGATCCGGGTGGCCAGCGGCTTGGGCTTGGGCATCCGCTGCAGCTTGGCCTCCTCCAGCGCCCAGTACTCGATCTTGAACTTCTCGCTCTCGTCGATCGGCGCGTACGTCGACAGGCCCTCGGCGCCGCGCATCACGTTGATCGCGTTGACGTAGAACTCCCCCGCTACCCGGGCGGTCTGCTTGTCCTTGCCGTAGGAGAACATCCCGACGCCGGGGATGAGGATGATCAACGGGTCGGCGCCGCGGATGGCCGGCGAGTCCGGCGTCGCGTTGCGTTCGTAGTAGCCCTGGTAGTCGGCCCGGTACGCCTCGTGCAGCTCGCGCAGCCGGTTGATCGACTCCTCGACGCTCGCCGTTGCCGGCAGATCGAGCACCAGCGGCTTGACCTTGGTACGCAGGAAGTGGTCGGGACAGCTGGTGCCCAGCTCGGCCAGCCGCGGATGATTGGCGCTCGCCAGGAAGTCCAGCACCACGTCAGAGTCGGTGTAGTGGCCGACCATGGGCTTGTCGGCCGAAGCGATGGAGCGCAGGGTTGGCGCCAGGGCGGCCGCCTTGGCCCGCCGCTCCGCCTCGGGGAGAGCGGCGTACCCGTCCAGCGCCGGGCCGAAGGGCTCGGCCTTGCTGTGCTCGGCGATGTAGCTCGCCGCCGTGTCGATGATCCACAGCGAGTTCTCCTCGGACTCCTCCGAGGTGTCGCCCCACGCGGTGACGCCGTGGCCGCCGAGGACGCAGCCGATGGCCTGCGGGTTCTCCGACTTGATCTTGGCGATGTCCAGCCCGAGCTGGAAGCCGGGCCGGCGCCACGGCACCCAGACCACCTTCTCGCCGAAGATCTCCTTGGTCAGCGCCTCACCGTCGGCGGCGGTGGCGATGGCGATGCCGGAGTCGGGGTGCAGGTGGTCGACGTGAGCCGCATCCACCAGGCCGTGCATGGCGGTGTCGATCGAGGGGGCCGCGCCGCCCTTGCCGTGCAGGCAGTAGTCGAAGGCGGCGACCATCTCGTCCTCGCGCTCGATGCCCGGATAGACGTCGACCAGGGCGCGCATCCGGTCCAGCCGCAGCACGGCCAGCCCGGACTCCTTCAGCGTGCCCAGGTCACCACCGCTGCCCTTGACCCAGACCAGCTCGACCGGCTCACCGGTGACCGGATCGGTCTCGCTGCCCTTGGCGGAGGTGTTGCCGCCGGCGTAGTTGGTGTTCTTCGGATCGGCGCCGAGCCGGTTGCTCCGGCCGATGAGATCGGCCACTGCCTGATTCGTCATGATCACGCTCCCCATCCGGCTTGTTGCCCGCCCTGGCGTTCGGTGTTGATCTTGTCCTGATAGCCGGACTGCGCGTACGCCGCCACCGGATCGGCCGGCAGACCCCGACCCTGCCGCCACTCGGCGAGATCAGCCCGCACATCGGTGTAGAAGGCGTCCATCAACACCGCATGCGCCCCCAGCACGTCGTGGGACTCCTGCGCCGCCGCCAACGCCTCCCGATCCACCAGCAGCGCCCGCGCCGTCATCTCCTGGACGTTGAGCACCGACCGGATCTGACCGGGGATCTTGGCCTCCACGTTGTGACACTGGTCCAACATGAACGCCACGTCCGAGTCCGGCCCGAAGCCACCGCCCCGGACCACCTCGAACAAGATCCGGAACAGCTGGAACGGGTCGGCCGAGCCCACGATCAGGTCATCATCGGCGTAGTAGCGGGAGTTGAAGTCGAACGACCCCAGCTTTCCCAGCCGAAGCAGCTGGGCGACGATGAACTCGATGTTGGTCCCCGGCGCGTGGTGCCCGGTGTCCAGACACACCACCGCCCGCTCACCGAGCGCCGCCACCTGCGCGTACGCCGTCCCCCAGTCCGGCACATCCATGTGGTAGAACGCCGGCTCGAAGAACTTGTACTCCAGCACCAACCGCTGCTCAGCACCGATCCGCTCGTAGATCTGGGCCAGACTGTCCGCCAGCCGGTCCTGCCGACCCCGCAGGTCACCCTGACCCGCGTAGTTCGTGCCGTCGGCCAACCAGATCTTCAGATCCCGCGACCCGGTCAGGTTCATGATCTCGATGCACTCGAAATGATGGTCGATCGCCTTGCGCCGCACCGACTCGTCGAGATGGGTCAGGCTGCCGAACTTGTAGAGATCGTCCTGGAACGTGTTCGAGTTGATCGTGCCCAGGGCGATGCCCAGCTCGGCCGCGTAGTCCCGCAACGCGGCGTAGTCGTCCACCTTGTCCCACGGGATGTGCAACGCCACCTTCGGCGCCAACCCCGTCAGCTCGTGCACCTTCGCGGCGTCGGACAGCTTCTCCTGCACGGTCCGCGGCGTTCCCGGCGTGCTGAAGACCTTGAACCGCGTTCCCGAGTTGCCGAACGCCCAGGACGGCAACTCGATCACCTGCCCCACCAACTGATCGGCAATCGCGGCAAACGATGTCATCGGTGTCCTTTCGTGGTTCGCGGGTTCCGGGATGCCCGGCCAGGCCTGGAGGCCGGGCACCCCGCGAATGGGTTCGACTCAGAAGTCGAACTGGTCGATGTTCTCGGCGTTGAACTTGAACGGGTCGCCCAGCAGGACCGACTTGTCGGCGGCCACTGTGAACTCTCCGAGCTTGCCGGCGGTGAACTTGTCTCCTTCGTTGCCTTCGATCTCGCCGGTGATCAGGGCCTTGGCGGCGTACGCACTGAGGTAGCCCAGATCGGCCGGGTTCCACAGGGCGAACTCCTTGACGGTCCCGTCCTTGACATACTCCCGCATCTGGTTCGGCGTACCGAGACCGGTCAGCGCGACCTTGCCCTTGGCATCCGAGGTGGATAGATAGCGGGCCGCCGCCGCCACGCCGACCGTGGTGGGCGAGATGATGCCCTTGAGGTCTGGGTGGCTCTGCAGGAGTCCGGCGGTCTTGTCGAAGGACTCCTGGTCCTTGTCGTTGCCGTAGACCGTGTCGACGAGCTTGATGTTCGGATGGTTCGTCGAGAGCTCGGTCTTCATCAGCTCGATCCAGGCGTTCTGGTTGGTCGCGTTGGCCGATGCCGACAGGATCGCCACCTCGCCGGAGTCACCGATCTGCTCGGCCCCGTCGGCTGGCGCCCCATGAAGATGTTCTCAGTCACCGAGAGATCCGGGAACAGCGTCGGCTCCTGGTAGATCACCGCAATGCCGGCGCTCTTCGACTCAGCCGTTGACTTGAAGTCGACCGGCTCCCCTTCCAACCGGAATTCGCCGGAGTCGCGCTGGTAGAGCCCGGCGATGATTTTCACGAGCGTCGACTTCCCTGCGCCGTTCTCACCGACCAGCGCGTGGATCGAGCCCGGGTACATCGTCAGGCTGCCGGAGCGGAGTGCCACCACCGCACCGAACGCCTTGGCGACGTCCTTCAGCTCCAACGCCGGCACAGTGACGGGACTCACCGGTGAACCACCTCGACTTATAGGATTGAAACGTTTTGGTAGGCGTGGCGAGCGTACTTTCCACGAGCCGACCGTGTCAACCCGCTACGGTCGCAGCAGAAGTGCTTCGGTGCCACTGGTCGCCATGATGTCGAGATCGGCCCGAGGTCGTCAGCACAACGCTCCCCATCCGGCTTGTTGGCCACCTTGTCGTTCGGTGTTGATCTTGTCCTGATGATCGGACTGGGCATACGCCGCGACCGGATCAGCCCGTAGACCCCGTTCCTGCCACCGATCCCCGGGTAGGCCCCCGCGGCTCGCCGTAGGTCACTCACCTCCGCCCTCAGGTTGGCAGGGCCTCCTCGCTACGTGTCAGCTGGTCCTCGAGATTGAACACTTCAGGAACGATCTCCCAGGCCTCGTCCGGGGGGCCCTCGGAGGCGAACAGCTCGGCCATCGCGGCCTGCCAGCGGCCGTTCACTTCCGTCGCTGCGACTCTCGCCTGCGCCTCTGACAGGTCGTCGGCCTCGACGTAGCCGATCAGGGTCCCGTCCTCACGGAGGAACAAGGAATAGTTCCGCCAACCTGCCTTACGCAGCGCCCGGAGCAACTCCGGCCAGACCGCCTGATGCGCCTCCCGATACTGGTCAAGCCGGGTTGGATCGACGTGTCCGAGCAGGCAATAGCGGGGCATCCCGCCACCCTAGGCACTTCGGCCGGCTGACCCCAACTGATGACGCCTCTCCACAACGAGCGGCCTCGGTCGGGATGCACCTTGACACCCGAGAGACCAGGTGGTTGCCTGGGACTTTCTTTGATCGTTTCATGCGTACTAGTGCGCATCAGGTGCCGGTCCGCCTAGCGCGGGCAGGAGGAGCTCTCGAATGCCTGAGTGGGTCGCAACTCTCATCTGTCCCAACGACGATTTTGACGGCGCCCCGCTGCTGCGGTGCGAGTTCACCCTCGATAACGGCCACGGGCAAGTGATCGGGGCCACGCTGCACGCGACGGCGCACGGGGTGTTCGAGGCCTATCTCAACGGCCAGCGGGTCTCCGACGACGTGCTCACTCCCGGTTGGAGCAGCTACGAATGGCGGCTGCGCTACCAGAGCTACGACGTTACGGCCTTGCTGCGACAGACGTCCGTACTCGGCATCGCCCTCGGCAACGGGTGGTTCCGCGGCCGGCTGGGATGGGCCGGCGGCCGGGCCTATTACGGCGATGAGCTGGGCGCCTTCGCGCAGCTGGAGATCGAGTTCAGCGACGGCCACGTTCAGACCGTGGTCACCGACGAGTCCTGGACCGCGGGCCCCTCGGCCGTCGTGGCCAACGACCTCTACGACGGGCAAACGATCGACGCTCGGAAGCTCTCGGACGACTGGTTGCTTCCCGGCTTCTCCGACCCGAGCTGGACGGGCGTACATTCCGGCGAGCTCGACCTGGCCACGCTGACTCCCTATGTTGGGCCGCCCGTGCGCCGCCAGGAGGAGCTGGCGCCGGTGCGCATTTGGACCTCGCCATCGGGAAGGACACTGGTCGACTTCGGCCAGAACCTGGTGGGCTGGATCAGCGTCCGGGTCCAAGGAGCAGCCGGTACCGTGGTCACGCTGCGGCACGCGGAGGTGCTGGAGCACGACGAGCTGGGCGTACGACCCCTGCGTACGGCCAAGGCCACGGACCAGTTTGTCCTCAGCGGTGGGGAGGACGTGTTCGAGCCAACCTTCACCTTCCACGGCTTCCGCTATGCCGAGGTCGACGGTTGGCCCGGCGAGCTGACGCCGGACGCCCTGACCGCCGTCGTGGTCTCTTCCGAGCTGCGCCGGATCGGCACCTTCGAGTGCTCCGACGAGCTGCTCAACCAGTTGCACCGCAACGTCGTGTGGGGCACACGGGGCAACTTCCTCGACGTGCCGACCGACTGTCCGCAACGGGACGAGCGGCTCGGCTGGACCGGCGACCTCGCGGCGTTCGCGCCGTCGGCGGCGTATCTCTTTGACGTTGACGCATTCCTCCGCGACTGGTTGCGGGATCTGGCGGCCGAACAGACGGCCGCCGACGGGATGGTGCCGTTCGTGGTGCCCGATGTCCTCAAGTACATCGAGCGCCCCTCCCACTTCCCAGCGCCCGATAGCACCGCGGTCTGGAGTGACGCCGCCGTCTGGGTGCCATGGGCACTCTGGCAGGCGTACGGCGACCGCGATGCGCTCGCCGACCAGTTCGACACGATGGCCGCTCACATCCGCCGCGTCGAACAGCTCCTGTCCCCCACCGGGCTGTGGGACACCGGTTTCCAGTTCGGTGATTGGTTGGATCCCACCGCTCCCCCGGATAACCCGTTCGAGGCCAAGGCAGACAACGGGGTGGTGGCCACCGCCTGCTTCTACCACAGCACCAAGTTGCTGGCACGAATGGCCGAGATCCTGGGCCGCGACGATGCGGTTGCCAGCTTCACCGAACTCGCCGACCGAACCCGCCGCGCGTTCAACGAGCACTACGTCCAGCCGGACGGCACTATCGACAGCGACGCCACGACCGTGTACGCCCTGGCCATCGTCTTCGGCCTGCTCGACGCGGACACCACGGCACTCGCCGGTGAGCGGTTGGCGAAGCTGGTGGCCGATGGTGGGTACCACATCCAGACGGGGTTCGCCGGCACGCCCTTCGTCACCGACGCCCTCACCAGCACTGGCCACCTCGACGACGCCTACCGGCTGTTGCTGCAGCAGGAGTGTCCGTCGTGGCTCTACCCCGTCACCATGGGGGCCACCACTGTCTGGGAGCGCTGGGACTCGATGTTGCCGGATGGGACGATCAACCCTGGCCAGATGACGAGCTTCAATCACTACGCACTCGGCGCGGTGGCCGACTGGATGCATCGGGTGATCGGCGGCATCGCACCACTCGAACCCGGATACGCGAGGGTGCTCGTCGCCCCGCTGCCAGGCGGTGGCCTTACCTGGGCACGCGCCTCGCTCGCCACCCGCCGCGGGTTAGTCGCTGTCTCCTGGCGGCAGGACAGGGACGACGGCTTCATTCTTGATGTCGATCTGCCGGAGAATGTCGGTGCCTTGGTTCGACTGCCCGACGGCAGTGAGCACGAGCTCGGCAGCGGCCAGCACCAACTCACCTCCCCATTGATCACATGACAGCGTCGGAGCGAGAACGCCGAAGCGGCCGCCCAGGCCGACCCGCCGATAAGATCATCGGACTCCGGTGCGGCGCCGGTGACGGGTAGTCGATGGGACCGGATGAGATGGCAATCCGCAAGACTTCCATCAGCATGAAGGACGTGGCCGCGCTCGCCGACGTCTCGCTGGGCACCGTCTCCAATGTCGTCAACTCGCCCGATCTGGTCAGTGAGAAGACCCGCGAGCGGGTCAATACCGCCATCGCCAAGCTCGGCTGGGTGCCCAACGAGTCCGCCCGCCAGCTGCGTGCCGGCCGGAGCCGGGCCATCGGCATGTTGGTGATGGACATCGCGAACCCGTTCTTCACCGACCTGGTGCTGGGCGCCGAGGACTACGTGGAGGAGCGCGGCTACTTCATCCAGGTCAGCAACAGTGCGCAGGAGCCGGGTCGGGAACGCTCGCACCTGAAGCTGCTGGAACAGCAGCGGGTAGGCGGAGTGCTACTGGCGCCGATCTGGGGCCTGAGTGACCAGGTGACGCAGCTCCGACGGCGGGGTATCCCCGTCGTCCTGCTGGACCGGGCCGGTGATGCCGGTGACCTGTGCTCAGTGTCGGTGGACGACGTAGAAGGTGGTCGGCTGGCGATACAGCACCTGCTTGACCAGGGCCACACCCACATCGCACTGGTCGGCGGTCCCGGCGAGCTGCAACAAGTGCGTGACCGTCGGCTCGGGGCGGAAGTTGCGCGCTCGGGACATGGGAACGCCCAGATGCTGACGATCTCCACGCCCAACCTGGACACCGCCAGCGGCGTGGCGGCGGCCGGCGAACTCGCCGCGCTGCCGCCGAGCGAGCGTCCGACGGCCGTCTTCGCCGCGAATGACCTGCTTGCTATCGGCGTGCTCCAGGGCTTGGTCACGCAGGGCCTGCGGGTGCCGGATGACGTGGC
This sequence comes from uncultured Actinomycetota bacterium, assembly GCA_963711015.1. Classification (GTDB taxonomy): domain Bacteria; phylum Actinomycetota; class Actinomycetes; order Propionibacteriales; family Propionibacteriaceae; genus Microlunatus. Next base: position 482,766 of record CAVQCQ010000011.1, read on the forward strand.
CATTCTCGGCTACGACGACGTGTCGTTCGCGGCATCGGCCGCGGTGCCACTCTCCTCGATCCGCCAGCCCCGGCGGGAACTCGGCCGGCGGGCGGCCGAGCTGTTGTTCGACGAGATCGAGACGTCGAGCAACGGTGAGCGGCATGAGCACCAGGCTGTCCGCTTCAGCCCAGAGCTGGTCGTCCGCCGGTCGTCAGCAGCGCGGGTTGAGCCTGGGAGACAGGGCTGAGGCTGGGCGGTCTTGGACCATCGGCGTTATGCGTCGACGACCTCGATCCCGCGGGCGATGTTGAGGGCATCCCACTCGTCGGCGATGCGCTGTCGGACGGCGGCCGGCGCTCGGCGTTCGAGCAGCTCGCCGATCGCCCGGCCCGTGATCCACGCGGTGTGGTATGCGCACCTCGTCACCGACCGCCGGGTCCATCTCGGAGAGCACGTCGACCAGCACCCGGTACCCCTCGGGGTCGTCGATGATCTGCGCCAGACGCGACGTCAACGACAGTCGCTGGGCCTCCGCACGGCGCAGCGGCGCGACGGCCGTCCAGGCGTGCTCGCCGGAGCCGACGTGGTGGCGTGCGCCGTCCGGCAGCAGCACGTCTGCGGTAGCGCCCGGGGGGATAGTGGCGTTGATCGTGACCTCGTCACCCGACCGGTCCCAGCGCACGGCGGCCTTGCCGTACGGGGTCTCGTGTGCGGCCTCGGCGAAGTCGAACCCCGGCAGCGGGTGCGGCTCGATGCGCAAGCGGCGGTACCCCGGTTCGGCCGGGGCGAGGCCGGCGAGAACCCGGTGCAGCCAGTCGGCGACGGCCCCGAAGGCGTAGTGGTTGAACGACGTCATCTGGCCCGGGTTGATGGTCCCGTCGGGCAGCATGCTGTCCCAGCGCTCCCAGATCGTCGTCGCGCCCATCGTCACCGGGTACAGCCACGACGGGCACTCGGTCTGGGTGAGCAGCCGGGCCGCCACGTCGGCGTGCCCGGTCCGGGTGAGCGCATCGTTGATGATCGGCGTGCCGACGAAACCGGTGCCGATCCGATACCCGTACTCCCGGACCAGGTCGGCCAACCGGTTCCCCAACGCCTGGTGCTGCTCGGTCGGCGCCAGCCCGAAGACGATGGCCAGCGCGTACGCGGTCTGCGCGTCCGACATCATCCGGCCGCCCGGCGTGACGTACTCGGCCAGGAACGCCCGACGAACCGTCTCGGCAGACTCGGCGTAGTGTGCAGCCGCGTCCGCGTCGCCGAGCAGCTCGGCGGCTCGGCTGGTGAGATCGGCGGAGCGAAAGACGTAGGCCGTGGCCACGAGATCCTGGCTGGCCTTCGCCTCGGCCGGGTACTCCGGCGGCGCGGTCGGGTCGAGCCAGTCACCGAACTGGAAGTCGCCCTCCCACAGGTGCCGCTCGCCCGGCCAACCGGAGCAGCAGGTCCGTCCAGGCGCGCATGCTCGCAAACTGATCCCGCAGCACATCGAGATCACCGAACCGCTCGTGCAGCACGCTCGGCACCACGGTGGCGGCATCGCCCCAGGCGGCCGCGGGACGCGGCGCGCCGAGCACACGTGCGGTACGACGAACGGCACCACGCCACCGGCCGCCTGCTGCTCCCGGGCCAGGTCAGCCAACCAGGACGCCAAGAAGTCGCGGCAGTCGAACAGGAAGGACGCGGTCGGGGCGAACACCTGGATGTCCCCGGTCCAGCCGAGCCGTTCGTCGCGCTGCGGGCAGTCGGTGGGTACCGAGAGGAAGTTGCCGCGCTGCCCCCAGACCACGTTCTCGTGCAGCCGGTTGACCAGGTCGTGGGAGCAGGAGAACCAGCCGGTGCGCGCCATGTCGCTGTGCACCACGACGGCACTGATCGCGGACGGGTCGAGCTCGCCGGGCCAACCCTCGACCTCGGCGTAGCGGAAGCCGTGGAAGGTGAACTCCGGCTCCCACGTCTCCGGCGCCCCGCCCCGCAAGGTGTAGCGGTCGGTCGCCGCGGCGGCCCGGAGTGGCCGGGTGCCGAGCTCGCCGTGCTCCAGCACCTCGGCGTGCCGGAGCGTGATCACGGTTCCGGCTGGCCCGGCGACCTCGAGCCGTAGCCGGCCGACGAGATTCTGGCCGAAGTCGAGCAGCGTCCGGCCGGACGGCGAGGTGATCACCTCCCGTACCGGCAGGCGCTCGAACCGGCGGACCGGCGGCGCCACCCGGGCCTGCGGCGTGACGATGTCGGGACGCGGCGCGGCCGGTCGCCAACCCGAGTCGTCGAAGCCGGGCTCGGACCAGCCCGCGATCTCGGCCCGCGCGTCGTAGACCTCTCCCGCGTAGATACCGCTGGCCAGCAGCGGCCCGGTGCTGGTGCGCCAGCTGCCGTCGGAGAGCACTTCGGTCCGACGCCCGTCGACGTAGTCGATGCGCAGCTGGACCGCGACCGCGGGCTGGTCGGCGTACACCCGCCGCGCGTTGGTCCGGAAGCCGAACCGCTCGGTCGCCCAGGCCCCGGCGAACCGCACCCCGATGGCGTTGCGTCCGGGCTGGAGCAGCGCGGTGACGTCGGTGGTGTCGTGCACGGTCCGGTAGGTGTACGACGTCCAACCCGGCTTGAGCACGTGGTCGTCGACATCGGTGCCGTTGATCGACACCTGGTACCCGCCGAGGGCGGTTGCGTAGAGCAGGGCCTGGCGGACCTCACCGTCGGTGCTGAACTCGGTCCGGGCCAACCCGGGCTGCGCCTCCGCAGAGGGTTCGGCGAGCCCGATGGGGGTGGCGGCCCAACCGCCGGGCTCCAGAAAGCCGGCCCGGATCCGGAGCGGCTCGCTCCAGTCGCTCACCGTGTCCCCGGATCCGCTGACCCGAACCCGAAGGCTGGCGTCCTCTCCCGATGACAACGGTTCGAACGGCCAAGGAACCCGGACGGAGTCCTCACCCACCACCGCTGATTCCACTTCTCCGCCGCGGCGAAGCTCGAGCTCGGCGCGGACCTGGGTCCACGGCGCGACAGTGGTATGCACCCGCCAGCTCAGTGGCGGTCGTGCGGTGGCGACGAACTCGGTGCCACGGGGGAAGTGGGCGGTGAGGTGGGCGACGGTGGGCACCGACATCAGGTCGAGATTCCTTCGTTATCAGTGGACGTGACGATCGTGTCTTGACGGCCAGGCTCGCTGTTGCCTACTCTATGCGGAAGTAGTGAAGCGTTTCAATAGTCCGCGAGACCTCGTCGCTACGTGGCGGCGCAGTCGCTCAATACTTTGGAGGTAGAGAGTGTTACCTGTACGACGTAGACGCGTCCTCGCGTCGACCATTGGCGCCGTCGCGGCCCTGAGCCTCGGGCTCTCGAGCTGCTCAGTCGGAGAGATCGGCGGCGAGTCCGGCGGTGGCGAAGAACAGGGGACGACCGAGATCACCTTCCTGACCCAGAACGCGGGGAATGCCATCCCGTTCGGCGAGGCCATGATCGAGAAGTTCCAAGCCGCCAACCCGGACATCAAGGTCACCATGGACAACCAGCCGGGTGGCACCGAGGGTGACAACCTGATGAAGACCAAGCTGGCCACCGGCGAGATGGCGGACGTCTTCCACTACAACTCCGGCTCGCTCTTCCAGGCACTCAACCCGGACCAGAACCTGGTCCCGCTCACCGACGAGCCGTGGGTCGCCGAGCTGTCGGAGGACATGAAGGCCGTGGTCAGCACCCCGAACGGTACCTACGGTGCCCCGTCCGGCAGCACCCAGGCCGGCGGGGTGATGTACAACAAGAAGGTCTACGAGAGCCTCGGCCTGCAGCGTGCCGACGAGCTGGTCGGAGTTCGTGGCCAACAACGAGAAGATCAAGGCCGATGGCAAGGTCACACCGATTCTGCAGACCTACGGGGACACCTGGACCTCCCAGCTGTTCGTGCTCGGTGACTTCGCCAACGTCGCCGCACAGGACCCGGAGTGGGCCACCGAGTACACCGCCAACAAGCGGAAGTACGCCGACGAGCCGGCGCTGCAGGGCTTCAAAAACCAGGAGGAGATGTACAAGGCCGGCTACTTCAACAAGAACTTCGCCTCGGCCAAGTTCGACGCCGGACTGAAAGCCATCGCTACCGGGGAGGCCGCGCACTACCCGATGCTGACCGGCACCATCTCGACGATCGAGCAGAACACCCCGGACAACGTCGATGACGTCGGGGTGTTCCCGCTGCCCGCCCAGGACGCAGCCAACACCAAGCTCACGATCTGGCTGCCGAACGCGTTCTACATCCCCAAGACCACCGAAGGCGCCAAGCTGGAGGCGGCGAAGAAGTTCATCGCCTTCGCCAACTCTCCGGAAGGTTGTGAGATCCAGGCCACCATCGGTTCGGTCAGCGGCCCGTTCGCGATCAGCTCCTGCAAGATTCCCGACGACGTCCCGGCCCTGGTCAAGGATATGGAGCCCTACCTCGAGGACGGCAAGTCGGGCCCGGCGCTGGAGTTCGTGTCACCGATCAAGGGTCCGAACCTGGAGCGGATCACCGTCGAGGTCGGCTCCGGCATCCGCAGCGCCGAGGAGGGCGCCAAGCTCTACGACGAGGACGTGAAGAAGCAGGCCCAGCAGCTTGGGCTTCCTGGCTGGTGAGCTGAGGTAGGTGGTCAGGGTCGGCTCGCGTCGACCCTGACCACCTCCGGCGATGGCCGGTCCCGGCCGTGCGCCAGAAACCGGTGAGCACGCTCACCGCTGATCGAGCCGGTGAGCCTGCTCACCCCTGACCTACGGAGTTCACATGGTGTCGACGACAACGGTCGAAGCCGAAGCGGCGTCAGTCACGACAGAGCGCCGGACCAGAAAGAGACACAACCCCTACCCGCTGTGGTTCCACATCCCGGGCGCGGTGCTGTTCATCGTGCTCTTCGCCGTCCCGACGTTCGCGTCGTTCTACTTCTCCCTCACCAGGTGGACCCTGTTCGACACGGAGTTCATCGGGTTGGAGAACTACAAGCTGTTCTTCACCGAGCCGATGATGGTCACCGGCTTCGTGAACACGTTCATCTACGGCGTCGCCACCTCGGCCGCCAAGGTCGTGCTCGGGCTGGCGCTGGGCATACTGCTCACCTCGAAGATCATCGCCCGCGGGTATCTCCGCTCCGTGGTGTTCTTTCCCGTTCTGGTATCGACGATCGGGGTCGGCATCACGTTCAAGATCCTGTTCGATCCCTTCGACGGCCTGGTGAACGAGGTTCTGTCTTGGGTAGGCATCACCGGGCCGGGCTGGTTCACCGACCCCGACCTGGCCCTGTGGACCATCATCCTGGTCGACGTCTGGAAGGGTGTGGGCATCGCCACGCTGATCTTCATCGCCGGCCTGGTCGCCATTCCCCAGGAGTACTACGAGGCGGCGAAGGTCGACGGAGCAACAGGCTGGCAGAACTTCCGGCACATCACGCTGCCGTTGGTGACGCCGGCCACGGCGACGGTCGTGCTGCTGTCGCTGATCGGCGGGCTGCGGTCCTTCGAGCTGATCTGGGCGACCACCGGAGGCGGCCCCGGCTTCGTCAGCGACGTGCTCGGGTCGGTCATCTACAAGAACTACCAGGCCGGCTTCTACGGGCTCTCCACCGCCGGCAACGTGGTCCTGTTCGTCGTCGTCACGGCGATCATCGTGCCGATATCGCTCTACTTCAACCGGCGGGAGGTCCAGGCATGAGGCGTGAGCGGACCCTGAGCATGGGTGGGCGGCATCGTCGCCATCCTGCTGTCGATCGTGATATTCCTCATCCCGTTCGCGTTCATCCTCCTCACCGCGTCCAAGACCGCGGCTGAGGCGTCGGAGCTCGCCTTCACCCTGCCGAGCCCGTTCGTGCTGATGGACAACATCGAGACCGTGCTGACGACGCGCAACTTCGTCATCCTGCGCGCCTTCATCAACAGCACCACGCTGACCGTGTTCAGTGTGTTGATCATGGTCATCCTCTCGGCCATGACGGGCTACGTGCTGCAGCGGCGTGCGTCCCGCTGGAACCCGGTGATCAACTTCATGGTGCTGGCCGGGCTGATCGTGCCGCCGGCCGTGGTGCCGACGATCTGGGTGCTGCAGCTCCTCGGCTTGTTCAAGCAGATGCCGGGCATGATCTTGGTCAACGCGGCCTTCGGGCTGTCGTTCTGCATCCTGCTGTTCCGCGCCTTCGTGTCCACCATTCCGAAGGAGCTGGACGAGGCCGCCATTGTGGATGGGGCGGGACCGCTGCGGCTGTTCTTCTCGGTGATCCTGCCGCTGCTCAAGCCGGTGGTGATCACCGTGGTGGTGGTGCAGGCCGTCGCGGTGTTCAACGACTTCACCGGACCGCTGTACTTCCTGCCCGGCAACGAGAACGTCACCGTGCAGCTGACCCTGTACAACTACCAGAGCCAGACGCTGAACCAGTGGAACCTGCTCTTCACCGACATCTTGTTGATCACCATCCCGGTGCTGGTGTTGTACATCGTCTTCAACCGACAGATCGTGGCCGGCATGACGTCGGGCGCGGTGAAGGGGTAGGGCTCCCTCACCAGAACTCGGGCGGAACGGTCCCGTTCAGCCAGGCGAGCTCGTTGTCGACGATGAAGGTCGACAAGGTGTCCTCCAGGCTGAGCGGGCCGCCCTGCCAGGCGTCGACCAGGTCGGTCAGGGCGGCGGCCGCCTCCGGTGTCGGATGCTGCAGGACGTTGTGCCAGGCCGCGAGGAAGCCGTCGGGTAGCTCGGCGAGCTCGGGCAGAGTCGCGGCCAGGTACTTCTGACCCTGGAACAGGGTCCGGTTCACCGCCAACGCCACCCGGCCGACCGCCAAGCAGAGATGGACGGCCGAGTGCTGGAGCAGGAATCTGTCGTTCCGCTCGTGGGCCTGCTTGAGGAAGTACCCGCCGTACAGCCGGGCCTGACACCGGTAGGCGTGCACCCGTCGCTGCCATACCTGCTCGGGCAAGGTCACGATGCGGGCGACGGTCGCGGCCACCGACCCGGTTCGGTCGAAGACGGTCCGCGCCCCGAGAAACGAGGCCCGGGTCGGATCGTCGGCGTACGCCACCGCCCGCTCCAGGTAGCGAGGGCTGGCGAGCTTGATGTCCACGTAGCTGTCATAGGTGGCGGCGTCGGTGTCGATGTAGGCCACCCGGCCGGCCGCCTGCGCCGCCGCGTACGCCTCGTCGGTCACCACCAGGTAGACGTCGACATCGGAAGTGGACCGCTCGGTGGCCCGGGCCACCGACCCCACCACGACCAGGGCCAGCACGTCCGGCTCGGCAACGACCTGCGTGGCGTACGCAGCAATGGTCTCCTCGTGGTGCAGCACCTCAATCCTCTCGGTCAGCCGCAGGTCGAACCCGTCCCAGGGGCGTGAGGTCGATCTCGAGGAAGTGCTCGCCCCACATGACGCGGCCCTGTCGCTGAAGCCGTATCGAAGGTAGAACCCACACGGCGAGCCCGGGCCGTCCGCGCAATCGGCCCACGATATTCCGGGCCAAGGAAGCGAGACCGCACACCCTGACCCTCGAGTTCGTCGGCCGCACCACGCTGATATCGTGGCGGCGGTTATGAATCGATTCAATTCCGAGCTGCGCGAAAGCGATCAGCTCCTTATCGTCCGAAGGAGCACGTCATGGCCATGGCCGACCTCGTCCGGCTCATCAAGAACCCACCCATCGAATACCGTCCCGAGCTGCGCTGGTGGCTTGCGGAAGGGCTCCACACCGACGAGACGCTGCGATACGAGATCGACACCGCTCACCGACTCGGGTTCGGCGGCATGGAGTTCCTGGCCATGGACGAGGGCGACATCGACCACTCCCGCTATGGCTGGGGCGCCGAGGAATGGGTTCACGACTCGCAGATCGTCGTCGAGGAGACGACCAAGCGGAACATGTCGGTGAGCTTCACCTCCGGTACGAACTGGTCGAACGCCAACCTCCCGACCATCGACGCCGACCACCCGGCCGCCGCCAAGGAACTTGACGTGGTCAGCGAGGATCTTCCTGCTGGCACCTCCCGCACCGGAGGTCTGCCGCGCATCGACCTGACGGTCGAGCATGCGGAGCACTTTCTTCCTGGGACACGGGGTGAGATCCATGAGCAGGTCCTCGTCGCCGTCGTTGCCGCCCGGGTGGTGGAAGATGGCGAGGCAGGCGCCGTCCTGGACGTCGACTCCGTCGTCGACCTCACCGACGAGGTAGGGAACGAGGCCCTGGACTGGGCTGCGCCGGATAATGGCACCTGGCGGCTCTTCGTCTACTGGATGCACGGCACCGGCCAGACCGCCTCCCCCTCGGCGTCGGTCAACTACACCGTCAACTATGTCGACCCCGACGGCGCCCAGGCGGTAATCGACTACTGGGACTCGGTGGTGCTCACCCCTGAGCTGCGTGAGCAGATCGGCCGGAACCCCCGGGCTCAGATGTACATGGACTCCTTGGAGCTGTTCACTACCGGCGCCGGGGGCCTCTTCTGGGGCCGTACGGTGGCCGAGGAGTTCCGGTCTCGTCGCGGCTACGACATCACGCCGTGGCTGCCCTTCCTGACGCGGAATGTGATGCTGATGGCGGCCCATACCGTCTATCACAATGAGCCGCGCGACGAGCACCGGATCACGGTCGAGAAGGTCCGCTTCGACTATGTGCGCACGCTCACCGACCTGTACATCGAGAACATGCTTCGGCCGTTCGCAGCGTTCCTGCACGAGAACGGGATGACGCTGCGCGCGGAGATCAGCTACGGTCTGCCGTTCGAGCTCACCCGGCCCGGCCCGGAGGTCGACGGCATCGAGACGGAGTCCCTGGAGTTCGGCTCTCAGATCGATGCCTACCGTCTGATGGCCGGTCCGGCGCACCTGTTCGGCAAGCAGTACTCCTCCGAGACGGGCGCGACCACGCGCAACTTCATGCTCGACCACCGCTTCTACGACCAGATCATCGCCACCCAGCTGGCCGCCGGCATCACAAAGACTGTTCTGCACGGCTGGGCCAGTACCGCGGGCGCCGAGGGCGTCACCGAGTGGCCCGGACACGAGGGTATGTGGCCCATGTTCTCCGAACGGTTCGACATCCGACAGCCGGGATCGGAGTTCTACCCCCAGTGGAGTGCCGCCGTGGGCCGCTACCAGTGCGTCCTCCGCCAGGGAAAGCCGCGGATCGACGTCGGAATCCTGCGCACCGACCACTTCACCGACAACATGTCCGGCACCGGCTTCCTCGACGAGCACGGCAATCGCATTCCCGACGAGGATGCTTACGGTCGCTGGTGGATGCGCAACCGCGAGAACCACTGGTGGCACGACCTCGGCATGCAGGACGCCGGCTGGACGTATGAGTTCTTCGACGGCTCCCTGCTGCTTCGCGATGATGTGTCGTTCGTCGACGGACTCGTACAGCCGAACGGCCCCGGCTACCAGGCGCTGATCATCTACCAGAGCGAGCTCGATCCCGACGCCGCCGCAAAGGTGCTCGCCTTGGCCCGCCAGGGTCTGAAGGTGCTCGTCGTGAACGGCTCACGCGAGCTGACGCTCCTGCTCGAGGGCCGGTACACCACCCACGAGCGCGCCGCCGCCCGCACACCTGGTCTCGATGGCCGTGACGAGGAACTCGCCGCCACCATGGCCGAGCTGCTCACCCTGCCCACTGTCGCCGCCGTCGACGATCCCGCACAGACCCTCGACGCCTTGCGGGGCCTCGGCGTCGCGGGCCGCGCCGAATTCACGAGCGAGAACCGCAGCGTCCTCAGCCACCTGCGCGAGGACGGTGACCTGCTGCACCTGTACCTGTACCACTTCCTCTATGAGACGGGAGAGCCGGTCGAGGTCGAGGTGGTCCTTCCCGGCGTCGGAGCCGTGCACCGGATCGACGGTTGGACCGGGACCGTTCGCCCGCACTCGGGAGTCCGTCCGGACGGCGAGCGCACCGCGGTCACTGTGACTCTCGCCCCCGGTGAGACGGCCTTGCTGACGCTCGACCGGGCCGCCGGCGCCGCTCCCGCGTCCACCCCGGCCGCGCCCGAGACGGTCGCGGAACTCCCCGTGTGGACGATCGCCGTCGAGAGCTGGGACGCCGGAGACTCAGAACTCATCACCGAGGACCGCGGACTCGGCTACCAGACCCGCGAGGTCCGCCCGAGGACCGCAGTCACCCGGATCGAGGCCGGGTCCGGGTCCCTGCGGCCGTGGAAGGACATCGCAGAGGTCGGCCCCGAGGTCTCCGGCGTCGGTGAGTACACCACCACGCTGCAGCTCGACCAGGACCCGCAGGAGGGATACCGCTACGTTCTCGACCTGGGCTCCACCGCCGGCGGCCTGGGCTCGCTCCGGGTCAACGACGGCGAAGCGAAGGGCTTCGACACCTCATCGCCGGTTGTCGACGTCACCGAGGATCTGCGCCCCGGCGACAACACGGTGACGATTCGGGTGGCGAGCTCGCTGAACAACCGGCTACTGGCCCGCGGCTACTACGAGGGCGTGCGCGACATCGTCAGGGAGCTGGCAGGGCTGGAACCCGGGATGCAGACCACCGAGGTGCACGATCACGGCCTGCTCGGTCCGGTACGGCTCGTGCGCGAAGCGCCAAGCCGGTGAACCCGGCACGCGCTTGCTCGCGGCAGGCGACCTATGTGCCGCGCACCGTCGGCGTGGCGGTCAGCGCTGGGCTACGGGACTGATCACGAGCTCGTCGACGCGGACATGTGGCGGCGACTCCAGGACGAACATCACCGCTCGCGCCACGTCGTCAGGGCTCAGCATTGCCGCGCGGGCCTGTTCGTCGGGGACCTGAGGCCGCAGGTCGAGGAAGTCGCTGTCCACCTCACCCGGGCAGAGGTGGCAGGCCCGGATGCCGTGCGGCGCCTCCTGTTCGTTGAGCGACTGGCAGAGCGCACGAAGCGCGGTCTTGCTCGCGGCGTACGCGACGCCGGAGTGCGGCGAGAACCGCCAGGCCGCGTAGGAGGAGATCACGACGATGTGCCCTCCCCCGCTGCGACGAAGGTCGGGCAAAGCGGTATCGATCATCGCCGCCACCCCGGTCAGGTTGGTCGCGACCACTGCGGCGAACTCCTCGATCTCCTGGTCGCGCCAGTACCGGGCGGGCATGTTGAGACCGGCGGCCAGGACCAGGTCGGTGACTGCTCCCCAGCGTTCGCGAATCGACGCACGGCTGCGCTCGATTGCGGCGACGTCGCGCGTATCGAGCGGCACCGCGAACGAATGACCACCGGCCTCCTCGACCAGCCCAGCCGTCTCCTCGAGCCGGTCGGAGCGCCGCCCGCTCAGTGCGACCCGCCAGCCGCTGCGTCCAGCGGCCACGGCGGTCGCGCGCCCCATGCCGCTGCCGGCCCCGGTGACCCAGAGCACCCGCTGGTGATCAGCGATCATTGCTCAGCTCGCCGCCGATATGCCTCCTGCGGAAGCTGGGTCGCCAGCTTGCCGCCGCTCACATCCACCAGCGTGCCGGTCACGTAGGCCGCGGCATCGCTGGCCAGGAAGCACAGCAGATCAGCAACCTCCTCAGCGCGACCCCAGCGGCGCAGCGTAAGCGTGTCCAGCAGCCGGTCCTGCGCCGACTGGTCCATCAGGTCGAAACCGTTCATCGCCGTCGGGATCATCCCCGGCGCGTACGCGTTCACGGTGACGTTCCAGGGTCCCAGCTCGCCGGCCAGCGTCCGGCTGAACTGCACCACGGCCGATTTGGCGGCGGCGTAGGGGGCAGAACCGATACTCGGCACGATCGCTGCGAACGAGGCGGCGTTGATGATCCGGCCCGACTGCTGCGCCTTCATGATCGGGATCACCGCCCGGCACATCTTGAAGGTGCCGCCGACATTGACCGCGAAGCACCGATCCCAGGCCTCGTCGGTGAGCTCCTCGACGAGTCCTTCGACGAAGATGCCCGCGTTGTTGACCAGCACGTCGATCCGGCCGAAGTCTTGCCGAACCTGCTCGATGACCTGCCGCGACCGCAGAGCTGTCGGTCACGTCACAGGCCAGTCCTCGAGCCGTACCGGGATCGTGCTCACCGAGCCAGCCGAGGTTGCCGGCATCGACGTCGAGGCCCACGACGCGAGCGGACTCGTCGAGGAACCGCTCGGCGATCACCCGGCCGATCCCCCGGCCCGCGCCGGTGATCACGACGACTTTGTCGCGAAGATCCAGGATCATGCGGTCGTGGAGAAGGTCGTGGTGAGCTCGGCGGCCGAGCTTCCGCCCACCCAGACGTCGAAGGTCGAGGCCTCGTGAACGAAGTCCTTGCTCGCCGCGCTCCAGTAGCGGCGCTCAGTCGGCCCGACGGAGAACTCCACGGTCTGCGAGGCGCCGGCCGCCAGTTGGATCCGCCGGAAGCCCTTGAGCTCGCGGACCGGCCGCGACGAGGAGCCGTAGCGCTGGTGCAGATAGAGCTGCACCACCTCGTCGGCGTCCCGCTCGCCGACGTTGCGAACGGTGACCGAGACGGTCGCGGTCTCCTCGACGGCCAGCGCCTCACGGTCGACCGACAGATCGGAGTAGTCGAACCGCGAGTAGCTCAGACCGTAGCCGAAGGGGAACAGCGGGGTGCTCTCCTCGTCCCAGTAGCGCTTGGCCTGGTTCTCCGGTTCGTGCGAGATCGTGTGGCCGTAGATCATCGGCACCTGGCCGACCGTTCGGGGCCACGAGAACGGCAGCTTGCCGCCGGGCGAGACGTCACCGACCAGCAGGTTGGCCACCGCTGCCCCGCCTTGTGAACCGGGGTACCAGATGTCGAGGATCGCCGGCACGTGCTCGACCGCCCAGCGCAGGTCGAGCGGCCGTCCGTTCATCACCAGCAGCACCACCGGCGTACCGGTCCCGACCACGGCCTGCAGCAGCTCGAGCTGACGGCCGGGCAGTTCCAGCGACGACCGGGAGGCCGCCTCGCCGATCATCTGCTGCCACTCGCCGAGCACCACCACGGCAAGATCACTGTCCCTCGCCAGGTCGACCGCGCGGGACAGCTCGGCCTCGTCGTCGAAGTTCTCCGGATCCGGTGGAGTGTTGCCCGGGAACATGTCGAACATCGACGGGAACACCCGCTGGGCCGGGCGGATCCCCGGCGCGTACCGGACCTCGGTCTGCTCACTGAGCCGGCTGCGCAGCCCGTCCAGCACCGTGACGGTCTCCTCGAGATCGAAGTCGAAGACCCAGGGGCCGAGAGTGTCCCGCTTCGAGTCGGCCAGCGGCCCGATCACCGCCACCGAGCCCAGGCCACTGGGATCGAGAGGCAGCAGGTTGCCTTCGTTGCGCAGCAGCACGGCCGACCGCTCCGCCGCGACCCTCGCCACTTCGCGGTGGGCCGGATCGGCCAGCACAGCCTGGGCCTGGTCCTCGTCGACGTACGGGTCCTCGAAAAGGCCGAGCCGCAGCTTGGCCGTCAGGACCCGCCGGACACAGGCGTCGATCGCCTCTTCGCTGACCGCACCGCGTTCCACCGCTTCGGGCAGGTGGCTGTACGCCGGCTCGGTGATCGCCATCTCCAGGTCCAGCCCGACGCCGACTCCCCGAGCCGCGGCATCGGGCAGGTCGGCGGCGAAGCCGTGGGTCACCAGGTTCCGGACCGCGTTGGCGTCGCTGACCACGAACCCGTCGAAACCCCACTGGTCGCGGAGCACCTCGCTGAACAGCCAGCGGTTTCCCGACGCCGGCACGCCGTTCAGGTCCATGTACGCGGTCATGACGTTGCCCGCACCCGCCGCGAGCGCGGCCTGGAACGGCGGGAAGTACACGTTCCAGAGCTCGTAGTCGGACAGGTTGACCTCGTCGTAGTCCCGGCCGCCCAGCGCCGCGCCGTAGCCGGCGAAGTGCTTGGGTCCGGCGATCACCCGCTCCGGGCTTCCGATCCCGTCACCCTGAAACCCACGCACCTGGGCCGCAGCGACAGCGGCGCCGAGGTAGGGATCCTCGCCGGCTCCCTCGATGATCCGGCCCCAGCGCGGGTCCCGGGCGATGTCCACCATGGGCGCGAAGGTCCAGTGGATGCCGACGGCCCTCGCCTCGCGCGCGGCAACCGCCTGGCCGCGCTCGATCGTGTCGGGGTCCCAAGACGCCGCCATGGCGATCGGCACCGGCAGGATGGTCCGCAGCCCGTGGATGACGTCGAAGCCGAACAGGGCGGGAATGCCGTGCCGGCTGCCGTCGACGGCCAGCCTCTGTAGCCGGTTGATCTCGGCCGGATCGGTCTGGAAGAGCAGTGATCCGCACCCCCCGCAGGCCAGCGCGTCCTCGACCTCACGGGGCTTCTGCGGTGTCTCGCCCACGGAGGCATCCGGGATCCCGAAGTAGAAGTACTGGCTGAGCTGGCCCGCCTTCTCGGCGAGGGTCATTGCGCCGAGCAGCTCTTCGATCCGAGCCTCAAGGGAAGGGGCCCGCACGTCGGTCATGGTGCTCCTCTCTGAGCGCTCGTGTACTGAGCTGTGGACCGGAATCTGAAGTCCACTGCAGCCTCCCACACCGGAGTTCAGGCCCTGGACCGTCCCTTCCCACCAAACCCTTGATGCGCTTCACTCAGCAGCGTGAGAACAGCCTGGGAGCCCGCGCTCGACCGGGCCCGTGACCAGTTAGCACGACTGTCGCGGAGCGACAAGATCGCCATCGCACTGCACGACTTCGCGTCGGTCTCCGATCCCGACGTGATCGTCTTCGACTACGCCGACGGTCCCAACGGCGTACGCGGTCACGTCGGGGCGACGGCGTTTCCCCTCCATGCTGGCCATGGCGGCCAGCTTCGACCGGCAGCTGGCCGCGGCGTACGGGGTGGCCCTGGCCCAGGAGACGGTGGCCGCCGGGCGGAACGTGATCTTCTCGCCCGGACTGGACATCGTGCGGGTGCCGTGGGGCGGCCGGACCGGCCAGCAGCTGAGTGAGGATCCCTTCCTGGCCGGCGAGATCGGTGGCGTGATCGGCGCGGCGGTGCAGAGCCAGGGCGTGCTGGCCATGGCCACCCACTACGTGGCGAACAACTTCGAGTGGCTGCGGACCGGCGAGAACAGCCTGCCCCGGCGTACGCCGGCGATCGACGTTCGCGTATCACCGCGCACGCTGCACGAGATCTACCTCGAGCCGTTCCGGCGGGCGTTGGCCGGCCACGGCGTGGCCAGCTTCATGGGCTCCTACAACCGGCTGAACGGCGAGTACGTCTGCCAGAGCGCGAGATGCTTGGACCTGCCGCGACAGGCCTGGGGCTGGGCCGGCGTCAGCCTGCCCGACTTCATCTTCGCCGTTCGCGATCCGCGGGCGGCGCTGCAGGCCGGCCTCGACCTGCCGTCCTTGGGTGATGCTGCCGGCCGGACCGACGCGGATCTGGACGAGCTCGGCGAGGACCGACTGGACGAGCTCGTCCTCCACGTGCTGACCGCCGCCGCCCACGTCGGCCTGCGCCGGCCGGTCGGCGGCGGTGCCCGACCCGCCGGCCGGGAGCGCCGAGCTGGCGCGGCGGATGGTCGCGGACGGGATGGTGCTGCTGCGGAACGAGGACGCGCTGCTGCCGCTGGCGTCCCCGGCCCGGGTGGCGGTGATCGATGCGGTCGGCATGCGCAACGTGCTGGTGATGGGCGGTGCGCCGTCGGTGTCGCTGGTCGACGAGCGGATCCACTCGGTCGCCGAATGTCTTGGCGAGGCGCTGGGCGCCGAGGTGGTCGAGCAGTCGGTGGGCCACGGTGAACAGCCGTTGCCGCCTCTGGACGCGGCCGTGGACGGTGTGTTGCCCGGGATGCGATCACCGGTGCCGAGCAGCCAGCTGACCTTGGACCGGTTCGAGCTGGCCGACGCCCGAGGGCATCGGACCGGACTGGTCGGCCGAGCTGCGGACCCAGTACCGCGCCGAGCAGGCCGGTCCGCACACGGTGACGTGCGAGTTCAGTGGACAGCTGACGCTGTACGCCGACGGGAAGCCATTGGTCTCCGGCTTCCGCGAGGCCTCGCCGATGGTCATCGGGCCGCACTACGTGCTGCATGCCGTGCTCGACCTGGCGGAGGGACAGGTGGTCGAGCTCCGGGTGGAGTACGCCACCAGTGTGGCGATCAGCGTGCCCGGGCTGCCGGTCGCGCCCGCATCTCGGCTTGGGGTCGCCGGTCCCGGGCGACGAGCTGGCCCGGGCGGTCGCGCTGGCCGCCGACAGCGACGTCGCCGTGGTGCTGGCCGGCCGGCTATCCGGCGAGGCGATGGACGTCGAGTCGCTGCAGCTGCCCGGCCGGCAGCCGGAGATCATCGCCGCGGTGGCCGCCGCCAACCCGCGTACGGTGCTGGTCACCTTGAGCGCGAACCCGGTCGTCCTGCCGGAGGCGGAGCCGGCCGCCTGGCTGCACGCCTGGTTCCCGGGCGAGCAGTTCGCCGAAGGTCTGGCCGACGTGCTGACCGGCGCTGTGGAGCCCGGCGGCCGACTGCCGATCACCTTTCCGGCCGACGAGCAGCAGACACCGATGGAGACGGCCGCGCAGTATCCCGGCGTGGACGGCGTGGCGACCTACTCCGAGGAGCTGCTGGTCGGCTACCGCTGGTACGACGAGCGCGAGGTCGAGCCGGCGTACCCCTTCGGCTTCGGGCTGGGCTACACCACCTTCGAGCTCTCGGAGCTGGATGTCGCGGAGGTCGGCGACGGGTTTCCGGGTCAGCTTCGAGGTGCGGAACACCGGGGCGCGGCGCGGCAAGGCCGTGCCCCAGGTCTACGTCGGGTACGCCGAGTCGGTCGGCGAGCCGCCGAGGCAACTGAAGGCGTTCGACGCGGTGAGGCTGGATGCGGGCGAGTCGCTGACGCTGAATCTGGAGATCAGTCGGGACGACCTGGCCGTCTATGACGAGGCGTCGGGTGCCCGGATCTTCCCGCCAGGTGAGCTGACCTTCTCCGCCGGGTTCTCATCGCGCGACATCCGTGCCTCGACCAAGGTCTCTCCCGCGCAATCTTGACGACTGCACGCCGGATTTTTCCTTATTTCTTGGAGATCCCTGCTTGCTATCGAACGTGTGTTCGAGTAGAATGTGATCATGGATGTCGGGGATCCAGACCAGCTCGAGCAGGCGCTCGACACGCTGCACACCGACCTCGATCATCTGATCAAGCTGGTCGAGGACCGAGCCCTGGAGACCCTGGACGACTCCGGGCTGGTCGGGTTCCTGCAAGGGTCGAGCGGCTGCGGAACCGGCTGCCGCTGCTCGACCATCAGATGATCACCGAAGTCACCGCCCGCAACCTGGCGCAGAACGCTGTGTCAGGGCAGCATGACCCGGCTGCTCACCTCGGCGTTGTTGATCTCCGGCGGCGAGGCGGCGGCCCGGGTCCGGGCCGCGGAGACCCTCGCCGAGCGGATGAGCATGACCGGGGAGCCGTTGCCGCCGGTGCGGCCGCAGCTGGCCGAGATACAACGCAACGGGGAGATCAGCTCGGAGAACGCCGACATTGTGGTGCGGGCGTTGGCGAGCAACTGCTGGCCCGGTTCGCCACCCAGTTCGGGCCCAAGGACCTGCGGCGGCTGGCCAAGAAGGTAGTCGAGGCCATCGACCCCGACGGCACCCTGCCCGACGAGGACCTGCAGCAGGACCGCCGGTTCCTTCGACTGCGGCCGACCAAGGACGGCTCCTACGCCGGGGAGTTCCGGCTCACCGCCGACTGCGGGACGAAACTGCTGTCCCTGCTGCAGCCGTTGGCGAAGCCGCGGATCAACACCACCACGACCGAGGCAGGGAAGCCGGTCGAAGAACCCGACCCCAGGTCCTCCGGGCAGCGGATGCACGACGCCCTGCACGACGTCTGCGATCGGATGCTCCGTACCGATAATGCGGTGCCCGACTCCGGCGGCACCCCGGCCACGGTGATCGTCACCATCGACCTCGACGATCTACTCAACAAGACCGGCTACGCCGTAACTAGTGACGGCACCCTGATCCGCACCGACACCGCGCTGGCCGCCGCCGACCAGGCCGACATCTACTGGGCGATCACCCACTCCACCGGCCAGATCCTGCACCTCGGCCGGACCCGCCGGATCGCCACCCGAGCCCAAACCATCGCACTGTACGCCCGAGACCTCGGCTGCTCCTTCCCCGGCTGCGACACCCCACCCGAATGGACCGAACGGCACCACATCGTGCCGTGGAGCGAGGGTGGCAAGACTGACCTGAACAACCTCACCTTGTTGTGCAGCTACCACCACCACAACTTCCTCAGCAAAGGCTGGGAATGCCGGATGAACCAACACGGACTCCCGGAGTGGCTACCACCCTGGTGGATCGACCGAGCACGAACCCCCATGATCAACAACGGGATCCGCGCCACCCTCGCCGCCGCCGAACACCGACGACGCTAGAACCGAGCCGCTCCCGCTCACGATAACGTTGTCGACAACAGCGAGCAGGCAGGCGGGCAGGTGGTGGCGAAGCAAAAGCAGGCCACGATGTCTGATGTTGCGAGCCTGGCCGGCGTGTCACTGGGCACTGTGTCGAACTACTTCAACCGGCCGGAGAAGGTCTCCGAGGAGCTCAGGTTCCGGGTCGAGGCGGCCGTCGAGCAGCTCGGCTTCGTGCCGAGCGGGCTGGCCCGGGCGCTGGTGCGCGGCCATCACTCCGTCGTCGGACTGGTGGTGCTCGACCTCAACAATCCCTACTTCAGTGTCGCGGCCCGAGGCATGGAGGACCGCCTCGCCCAAGAGGGCATCATGCTCACCGTCGCGAGTAGCGACGAGGACCCGGACCGTGAGCGGGACTGCATTCGGTTGCTCGTGGAGCACTCGGTGGCCGGCTTCGTGATCACCCACACCAGCCCCTCGTTGCGCTTCTTGGAACGCGTCACGGCCCGGGGGACGCCGGCCGTGCTTCTGGGCCGGCGTTCCCCGGCCGATGGCGGCTGGTGTGCCGTCACGGGCGATGACGCACTCGGCGGAGCGCTGGTAGCTCGCCACCTGCTGGAACTCGGGCATCAGCGGATCGCGTACATGAACGGGATCGGCACCATGCGGTTGCTGAGTGCGCGACGTGAGGCTGTGCGTACCTCAGTCGAAGCCGCCGGAGCAAAGTTCAGCGAGATCCACGTTCCGGCAATGACCATCGCGGGCGGCGAGGTGGGCACGGTGCAGCTGCTCGACGCCGGCGAGCTGCCGACCGCGCTGGTCTGCGCCAACGACCTGCTCGCTCTCGGCGCCCTCCGCGTGCTGGAAAGCCGCGGGATTCGCGTGCCCGACGACATGGCTCTCGTGGGCTACGACGACGTCGACTTCGCCCGCTCCCTCTCGGTGCCGCTGACCACGATCCGACAGGACAAGTACCTGCACGGAACCGAGGCGGCGGAGTTGCTGCTGCATGAGCTGTGGGATGACGACCACGAGCACACCGAGGTGCTGCTGGCGCCCGAGCTGGTGGTCAGGGCGTCGACGGTCGGTCGCGGCTAGCCGGGCCCCGCGGTCAGTCTCACGTCGAGCCGCTCCGCGAGCTCGGCGTACGACATCCCGAAGGTCTCGAGCACGCGTACGCCGTCCTGCTCGATCCGAAAGATGGCGCGGTCGGTGTAGACCCGGTCGACGCAGCCGACCCCGGTCAGCGGATAGCTGCACGACGGCACCAGCTTCGGCGAGCCGTCCTTGGCGAACAAGGTCATCATCACCACGACCCGCTTCGCCCCGATCGCCAGGTCCATGGCGCCGCCGACGGCGGGGATCGCGTCCGGAGCGCCGGTGTGCCAGTTGGCCAGGTCCCCGGTCTCGGACACCTGGTACGCGCCCATCACGCAGACGTCGAGGTGACCGCCGCGCATCATCGCGAACGAGTCGGCGTGGTGGAAGAACGACGCCCCGGGCAGCTCGGTGACGGGGATCTTGCCGGCGTTGATCAAGTCCGGATCGACGGCATCGCCGGTCGCGGCGGGACCCATGTTCAGCATGCCGTTCTCGGTGTGCAGCACCACCCCGGCGTCGGGCGACAGATGATCGGCAACCCGGGTCGGCTGGCCGATGCCGAGATTGACGTACGAGCCCGGCGGGATGTCCTGGGCGACCCGCGCGGCGATCTCGTCCGTGGTCAGCGGTGACGTCATGCCGCGCGCCCGTGTGTTATCGGCGCGGCGCGGGGGGTTCGAGGGGGGTCGTCCCCCCTTGCTGATCATGACGCACCCTCCGCGACGACGCGATCGACATAGATGGCCGGAGTCACCACGACCTCGGGGTCGAGCTCGCCGATCTCGACGATCCGGGAGACCTGGGCGATCGTCGTGGTGGCCGCCGTGGCCATCACCGGCCCGAAGTTGCGGGCCGTCTTGCGATAGACGAGATTGCCCATCCGGTCGGCCACGGATGCGCCGATCAGGGCGACGTCGCCCGGCAGCGGATACTCCAGCAGGTAGCTGCGGCCGTTGATCTCGCGGGTCTCCTTGCCCTCGGCGAGCGGGGTGCCGACGGCGGTCGGGCAGTAGAAGGCACCGATACCGGCGCCGGCCGCGCGCATCCGCTCGGCCAGGTTTCCCTGCGGCACCACCTCGAGCTCGATCTGGCCGGCCCGGTAGAGCCCGTCGAACACCCAGGAGTCGGACTGACGGGGGAACGAGCAGATCATCTTGCGCACCCGACCGGCCGCGAGCAGCGCGGCCAGGCCGGTGTCGCCATTGCCCGCGTTGTTCGAGACCACGGTCAGATCGCTCGCCCCCTGCCGGATCAGGGCGTCGATCAGCTGGACCGGCATCCCGGCCATCCCGAAACCGCCGACCAGCACGGTCGAGCCGTCGGCGATGCCGTCGACGGCCTCGTCGTAGGTCTCGCAGATCGCCATCATCGGGACGCCTCGCTGTTCTCCAGCACCACGGCCAGCCCCTGCCCGACCCCGATGCAGATCGCGGCGACGCCCCACCGCTCGCCCGACTCCGCCAGCCGGCCGGCCAGGGTGCCGAGGATCCGGCCGCCTGAGGCCCCGAGTGGGTGGCCCATGGCGATCGCTCCGCCCTTGGCGTTGACGATCTCCGGGTCGACCTGCCAGGCGTCGACACAGGCCAGCGACTGGACCGCGAAGGCCTCGTTGAGCTCGACCGCCGCGACATCGGACCATTCAATACCGGCTCGGCCCAGGGCCCGGTTCGCCGCCTCGACCGGAGCGAAACCGAAGTCCTGAGGCGTCAGGGCCGAGATCCCGCGGCCGGCGATGCGGGCCAAGGGCGAGCGGCCGATGCGCTCCGCCGCCTGCTCCGACCCGATCAGGACGGCCGACGCCCCGTCGCTGAGCGGCGAGGCATTGCCGGCGGTGATCGTGCCCGTGGGACGGAACGCGGGCTTGAGCTTCGCCAACGCGGCCACTGACGCGTCGGCCCGTACACCCTCGTCCCGCTTCAGGTCCACCCCCGGCACCGGACTCACCAGGTTGTCGTAGAAACCCGCCGTCCAGGCGGCATCGGCACGCTGGTGTGAGCGGAGCGCGAACTCGTCCTGCCGCTCGCGCGAGATGCCGAACCGCTCCTGCAGCTGCTCATTGGCCTCGCCCAGCGACACGGTCCACTCGGCCGGCATCTGTCGATTGACCAGCCGCCAGCCGAGGGTGGTCGAGACCGCCGTGGCGTCGCCGGCCGGAAAAGCGCGCGACGGCTTCGGGAGCACCCAGGGTGCCCGGGTCATCGACTCGCAGCCGCCGGTGAGCACGATCTCGGCGTCCCCCGACTCCACGGTGCGGGACGCGATCATGGCCGCGTCGAGGGAGGAGCCGCACAGCCGGTTCACGGTCGTCGCCGATACCGAGACCGGCAGGCCGGCCAGCAGCACCGCCATCCGGCCGACGTTGCGGTTGTCCTCCCCCGCTCCGTTCGCGTTGCCCCAGACCACGTCGCCGATCGAGCTGGGATCGAGGTCGGGCACGGTGCCGAGCAGACTGGTGAGAACACCGGCCGCCAGGTCGTCCGGGCGGACCTCGGCGAGCGCGCCGTTGAACCGGCCGAACGGCGTACGCATCACGCTGTACACGAAGGAGTTGGCACTCATCGGCTACTCATCCTCTCCCTCATCGCCCAGGACCTGCTGCGCGATCCGGAAGGCGGTGTTGGCCGCCGGTACGCCGCAATAGACGGCGGTCTGCAACAGCACTTCCTTGATCTCGTTCAGTGTGACGCCGTTGGTCCGGGCGGCGCGCAGGTGCATGGCCAGCTCCTCGGAGTGGCCGTGGGCGACCAGCGCGGTCAGCGTGACGAGCGAACGGGACCGTCGGTCGAGTCCGGGACGGGTCCAGATCCCGCCCCAGGCGTACTCGGTGATGAAGTGCTGGAAGTCCCTCGTGAGGTCGGTCGTCGCGGCGATCGCGCGGTCCACATGGGCATCGCCCAGCACCTCGCGGCGGACGGCGAACCCGGCCTGCCGCACGTCGGCGATCGTCATCGCGTCGCGGGAGGAAGCACCGAGAGCGTGCTGCCGGATCAGGGCCGCGACGTCATCCGGGGCCTCTATCGGGGCGAGGTGGGCGACGCCGTCGAGAACAACCAGCCGGCCGTGGGCCACTCCCGTCGCAACTTGTTCGACCACCGCGGGCGGCGTCGCGCTGTCCTCGGCACCGGCGACCGCGAGCACCGGAGCCGTGATCTCGCCCAGCCGGTCCCGGACGTCGAACTCGGCCAGCGCGCCGCAGACCGCGATGTAGCCCGCATCGTCGGAGTCCGACAGCGCATGCAGCAAGACCGAGCCGCGTTCGGGCTCCCGATCGAGAAAGCCGGGACCGAACCAGCGCCCCGCGGCGCCGGCCACCAGGGCCGGCGTCCCGGAGGCGGAGACGACGTCGATCCGGTCGCGCCAGTGCTGCGGATCACTGAACCGAGCGCCGGCGCACAGCAGGGTCGCGCTCGCCAGCCGGTGCGGCGCGTCGAGCAGCAGCTGCAGCCCGACGGCGCCGCCGACGGAGTCGCCGGCGTAATGGAAGGTCGGACGGTCAGCGCCGTCGTCAAGCGAGTCGACCAAGGTGAGCACGCCGGCCGCGAGGTCGGCCATGGTCAGCGGTCCCTCGACCGGTGCGCGGTTGGTTCCGTGGCCGGGCAGATCCCAGGCCACGACGCAGAAGTCCCGCACCAGATGCTCGGCGGCCGCCGACCAGAGCGTGACGGCGGTCGTACCGAGAGACGGACCGAGCACGAGAAGCGGAAGGGAGGGTTCGCCACCCAGGTGGACGCCACTGAGGGTCATCGGTGTCCTCGGCTCATCGTGGTCTTGGCGCGGGCGAGGACGGTGTGCAGCAGGTCGTCGGCCAGCCCGACGTAGTCCTCCGCCGGCGGACGCCCGGACAGCTCGGCCATCGCGTGCTGCTCGGAACGGACGGCCTCGGTCGCAGCCTGGAGCGTCTCACGCATTCGCTCCGCGTGCACCTGGAGACCGGCGATCAGCTCGGTGGCCTGAGAAGCGGCGACGACCGTACGCCGCACCAGCACCGCCAGGGTGGACCACTCGACGTGCCAGGCGCCGTCTGCCCGCTCGTCGACCTGAGCGGCCGCGGCCGCGTGCAGGGTCGCCGCCAGCGGCGGCGCAGCAAGGGCCGCCCGGCGCAGCAGCGTGGCCAGCACTGGGTTGGCCTTGTGCGGCATCGTGGACGATCCCCCGCCGGAGCCCTCGGACAGCTCGCCGATCTCGGGCCGGGACAGCACCAGCACGTCACCGCCGATCCGCCCCCAGCAGTCGGTGCAGCGGACCGCCACGTCGCCGAGCCGGGTCAGCGGCGCACGCGCCGTATGCCACGGCGGCGCCGCGGCCAGGCGCAGTTCCGCGGTCGCCGCGGCGACGCAGGCTCGCGCCGCCGCTTCGCCGCCGAGCTCGACCAGGCCGGAGAGCGTGCCCGCCGCGCCACCGATCTGGGCCGGGAAGGTGAGGCCGACCAGGTCGTCGTGCCCGTCCAGTACGCCGGTGAGCCAGCCGGCCGCTTTCAACCCGAACGTCGTCGGCACCGCGTGCTGGGTGAGGGTGCGTCCGACCATCGGCGTACGCCGGTGCCGGCCGGCCAGGGTGGTGAGCGCCTCGATCTGAGCCAGCAGGGCTCGCTCGACGTTGCCGAAGGCGTCGCGGGCGCAGAGCATGAGCGCGGTGTCGACGACATCCTGGCTGGTGAGTCCGCGATGCAGCCAGCGAGCCGCCTCCGGGTTGCCGACCCGCTCGCGAAGCTTGGACACCAGGGGGATCACCGGGTTTCCGCCCGACTCGGCTGCGGTGGAAAGTTCCGGCAGATCGTCGGGATCGACCAGGTCGGCGAGGTCGTCGGCGGCCGCGGCGGGCGCGATTCCGGAACTGACCAGCGCCGACAGCCAGGCCCGCTCCACCTCGACCAGCGCCGCCAGGAAGGCCTGATCGTTCATCAGGTCGCCGGCCCGATGATCACCGGGCCAGAAGAGATCGGTCACCGACTCAGTGACCCGGATAGCGCAGGAAGACGGTCTCGTCGTCGCCCATCAGCCGGATGTCGAAGACAAACCCCTGGTCGTCGGCGACGCACTCGACGGTGTGCCGCCGTTCGGGATCGAGGTTGGTGAGGAACTCGTCGGTCGTGTTCGGCTCGAGCGGCAGGTAGGCCCGGGTGAAGAGCCGGTGGAGCAGCCCTCGCGCGAACACGGTGACCGCGAAGTAGGGCAACGCGCCATCGATGCTCCCGGGCACCAGTGTGGTGAAGCTGTACTCCCCCTCCCGGTCGGTGCTCGATCGACCGAAGCCGGTGAACGTGTAACCGTCGCGCCGGAGGGAGCCGCTGCGCTGCACGATCTGGCCGTCGGCGTCGGGCTGCCAGATCTCGATCAGCGCGTCGGGCACCGGGTCGCCGGCGCCGTCGAGCACCCGGCCGTGCAGCTGGATCGATCCCGGTGTGCCGGGGGCGACGAGCTCCCGGTCACCCGGGTAGGGCAGGGCGAAGTGGAAGAACGGACCGACCGTCTGTCCTGGGGTCGCGGGCGTCACGCCGGATCCTCCTCGAAGGGGGTGCGCTGTGATCCGGTCAGCACGATGTCCCAGCGGTATCCGGTGCACCACTCGTGCTGGGTGACGTCG
Source organism: uncultured Actinomycetota bacterium (assembly GCA_963711015.1). Lineage (GTDB taxonomy): Bacteria > Actinomycetota > Actinomycetes > Propionibacteriales > Propionibacteriaceae > Microlunatus. The sequence goes on from CAVQCQ010000011.1 coordinate 507,680, forward strand.
TGGTCGTACGTCGCGACCAGCCGGGCCTGGGCGGCCGGATCGAGGATCGACTGGTAGATCGGATCGAGCGCGAAGAGCGGGTCGCCCGGAAAGTACATCTGGGTCACCATCCGCTGGGTGAAGTCGGTTCCGAAGAGCGAGAAGTGGATGTGCGCCGGGCGCCAGGCGTTGCGGTGGTTGCGCCAGGGATAGGGGCCGGGCTTGATGGTGGTGAAGCGGTAGACACCGGAGTCGTCGGTGAGGCAGCGGCCGATGCCGGTGAAGTTCGGGTCGAGCGCAGCCGGATGCTGGTCGCGGAGGTGAATGTAGCGGCCGCCGGCGTTGGCCTGCCAGATCTCCACCAGCTGGCGGCGTACCGGCCGGCCTTGGCTGTCGGTGACCCGGCCGGTGACGATCATGCGCTCGCCCACCGGCTCGCCCCGGTGACCGATGGTCAGGTCAGCCTCGAGCGGATCGACGTCGCGCTCCCCGAACACCGGTGCCCAGAGCTCGACGCCTTCGGGGTCGGCCGGCTCCGGCGCCTTCGTCGGGTGGCGCAGCAGGCTCGAGCGATAGGGCGGATAGTCGCGTCGCGGCTGGGTCTCTTCCTCGCCGGCCTGCTGGTACTCCTGGGAAATCGCCGCGATCTCCGCATCGATGTCGGCCTGACTCTCCAGTTCCGGGCTGAGATCGACCGGTAACTCGAATGTCTCGCTCACTGCCTCTCCCTTCTGCCAGGCACTCTAGGCCCTCGCGTCACACAGCGCGGTCGGCAGGTTTCCGGGCGGTTTGGCCGGGGAATTGACCCGAAGCCTGCCAGCGTGTCACGCAGCTCGTCGGCGGCGCTGCCACCAGGGCGGCTCGACCAGAGTCCACCGGTCCAGCTCTCGATTGCGGCGCATGCCTTGGGCATACCGGGCCCGAAGGCGTTCCTTGAGGGGCGCCGGTTGCCGCAGGTCGAGGCTGTCGACGCGGCAGACGGTCAAGTTGGCGCCCTCCAACTTCTCCTCCCGAATGTTGTCCGCCTGATGCCGGCGACGTTCGCGGTGGTCCTTTCCATCGAACTCGGTGGCTAGGCCGGCATCGGGGTCAAACATGTCCGGCGTGCCGAGGAAGCGGCCATCGAGGTCGAACACCGGCCGGTTGACCAGTGGTCGAGGCAGAGAAGCCTCGAGCAGGTAGAACATCCGCAGTCGTGACTCCCACGGGCTCTCGCTCCTCGCGTCGGCCAGTGCGAGGGCCGCCCGCAGCTGCTTGATGCCGGGCCACCGCGCGCCAGGAACGCACCAAGGCTGCAGTTCGTCGAGGTCGAGCTCCAGAGCGTGGGCAACCTGGTCCACAAAGACCACGGCCTCGGTCAGGCCGCTGGCCCACCGGCCGCCGTCGAACACGGTGCGGAGCGGAGTGGTAACTGACAGCGCGTGCTCAACCTGGCGGTGGACCGCCGGGAGCCGCTCGCGAACGAAGCGAACGCCCGGCGGCGAGATCCGACCCAGGTCGCGGCCAAGGTGGATCGGTACGGGCAGAGCGGCCATGGTGAAGGGATCCTGTCCGTCAAGCAACTCAACCCCCAGCGCGTACGCCGCCGCCCAACCGGCAACCGCACCCCCGGCAGGAACCAGCGGGCTGACGTCGAGAATCCGCTGGGTCGAGGTGAAGGGAGTGTTGGACGGGACGAAGAAGCCTCGAGTGGACCGTCGCCACTTCTTGCTACGGGTCATGTCCGCGGTCACCCCGGCTGCCGCCAGGTCAGGAAGGTCTTGTGGCCACCGGGCAGCGCGCATCTCACGCTCGAATGCAGATGTCATGCGCGCCACTCTCAGACGGTCGCGCTTACCTGGGCTAGAGGTTTCGCAAGATCTGTGGACATATCAGCCGGTCGCTGCCGCGGTCGGCAGGTTTCCGGGCAGTTCGGCCGGGTAATTGCCCAGAAACCTGCCATCCCTGGGGTTGCGGCACACTGAGCCCATGCCGCAACCGACGAGGACGACTGTCGGCATCGTCGGCGCGGGTCCGGCCGGCCTGATGCTCTCGCACCTGCTCGCCAAGGCCGGGATCGAGTCCGTCGCCATCGACATCCGGAGCCGTCACGAGATCGAAGAGACCGTACGCGCCGGGATTCTCGAGGCCGACAGCGTGCGCCTGCTGGTCGAATCGGGGGTGTCCGACCGGGTGCTGCGGGAGGGGCACGCCCACGAGGGCATCGACCTGCGATTCGGCGGGGTGAGCCACCGTATCGACTTCCAGGCCTTGGTCGGCAGCTCGGTCTGGCTCTATCCGCAGACCGACGTCTTCAAAGACCTTGCGGAGGCGCGCGCGGCGGACGGCGCCGACGTCCGGTTCGGCGTCGCCGACCCGGCCGTCGCCGATCTCACCACCGACCATCCCGCCATGCAGTTCAGCGACGCGGACGGGTCCCGGCACGAGATCCGCTGCGACTTCCTCGTCGGGGCCGACGGCTCACGGAGCATGTGCCGCCGGCAGCTGCCGGAGTCGCAGCGCCGGCAGTTCGCCAAGGAGTACCCGTTCGCCTGGTTCGGCATCATCACCGAGGCTCCGCGCAGCGCACCGGAGCTGGTCTACACCCACTCGGCCGCTCGGCTTCGCCCTGATCAGCCAGCGCACCGAGACGATGCAGCGGATGTACTTCCAGTGCGACCCGGAAGAGAACGCCGACGCCTGGTCGGACGAGGCGATCTGGGAGACCCTGCAGGCCCGCGTCGCCGGTGCGGACGGGTTCCGGCTGCAGGAAGGCCCGATTCTCGAGCGAACCGTGTTGCGGTTCCGCAGCTTCGTCTGCGAGCCGATGCGTTTCGGCAGCCTGCTGCTCGCGGGCGACTCCGCGCACACGGTGCCGCCGACCGGCGCCAAGGGTCTCAACCTGGCGCTGGCCGACGTGCGGATCCTGGCCGAGGTCCTGGAGCGGGCGGTGAAGGCCCGCGACCGGGACGTCCTCGACAGCTACGGCGAACGCGCCCTCGACCGCATCTGGCGGTCCCAGAACTTCTCCTACTGGATGACCCAGATGCTGCACACGCCGCCGGACGGCAGCGACTTCGACACCAAGCGCCAGCTCGGCGAACTGTCGGCGATCGTCTCGTCGACGGCCGGCTCGACCTACCTCGCGGAGGCCTATACGGGCTGGCCTGGGCGTTCCTGAGACCTGATCAGAGGGCGTGGAAGTGCTGGTAGTCGGGCTGGTTCCAGGTCCCGCCCCACTTCCAGCCGATCCGGGCGAAGGCGCGTACGACGACATCGTCCGCTCGGATGACGCCCTTGCGGGCGGTGGCGTCGGCCGTCCGGTCGATGTCGACGTATCGGCGACCGGCATCGGGTAGCACCCCGTCGGCGGTGACGTAGGGGTTCTCGACCGGGTTGATGTCCACCGCCGCACCGTAGGCGTGCGCAGAGAAGGAGCTCGAGCCCGCCACCGTTCGGCAGTTGTAGCCCGACGTGTTGTTCGCGGCCATCGATCGGTTGTCATTGCCGCCGTACGCGTCGACCAGCTGCATCCGGCGGATCGGGAACCGGGCCGCATAGAGGTCGCGGAAGACGCCGGCGATGTCGCGTGCATGGCGACGGTGCACGACCATCTGCCCGGTGTGGGACAAGCCGTCGAAGCCGACGTAGCGCATGGTCAGCAGACGCAGGTCGGCGAACCCGACCGGACACCGGGCCGGGTCGTGGCTACTGCCGGTCATCCGCCGCCGGAGCACACCAGGTACGGGCTCGACGGTCGACGCGTAGGCGGGCAGCCGCGGCTTTTCGCCGCCACTCTTCGGTTCGCTCGGTCCCGGCGCCAGGTCGGTGCAACCGCGCAGATCGCGCCATTCCTGAATCGCGTCGCGACGCGCCGATCCGGACAACAGCCTAGGAGGTCCGCCGGCCGCCTTGATCCGTCCCGGGACCCAGTTGTCGGCAACGACTGCGCCGTCGACGATCCGCAGGCGGAGCACACCGGTGTCCGGCTCGCCTCCGTGGTACCAGAGGAAGTTGCCGAGGCCGTAGCTGACGTAGGTGTTGCCGAGCATGCCCGCGCCGAGCGGGACATGGGAGTGCGTGCCGACGACAACATCGGCACCGGCGTTGGCCAGGTTGCGGGCGAGTTCGCGTTGTCCGGCGGTCGGGCAGGCGCGCCCTTCGGCGCCCCAGTGCAGATAGACCGCGACGACATCGTTCTGGGCGTTGGCGGCGCGCACGGCGGCCAGCAGCCGGGTGTCGTCGCGAGCTGCGGCCAGGCCAGGGCCGCCCCGTTCCACGTTCCAGATCGAGGCGTTGCTCTCCAGAGGTGAGGCGTCCGCTGCGAAGACAGCCACCTCGACGCCGTTCACTGAGGTCTCGAACGGGCGGAACGCCTGCTCGGGGGTGAGCCCGAGTCCGATCACGCCGACGGCGGACGTCCGGGCAATGCGCAGGCTGTCGCGCAGTCCGGCGGCGCCGTAGTCCGCGCCGTGGTTGTTGGCCAGCGACACGGCGTCGACTCCCGATCGCTTCAGCAGTGCGAGGGCCGATGGCGGACTGCGGAACCAGTAACGGCGGGTGGGGTCCTCGAGCTCCTTCGACGCGCGGGAGCCACCGGAGGTGAGGGCACTCTCCAAGTTGACCACCGCGACGTCGGCGGTGCGCAGCGCGGCAGACATCGGGCCGAGAGTCGCGTCCCTGCGGTCCAAGAGCGAAGCCAAATGTCTCTCGAAGTGGATGTCGCCGGCGAAGGCCAGTGTGACCGACCAGCTCTCCGGCGCCCACTCGTCGTTCGGCCTCAGGGGCACCGGTTCACGATCAGCTGGAGCCGGCATCGCCAGCCGGCCAGGATCACTGGAACGGTGCGGGTTGCCGGTGATCCCGCCACCCGAGAGCACCAGGGCGAGCATGACCGCCAGCAGCCCCACCCGGTCTCCGCTGCGGGAACGGACCATGCGATCCCCACCCCCTCACATCAACTGTGCCTAACCCGGACAACCTCGCTGTCGGGCTGGGGGTTCCTCGATCGCCTGATCAGCGCGTCGAACGCTGCCGCCGGACGAACTCCGCATAGACCCGCGCGCTCGGCTTCGGAGTCCGCTCGAAGGTGGTCCGGTCGACTTCGAACAGGCCGAGCTGGTGGCCATAGCCGAAGATCCACTCGAAGTTGTCCATCAAGGTCCAGTGCAGGTAGCCGAGCACCGGCACGCCGTCGGAGATCGCAGCAAGGAGGCCGCTGAGTGACGGCTCGAGGAATCCGGAACGCAGGGTGTCGTCCGACGTCGACATGCCGTGCTCGGTGACCAGGACAGGCACCTGCGCCACCTCGTACGCGTACCGGACGGCCCCGGCCAGTGACTCCGGCTCCACCGCACTGCCCATCTGGTTGCGCGGCACGTTGACCGGCACCGGCACCGCACCACTGCCGTCGTAGTGGATGCGCTCGTAGTTCTGCACGCCGACGAAGTCGTCGTCCCGGGCCAGTTGGAGCCAGCGCTGGTACACCTCGGCACGCTTGCGGTCGCGTACGGAGGGATCGTCGCCATCGACCACGTCGTCGACGATCGCGAGCGACAGCCCCACCGGAAGCTCGGGCCGGCGCGCCTTGATCGCTGTCCGAGCCGCGCGATGACCGGCGGTCATGCCGTCGGCCATGGCGTCCATCTCCTCCGGCAGCATCACGTTGCTGAGCCGATAACGAGGAACCCCAGCAGCCTCACTGGCCGCCTCGAGCGTGGCCCGCTCGAGGTCGCGGACCACCGGCGGGAGATCGATCCAGGTGAGCAGCCGCGCGAGGTTCGGCTCGTTCATCGTCACGCCCACCGCGATCCGGTCCCCGAAGCGCTCCATCACCCGGTCGCAGTAACGCGCAAACCGCTCCGGCGCCTCCGGGTTCAGCCAGCCGCCGGCGGCGGCGAACCAATGGGGTGAGGTGAAGTGGTTGAAGGTCACCACCGGCGCCAGGTCGAGCTCCAAGCACCGGTCGACGATCGCCTCGTAGTGGTCGAGCGCCTCAGTCGAGAAGGTCCCCTCGACCGGCTCGACCCGAGCCCACTCGACAGAGAACCGGTAGGCGTTGAGCCCGAGATCGGCGGCCAGCGCGATGTCCTCGCGCCAGCGCCGGTACCCGTCACAAGCCAGCCCCGATGGCTCGCGGAACACCGTCGGGGTCACGTGCTCGGCGAACCAGGTGTCGCTGGTGCTGTTGTCGCCCTCGTTCTGGTGACCGGCGCTGGAGACGCCCCAGAGGAAGTCGGCGGGAAAGGTGTTCACGCGTCAAGCTCGGCGAAGGTGTCTTCGATCCAGTCGGCGATGTAGGCGCCGACGTGCGGCAGGTGGTCCAGCCCGCAGTGCTCCGTCGCCCCTTCGTCGGGGGTGAAGATGCGCAAGTCCTTCTTCGGGGCGTTGACCGCCTGCTCGTACGACTGGTGCGCGTAGGCGACGTTGATCTGCCGGTCGTTGCTGCCGTGAGCGATCAGGAACGGACAGGTGATCTTGTCGACCACGCCGTTGAGGTTGACCCGCTCCGCGTGGGCGATGAAGGTGTCGAGATCGGTCTCGCCCCAGACCCAGAGCACGTGCTCCCAGTAGTGCGGCACCGGGTTCTCGCCTTCCCGCTCGAGCCGCTTCTTCTGCACCTCGCCCCAGTTGTGGTTGGCGCCCCAGGCCACCGCGAGGGCCAGCCGCTTCTCGAAGGCCGCAGCCCGCGGCACGTAGTACCCGCCGAGCGACCAGCCCACCAGGCCGATCCGGTCCTGGTGTACGTCGGTGCGGGTCTGCAGGTAGTCGACACAGGCCTTGGCCCAGTCCTCGGTTTCGACCCGCGAGGTCAGGCCTTGGAGGCGCAGCGCCTCACCGGAGCCGGGACAGTCGACCTGCAGCACCGAGATCCCCCGCGCCGCCATCTCGCTCGGCCAGCCCGAGGTGTACATGTGCTCCTTGGTCGAGTCCAGCCCGTTCCACATGATCATCGTCGGCACCGGCGCCCCGTCGGTCGAGCCGTTGGTGAAGTACGCCGGCAGCGTGGTGCCCTCGAACGGGACCTGCACCCGCGTGGTCGCCGGGTCGATCAGCGCGAAGGTCTTCTCCATCAGCTCCAGACAGTGCTGGTAGGTCGGCACCCGTTCCGGCGAGGAGTTGCTGAGCATCCGCTCCGCCTGGCACAGGTACGCCGCGGCACGCAGGTACTTCTGCCCGGCCGTGCGCAGGTGGCCGTCCTTCTCGGCCTCGGCCGCCTGCTCCTCCACCTGGTCGGCGACCTTGCGCCACGAGGCCATGAACTCACTCGTGCCGACGTCCGATCCCTGCGTCGCCAGCTCGCGGATCGGCCGGCACGCTCGGTCGACCTCGTCGATGGCCCCGCCGCTGTTGAGGGTGGCGACGACGCCGAGGTTCCAGATGTAGTTGCCCGGGAAGTACTCGAACATCAGGATGCCTACTTTCTCGCGCCCAGCAGGGCGGGTCGGAACGGGGTGAGCGCCGGGGCCGGAGCGCCCTCGACCACCGTATTGGTGAGGGTGCCGAGCCGGTCGACGGTGATCGACACCACGTCACCGGGCTGCAGTGGCGGCGGGTCCTGGCGACCGGACCGGCCCCACATCTCGGCGAGGCAGCCGCCGCCGCCCGTCGTGCCGGATCCGAACAGGTCGCCCGGCATGATCATCGAGTCGCGGGAGGCGTAGGCGATCATGGTGGCGAAGGTCCAGCCCATCTGGCTCAGCCGGTCCCGGCCGACCACCTGGCCGTTCACAGAGACCGCGCACTCCAGGGTCAGGAACCCCTCGTCGTCGGTCGCGTCGTCGAGCTCGTCGGCGGTCACCAGCCACGGCCCGATGGAGCTGCAGAAGTCTTTGCCCTTGGCCGGACCCAGCCCCACCTGCATCTCACGGCGTTGCAGGTCCCGGGCCGACCAGTCGTTGAAGATCGTGTAGCCGACGATCGCGTCCCGTGCCTGCTGCTCGGTGAGCGAGGTCCCAGAGGTCCCGACCACCGCGGCCACCTCCAGCTCGAAGTCCAGCGCGCGGCAGCCGGAGGGGCGGCGGACCGGTGCGTCCGGACCGACGATCGCGTGCGGGTTGGTGAAGTAGAACGTCGGCGCGTCGTACCAGGCCTCGGGAACCCCCGAGGCCCCGTCGACGCTACGGCGTACGCCGATGACGTGGGCCTCGAAGGTGACGAAGTCACGAACGCTGGCCGGCGTCAACGGCGCCAGCAACCGCACGACGGACAGCGCAACCGGCCTGCTCCGGCGGGCTGAGGCGCCGACCTCGAGCGCGCGGTCCAGGCCGGACCGGACCAGGTCGTCGACCGCCAGCCCGTCGGGCAACGGGAAAAGCACGTCGTCCTCGACGACGGCTCCGAATCTCCTGCCCTCGCGTTCGGCCGTCGCGAGCCTCATGCCGGGGCCGCCGGGCTGATGGCGTCGGCGACGCTCTTGTGCGAGACGTGCGCAGTCAGTCCCCCGTCGACGGCGATCTCGGCGCCGTTCAGGTACGCCGACTCGTCCGACACCAGAAACACGATCAACGGGGCGACGTCGTCGACGGTACCGGTACGCCCGAGCGGGATCTCGGCCAGCGCTGCTCCGCGGAACGCCGGCGACGCGGACTCCATCAGCGGAGTCTCGATCAACCCGGGCATCACCGCGTTGACCCGGATGCCCCGGGCGCCCAGCTCCAACGAGGCGGTCCGCGACAGTCCACGTAAGGCCCATTTGCTGGCCGTGTACGCCGCCGCGACGTGCCCGGACAGCGCGGCGACCGAGCAGACGTTGACGATCGACGAACCGGCCGGCATCAGCGGGACCAAGGCCTGGATCCCCAGCAGGGCACCGGTGACGTTGACGTCGAAGGCGCGCCGCCAGGTGTCGAGATCGACATAGGGCAACCGGCCCCGGCTGGCGATCCCGGCGTTGTTGACCAGCGCGTCGACGCGGCCGTACTCCGCTTGCGAGAAAGGCCGCCAGCTCGGTCCAGCCGGCCGGGTCGGTCACGTCCAGCTGCCGCTCCACGATGTCTCCGCGCTCGCTTCGTTCGAAGGGCAGGACGTCCGTGGCCACCACCACCGCGCCCTCAGCGGCCAGGGCCCGGGCCTCGGCCGCTCCCTGGCCGCGCGCGGCTCCGGTGAGCACGACGACCTTGCCCGAGCATCGGCTCATGGCGTCAGACCGGCGGCGGGACGAAGACGCCGCGGTCGACGTCGTTGAAGCTCTCCCGGGCCACAAACTCACTCATCGGGTTGGAGGTGCCCCACTGGTCCTGGACATTGGGGTCGGCGATGTCGTACAGGGTTGGATGCCACTGGTCGGTCTCCAGCCGCTCCAGCTCGGTGGTGTACTCCATCGTGTTGCCACTCGGGTCGAGGAAGTACGAGAACGTGTTGTTGCCGGCCAGGTGGCGGCCCGGGCCCCAGACCTTCTTGATGCCGGCGCGCATGACTCGGCCGGTGCCGCGCATGTACTCGTCGATGCCGCGCATCTCGAACGACACATGGTGCACCGAGGTGTGCGGGCCGCGCGCGATGGCCAGGCTGTGGTGCCAGTCATTGCACCGCATGAAGTGCATCATCTCGCCCATGTGCTGGCTCCAGAGGCTGTCGCTCAGCTTGAAGCCCAGGACGCTCTCGTAGAAGTCCTTGGTCTTGTTGGGATCGTTGGAGTTCATCACCGCGTGCGAGATGCGCACCGGGATGGCCTCGCCCTCCTCGATCGGCCGGTGCTGGCGCGTTTCGACGTCGGTCGAGACCTCGATGGTGCGCCCGTCGATGTCGAAGAAGCGGAAACCGTAGCCGCCGCCGGCGGTCTGCAGCTTGGCCGGCTCGCCGACGACCTGGATGCCCTCGCTGCCGAGCTTCGCCGCGAGCGCGTCGACCGCCGCCTCGTCGGTGGCGCCGAACGAGATCAGGTCCAGTCGCTTCTCGGTCGCCTTGCGGAGCCGGACGACGTACTGCTCCGGTGAGCCTTCGGCCGCGAGGTAGGACAAGTCGCCGTCGGTGCCCACTTCGGTGAGGCCCCAGGTGTCTTTGTAGAAGGTCCGCTGGGTCTCGTAGTCGGGCACCGCGAGGTCGACATGGCGCAGGTGGGTGATGCCGTACGGGTTCAGGTGTGACATGGGATCTCCTTCTGGTGGGAAGCGTTGAGAATCAGCCGAGGGCGGAGCCGCCGCCGTCGATCACGAGGTTGGCGCCGCTGACCCAGGCCGCCTCGTCCGAGGCGAGGTAAATCGCGGCGTTCACGATGTCGGTCGGCTGGCCGTGCCGGCCGAGCGGGATGCGGTCGAGCACGACGCGGCGCATCCGCTCCGGCGGGTCGGCGAGCATCGGTGCGGTGTTCGGGGTCTCGATCAGGCCCGGGCTGATCACGTTGGCCCGGATGCCGTACGGGCCGCCCTCCACGACCAGCTGCAGGGTCAGCGCGATCACCCCGCCCTTGGCCGCGCTGTGGGCGTTCTGCGGCATGAACTCGACACCGCGCAGTGCCGCGATCGAGCCGACGTTGATGATCGAACCGCCGCCGTACGCCTTCAGGTGCGGCCAGGCGGCGCGCACCGTGTAGTAGACGAGGTTGAGCTCGTTGCGCATGGTGAAGTCCCAGTCGTCGACGGTGAGCTCGTCGAGGGCGCCGAACCGCTGGGTGGAGGCGTTGTTGTAGAGCACGTCGATGCCGTCGTACGCCGCGACCGCGGAGTCGACCCAGGCCTGGGCCTGCTCGGCATCCCCGAGATCGACACCACCCATCACCGTGATCTCGCCGCCCGCCGCTCGGACGTCCGCCTCGGTACGCCGCGCGCTCCTTTCGTCCAGGTCGCAGCCGACGACCCGCGCCCCCTCGGCCGCGAACATGGCGGCGGCCGTGGCGCCGATGCCGCCGCCGATCCCGGTGATCAGCGCGATCTTGCCCGCCAGCCGTTGGGTCACGAGCCGGACCCCTCACCCGCGTACGCCGCGGTGCGGTCCAGCAGCTCGATCAGGTTGCCCTCCGGATCGGCCACATAGGCCATCCGGACGCCGGGCTCGGGCGAGGGGCGCGGGGACATCCGGTCAGTGGCTCCGGTCTCGATCAGTGCCGCGTAGCTGGCGTCGACATCGGCGACGTCGAGGGCGAAATGGCTGTAACCGCGGGTGAGGGCGGCCTCCACCGGGCTGCCCGCCTGGAGACCGGGCCGGCTGCCATCGCGGGCCAGCAGCTCGATCCGGTGGCCGTCCCGGCTGGCCAGCATCGTGCCTCGGAACGCGAACTGCGGCAGCGAGAACTCGAACTCGACCTTCAGGTCCAGCGCCTCGGTGTACCAGGCGACCATGGCCGGGAGGTCGGCGACATTGAGGCCGACGTGATCGAAACGCATGTGTGCTGAGCCTGTCGAAGCACGCCCTTCGACTGGCTCAGGCCGCATATCGGTGCTCATGGCTACTCGGTAACCGTCGGGAGCTGGCTGGACGGATCGCCGACGTAGACCGTGCGGACGTTGGTGAACTCCCGGGTTCCCTCGGCCGACAGCTCGCGGCCGTAGCCGCTGCGGCCGATGCCGCCGAACGGCAGCCGCGGGTCCGAGGCGACCACGGCATTGAGGAACAAGGCGCCGGACCGGATCTGGCGCCCGACCGCCAGACCCCGGTCCGACCCGCTCCAGACGGCCGCCCCCAGGCCGTAGTCCGTGTCGTTCGCCAGCTCGACGGCATGGTCGTCGTCCCGCGCCCGGACGACCGTCGCCACCGGTCCGAAGGTCTCCTCCGCAAACACTGCCATTCCCGGGCGCACCTGGTCGAGCACCGTCGGCTGGTAGAAGCAGCCAGGGCCGTCGATCGGTTGCCCGCCCGCGACCAGCACTGCTCCCTGACTGAGGCTCTGGTGGACCTGGCGTTGCACGGCGTCGCGGAGGTCAGGGCGGGCCATCGGACCCAGCTGGGTGTCGGTGGCGGTTGGATCCCCGATTCGCAGCGCATCGACCTTGCTGGTCAGCAGGTCGACGAAGCGGTCCGCGACGGGCTCGGAGACGATCAGCCGCTTGGCCGCGATGCAGCTCTGCCCGGCGTTCCCGAACCGGGACCGCACCGCGGCTTCAGCGGCAGCCTCCAGGTCGGCGTCGTCGAGGACGACGAAGGGATCGGAGCCGCCGAGCTCGAGCACCGACTTCTTGAGCGCGCGGCCGGCCGCCGCGGCGACTGTGCTTCCGGCACGCTCGCTTCCGGTGATGGTCACCGCGGCGACCCGCGGGTCGGCGATGATCCGCGCACTCAGCTCGGCGACCTGCGACTCGGCGACGACGAGGCTGGAGAAGAGACCGTCGGGAGCGCCGGCGTCGGCGAACAGCTGTTCCAGAGCAAGGGCGCAGCCCGTCACGTTGGGCGAGTGCTTGAGCACCCCCGCGTTGCCGGCGGACAGGGCGGCGCAGGCGAAGCGCAGCACCTGCCAGAACGGAAAGTTCCAGGGCATGACGGCAAAGACAACGCCGAGCGGCTCGTAACTGAGCCAGGAGCGCTTGGCGCCGCTGGGCACCGGATGGTCGGCGAGCCAGTCACCGGCGAGCTCGGCGACGACTTGGCAGTTGAAGGCGCACTTGTCGACCTCGGCCAGCGCCTCGGTGATCGGCTTGCCCATCTCCGCGGTGATCAGGGCGGCGTACTGCGCGCGGCGTTCGGTGAGGAGCCCGCCGACCCGGCGCAGCAGCGCTAGCCGCTCGGCCAGCGGGACCGCCGACCACTCCGCGTACGCGGACCGCGCGGCGTCCAGATCGGCCGAGATCTGCTCCCAGGTCTGGGCGGGGTAGGACGCGAGCCGCTGCCCGGTCGCCGGGTTGAGCGTCTGGACCACCTCCGGGACCAGGACCTCGGTCACCTGACGGCTCCCACTGACCCTTCGACAGGGTCAGGGACCATGCTCGCTGAGCCTGTCGAAGCGCGACGGCGGGCCGGGATGATGGCCGGCACCTCCTCGCTACTGGCGACGATCTCGTTCCGGATGGTGCCCAGGCGTTCGATCGTCATCGAGACGACGTCGCCGACCTGCAGCGGGGGCGGGAGCAGCGAGCCCGTCCGGCCCCAGGTCTCGGCGAGCGCACCGCCCGCGCAGGTCCCGGAGGCGAGGACCTCGCCGGCCTTCACCCAGGACGCGCGCGAGGCGTAGGAGACCATCTGCTCGAACGACCAGCCCATGTGGGCAGAGCGGTCAGCTCCGAGGCGTACGCCGTTGACCCGGACCTCCATGGCGAGGTCGAGGAACCCGTCGGAGTCGCGGCAGTCCTCCAGCTCGTCCGCGGTGACGACCCACGGTCCGATGGTCGTGGCGAAGTCCTTGCCCTTCGACGGGCCGAGGCCCAGCTTCATCTCCCGGCCCTGGACGTCCCGGGCCGACCAGTCGTTCATGACGCAGTAGCCCCCGATGGCGGACTTGGCCTGCTCGGGCGTTGCGTTCCGCACGTCGCGGCAGATCACGGCGGCGACCTCCAGCTCGAAGTCGAGCCGGTTGGTGTCAGGCGGCATTCCCACGTCCTCGAAGGGGCCGTGCACGGCGTGCGGCGCCATGAACAGGAACGACGGCGCCTGGTACCACTCGTCAGGGACGTGACTGGCTCCTTGCATTCCCTTGCTGACTCCCTCGACGTGCGCTTCGAAGGTCAGGAAGTCGCGCATGGCCACCGGGTACACCGGAGGGAGCAGCACCACGTCGGCGGGGCTGAGCGCGTCCCGTTGCCGGGCGGCGTCGGCCGCCGCCTCACGGTCGCTCACCTCCGCGGCCAGCAGCGCGACGAGGTCAGTGCCCTCCGGAAGCTCGTACAGGCTCCAGTGCGACGCGCTACCGGCGACGACGCCGACCCGGCGAGTGCCGGGAGCGTCCGACAGGCGGCGGAATGCAGCGAGGCGCATGGTCAGTCGATCGTGACGTAGAAGGCGCGCTCACGCTTGGCCAGCACCGGGATGGCCAGCCCCCACCCGTACTCCTTGAAGTGGTCCGAGGCGCCGTGCGCGGTGTAGGCCTCTTCGTCGTCGTAGATCTCGAAGAGATGGAAGACGGCGGGCTCCGCGGGGTCGTGGTAGGCCTGGTAGAACCGGTTGCCCGGCTCCTCGCGCGAGAGCGGGGTCAGCTTCTGGATGGCGTCGCGGACGACCTCTTCCTTACCGGGCTCGGCGGTCCAGGTTGCGCTGACGACATAGGCCATGGGGGCTCCTTCTGGCTCGGTGAGGCTCACGTCAGACTGACGTTAAGGCCTGGCCCGTCCCGCAGAGAAAGCGCCAACGCCGATGCCTACCATCCATGGGAGTGAGGTATGGCCCCGGCTGATGGCAGCTATCCGAATCGTCTGCTTCCGGCCGGTCGGCTGCTCGTGTTCTGATTTGCCCGGCTGCCCGACGCAGCCGTTCATGACCAGCATCCTGAAGGAGACTTCGTGAGATCGCTTCACCCACTCGGTTCCGGGCACCGTCGCGCGGCCACAGCGGTCGCCGCGCTGAGCCTCCTGACCATCTTCTCCGCCTGCGGCGGCGCCCCTCAGCCCGCTCCGGGCTCCAGCGCCACCGGCGACAGCACGGCCGGCGCCACCAAGACGATCGTGTTCTCCCCGCTCGGCTTGCAGATCCCGGCGATGAAGCAGCTCTCGGAGGGCGTCAAGGCGTATGGCGCCGAGAAGGGTTACGAGGTCACCATCCAGGATCCCAAGCTCGACGCGCAGAAGCAGGTGACCGACCTGCAGACCTCCATCGAAAGCGGCTCGGTCGCTGGCGCGTGGACCATCGCGATCGCCCCACCGGCGATGTCTGCGCTGGTACAGGTCGCCCGCGACAAGAAGGTGCCGATGATCCTCAACGGCACGCCCGAGGACTACGGCCTGGACGGCCTGGTGCCCGGCGTGTCGTTCTCGACCATCGATTACGCGGCTCAGGGCAAGGCGTCGGGCGAGGAGCTCGGCAACTGCATCAACGAGCGATACGGCGGCAAGGCCGAGGTCCTGTTCGCCGAGTCCGCGCCCGGCACCGCCGGCAAGGAGGAGCTGGAGAGCGCGGTCAAGGAGGCGCTGGCCGCCACGGCGCCGGGTGCCGAGATCGTCAGCACCATCAGCGTCACCGACCGCACCAAGGCGCAGACCGACATCGGCGCGGCGCTCCAGGGCAACCCGAACATCACGGCGGTCTACGGCCAGAACGACGAGGGTGCGCTGGGGGCGGTTGGCGCGTTCAAGGCCGCCGGCAAGGACATTCCCTGCATCACTGAGGGCGGCGGCAACGAGGAGACGCTGCAGGCGGTGAAGGACGGCGACATCTACGCCGTCGTCGCGCTGCAGTTCCAGGCCGATATGGCCCAGTCCTTCGACGCCCTGACCAAGATGATCGACGACCCGACGGCGACCGGCGTCCAGCTGACCGTTCCGCAGGAAGTCGTCAAGGCCGGCAGCTGACCGCCGTGACGAGCCCGGACACGAAGCCGGAGGTGGCCGAGGCCGGGGGCGAGCCCCCCGGCCCGGTCCCGGCCAGCCACGACGTGCCGACCTCGGTGAAGGCCCTGGTCTTCCTGCGTGACCGCGGCATCTTCATCCTGTGGGGGCTGCTGATCGCCTTCTTCGCGTTCTGGTGCGCGCCCTACTTCTTGACTCTCGACAACGCCCTGCTGATCCTCAACGCCGGTGCGCTGACGGCGATCTTCGCCGCCGGGGTCGGCATCGGCATCATGACCGGGGTCCTGGACCTGTCCCTCCCCGGCACGGCCGCACTCGCGGGATGCGTGTGCGGCTGGCTGCTGACCGAGGGCTACGGGGTGGCCGTCGCGTTGCTGGCCGGCCTCCTGGTCGGGGTGCTGGTCGGCCTGGTCAACGGGCTGATCACGCTGCGCGGCTTCAACCCCATCATCGTCACCATCGGCACCCTGTCGGTCCTGACCGGCCTGGCCGCCGTGGTCGCGGGCGGGTACACCTTCCCCGGTCTGACCCAGCTCGAGTTCATGGGCACGCAGCGCTACCTGCGCGTCGAGGGCCAGTTCCTCTGGCGTGAGGGAGGCTTCCCCGGCATCCCGGCGCCGGTGTTCATTGTCGCCGCGGTGTTCGTCATCGGCACGATCTTCCTCACCCGGACGCGCGACGGACTACGGCTGATGGCCGTAGGGGCCAACGCCGAGGCGGTCCGCCGCGCCGGCATCCGGAACGGTCGCTACACGGTGCTCGGCTTCGTCATCTCGGGGGTCCTCGCCTCGGTCGGTGGCCTGGTGAACACTGCGAACGTGACCGAGGCCAACCCCAACGCCAGCCCGGCCATCATCTTCACCGCGCTCACCGCTGTCGCCCTTGCGGGCGTCGCGCTCACCGGCGGTCGGGGCAGCCTGCCCCGCGTCCTCGTTGGTGCGCTGATCCTCGCCACCATCGCCAACGGCCTGATCATCCGGGGGGTCCAGCCCTACTGGGCCACGGTGCTCACCGGTGCGTTGCTGCTCGGTTCGCTCGCCTTCGAGCGGGCGCTGCAGACCGCGGTCTCGGACCGCCTGATGAGCGCGAACCTGTCCGTCCACGCCAAGCAGGGTTGAGCCATGACGATTTCCGAGACCGGGACGATCAAGGACACCGGCGGCCGCCCGCCGGCTCTCGAGCTGACGGGGGTCGAGGTTCACTACGGCTTCGTCCGGGCCCTGGACGGCATCGACGTCCACGTCATGCCGGGCGAAGTGCTGGCGCTGCTGGGCGACAACGGCGCCGGCAAGTCGACGCTGCTCAAGGTCATGTCCGGGGCTCATCGCCCCTCGCACGGCACCGTGCGGGTGCACGGCCAGGAGCACCAGTTCCACGCGCCGAGCGACGCCGCCAAGGCTGGCATCCAGATGGTCTATCAGGATCTCGCCCTGGTGGAGCCGCAGGACATCGCGACCAACCTGAACATGGGCCAGGAGCAGCTGCGCAAGGGTCCGCTGGGCTGGCTCGGCTTCGTCGACCGCAAGGCCATGCGGCGCAGCTCCGAGGCCGAGCTCGACAAGCTCGGGGTGCGCACCGCGCCGATGACCCGTCCGGTGGAGATGCTCTCCGGCGGTCAGCGCCAGGTCGTGGCGATCGCCCGCAGCGCCATCCGGGTCGGCGGGGAGTCGCGAGGCATCCTGCTCCTCGACGAGCCTACGGCGGCGCTGGGCTACGAGCAGACCCGCAACGTCGAGCGGCTGATCGGCACCATGGCCGACCAGGGCATCGCGATCATCGTGGTCACCCACGACCTGCCGCTGTGCTACGAGGTTGCCGACCGGATGGTCATCCTCAACCGGGGCCGCAAGGTCGCCGACGTGCCCGTCGAGGGCACCGAGCGCGATCACGTCGTCGGGTGGATCACCGGCTCGCGCGGCTCCATGTTCAGCGCCGAAGCCCCCGCCTGAGGTGGAGGCATACCGGATGGCCCTGCACCCCTCGTACGCGGAGCGGTTCCCGCTGCTGGAGGGCATCGAGTCGTTCGAGCAGCTGTCGTCCGACCCGGCCCTCGAGGAGCGCTTCCACGCGTTCATGCAGTGGCGCGAGGCCGCCCCGCCGCCGGTGGTCGACACGGACGCCGCCGCGGCCCCGGGTCCGCACGGCCCGGTTCCGGTGCGGGTCTACACGCCGGCCGGCGATGAGCGCCCCCGGCCCGGTCTGGTCTGGATGCACGGCGGGGCCTTCACGATGGGTGACCTGGACATGCCCGAGGCCGACCGCACCGCGCGGGAGGTGAGCGTACGCGCCGGCGCGGTCGTGGTGAGCGTCGACTACCGGCTCGCGGTCGACGGCGTTCACTACCCGGTTCCGCTCGACGACGTGGTCGCCGCGGTCCGCTGGGTGCGTGACCACGCCGCCGACCTCGGGATCGACGCCGAGCGGATCAGCGTCGGCGGCGCCAGCGCGGGGGCGACCCTGGCGACCGGCGCGGTCCTCCGGCTGCGCGACGAGGACGGCTGGCAGCCGTCCTCGCTCCTCCCGGTCTACGGCATGTTCCACGCCGTGCTGCCGGTGGACCCGCAGATCGACGCCCTGCTGAGCGAGGTCCCCGACCTGCTCCGTTTCACCCCGGAGTCCACCGCCAGGGTCACGGCGAACTACCTTGGCGGCCCGCCGGAGTCCGCGGACGGGTACGCGATGCCGGTCCTGGCCGACCTCGCCGGCCTCTGCCCCACCCTTCTGGTCGACGCGGAGTACGACGACCTGCGGGCCAGCGCCGCCATTTTTGCCGCGCGCCTGGCTGAGGCGGGCGCACCCGTCCGCCGTCACATCGCGCCCGGCGTTATGCACGGCTTCGTCAACCTCCCGGCCGAGATCGAGCCGGTCGGAGAGGTCTACCAGCTCATGGCCGACGTCGTGGCGGCGCCGGTACCGATCCCGGCTTCCCGAGGAGGATCCTGATGTCCGATCCCACCGTCTCCCGAGTCCTCGTCGTCGGCGGCGGCATCACCGGCAGTGTGTTGGCCCTCGCCCTGGCCCAGCGTGGTGTCGAGGTAGTGCTGCTCGAGATCCGCCGTAACTGGTCCGGAGTGGGTCACGGCATCACCCTGCAGGGCAATGCGCTCAAGGCCTTTCACAGTGTCGGGGTCTTCGAGGAGATGGCCGAGCAGGGCTACCCGTTCGACAAGCTGCGAATGTTCGCGGCGAACGGCCACCAGATCGCCGAGATCCCGACTCCGCCGATGGGCGGCGAGGCGGTGCCGCCAACGATGGGCGCGCTGCGCTCCGACGTCGCGGGCATCCTGGCCCGGCACGTCGAGGAGGCCGGCGTCGACGTCCGCCTCGACACCACGGTGACGAAGATCGTCGACAACGGCGACTCGGTGACCGCTACCTTGACCGACGGATCTGAGGAGACCTTCGACCTGCTGGTCGGCGCGGACGGGATCCGCTCCAAGGTCCGGGGGATGATCGGCATCGACACCCAACCGCAGACCGTCGGCATGGGCATCTGGCGGGTCGTGGCCAAGCGTCCTGAGGCGCTGGACTCCTCGGGGGTCTACTACGGCGGACCGAAGTACAAGGCCGGCTACACCCCGATCTCCCAGGACCTGTGCTATGCCTTCCTGATCGAGGAGAACCTCGACCGCTCCTTCGTCGGTGAGCACCCGAACGGGGCGGTGTTGAAGGAACACGGCCAGGGCTACGGCGGAGTCTGGGGCGAGGTGCGCGACAGCCTGGCGGACGACGCGGCGGTCAACTACCAGTACATCGAGGCGATCCTGGTCGACCCGCCCTGGTACCGCGGCCGCTCCATCGTGATCGGTGACGCCGCCCACGCCTGCCCGCCGTTGATCGCCCAGGGGGCGGCGATGTGCGCCGAGGACGCGGTCGTGCTCGCCGAGATGCTGACCAGTGGCGAGGGAGTCGACGGGGTGCTGCCGAAGTTCATGGAGCGGCGGTTCCCGCGGGTCAAGATGGTGCTCGACAACAGCCTGCAGCTCGCCGAGTGGGAGATCCACCCCGATACCCCGGGGGCCGACCCCGGCCGCATCATGGGCCAGACGCTGCACGCGCTCGTCGCGCCCGCCTGATGGGCCCTGAGAATATTCGGCGTGGACCTCGGCGCGTTCACCGGCGAGCTGCTGCTGCGCGACGATCCGGGGTTCGAGGAGGCCCGGGTCAGCCGCGTCTTCAACCGCCGGCTGACCGACCGGCAGCCGGCCGCCGTGCTGCGGGTAGCGAACGAGCAGGACGCGGTCCTCGGCGTACGCCTCGCGCGGGAGCATGGTTGGACCGTCGCCGTCCGCTCCGGTGGGCACAGCTGGGCGCAGTGGTCGATCCGCGACGACGCGTTGGTGCTCGATCTCGGAGCGCTCACCGAGATCGACTTCGACGAGAACACCGGGATCGTCGCGGTCGGCCCGGCGGTCCAGGGCGGTGCGGTGCTGGCGCCCTATCTCGCTGAGCGCGGCCGGTTCTTCGTCGGGGGCCACTGCCCCACCGTCGGGGTTGGTGGCTTCCTGCTGCAGGGCGGGCAGGGCTGGAACGCCCGCGGCTGGGGCTGGGCGGCGGAGTACGTCGAGGCGATTGACGTGGTCACCGCGGACGGCGAGCTGGTCCGCGCCGATGCGACGCAGAACTCCGATCTCTACTGGGCCGCTCGGGGCGCCGGGCCGGGTTTCTTCGGCGTGGTCACCCGGTTCCACTTGCGGACGCTGCCGGCGCCCGGCCATCTGGCGCAGACCGTTCAGGCGTACGCGCTGGACGACTTCGACGAGGTGATGGCCTGGCTGCACAACACGCACGCCGGCATTGCCGACACCGTCGAGATCGTCGCGCTGACCAAGACCGACCGCGCGCTGTCGGATGATCCCGTCCTGCTGGTCACCGGGTTCGCGCTGGTGTCCGATCAGGCGGAGGCCGATGAGGCGCTAGCGCCCTTCCGGACCAACCCGGTTCTGGAGCGAGCCCTGCTGAACATCGACGCCGAGCCGACCACGCTGGCCGAGCAGCAGCGGCGCCAGCTCGCCGACAACCCCGAAGGACACCGCTGGGTGGTGGACAACGCCTGGCTGCGGGGCTCGGCCGATCGGGTTGTGCCGGCCATGCGCCGCATCTACACGACACCCCCGAACGATCTGACGTTCACCATCTGGTTCAGCATGGCGCCGCTGCGCGAGCTGCCGGACATGGCGTTCTCGCTGCAGTCGGAGATCTACCTGGCCAGCTACGTCCTCTGGAAGGACCCGGCCGACGACGACGCCAATCGGGAGTGGCTGCGCCAGGCGATGGCTGACCTCGAGCCCGTCACTGTCGGCCAGTACCTCGGGGACAGCGACCTGGCCACCCGCCAACTGCGGTTCATGTCCGAGGAGAACTGGCGGCGCTTGCAGGAGATCCGCGCCGTACGCGACCCGGACGGGCTCTTCGTCGGCTACCTGGCCGGCCCCGACGGGGCGACCAATCTCAACCATTGGCTCGCCGCGCCCTGAGCCTGTCAGAGGGGCCCGTGATGATGCCCTGAGCCTGTCGAAGGGCGACAGATTTCCGTTATTTTCTTGACCATTCGGCTTGTTATCGAACGTGTGTTCGAGTAGTATGTGATCATGGATGTCGGGGATCCCGGGCAGGTCGAGCAAGCGCTCGACACGCTCCACGTCGACCTCGACCATCTGATCAAACTCGTTGAGGACCACGGGCTGGAGACCCTGGACGATCCCGGGCTGGTCGGGTTCCTGCAGGGCTTCGAGAAGCTGCGGAACCGGCTGCCGCTGATCGACCACCAGATGATCAACGAAGGCACCAGCCGAGGCTTGGCGCAGAGCCAGTGTCAGGGGACCATGACCCGGCTGCTCACGTCCGCCCTGCACATTTCGGGTGGTGAGGCGGCGTCTCGGGTGCGGGCGGCGGAGCAGCTGGCGGAGCGGATGTCCATGACCGGGCAGCCGTTGCAGCCGCTGCGGCCGCATCTGGCGGACAAGCAACGGACCGGGGAGGTCAGCGCGGACAACGCTGATGTGGTGATCCGGGCGTTGGCGCCGGTGAGCCGGCGCGGGTTCGACCCGGACCTGATCGATGCCGGGGAACGACTGCTGGCCGAGCACGCCACTTCATTCGGACCCAAAGACTTGCACCGGCTGGCGAAGCAGGTGGTGAACGCGATCGACCCGGACGGCACCCTGCCCGATGAACAGCTGCAGTCCGATCGCCGGTTCTTTGCGATGCGGCCCACCAAGGACGGCGGCTACGCCGGCAAGTTCCGCCTCACCGGGGCGTGCGGCACGAAACTGTTGGCTCTGCTGCAGCCGTTGGCCAAACCCCGGGTCAACTCCACCACCACTCCCGAGGGGAAGCAGATCGAAGAACCCGATCCCCGCACCTTCGGGCAGCGGATGCATGATGCTCTGGCTGAGGTGTGTGACCGGCTGTTGCGGTCCAGCAACGCAGTGCCGGATTCGGGTGGCACCCCGGCCACGGTGATCATCAACCTCGACCTGGCGGACGTACTGGCCAAGACCGGCTGGGCGGTCGCCAGTGACGGCACCCTGATCAAAACCGGCACCGCGCTCGCCGCGGCGGATCAGGCCGACCTGTACTGGGCGGTCAAAGACTCGGCCGGCCAGATCCTGCACCTGGGCCGGACCCGGCGGATCGCTTCGCTGCCGCAAACCATCGCCCTCTACGCCCGCGACCGCGGCTGCTCGTTCCCGGGCTGTGACATTCCCCCGGAATGGTGCGAACGCCACCACGTGGTGTCGTGGGCCGACGGCGGCCTCACCGACCTGAACAACCTCACCTTGTTGTGCAGCTATCACCATCACAACTTCCTCAGCAAAGGCTGGGAATGCCGGATCAACCACCAAGGCCTACCGGAATGGCTCCCGCCCTGGTACATCGACCGGGCCAGAACCCCGATGATCAACAACCGGATCCGCGCCGCCCTCGCCGCTACCCAACACCGACGACAGTAACTCGGGCCGGCTCGGCCACACGGTGGACCCGGCGCTGCTTAGCAGTGTTGGTGACTTGCGCCCTCTCAGACTGATGCCGGAGAGGTGGAGAGCCCTCCTGATGCGATCGGGCCGTGCTCATGTCTATGGCCACCCGAAGTCCTGGCGATGTCAAATGACCGGCACGGATGCTCGGCGGTACGCGCCCGGTGCCATTCCGGAATAGCGCTTGAAGGCGGCCGAGAAGGCGGCTTCCGAGCCGTATCCGACCTGCGCCGCTACCGCCGCAAGGGTGGCGCGCTCGTCGCGCAACAGGATGCTGGCCCGAGCCATTCGAAGCTCCAACAGGTAACGCGCCGGCGTCGTACCCATCCGCTCCGAGAACCGCGCAGCGAACGCAGCCCGTGACAGTCCCGCAACGGTAGCCAGCGACGCCACGGTCCAGGCTCGGCCGGGGTCCTCGTGCAGCGCGGCGAGTCCCGGTGCGACATACGGGTCGGCCAGCCCGCGCAGCAGTCCCGGCTCGTCGGATACCTCCACCTGATGCCGCAGTGCGCGGGCCACGAGGGCATCGGACAACCGCGCCGTCACCACCGCGCTGGCGGGTCCGGCATGACGAACCTCGGCGGTCAACGCATCAACGTAGGGCGCCAGCCAGCGCTGGCCGGTGGCGCCCTCCGAAACGTGCACCACTCGTGGCAGAGCGACCAACGCCGGATGGTCGTGGCGAGTGATGAAGAACGCGCCGCAGAGCAGCACGGTCTGCGCACCATCCCCGCCAGCGCTAACCTCCTGACCGGCTGTCGTCGCCGTGGCGAGCGCGACGCCGGACTGAGCAGGATGCCGGCCGGCGCCCACCGAGCACAGCTGGTGGGCATCACCCCGGGGAAACAAGACGAGGTCGCCGGCTCGAAGGGTGAGAAGTCGCCCGTCGTCGACCCAGACTTCGCACTCACCCCGGACGACGACATGGACGCCGCGAAGGCCAGGTTCGGCGAAAGAGACCCGGAATGGCGCGCCCAGCCGGAGAGATCGATACTCCGTGCTCTCGAAGCGCAGCTCCCGCAGTACGGAACCAAGCACATCCACCCATCCATCGTAGGAGCGTCCTGAGACAGTTGATGAAGAAAGTTGGACGAGTACTCATTGTCCGTCCAGATGATCATTCGTACTTTCGAGTCATGACAGGCATCTGGACGTCGCTGGTCACCGGGGGGACCGGCGGTATCGGTCGCGCCGTCGCCCTCCGGCTGGCCCGAGGTGGCAGTCGAGTGCTGATCTCCGGTCGAGACCCCGAGCGCGGTGCCGACGTCCTGACATTGCTGGACGCGGCGGCCCCAGGGCTCGACCACCGCTTTCTTCCGGTCGATCTGTCGCTGCTCTGCGACACGACACGACTGGCGAGTCAGGTGCAACGATGCACGAACCGCCTCGACGCGATGATCTGCTGCGCCGGCGTCTTCGCGACGGTGCCGGAGACGACGACAGAGGGTATGGAGAGGTCCTTCGTCCTCAACTACTTGTCCCGCTACCTGCTCGCCCGACGCCTGCTGCCCGCGCTGGCCGCTGCCCCGTCCGGGCGACTCGTCCTCGTCGCCAACGCCGGCCGCTACCGCGACACTCTCGACTTCGATGATCTGCAGCAGCGCAACGGCCGAGCCGGTCTCGCGGTCGCTGGTCGTACGCAGTTCGCCAATGACCTCTTCGCCGTCGAGCTGGCCGAGAGAGTTGCCGATACCCGGATCCAAGTCACCTGTGTCGACCCGGGCATGGTCAAGACCGATGTCTTCCGCAATGCGCGTGGCCCCGGTCGGCTGCTTCGCGGGCTGCTCCTGCTCGCGCAGCAGGTCGTCGCTGCTGACCCGGATGTCGCCGCCGTGACCCCGAACTGGCTCGCTCGGGACGTCGCCGCCGCCTCGGCGGGCGGCCGCTTCTGGACCACCGGGCAACGCGAACGCACCATCCCCGAGCGGGCTTGCCGAGCCGATCGCCGGGCCGGCCTCTGGGCAGCGAGCGAGGAGCTGGTCATGCCCTACCTGCGCCAGTCGAGCTGCTACGGATCGTCCGGCGTGAGCGCAGCGCCGACCTCGTCCAGCCGGGCGAACAGCCAGGCGGGCGCCGGATCGGCCAGTCGGTCGCGAGCGAACCAGTAGCCCTCCGCCAGCAGTACGCAACCGAACGGCGGCTCCACCTGGACCAGCGCCGGACCGGCCTCGGTGTGGATCCGGGCCAGCCGCTCGGGCACCACAGCGACCAGATCTGTGCCTTCGAGCACGAACGGGAGCGCCAGCCAGCCGGTGAGCATCACCTCGATCCGTCGTTCGATGCCCAGCTCGCCGAACACCCGGTCCACCGGAGTGAGGGTGCCCGGGCCGAACCACGCGACAGCGTGCGGCAGAGCACGAAGGTCCTGCAACGTCAGGCCGCCGTCCTGCAGCCGGCTGTTCCGTCGATCGACCAGGCAGACCATGCGGTCCTGCCAGAGCGGCCGCGACTCGCCGGCGAAGCCGAAGCCGAGGGGCGCCACCAGGGCGTCATAGTCCAGCAGGACGCGGTCGGACGTCCTCGTCTGCGGCGTCATGGGATCGATGCTGAGCCGGACACCGGGCGCGAGCTCGTTGATCCGGACGACCAGCGGCTCATGCACGACCGCGATCGCGTAATCGCTCATCACCAGCCGGAAGGTCCGGGTGCTCAGACGGGGGTCGAACCGGTCCGTGATCTGCAGGGCACCCTCCATCAGCCGGACGGCGTGCTGAACCTCCGGCAGCAGGTCGACGGCGAACGGCGTCAGCTCGTACTCGCGCCCGTTCCGGGTGAGCAGCTCGTCATCGAACCGGCGGCGCAGCCGCGCCAGCGCGGCACTCATGGTGGGCTGGCTGAGCCCCAAGCGCTGCCCGGCCCGAGTCACGTTTCCTTCCTCGAGCAGCACCTTGAGCGGCAACAGCAGGTTGAGGTCGGTTCCGCCGAGCGCCACACCGCAAGTCTCCACCGCGGGGCGAGTCACCGCTACGATCGTCGCACCATGACCGATGGGGGTCTTCGGGACGTCGACGCAAACCTGCTGCTCCCGCTGCACGCGTTGCTCGAGGAGCGCAACCTGACGCACGCTGGCACCAGGATGGCGATGAGCCAGCCCGCCATGAGCGGGGCGCTGGCCCGGCTGCGGAAACATTTCGGCGACGAGCTCCTGATCCGGGCCGGACGCGGATTCGAGCTGACTCCGCTGGCTGAGCAGCTCCGACCCTTCGTGGCTGACGCCGTCGACGCGGCCGAGGGCTTGCTGGGCAACCCACGGGGCTTCGACCCGCGTACCAGCCGCAAGCGGTTCGAGGTCAGCATGTCGGAGTACGCCATGACCGTGCTGTCCGAGCCGCTGACCCGACTGTTGTTCGAGCAGGCCCCAGCGTGCTCGGTCGCCTTCGACACCGCCCCGCCCTGGGACCGGTTCGAGAGCCAGCTGATGCGTCGCGATCTGATCGTGGTGCCGCTCGGCTTCGATTTCCCCGGCTTGCGGCAGCCGGTGTTCACCGATGTCCTGGCCTGTCTGGTGTCCCGCGACAACCCACACCTTCGGGATGGGTCCTTGACGTTGGAGGACCTGCGGGCGATGCCCCACGCCGTCGCGCACTTCCTCTCCGCCGGCGGGCGGCAGCGGCCGCTGGAACGGGAGATGCAACGCCAGGGTCTGCATGACCGGCCCGTGCTGGTCCAGGTCACCAGCCTGCTGACGCTGCCGTTCGCGCTGCCCGGCACCAGCATGTGCGCCTTCGTGCCAAGACGACTGGCCGTGCGCTGTCTCGACCTGCTCGACCTCGTCATCGCCGACACTCCCCTGGAGCCGATCGAGATCATCGAGGCGGCCCACTGGCACCCCCGGCGCGCCGACGACCCGGCCGGGATCTGGTTGCGGCGGCTGCTCTACGACGTCGCCGTCGACATCGAGGACAGTTGGTCCAAACTGCGACCGAAGGAGGACACCAGGTGAGCTGGAGCGACGCCACCCCGTACGTCGAGGAGCTAGCAACGGGCGCCTACGCCTATGTCCAGCCCGACGGCAGCTGGATGATCAACAACTGCGGCATCATCGTCGACGGCACCGGCAGCGCTGTGCTGGTCGATACGACCTCCACCGAGCGACGCAACCGTGCCCTGCTCGCCGAGATCGCCCGGGTGGCGCCCGGCGACCTCAAGATCGCGGTCAATACGCACCACCACCCGGACCACACCTACGGGAACGGCTTCCTGCCGGCGTCCACCACGATCATCGGCCACCGGCTCTGCCGGGAAGGGGTGCTGCGCGCCGGTCTCGCGGCCACCAAGGAGCTGCCGACCGACTATGGGAACCTCACCGTGCGGCCTCCGGACATGACTATCGAGCACGACGTGACCCTGCACCTCGACGGGTTCTCCGTCGAGCTGCTCGTGCTAGGCCCCGCGCACACGACCCACGACATCGCGGTCTGGCTACCCGAGCAGAAGGTGCTGTTCACCGGCGACCTCACCTTCGCGGGCGGGCACCCCATCATCCTCGAGGGCTCCGTGGCCGGCTTCAAGGCAGCTCTGCAGCGGATGCGGGAGCTCGGGCCGGAGGCGCTGCTGCCCGGCCACGGTCCCGTGCGCCGCGGGGCGGAGATCACACGGATGCTGGACGAGCACGAGGCGTACATCGACCACATCGCGGAGGTGGCCACCGAGTCGTATGCCGCCGGATTGACCCCGCTCCAGGCCGCGCAGCAGCACCAGGACGACGCGCCCTACCGGGATTGGCGGGAGGGTGAGCGCGTCGTGTGCAACCTGCATCGCGCGTATGCCGAGCTGACCGGCTATGTGGCGCCGGTCGAGCTGCGGATCCCGAGCCTGTGGCCGGAGATGATCACGCTGCACGGTGGCCCGATCGTCTGCCACGCATGAGCGGACAGCCGCCGCGCCGAGTCGTCACCGGCCACACCCCGGACGGTGTCTCCGTCGTCCTCTCCGACGGGCCGGTCCCGGTGAGCCGCGACCTGCCGGAAGACGGGGTGTCGTTCCACGAGATCTGGAACACCGAGGGCGCGCCGGCCACGATCACCGCGACCGAGCCGTCCGAGCCGACCGAGCGGACGCTCGCCGTGCCGCCGCCGGCGCGCGGCACCAAGATCCGGATCAACGAGTTCCAGCCTGGCCACCTCGACCAGCGCGGCCTGCAGTCGCCCGTGCACCGCACCGCATCGGTCGACTACGGGATCGTGCTGGAGGGCCAGATCACCCTTGTCCTCGACGACTCGGAGGTGACCCTGCACGCCGGGGACATCGTCGTACAACGCGGCACCGACCATGCGTGGGCCAATCGCGGGGACACCACCGCGAAGGTGGTGTTCGTGCTGATCGACGGCGAGTTCGACCCGGGTCTGGCCGCTACTCTGCCCGGTGGCCTGACGGGTCTGATGCACGGCGGCCCGCGCGACTGACCGCCGAGGCGGTGGAGCGGCGTACGACCAGTTCGGGGCTGAACCGAACCTGCTGGTGCTCGTGGACCTGATCGTCGTCGTCCGCCTCGATCTCGGCCAGCAGCAGCTCAGCGGCGCGACGACCCAGCTCGGCCCGCGGCTGTCGAACCGAGGACAGCGGGACCGCAGCGGCGGCGGCGAAGGCGATGTCGTCGTAGCCGATGATCGCCATCTCCTCCGGAACGGCGATCCCGACGCTCACGAAGCCCTGAAGCAGGCCGATGGCCACCAGGTCGTTCGCCGCGAAGGTGGCGGTGGGCCGCTCCGCGTCGGCCATCGCCGCCAGCTCGGCCGCGGCCTTGCCTCCGGATTCCACGTCCAACGCCGGCGTCGGCAGCATGATCAGGGTGGTGGCAGCACTGGCGCGAGCCGCCGCCAGCTCGGCGCCCATCTGGCGATCCCGGACCTGGTGCAGACTGTCGGGTCCGCCGACGAACGCAATCCGCCGATGCCCCTGGTCAACCAGGTGCTCGACCGCCAGCCGGCCGCCTTCGACATCGTCCACCCCCACCGAGCAGGAGGCGGTGGTGGTCCCGACGCGGTCGACGACAACGACCGCGATACCCCGCCGGCGCAGCTCGGTAAGCCGGTCGGTCAACGCCGTGATCGGCGCCACCAGGACACCGCGCACTCGTTGCTGCTCGAACAGGGCCAGATGGGCCAGCTCCCGCTCGGCCAGCTGCGCACTGTTGCCGACGTGCACCGCGTACCCGACGGCGGCGAAGCAGTCCTCCGCCCCCAGCACCACATCGGTGAAGAACGGGTTGCTGATGTCCATCACGACCATGCCGATGGAGCGGCTCCGCCCCGCACGGAGCTGGCGCGCCGACTCGTTGCGGACCCAGCCGAGCTTGTCGATGGCCTGCTGGACCCGCTCGCGGGTCGGGACGGCGACCAGATCCGGAGAGTTCAGCACGTTGGAGACCGTGCCGATCGAGACGCCGGCCAGGGTGGCCACGTCCTTCATGCTGACCGAGCTCCGGGCCGCTGGCACGCCGGTGAGCCTAGCCACCCAACGACGCGAGTCAGCGGTGCCTCGCCGGTCGGCTCTGCCCTCGCCCGGCCACGACGACGGATGGCAGGATCGCGACGTGAGCCAGCCACGCCAACCGTTCCTGCACGACCTGGTGACCACCTTCGTCGCACCGACCCAGGTGCTGAGTGACCGGTCCGGGCGGATCGGCTCGGCCGGAATGCCGGTCGGCGCCGAAGGCGTTCTGCACGCCGACGTACGCGTGCTCAGCGCCGTCGAGCTCACCGTGGACGGCGCCCCCGGCGAGCACATTGCCACGCAGATCCTCCGTCCGGGGCCCGACGGCAGCACCGGGGTGATGTTCAGCTACCTGCTCCGCCATGTCGGCCCGGAGCTGGCCGAGACGCCAGACCCGCAGGTCCGGCTGTACCGGGAGCGGCAGGTCCGGGCGGGCCAGGTCGCGGAGACGTTGCGCGTCACCTCGTTGTTGCCGCAGCCGGTCACGGTGCAGGTCGAGCTGCTGCTGGCGTACGACCTGGCCCCGATCGAGGTGATCAGAGTCGGCGACGTCCCGCCGGCACGGCCGTTCGCGGCGCCGGCAGCCGGCCCGTGGGCCTGGGGCTCGGACGAGATCTCGGTGAGTCTGGCCGCCCCGGGGGCGGCGGTCCGGCTCGGCGAGGACGCGACGACCCTGGTCCTGGACTGGACATTGGAGGTGCCGGCCCGAGGGGTGGCCGAGGCCCGCTGGGCGATCGAGGTGGTGGATGAGGGCGGCGTCGTGATTGCGGCGACCAGCAATCCTCTCGATGCCGCCGGTCTGGCCGATCGGCTCTCCGCCGGTCACCACGACCACCGGCTGCGGCCGTGGCTGGAGCGCTCGTTGGCTGATCTCAACAGTCTGCGCATGGCCACCCGCAAGGCACCGGAGGACATCTTCTTCGCCGCCGGCTCGCCGTGGTACCTGACCTTGTTCGGGCGTGACTCGCTCTGGACCGCGCGGCTGCTGCTCCCGGTCGGCATCGAGTACGCGATGGACACGCTGCGCACCCTGGCCGGGTTGGCGGGGAATCAGGTGGACGTCGCCACCGCTCAGGAACCGGGCAAGATTCCCCACGAGCTGCGCCGGGCCGGGTTTGCGCTGGGTGCGATGAAGCTTCCACCGCTCTACTACGGGACCATCGACGCCACGCTGCTGTGGATCTGCGTGCTACACGACGCCTGGCGGGCCGGTGCGGCGGATGCCGACGTCGAAGCTCTGCTGCCGGCTCTCGAGGCGGCGCTGCACTGGATGACTGAGTACGGCGATGCGGATGGCGACGGGTTCTTGGAGTATCTGGACGCCAGCGGCCGCGGACTGGCCAACCAGGGCTGGAAGGACTCGTCGGACTCGATCCGGTTCGCCGACGGCAGGATCGCCGCTGGCCCGGTCGCGCTCTGCGAGGTCCAGGGGTACGCCTACGAGGCGGCGGTCAGCGGCGCGGCCCTGCTGGACGGGTTCAGCCTGGCCGGCGGGCAGGCGTACCGGCGCTGGGCCGCAGATCTGGCGGGGAAGTTCCGCGAGCGGTTCTGGTGCGGATCGGGACCGGACCGGTTTCCCGCACTGGCGCTCGATCGGGACAAGGAACGGGTGGACTCGCTGTCCAGCAACATCGGGCACCTGCTCGGCACCGGTCTGCTCGATCCGGACGAGGAGCTGGCCGTCGCCCGGCACCTGGCCGGCCCGGAGCTCGACTCGGGATGGGGTCTGCGCACCATGTCCTCGGCGGCGGGGGCGTACTCGCCGCTCAGCTACCACTGCGGCTCGGTGTGGCCGCACGACACGGCGATCGCCATCCTCGGCCTGCACCGGGCCGGGCTGGGCGCGTACGCGGAGGGTCTGGCCGAAGGCCTGATGCGGGCGGCCGTCGCCTTCGAGTACCGGCTGCCCGAGCTGTGGTCGGGTGAGGGCGCCCCGGTGCCCTATCCCACGTCCTGCCGGCCGCAGGCCTGGTCGGCCGCCGCAGCGGTGGTCGTCGCGACCGTGCTCTAGACCTGGCGAGGCCAACTGCGCCAGACAACGACAGCGCCCCCGAGATGAGGTCATCTCCGGGGCGCTGCCCAACGGTGGAGGTGGCGGGAATCGAACCCGCGTCCTCGAGCGACGAACCAGGACTTCTCCGGGCGCAGCTGGCTCAGCGTTCTCTTGGCCCCTGCACTCGCGCCAGCACGTCGCAGACAGGCCCAGCCTCAGATGATGTCCCTGCTAAGCCCTGAGACCGCTCTCAGCAGGTAAGCCTCCTAGACGAGGCCAGGATCCGGGACGAAGGCTAGCCCGGGCTGACCCTTCGATCACTGCTCAGGCAGCGAGAGCGAAGTGTGCTTGAGTTTTATTCTCGGCACTTATTGGTTTCCAAGGGACATTAACGAGTTGACCTTGGATTCTCGGCCCGCTTCTCCTGGGACTATCGACCCAAGTCGAAACCGATCACCCCCTGTTGAGTTGTGTCTGCAGCGTCGGCCGCATTGGCCAACTCTACGCTGAGGTCAACGCGCCAGCACCCGTATTGCTTCCCGGGTCTACTTCTCCTTGAGCACCTCGAGCTTGACGACGCTCTTGACCGGGTTGCGCCAGTTCTCACCCTGCAGGGCCTTGGCGCCACCGATGACCGTCAGCACCAGCCAGCCGAGCCCGATCAGCGGCATCAGGATGCCGAAGATGTCCAGCTCCGTGATGCCACCGAGGATGCCGACCAGCACGAACGCGACGGAGGCGATCAGCTGGAAGTTGAAGGCCTTCGCCGCCTCGCGCCGAGGGTACGACCCTGGTGTGGAGGCTGCGTAGACCAGGCCCGGCCCCAGCAGCCAGAAGAAGATCGAGGAGAAGTGGGCGAACCCGGCGGCACCGCGGCCCGCCTGCTCGCGGGTTTCCGGCCGGACCAGCGGCTGGTACGCCGGATGGACCCCGAGGGCCCGCGACGGCGTGGGGATCTGAACCAGACCGTAGAAGGCCTCGTTGAGCTCTTTGCGCGTGGTAGCCGTGAGAACCTGACCGATGCGGTGGTCGAACTCCAGCTCGGAGATCCGACCGTCGGCGTACGCCTCCTTCAGCCAGGACTCGGCCCGGTCGCGTTGGTCCGGGGTGACGTACAGCTTGAGGCTGGGGTGCTCATAGGTCGAGTTCATGCCTTCAGCATGCGCGGCCGAGACGTCGGCCGCTATCGGGCGCTCCCCCGGCCCGACCCCGATTCTCCAAGACGGCGAGGTCACGCTCGGCGTAACGCCGGTGCTCCCATTCCTCACTGAGGATGATCAACAGACACTCGCGGATCTCGAAGCTGACGGGTGGCGGCCAGCCGGGCCCCTCGACCGGTTCGGTGCGGTGGCCGAGCTGATCGTCGGTCAGCTCGCCGAGGAACGCGCGTACGCCGGCCATCCGGTCCCGGCGCAGCTCGAGCACGGTGTCCAGGTCGGGCCGGGCCGCCCGGTCCCAGGGAACTCCCGGAGCCGGAGGCATCTCGTCCCAGGGCAGGCCGAGCGGATGCCACGGCGCCGGGTCGCCGAGAACCGCGCGCCGCAGCCACGAGTCGGTCGCGAAGACCAGGTGCCGCAGGGTCTCGACGAACGACCACTCCTCGTCGACCGAGGTGTGCAGCTGCTCCGGCGCCAGCCGGCGCGCGCGTTCGACGGTCTGGGCCCAGAGCCGCTCGACGATCCCCCATGCCTCGCGAAAGCCGTCGGCGTCGATCGGACGCATCTTCATCCGGTCCGGAGAGCGCCGGTCGAGCTCGGCCTCGACCAACGCTCCGACTTCGACTCCGTTGATCGTCACGTTGACGATCTCGCCGGAGATGTCGACGTCGACCAGCTCGACGCCGCGCATCTCGACCTTGTGCATCGCAGCACCGCGGATTTGTGATCGGCTCAGGTTCGCGGCCCAGAACCGCGAACCGCTCAGATCGGCCCGATCGAAAATCGAGCCCCGCAGGTCCTGCCCGGTGAAGTCGGTCACCGGACGAACCTAGCCATTAGGTTGGAGTCCATGACAGACAAGCCCGAGGTCGACTTTCCCGGCGGCGAGCCTCCCGAGGAGCTGGAGATCTCGGACCTCCAGGTCGGCACCGGACTCGAGGCGACGTCGGGCCGCCGGGTCAGCGTGCACTACGTGGGAGTGGCGTTCAGCACCGGAGAGGAGTTCGACGCTTCGTACAACCGCGGCGATCCGCTGGAGTTCAAGCTGGGTGCGGGACAGGTGATCACCGGCTGGGACAGCGGTGTCGCGGGTATGCGGGTCGGCGGGCGCCGGCAGTTGATCATCCCGCCGCACCTGGCGTACGGGGATCGCGGGGCCGGGAACGTGATCGGCCCCGGTGAGACGCTGATCTTCATCGTCGACCTGCTCGCGGTGCGTTAGGACGTGTGAATCAGACCGGTGTCACGGCACGCCCAGCGGGGGTCCAAGGGGGTCGTCCCCCCTTGCTCGGACTAGCCTCGCTCAGCCCGATCCACCGCGTCCAGCAGATCCCAGACGGGCTGCGGGGCGTCATCGCCGGCGTTCAGCACGATCCGAGCGGACGTGCCGGGCAGAATGACCTCGATCGTGGTGGTGCCGCCGTCGTCGACATAGCCCGGCTCGGCCGGCGGCGGCTTCGGCCTCAGCCTGGCAACCACCCGAGCCAGCCCGGCCAGCTCGGCGACCGTGGCAGCGGGCAGCTCTCGCTCGGCCTCGACGGCGCCGTGGTTGGTCACCGTCAGCATCCTGTCCCGGATCCTCCGCACCCGGTCATCGCCGAAGATGCCGCCCTCCGTACGTACGGTGATCTCCATCAGCCCGACCGCGGCAGCCGCGCGTCGAAGGCATCGTCGATCTCCCGACGGTGCCGCCCTCGGCCCCGCTGGGGGAACAGCGCCGCGTCAGCCTGGTCGACCGCGGCCCGCGCGGCCGCGTAGTCCACGGTCGGCCCGAGGAACTGCAGCGTATGGAAGGCGATGGCGTCGGCCACTCCGGGACCCACTGCCCGGCGCAGGTCCCACAGCAGGCAGGACCAGGCTTCGCCCACCTGATAGCGGTCCCGCAGCGTGTCGGCGGGTTCGGGCAGCAAGCGCAGGTCGGGCCGGTCGCAGCGCCGCGCTCCTGTGGGCTGCTGGCGGACCCAGTCGCCGAAGCGCGGGTCGTCGTACATGCTGGCTTGCGCGTAGTCGGCGAAGCCCTCGTTGAGCCCGCGCCCGATTGCAGACGTGAACGGCCCGAACCGGCTGACCCGATGCACCACGGCGTGACTGAACTCGTGCACACAGATGTCGCCGGACCGGGCCGCCGGGAACGCGCCGTCATCGAGCATGATCAGGTCGTGGTCGGGCTTGAACAGGCCCACGAAGTTGCGCGCCTGCTGGTCGCGAACCCGCACGGTCAGCGGCGTGAACGGCCGGTCGGTGAACAGATCCGGCCCGATGATGTCGCCGAAGAAGTCGGCGGCGGTCTGCATGTGGTGGAAGGCACACACCTCGTCGAACGCCGCGTCGGCAGGGTCCAGCCGGAAGTCCCAGGTCGAGCGCGACAGCGGAGGCCCCGCCGCGGGCTCGACCTTCAGCTGAGCGGTGGTGAGCGCAATGTCCGGCGCGGTCAACCCGCGCAGGCGTACGCCCTGGACCTGCGGGTTTCGCCCGGGATTGGCGGCGAAGACCCGACCCTC
Source organism: uncultured Actinomycetota bacterium (assembly GCA_963711015.1). Lineage (GTDB taxonomy): Bacteria > Actinomycetota > Actinomycetes > Propionibacteriales > Propionibacteriaceae > Microlunatus. The sequence continues at coordinate 542,069 of CAVQCQ010000011.1, forward strand.
CCCGAACGCGGCGGCACACGCGACATCCTGGGCGTAGAGCAGCTCCAGGTCGCTCTCCCGGAGGTACGCGCGGATATCTGCCGTGGACTTCCGGTCAGACATCCGGACGTCGTACGCCCAGACGCCGGCCCCGTTCAGTGGGAAGATCACCGGCTCGATCGAGTTCGCCGGGAGGTCGACGCCCAGCTGGCGCTGTGCTTCCGCCAGGACGGCCTTCTTGGCCCGGCGCCGTCGCGGTCCTGGATCGCGGGCCGGCAGGTCGCCGGTCGGGGTGCCGACCAGCACGCTGGCCCGGTCCGACTGCACGGTCTTGTAGGTGGCCCCGACCACGGGGAAGCCCCGGAACAGCTGCTGGCAGATCTCCTGGGTACCGGCGCGGGAGGTCAGCCGGGACTGGACGCGTACGCCCGAGCCCTCGCCGGCGGCCAGCTCCTCGGTGAGCGGGGCGAACGCTCCGGCATCGGCTGCGGCGCTCTCCAGGAACAGCACGGACCCACTCCGGGACCGCCAAGGCTGTCGTGGCGTCGACAGCCGGCGGGCCAGCCGGTTCGGCGAGGGCAGGCCGGGCGTCCCGACGACATCGGAGAGGTCGCAGTTGACGACAGGGAAGACGGGGTATTTCGTGGGCGGGTCGGCCCTCATCACGACGGCTAACGTAACCAGCGAGGAGAAAATCCGCCATGCCGGTCGACCGGGCACACCAGATCCGCATCGTCGCCGAGGCTGCAGCACCCAACACCGTCCCGACGATCCGCCCGGTGGTCACCGCGGCTCTCGGCCCGGGCTGGCGGGTGCGGCGGCTGGTCGCGCGGGGACCGCTGGTCGTGATCATCGGCCGCAGTGAGCATGCCGTCGCCACCCGGGAGCATGCGCGACGCAGCCACGAGGCCGCGCTCGCGCTGTGGGAGACCGGGCGCTTCACCATGGTCGAGGCCGACGTGCCCGTCCGGGTGTACGCCGAGGAGGAGAACGTCGTGGATGTCGCGGGCGCATTCGCTCCGGCCCTCGACTGGGTGCACACGACCGTGCGCTGGCCCGAGGCGATGGCCGCGATGAACCCAGCCGTACGCGGCGGGCGCGGGATCCGCATCGGCCAGCCGGACACCGGCTACACCCTGCACCCCAACGTCGGGCCGGCCGGGCTGGACCTGACCACCGACCGCGATGTCATCGATGATGACGACGACGCACACGACGACCTGGAGCAGCACCCGATGTGGCCGCTCCCCTTCCCGGGTCATGGCACCTCGACGTCGAGTGTGATCATCGGCCATGGACCAGCCGCTGAAGGCATCACGGGCCTGACGCCGGAGGCGCGGTTGGTGCCGGTCCGGGCGACCGAGAGCGTGGTTCAGCTCTTCGACACCGACGTCGCCAAGGCGGTCGCGCACGGCCGGCGGGTGGGCTGCCACGTGATCACCATGAGCCTGGGCGGCAAGGGTTTCTTCGGGCTCGAACGGGAGATCCAGCGGGCTGTCGACAGCGGGATCATCGTGATGGCGGCGGCCGGAAACCACGTCGGCTTCGTCACTGCGCCGGCCAGCTACGGCAACTGCATCGCGGTCGCAGCCACCGGCCCTGGGGACGTCCCGTGGGACGGCTCGTCCCACGGCGTGGCGGTGAACGTCTCGATGCCGGGCTCGGAGGTCTACAACGCGCGCTACACCGATGACAAGCAGCCGATCGTCGGTCTCGGCAACGGCACCTCGTTCGCGGTGGCCCACCTGGCGGCCGCAGCCGCACTATGGCTGGCCCACCACGGGCGGGACCGGCTGGTCACGAGGTACCAGGCCCGGAACATCCAGCGGGCCTTCGTCGCCACCCTGCGCTTCCCTCGGGTCTGCGTCGTCCCCCCGAACTGGCCGTCCGGTTGGGGCCTGGGCCGGGTCGATCTCGCGGCGCTGCTGGCCGCGCCGCTTCCCGCTCTCGGCGACCTGCAGGAGACCGGCGCCTTCGGCGAGGAGGTCCCCGATGCGGCGACCCGGATCGCCGCGGCCGTCGACGCCGACCCGGTCCTGGTGCGCACCCAGCTCGGCGTCCTGCTCGAGGAGCGTGACCCGGCCCGACTCCAGGAGCTGCTGGCCCGGCACGAGGGGGAGCTGGTCTACCTGGCCTACACCGATCCGAGCTTCGTCCAGGCCGTCACCCGGCCCGGCGACGAGGGTGCCTTCGCGCCCGAGATCGACACCTCGGGCGTCAGCGGCCCGCTCAGGCGCCGGCTCAGCGGCTGACGCCGGCCTTTCCCGGTCCACTCACCAGCTGCTGCTGCCGCCGCCCCCGCCGCCCCCGCCGGAGAACCCGCCGCCGGAGAAGGAGCTGCCGCCACCGAAGCCGGTGCCGCTGCTGCTGGTGGATGGGACCGGAGTTGCCGCATTGGCCAGGCTGCCGGTCAGGAAGCCGGTGTTGAAGGACGAGATGTTGTAATTGCCGTAGTACCAGTACGGCGTGGTGTCGGGCAGCCGCCCCATCGCCACCAGATCGGCGCAGATCCGGGCCCAGCGGTCGGCCAGCTCGAAGATGATCGCCCACGGCAGATAGCGGGAGAAGATGTCCTCGCCCTCTTCGAACTTGAGCTGGTCCGCCTCGGCGGTCGCGAGATAGGTGCGGAAGCCTTCAACCTGGTCGCAGACGGCCCGTCCGTCCGCGGTGCGCTGGCCGCGCCGAAGCTTGGTCCGGATCACGGCGATCGTGATGATGATCGGGAGCAGCGGGACCAGCACCCACAGCAACCAGGCCCCGACCGCGAACGCGCCGAAGACGATGAACAGCAACGCGCCGAAGCCGAAGCTGCCGGTCGCCGTGGCCGAGGGCACCTTGCGGAACCAGCCGCGGGCGGTGACCTGGTTCCGGACCGAGGTCTGCATGGCCTGGTGGGCGCTGAGCAGGCTGCCGCGCTCGGACAGGTCGACCTGGGTTCCGGGCGGTCCTGAGTTGAACAGGTCGGTGAGCAGCACCATCTCGTGCGGCGCGGCGGCCCGGTTGGGGTCCACCAGGGTCACCCGGAAGTCGTCCTTTCCGTCGCTCTGCACGGTCAGCGCGCCGCGTACGGCCAGGTCGATGATCGTCGCGGCGGTCTCGCGGTTGTCCACCTGCCCGTCGATCAGCAGGCCGGCCTCGCCGACCGGGATCCGTGGGGGCGAGAAGGCGACCGGGATCGGAAGGTCCGGATCGCTGGGGACGATGTGCGCCGGCTGACCGGCGAGCGGCGTGGTGCCTGGCGCGAGGCCGGCGTAGCGCTGGTCGCGGCCGTTCTTCCGCCACCAGAGAACACCGACGATCGGTGACCCGATGGCGATCAGTCCAGCGACCCCCGCGCCGACGATCGCGGCGACCCTGGCTGCGGGAGAGATCTTCGACCCGTCCGGCTCGAGGTGCGGCTTATTGTCGGTGATCAGCCCCGGCGTGATCCGGACGCCGATCGAGACACCCTGGCCGGCCGGGATATTGCTCTGTGCGAAGCTGGCCGGGCCACCCTTGGTGAAGTCCGCGGTCTGGCAGGTCTCCGTGCTGCCGGGCGGGCCGGCGAAGCAGGTGACGTCCTGGGCGCCGCCGGGAACCGTGGTCTGGATCGTCAGCTGCTTGATCAACGGGTTCTCGAACCCGGTGGCGTCCCAGTAGAACTCGTCGTAACCGGAGAAGCTGCGCAGAGCACCGGTGAGGTCGTAGGAGATCACGTAGGTCGCGGTGTCGGCCTCGATGGTCCGGTCAGGGTCGCCGATCCGCAGCCGGGTGTTCACCTCGCGGCCGTCAGCGCGCTCGTCGTCGGTGCGCTCCCAGTCGGTGGCGACACCGGGGTCCGGGCTGGTCACGTCGATCTGGGTGAGCATGTAGACCGCGTCCTCGTCGTCGTCGTACGGCTCACGGGTGACGTACCAGCGCTGGATGCCGTGCCGGCCGGAGTTGTCGCCGAACCGCCAGACGATCTTCTCCGTCACCCGAATGACCCCGCTGGGCTGCACCTCGTAGGTGATCGCGAACTCGTCGATCTGGTCGTCGGCCGCGTACGCCGGGGTGGTGATGCCGAGGGTGGCGGCCAAGCCGAAGAGCAGGCCGATCAGCAGCGCCCGGAACCGCCGCATGTCATGCGCCCCGGTTCCGGGCAGCCAGCGCCCGCTCGGCCTCGCGCTTGGACTCCCGTTCGGCGATGCTCTGCCGCTTGTCGTAGGCCCGCTTGCCGGTGGCCAGGGCGATCTCGACCTTGGCGTACCCGTCGGAGAAGTAGAGCGCCAGCGGCACGAGGGTGGTGCCGGAGGTCTCCAGCTCGCGCTCGATCCGGGTGATCTCCTTGCGATTGAGCAGCAGCTTGCGGTTGCGCCGAGCGGTGTGGTTGGTCCAGGTGCCGTGGCTGTACTCGGGGATGTGTGCCGCCCGCAGCCAGACCTCGCCGTCGTCGACGGTCGCGTACGCGTCCGCCAGGTTGGCCCGTCCCTCCCGCAGCGACTTCACCTCGGTCCCGCTGAGCACGATCCCCGCCTCGTAGGTGTCGCCGATGTGATAGTCATGCCTGGCCTTGCGGTTCTGCGCAACCACCTTCCGCCCCTTCTCCTTCGCCATGCCCCCATCCTTGCCTGACTCGAGTGTCGGTTTCCCATGTTGCATGGGGAACTGGCAGATTCCACAGAAAGCTTCCTATGGAGAGAGTCAGTTTCCTCTGGAGTCGCAGGCGTCTCGACCGTGGGATCAGGCGATGATCACACGATTGCGGGTGTAGAGCCGTCGGGAGCGCTCTCGATCCGAGTTGAGGCGCTGGATGAACCGACGCACCGCGCCCGGTCGCAGATCATCGAAGATCCATCGGGTCATACCGAAGAGCTCCGCTCTCATCTCGTCCTCGCGAAGCTTTTCCTTGACGACCACATCGCTCGCCGACTGGCCCGGCTTGAGCAGCCGACCGTACTTGATCTTTCCGTCGAACTCACCGAGGTGCCGATCTTCCTCCCAGCCGAAGTCGGCGAATCCGAGTGTACGACCACATGTGTCAGTCACCTCGTACTGAGGCACCGGCGGCGGTACGCGGTGACGGACAAAGATGACACGGCTGAACGACTCCCCGGGGCTCTGGGATCGCCCGTCAACGAGCCGCAGCGCCATCCTGGCCCTGCTCGACCCGGGTCGTCGACCAAGTTCGAGCTGCATCCGAGCGAGACGGTCGAACAGATCGGGTACGCGGTGAACGGCCGAGTCGGCAGTTGCAACGCCCGCCTCCAACCCGGCATGGGCTACAACCTCCCATACGGTGCGCGCAAGATTCGTGGCCAGGAGACCATCGATCATCTCGACGTGCTCCTCGATGTCGGTGAGGACATGGTGCCGGGCGTTCACCTCGCATCGAGATGCGCCACCGTCCAGACGAACGAGCTGGACGGTCCGAAGATCATGGCCATAGACGCAGAGCCCGTGCAGGGCGGCCGCCGACACTCCGGTCAAGGCGACGACGCCTTGTTGACAGGCAACGGTCGCACGGGCGAGGACGAGATGACGGCCCACATCGTCCAGCGCGTCGAAAAGCGTTGCCGGACTATAGGCGCCGTGTCGCACCCGGCGTACGACACCGACCCGCACTGCTTGGCGCAGGCTCCGGTCAGTCTGGCCAAATTGCAACGCGTCGGCGCGACTGAAGAAGCCACCCTTCTCGGCCGCCAGAGCATCCAGGAATGCATCCACGACTGGAGTATGCGGAAGAACGGGCACACCGACCGCGCCCTCAACCGACCTGTGTATGACGCTTCCAGAGGCACCGGAACTGTGGATTCTCGCGAAACCCGACGGCATCCGTCAACGAATCCGTAGGAAACTGACTCTCTCCATAAGAAGTTTCATGTGGAATCTGTCAGTTCCCCATGCGACATGGGAAACTGCGCCCGAGCTGGGGTACTGCAGCCCCTAGAACCAGCGCATGGGGTTGACGACTCTCCCGTCGAGCCACACCATCAGGTGCAGGTGGCAGCCGGTGGAGTAACCGGTAGAGCCGACGTAACCGATGACCTCGCCCTTGCGGACTCGTTCGCCGACGGAGACGGTGTAGCGGATGGCGTGGTTGTAGCCGGTGGTCACATAGCGGCCGCGGACGTAGCCGTGGTCGATCATCAGCCGGTTGCCATAGCCGCCGTTGTAGTAGCGCTCGGCCACCCGGCCCTTGTGGGGAGCACGGATCGCAGTCCCGCAGCCGGCGCGGAAGTCGGTCCCGTCGTGCAGCTTCCAGTAGCGCAGGATCGGATGGAAGCGACGGCCGAAGGGGGAGGTGATGGCGCCCGGAACCGGGTACGAGAACCCGTGCCCGGCGCTCGAGGCGCTTCGGCCCGACTCACGCGACCGGCCCGACCACTTGGAGCTGCTTCGCTTGGGCGACTTGCTGGACTGCTTCGAGGACTTGGCCGCCTGCTTCGCCTTGCGCGCCTTCGCCGCAGCCCGCTCGGCGGCGCGCTTGGCCGCGGCACGCCGAGCCGCCTGGGCCTTGGCGACCCGGGCCGCGATCCGCGACTCGACCGATGCGGCCTCCTTCTCCAGCTCGGCATAGCGCCGCTTGTCTTCGGCCACATCCTGGGCGGCAGCGCGTTGGGCCGTCTGTCGTTCCCGGAGGAGCTCCGCCACGCTGGCCTCCTCGGCGGCGGCGCGGGCCTCGAGACTCTGCCGCAGCTTCAGGTTCGCCGCTGCCGCCTTGCGCTCGCGGGTGACCTGCGCCTCGAGCACCGCGATGCGGGCCTTGTCGGCCTCGAGCTGGCGCTGGATGACGGTCAGCTCGTCGATCTCGGCCTGCGCGGTGTCGAACATCGTCGTCGACCACTGCAGGCGCGTCTGAAGATCCTGCGGCGACTCGCTGCCCACGAGTAGGGCGACCGGCAACAGGTTGGATCTCTGCTGATACTGATCCCGTACCACCTGGCCGGCAAGCGCGAGCTGGGCGTCGAGATTCTTCTGTCCGGCAACAACTGCCGACTTCGCCGCCCCGAGTTCAGCACGGGTTCGATTGAGCTTCGCGGCCATCTTGGCGTCCCGAGCCCTGGCCACCGCGAGCTCCCGGCGAGTCTGGGCGAGCTGCGCCTGCGCGGCGTCGAGGTTGACCTGGGTACGCGTCACCGCCGCGACGGCGGTGTTCAAGGTCTTACTGGAGTGCTTGAGCTCGGCCTTGGTCGCCTTGATCTGCCGCTTGACCTCGGCGCGTCGGTCGGTGAGGTTGTCGGCGTGCCCGGCAGGCAGGAACAGCGAGAAGGACAGCGCCGAGGCGACCACGACCGCGACGCCGGTGACCAACGGGCGAATCCGTCCGCGGAGCGAGCCGGCGGTGCGACGGTGTTCAGTTGTGCCTTCAGACGTTGGTCGAGTACGCGCCGTACTCGACCGGGCGAAGCGCGCGACATGCGCGGGTGCTTCGCTGCCGTCCGGAACGCCAGAAGCGGCGCAGGGAAGGTCCGGAACCACAGCTTTCCCCATCCATGTTTGGTTGTCGCCGATCGTGCCGGCCAGGGCATAGTAGGCAGACTCAAGCGCCGCCCAGCAACCAAACTCGCCCAGTTGACATGTAGATTTTTCACTCGTACGCGGTAACTCTCAAGTTATACTTGAGATATTAGAGGTATCTGGAGTGACAGATGTGGTCTGTGTGACAGAGGGGCCTCAAGGATTGCCGCAACGCAGAGGTGCTAAACCCGCAGGTACCGGCGGGTGGTCACGAGAGTCGGGACCACCGCGAGCACGAGACCGACGGCGATCATGGCGAGCATCGCCACCCCGGCCTGCCGCCAGCCGATCCACATGATGAAGCGGAGCGACTCCTGCACCCCGCGGATGATCCAGAAGTAGACCGCAGCCCCAAGGGTCAGACAGGCCAGGCCTACACCGATCAGCGCCGAGATCACCGCCTCCAGCAGGAACGGCACGGTGATGTAGAAGTTGCTGGCCCCGACCAGGCGCATGATGCCGATCTCGCGGCGCCGGGCGAAGGTGGCCAGCCGGATGGTATTGCCGATCTGGAGTGCCGACGCCAACAACAGCAGCGCCGAGGCACCGGCCGTCGACCACTGCAGCAGGTTCAGCGCCCGGAAGAACGGGTCGAGCAGCTGGCGCAGATCCTGCACCTTCTGCACGCCCTTCAGCCCGACAACCGAGCTGACCACGCCCTGATACTCCTCGGGATTCTTCAGCTTGACCCGGAACGACTCCTGCATCTGGTCGACGGTCAGCGAGTCCTGGATCGGACTGCCCTGGTACGCCCGCTGGAACTCCTCGTACGCCTCTTGCTTGGTCTCGAAGTACACGCCGTTCGCCGCCACCTCGGGGTTGGCCTCGAGTGTCTTGCGGATGACGTCCTTCTGCGCCTGGGTGACGTCCTGCCCCGGCTCGCACTGGTCGCCGCGGGTGTCCTTGGTGCACAGGAAGATCGAGATCTCGATCTTGTCGTACCAGCGACCCTTCATCAGCTGGACCTGCTGGCTGGCCAGCACCCCGGCCCCGAACAGCGACAGCGAGACCCACATGGTCATGATCACGGCCAGGGTCATGGTCAGGTTCTGACGCAGCCCGGCTCCGGTCTCGGAGAGGATGTGGCGGAAACGCATCTAGTTACAGTCCCTCGTTCATCACGGTGCGATCGTACGGGCGGTGGCGGTCGAACCCGACCCGCTCACTGGTAGCCGTAGACCCCCCGACTCTGGTCGCGGACCACGCCGCCGTCGTCCAGCTCGATCACCCGCTTGCGCATCTGGTCGACGATCGTCGAGTCGTGCGTCGCCATCAGCACCGTGGTGTCGGCCCGGTTGATCCGGTCGAGCAGCTTCATGATCCCCACGCTCGTGGCGGGATCGAGGTTCCCGGTCGGCTCGTCGGCGATCAGGATCATCGGCCGGTTCACGAAGGCCCGGGCGATCGCCACCCGCTGCTGCTCGCCGCCGGATAGCTCCTCGGGCAACCGACCGCCCTTACCCTCAAGTCCGACCAGCTCGAGCACCTCAGGCACCACCCGGCGGATGGTCGACGAGGGCTTGCCGATGACCTGCAGGGCGAACGCCACGTTGTCGGTCACCGTCTTGTTGGGCAGCAACCGGAAGTCCTGGAAAACCGTGCCGATCTGGCGCCGCATGGCCGGGATCTTCCAGCTGTGCAGCTTGTTCAGCTCCCGCCCCGCGACGAAGACCCGGCCCTTGGTCGGCCGCTGCTCCCGCAGGATCAGGCGGAGAAAGGTCGACTTCCCGGAGCCGGATGCCCCGACCAGGAAGACGAACTCACCCTTCTCGATATCGACGTTGACCTCGTCCAGCGCGGCCCGGCGCTGGCCGTCGTAGATCTTGGAGACGCCCTCGAAACGGATCACGGTTTCAAGAGTGTAGGTGAGATACGGCTACGGACCATGGTTACGACGCCCCGGCGGTCATGCGCCAGCGGATCCCGGACTCGATGAACCCGTCGATGTCCCCGTCGAAGACCGCATCCGGGGAAGACGTCTCGTACTCGGTCCGCAGATCCTTGACCATCTGGTACGGATGAAGCACGTAGGAGCGCATCTGGGAGCCCCAGCTGTTGCCGCCATCACCCTTGAGCGCGTTCATCTGCGCCTCGCGCTCCTGCCGCGCCCGCTCCAACAGCCGGGACTGGAGGACCCGCAGCGCGGCGGCCTTGTTCTGCAGCTGGGACTTCTCGTTCTGGCAGGACACCACGATCCCGGTCGGCAGGTGCGTGATGCGCACCGCCGAGTCCGTGGTGTTGACGCTCTGCCCTCCCGGCCCGGAGGACCGAAAGACGTCGATCCGCAGATCGGACTCCGGGACGTCGATGTGATCGGCCTCCTCGGTCACCGGCAGCACCTCGACCCCGGCGAACGACGTCTGCCGCCGGCCCTGGTTGTCGAACGGCGAGATGCGGACCAGCCGGTGCGTGCCCTGCTCCACCGACAGCGTCCCGTACGCGAAGGGCGCCCTGACCTGGAACGTGGCCGATTTGATCCCGGCTTCCTCCGCGTAGGAGGTGTCGAAGACCTCGGTCCCGTAGTGGTGCCGCTCCGCCCAGCGCAGGTACATCCGCAGCAGCATGGCGGCGAAGTCCGCTGCGTCGATGCCGCCGGCCTCGGAGCGGATGGTGACCAGCGCGTCCCGGTCGTCGTACTCCCCCGACAGCAGCGTGCGGACCTCGAGCGCGTCGACGACCTTGCGCAACGCTGCGAGCTCGATCTCGGCCTCGGCGAGGCTGGCCGCGTCGCTCTCCTCCTGGCCGAGCTCGACCAGAGCCCCCAAGTCGCCGAGCCGGGCGCGCAGGTCGCCGACCCGGTCGATCTCGGACTGCAACACAGACAACCGCGAGGTGACTCGCTGGGCGTTCTCCGGGTCGTCCCAGAGGTTCGGTGCTGCGACCTGGGTCTCCAGCTCGGCGATCTCCGACCGCTTGCCCTCCGGGTCGACGACAGCCTCGATCGAGCTCAACGACTGGTCGAGCTCGGCGAGCGCCGTGGTGAAGTCGGGACCGGCCACGAGGATCCACTGTAGCGATCCGCCGCCTCAACCCCCAGTCTCGGTGCAGCCCGCTCAGTCGCGGTCGTCGGTGGCGAGCTCCTCGATCCGCACGAACCGCTCCTCGTTACGCGGCCGCGGCACTGGCCAGTCCTTGATCCAGATCACCACGAAGGCGGCGAGCGACACGGCCAGCGCCAGCACCGGTCCGACCACGCCCAGCCACACCACGATGAACCCGGCCAGGTCGATGCTCAGCACGGCCAGCGCGCTCCACCGGGAGATCCGGCCGTGCCGGGCCCGGACGGCGACGTACCCGACCCACGGGACCATGGCCAGCAGGGTGACGACCCAGGCGAACACGGACAGCCCGCCGGAGAAGGCGCCCGAGACGAGCCGGACCATCGCGAGCAGGCTGAGCAGTCCGGTCAGTGCCCCGAGCCCGAGAGCGAGATGTCGATTGATCATGTGCTGGCCACCGTAGCCGAGGATCGCCGCGCGACAACCCCCGACGCGCGCGGGTCGACCGCCACCCGCACCTGGCCGAACCCCGCTGCCTCGACGTGCTCGCGTACGCGGGCCAGGACATCCCGTTGATCGGAGCCCGCGGGCCCGGGACCGTACGCGATGAGCAGCTGTCCGCCGGATACCAGCGCTCCATGCAATCGCGCCAGCTCGACCGCCGCCGAGGTGGTCCAGAAGAGGTTGACGTTCACGCCGAAGGCGATATCGATCGACGCGTCCGGCACGTCCAGGTCCGCGAGTGCGCCCTGTCGCACCTCCAGCCGGCCGGCGGCCATGTGCACGCCACAGCGATCTCGGATTCGCGCGACGGCGGTCCGGGATCGGTCGATCTCGAGGAGGCGTCCAGTGGCCAGACGATCGCAGACCAACTCCGCCGCTGCGCCGGGTCCGCCGCCGAACTCCAGCACCCGTGCGTCCGGGCGAAGGTCGAGGTGCTCGACCGCCCAGCGCACCCGGTCGGGTATGGCCTCATCACTCACATCGTCTCCCCGCGCCGGCCCCGCTATCCTTGACCGCTGCCGGATAGGTCCGGGGAGCATAGCTCAGCTGGTTAGAGCGTCTGTCTTACAAACAGGAGGCCGGGGGTTCGAGCCCCTCTGCTCCCACTCCGGCGGCGGACTCAGCTGAACAACGGCTCGAGCCCGAAGCTGGCCTCGAGCTCGCGCATCTGCTCCTCGTCCGGCCGGCCGCTGAACCGCTCGGCCGCGTCCAGTACGGCCGGCAGGATGGTGATGTCGCCGACCGTGTTCAGGAACACGCCATCGCGGCCGAGCACCCACCAGACGGCGAGATCGATCGCGGACTGCTCCGTGAGCGGTTCGTACCAGGTGCTGGCCGTCTGTTCCCGGTCTCCCCACGGCGCCCGGGTGATCGACTTGATCGTCTGCACGGCCACGTCCTGCTCGGCACAGACGGCGAGCAGCGCCTCGAAGTCCTCGGCGTACCCGGGATTGCGCATCATCGGGAAGTTGTAGGGCAGCAGCACCGAGTCGAACGGGTACTGCTCGAGGGATCGCAGGTGCTGGCGGGCGACGGTCAGCCCGTGGCCAGTGACGCCGAGATAGTCGACCATGCCCTGTGCCTGCGCCTCGACAACCGCCTCGATCGCCCCGCCGCGCGCGAACGCGGTTTCCCATTCGTCCTCGTCGACCAGGTTGTGCAACTGGATCAGGTCGATGCGGTCGGTCTGCAGCCGCTCGAGCGAGCGCTGGATCTCCTCGAAGGCCAATGCCCCGGTCCGCTCGCCGGTCTTGGTGGCCAGGAAGTAGTCGTCGCGATGGTTCGCCAGGTGCGGCCCGAGCCTCAGCTCGGCGTCGCCGTAGCTCGCCGCGACATCGATGTGGTTGATGCCATGAGATCGCAGCAGCTCCAAGGTGGCGTCCGCGTCGGCCTGGCTCACTTCACTGAGTGCGGCCGCGCCGAAGATGATCCGGGTGCTCGCATGCCCTGTCCGGCCGAACTGTGCGGTTGCGATGCTCATGACCGGCGCTCCGCTAGCAGCACCGGGATCAGCCGGTCAGTCCGGCGCTGGTAGTCGGCGTAGGGAGGGTACGTCGCCACCGCTCGCTCCCACCATTCGGTCCGCTCCACGCCCTGGAGTTCGCGCGCTCGGGCCGCGAAGCGCTCTGGCCCGTCTTGCACCGTGAGCGCCTCGGGATCGGCCATGACGTTGCGATACCAGACCGGATGGTTCTCGGACCCACCCTCCGACGCGACCATCGCGTACGCGCCGTCATGTTCAACTCGCATCAGCGGAACCTTTCTGATCTTGCCGGACTTTCTGCCACGCATCGTGAAGATCACCACCGGCATTCCGGTGTCGCGCAGGGTGTTGCCCTGCTGACCGTCGGTCCGCTCGTACAGCTCGACCTGATCGCGCACCCACTTGCGCGGGCTGGGCTCGTAATCTCCCGTCAGTGCCATGTGTTCAGCCTAGGCACCCCAAGACGGTCAGCGGCGGGCACCGCGTGGCCGCACCAGCTTGGTAGCAGCCCAGTCCGCCGACACGGGAGCGTTCGTGGTCAGCGCCAATCCGGCGGTGACCGCCGCCTCGGCGACGTCGGCAGCATCCACATAACCGTCCCGGCCGACCTTCGGGGTGAGCAGCCAGATGTAGCCGCTGTCCGTCAGATCGGTGAGCGCGTCGAACAGGCCGTCGACCAGATCACCGTCGTCGTCGCGCCACCAGAGCAGCACCACGTCGACGGCCTCCATTGCCTCCTCGACCAGCTCGCCGTCGATGACGTCCTCGATGCCGACCCGCAGCCCGTCATCGGCGTCCTCGTCCCAGCCGAGCTCTTGGACCACCAGGCCCGGCGTCAGGCCCAGCTTCTGGCCGATCCCCCTCGACTCCCCTACGCCCGCCACTGAACTCACCCGCGGCTCCGCATGCTCCGCGACCCGGACCGGTTCCTGATCGTCGGGGGTCGCGCGCCCGATCCGGCGAGAGTCCATCTCGCTCATGATCGCGCACACCTCCTCGGTCCCCGTGAGCCGGAATTCGATGAGGCCCAGCCTGCCAGAGGTGGTCTGCCGTGCGTAACCCCCCGGGTTTGGTCAGCCCGCATTCAAGGCGGCCAACGTGTCGTCCACGGCCTGCCGGTTGCCGGCGACGTGCCAGCGGTTGCCGCGGATCTCGTGCTGCACGGCCACCCCGCCGGCCCCGATCACCAGGGCAGCGCCGGGGACCCAGTCCCAGAGGTGCAGGTTGGCCTGGAGGAACACCCCTAGCCGCCCGCTCGCCACCCCAGCCAGGTCGACCGAGGCGGACCCGAGCATCCGCACGGTCGCCGCCTTCCCGGCCACGGCCTGCCAGGCGGCGAGCCGGTCGTGGTCGGCCAGGTGCCGGGGGTGGAAGTAGGTGGTAACCGAGACGCGGCTCAACGGCTGGTCGACGAGTCGGTCGACGGGCGCTCCGTTGAGGGTGGTGGAACGGGCCGGACCGCCCAGCCAGAGCTGATCGAGGACGGCGTAGTACACCGCCCCGATCGCGGGCGCGTCGTCTTCGGCCAGGCCAACCGCGGAGCACCAGTAGGGAATGCCGGAGAGGAAGTTGTACGTGCCGTCGACCGGGTCGACGTACCAGACCCGGCCACCGCCTTCGCGGCGGGCACCCTCCTCGCCCACCAGGCCGTCGTTCGGACGAAGCTCGCGGAGCCGAGCCGTCACCATCTGCTCGACGGTATGGTCGGCCGCGGAAACCACGTCGGACACCGAGCTCTTGTACTCGGTCTCCAGGCCGTCGGCCAGCATTCGTGCCGCCATCGTGCCCGCATCGCGCGCGAGCTGGGCGGCCAGGCTCGCGTCGTCCACTCCCCCGACCCTATAGGGCCTTCGGAGATGTTCCCGCCAGTCGCAGCCAGGTGTCGACCACGGTGTCCGGGTTGAGCGACATCGACTCGATCCCTTCGGCCAGCAGCCACTCGGCGAGATCGGGATGATCACTCGGGCCCTGACCGCAGATGCCGACGTAGCGGCCGCGCTCGGTGCAGGCCCGGATGGCGAGCCGAAGCATGTGCAGCACCGCCGGATCGCGCTCGTCGAAGCCACTGGCGACCAACGCGGAGTCGCGGTCCAGCCCGAGGGTGAGCTGGGTCATGTCGTTGGACCCGATCGAGAAGCCGTCGAAGTGCTCGAGGAACTCCCCGGCCAGCACGGCGTTCGACGGCAGCTCGCACATCATGATCACCTGCAGGTCGTTCTCGCCGCGGCGCAGACCGTGCTTGGCCAGCAGGTCGATCACGCCGCGCGCCTCGGTCAGCGTGCGGACGAACGGGATCATGATCTTGAGATTGGTCAGGCCCATCTCGTCGCGGACGAAGCGCAGGGCTTCGCACTCCATCGCGAAGCACTCGGCGAAGTCGGGCGAGAGGTAGCGGGAAGCCCCGCGGTAGCCGATCATCGGGTTCTCCTCGTGCGGCTCGTAGAGCTCGCCGCCGAGCAGGTTGGCGTACTCGTTGGACTTGAAGTCGCTCATCCGCACGATCACCGGCTCCGGCGCGAACGCGGCCGTCAGGGTCGAGACGCCCTCGGCGACCCGGCGGACGAAGAACTCCCGCGGGCTGGCGTACGCGGCGGTCGCCTCGGTGATCTTGTCCCGGAGCGGACCGTCGAGTTGATCATGATCGAGCAGCGCCTTGGGATGGATGCCGATCTGGGTGTTGATGATGAACTCCAGCCGGGCGAGGCCGACCCCACGGTTGGGTATCCGGGAGAAGGCGAACGCCTGATCCGGGGTGGCGAGATTCATCATGATCTTGACCCCGATCGGCGGCATCTGCTCCAGCTCGGTCTCGGTGAGGGTGAAGTCAAGCAGGCCGTCGTAGACGTAGCCGACGTCGCCCTCGGCGCACGAAACCGTCACCTCGGCGCCCTCGGCCAGGCTGCGGGTCGCATCCCGAGTGCCCACCACAGCAGGGATGCCGAGCTCGCGGGCGATGATCGCCGCGTGGCAGGTCCGACCGCCACGGTTGGTCACGATCGCCGCGGCCCGCTTCATGATCGGCTCCCAGTCCGGGTCGGTCATGTCGGCAACCAGCACCTCGCCGGCGTTGAAGGCGTGCATCTGATCCACCGACGTGAGCACCCGGACCTTACCCGCGCCGATCCTCTGTCCGATGGCGCGCCCCTCGGCCAGCACCGGTCCCCGGGCGTCCAGGGTGTAGCGCTCAAGCCGCCCGGCCGCCTTGCGGGACTGCACCGTCTCCGGCCGGGCCTGCAGGATGTAGAGCTGCCCGTCCTGGCCGTCCTTGGCCCACTCGATGTCCATCGGCCGGCCGTAGTGCTTCTCGATGGCCAGCGCGTGGGTGGCCAACTCGGTCACCTCGTCGTCGGTCAGCGACAGCAACGGCCGCTCCGCCTCGGGCACGTCGACGAACGCCGTCGTCTTCCCGACCTCGGCGTCGTCGGTGTAGACCATCTTGATCGCCTTGCTGCCAATGCCGCGCTTCAAGATCGCCGGCCGGCCCGCGGCCAGCGCGGGCTTGTAGACGTAGAACTCGTCGGGGTTGACCGCGCCCTGGACCACCGCCTCACCCAGCCCGTAGGACGAGGTGATGAAGACCGCGTCATCGAACCCGGACTCGGTGTCCATCGTGAACATGACCCCAGAGGCCGCCAGATCGGAGCGCACCATGCGCTGCACGCCGGCCGAGAGCGCGACCTGCTCGTGGGCGAAGCCGTGGTGGACCCGATAGGCGATGGCCCGGTCGTTGAACAGCGAGGCGAACACCTCGCGGACCGCCAGCAGCACCGCATCGATGCCGCGGATGTTGAGAAAGGTCTCCTGCTGACCGGCGAACGACGCGTCCGGCAGGTCCTCCGCCGTCGCCGAGGAGCGCACGGCGACCGAGACGTCCTCCCCGTCGCCGGTCAGCTGCGCGTACGCCGCCCTGATGTCGGCCTCGAGATCGGGTGGGAACGGCTGGGCGACGACCGTGGACCGGATCTCCGCACCCACCTCGGCCAGCCGGCGGGTGTCCTCGACCTCGAGGTCGGCGAGCTGCGAGGCGATGCGGTCGGCCAGGCCGGTCTCGCCCAGGAAGCGGCGATAGGCATCGGCCGTGGTCGCGAATCCGTCGGGCACCCGAACGCCCGCCGAGGACAGGTTGGAGATCATCTCGCCGAGCGAGGAGTTCTTGCCTCCGACCTGCTCGAGGTCGGCCAGTCCGAGCTCGGCGAACCAAGCGACAGTGCTGCTCATCATCGACTCCTTGGGGTGAGGTGCTGCAAGATCACGGTGGCCATCTCCTCCACCGACTTGGCGGAGGAGTCGATCACCGGGATGCGGTGGTTGCGGTACAGGGCTTCGGCCCGCCGCAGCTCGAAGCTGCACTGCTCGAGCGAGGCATATCGGGAGTTGGGTCGGCGCTCGTTGCGGACCTGGCTCAGACGGGCAGGGTTCGTGGTGAGGCCGAAACACTTGTCGCGCAGGCCGACCACCGGTCGGGGCAGGTCACCGCTCTCGAAGTCCTCGTCGACCAGCGGGTAGTTGGCCACGAAGATGCCGTGCTGCAGGGCCAGGTACATGGTGGTCGGGGTCTTGCCGCAGCGGGACGGCGCGAGCAAGATCACGTCGGCCTTGTCCAGCGCCCGCATGCTCTGCCCGTCGTCGTGCTCGATCGCGTACTCGACCGCGGCCATCCGCGCGTTGTAGCGGTGTACGTCGCCCATCCCGTGCAACCGCGCCGCGACCCGCATGCCGCGTACGCCCAGGATCGACTCGACCCGGTTCATGTGCAAATCGAAGAAGTCGATCAAGGGGCACTTGCTCTTGTGCAGCTCCGCGCGGATGTCGGTCAGCGCCGTCGTCGAGAAGGCCAGTGGGGTGATCGGGCCGTCGGCCGCCTTGTCCAAGATCTCCACCACCCGGCGCGCCTCGGCGATCGTCGAGATGAACGGGATCAACCGCCGGTCGAAGCGCAGATCCGGGAACTGGATGAGCAGCGCGTTCCCCATCGTCTCGGCGCTGATCCCGGTGCTGTCGGACAGGAAGAACACCGGGACGGCGGCGGCTGCGGCGTCGAGTTCCGGTGGCATCGATATAGGCTAAACCAGCGGGCTCACTGGTATTAGTTCGCGTAACAGTCAGACCAGTCGTGACGGTGGTCACACGGGCCAACCATCGTTCTGAGACAACGAATCCGGCCGCTGAACGTGATCAGGCTCACGCAATCCCTCGTTACACCCGCATTACGGGACCAGACCAGTTCCCCCGCAGCCGCTCCAGTTTCGAACGCTGCGTCGGTTCCTTGCGCTGAGCTCCCGATACTTCCGGCGTACAGCGCGAAGAACGGACGCAGCGTCCGATTCCGACATGGGCGCGCGCGAAGGGAGGGTCAGCGCTTGGCGTGGGTCCAGTCGAGCAGCTTGTCCACCGGCCACGTGTTGATCACCCGCTCAGGGTCGAGGCCGAGGTCCTCGGCACGCTCGCAGCCGTACGCCACGAACTCCAGCTGACCGGGCGCGTGGGAGTCGGTGTCGATCGAGAACAGGCAGTCCATCTCGATGGCCATGCTCAGCAGCCTCGTCGGTGGGTCCCGGCGCTCGGGCCTGGAGTTGATCTCCACCGCGACGTCGAAGGTACGGCAGGCCTCGAAGACCACCTCGGGATCGAAGACCGACTGCGGCCGGGTGCCACGCTCCCCTTCGATCAGTCGCCCCGTGCAGTGACCGAGGACATTGGTGTGCCGGTTGGCGATGGCAGCGACCATCCGGTGCGTCATGGTCTCAGAGTCGGAGCGCAGCTTGGAGTGCACGCTGGCCACGACCACATCGAGCTGGTCGAGCAGCTCGTCGGTCTGGTCGAGACTGCCGTCCTCGAGAATGTCCACCTCGATCCCCTGCAGCACCCGGAACGGCGCCATCGCCTCGTTCAGGTCGCGACTCACGATCATCTGCTCCGACAGCCGCTCCGCGCTCAGGCCCCGGGCCACCTTGAGCCGCGGCGAGTGATCGGTGATCGCGCAGTACTCGTGGCCGAGCGCCCGTGCGGTGATCATCATTTCCTCCAGCGGGCTGCCGCCGTCGGACCACGTGGAGTGGACGTGCAGGTCGCCGCGAACCGCGGCCCGCATCGACTGACCGCCGTCGACGAGGGGCAGCTTCTCGTCCCGCAGCTTCTGCAGGTAGCCCGGGACCTGCCCCGCCAGCGCCTCGGTGATGATCGTCGCGGTCTTCGGGCCGACGCCGGTCACCTTGTTCCAGGTCCGTTGCTCGGTGTGCTGCCGACGCTCCTCAGGAGTCATCGCCGCGACCGCGTCGGCCGCCGCCCGGTACGCCCGGACCCGGAAGGTGTCGGCCCGCGACCGCTCCAGCAGGAAGCCGATCTCGCGCAACGCCTCGACCGGGCTCACGGCTGGACCCGATGGCTGGGCCGGGGTTTCAGCGCGATCGTCGGCATCGGCGGTGCCTCCATCACGCGCTCCGCTCGGTCGGCCACCGGCGGGAAGCGTGGCTCGCGGCGCTCCCAGGCCGTGCGATAGGTCACGATCTCGTCGTGGCTGCGGCCGATGAAGTTCCACCACATCACGATCTCCTCGGCGAACGGCGCCCCGCCCAGCAGCATCACGCGTCCGCCGACCGCCGACGACAACGTGATCCGGTTCCGGCCCGGCGCCAGGTAGACCAGCTGGTCAACGGCCAGACTGACGTCCTCGACGGTGACCGAGCCTGCGACGGCCAGAACACCGTGCTCGAATCCGGGCTCGACAGCGAGGTGGAGTTCGGCCCCGGCGTCCAGAGACAGATCGGCGCCGCACAGAGGGGTGTGGACGCTCGCCGGCGACTCCCGGCCGGCGAGCCGGCCGATCAGCAGGCGCCCGCGTACGCCCGACCACTCCAGCGCAGGCAGGTCCGGGTAGGACTCGAACCGCGGCTCGATGTCCCGGTCGAGGTCCGGTAGCGCGACCCACAGCTGCACCCCGTGCAGCAGCGGTGGCCGGTCCAGCGGTGAAAGCTCGCTGTGCACGATGCCGTGACCGGCGGTCATGAGATTGAGCTGCCGCGGGCGCACCATCACCTTGCTGCCCAGGCTGTCCCGATGCTCGATCTCGCCCTCGAACAGCCAGCTGACCGTCTGCAGACCGGTGTGCGGATGCGCCCAGACCCGCATCCCCGGCGAGTCGCCGAGGTCCTCCGGTCCGTAGTGATCAAGGAAGCACCAGGCGCCGATCATCCGGACCTGCCGGTCCGGCAACGCCCGGGCGACCTCGGTCGTCTTGCCCAACGGCACCCGGCGGGCAGTGATCAACAACCGGTCCAGCCCGGCGCCTGCGCTCGCGCACACCTGCTCCGCAGGCCTGGTGTCGAGATCGCTCACAATAGAGTCAGCCTATGGCCGCGACCACCCGCGGGATCGCCAAGTCCCTCCTGCCCTCGGCCAGAACCCGGGCCAGCATGGCCAAGCGGCTGGCCGGTATGACTGGCCGGCTGACCACCGCGACCGTCGCCGAGATGGAGGCCCGGCACTCCTGGTTTCGCCGGCTGGACGCCGAGCACCGGTCCTGGATCGGCTTGGTCGCCCAGGCCGGCATCGACGGGTTCGTCACCTGGTTCGCCGCACCCGAGCCGCAGGCTCCGAGCACCTCGGAGGTGTTCGGCTCGGCTCCGCGCGAGCTCGCCCGGCGGATCTCGCTCTATCAGACGGTCGAGCTGGTGCGGACCACGATCGACGTCGTGGAGAGTCAGATCGACGAGATCATGCCGAAGGCGGACCGCCCGATCCTGCACGCGGCCATCGTGCAGTACAGCCGGGAGGTCGCCTTCTCCGCCGCCGAGATCTACGCCCGCGCGGCCGAGCTGCGCGGAGCTTGGGACGAGCGGATGGAGGCCCTGGTCGTCGATGCGGTGCTGCGCGGCGAGACCGACGAGACCGTCCTCTCCCGCGCGTCCACCCTGGGCTGGCATTCGACCTCGACCGTTGTCGTCGTGATCGGTCCGGCTCCTGAGCTCGAGCCCGCGATGGCTCTGGAGTCGATCCGGCACACGGCGGCGATCGCTCACGCCGACATGATCGGCGCGGTGCAGGGCGACCGGATGGTCGTTGTGCTGGGGGGCGCTGGCCTCGCCGTCGACGGGCGCCCGGTGGAGGTCGTGGCCAAGTTCGCGCACCTGTTCGGTCCCGGCGCGGTGGTCGTCGGCCCGGCCGTCGAGCATCTGATGGATGCGGCCAGCAGTACGCGGGAGGCGCTGGCGGCGTACCGGGCAGCGGCTGGCTGGCCCGAGGCGCCACGCCCGGTCGCCGCCGACGACCTGCTGCCCGAGCGGGCGCTCTCCGGGGACGGCCACGCCCGCCGTGCGCTGGCCCGCGGGATCTACGAGCCGCTGCTCGCCGCCGGAGGCGGACTGCTGGAGACTCTGGTCACCTTCCTGGACCAAGGGCTGTCGGTCGAGGCGGCGGCCCGGACCCTGTTCGTGCACGCCAACACCGTTCGCTACCGGCTCCGCCGGATCCACGAGGTGAGCGGCTACAGCCCTACCGACCCGCGCGACGCGTACGCGCTCCGGCTGGCCGTCACGCTCGGCCGCTTGTACGCCCGAGCCAAGCCCGAAGAGCCGACCGACTAGCGGCCGTCGTCGTTGTAGGAACCGAACAATAGGACACCCGAACATTCGTGGTGTCCCTGCGTGACGTTCAGCACTAGGTCACGGAAAGATAAAGGCGTGCTCGCGATCGTGGCGCCCGGGCAGGGGGCCCAGACCCCCGGCTTCCTGAAGCCCTGGCTGTCCGAGTCCGCGACCTTCGGCAGTCGGCTGACCTGGCTCTCGGCGGTCAGCGGCATCGACTTGGCGCACTACGGCACCGAGGCGGACGCGGAGTCCATCCGCGACACGGCGGTCGCGCAGCCGCTGCTGGTGGCGGCCGGACTGCTGGCCGCGCTGGAGCTGTTCCCGCACCCGGCTGACGCCTTCCCGTCGGTCGGCGTCGCCGCCGGCCACTCGGTCGGCGAGATCACCGCAGCGGCCGGAGTCGGCGTGTTGTCGGCGGAGCAGGCCATGGTCTTCGTACGCGAGCGCGGCCGGGCCATGGCCGCCGCCAGCGCCGCCCGGCCCACCTCGATGACGGCAGTGATCGGCGGCCAGCCGGAGGAGGTGCTGGCCGCCCTCGACGAGCACGGGCTCACCGCCGCCAACCACAACGGCAGCGGGCAGATTGTCGCCGCCGGGACCACCGACCAACTTGCCGCGCTGGCTGCAGCGCCGCCGGCGCGTGCCCGACTCATCCAGCTCAGCGTGGCCGGCGCCTTCCATACCGTGCACATGGAACCGGCTGTCGAGCGGCTCGGCACCCTGGCTCGGGCGATCTCCACCCACGACCCGCGGATCCGGCTGCTCTCCAATGCCGATGGTCAGGTGGTGCACGACGGGCGCGAGGTACTGCGCCGGCTGGTCGGTCAGGTCGCCTCGCCGGTCCGCTGGGACCTGTGCATGGCCGCGATGGCGGATCTGGGCGTCACCGGCCTGCTGGAGATGCCACCGGCCGGCACGCTGACCGGCATCGCGAAGCGCAACCTGAAGGGCGTGGACCTGTTCGCCCTCAACACGCCCGACCAGATCGAGGACGCGCTCGCGTTCGTGCAGAAGCACAGCGGGGCCACCTCCGCCTCACCGATCACCGGCAACCCGACCTGGCGGCTGGTCGTCTCGCCGGGCAAGGGCCAGTTCACCCGTACCGAGGACATCGAGACGGACACGGTGCTGCCGAGCCACAGCACCGTCGGCATGGTGAAGAACCTGCGGGACGAGATCCCGGTGAACGCCCCACACGGCGGGATCGTCGTCGAGTGGCTGGTGGAGAACGGCGACCCGGTCGCCCCGGGACAGCCGCTGCTCCGGCTGTATCCGATCGTCGAAACCGCTGACGCCACCGAAGTAACGCGGTGAATACGGCAAGGGGGACGACCCCCTTAAACCCCCGCGGCGCGCACGACAACACACGGGAGCGCGCCGAATGACTGCGCTCAAGATCTCCCAGGGCGCCCAGTACTCGGCCATCCTCGGCTTCGGCGGCTACCGGCCGCGCCGGGTGGTGGACAACGCGGAGATCGTCACGATGATCGACTCCACAGACGAGTGGATCCGCACCCGGTCCGGCATCATCGAGCGGCGCTGGGCCGAGCCGGACGAGACGGTGCAGATGATGTCGGTCTCTGCCGCCCGCAAGGCCCTGGAGCAGTCCGGAGTCGAGCCCGGGCAGATCGACACGGTGATCGTGTCCACGGTCACCCACCTGCACCAGACACCGGCGGTCGCCACCACGATCGCCACCGAGCTCGGCGCGAACGGAGCCGCCGCGTTCGACATCTCCGCAGCCTGCGCGGGCTTCTGCTACGCCACCGCGATGGCCGACTCGTTCGTCCGCACCGGCGCCTCCCGGTACGTGTTGATCATCGGCGTCGAGCGGTTGTCGGACATGACCAACAAGGCCGACCGCTCGACCGCATTCATCTTCGCCGACGGGGCCGGTGCGGCCGTCGTCGGGCCGAGTGAGACACCCCAGATCGGGCCGGTGGTCTGGGGCTCCGACGGCGAACAGGCCCCGCTGATCGGTCAGACCGAGCCTTGGGACACGGCCATGCGCGCCGAAGGCCAGTCCACCTGGCCGACGCTGCGGATGGAGGGGAACCCGGTCTTCAAATGGGCCTCGTTCTCCATGGCCAAGACCGCGGCCGAGGCCCTCGACGCGGCCGGCGTACGACCCGAGGACCTCAAGGTGTTCGCGCCGCACCAGGCCAACATGCGGATCACTGATGCGATGTTCCGCGCGCTCAAGCTGCCCAGCGATGTCGTGGTCGCCCGCGACATCGCCCGCCAGGGCAACACCTCCGCCGCCTCCATCCCGCTGGCCATCGAGGCCCTCCTGGAGTCCGGCGAGGCCAAGTCGGGCGACACCTGCTTGATCATCGGCTTCGGTGCCGGTCTGGTCTACGCCGGGCAGGTGATCGTGCTGCCGTGACCCCCGTGATCAAGAACCTGCGGTAACCCACGACCCCTTGTTCCCAAGAAAAGGAGCCCCTCAATGCCCACCACCGAAGAAGTCCGCTCGGGTCTGGCCGAGATCGTGAACGAGGTCGCCGGTGTGCCGACCGACGACGTCCAGCTGGACAAGTCGTTCACCGACGACCTGGACGTCGACTCGCTTTCGATGGTCGAGATCATCTACGCCGCCGAGGAGAAGTTCGGTGTCAGCATCCCCGACGAGGAGGCGAAGACCCTCAAGACCGTGGGAGACGCCGTCGCCTACATCGAACGCGCCTCGTCCTGACCGCATGACCTCCGACTTGTCAGAAGATGAGCACCAGATGTGGTGCCGAGCATCTGACAAGTCGGCTCCGGAAGGAGTCGCCAGATGAGTAGGACCCGCGTGGTCGTCACCGGAATCGGCGCGACCACCCCACTCGGCGGGAATGCCGCCAGCACCTGGGAGGCCCTGCTGGCCGGTCGTTCCGGCGTACGCGTTCTCACCGAGGACTGGGTGGCCGACCTGCCGGTCAGAATCGCCGCCCCGGTCGCTGTCGACCCGGGCGAGGTGCTGGACCGCGTCGAGGCCAGGCGGATGGACCGATCCGCCCAATTGGCGGTGATCGCCGCGCTGGAGGCCTGGAGCGACGCCGGGTTCGGCCTCAAGGAGGACAACCCGGTCGACCGGGACCGGCTCGGCGTCGCCATCGCGACCGGGATCGGCGGCCTGAGCACCTTGGCCAGCAACTGGGATATCCAGAAGGAGAAGGGCCCGCGCGGAGTGAGCCCGCTGGCCATCCCGATGTTGATGGCCAACTCCTCGGCCGGCAACGTCAGCATCCGGCTCGGAGCTCGGGCCGGCGCGCATGCGCCGGTATCGGCCTGCGCGTCCAGCAACGAGTCGATCTCGCTCGGGCTGGACATGATCCGACTCGGCCGGGCTGATGTGGTGGTGGTCGGCGGCACCGAAGCCTGCGTCCATCCACTGCCGATCGCCTGTTTCGCTCGGATGCAGGCGATGAGCCGTCGCAACGATGAGCCCGAACGCGCCTCGCGGCCCTGGGATGTCGACCGCGACGGCTTCGTGCTCGGTGAGGGAGCAGCGGCCTTCGTGATCGAGCGGCTGGAGCATGCACAGGCTCGCGGTGCGAAGATCTGGGGCGAGCTGGCCGGCGCCGGCATCACCGCCGACTCGCACGACATGGTCCAGCCGAACCCGACCGGCGAGACGCAGGCCCAGGCCATGACCAAGGCGCTCCGCGAGGCGGACCTGGCACCCGGTGACATCGTGCACGTCAACGCTCACGCCACCTCGACGCCGCAGGGCGACGTCACCGAGGCCAGCACGATCCGGCAGGCCCTCGGCGAACACACCGAGGCGATCGTCAACGGCACCAAGTCGATGACCGGACACCTGCTCGGCGGTGCCGGCGCGCTGGAGTCGCTGGCCACGCTGCTCGCGCTGCACTACCGCGAGATCCCGCCGACGATCAACCTCGACAATCCCGAGGCCGATCTCGGGATCGACATCGCGACCAAGGTCCGCGACCTGCCCAGCGGCGACCTCGCCGCGATCAACAACTCGTTCGGGTTCGGTGGCCACAACGTCGCGGTCGCGTTCACGAACTCCTACGCGACAGGAGTCTGATCATGACGACCGTTGCTCCCCCGCCGACGGCGCCCGCGGCCACCCCGCCCGCCGCTTCGGCGCCGGCCAAGGTCAAGGTCCCGCGCGAGCAGGATCCGCGCAATCCGAACTTCCGCTTGCAGAACCTGCTGGATCCCGGATCGGTCGAGTTGATCACGCCCGACGACGACTCCGGGATGCTCGCCGCCACCGGCACCATCAACGGCTGCCGGGTGGTGGCCTTCTGCTCCGACCCGACGGTGATGGGCGGGGCGATGGGCATGGACGGCTGCGACGTCGTGGTCCGCGCGTACGAGCGGGCGATGCACGACCGGGTACCGGTGCTGGGCATCTGGCATTCGGGCGGCGCCCGGTTGGCCGAGGGCGTGCTGTCGCTGCACGCGGTCGGCCGGATCTTCCAGGCGATGACCTCGGCCTCGGGCAAGATCCCGCAGATCTCGATCGTGCTGGGCTTCGCGGCGGGCGGTGCGGCGTACGGGCCGGCCCTGACCGACCTGGTGATCCTGGCGCCGGAGGGCCGGATCTTCGTCACCGGGCCGGACGTGGTGCGTTCAGTGACCGGTGAGGACGTGGACATGCTGCGTCTCGGTGGGCCGGACACCCACGGCCGCCGCTCGGGCGTGGTGCACGTAGTCGCCGACGATGAGGCGGACGCCATCGACCAAGGGCGCGTGCTCGCCACCCTGCTGGCCAACCAGGGTCTGACCGCGACCGCCGTCAACGACGTCGACCTGGCTGCGCTGCTGCCCGCTTCGCCGAAGCGCGCGTACGACGTGCACCCGTTGATCAACGGCGTGCTGGACGAGGGCTCGACGGTCGAGCTGCACGCCCGCTGGGCGCCGAACGTGACCATCGCCCTCGGTCGGCTGGGCGGCCGCACGGTCGGCGTGATCGCGAACAACCCGCTGCGGCTCGGCGGGTGCCTGGACGCGCTGAGCGCCGAGAAGGCGGCGCGGTTCGTGCGCATGTGCGACACCTTCGGCGTGCCGCTGGTGGTGATCGTCGACGTGCCCGGCTACCTGCCCGGTGTCGGACAGGAGTGGGACGGCGTGGTCCGGCGCGGTGCGAAGCTGCTGCACGCGTTCGGCGAGGCCGTCGTGCCGCGGGTGACTCTGGTGACCCGGAAGGCGTACGGCGGCGCGTACATCGCGATGAATGCGCGCTCACTCGGGGCGACCCGGGTGTTCGCCTGGCCGGGGGCCGAAGTGGCCGTGATGGGGCCGATCGCCGCGGTGCGGATCCTGCACCGGCGCAAGTTGGCCGAGGTGGCCGACGACCTGCGCCCGCAGGTCGAGGCGGAGCTCGCCGCCGAGCACGAGCGGATCGCCGGCGGGGTAGCGAAGGCCGTCGAGATCGGTGTGGTGGACGAGATCGTCTCCCCCGACCGGACCCGGTCAGCGCTGGCGGCCGCCATTCGCGCCGCCGACACCGGAGCCCGGGGCAACCACACGAACATCCCCCTCTGACCGCTCCCTTGTCAGAATCGGACGCTGCGTCCGTTCTTCGCGCTGCGCTCCGGAAGTATCGGACGCACAGCGTGGGAATCGAACGCAGCGTCCGATTCTGACGAGAGGGAAGGAGAATGAGCGGCATGCAGATCGAGGCCGACTCCCGCGAGGAGTACTTCGCCGCCGCCGGGGAGCGAGAACCGGAGCTTCGCGAGCTGGACGCCTTCATTCGCAAGCACGCCCCGGACCTGCCACCCGTACTGTCCAAGGGGATGGGCGCGATGCTGGGCTACGGCGAGCAGCCGTATCAAAGCAAGTCGATGAAGGAGCCGATCGACTGGCCGGTTCTGGCGCTGGCGGCGCAGAAGCGGCATCTCAGTCTCTACATCTGCGTCCTGGAAGACGGGGAGTACGTCGCGGAGAAGCACGCCGCCGAGCTCGGCAAGGTCAGCTGCGGCAAGAGCTGCGTCCGGTTCACCAGGGCCGACAAACTCAACCTGGATGCGCTGGCATCGATCCTCGCCGACATCAACCGGCGGTTCGTCGCCGGTGAGAAGCTCTACGCGGTCTGAGCTCCTGAGCATCCCGGTCGTTCAGCCCGACCTACCGCCCGCCATCCGCCGAATGGCGGAGCGGGAGCGGCTCGGTCCGGCGCGGGCAGTGTGGACGAACGAAGTCGGTGGGCTCACCTTCGCGTTCCCCGAGGCCGGGCAGTTCGCCAAGTGGGCGCCGCATGTCGTCGAGATCGACATGTCCGCCGAGGCGGATCGGCTGCGCTGGGCGAGCCCTTACATCTGCGTGCCGGAGGTCGTGGAGATCGGCTCGGACGACGACGGCCAGTGGCTGCGCACGGTGGCGATCCCGGGACGGTCGGCGGTGGACCCGCTGTGGGTGGGCCGACCGCGCACGGCGGCCCGGGCCATCGGCACCGGGTTGCGGCGCCTGCATGACGCCCTCCCGGTGACCGACTGCCCCTTCTCCTGGTCCGTCGAGGCCCGGTCGAGATCGGCGGAGAGTCGCTCGCTTGCCGCACGGGCTCCCGGCATCGACCAGCTCGTGGTCTGCCACGGTGACGCCTGCGCCCCGAACACCCTGCTCGATGCTGGCGGCGGCTACCTCGGCCATGTCGACTTCGGCCAGTTAGGGGTAGCCGACCGCTGGGCGGATCTCGCCGTGGCGACCTACAGCCTGGCGTGGAACTTCGTCGGGACCTGGGAGGCCGAGCTCCTGGACGCGTACGGGATCGAGCGGGATGAGGAGCGGATCGAGTTCTATCGGCAGCTCTGGGATGCGACCTGATTCACCCGACGCGGCAATCTGCACTCGGAACGTCGCTCAGTGGCCCATCCGGCGCCGCTGAGCGAGTTGCGAGTGCAGATTGTCGCGCCAGGGCGCTAGACCACCTCGTGCAGCCAGCGGACCTGGGCCCCGTCGCCCGCGTAGCGGAAGGGCTCGAGCTCGTCGTCCCAGGAGCGACCGAGCAGATCATCCAGCGCATCGGCGAGTCCCTGCCCGCCGAGCGCGGCCAAGGCCATCGCGTGCCGGATCCGGTCCTCCGGAACCATGATGTCGCCGTGCAGTCCGGTCACCGCACAGAAGATCCCCAACGTCGGGGTGTAGGAGTAGCGAAGGCCCTCGGTCACGCTGGTCGGCTCTTCGGTGACCTCGAACCGCACCTTCTGCCAGCCCTTCAGCGCGCTGCTCAGTCGCGCGGCCGAGCCCACCGGGCCGGACCAGGAGTACTCGCAGCGATAGGAGGCCCGCTCGACGGGCTGCGGCATCCAGTCGAGGCGTACGGGCGCGCCGAATACGCCGCCGACCGCCCACTCGATGTGCGGGCACAGGGCAGACGGCGCGGAGTGGACGTAGAGAACTCCACGGGTCGTACTCATCTCGATCCTCCATCGGCGGTAGCCTCCGGCAGCCTGAGGACTGCCTTCCCCAACAGCCTCAGTACCGGCGTCGCTTTGGTGAATCGATGTTGTGTTGTCGGGCCCCATTCTGCACCATCGACACGCCAAGGCCACGCCGCAACGTCGGAGTCTTTACAGTGACGCCGTGACCGTTGCCCCCTACGGGTCCTGGGCGTCGCCGATCGCCATCGATGCCCTCACCGAGAGTTCGGTCGGCCTCAGCACTGTCCGCATCGACGGCGACCACCTCTACTGGCTGGAGGCGTACGCCGAACAGGCCGGCCGCACCAGCCTGTGGCGCCGTCCGCTGAGCGGCGGCGAGGCGTCCGAGGTCACCCCGGCACCGGCGTACGTGCGGAACCGGGTGCACGAGTACGGCGGCGGCGAGTACGACGTCCGCGACGGCGTCGTCGTGGTCTGCGAGCTGTCCGACGGCAGGGTGTGGGTGATCACCGACGACCGGCCGTCGTATCCGATCACCCCGGGGAATGATCTTCGGTACGGCGATCTGCGGGTGCATCCCGACCGGAATCTGGTGCTGGCGGTCCGCGAAGACCACCGCGGCGGCGGCGAACCGGTGAACACGATCGTCGCGCTCGGCTTGGACGGCGACAACGTCGACGGCGGCCAGGTGCTGTGCTCGGGCGCCGACTTCTACTCGACGCCAGAGCTCTCCGCGTCCGGACGGCTGGCCTGGACCGAGTGGAACCACCCGAACATGCCGTGGGACTCGACGACGATCATGGTCGGCAACCTGGTCGACGGCCGTGTCCACGACCCTCAGCGGGTTGCCGGCGGGCCCGACGAGTCCGCTATTCAGCCGCGCTGGTGGGACGACAGGCTGCTCCTGCTCTCGGACCGGACCAACTGGTGGAACCTCTACGCCTGGTCCGGCCAGGCCCTGCGTCCGTTGCACCCGGCCGAGGCCGAGTTCGGATTCGCCCAGTGGAATCTCGGCATGACCCCGTACGCGGTCGCCGGTACCGACCAGCTGGTGTGCACGGTCAACGAGAACGGAAGACAGCATGTGGCGCTGCTGACGGTCTCGACCGGCGTGCTGGTGCGGCTGACCGAGCCGGGTCACGCTGCATCCTCGCTCGCCGCCGGCTCGGGCAAGGTCGCCGCGGTCATGGGACACCCAGAGCGGCCGACCACCGTCTGCGTGCTCGACATCGATCAACGACAGTGGTCCGACGTCCGCGTGGCCAGCGCGATGATCATGGAGACCGAGTCGGTCTCCGTTGCCCGCACGGTGACCTGGTCGAGTGACCAGGGACCGGTCTTCGGCTGGTACTACCCGCCGGCCAATCGCGGCTACGCCGGGCCGCAGGGCACTCGTCCGCCCTTGATCATCTCCTCGCACGGCGGCCCCACCGGTGCCGCACTGCCGGACTTCCGGATCGCGTACCAGTTCTGGACCACCCGGGGCTTCGCGATCTTGGACGTCAACTACAGCGGCAGCGTCGGCTTCGGCCGTGCCTACCGGGAACGGCTGCTCGGAGCGTGGGGGGTGGCCGATGTCCGGGACTGCGTCGCCGGCGCGCGGGCCATGGTCGAGCAGGGGATGGCCGACCCCGACCGGCTGGTGATCCGAGGCGGCAGCGCCGGCGGCTACACCACCTTGCGGGCCCTGACCACGACGATGATCTTCGCCGCCGGAATCAGCCAGTACGGCATCGGTGATCTCGAGGCGCTGGCCCGCGACACGCACAAGTTCGAGGCCCGCTATCTCGACAGGCTCGTGGGGCCTTATCCCGAAGCTCGCGATCTCTACCGGGACCGGTCGCCGGTGCACCATCTCGACCGGCTGGCCGCCCCGATCCTGCTGCTCCAGGGTGCCGACGACAAGGTGGTGCCACCCGCGCAGGCCGAGGCCATGGCCGCCGCTGCCCGGGCCAAAGGACTCCCGGTCGCCTTGATCATGTTCACCGGCGAGGGCCACGGCTTCCGCCGAGCCGACTCGATCCGGACGGCGGCCGAGGCCCAGATCTATTTTCTGAGCCGGATCCTCGGCCACCAGCCGGCGGACGACGTGCCGCCGATCCCGATCGACAATCTCGACCCTTCCCGGACCCCTTCCTGAAACCTACGTATGCGTAGGTTGCGGTGCAGGGCGGTCCGTCATTGACGCGGACCGAAGATCGCCTCGCCCACCCGGACGGTCGTCGCGCCGTACTCGATCGCCAGCTCGAAGTCGCCGGACATACCCATCGACAGCTCGTCGAACCGACCTGGCGCTCCGGACTCCCGCAGCTCGCGCTGCAGGTTCCGCATGCGCTCGAAACACGCCGCCACCTCGTCGCGGTCGCCGGAGAAGACCGCGAGCGTCATCAGGCCGCGGACCCGCAACGCCCCGAACCGGGCCAGATCCCGGGCGAATCGCCCCACGTCGGAGGGAGGCAGGCCGTACTTCTGCGGTTCGCCGGAGGAGTTCACCTGGATGAACACGTCGAGGTTGCGGCTGGTCTCGTGCAGCCGGCGGTTCAGTGCGGCGGCGACCTTGAGCGAGTCCAGCGCGTGGAACTCTCGGGCGAATCCGACCACGTCCTTGGCCTTGTTGGTCTGCAGGTGCCCGATCATGGCCCAGCCCAGGTCCGGACGGGCGGCCAGAGCTTCGGCCTTCGCCACCGCCTCCTGCACCCGGTTCTCCCCGAAGAGCCGCACGCCGGCCGCGTACGCCTCCTCGATGACCTCGGGAGGCTGAGTCTTGCTGACCGGCAGCAGCCGCACCTCGGCGGGGTCTCGGCCGGCCCGTTCGCAGGCCGCAGCAATCTTCGCCTGAACCGCAGCCAGGTTGTCGTCGATCCGCCCCACGCTGTGGAGACTAGTGGGCCGGCGCCGCCAAGAACTCGACCAGCGAGGTCGACGGTCGGCCGGTGAGCCGCTGCACGTCGTCGGTCACCACATCCATGGCTCCGGCGGCGATCGCGGTATAGGTGCTCACCCAGGCGTCGACCTGCCAGCGCGCGGCGCCGTACTTCTGCCGCGACGCGTACGCCTCCTCGATCGTCTCGTTGTGGAAGCGGACCTCGCGGCCGCGGACGCGGGAGATCTCCGCCGCCACCTCAGCGAGCGTCATCGCCTCGGGACCGGTCAGTGTGTACGTCACACCGGCATAGCGGTCGGGATCCTGCAGCACCGCCGTCGCGCTACGCGCCACGTCGATCCGGGCCACCATGCCCGCCCGCCCGTCGCCGGCCGGCCCGCGGATCACTCCGTCCTCGCCGACCAGCCTTTCGGCGAAGTCGAGGTAGAGGTTGTCCCGGAGGAAGGTGTACGCCATCCCGCTCGACCGAATGGCCTCCTCGGTCGCACCATGATCTCGGGCCAGGGTGAACACCGCATCAGGCGCCGCCCCGACGAAGGAGATGTAGACCACGTGCCGAACGCCGGCGTCGGCCGCCGCGGCCACGAAAGCCAGGTGCTGCTCCAGCCGGTCGGCGCTCTCCGACGCGGACACCATGAGCAAGACTTCGACGCCCTCAAGCGCCGTCATGGCCGCATCCCGGCCGCCATACGAGCACTGAACCGCCTCCCCACCAGACAGCACCGGCGCCCGACTGATGTCGCGAACCAGCAGCCGCTGCGCGACCCCAGCATCCGCAAGCTGACCGGCCACGGAGCCTCCGACGAACCCGGTCGCCCCCGTCACCGCCACCTTCGGCATCGAAGTCATCCCCGCATTATCGACGGCTCATCTCGAGACGCCCGTGCGTTTGCCATCTTCAGCGGGCAAAAGGCCGCGCGAGGGCGGTATGAGCGGGTCTTTTGGCATCTCCAGCGGGCAAACGATCGCCGCGGAGAAAGGAGCAGGCCGACCTACGGCCAGCGAGCACCTAGTGAGATCAACCCCAACGCGGCCAGGATCGCGAAGCCCAGCCCGAACCCGGCGTAGCGAGAGGTGACCTCGCGGTCCACCTTCTCCTTGCCGACCGAGCTGCCGATGTCCTTGTAGACGTCTTTCAGCTCACCGGCCGAGGTGGCCGTGTACGCCTCGCCGCCGGAGATCCGCGACACCCGGGCCAGCTCGGCCCGGTCGACCGGCACCGGCTCCCGGCGTCCACCGATCTCGATGTAGCCATCCGATGTGCCGTAGGCGATGGTGTAGATCGGCACGGACTGCCGCTTGGCCGCCTCCGCCGCCTGGTCCGACGGCCGCCCGACCTGGGTCTTGCCGTCGCTGAGCAGCACGATCCGGGCCGGTACCACCTCGTTCGGGTTGTCCGGATCGGGCGGCACCTGCAACAGGGCGGCCAGCGACGTGTAGATGCCCTCGCCGATCGCCGTCGACGCCTGCGGCCGGAGGTTCTGGATCGCCGCACTCACCGCGCCGTGGTCCAGTGTCGGCGGCACCACCGTGGTCGCCGTACCGGCAAAGGTGACCAGCGCGACGTTGAACTTGGGCGGTAGCGAATTGACGAACTGCACCGCCGCTTCCTTGGCCGCCTCCAGCCGGTTGGGCTCGACGTCCTGAGCCTCCATCGACAAGGAGATGTCGATCGTCACGACGATGGTCGCGCGCTCCCGAGGCACCGAGACCTGGTCCTTGGGCTTGGCGAAGGCCAGCGTCAAGGTGAGCAGGCTCAAGATGGACAGGCCGACGGCAACGTGCCGCAGCCAGGTTCGGTCCCGCGGGATGACCAGGTCGAACATGGTCTTGCCAATGGTCCTGGTCCGGCTCCGCTTCCGCTGGACCAGCCAGAGGTAGAGCGCGACCAGCACCGGGATGATGGCCAGCAGCCAGAGCCGGCTGGGGGCCAGGAACTGGAGCATGGGGATGAGCATCACGGCCATTTCGCTCCCAAGGAGATCGCGCCGAGGGCGGCCAGCACGGCGAGGGCCAGGCCGTAACCGGCGAAGCGGGCCGTGACCTCCCGGTCAGCCTTCTCATACCCCACGTCGGAGCCGATGTTCTCGTACACGCCACGGAGCTGGTCGGCGGTCGCCGCCGCGAAGTACTCCCCTCCGCTGAGCTCGGCGATCGCCTTCATCTCCTCGTGGTCGACCGGCACCGGCTCACGCTTGCCGTCAAGATCCACATAGCCGTTCTCGGTCCCGTACGCGATGGTGTAGATGGGAACCTTCGCCGCGCCCGCCTCGGCCGCGGCCTGCAGCGGCGCCCGACCGGTGGTGTTCTTCCCGTCGCTCAGCAGGATGATCGCCCCGGGGGCGATGGCGTTCGGGTCGTCGGGGTCCTTCGGCGCCTGGCGCAGCGCCGATAAAGCGGCGGCGATTCCCTCCCCGATCGCCGTGGAGTCCTGCAGCTGGATGCTGTTGATCGCGTTCTGCACGGTGTTGTGGGCGATCGTCGGTGGCACCAGCACGGAGGCCGATCCGGCCATGGCCACCACAGAGACGTTGTACTTGTCGGGCAGCTCCACCACGAACTCGTTGGCGGCCTTCTTCGCGGCGTCCAGCCGCGTCGGCTGGACGTCGGTCGCCTGCATGGACAGCGAGGCGTCGATCACCAGGACGACGGTAGCCCGCTCCCGGGGCACGTCGACCTGAGTCTTCGGCCGGGCGAACGCCGCGGTCAGGGTGATCAGGCTGAGCAGCGATAGCGCGACCGCAAGATGTCGCCGCCACTGCGACTGCCGCGGCACCACCACGTCCAACATCGAGGTGTTGGTGAACCGCATCCCGCGGCGGTTCTTCCGCCGCATCGCGAAGATGTAGGCCAACACCATCAGCGGGATGACGATCAGGATCAGCAGCCGCTCGGGAGACAGGAAGGCCAGCTGCGGGACGAGCAGCGGCGTAACGGTCAGCACGCGACCTCCCGTGCGTCATGGCGGTCGCGGCGGGGGTTCAAGGGGGTTGTCCCCCTTGCAGATCTCACTTCGTGACTCCCTGCGGCGGCGCGTGCAGCATGCTCGCCACGCGGCGGTAGGCCAGCACGAACCTGGCGATGTCCTGGACCCAGTCACGGTCCGTCCGCAGCTGGATATGCCCGACACCAGCACGACGAAGCGCAATTCGGATTCGTTCCCGCTGGGCGGCGCTGGCGGCGTCCATCCGGGCCCGCGCGTCGCTGTCGCCGGTGTTGACGTACCGCTCGAAATCGGTCTCTGGATCGCGGATCAGCATGTCGCCGACATCGGGGAACTCGATCTCGCGCCGGTCCACCACCTCCACCGCCAGCACCTGGTTACGCACCCCGAGCCGGCGCATCGACCGCTCCCAGTCGGGCTCGACGTTGGGGTCCAGCTCATGATCGCCCGGGGTGAGGAAGTCCGACACCACGACCCGCAGGCCACGGCGGCGCTGGGTGCGGGACAGCTGCTCGACCGCGGCGGCGAGCGTCATCGGGCCGGTGGCGTGGTCGGGCACGAACGGCTCGGTCAGCATCCGGCGCAGCAGGCCGTAGAGCGCCGAGCGGCCGGACCGCGCGGGCATCCGACGCAGGTTTCCCGGGCGCATGATGTAGCCGCCGAACCGGTCGCCCATCTTCTGGCTGAGGAAGCCGATCGTGGCGATGGCGGCGATCCCGAGGTCCCGCTTGGTGACGCCCTCGGTGCCCCAGTTCATCGAAGGCGTGACGTCCATCAGCGCCCAGACCTCCAGCTCCCGGTCGGAGATGGTGTCCCGCACGTGCGGCTGGGTGGTCCGGGCGGTGACCGCCCAGTCGATCCGGCGTACGTCGTCCTCGCCCGGGACGTAGATCCGGGCGTCGGAGGTCTCCGAGCCCGGGCCGGGCAGCAGGCCCATGTGGTCGCCGTGCAGGAAGCCCTCGAGGCGGCGAACGATGGTCAGTTCCAGCCGTCGCAGCGCCGCCTCGGGAGCGAGCTTGTTGAGCGGGATGGTCGGCCTGGTCGGCGTACCCACCACGGAGCCGACGGCGCCGAGCTCGGGCGCGGCGTACTGCACCGGCGCCCCGGTCGGTGCGGGAAAGTTCACCGGTGCGCCGGTCGGCGGGGGGTACGCCGGCGCAGGTCCAGTCGACATGACGGCGGTCAGGCCTAACCGAAGTCGGGTTGATGCGGCCGGCCGGGGGGTGGCGGGTACGGCACGGGAGCGGCCGACGTCTGGTGCTGCGGCTGGTGGTTCTGGTTGTTCGTGGAGTTCCAGACCGGCGTCGGCGGCGGCACCATGGCGAGGATCCGCTCGATCACCTGGGCCGGTGCGATGTTGTCGGCCACGGCATCGAAGCCGAGGACCATCCGGTGAGCCATGACGTCTCGGGCGACGGCCTGCACGTCGGTCGGCAGCACGTAGTCCCGGCCGTGGATCAACGCCAGGGCGCGCGACGCCGCGACCAGGCCCAGGGTGGCCCGAGGGCTGCAGCCGATCTGGATGACCGACGTGAGATCGGGCAGGTTGAACTCAGCAGGCGTACGCGACGCGAGCACGAGCCGGACAATGTACTCGGCGACGAGGTTGTGCACGAACACGTCCTGCGCCTGGCGCTGCAGGGACAAGATCAGTTGTGGGTTGAGCACCGGGTTGGCCGTCGGCGGGTCGACGCTCATCCGGCGGAGGATCTCGAACTCCTCGTTGCCCGCGGGATAGGGCACGTCGACCTTGAGCAGGAAGCGGTCGCGCTGGGCTTCGGGCAGCGGGTAGACGCCCTCGGACTCGATGGGGTTCTGGGTGGCGATCACGATGAACGGCTGCGGCACCGGGAAGGTGGTGCCGCCGATGGAGACCTGCTTCTCCGCCATCAGCTCGAGCATCGCGGCCTGCACCTTGGCCGGAGCGCGGTTGATCTCGTCGGCGAGCACGAAGTTGACGAAGACCGGGCCCAGCTCCACGTCGAAGCTCTCCTGGCTGGCCTTGTAGATCCGGGTGCCGACGATGTCGGACGGGACCAGATCCGGCGTGAACTGGATCCGGGCGAACTCTCCGCCAACCACGGTCGCGAAGCTGCGTACGGCGAGCGTCTTGGCCACGCCGGGCACGCCTTCGAGGAGGATGTGGCCCCTTGCCAGGAGGCCGACCATGAGCTGTTCGACCATGTGCTCCTGGCCGACGATGATCCGCTGCACCTGGGCGATGGCGTCGCCGAGCAGCTTCGAGGCCTGCTGGTTGCCCAGCTGGCCCGCGGGAGGGCTGGCCGGGGCCTGGCTGGTGGGGGCGCCGTACGCCGGACTGCTCACACAATCTCCTGTTGCTGGTCCTTCAGGTGCTGCTCGAGTCTGCCCGCGACGAAAAGGCCAGTCTCCCCGCCGCGCGACAGACGGTCATTCTCGCAGACCCAAAGGCCCAGCGTAGAAGCCTCGACAAGCGGCTTCACAGGTTTCGGCGCCCCCCGCAGTTTCGGACGCTGCGTCGGTTTCTCGCGCTGGACTCCCGATACTTCCGGCGTGCAGCGCGAGGATCGAACGCTGCGTTCGAAACCGCAAGGGGGGCGGGTCGAGTCTGAGAGGTGGGCTCGACTGCGCACTAGACTCTGCGTGCCCAAGCGGGCCCGCGAGATGGAGACCGATGTCGACGCCTGAACAACCACCGGGTACGCCGCCGCCCGGCTGGCCGTTCCCAGCCGACCCGGCCGAGCCCACCTACACCCCGGTCAGCCCGCTGCTCCCTGACGACCCGCCCAAGGTCGGCCCGTACTGGCTCGACGCCCGGTTGAGGGCGAGCCCGGCCGGCATCGCGTTCACCGCGCACGATGCGGACAACCAGCCGGTCATGGTGCTGCTGCTGGCCCAGGGCGCGGCCGCCGACGCCGCGGCGCGCTCCCGCTTCGCGGGCGAGATCAACGCCCTGCACATCGACACCGTGCTGGCCCGCGGCGGCGAAGGCCAAGACACCGGGCGGCTCGGTCGGAAGTTCACGCCCGAGGACGATCCGGTGACGCCGGATGCCCGGCAACCCGCGCCCTGGGCCGCACTGGCGTACGACGGTTCGCCGGCGGCGGCCTCCGAGGCCGAGCGGATTCTCGATGCGGTGCAGCTCGCAACCCTCCCGCCGCAGGGGATGCCATCCGGCCCGGACTACCAGCAGTACTGGATAGAGCGGGTCAAGCCAGGACTCGCCCGGCTCTGGCCGCTGCCCTGGCCGGGACGCTACGACCGCGCCGGCTGGCGGACCATCCTGGTGTCCTGGCTGTTGATGCTGCTGCTCGCCGCGCTCGCGGTGCTCATCGCGATCTTGCTCTTCCGTAACCAGCCGCCCCAGGCGCCACCGCCGCCGACCGGCAACTCGGGCAGCCCGCCACCGCAGTCCAGCTCGCCCTCACCAGGGTCGTCCCCGGCCAGCGGATCGCCCTCCGGCTCCCCCTCGCAGTCCGGCAGCGGATCACCATCCGGATCCCCCTCGCCGGGGACCACCGTCTCTGGGCCCGGTGTGCCGACCGAAAGCGGCACGGGGTCTCCGGCCCCGCCCACCACACCGGGCTCGCGACTATAGATGTGGACGCGCACCCGCGTACCCGCGCTCATCGCCACTGACCTGGACGGCACCTTCCTCTCCCCCGACGGCACCGTCAGCGAACGCAACGCCTCGGCGGTCCTGCGCGCACAGGAGGCCGGCATTCCGGTGCTGTTCGCCACCGGCCGTCCGGTGCGCTGGCTGGACGTGATCGCCGACCTGCCGGGCGCGCACCCGACGGTGATCGCCAGCAACGGCGCGGTGCTGTACGACCTGGGCTCGGGGACCATGGTCGATCGGGTGATCATCGATCCCGAGGTCGCCCTCGCCGCCGTCGTCGCGATCCGCTCGGCGGTGCCGGACGCCTCCTTCGCCTTCGAGTCGGGTACGCGGTTCGGCTATGAGCCCCCGTACCGGCATTGGCCGGCCGACCGGGGTGACGAGCCGGCGCTGTTCACCGGGCCGGCCGAGGAGATCGCGTACGCGGAGGAGTTCGTCAAGATGCTGGTGCTGAGTCGCGCGGTCCCTCCGGACGACCTGCTGGAGGAGGTGCAGGACCTGGTCGGCGACACGCTGACCGCAACCCACTCCCAGCAACGCGAGTTCGGACTGGTCGAGATCAGCGCGCCCGGGGTGAGCAAGGCGACCATGCTGGTCCGCTGCTGCGAGCGGCTCGGCATCGACCCGGAGCAGGTTGCCGCCTTCGGGGACATGCCGAATGATGTCGCCATGCTCCGCTGGGCCGGAATGCCGCGGGTGGTCGCCAACGCCCACCCCGCCCTGCTGGCCCTGGACTTCCCAGTCGTGCCTGGCAACGCCCACTCCGGGGTGGGTGAGACGATCATGGGCTGGCTGGACGCCGAGCCGAGCTGATGGGAGCTGCTGTCCTCCGGCGGCTGCTGCGCGGGATCGCGATCTGCCTGCCGCCGGTGCTGGTGGGCCTTTACGTCGGCGCAACGACGTTCAGCGGGGGCACCGCGGTGCCCTGGAAGCCGATCATGGTCGACCTCGACGTGTACCGGCATGCCGGCTCAGTACTTCTCGCCGGCAGGAACTTCTACGACCTACCCGGAGAGCTGCAGTTCATCTATCCCCCGTTCGCCGCGCTGCTGGCGGTGCCGCTGGCGCTGCTGCCGCTTTCCGTGGTGCAGATCGGCTGGACGACCGCCGGGGTCCTGGCGCTGGTGGCGGTGCTGCATCGCTACGGCCTGTCCGGGTGGGTGCTCAGCGTGGTGTCCATGGTGGCGATCTACTTCGTGCAACCGGTGCTGCAGACGCTCGTGTTCGGACAGCTGGGCATCTTCCTGGTCGCCCTCGTCGTCTTGGACCTGGCCCCCGGTCCGCGAGTCCTGCCCCGGCGGCTGCTTCCCGACGGAGTGCTGACGGGCGTGGCCGCGGCGATCAAGCTCACTCCGGCGATCTTCGTCCTCTACCTGCTCGCGACCGGCAAACGCCGCGCCTTTGTGGTTTCGGTGCTCACGGGACTGGCCGTCACGGTGCTGAGCTGGGCGATGGTGCCGCGAGCATCGCTGGAGTTCTGGACCCGGCTGGCTGGCGGCGACACCGGATTGGGCGGCAGCATCATCTACTACACCAACCAGTCGGTGATGGCCGACGTCGTGCGGGTCTTCGGCCTTGGCTCCCGACCCGTGATCGTTGGGCTGGCGCTGAGTGCGATCGTCGCGCTGGCCGGGGTCTGGGCGGCCACGCTGTGGCACCGGCTCGGCGAGGTCCGGTTCGCCGTGGCGCTGTGCGGCGTGGCCGGGCTGCTGGCCTCGCCGGTGTCCTGGCTGCACCACTTCGTCTGGGTGGTGCCGCTGGCGGTCTGCCTGGCCGAGCGGCGACCGCCCGGGCGTCGCTTCCCGGACTGGTTCCTGGCCCTCGGCTGGGTGTTCGTGGGTTGGGTGGCGGCAGCGCCGTTCCGTCGGCTGCCGAACGGGGCCGACATCGAGCTGCTCTGGACCTGGTCGCAGCATCTGCTGGCCTCGGTGACGGCGATTCTCGGGGTTGCGTGGGTCACCGGGGCAATCGTGGTCGCACAGCGGCGCCGGCTTCGTCGACCTGCGCCGGCGTACGCGCCGGTTCCGGACGGCTCGACGGCGGAACAGGTCGCTGCGAGAGCCCGCCACGATAGCGGACGATCAGAATGACGGGATGGGCCCGGTTGCGACAGCGCCGCGTTGTCCAACCCGGAGATTCGACGATTCCCCACCTTCGACATGGCTGGCGTGAGACGCTGCAGCTAGGTGCTGGAGCGCGAAGGGCTTTCCATGTTCCGGAAATCGGCCACGGTGGTGGCGGTGCTGCTGACCGCAACGGCCTGCACAGCAGCCCGGCCCGGTGAGAGTCCGGACGTGTCGAGCCCGCCGGTCTCGTCCGTCCCATCGACAACCGCAGCGACCGCGGGCCCCCAGTCGTCATCGTTCGCGGGTGCCTGGGCCGACGCCACAGCGGACAGCCTCGGCGTGACAGCGGACTGGACGAACAAGGTCGAGCTCGCCGACATCGACCGTGACGGCGATGTCGATCTACTGTTCGCCAACGGCGGGGACTACGACACCGCCGGTCAGCCCGTCGCCAGTCGGGTCTTCGTCAACAACGGGTCCGGTGACTTCGAGGACGCGACAAAGCGAGTCTTCGGCAGTACGAAGGCCCTGGCGCGGGTGATCAAGGTAGCGGACCTGAACGGGGACTCCGCGGCGGATGTCGTCCTTGGTACGACGTACGGCACCCAGAGTCGTCTGTACCTTGGCGACTCCGACGGTCGCTGGACCGATGCGACCCCGAAGAACCTCCCGGTGGCCGATCTGAGTGTCGGAGACCTCGAGTTCGGCGATGTCGATGGTGATCAAGATCTGGACATCGTTCTCGCCGACTGGGGTGACGGCAACCCGATGTCAAGCCCAGGCGGGAAGGTAGTGCTCTGGCTGAACGACGGGTCAGCAAGGTTCACCGCCAGGCCGG
Organism: uncultured Actinomycetota bacterium; assembly: GCA_963711015.1. Classification (GTDB taxonomy): domain Bacteria; phylum Actinomycetota; class Actinomycetes; order Propionibacteriales; family Propionibacteriaceae; genus Microlunatus. The sequence continues at coordinate 582,771 of CAVQCQ010000011.1, forward strand.
CGCAGATGCCGAAGACGCTCGTCCAGTTCAGCTGGGACTTGGAGCTGGTCGATGTCGACAACGACTGGGATCTTGATCTCGCGGTGTCCTGCAAGATCTGTCCGACCAGCCTGCTCTTCACCAACGACGGGAGTGGCACCTTCACCGACGCCTCCAAGGAGCGGATGCCTGCCTTCACCAACAACTACGAGTTCGCACCGATTGATCTTGATGGAGATCGATTCCTTGACCTGGTCACGATCAACGATGGAGTTGGCCGGTCCGCCGGTCTTGCCGAGCACGTCTTTCGCAACGACGGAACCGGCGCCTTCGTTGATGCGACGGATCAGTGGTGGCCGGAAACAGCCAATCCGGGATGGGACGACAACGCGGTCGTCGCGCTCGATGTCGAGTCCGATGGAGATGCGGACTTCCTGGTCGGTTCACTGGACGGCCCTGATCGGCTTTTGATCAACGACGGATCGGGCCGGCTCTCGCTGGCGCAGGATGTCTTCGACGCGCCGGCGAGCCAAGGCACGCTCGGCCTCGCCGTCGCCGATCTCAACGGCGACGGCAGGTTCGATGTCGTCGAGGCTCAAGGTGAGGTATCGGGTCACGAGAACGAGAAGGTGTACTTCGGGACGCCGGTGTTGAAGCCCGATACAGCACCACCTGTGGTGCAGGCCGCCGTAGTGGGACGGGAGCTGCTGGCCAGAGTGCATGACAACCGCACCCCGAACATGCCCCACGACTGGCGGTCGGTCACCGCCCGATGGGACGGTGGCGAACGTTCGATGATCTGGTACGGGGAGAATCTGTTCCGGGCCGATCTTCCGGCGGGAGCGACGAGCGTGGAAGTGTGCGCGATCGACGCGGCGGGAAACCAAACCTGCGCAGACGGTCAGTGACCGAAAGTCACTCAGCGACGGGAAAGGTCGGTGAGGAAGCCCGCCACGATGGCCGTCCACCAAAGTGCCTGGGAGGCGGCGGTCAGCACCATGCCGCGCAGCATCAGTGATCTCGGTAGCTGCGGCTCGACACGGAGCATCTGCCGCTTGACGCCGAGGGCGAGCACACCGACAACGGCGGTGCCGAACACGGCGGCCATCTTGAGCAGCACCATCGACTGATCCAGCTCAGGCTTGAGGATCGAGCCGGTCACGACCAGGCCGAGTAGACCGAGCCAGATCAACGGTGTCATCCGATGCGCCTGCATCAGAACGGCCCGCATCGGGACCAGGCGGAGCAGGAAGAGCAGGCCGTACCAGTCCACGGCGATCACCGACCCGAAGCCCACGGTCAGGCAGATCAGGTGGCCGAAGAGAGCCACGGTCTGCATCCAAGGTTCGGGCCGGATCAGCGTCGAGACGATGATCATCGTGATGATCAACGACGTGGAGAGGGCGAGCAAGCGACCTTCGCCTGCTGTGATCAGCCGGGGATCGGGCCCCTTCCGCGACGGCGGATGTAGCACAGTGGACTCCCCGAGCACTTGGTCGACCTGCGGGCCGACTCTACGCTCGGGGTTCAGCCGGAAGTCAGCGTGGGTACGTCGCCGCCCGGAAGTTCACCCGCAGGCTGAAGAGTGATGTCGTCGAGGTCAGGTAGAGCTGGTTGCGCTGCTCTCCACCGAAGGCGAGATTGGCGGTGATCTCGGGCAGCAGCAACTTGCCGATCAGGGTGCCGTCCGGGTCGTAGCAGTGCAGGCCGTCGTGCGCCCCGCCCCAAAGCCGGCCGCGATGGTCGAACCGGATGCCGTCGTACCCCTTGTCGTCGGCAGCGAAGACATCTCCCCCGGAGAGCTCACCGTGATCAACGTCGAAGACCCGGATGTGATGCAGCTCGCTGTCCACGATGAACAGCTGCCGCTCGTCGGGAGCGAACGCCAGCCCGTTGGGCTGGGCGAAGTCGGTGGCAACGGCCGTGAGCTCGCCGGATCCCGAGTCGACCCGGTAGACGTTATGACTGCCGATCTCCTCCTCGGCCGCATGGCCTTCGTAGTCGGTCTTGATCCCATAGCTCGGATCGGTGAACCAGATCGAGCCGTCGGAGTGCTCCACGACGTCGTTGGGGCTGTTCAGCCGCTTGCCCTCGAACTTCTCGGCGAGAACCGTGAGCGTCCCGTCGTGCTCGGTGCGCGTCACGCGCCTGGCGCCGTGCTCGCAGGTGACGAACCGGCCCTGACGATCCACCGTGCGACCGTTGGTGAAGCCGGCCGGAGCGAGGAAGGTGTCAACCCGGCCGCTGATCTCGTCGTAGCGGAGGATCCGGTCATTCGGGATGTCACTGAAGAGCACGAATCGGCCCGCCGGGTGGTACGCCGGACCCTCGAGCCAACGACCGTCGCCGAACAGCCGATCGACGTGCCGGTCGCCACCGATGCCCTGGAAGCGTTCGTCCAGCACGTCGAACTCTGCTGAGATTCGCTCTACCATTCGCGCGCCCTCCTCGTGTCCGAGGCTGACCTTAGCCTGCGCCCTTCCCCGGGAAGGACCTCACCGGACCTCGGTCCAGCAAGGACGTGGCTGCCTGGTGATGCTCCGGCGCTCCTTGTTGCCGCTTTGAGTCGCAGCCTCCGTCGCGTCCGACTGGTCAGCCAGAGCCTGATGAACAGCGCGCAGTCCGACAACGACGAGGGCGTGGACCAACTGAGCTTCGGTGCTCGTCGAGGTCACCGCGTGTGAGGCGGGGATGAGTGCGTTGAGTGCATTCCGTTCTTCGGCGTTGGTTCGCAGGCGCTTCAGGCCGGCGAGCTCCTCCGATGTGAGAGGCACCATCAGATCTCCTGGCATGCACACAGTGTGCTGCGGAGGGTGCAACGACCAAGCTGCACCCTGATGTTGCGGTATACACGAGGTTGGACCGGGCGCAGGCCCGATTCAGGTGACAGCGCAAGGGGCGGTAGCTCAGCCGGTCAGAGCAGGGGACTCATAATCCTCCGGTCGCGGGTTCAAGCCCCGCCCGCCCCACAAAGGTCGTGTCTGACCAGGTTTTCTACGACTCCAATCAAGTTCAAAGAGCTAATACGAGGTCTGTGCCAAGGTCCCGCCGACGTACCTGGAGTCGGCCAACTCGGAGTCGTCCACCCACACCGAAGCGGTCTGCCATGGCCAGTCGGTCGGCCAAGCCGAACCCCATCTGAGCGATCTATAGCCTCGAGATCAGCCGGGTGGTCACTGCCTCGACGATGGAGGGATGAACCCCCACGACGCATCATCCCGAATAAGGTGTTGGGCGGTTGATCCTTGAGGGGCCGCCCTTGAGGGGGGTTCACCTGGTGATTACGGCCGAACGGGTCACCCGCCCCCGCCGCCAAGGCCTTGCAAACCCGCCGCTCCCGCACCGGGCGCGGCACGTCCTCTGTCCCGATAGGCGGCGCAGCGCCGGCATACCTGGTAGTGATCATGGGTCTCGGGGTTCTCCCGATCCTCCCAGGCGTGCAGTTTCAGCCGACATCTCAGCGGTTTGGCCATATTTGGAGTGTCCTCCTCTGGAACTGTCTGGGCGATACTCGATGCCATGGAAATCCAGCTGCGGGATTACCGAATCCACCCGGACACATGGACGACTGGATCGCAGGCTGGGAGCGTGGCATCGTGCCACTGCGGCAGCAAGAAGGCTTCCAGATCGTCGGCGCGTGGGTGGATCGGCCGCACGACCGGTTTGTGTGGCTAGTCGGCTACTCCGGGGCGGACGGCTTCGAGGCGGCAGAGGAGAGATACCACGCCCTGCCAGAACGACTATCGCAGCACCCCAAGCCTTCCGACTTCGTTGAGGCGGCGACCTTGGACATGGTCGACCAGCTGGCGTAACTGACGCAGTGATCCCCCACCCCGCTGCGAGCCTGCTACGGATGTAGCGACGACCGCAGAGCGACCCCGTTGCAGCAATACCGTTATGAGATGATCGCGCTCGTTCGGATGGCCCGGATCGTTGCGTTGCTGCTCCTGGCTACTGTCGCCGTCTCGCTGGTCATGGCCATAGCTCGGCCGGAGACCGGAGCTGTCGAGAAGGTCGCCCTAGCCGCCTTGGTCGCTGGTTGCTTCGGACTTGGCGTTGGCGTTACCCGAGCCGCACATCTTTTGACGCGCGGATCGCTCGTCGATAGGAACCCTCGACTCCGTGATGCGCCGTGGAGCAGCTCAGGCGGGCAGCTGATTTCCCGCCTGAGCCGCACGCCGCCTTGGGGTACCGCCGCAGCGATGCCGTGTCGGTCAAGATACCCATTTTCGCGAATGCCGTCTTGACGTCGTCTGAGCTGATCTCGTCGGCCAGCGTCGCGTGAGGCTGTCCGTCCCTGTATAAAGCGATGACCTGGGCGACGTCGACGCCCTTGCTCGCGGCCATGGTGGAGCGTAGACGTCGGAGGTGCGGGTCGGCTTTGAGCGCGGCCGGGGGTCGCTACAGGAGTACGACCCAGCGGCTAACCCACCACCATCTCCGGCTGCTGTCCGGGCCCAGCATCTCCCATGTGCCGGACCAGACCGGGGCGGGACAGGCCCGACACGACGCGCGTGTGCGGCAGGCTATGCAGGTGGCTTATCGATTCAACGCATATGCGGTCGGCAATACCCGAGAAGACCTGGAGAAGTCGGCCCGCGCCCAGGCGGAGGAGTACTTCCGGACCACCAGGTTGAACTTTCTCGGCGCCGACGTGAGCACAGGGCAGCCGCAGGCCGGTGACCGCTATGGAGGCACCTTCTCGTTCGAGGAGAACGACCCCGAGCAGATGGCGAAGGACAGGTGGCACAACCCACTGGAATGATCTTGAGGTACTGACGCAGAGACCACGCGCTCCGGGCAGGAGGCAAGGTCTCTGAACCAGCGGGATGCGCACGCCTCACCCGGCGTTGATCATCGCCAGTCGGGCCCGGGCCTCGATCGCGACCACAGCGCCGAACTTTGGTGGTGGTAGAAGTGATCATGGTCAGGTCCACCAATCGCTACACCAAGGGATTTGACCGGTTACGCTCACGGCAGCCCGCGTGCCAAGCGTTCTAGCACGCCGTTAGGCGGAATCGCTCTCAGGATGCTTGTGTCAAGTTCATTTGGCCCCGGGGTGACGGTTTGATTTGGCCCCACTTGTAGGGCGGTGATGAGCGGCTCGGTGATGCTGGCGATGACCACGGTGAGGGGTGGTCGGTAGTCCTCGGGGAGGTCGAAGAGGTCCCAGGAGAACTGGCTGGCGTGGTTGGGGTCGTCCAGCCAGCGGGCGAGCTGGCCGAGCCAGAAGGCTGCGGTGGACAGGTCGACGCGGTCGATCGAGACGTGGGTGGCCGGGTTGTGGTTCACGACGCCTCCTTGTGATCTTGGTCGTTGGTGATCTTGGTTCTGGCGGCGCGGGCGTGGGCGAGCCGGTAGGAGGTGGTGCCGGTTTCGATGATGTGGCCGTTGTAGGTGAGCCGGTCGACGATGGCGGCGCAGAGCCGTGGGTCGGTGAAGGTCTTGGTCCAGCGCGGAGAAGGCTTCGTTGGAGGCGATCGCGATGCTGGACCTTCTCCTCACGCTCGGTGAGTACCTCGAACAGCAGTTCGGCGCCGCGGCGGTCCAGCTGCAGGTAGCCGAGTTCGTCGAGCAGGAGCAGATCGACGCGGCCGTAGCGGGCGACGGTGCGGGACAGCTGCCGGTCGTCGGCGGCTTCGGCGAGCTCGTTGACCAGCTTCGAGGCCAGGGTGTACTTGACCCGGTGGCCGTGCTCGGCGGCGGCGGTGCCCAACGCGATCAGCAGGTGGGTCTTGCCGGTGCCGGAGTCCCCGATCAGACACAGCGGCTGGCCGTCGCGGACCCAGTCGCAGGCGGCGAGCTGGTGGATGCGTGGCCGGGTTGATGGCGGGGTTGGCGGTGAAGTCGAACTCCTCGAGCCGTTTCGGCGCGGGGGAAGCCGGCGGCGTGGAGCCGGCGGACGGCGCGGCGGTGGGTGCGGTCGTCGCATTCGGCCATCACCAGCTCGGCGAGGAACCCGAGGTAGGTGAGCTGTTCCCGTTCGGCGGCGGCGGCGATCTCGGCGAACCGGGTCCGGATCGTCGGCAGCCGCAGGGTGCGGCAGCCGGCCTCGATCGCCGCGGTCGCGGCCGGCTCGGTCGGCTGGCGTCGGCTGGTCATCGTGGTCTCCTGGTCATCGTCGACTCCTTCAGGTCAGCTCGAGGCGGTTGCGTCGAGGGTGAGCAGCTGGTCGTAGTGGTGCGACGGTCGGCAGCGGCCGCGGATCGGTCGGCAGCACCGTCACCTGCTGGCAGGTCGCTCGCCGTCGCGGCGTTTCGCCCGGGGCAGGACGCAAGGACAGCGGGACAGGGTCGGGCCGGCCGGCGGCGTTGCGGGCCTCGACCGCGACCACGTCCGCCGACAGGCTGTCTGCAGCCGCATCGCGGCGGTCATCCCGGCCATCGACGTCGGCGGCGGGCAGCTGGCGGTGCAGCAGCAGCACCTCGACCAACACCCGGGTGCCGGCGGCGTCACCGAGCCGGGCCCGGGCCATCGCCCAGAACGCGTCATGCGTCGGGGTGAACGCGCCAGCGGCGCGGGCCTGGGCCAGCGCGGTCGCGCCGGGCAGCGCGCCCGGCTTGCGCTGCAGCACCTCCAGGTAGTGGTCCAAGATCAGCGACTGGCCGCCGCGGGCGATCGACCCGCTCATGGACCGCGACCTGGCGTCGGCCGGTCGAAGATCGCGCACCTGGGAGGCGCCGAGCTGGACCCGGACGGTCCGGCCGATCAGCTTCGCCGGCACCGAGTACTGACATTGCCGGACCGTGACCCGGGCATACCGGTCGACCCGCGGGGTCAACGTCAGCCAGGTCGGGAACGGCTCGCTCGGCAGCGGCCGCAGCGACGCCCGCTCCAGCTGCCCGTCGTGGCCGACGGTCTGGGGGCGGTTGCCGATCCGGCGGTGCTCATCCTTGGCGTCGGCGGCGGCCAGCAGCTCGTTGAGCTCCGCGATCGAGTCGACCACCGGCATCGGGACGCAGTGGGTGCGGCGGAACCGGCCGCCCTCACCCTCCACCCCGCCCTTCTCATGCGCGCCGTCGACGCCGGGCTGGCAGTAGAAGGCGTCGAAGCCGTAGTGCGACCGGAACGCCACCCACCGGTCCGACTCGAGCCGGTTCCGGCCGATCAGCACCCGCGACACCGCCGCCTTCAGATTGTCGTAGCGGATCATGTCGACCGGCACCCCGCCCAGCCGGTCGAACGCGTACACGTGGCCCTCCAGGAACGCCTCCTGGCCCTGGGTGCGCGAACGCCCGGTGCACCGCCCGGCCCGACGCCGACAGCCGGAACGTGAACAGGTGGGTCTTGGTCTTCACCCCGCGCAGGATCACCCACAGATCGGCGAAGTCGACCTCGCCCTCGGCGCCGAACGCATGGTCCTGCGGCACGAACGCCTCCGCGGCTCGACCGGCCCGCCTCCGCCCAGATCTCCGGCCGCCGTTTCGCGACGTAGTCCCGCACCGTCGAGTACGACAACCCGTCGGCGCCGTGCTCGTCGACCAGCCGGGCCAGCACCCGGCGGGCGGTGTGCCGCTGCTTCCGCGGCGCGTCCAGATCGGCGCGCAACATCGCGTCGATCGCCGGCTTGAACGGCTCCAACACCCGCGCCGTCCGCACCGGCGATCTTCCGCGGCGGCGGGATCGCCGACGCCAACGCCTGCCGCACCGTCCGCCGATGCACATGATGCTTCTCCGCCAACTCCCGGATCGACAACTCCTCGACCCGCTCGATCCCGGCGGATCGCCGCGAACAACTCCACCCTCGACTCCACCCCGGCCCCTCTCCGATGATCAACAACGACTGTTGATCACCACCGTCAGGTGGGGCCAAATCAAACCGTCACAACCGCCCGGCGTGTCGGTCAGCACGCCGAGCCGAGCAGGATCGGCCGCAGCCAGGTGGGGCCACATCAAACCGTCACCCTGGGGCCAAATCAGACTGTCCAGGATCACATAATCCTCCGGTCGCGGGTTCAAGCCCCGCCCCCCACAGAGAGTCCTCCTCGAATGCATTCTTGGTGGTGCCGGCAACTGCGCACCACCGTCTGCGATGCGAATGGCTGTGGGTCGGCCGTGGCTTCAACCGCGATGGTCAACTAGCTACTTCGACCTGAAAAAGTCGAGGCGTGTCGAGCGGCTGAATGTGGCTCTGACAAGGGAGAATGGTCTCAACCCCTTGGGCTAGAAGGGATTGAGACCATTCATGTTGCGCACCGTAGCTGATCAGCCGACGTTGTGGGAAGCGATCCTGCCGGAGGAACTGCGCCGGCTCCCGGCCGAGTTGGCCCGGGTCGACGTGTTGTTGGACGATCCGGTGTTCTTCGCCCCGTTCGTGCCGTTCTTCGACCCGCAGGATGGGTCGGCCGTCGACGCCGATGGAGACCTATCTGCGGTTGATGTTTTTGAAGTTCCGCTACCGGCTGGGGTTCGAGTCGTTGTGCCGGGAGGTGTCGGACTCGATCACCTGGCGGCAGTTCTGCCGGATCGGGATCGACCAGCCGGTGCCGCACCCGACCACGTTGATGAAGCTGACCACCCGCTGCGGCTCGGCCGCGGTCGACGGGTTGAACGAGGCCCTGTTGGCGAAAGCGGTCGAGGCGAAGGTGCTGCGCTGCACTCGGATCCGGGTCGACACCACCGTGGTGCCGGCGAACGTGGCGTATCCGACCGACTCCGGGCTGTTGGCCAAGGCGGTCAACCGGATCGCCGCGACCGGCCGGCGGATCCGGGCCGCCGGTGGCGCGGTCCGCACCAAGCTCCGGGACCGGTCCCGTGCCGCCGGTCGTCGGGCGCATGATCTGAACGCGAAGCTCCGCACCCGCAACGCCGCCGCGAAGGACGAGGCGCTGGAGGTGGTGCGGCGCAAGAACGCCGAGCTCGCCGACCTGGCCGAGACCGCAGCCAACGAGGCCGAACGGCTGCTGGCCAACGCCAAACGGGCGCTGCGCAAGGCCCGAAGACCGACGCCGAGCAAGCGGAAGGCCGACGGTCAGTCGGATGCGGCGGCGGGGCGGCGTCGTGGCCGGCTGGTCCGGGCGGTCGAACGACCTGACCGAGCTGCTGGACGCGACCCGGCGGATCGCCGCGCAGACCCGGCAGCGGCTCGCCGGCACCATCCCCGACGGTGCGACCCGGCAGGTCAGCCTGCACGACCCGGACGCCCGGCCGATCGCGAAAGGGCCGGCTCGGGAAACCGGTCGAGTTCGGCCACAAGGCCCAGGTCGTGCGACAACGACGACGGCATCGTCCTCGACCACGACGTGCAGCCCGGCAACCCGGCCGACGCGACCCCGGCTGAAACCCGCCGTCGAACGCGTCATCAAACGCACCAGACGGAAACCCCGCACGGTGACCGCCGACCGCGGCTACGGCGAAGCCGGCGTCGACGACGACCTGCACGATCTCGGTGTCCGAAACGTCGTCATCCCCCGCAAGGGCAGACCCAGCAAGGCCCGACAAGCCCAGGAACGACGGCGAGCGTTCCGGCGGCACCGTGAAATGGCGAACCGGCTGCGAAGGCCGGATCAGCACCTCAAACGCAGCTACGGATGGGACCGCACCATGATCGACACCACCGAAGGAGCCCGGATCTGGACCGGACACGGAGTCCTCGCCCACAACCTCACCAAGATCGCCGCCCTGACCGCCTGACCGACCCTCCCGAGGAACCAGCCAGCTCAGCGGCGACACCGAGCCAAGATCAGGACCGAACCGGCCGATTCCGACGAATCCGAGTTCTTCAGGTCGAAGTAGCTATAGTTGGTTTGACTAGATTATGTCTACTTGGATAGACTAGTCTGGTGGTCAGCGACCAACCAACCCGCAAGATCGTTAAGGCACTCACCGAGGCCGGCTTCCAGAGGATCCGCACTACCGGCAGTCACAGCTGGTGGGAGAAGAACGGCAGGGCATCTCAGTCCCGGACGGCCACCGGACGATCTCGGCAGGCGTGGTCCGCAAGATCATGAAGGCCATCGAGGAGGCGTGAAATGAACAAGACCTACGTCGCATAGGTCTCACGAGACGGCAAGTGGTGGATGATCCACATCCCCGAGATCGACGGACTCACTCAGGCCCGCCGCATCGCCGATGTCGAACAAGCTGCCCGTGAACTTGTCGCGGTCACCCTCGACGTCAGACTCAGCGAAGTCGCAGTCGACATCCACTACCAGGACGTTGCCGGCGTGCCTGTAGAACAGCAGCTCCATGCCATCAACGAAGAGAAGGCAGAGGCGGCTCGACTCGAGGAGGACGCCGCCGCAAAGACGAGCCAGCTCGTGCGCGCACTCGTGGACGAGAGAAGTCCCCCTTCGCGACATCGGGGCCATGCTGGGGATATCGTTTCAGCGAGTTCATCAGATCGCGTCGTGACGAGCAGAGCGGCTCGCCCGGACTGGGTCATCGGATCAGCGGCGTACCTGTTCAGGCGAGGCTTGAGTGCCAGCCCCTGCAACCCTTTGATGCAAGGGCGACGAGATGATCTTGTGGATGCTCTGGCTGAGATGCCACCAGTGCCGTTTGTCATCTGCGGATCGACCATCCCGATGCTCGCCACGATCTGCCACGATGTTCCTCGTGGCCGAGCGGGTGTGGTTCGCGAGTACGAGCGGACCACGGCTCGCCGGCCTGATCGACCATCCGCGAGGGCACCGTCCGGGGTTGGGGCGTCTTCGCCCACGGCTTCACCCTCGGCAAGGACTCGCCCGCGGCGAGCCGCATCTGCAAGCAGCTGGCCCGCGAGGGCATCGGCATGCTCCGCTTCGACAACCTCGGACTCGGCGACTCCGAGGGCGACTGGGGTGACGGCTCGTTCTCCCACAAGGTCGGCGACACCGCTCGAGCGGTCGGCGTTCATGGAGGAGTCCGGGCGCATCGGTCCGGCTACTCGTCGGGCACTCCTTCGGCGGCGCTGCGGTCATCGCCGCTGCCCACCTGGTCGACACTGTCCGCGCCGTGGTGAGCATCGGCGCGCCGTACGAGCCGGCCCACGTCGAGCACAACTACGACGCCCTGGTCGAACGCATCCTCGACGAAGGCGAGGCGCCGTTCCTGATCGGCGGCAAGGCGCTCACGCTCGGCGGCACTTCATCGAGGACGTACGCGCGGCGGATCTGCGCGAGCGGATCCGCACCCTGCGCCGGGCGCTGCTCGTGATGCATTCGCCCACCGACAACACGGTCGGCATCGCGAACGCGAGCCAGATCTTCCGGGCCGCGCGACACCCGCGCAGCTTCGTGTCGCTCGAGGGCGCCGACCACCTCCTCACCGAGCGGAAACCAGGCCAAGCGGGCGGCCCGGATCATCAGCGCCTGGGCCGACCCCTACTTGACCTAGTGCGTGTTGATGCTCCAGCAGCCCACCATGATCGGGAGTGATAGCCAGATGAACACTGACCAGCGTGACGATCGGCTGGCGGCCCTTGACATCTTCGTCGGGGAATGGATCGAGCAGGTCGAAGTGCCCGACGCCCCGCCGGGTCGATCGTTCTTCGAGTGGGACCTGAAGGGCAGCTTCCTGATCCAGCGAGCGCTCAGCCCGCTGCCGGAGTATCCGGACGGCCTGATGATCATCTCGCTGGCCCCGGACGGCTACCTCCAGCACTACTTCGACTCCCGAGGAGTCGTACGGCTCTACCGCATGAGCCTGCAGGACCGGACCTGGACGCTCCTTCGTACCGAGCCCGACTTCACGCCGCTGGAGTTCTCCCAGCGCTTCGTCGGCACCATCTCACCGGACGGCAACCGGATCGAGGGGCGTGGGAGACCTCCTACGACGAGGGCCAGACCTGGGAGCTCGACTTCCCCCTCAGCTACACGCGGATCTAGATCCACGGGCTACGTGATCGCCGGTCCTCCGAACTTCTCATCCGCACATCGGCCTCAGCCGCGGCCGCGACTCCGGCGAGCAGATGTGCGGTCCACGCTTTCATCAGGATCGTCGAGAGAACCGGCGGCAGCGGCCAGCTGGTACCGGTGGTTGCGGTCGTGCTCAGATGGGCCAGTACGCCCGTGGCCGCGGGTTCGACCTCCAGACAGCAGGTCAGCAGCCTTCGCGTGCCGGGACCACGCTCACTCCAACCGATAATGGCTCCGCCCTGAGGTATCGTCCGCGGAAACCACTGAGGCGTCACCTCCCTCTGCAGGGCGACCTCCCGGCGACGAGCAACATGCGCGACAAGATCATCGGGCCGACAGTGCACCAGCCGGTGCAACAG
>CAVQCQ010000012.1:0-12272 GCA_963711015.1 uncultured Actinomycetota bacterium
CGGTCACTCCCGCCACCGCGCACCGCGCACATACCTGTCGTATGCGCTCAAGGCTGCCCTGTGAACCTCCTTGTAATCAGGTCTTCGAGCGATGCTGCTCATGTTCGGCTCGGTCGCCATTCTTGGCAACTGCCCTGCTCTGGGCGGACGACCGGCACCCGACACCCGTAGGCGTCCGCTAGACCCATCCGCAAGTTCGGTCGGGTTAGGGTTCCGCCGGTTCCTGGGTCGCCGTAGAGTTCGCGGCGTGGTGGGGCGCGGCTATCGTGATCGACGTGGCTGAAGAGGAATCGAAGATGGCTGACCGCGACGCGATCGTGCGCGTAGCGCTCGACTACTTCGAGGGCTGGTTCGATGGCGACGCCGCCCGCATGGAACGGACGCTCCATCCCGATTTGGCCAAGCGATCCCCGGACGACGCTCCTGCCCCCGGGGAACTGGAGAAGCTCACGGCGCGGGAGATGATCGAGGCCACGGCGAAGGGGATCGGGAAGACGCGAGATGTCCCTGATCGCGGACTCGAGGTCGAGGTCGAGCACGTGCATCGCGAGATCGCAAACGTGACCGTCCGCTCTGCCGTTTACGTCGAATACCTGCACCTGGTGCGTACGCGCGAGGGATGGAAGATCGTCAACGCCCTCTGGCAGCACCCTTGAGTCGCTAGAAGGCCACGCGATTTCGGCCCCTTACCTCCTAAGCGCAGAGCCCTGGCTCGCGCTCACTGATCATGGCAGCACGTGCTCCAGGTCGGGGCGCGTGAAGTCCCGGGGGTCCGGAGGCTACCGAAGCCGCTGCGGTGCCATCTGTGTCCTGAGCAGCCCTGATGCGTACAACCCGTGCATACGCCACGCCAGCCCAGACCGTCGCCAGAGAAACAGGCGGTTGGGGTTCGAGTCCCCCCGCCAGCTCCAAACCCCCTTGTCGTGACGACTTTCCGTTCGCCATCTTGGGGCTTTCCTACAACCTACCCATGACTTACGGAGCCAGCTCCCTACCTGCCGCAGCTCGTTCCCATTTGGAGGCATCGACACCTTTGACGAGCAGCCACAGTGCGAGGGACAGCTCGGCGATGAAGATCGGGATCAGGAAGACGATGCTCGCAAGCTCAGGGGCGACCAGCAGGAGGAAGCTATTGACGACGTAGCTGACGCCGGCGATCTGCGCCAGCAGGCCAAGGATCCACGGCAAGTAGCCGGAGTGCCGTATCAGGTACCCGACTGACAGGAGCGTGAACCCGAAGAAGACCAGGCCGAGTGCCTCGCCATACGAATACGCCTGAATGGCCACGTCGGTCAACGCGGGCTGATCGGCAGCCAGGAGTTGCGCGGCGACGAGGGTCAGCTGGATCACCACGAGAGTCACGGTTGCAACGATGTTGAAGAGGAGCGCGAGTAGAGCGACGTTCTTGTTGACCGGTGAGAGCAGCACGAACAGGATCAGCATCACGGGCACGTCGCAGAGGTGCGCCACGACGGCCACAGCTATGCCCAGTCGCCACAGCTCAGCCGATGCCGCGATGTTGCGAGCCGTCGCATCAACGTCGTCGGGCACGATCAACTGGCTGGTCAGCAGCGGACCGACAATCCCGGCGGCGATGATGACGAGATACAGCGCACCGCCGATCCGGGCGTAACGAACAGGCTGCACCGGCGGGAGTGTAGCGGGGTGTCCCGCCCCGAAGTTGACCAATCAGCCAGCCAGCTCTCGCCAGCTCGCCAGCAGGCGCTTACCGGACTGATCACATTTTTCTACGGTGGCCGGTGTAGTTCCTCAACCCGATTTAGCCTCGATCATGGAGATTCTCGCCGGCCGCCGCCGTTGGCTGGTCGGCGTACTGCTGCTCGCGTTGGTCGCGACACTGGCCCTGGTGGTGGTGAAGGTCACGGGCGGGGCGCGACCCAACCCGGTCGTCGTGGAGAACCAGCAGCCCGGCACGACCGACTGGCAGATCGGACGACCCGGCTTTGCGACGACCGACGACGTCACCGGGCAGATCAAGGGCTACGCGTCGGCAACCAGTGTGAACAAGGGCGGCAAGATCGTCTTCCATGTGAGCGTCAACCCGGCCCAGACCTTCACGGCGGACATTTTCCGCATGGGGTGGTACGGCGGTCTGGGCGGTCGCCTGATGACCCGGGTTGGCCCGATCGCCGGCACATTGCAGCAGATCTGCACCCCGGACACCACCACCGGCATCATCGACTGCGGTTGGGCGCCAAGCTATGAGCTGATCGTCCCGACCTCGTGGACCAGCGGCGTGTATCTCGCGTTGCTCACCAACGCTTCGAACTTTCAGAGCTACATCACGTTCGTGGTCCGCGATGACGACCGTGCTGCCGACCTGCTCTACCAACAGAGCGTCACCACCTACCAGGCCTACAACAACTACCCAGCCGACGGCGCGACCGGGAAAAGCCTCTACGACTTCAACAGCTACGGCCCGACCGTGGCGGCTACCGGCGCAACACGTGCGGCGAAAGTCTCCTTCGAGCGCCCGTACGCGGACGGAAACGGTTCCGGTCAGTTCGGCGGCAACTCGTGGAACTGGGAGCGCTACTACATCGGCTGGCTGGAGCAGAACGGCTACGACGTCGCGTACTCGACGAACCTGGATACTCACACGTCCGGGATTCGGCTGCTGGACTTCGAGGGATTCCTGTCGGTGGGGCATGACGAGTACTGGTCCAAGGCGATGCTGGACAACGTCACCGCCGCGCGGAACACCGGCGTCAACCTCGGGTTCTTCGGTTCCAACACGGCCTACTGGCAGGTGCGCTTCGAGCCGTCAGCGGCGGGCGTGGCCGACCGGGTCATGGTCTGCTACAAGAGCGCTGCCGAGGATCCGGTGAAGGACGAGACCGCCACCGTGCTCTGGCGCGACCCGCCGGCCAACCGGCCAGAGCAGACCCTGGTCGGCATCCAGTACACAGCGCACTTGAAAGACAACGGCCGGGAAGCGAACTACGTCGTTCAGAACAGCTCTCACTGGGTCTGGAGAGACACGGGCTTCACCGACGGCACTGAGGTGCCAGGCATCCTCGGCTACGAGACCGACCGGCACATGTCGGAATACCCATCACCGGCTGGGACCAACTACGCCATCCTGTCGGGATCGCCGGTGGTCGACGCGACTGGCCGCATCGACCGGTCGAACACCTCGATCTACCAGGCGCCAAGTGGCGCCTGGGTCTTCGCCAGCGGCACCAATCACTGGAGCTTCGGGCTGGGCAAGCCGGGAGTAACGGATGCCCGCATCCAGCAGGCGACCGCGAACGTCCTCGCCCGCTTCCTCGGGACGAGCTGACGGCATCACGTCGTGGTCGAGGAACTGCTGGTGCGGAACCCCTCAGCCTGGACCGATTCGTCGGCAACCCGTACGCCGTAGTGGTAGGCCAGCTTGCCGCCCAGGAAGCCGGATGCACCCACCAGCGCCAGTCCGATGATGCTCATGATCAACGGTCCGATCGGCGAGGATTCCCAGCCGTCCCGGCTGGCGTAGCGCCAGATGAACCCGCCGACGAAGATCCCGGTCGCCGTTGAGTTGAGGCCGGCATGGATTCTTGCGGTCTGGAGAACGGCGGTCCCGTGCGGCAAGCCGCGGAGATCGATGCCACCGAGGACCGCGGCGACCACACCACCGATCGCGCCGAGCAGGATCAGCCACATCGCGCCGACGCTCCAGATCCGCGGTTCGGAACTGACGAAGGACACCACGTCGAAGACCAGCGAGCACACCCAGGCTCCGATCGGCACAGTCACCACAATGGGATGCACGGGATGTCCGTACGAGCCGGCTAGCGGCGACCGAGGTTGCTTGGACTGCAGGTGCCCGGGATCCATACTTCGGAGGGTAGTCCCCGCCGACGGAGAAAGGCACGAGACATGCACGTCCTGATCCTGGGCGCGGCCGGGATGATCGGTCGCAAGCTGTCAGCCCGCCTTGTCCGCGACGGGAACGTCGGAGGCAGAGCGATCGTAAAGTTGACTCTGGCCGACGTCAATCCCCCGCAGCAACCGGCCTACACCTCCGGAGAGGTCGCGACGGTCGGAACGGATCTCGCTGCGGCGGGCCGAGCCGAGCAGCTCCTGGCGGATCGGCCTGACCTGATCTTCCATCTTGCGGCGGTGGTGTCCGGTGAGGCCGAGGCGGACTTCGACAAGGGCTACGCGGTCAACCTCGACGGATCTCGGGCGCTGCTCGAAGCTGTCCGAGCGGCCCACCTCGCCGACGGCTACCACCCTCGCCTGGTCTTCGCATCCTCGATCGCGGTGTACGGCGCGCCGTTACCCAACCCGATCCCCGAAGACTTCCTGCACACGCCGCTCACCAGCTACGGCACCCAGAAGGCAATCGTCGAACTGCTCCTGACCGACTACACCCGACGTGGTTTCGTCGACGGCATCGGCGTCCGGCTGCCCACCATCTGTATCCGGCCGGGGAAACCCAATCAGGCCGCTTCCGGCTTCTTCTCGTCCATCCTGCGCGAGCCGCTGGTCGGTCAGGAGGCGGTCCTCCCGGTCCCCGACACGGTCCGACACTGGCACGCCTCGCCTCGCTCGGCCGTTGAGTTCCTCGTCCGGGCGGCCACCCTCGACGGACGGACACTCGGTCCACGACGGACCCTCTCCATGCCCGGGCTC
Organism: uncultured Actinomycetota bacterium; assembly: GCA_963711015.1. GTDB lineage: Bacteria > Actinomycetota > Actinomycetes > Propionibacteriales > Propionibacteriaceae > Microlunatus. The sequence goes on from CAVQCQ010000012.1 coordinate 4,642, forward strand.
AGCGCAACCGTCGGCGAGCAGATCGAGGCCCTGCGCCGCGTCGCCGGCGACCAGGCCGTCAGCCTGATCCGTCGCGAACCCGATGAGTCGATCATCCGCATGGTCGAGTCCTGGGCTCCGGCTCTGGAAGCCAGCCGGGCAATGCGCTTAGGGTTCACCGCCGAGAGCTCCTTCGACGAGATCATCCGCGTGCACATCGAGGACGAGCTAGGCGGCTAATCGGATCGAAACTCAGCCACGAGGCAATGTCAGTGTCGTGGTTTAGATTCGATGACATGTTCGAGGCGGCGGGGGTGGATGCGGCTGGGGTGTTGGCCGCGGCGGAGGCCAACCTGCGCGTCCGCCGGGCCGCGGAGACCGATCTGTTGCGGATTGCTGCCGGCTGGGCCGATCTGCATCCCGAAGAGTGGCTGCCCACCGTCACCGATGAGGACGGGCAGGAACGGACCCGGCGCCGGCTGGCCGATGAGGAACCGGTCCAGATCGGCGGCGACGGCACCCCGAAGGTGATCGGGTTCTGTCCCGGTGAGCTCGGGCTGATCCTGGAAACCACCTACACCGGCGCGAAACACCTGATCGCTGATGCGTTGGATCTGATCCATCGGCTGCCGAAGCTGTGGGCCACCGTGCAAGACGGCCGGGTCGCGGCCTGGAAGGCCCGCCGGGTCGCCGCCGCCACCCGCACCCTGACCCGGGCTCAAGCCGCCCAGGTCGATGAGGCTGTGCACGCGGTGATCGCCACCCTGGGCTGGGCCCGGTTCGAGCTGATCTTGGACGCCACCCTGAAACGGGCCGACCCCGAGACCGCCCACACCGAGGAGCAGGCCGCCGCCACCCGCCGCTTCGTCGCCGTCGGCCGCGCCAACGACCACCACATCATGAGCCTGATCGCCCGCGGCACCAGCCTGGACATCCTGTCCTTCCTGGCCACCGTGAACCGGATCGCCGACATCCTGGCGACCAACGGCGACCCCGATCCGGTCGACGTGCGCCGCTCCAAAGCCATCGGCATCCTCGCCCGCCCCGCCAAGGCCCTGGAACTGCTGGCCGACCACCAACACCCTTCCACCGACAGCGACGACGAGGACGGGGAGCCGGACCCCGAACACAACGGCCACACCTCATTGCAGCTGCAGCCTCGTTCCCCGCTTGGCCTGTCGACGCGTTCCTGCCGGTGCGGGCCGCGGATCCAGCTGCATGTGCATCTCAGCCAGGCCGCGCTGACCGGCTCCGATCCCGCGGCGGTGTGCCGCATCGACGGGATCGGCCCCCTCACGGTGGCCACCCTGCGGACCTGGCTCGGCACCACCGACACCGCCATCACCGTCCGGCCCGTGCTCACCCCCGACCAGCCCGCCGCCGACACCTACGAAATCCCACCCGCCATGCGCCAAGCCGTTACGGCTGCGGCACCCCGCCTCGGTACTACCCCTGGTCCCAAACCCTCGATCGGGCCCTTGATGTTGATCACACCCGGCCCTACCTGTCCCCCGATCGCGGCGGACCGCCCGGTCAGACCAACCTCGGCAACCTCGGCCCACTCGCCCGCCGCGAACACCGCCACAAAACCTTCGGCCACCTCCACGTCCGACAACCCGCACCCGGAGTCTTCCTGTGGCGCAGCCGACACGGCTGGATCTGGCTGGTCACCAACACCGGCACCCACCCCCTCGGCCGATCACCCACCGCCCACGCCATCTGGGACGCCGCCGCACCACGACACAACGGCCAACCAATCGTCATCGACCTCTTCCATCCCCGGAAGATCGAGGTCGACCTGATTAGCTCGCACCCGCAGGGCGTGGCTGGGTAGAAATACCCAGCCACACCGTTGCCGCGATTTGGGTGCTTTGCCCGACGCGGCGCCGCTCGGGGATCTTCCTACCGTCGAAGCCATGAACGTCGCAGCAGTGGCCGGGAGCGTCTCGACCTGTCCTCTTCATGATCAGCGTGCTGCCCATGTTGATCAAGGCCTGGCGCACCCATGATCTAACCTCCTACAGCCTCGGCAATCTGGCGATCAGCAACCTGGCCAACCTCATCCACTCGGTGTACGTGTTCAGCCTGCCGATAGGCCCGATTTGGCTGTTGCACGCGTTCTACATCGCCGCGACGGCACTCATGCTCATCTGGCGACTGCGATACCAGCCACTGCCGTCAGGACCTTCGAGACAGGAGTCTCTGGCGTGACCAACGTTCCGCTCCCGCCGGGTCAGGTGATCGGGCTGGTCCTCTCCGTCGTCCTTGATCATGTCCGGCCGGCCCTACTCCCGGGCCGGCGAACCAGGCAGCGGCTGGCGGGGTCGATCCTGACGCTGGCCGGCTGCCTGATCATCGGATCTGCGCTACGCGAGCGCCGGCGAGCAGCCGAAGAACCCTTCGATCTCGAGCGACCCGACTCCTTGGTCACCACAGGTCCGTACGCCCTGACCCGCCATCCTCTGTATCTGGGCTGGTGGCTGATTCATCTCGGCGTCGGCGTCTTCCGCGGTTCGGCGTGGGTGCTCGCCACGTTGCCGGTGGCCATCCTCGCCGAGCATCCGTCGGTGCTCGCTGAGGAGGCGGACCTCACAAGGCGGTTCGGCAACGACTACGACGCCTATCGCGCCCGCGTGGCCCGATACGCTCGGATCGGGTGGCCAGACCCGTAGTAGACGGCGACCGAACGGATCCGAAGGTGACCGAACCCAGATCCATTTCACCAGCGACCGCCGACACGTCCGGGCGATAAACCGCTAGGACCTCGTGGTTGCGCTGTGGGAGGTTCGGTGGAGCGTCCCGCCGTACAGATCGGATCGCCGATGCCCACCACCGTCATCACTTGCGCGGAGCAGGCCACGCAGGAGCTGCTGACCATGGCCTTATCGACCAGCGGCGCCCTCACTGCCGGGAAGGTGGTCGCCGTCGAATTCGACGCGCGTCGCCGCACTTGGTCGACCAGCGTCCGGCTGCGGCCGCGTTACTCCGCCGACGCGGCCGGCGAGCGTCCGACCAGCCTGTTCCTCAAAATGGTTCGCACCGACCTCGACGACGGGGAGTCATTCGGCGACTCCGAGGTCACCTACTACACCCGCGACTACATCGACGTTCGGGACGCGCCGCTGGTCCGGTGTCACGACGCCGCCCATTCGGTGGACGACCACGCCTACCATCTACTGCTCGATGACGTCACTGCCACACACGTCGAGGCGACCCACCGGCGGCCGACCCTGGAGTATGCGCTCGCTCTGGCCGATGGGTTGGCTGCGATGCACGCTCGCTGGTGGGGCGCCGACCGACTAGCGACGGCTAGCCAGCCGATCCACGACGCGGCTCACGTGCAGCGCTTCGTCGACGTAGCCACACCCGGCGTTCCGCATGTGCTGGGGAACTGCGCGAGCGCGCTGGCCAGCCACTGGCCCGGCCTGATCGATCAGATCGTGGACCGACACCCGGCCGCCATGATCGAACGGACCCGCTCCGGGAACGGGTTCACGATCATCCACGGCGATCCCGGCTGCACCAACATTCTGGTCCCACGCACCGGAGTCAGGCCGCTCTACCTGATCGACCGGCAGCCGTTCGACTGGAGCCTGACCACCTGGCTTGGTGTCTACGACCTGGTCTACGCGACTGTTCTTGACTGGTCCGTCGCCGATCGGCGACGGCTGGAGAAGCCGCTGCTCCGGCGTTACCATGATCAGCTCCTGGCCCACGGTGTCGGCGGCTACTCCAGGGACCAGCTGTGGACCGACTACCGACTGACGGTCCCAATGGGTGTGTACATCGCCGTCGAGTACTGTCGCGCCGGTCTGCACACCGATCTGCAGTTCGTTTGGCTGCCCTACCTGCAACGCACGCTCACCGCTTGCGACGATCTTGACTGCTCCGCGCTCTGGTAGTGCATCGATCTCACGCGACCCCCTCGAACACCTTAGGTCGGCTCCCTGACCATGGCGGTGTTCATGATGTGCCGGACCTTGGGAACTCCTCGTCCAGCAGCCGGGGAAGGCGTGACTGAGCGCGCCCGTAGGCGGCGGTCCAGCCCTGCATGGTGGCTCTAGGACGAGTAGCTAGCGTCGACGGATCCGTCACTGCCACGTCGCCGAGGACAAGCGCCGGTTCCGCCGTCCAGCGAGGACCGGCGTGCTGGCCATTCTCATCTGATGGCTACGGGGTCGACGGATCAGCAGTGTGTCAACCGCCCGATCTACTGGTGCCACAGCCAGGTCCTCGCCGTGCCCGCGGGGCCAGCCAATTGCCTACATGGCACCATCGCGAGTGTGCAGAGGGTCGTCGTTCTCGGCCGCGGTGGCGCTGGGAAGTCGACTGCTGCTGTGCGTCTCGGACAGATCACAGGTCTACCGGTGATCGAGCTCGACCAGCACTTCTGGTCAGCAGACCTTCGTCCATTGTCAAGTGAGGAGTGGGCACGAGTCACCGGCGACCTTGCCGCCCGGCCCTGCTGGGTGATGGACGGTGACCTCGGTCCTTACGACGTACTCGCCCCGCGGCTACACCAGGCGGATACCATCATGGTCTTGGATTACGGTCTGTTTCGGTGCGTCTGGCGTGCGCACCGCCGCTCGCGTGAGCGGGCCGACTTCTGGTGGTGGGTGTTGACGTGGCGTCTCCGCAGCCGCCCGGTCCTGATGCAGGCCATCGCTGAGCACGCTCCGACCGCTGAGTGTCACATCGTCAAGAAACCGAAACACCTCACGTCCTGGTTCGCTCAGCTGAAGCCGTGATGATCGGGTGTCGGTAGATCCCGGGTTACGTCAGGGCTCGCACGGTGTCAGCGCGGCAACGCAACCTCGGCGTCGAACCAGGTGCGCTGGTTGGGGAGGCTTGGAGCCAACCGTATCGTCGCGGCTAGGTCGGCCAGCGCGGGCGCCGCCCACACCGGGTCAGGCGCGGGCTCCGGCCAGTCGCCGCCCGGCCAGTAGGTCAGTATGCAGAGTGCCTTCGCGGAGAGGTTGACGCAGATGCGCGGATCACCCCCGCCACTGATGCGCCCCTCGAAACCGTCGACTCGGAGCACCCGCCCGCGAAACCTCGTGGCGCCGAACTGGTCGAGCGGGGCGGCGACCACCAGGTTCACCTCCCCGGGCTCGATGTCGTCGCGGCCCAGGTGCAGCTCGGTGCTGCCCGTCAAGGGATACTCGGTGAGGCTGAGCACCCGGTAGCCCTGCGGGAGCGCGGTGAGCAGGTACGGAATCCGGGCTGGAGCGGAACGGAACCGCACCCGCTCGGCGGTCGTGACCAGCAGCGGCTCGTCGAGGCGGGTGGTAGCGCAGCTGACCTGGGCCCAGGCTTGGTGGGCGTACTCCCAGGCGAGCAGGTAGTTGCCGCTGGGATCCTGGCCGACGAATCCGTCCCGGCCGTGCACCCGAACGCCGCTCAGCCGCCTCGTTTCGGTGTCGTCGAAGCTGCCGGCAGTGTGCACGGTAACAAGACAGCCATCGTGCCTCCGCCCTGGAAGCTGAAGCTGTGTGGTCTCGGTGGTTGGGGTCAACGCCCGCGCTGTGACAATCCAGCCGCGAGGTAGTTGGACGATATGGCTGAACCGCCACACGCCCGCGGTCCGCACCTCGGCCGGCAGCCGCGGAAGCCAGAACGTCGGCACACTGACCGCGGCCCCGATGACGAGGACGATCACGGTGCCGAGGGCAACGAGCCGCCGGCGCCGCGTGCAAATCCGCTCACGGCCGGCGGCGAGACGGCGGTAGACCTGCTCGAGGTCGGTTGCCCCGGCCCGCAGGAGCGCCACCTCGTCGGCGCAGGGACCGGCTGACGCCAGGTCGGCACTGACCAGGGCCGGCGGACGATCCAGGACGGACGCGATGGTCAGTGGCGTCATTCCAACACCGTCGCGGAGGACGACGGCGGCCCGCGCTGGCGGGGAAAGCGCACTAAGCTGACCGGCTGCGGCGACGCCGGCGGTCCGGCGCCGGTGGGTGGCCAGGAACCGGCCTACGAGAAGCGCCAGCAGGTCGTCGTCCGCCGTCTCCGCGGCGGACTGCCGGGACAGCCGTCGCGGCGCGCGGATGATCGTCTGGGCCACCAGGTCGGCAGCCGCCTCGGCGGAGCCGGTCAGCGCCGTGGCCAAGCCGAGCAGGTCCGGGATCTGGTCATGTAGCCAGCCGGGAGTCTGCTGCACCCGCGCCGGCGCCGTCACCTGCCCAGACTACGCGGGCCCGACTTAGGCGAGACTTGCCGTCCGGTGACCAGGCGGGGACCTAGGGTCCTCCACCTCCGGAGGCGGAGGTAGTGCGGTAGGTTCGGAGAATCGAGGACGGCGGATGTCGTGATGTCGGCGGTCCATTCGACAGATCCCCGAAGGAATTGACGGATGTTCTCCTTGGGCATGGTCGGAGCCGGCCAGTTCGCCGGCACGTTTGCCAAGCTCTTCAGGCTGCACCCGGCGGTGAGCGAGGTCCGGGTGACCGATCTGCTGTCGAATCGGGCTGAGGAGCTGGCTGGGCGCGAGAACATTGGGCTGGCGGTCGGCAGCTTCCAGGAGATGCTTGGCTCCGACGTCGATGCGGTGGCGATCTTCACCCAGCGCTGGACGCACGGTCCGCTCGTCGTCGAGGCTTTGAAGGCTGGCAAGCACGTCTACTCCGCCGTGCCGATGGCCCTAACCGTCCAGGAGGCCGAGCAGATCCTTGACTTGGTCGTGGAGACTGGCTTGACCTACATGATGGGTGAAACCAGTTATTACAACCCTGCGACGATCTACGCCCGGCAGAAGCTTGCCGAAAACGCTTTCGGCCGCGTCTTCTACAGCGAAGGCGACTACGTGCATGACATGGACCTCGGGTTTTACGCTGCCTATCAGTACAGCGGCGGCGAGCTGTGGAAGGCCACGGCCAGCTATCCGCCGATGCTCTACCCGACCCATTCCATTGGTGGGGTCCTTGGTGCGCTGCCAGCTCATGCCGTCAGCGTCAGTGCGCTAGGGGTCGTCGATCAGCGAGGCGATGGGGTCTTCGACCGCTCCGTCAGCCAGTTCGACAACGACTTCTCCAACGCGTCGGCGCTGTTTGAGCTGTCCGACGGTGGAATCATGCGGATCAACGAGATGCGCCGGGTTGGGTACCCGTCACACATGCGAGAGTCCCGATTCCGGTTCTTCGGGACCGAAGCCAGTTTCGAGCAGTTGGCGACGGTCACGTACTGGCAGGACAAGCAGGGCGTCACTGAGATCTCCGACCAGATCGACTCGCGGCCCTCGATGTCGCCGGACGACCCGTCGCTGGCCCACGTCGCCCCCGAGCTGCGGGACGCTTTCATCTCTGGCCACGCGGCCGTGCACGAGGTCAGCCGCCTTCCCGATGCCTTCCGCGGGGTCCCCACCGGGCACGAGGGCAGCCATCATTTCTTGGTGGACGACTTCGCCCGCGCCGTCGAGACGGGCACCTTGCCACCGGTCAACGCCTGGGCGGCCGCCCGCTTCACCGTGCCCGGAATCATCGCCCACCAGTCAACGCGGCAGGGCGGTGCACGTCTACACGTGCCCGACTTCGGCGACGCTCCCGCCTGAGCTAACCCCGCCAACTCCTGAACGAACCACAAATGGCGGGGCGCGCCGGACGGCTAGCCTCGCCTGCCATGACCCATTCGGCTTCGTCTTCGGCCTGATCACCCCA
>CAVQCQ010000013.1:0-13673 GCA_963711015.1 uncultured Actinomycetota bacterium
GCAGCGCGGGTTCGAATCCCGTTGGGGATACCACCTCTGACCAGGTGTAATAGCCGTAGCGGCTGGTCGCCCGTCTCGGCCGCTGGCCCTGGCCGCTGACAATCGAACGTCCCTATCCACCTAGGCCGACAACGCCTGAGCGTTGAGGCTGGCAGCGCCGCGTGCCTGGGGCACGACTTTGAGCCGCGGGTTCAACGGTTGGGTTGAGGGCCCGGGGCTCGGTTCTCGCGCGTGAGCGGAACTTGTCAGTCTCGAGGAAGGAAGGATGGTCACGTGGACAATCACCGTCCCGGGACCGGTGGCCGAGGTCAGCCGTCGGTTGCCGACACCGGTACCGCCGACATCGACGTGCTCGCGGAAGGTTTGAGCGCGCTGGCCCGTGACCTTGACCAGCAGGACGACTCAGAGGCCGTGCTGTCGGCGATCGTTGCGTCCGCGGTGGCTATGATTCCCGGCGTCGAGGAAGGCTCGATCAGCGTGGTGTTGGGCCGCCGGCGGGTCACCTCCCAGGCTCCGACCGGCGAGCTGCCCGTCCGGGTCGACGCCATTCAGGAAGAGACCCAGCAGGGGCCCTGTCTGGACGCGGCCTATCAGCATCAGACGGTGCGCGTCGACGATCTGGCCATGGAGGATCGGTGGCCGCTTTTCGCTCAACGGGCCAGTGCAGCCGGGGCGGCGAGCATGCTGTCCTTGCAGCTGTATGTCGAGGGTGAAATCTCGGTGCGCTGAACCTGTACGCCCGCACTCCCAACGCGTTCACCGATGAGTCCGAGCAGGTCGGTCTACTCTTCGCCGCCCACGCCGCCATCGCCTATGCAGGCGTCCGGAAGGAGACCCAACTGGCTCTGGCCCTTATCCGCCGCGACGTGATCGGGCAAGCGAAGGGCATCCTGATGGAGCGCTACAAGATCAGTAGCGAACGCGCTTTCCTGCTGCTGGCGCGTCTCAGCCAGACCAGCAACCGCAAACTCCACGACGTCGCCGAGGAGCTGGTCCGTCAAGGCACGATTTCCACTGCCGGAGCGTCGCCCAGGCCTTCGCCGACCTCCCGTGGCTGAGGCGCGCTGACGGCTCGCATGCCTACCGAGCCCGGCTGACACGGAAGAGGTCATGGACGTCCGTCACGGCTCCAGACAACTGAGTGCCTGGGCGTCGGAGCGATCCTTGGCCGCCTCTGCCGACCCTTCTCGCGCGGACGACTTGCCTGCCTTGAGGAGTACCAACGGAATGGTCCGGCTGTTGACGCCGCCCAGTTTGGCGCCGCTCATTCCCGAGGGGCTCGGCCGACCACACGATTGGGTGATCAGGAAGCGGATTTACTACCTGCCCGTCGGGGTCGGCCTTCATAAAGGTGAACTCGACTTCCGCCGTGCCCCAATTGGTAACGGGTGCCTACGACTTCATCAGCTACTGGCGAGTGGCGCCAACCGGGCGGCATGGAGCGCATTCCCAATCGCCTCGTAGTCGGTGCGCCATGCCGCGACATCGATGTCGTCGTGCTCCGCGTCACCCGACCGACCCAGCAGTCAACGGCCCACCCGCCGAAGAGCCAATAGTCGATCGACTCGTGATCGAGCGCCTCGGCTGAGGCTCGCAATGGCCGCTAGCTGCTCCTCAGCCCGGGGCACTGCGCGCCTGCGCTCGCACCCGGCCTCGTTGCTTCGCGCTTTCAAGGCGGCAGCGCGGGTTCGAATCCCGTTGGAGATACTGCCTACCTATTGGCTTGATTAGGGCAAACACACGCCCGCACCCCAGAGGCGTTCACCGACGAGTCCACACAGATCGGCCTGCTCTTCGCTGCACACGCCGCCCACGACGTCGCCGACGAACTCGTCTTCCGGGCACCATGCCGGGCTCCGGAGCAGTATCACCCAGCGCGAGCTGACGCCCTTGGCCGGGGCGGTCTGACGGCTCACCTCAGAACCGCCAGACCTGATCCAGACGGGCTCCGGAACCCGGCAGAACCTACTTCCTTCATGCCCCGAAAGGACCGTGCCAAACCTCTTCTTGGGGGGTCTGACCAGGATCTGCGTGGTATACGTGAGGCAGCACAGGGGAATGCGAGACGGGTGCCGGTGTCTCGACATCGGCTCTGGATTCGGGGGGATACATGAGCAGGGTTCGCAATGCATTTCTTCTTACCGCGGCAACCTCGGCCGTGCTGTGGCTACCGACGAGCGCCGCGGCCGACACGACGGTGCGAGCCTCGTTGATGGAACAGAACAACAGTGGCGCCCGTGGCTCGGTGGTGCTGACGGCACTTGAGGACGGCGGCCTCAAGGTGGTCATACGGTCGGAGGGCCTGGTGCCGGGCCAGCCTCACGCGCAGCACCTCCACGGGTCGGCCCACGGTGGACATTTCGGGTGTCCCACTCTGGCGGAGAACGACACCGACGGGGACGGGGTCCTCACCAACGAGGAAGCGACTGGAGAGTACGGCACGGTCTTCCTGGCGCTGACCACCCGCGGCGGCGTGACGGCCCAGGACGGGCTCGCAGTCGACCGGATGCCCGTGGCGGACTCGAAGGGCCGTCTGAACTACGAGCGGACCTTCTCCGCCAAGGCGATTCCTGACGATCTTCTGATGCACCTGTCCTCAGTGCACGTCGTGCAGCACGGCATCGACGTGAACGACAACGGCAGGTACGACGAGGACGCTCTGGGCGTCTCGACGTTCGCCGAGAACCTGGGCGTCGAACGCGTGCCGGAGGAGGCGACCAACCCAGCAAGCTGTGGTCTGGTCCAGGGGGCCGGCGCCGGAAAGCCGGCGCGGAACGGGATCGAGGCCGGCGGTGATCCCGGGTCCAAGCCCAACACACCTCTCGTCGCGGCCGGGACCGCTCTTGTCCTGGGATCGGCGGTGCTGGCTGCTTCCGCATCGGCCGCCGGCCTACGAAAGCGTCTTGGTGGCCGATGACGAGTGGATGGCGCCGAAGCAGCCTGGTCAGGAGTCTGGCTCGCCGGAGGTCTGGCCGTGCTCGGCCTCGTGCTGGTGTGGGCTGGGTCACGTGTGGCCGTCGGCCTTCGATCCAGCCTCTGGCGGGCCCGGCGAGTGAGCCGGGGGAGCCGGCGATGTCGCCCGGCACACCCGAGCCCACGGCCGAGGGATCCACGTCGAGAACGAGCCGGCCCGACGTTCGCGACAAGATCACGGGGTTGGTGCTGCCGGAGTCGGATCCGGTGGAAGTGTCCATCCCCAAGATCGGCGCTCGGTCGAGATTGGTCGAGCTCGACATAGACGACCGGAACGGTGAGATGCAGGTGCCGGAAGACCCTGCCCTCGCTGGCTGGTTCATTCGTGGGGCGTCCCCAGGGGCACTCGGCCCCGCCGTGATCGCTGGGCACGTGACGTGGGACGGAAGCCCTTCGGTGTTCTACCGCCTCGGCACCCTGCAACCGGGCGATCGCGTGAGCGTCACCAGGAAGGACGGAAGAACCGCCGTGTTCGGCGTCACCCGGGTGGACCAGTTCGCCAAGTCGCGGTTCCCCAGTAAAGAGGTGTACGGCGCCATCGACCATGCTGGACTGCGCCTGGTCACCTGCGGTGGCACCTATGACACCGCGCGAAATCGCTACCTGGACAACGTCATCGTCTTCGCCAAACTGGAAGCGGTGCGCGGATCCGGCGGCTGACCACCCGGCATCGTCAGCCCTTGATCACCAGCTCAAAGGGTTTTGACGACATTCCGGAGTCGACGTCGACGAGACGAAGCCGGTAACGACCCGGCTGGCCGAGCTCGACGTGGGCGGTGAAGTGTCCCGACTCATCGGTCTTCGTGGGGAGGGGGAAGGTTCGCCACCCGTCGTTCTCCCAACGCTGCACCCGGAGAAATGTCGATGGTCCACCGTGGTAGGTGCCTCGGATGCGAATCGTCTCGAAGGGCTCGGCGGATCGCGGTGGGTCCTCGAGCCGGATGACCTGCTCCGCGGACGAATCGGAACCGGTGACGTCACCGCTGCCTGGTGTCGTGCTCGGCGTCGGCGAACGAGGACTGGCGGGGGCAGACGAAGCGGCTCTCGAGGTGGGTACGCCGGAGGCCGCGCTCGGCGGCGTTGCGGCCGGGACACCCGAGGACGCGGGCTCGCTGATCAGCCATGCCGTCGTGGAGGCGATCACTGTCACCAGGGCCGCGACCAGCCCGAGAACGCCGAGCCGGCGCCGCCGTTCCGACGGGGGTGCCTCGGCGGGCTGATCCGGGCCCGGAGCCGGCGGCGCGGCTGTTGCTGCCGCCGCGACGACCAGGACGGCGGGAGGATGCCTCATGACCGACCTCGCGCCGCGGCTCGGCGGACGGGATGACCAAGCGCCGGCACGTTCGCCAGCAGATCGCGGAACGTGGCCGCGGTCGGCCGAGCCGCGGGATCGTTGCTCAGCGCGATCAGCAACACGTCCATCAGCTGCGGGTTGACTCCGGGCAAGCGGTCAATCGGCTTGTTTGCAATATCGATCATCTGCTCGAGAGGTATCGGTGCAGCATTCACCGAACGAGCAGGGCGGCCGGCGAGCAGGGCGTACAGCGTGGCGGCCAGCGAGTAGACGTCCCCAGATCGGGTGGCCGGCTGCATCAGGAAGGCCTCCGGCGGGGCGTACGCCGGATTCAGCCGCGGTCGATCAGCCCCCGTGTCCTCAGAGCCCTCGACGACCGCCAGGCCGAAGTCGGTCAGGCCCGGATTGCCGTACCGGTCGAGAAGAATGTTGGCCGGATTGACGTTGCGGTGCAGCATCCCGCTGGCGTGCGCGGCCGCCAACGCGTCGGCGATCCGGATGCCGGCCTGGCGCACCTGCTCTTCGGTGGGCCGGTTCTCCGGCTTGAGCCATTCAGCCAACGACCGGCCCGATCGCAGTTCCATGATGAGGTAGGGCCGGTCGTCCGGCAGGATGCCGGCGTCGTGGGTCGTGACGATCCCAGGATGGTCGGACAGGCTGCCGGCGGCGGCCTCCCGCAGGAACCGGCGTCGATCACCTTCGTCGAGCTCGCGGTGGTAGACCTTGACCGCAACCAGGCGGTCCAGGGGCAGCTGCCGGGCTTCCCAGACCTCCGCCAGCCGGCCTCGGGCGAGCGGCCGCCACTCGCTCAACCCTCGGATATGCGGATGCTCCATGATCAATCCCCCGAGTGTCTGGGTGCTCCGAGATCAACCTAGCTCGGCCGCCCTGTACTCCCGCTCTTCCATCAGGTCCCCCGACGCGTGAGGGGTGCCGTGGGGCCGCAGCGACTCCATCACGCCAGCTGTCCGGGTCATCGTGTCCATCCTCCAACTGCATTGACGAAGAAATGGAGCAGGTTTACATGGTAAGTGTTCGGAGCCGGGCGAGTGAACCGAGCGGCGAGATCACACAGCGGTCACGGGAACGCGAGGCCCAGTTCGGCCGCTACCGTGTGCGGAGTCGCGGCAATCTGCACCCGTAACGTGGGGGAAGTGGCTGAGCGGAGTGCTCAGCGCGGTTGCGAGTGCAGATTGCCGCGGATTCGCGCGTTCCCATATGTATTTGTGCGCGCGGCGGGGGGTTCAAGGGGGGTCGCCCCCCTTGCTGGAATCAGCCGTCCCAGACGGTGACGTGCACGTGGTTCTTGTGGTTGGCCGAGTCGCCGCCGCGGTTGGCCATGTAGCGCCAGCCCTCGCGGTCGCGCTGGATGTTCCAGATGCGCTGGTCCCAGATCACGTAGTGCACGTCGAGCTCGCGCGCATTCGTCCGCAACCAGGTGGCGACCTCGCCACCGAGCTTCCGGCCCGACGAGGACTTGTAGTTCGGGATCATCAGGTCCAGTGCCCGCCCGGCGGGATGGTCCGGCGTGACGTCGCGGCGCCACCCGTAGATCGTGGTGATCTGCGGGAACTTGGCCCGGACGGCCCGGTGCACCCTGATCGCGTTCGGCTGGAGGTTTTTCTCGACCTTGGCCCATGACGCGTCCGGTGAGCCGGCACTCGGCTTGGTCTTCGACAGGTACTTGTTGGTGACCCAGCGAGCGGCGTTCTGGTACACGATCTGCATCCGGCCCTGCTTGACCACACCGGTGATGTCGAGCTCCGTGCCGCGCGGCACCTCGGCGATGAGGGTGTAGGAGTCCTTGTACGTCGAGCGGATGTTGAGCGTTGCGGTCGCGTACCGCACTCCGGTGACCTTCGGGAGCCCTGGCGGGGCTGGGAGGTTGACCTGGGAGTTGGTCAGGTACTTCGCCGTGACCCAGCGGACCTTGCTCTTGTAGATGATCTGCGCTCGGCCGTTCTGCACCGCGCCGGTGACGGAGAGCACGGTGCCCTTCTTCACCTCGGCGACCGTCTTGGCGTCCGGCCCGCTGCTGGTCCGGATGTCGAGGGCGGCGGTCGCGACGCGCGTGCCGACGATCGCGGGCAGCCCATTCGTGGCATTGACCAGATACTGCATGCTGGCCCAACCGGTCGAGCTGCCGTTGACCAGCTCGGCGAAGCCGCGCGAGGCCTTCCCCGTGGTGGTCACCCGAGTGCCTTGGGGCAGCACCCGGATCACGCTGTAGGACAGTCCAGGGCCCTTGCGCAGGTTGAGATTCGTGGTGGTGACCTTGACCACGCCTGCGGCTACCGCAGTGGACTCCGGCAGGGTGGTGCTCCTGCTCAGGTACTTGCTGAAGACGTACGCCTGCCCGGAGCCGAACTTGATCTTGGTCCAGTCCTTGGTGGTGCCGATCCCGGTCACAGTCTGACCTCGGGAGAGGCCGCCGATGATCTTGCTACTGGTGCTCGCGTTCGCTCGCACGTTGAGGTTCTCGGTGGCCGTCAGCTGCGTGGTCGCGGCCTGAGCCGGAAGCGGTCCGACCAGTAGGGCAAGCGTGATCATCAACGCCAGAGCGGCACTACGTATGGGTATCAGTAGGCCTCGCACGAGCATCTCCCAAGATCAAGTCACACTAGTCACAACAGTCACAAACTGCGCAGGACTCTAATCGCGCCTCACGGGTTACGGCAAGGGTTGAGGGAACATTGCTCAGAAAAATCAAGGCGACACGCGGTGCGGCGGCGAAGAATTTCACTAATGTAATTTCGCCACAGGGCTGGCTACTCCCTCAGCCGGCTGCCTCATCGGCCCGCTGACAGCCGTACCATCTCCTGAGTGAGCGACCGCACCGCCGACTGGGAGACCTACCTCGGGTACGGCCCGGCCGCGCGGGCTCTGTACTACGTGATTCCGGCGCTGCTCGGTGCCGGGCTGGGCGTTGGCCTGCACTTCCTGCTCGACTGGCTGCTCAGCCTGCCCTGGCTCCCGTTCCAGGGCCCGCTTTCCTTGCTGGACTCGATTCCCGACCAGGTCGCCCTGCCGATCCTGATCGGCCTCGGTGTGGTGGCAGGAGTGATCTTCGGCGCTGTCGCGTGGGCCGACGAGCTGTCGATCACCGTGGACGGCTCCCGGGTCCGCCTCACGCGCGGCGACAGCGATCATCTGATCAACCGCACCGCCGTGGCCGCGGTGTTCATGGACGGCAAGCAGCTGGTGTTGCTCGGGCCGGACACCGGCGAGCTCGCACGGGAGAAGACCGACCGGCCGGTCAGCAAGATCGCCGAGGCGTTCACCCGGCACGGCTACCCGTGGCGGGCCGACGGCGATCCGCACGCCGACGCGTTCCGGCTGTGGAGCTCGACCTCGCCCGGCCTGCCACCCGGCACCGGAGCCTTGCTGTCGATGCGGGCTCGAGCGCTCAAGAACAACAAGAACGAGGACGCTGCCGATCTCCGGGCGGAGCTGCTCAATCTTGGTGTGGTGGTTCGCGACCAGGGCGGGAAGCAGTACTGGCGGCCCGTCGGCCCGGATCAGCTGGAGGCCTGACCAGGGCCATGGCGATGATCATGGCGAACGAGGACTTCGAGGAGCTGGTGGCGATCGCGCTGGACACCATTCCGGCCGAACTGGCCGACCTGATGGACAACTGCGTGATTCTCGTCGAGGACTACCCACCCCCCGATGTGCTGCCGGACACTCTTGGCCTCTACACCGGCACGCCACTCACCGAGCGCACCGGTTCCTACACCGGGTTGCCGGACACGGTGCAGATCTTTCGCGAGCCCATTCTGGCCATCTGCGAGACCCACGAGGACGTGGTGGAGGAGGTCCGAATCACCGTGGTGCACGAGATTGCGCACCACTTCGGGATCGACGACGAGCGGCTGCACGAGCTCGGCTACGGCTGAGGGCTTTCCCGCTCAGGCGAGAACTGCGTCGTGCTCCGCGGCAACGTTGGCGGCGAACTGCTCGGCGAGTGCCGTGCGGATCTCGACGTGGCGCAGCAGGAATGCCGCCTCATCGAGTCGCTTCTTCCGCAACCAGCCGGTGACTTCGGCGCCGCACTTGCTCGTGTTGCAGGAGCGGCACGCGGGGACGACGTTGTCGAGTGCGTAGCGGCCGCCGCACGAGATCGGCAGGACGCAGTCACGCTGCAGAGGGGTGTCGATCGCACCGCAGTAAGCGCATCCGCCCCAGGCCGCCTGGAGCGCAACCCAATGCTGCTCGGTGAGATCGTGCGCGACCCGCGCCATCCGCCGCTGGCGTCGCCGGGCCGCTCGTGCTCTACGCCCGCGACTGACCGCCACGCCATGATCGTACGCCGATGATCATCATCGGCGTACGACTTCGGCCCGCGTCGCGGCACGTCGGGCCAGCCGCTCGTACGCGGCGGGCTGGCCGAGCACCACCGATATCAGCACGATCAGCGCACCGACCAGCTGCAGCGGGTTCAACCGCTGATCGAGTACCACCCACCCGAGCGCGGCCGCGACCACGGGATTGAGCAGCGACAGGAACGTCACCGCGCTGGCGGTCAGGTACTGCAGCCCCCAGAACCACAGCGCGTACGCCAGGATCCCGCTGATCAGCACCAGATAGACCATGCCGCCGACGTTGCGGGCGGTCAGCTCCCGCGGCAAACCCTCGGCGAGCAAGGTGATCGGGAGCAATGTGATGCCGGCGAGCAGGAAGGTCCAGCCCGTCATGTGAAGCGAGCTCATCCCAGGCGGGCGGCCCCAGCGCTTGGTCAGCACCGTGGCCACACCCATCATGGTGGCGGCTCCGGTCATCGCCAGCAGGCCGATCGGGTCGAGCTCGGCGTCCGAGCGCAGCACCAGCATCGCGACGCCGGCCACACCCAGGAACCCGGCCCCCACTTGGACGGCCCGGATCCGGTCGCCGAGCAGCGGCACCGACAGCACGACGACGAGCAGCGGGCTGAGCGAGTTGATCACCGCTGCCACGCCGCCGGGCAGCAGATAGGCGGCGACGAACAGCAGTGGGAACAGCCCGGACGCGTAGAGGACCGACAGCACCGCGAACCGGAACAGCCAGCGCCGGCTGGGCGGCCGGCTGCCGATGATCAACACCAGGCCGGTGGGCAGGGAGCGCATCAGGGCCGCCAGCAGCGGCCGGTCCGCTGGCAGGAACTCCGAGGTCAGCAGGTACGTGGTGCCGAAGATCATCGGAGCCAGCGCGGCCGCGTACGCCCAACGGCTCCCTTGATCATCGGCTACGTCAGCCACTGGTGATCACATGGCTGGCGTTCGCCGTACTGACCCAACGCTCGCACTGGCCCAGCTGGTCGAACGAGACGTACCCGGACTGCCGGTCGGAGCGGTCGATGATCGCCGCTCCGGTCGCTTCGGCGATCCTGGTCAGGTCCGACTCGGCGGGGGTCAACGCCAGCAGGGGAATGGTCTGGCGGATCTGATTGACCTCCAGCGTGGCTCGCACCTCGTCCGCCATCCGGGGTGCGGCGATCACCAGCGGCGTCTTGCTCATGATCACGGGTTCGAGCACGGATAGCAGCTCGCGGACGGTCTCGACCGGGTCGCCGCAGACCAGCACCCGAGGACGATCCAGAACCGCCCAGCCGGTGCCCTTGTCGGTGACGAAGTCCTTGGACGCGTAGCCGGTCTTGATCGTCAGAATGTCCGCCTCGGCGATCCGAACTTTGAGGGCTGACCGCTCGTCGGCGGAGAGCTCGGTGCTGACGGCTTCCTCGGGGGGCCGCCGGGCCTGCAGATCGGACAGATAGTGCGGTGCCGGTGCGTCGGGCCGGAAGTGCGGAATCTCCCGCTTCGGGGGAGCGAGCATCTCCGTCGCGCGCTTGCGGTTGCGATTGCGGTCCCACAGTGCGCCGAAGATGATCAGTCCGAGGCCGGCGACGATGACCACGATCAGGCCGATCTGCCACGCGTCCACCCGTTCAGCCTGCCACGGGTGGGTAGCGTGAAAGATGTGCCCTACGAGAGCTGGGCCGAGCGGCAGATCCGCGAGGCGACAGAGCGCGGCGAGTTCGACAACCTGCCCGGCGCCGGCCAGCCCATCCCCGGCCTGAACGGCCGCGACGAGCCTGACTGGTGGGTCCGCGGCTTCTTGGAGCGAGAGAAGATCTCGATGCCGCTGCCCACCTCACTCGCCCTGCGCCGTGAGGTGGCCAACCTGCCCGAGACGCTCGCCGACGTTGCTGACGAGGCCACCGCCCGGCAGATCGTCGAGGACCTCAACGTCCGGATCGCCGACTCACACCGACGAACGGTCGACGGCCCGACTATCGTCATCGCACTCGTCGACGTCGAGGCCGCCATGGATCGTTGGCGGACAAATCGGGGCCGCTGAGAGCTGCTGCCTGGGAACCATGCCGGTCGGCTAAAAAGGTCACGGTTAGGTCTCGACAGAACGAAAGTCCGCGGGTTACGGTTCGGCGGGGCGATGAGCCCGAAACCAACATCTCTCGGGGGAGGCGGATTTTGCGCAAGACTTTGATCGCGGCTGTCGCGATCCCACTGACTTTGGGCTTGCTGATGCCGACAAGCGCATCGGCGATCGACGAGGTCAACACCCAGAAGATCCGTGACGCGGTAACGGTCAGCGGGATTCTGGCGCACCAACGGGTGTTCCAACGGATCGCTGACCAGAACGGCGGAACCCGCGCCTCCGGCACCCCGGGCTACGACGCATCGGCGCAGTACGTGGCGCGCACGCTGCGCCGCGCCGGCTACAAGGTGAGGGTGCAGGAGTTCGACTTCCCCTTCTTCCAGAACCTTGCCCCGGGCACCCTGGATCAGATCTCACCGACTCCGACCGATTACGAGTCGGGCACCTTCACTTACTCAGGTAGCGGCGACGTGACCGGCGTTGTGGTGCCCATCGATCTGACACTCCCACCGACTCCCGAGCCGAGTAGCACGTCCGGATGCGAGCCGGCCGACTTTCCAACCGCCCCGGCCACTCCGGCAGTCGCGCTACTACAGCGTGGTAGCTGCGACTTCGGCGTCAAGGTGGCCAACGCTGCTGCCGCCGGTTATGACGCGGCAATCATCTTCAACGAGGGCCAGGCGGGCCGCACAGACCTAATTGTCGGCACCCTGGGCACTCCACAGACGATCCCGGTCGTAGGCCTAAGCTTCGCCGACGGTAACGCTCTCGCCGAAGCTGCGGCTGGCTCGGTGACCGTTCGAGTCACCACCTCCACTGAGTCCGAGATTCGCCAGACCGCCAACGTGATCGCGGACTCGCCCAAGGGCAAGAACGCCGATGAGGTCGTCGTGGTCGGGGCTCATTTGGACTCTGTACCCGAAGGGCCGGGCATCAACGACAATGGCAGCGGTTCGGCGACGATTCTGGAGATCGCTGAGGAGATGGCGGAGCTGGGCTACACCGAGAAGCTGCAGCGGCAGGTGCGCTTCGCCTTCTGGGGTGCGGAGGAGTTCAACCTGCTGGGTTCGGAGTATTACGTCGCGAACCTCAGTAACCGGCAACTGGCGAAGATCTACGCGAACCTCAACTTCGACATGCTGGGTTCGACTAACTACGTGCGCTTCGTTTACGACGGTGACGGTTCCGACACGCCAGACACTGGAGCAGGACCCGACGGGTCGGATGTTATCGAGGATGTCTTCACCAGCTACTTCGAGAGCCAGGGTCTGGCAAGCGAGCCGACGGCGTTCGACGGCCGGTCCGACTACGGTCCGTTCATCGCGGCGGGCATCCCGGCCGGCGGCCTGTTCAGCGGTGCTGAGGATCTCAAGACGCCGGAGCAGGCGGCGATCTACGGCGGCACTGCAGGTGTGCCGTACGACCCGTGCTACCACGAGGCGTGCGACGACATCACCAACCTGAGCACCCAAGCTCTGATCGAGATGGGCGACGCTGCGGCGCATGCGGTGTGGACGCTGGCCAAGTCGAAGACGGGGCTCTACCCCGACGGCAGCCGGGTTGGGCCGCAGGCCAAGGTCGCTCCGCTGGAGCTGCCGCGGAAGGGTCATGCCGAGATCCGCTGACCTGACCTGATCAAGGGACCTGAGGCAATCCTCACGCCCCACACGCACACCGACGCCCCCGAAGTATCGGGAGCGTCGGTGTGCCTGGGCGTACGGTGTCGGCACGACGACCTGACCCGGACCGGAGGGCGACCATGACCGACGACGTACGAGCTGCCGTACTGGTGGCCCCGGGTCGCTACGAGGTGCAGGAGTTCCCGCGGCCGACCCTCGCCGACGGAGCGCTGCTGCTGCAGGTCGAGATGTCGGGCATCTGCGGCACCGACAAGCACACCTTCCTCGGCGAGACCAAGCAGTACGCCGGCACGCCGGCCGAGACCGACACTCCTTTCCCGATCATCCAGGGGCACGAGAATGTCGGCGTCGTCGCCGAGATCACCCGGACGGCTGCGGAACGGATCGAGTTCTACGGACGCCGGCTCGCCGTGGGCGACCGGATCACCATGTGCCCGGACATCGTCTGCGGCCACTGCTACCCGTGCACTCACGTGATGGGTTACGTCTGGTGCGACAACTCCCGCTGCTACGGCAACTCCTTCACCAGCGCCGAGCCGCCGCATCTGCTCGGCGGCTGGTCGGAGTTCATCTACCTGCGACCCGACACCTTCGTCTACAAGGTGCCCGACGGGTTGTCAGCGCGGGTGGCCGTGCTCGCCGAGCTGATGGCCTGCGCGGCGAGCCTGGACAAGATCAAGGAGTTCTCCTCCTACGCGATGGAGGGCTTCAACTCCGGCGACACCGTCGTGGTCATCGGCTCCGGGCCGCTCGGCCTGCTGCACATCGCCAAGGCCGACATGATGGGCGCCGGCCAAATCATCGCGACCGATCTCAGCCCGTACCGGCTGGACTGGGCCCGGCGCTGTGGCGCCGAGGAGGTTCTCGACGTCTCCTCGACCACCGCTGAGGAACGGATCGATCGGGTTCGCACGCTGACCGCCGGGCGGGGAGCCGATGTCGTCCTGCACATGGCGAACACGCCGCGGTCTTTCGTCGAGGGCATCGAGATGCTCAAGCGTGGCGGGATGATGCTGGAGATGGGCAACTTCGCCGACACCGGCGAGATCAGCCTCAACGTCCACCGGCACATCTGCAGCAAGAACATCCGCCTGGTCGGCCTGACCAACCACCCGAGCACGGGGTACGGGCCGGCCTTGCGGCTGCTGGAGCGCTTCGCCGACCGCTATCCGTTCGAGGAGATGGTCACGCACGAGTTCGGCCTGGCCGACGTCGAGACCGCGATGCGCACCAGCATGAGCCCAGAAAGCATGAAGGTCGCCGTCGTGCCCGGGCTAGGCCGCGACACTTAACTGCGCCGCCTCCTAGTTGCTGCGTCTGAGACACTGTCCCGGTGCGCGACCGTCGCGCGGGCCTCTAGCTCAACTGGCAGAGCAGCGGACTTTTAATCCGCG
>CAVQCQ010000014.1:0-22051 GCA_963711015.1 uncultured Actinomycetota bacterium
GGCGCGCACGCTGCGCCGCGCCGGCTACAAGGTGAGGGTGCAGGAGTTCGACTTCCCCTTCTTCCAGAACCTTGCCCCGGGCACCCTGGATCAGATCTCACCGACTCCGACCGATTACGAGACGGGCACCTTCACTTACTCGAGGTAGCGGCGACGTGACCGGCGTTGTGGTGCCCATCGATCTGACACTCCCACCGACTCCCGAGCCGAGTAGCACGTCCGGATGCGAGCCGGCCGACTTTCCAACCGCCCCCGCCACTCCGGCAGTCGCGCTACTACAGCGTGGTAGCTGCGACTTCGGCGTCAAGGTGGCCAACGCTGCTGCCGCCGGTTATGACGCGGCAATCATCTTCAACGAGGGCCAGCCGGGCCGCACAGACCTAATTGTCGGCACCCTGGGCACTCCACAGACGATTCCGGTCGTAGGCCTAAGCTTCGCCGACGGTAACGCTCTCGCCGAAGCTGCGGCTGGCTCGGTGACCGTTCGAGTCACCACCTCCACTGAGTCCGAGATTCGCCAGACCGCCAACGTGATCGCGGACTCGCCCAAGGGCAAGAACGCCGATGAGGTCGTCGTGGTCGGGGCTCATTTGGACTCTGTACCCGAAGGGCCGGGCATCAACGACAATGGCAGCGGTTCGGCGACGATTCTGGAGATCGCTGAGGAGATGGCGGAGCTGGGCTACACCGAGAAGCTGCAGCGGCAGGTGCGCTTCGCCTTCTGGGGTGCGGAGGAGTTCAACCTGCTGGGTTCGGAGTATTACGTCGCGAACCTCAGTAACCGGCAACTGGCGAAGATCTACGCAAACCTCAACTTCGACATGCTGGGTTCGACTAACTACGTGCGCTTCGTTTACGACGGTGACGGTTCCGACACGCCAGACACTGGAGCAGGACCCGACGGGTCGGATGTTATCGAGGATGTCTTCACCAGCTACTTCGAGAGCCAGGGTCTGGCCAGCGAGCCGACGGCGTTCGACGGCCGGTCCGACTACGGTCCGTTCATCGCGGCGGGCATCCCGGCCGGCGGCCTGTTCAGCGGTGCTGAGGATCTCAAGACGCCGGAGCAGGCGGCGATCTACGGCGGCACTGCAGGTGTGCCGTACGACCCGTGCTACCACGAGGCGTGCGACGACATCACCAACCTGAGCACCCAAGCTCTGATCGAGATGGGCGACGCTGCGGCGCATGCGGTGTGGACGCTGGCCAAGTCGAAGACGGGTATTTACCCCGACGGCAGCCGGGTCGGGCAGCAGGCTAAGGCCGCTCTGCCGGAGCTGCCCCGGAAGGGTCATGTCGAGATTCGCTGACCTGCTCTGAGCTGGGGACCTGAGGATCCTCACGCCCCACATGCACACCGACGCCCCCGAAGTATCGGGGGCGTCGGTGTGCCTGGGCGTACGGTGTCGGCACGACGACCTGACCCGGACCGGAGGGCGACCATGACCGACGACGTACGAGCTGCCGTGCTGGTGGCCCCGGGTCGCTACGAGGTGCAGGAGTTCCCGCGGCCGACCCTCGCCGACGGAGCCCTGCTGCTGCAGGTCGAGATGTCGGGCATCTGCGGCACCGACAAGCACACCTTCCTCGGCGAGACCAAGCAGTACGCGGGCACGCCGGCCGAGACCGACACCCCTTTCCCGATCATCCAGGGGCACGAGAATGTCGGCGTCGTCGCGGAGATCACTCCGCCGGCTGCGGAGCGGATCGAGTTCTACGGGCGCCGGCTCGCCGTGGGCGACCGGATCACCATGTGCCCGGACATCGTCTGCGGCCACTGCTACCCGTGCACTCACGTGATGGGTTACGTCTGGTGCGACAACTCCCGCTGCTACGGCAACTCCTTCACCAGCGCCGAGCCGCCGCATCTGCTCGGCGGCTGGTCGGAGTTCATGTACCTGCGGCCGGACACCTTCGTCTACAAGGTGCCCGACGGACTGTCGCCGCGGGTGGCCGTGCTGGCCGAGCTGATGGCCTGCGCGGCGAGCCTGGACAAGATCAAGGAGTTCTCCTCCTACGCGATGGAGGGCTTCAACTCCGGCGACACCGTCGTGGTCATCGGCTCCGGGCCGCTCGGCCTGCTGCACATCGCCAAGGCCGACATGATGGGCGCCGGCCAGATCATCGCGACCGATCTCAGCCCGTACCGGCTCGGCTGGGCACGACGCTGCGGCGCCGACGAGACCATCGATGTCTCCTCGACCACCGCGGAGGAGCGGATCGACCGGGTCCGCGACACTGACCGGCGGGCGAGGGGCCGATGTCGTCCTGCACATGGCGAACACGCCGCGGTCCTTCGTCGAGGGCATCGAGATGCTCAAGCGCGGCGGCATGATGCTGGAGATGGGCAACTTCGCCGACACCGGTGAGGTCAGCCTCAACGTGCACCGGCACATCTGCAGCAAGAACATCCGGCTGATCGGCCTGACCAACCACCCGAGCACCGGGTACGGGCCGGCCTTACGGCTGCTGGAGCGCTACGCCGACCGCTATCCGTTCGACGAGATGGTCACCCACGAGTTCGGCCTGGACGACGTCGAGACCGCGATGCGGACCAGCATGAGCCCGGACAGCATGAAGGTCGTCGTCGTGCCCGGGCTAGGCCGCGACACTTAACTGCGCCGCCTTCCTAGTTGCTGCGTCTGAGACACTGTCCCGGTGCGCGACCGTCGCGCGGGCCTCTAGCTCAACTGGCAGAGCAGCGGACTTTTAATCCGCGATAGTCTGGTCTGGCATGACGAACTACCTAGTCACATTGGTATTGAGCCCAACATCAGAGCCTCGGACTCCCGCATAACTCCCGGTTTATCCTCGGGCAGGCCGAAGGACATTGACGGTACCGGCAGCCAGCTCGCCGTCTGCACCGGCATCGAGAAGCGCGTCATCACGGGCGAGCCCGACGAGGCCAAGGTCAGCACGTCCCACGTGGAGCGGCAGAACCTCACTATGCGGATGGGGATGCGAGGGTCCGCCTGCCTGACGAACGCGTTCTCCAGGGTGGAGAACCTGACCGCTGCCGTCTCGCTGCATTACATGGACTACACCTTCGCGCGCCGCAACCAGACGCTCACCAAGGCGGGCGGCGGCTACAAGATGAACCCGGGACGGTTCAAGTAGAGCCACTACCGAAGAAGCGACGTGGTCCGGTGGTTGGCCGAGCAAGGGGTAACGCTGGCGGTTTGCCAGAGCGATTGCGGTAGGACCTATACGCGAAGCGCGTTCAAGACGGTGCCGGGCCCATAACCCGTTCCGCGTCCGGCGAACCCGGGCGTCTCGGTTGGCCGTCCTTGAGTGCGCCGCACCGGTTTGCTGCTGCAGGCTGGTGCTGTGGATCAGCAGCAGTTCATCAACTTCGTACGTCAACGCGGCCTAGCGGTCATAGCGACCCGCGGCGCTGACGGCGCACCGCAAGCGGCGTTGGTTGGGTATCACTGCAACTGGGCGAGCAGAGTTAGTCTTCGACACGAGTCGACGTTCTCGGAAGTACCGCAACCTGTCCGCCTTTGCTCGAGTAGCGCTTGTGATCGGCTGGGACACGAGATGACCGTGCAGTGCGAGGGGACCGCGGACATCCCTATGGGCGCCGACCGCGATCGCTGTCTGCAGGCCTACTTCGCCCAGTACCCGGACGGCGCTGAACGTGCCCATGATCACGACATCGTGCAGGTCCGCGTCCGCCCAAGCTGGCTGCGGTACAGCGATTACCGGCCACGGTCCTTCGCCGTCGAGGAGACAACGCTGGGTCATTGATTTCGGGGCGGCCAAGCGACCCGGCGTCCGCAAGCGCTCGCGCCACTGACCAAGCCACAGGTTCGCCGGGTCCGCTGTGGGCATCGCCCGCTCGGCCTCGGGCTTGCGTGCCTCGCTGGGCGAGTTCAGGGGTTGCAAACCAGGCTGGGCCACCAGGTGACGCTGGCGGCGGCAGCCGCTTACCATCACAACGATGGATCCCGATCACGAGATGAGCACACGTAACACGGTGATTCTGCTCGAGCGGCTGTGGAGCAAATCCGGCGAGCGCCTGGCCGCGCGATGTCGTGGTCTGGCGGATGAAGAGCTGTTGTGGGAACCGGTGGAAGATTCGTGGAACTTGGTGCCCCGGCGGGCCTACCCTGGTGGTTGGACCTATCCCTACGACTTCGACCCACCACACCCCCATCCGGTGACGAGCATTGGTTGGCGGATTGTCCACCTGATCGGCGACAACGAGATCTATATGGAGCACGCCTTTGGGCCAGGTCTGCGCAACTTTCCCGACCTTCCGGTTCACGGGACGGCGGACGAGGTCTTGGCGGACTGGGAGAACAGTCGCCGACCCGTGACCGCCTGGTTGACGTCGGCGAGCAACACTGATCTGCTCGAACCCCGGCCGACCCACCTCGGCGGCAGCAGGACCGCAGGCGAGGTCATGACCATACTGCTGGACGAGCAGATACACCACGGAGCTGAGATCGCGTTGCTCCGCGACCTTTACCGTCGGTTTGGGACCTGACCCCGGCTCTTGGCATGCCAGCTGGAGGGTCGGCATAAGCGCAAGTTCATGTCCACCACCGGCCCGACGGTTGTCTGAGCGTAAATCGGTGGCTTGTGCCTACCTACGAACGCTCGCGAACGACCTGAACTGAGACGAAAACTGAGACGACACCTGCGCGTGATCGGCTGCGGTGAGATGAGTCCACGGACGTGGTGTCCGTGATCCTCATGGCCTGCCCCGTGAGCAGCGCCGCGGTGAGAGCGCCCTGGATCGGGGAGAACAGCATTGCGAACGCGGTGGCGCTGAGCTGCCGCGGCACCACGGTGGACACCATCGAGAGCACCGCACCGCCGCCGGGCCGAGACCCACAGCCAGCGCGGACCGATCCGGATCCCGGTGGCCTCGGCATCTGGCGCGCGTGCAGATCAGCACGCCGGCGCGGATGGCGAGGTCGTGGAGTATCGCCGGGCTGGCACGGCTGCGGCCGACGAGGTCGGTAAGGATGGCGCGGACGACGGGATGGTACCGGATGAGTTGGGGAGCGATGTATTCGGCGTCGAGGAGCTGCAG
Organism: uncultured Actinomycetota bacterium; assembly: GCA_963711015.1. Lineage (GTDB taxonomy): Bacteria > Actinomycetota > Actinomycetes > Propionibacteriales > Propionibacteriaceae > Microlunatus. The sequence continues at coordinate 5,045 of CAVQCQ010000014.1, forward strand.
GACGCTTCGGGGTCGCGGCGGTGTTGTTGTAGGCCCAGGCAAGGTCGAGATGGAGTTGGGCGCGTCGGCTGATCAGGCCCGCGGTAGGTCGGCGGGGTTGACGCGATGCGAGAGGCGGAGGGCTTCGCCAGCGTCGCCGAGCTCGGCCGCGATGGACACGGCGTGGATGGCGACGTTGGTCGGGCCGAATGCGGTCCAGCGTGGTTACCGTCATGGCCGAGTTGGTCGGCGAGCTGGGCGGCCCGGTCGAGCCGGTCGAGGGCGGTGTGCGTTCGGTGCGTCGGGCCGCGATGACTACGGCCAAGAGCAGCAGCGAACCGCGGAGGCTGATTAGGTCGGGGTGTGGCGTCTGGGTCGGCGTCCAGGCTGGTGGCCATGTCGACGGCGAGCGCCTCAGCGGCGGCGGCTTGGCCGGTATAGAGAAGGGCGCCGACGACTTCGCGGGCGGCGAGGCCTCGATCGAGCCCGGTCGCGCCGGGCCGGCCGGCCATGCGGCGGCCCGGTCGGCGGCCAGCGCGGCGAGTCGGCTTTCGCCGATCTGGTGCAGGATCTTGGCCGTAATGACATAAGCCGACCCGTAGGCGTGTACCTCGGCCGGTCCGGTGTCCGGTGTGGGTGAGGGCGTCGACCGCGGCCAGCAGGGGCGGGCAGCGGGTGAGGGCCTCGGCGTAGCGGGCTGCCTGGTAGCAGGCGTTCAGGTCTTCGGCTTCGGTGAGCAGCTCGGCGGCGGTGGCGTTGGGGGTTTGCGGAGCGATCAGCAGCTGGCTGTAGCCGTCGACGTAGCGCCGGACGGCGTCGGTGGCGGCGTGGCCGGCGCCGAGGGTAGGGGCGGGCAGGTCGACCCCGATCAGGGCGTCGGCAGCCATGTCGAGCGCGGTGGCGAGGTCGCGGATCACGGTGAGGCTGTCAACATCACGACGGCCGCGCTCGACCTGGGACAGCCAAGACTCGGACCGTCCGACAAGGCCGGCCAGCGTGACTTGGGACAGGCCGCGGCGGCGCCGGTAGGCGGCGATCCTGTCACCGATGCCGACCATATTGAAAGACTGCCACAACGCGCCCGGTGCGGGATTGGTCCAGACGGCCATCACAACCTGACCCGCGCCGAGGCTGTTCTCGATGCCCAGTCATCAACGGCATGGTGAACCGCCCGAAGCTGTCCGTGGTGAGCACGCCGACGGTGTAGCTCCGGCCTACGATCAGGCTCTTGGCGAGGTGATTGGGCGGAAGCCCAGCTGATCCGCCGCCGCTTGCACGCGTCGGCGCGTTTCCTCGCGGAGCTGACCTCGGCCGTTCAGCGCCTTGGACACCGTCCCCTGGGACACGCCCGCCAGTTGCGCGACGTCGCGCACCGTGGGCGCAACGACTTCAGCCATCGGCCCACGCACCTCCTCCGCCTGCAGGCCCGGCTTCCTGGTTGACCGACACCTGCGGCGTAGCTCTTGACCGAGTCACCACGCGACATATTACGGTCAAGGAAATCCTTTTCCGAGCGATTCCCAAGGTCGAATGCACAGACCCCGCGCATCGTCACGGACTCGCTGAACGCGCTCAAAACATCCACCCATCGTCAGTAGCAAGGGAGCTCAATTAATGTTCAAGAAGCGACTCGTGTCCGCGGCGGCAATCGCAACCGCCGCAACGATGGTCCTGGCCGGCTGCGGAGGCGGCTGCGACGACGCTCCCCCTGGGGGTGCGGATCAGCGAAACCGTCGACTCCTTGACGGTGCTGGACTACTACAGCGACGAGCCGAGTCACACCAAGGTCGGTAAGCAGCTCAGCGATTGCGGCACGTCGATCGGTGTCGCCAAGGTCGATCACCAGTCCGTGCCCGGCCCGACTCTGATCCAGAAGGTGCTCCAGCAGGCGTCGTCGAAGTCGTTGCCCGACGTGTTGATGCTCGACAACCCCGAGATCCAGCAGATCGCCGAGACCGGCGCGCTGGCACCGCTGGAGGACTTCGGGATCAACGCTCGACGGGTACGCGCCGGGCCCGGTGTCGGCGGCGACGTACGAGGGCAAGCTCTACGGCCTGCAGCCCGGTGCGAACACCCTGGCGATCTTCTACAACAAGGACGTTCTCGAGAAGGCCGGCGTCGAGCCCCCGACTACCTGGGACGAGCTGAAGACCACCGCCAAGAAGTTGACCGTCGACAAGCAGTACGGCTTCGCCTTCAACGCCACCGCCGACTACGAGGGTGCCTGGCAGTTCCTCCCGCCGATGTGGACCAACGGCGGCGACGAGACGAGCCCTGACCAGCCCTGAGGTGGCCGGTGCGCTCCAGCTGTGGAAGGACCTGGTCGACGACGGCTCGGTCTCCAAGAGCGTCGTCAACTGGAAGCAGGCCGACGTGAACGACCAGTTCATCGCCGGCAAGGCCGCGATGATGCTCAACGGGCCCTGGCAGATCCCGGCCCTCGACCAAGGCCAAGATCAACTACGGCGTGGTGCCCTTCCCGGTCAACACGTCCGGACAGACCTCGATCGCGCCGCTGGGCGGCGAAGCCTGGACCGTCCCGCTGACCGCCGACGAGGCGAAGATGACCAAGGCCGCCGAGCTGGTCAAGTGCATGAACACCGACGAGAACCAGGTGATGCGGGCCAAGGAGGGCGGCCTGGTGCCGACCAAGCTCGCGCTGGCCGAGCAGTTCAAGACCGAGGTCCCGGAAATTGCCGGCTTCGTCGACGCGGTGGGCACGGCTCGGGCCCGCACCGGAAAGCTCGGCGCCAAGTGGCCCGAGACGGCCAAGACCATCTACACCGGCATGCAGCTGGTCCTCACCGGCCAGGCGAGCTCCGGCCGAAGCGATGGCCAAGGCCGGCGCGAGCTGATCCGGCAGTTCAGCGAACGCCAAGGAGCAGCCCGATGTCGGATTCGAACACGCTGACCGCCGCGTCGACCGAGGCCGCCACCTCTACCCGCCCGCCGACGCCGGCCCCTCGTAAGGGGGGTCGGCGCCGGGAGGAGATCGCCAAGGTTCTCTTCGTGGTGCCGGCTTTCCTGGCCATCGTCGCGCTGTTCGGCTACCCGGTGGTCAAGAACGTGACGATGAGCTTCCAGGAGTACACGCTCCGGACGTTCTTCACCGGAAAGGCACCCTGGGTCGGCCTGGAGAACTACCTGACCGTCGTGTCCGACGACGTGTTCAGCAAGGCGCTCGCCAACACGGCCCTGTTCACCATCGGTTCCATCGTGGGCCAGTTCGTGCTCGGGATGCTCCTCGCGTTGTTCTTCCACAAGAACTTCCCGCTCAACGGAGTGCTTCGGGCGCTGTTCCTGCTGCCCTGGCTGATCCCGTTGATCGTCGGCAGCGCGGCGTGGCGGGCCATCCTGGAGCAGGACAGCGGGATCCTCAATCTCATGCTGGAGCAGTTCGGGATCATCGACAACCCGATCCCGTGGCTCACCTCGCCCGACGTCGCGTTGATCGCCATCATCCTGGTGAACATCTGGCTGGGTGTTCCGTTCAATCTGACCCTGCTCTACAGCGGCCTGCAGGACATCCCGGATGAGTTGTACGAGGCGGGTGCGCTGGACGGGGCGACCGGGTGGAAGGCGTTCTGGCACATCACCTGGCCCAACCTGCGCGCCGTGGTCAGCGTGGTGCTGATGCTCGGGGTGATCTATACCCTCAAGGTGTTGGACATCATCCTCGGCCTGACTCAGGGCGGCCCGGCCAATGCCACCCAGACCATCGCCACCCAGTCCTACCAACGCTCCTTCGTCGAGTTCAAGTTCGGCGAGGGGGCGGCGCTGTCCAACATCCTGATCCTCATCTCACTGGTATTCGCGATCGTCTATCTGCGCGCCACCCGGCGTCAGGTCGACGAGTAGGGGGACGACGATGTCTGTTCGCACTCGCCGTACACGTAGCGGCATCCGCACCGCCATCGCCATCGTGCTGCTGGCCTTCATGTTGTTCCCGGTCTACTGGATGCTCAACATCTCACTCCAGTCGACCGGGGGCACCCTGGCCAGCTCGTTCTTCCCGACCCAGCCCCAGCCTCGACGGCTACCGGACGGCGATCGAGGACCAGGGCGGCAACCTGGTCACCAGCATGACCATCGCCGTCGGCACCGTCGTGCTGGGCCTGCTGATCGCCGCGCCGGCTGCGTATGCACTGGCCCAGTTCCGTTTCCGCTGGATCAACTGGGCGCTACTGGGAATCCTGATCTCCCAGATGATCCCCGGGATCGTGATCGCGAACGGGCTCTACAGCGTGTACGAACGCCTCGGGCTGCTCGACTCGATTCCCGGCCTCATCATCGCGAACGCCGCCCACGCCGTCCCGTTCGGAATCTTGATCATGCGATCCTTCATGCTGGGAATCCCACCCTCGCTGGTGGAGGCCGCACGAGTGGATGGAGCGGGCCTGTTCCGCGCCTTCGTGTCGATCGTGCTGCCGATCAGCCGGAACTCGCTGATCACCGTCGCCCTCTTCGCCTTCATCTTCGCCTGGGGCGATTTCATCTTCGCGTTGACGCTCACCAGCAAGGGCGAGATCGTCCCGGTCACCTTGGGTATCTACACCTACCTCGGCGCACACATCGCCAACTGGAGCGCGGTGATGGCGACCGCCATGCTCGCCTCCATCCCCGCGATCATCCTGCTCGTCCTCGCCCAGAAGTACATCGCGGCCGGCGTCAACAGTGGCGCGGTCAAATAGCCGCAACGCCCCGCAACCCGCACGTCTCCGAGCCAGAAAGCAGAACCGCCATGACCGCAGCCGCCACTGCCCCTAGCCCGATCCGTGTCCTGGTCTGGGGTGAGAACGTCCACGAGCAGGTGGAGCCGCACGTCGCGAAGCTCTACCCGCAGGGAATGCACACCACCATTGCCGAAGGGATCGCCGAAAACCTCGGCGACGCCGCCTCGGCGACCACCACAACCCTGGACGAGCCGGAGCACGGACTCACTGAGGACGTGCTGGCCAGTACTGACGTTCTGGTGTGGTGGGGACATGCGGCTCATGGCGAGGTCGCCGACGAGGTGGTCGAGCGCGTACACCAGCATGTGCTCTCCGGCATGGGGCTGCTGGTGCTGCACTCCGGGCACTGGTCGAAGATCTTCGGCAAGCTGATGGGCACGACCTGCACCCTGCGGTGGCGCAGCGAGCAGGACCGCGAACTGGTCTGGACGGTGAACCCGACCCATTCGATCACCCGCGGCGTCCCCAACCCGATCGTCATCGACGCCCAGGAGATGTACGGCGAGACGTTCGACATCCCCGCTCCCGATGAGCTGATCTTCATCTCCTCCTTTACCGGCGGCGAGGTCTTCCGTAGCGGATGCACCTTCCGGCGCGGCCACGGCAAGATCTTCTTCTTCTCCCCCGGCGACCAGGACTATCCGGTCTACCACCACAAAGACATCCGCCGGGTGATCGCCAACGGTGTCGAATGGGCGAGAAGCGAGCGGCCCGACCGAGCCATCCCGACCTTGTTGCGCTACGACACCGACGACTTCTTCAACGGTCACGGTTACACCGGTCCCATCGAGGACCACCCGGCCGAGGAGGCCAAAGCCGGAGACACCGATGCCGCCCGCAGCTGAGCCGATCCGCATCATCCAGGTCGGCGCCGGACTCATGGGCCGGACCTGGCTCCAAATTATCGGCGCATCCGACCAGACAGAACTGGTCGGCCTGGTCGACCTCAACACCGACGCCGCCCGCCAAGCGGCCGACGCGAGCGGATTTCCCGGCGTACCGGTGGCCGCGTCACTGGAAACACTGTTCGATCAGGTGGACGCCCAGGCCGTGGTGAACGTAACGGTCCCGGTCGCCCACGCGGTTGTCAGCAACACGGCACTGCTGCATGGTCTGCCGGTGCTGTGCGAAAAGCCCCTGGCCGAGACTGTCAGCCAGGGCCTGTCGATGATCGCCGCCGCCGAGCTGAGCGGACAACTGCTCATGGTGTCGCAGTCGCGCCGCTACTGGCGCAACTTGTCGGCGTTCCGGCAGCAGATCGCCCAGCTCGGGCCGATCGGCGACCGTCGATTGCGCGTTCTTCAAGGCCCCCCACTTCGGCGGGTTCCGTGAGGAGATGCCGTTCCCGCTGCTCATCGACATGGCGATCCATCAATTCGACCTGGCGCGGGATCTGACCGGTAGCGAACCGGTCGCGGTCTACTGCAACTCCTACAACCCCAGCTGGAGCTGGTACGCCGGCGACGCGGCCGCTCAGGTGCTGTTCGAGTTCGCTAGCGGAAGTCGCTTTAGCTTCAGCGGAAGCTGGTGCAGCCCCGGACTGGAAACCTCCTGGAACGGCGAGTGGCGGGTCAGCGGCGAGGGCGGCAGTGCCGTCTGGGACGGTGACCACGAGCCGACGGCAGCGGACGGCAACGGCCAGCCGATTGCGGCCACGATCGGCGACGAGCCCGAACAGATCGCCGGGTCACTTGCGGAATTCCTTGGGGTCTTGGAATCCGGCGCCATTCCGTCGGGCGAGGCGCACAGCAACGTGCTCAGCCTTGCGATGGTGGAGGCGGCGGTCAAGTCAGCCGGCGACGGTCGACGGGTCCTCATCGCCGACATCCTCGACGACGCCCATGCGGAGGCGGTCCGCACCGAGAGCGACCCGCAGATAAGGACGGTCCTGGAGTCCTGGAGTTCGGCCCAGGAAGTCGTGGGGCGGCCCGCCGGCTCAGACAATATCAACGACCCAGAGAGGACGCGCCTGTGACCGAAGTCAGCGCTGCTCAACCGCCTCGCCCGTTGCGGGTGGGCATGATCGGCTACGCGTTCATGGGCGCCGTACACGCTCAGGCGTGGCGGACCGCCCACCGATTCTTTCCCTTGCCCATGACTCCGGAGCTCACGGTCCTGGCTGGCCGTGACGAGGCAGCGTTGCGGTCGGCCGCGGAGCGGCTCGGCTGCGCGTCGGTCGAAACCGATTGGCATCGGGTCATCGAACGTGACGACGTCGACCTCGTCGACATCTGTACCCCAGGGGACACGCACCACGAGATTGCCGTCGCGGCCTTGCAGGCCGGCAAGCATGTGCTGTGCGAGAAGCCGTTAGCCAACACGGTCGCGGAGGCCGAGCAGATGACGGCCGCGGCCGACGAGGCGTTCGGCCAGGGCGTCTATGCGATGTGCGGTTTCACCTACCGCAGAACACCGGCCCTGGCGCTGGCCAAGCAGTTCATCGAGGAGGGGCGTATCGGCACGGTCCGCCACGTCCGGGCCCAGTATCTGCAGGACTGGCTCAGCGACGAGAACGCACCGATGACCTGGCGGCTGGACCGAACCAAATCGGGCTCCGGCGCGCTCGGAGACATCGGCGCCCACATCATCGACGCTGCCCAATGGTTGACCGGCACGCCGATCATCGGCGTGTCCGGACTACTCGAAACCTTTGTCGGCTCCCGGCCGATCAGCGGCGACCGGGCCGGTCTGGGCGGTCATGGCGCAGTCGGCGACGACGTCCCCCGCGGCACCGTCACCGTGGACGACGCGGCCTTGTTCACCGCCCGGTTCGCCGGCGGCCCGATCGGCTCGTTCGAGGCCAGCCGGTTCGCCCTGGGCCGGAAGAACGCGCTGCGGATCGAGGTCAATGGCACCACGGGCTCGGTGGCCTTCGACTTCGAGGACAACAACATCCTGCAGTACTTCGACGGTCGAGAACCCGCCCGCGAGCAGGGATTCCGCCGGGTCGTCGTCACTGAGCCCGACCACCCCTACGTCGGGAGCTGGTGGCCACCCGGCCACGGACTCGGCTACGAGCACGGCTTCGCTCACCAGGTCGTCGACCTTGTCCACGCCATCGCCAACCACGAGCAGCCAACCCCGTCATTCGCCGACGCACTCCAGGTCCAACGAGTCCTCGCCGCCGTCGAGGAAAGCGCCCAACAGCAATCCGTCTGGACAGCCGTCACTGACTGAAGGAGTACCCATTACCGACCGCGGTTCAGCCCAGCCGGGACCTGTCCGTTTGACCGAGAACAGTCGAGTCGCTTTCCGGCCGGCCACGCACGGATCGATCTCGGCGGGCCTGTGGGCCGAGCGGCGCCGGGTGAACCGCGACGTCAGCGTGCCCGAGGGTTGGCACCACCTGCACGACGCCGGCAACTTTCACAACCTCGAACTCGCGGGTGGCCTGACCACGGGTGAATACGTCAACAATCTTCCCTTCCTTGACAGCGACCTCTACAAGTGGCTCGAAGCGATCGGGTGGGCGCTGGCCGACCCCGAACTGACCGAAGGGGCCGAGGCCCGGTTGCAGGACTTCCTCGACATCTCGCACCTCCTGCTGGGTAAGGTTCAGGAGGACGACGGGTACCTGGACTCGTACTTCCAGGTCCTCTTTCCCGGCGAACGATTCCGACAGCTCCAATGGGGTCACGAGCTCTACTGCATCGGGCACCTGATCCAAGCTGCGGTCGCCCTGCACCGCACGACATCCGATGGGCGCCTGCTCGACGTCGCCCGTAAGGCCGCCGACCTAGTCACGCGTACGTTCGGGACCGAGAACGGCCAAGTCGACGGCGTCTGTGGCCATCCGGAGATCGAGACCGCGCTGGTCGAACTGTTCCGCGAGACCGGCGAGCGGAGCTACCTCGCCACGGCGCAGTACTTCATCGACCGCCGCGGCCACGGCCTGCTCGGACCTGACCGCTACGGCGCACACTACTGGCAAGATCATCTGCCGATCCGCGAAGCCCCGTCGGCCGAAGGTCACTCGGTCCGTCAGCTGTACCTGCTCGCCGGGGTCGCCGATGTGTATACCGAAACCGGCGACGACACGCTGCGGGGGGCGGCCGAACGGCTGTGGAGTGAGATGGTCGCTACGAAGACCTACCTGACCGGCGGCGTCGGTGCGCACCACACCGACGAGGCGTTCGGCGACCCGTACGAGCTGCCCAACGAACGCAGCTACTGCGAGACCTGCGCGGCCATCGCGTCGGTGATGCTCTCCTGGCGAATGCTGATGATCACCGGTGAGGCCCGCTACGCCGACTTGATCGAACGCACGCTGTACAACGGCTTCCTCGGCGGACTCTCCCTGGACGGAGCGAAGTTCATCTACGCTAACCCGCTGCAGGTCCGCGACGGGCACGTAGCCGGGGGCAACGACGGGGACTACGAACGCAAGTCGTGGTTCCGCTGCGCCTGCTGCCCGCCCAACGTGATGCGGACACTCGCCTCCCTGGAGCACTACGTCGTCCTCAGCAACGCCGAGGAGATCCGGGTGCATCAATACATTCCCGGCACCTACACGGCGGCCCTCGGTGGCGGTGCGGCCACACTGAGCGTCGCGACCGATTACCCCTGGGAGGGCCAGGTCCGCATTCGCATCGACTCGGCTCCCGGCGAGGAATGGGGACTCGGCGTACGTGTTCCGCACTGGGCGGAGAGCGTGTCAGTCCAGGTCAACGGTGAGCCGGCGACCGCTGAGCTCAAAGAGGGCTGGCTGACCGTCACCCGGAGCTGGGCTGCCGGGGACGAATTCGTGCTCGAACTGCCGCTGGACGCACGCTTCACCTACGCCGACCCCCGGGTCGACGCGGCTCGCGGCTCAGTCGCCCTGGAACGCGGCCCGCTGGTCTACTGCCTGGAGGCGGTTGACCATCCCGGCCAGCGGCTTGACGACATCATCATCGACACCAACACCAAGCCGGTGGCCGTGCGCCACGCGAACCTGCTCGGCGGGGTGACCACCCTCGCTGTCCGGGGCCTCCAGCGTCCTCGGCCGAACGGCTCCTGGTGGCCCTACAGCTCCGAGGCGTCAGTCGACGCCGCGTCCTCGGGTCACGCGACCGCGGGTTTGACCGCCGTTCCCTACTTCGCCTGGGGCAACCGCGACGAGGGCGCCATGCGAGTGTGGACACCGGCCGGGTAGACACCGTTCACAGTCCGATGCTGGGTCAGAACGGGGGTCCTTCGGAAGCGAGGGCAACCGCGGCCGCTCGGGCGTCAGTGCCGACGGCCATATCGCGCGCTTCATCCACGGCGATTACTCCAATGGCCGCAGCCACCCGGCCACCTCCCGCTCAAACGTTGCCGCCGCCGCCAACGCCACCGCGACGCCCAGAGCCATCTCGTGCGCGCTGGCCGCCGCCGCATCCACCCGGGTAGCGATCCGCGGCACGACCAACGCCGCCTCGATGTCGCCGCCCAACGCGGCGGCCCTCACCGCCGCCGGCCGGTACGTCAACTACGGCAACTTGATCGTCATCGAGGATCGGACCGGACGTCACCGTCTACTCCGGTCGTGGGTCCGCCCGACGTTGACGAAGACATCATGTTGTCCAGGGGAAGCCTCATGTGTGCGGTCGCAACGGTCAGCGGCAGCCTCACGGGTGGGTGCCCTGATTCAGTCAGGTTGACTCCCTTTCCCTGCGGGATCGGCCATGCCCTTGGGCGGAGAATCCTCCGCCGCCGGGGTCCAGACTGATTGGCGTCCGTCTCCGTGCTGGGCCCTGAAGGAGAGCAAGCGCCGATCAAGCCAGCATCGACGTGGCCGAGTCACGGTAGCGCTGTTTGCGGCCGGGCCGGCCGACCTCGGTTCGGCCCCGCCGTTGGTCTGACAGTGTCCGTCCGCGGAGCGTGACGCTGCGAGTTTGATCCTCACGTGCGCGGACTTGACGTAGATCACCGCGACCGATCCTCCGCGGTGCGGGCTCCGGGTGACCCGATCGAGCAAACGGGGGCTGTCCCGTGCGGGGTGTGCTCCTCCTGGTGCGGGCCTGGACCTGTCGACGAGTACACGAGGTTCCCGGACAAGAATCCTTGCGGATTCTGATCGAGAGCATCTTGACCGCAGAGCTGTGACGGTGGTTACATTTTGCTCAAACGTTTGTTCTGCAACCAGTGGGGATCGAGGCAATGGGGCCTCCGCAGACGTTCGACGTCACCGTCGCCGAGCCCGCGTCGGCGGGTGTCAACCGGCATACCGTCGGCGCCAGGTGGAAGCGCAGCCTGCGCCGGCACTGGCAGCTGTACCTGCTGGTGATCCTTCCGTTGGCGTACTTTTTCATCTTCAAGTACGTGCCGATGTCGTATCTGGTGATCGCGTTCAAGCAGTACAACGTCGTGGACGGGACCTGGGGTAGCCCCTGGGTCGGGTGGCAGAACTTCGAGTCGTTCTTCCGCAACCCGGCGTTTTGGACGTTGATCAAGAACACCTTCATCCTCTCGGGCTATGCGGTGCTGGCCAGTTTTCCGCTGCCGATCATCTTGGCGCTGATGCTGAACGAGGTGAGGCATCGATTCTTCCGCAAGACGGTGCAAATGGTCACCTATGCGCCGTACTTCATCTCGACGGTGGTGATCGTGTCGATGATCATCCTGATGCTCGCTCCCCGCCTGGGGATCGTGAACAAGACGTTCGGCCTGTTCGGCATCGCAGCCCCAGATCTGTTGGGGAATCCGGACTACTTCCGGCATATCTATGTCTGGTCCGATGTCTGGCAGACCACCGGGTACGCCGCGGTCATCTATCTTGCCGCGCTGTCGGCGGTGGATCCCGGACTGTATGAGTCGGCGAAGGTGGACGGCGCGTCCCGGATCCGGCGGATCTGGCATGTCGACATTCCCGGCATTTTGCCGGTGGCGATGATCATCTTGATCCTGAGCGTGGGCAACATCATGGCGATCGGGTTCGAGAAGGTCTACCTGCTGCAGAACCCGCTCAATCTGGGGAAGTCGGAGATCATCGCCACCTACGTCTACAAGACCGGTCTGCTGAACGCCGATTTCAGCCTGGCGACCGCGATCGGCCTGTTCAACTCGGTGATCAACGTGATCCTGCTGGTGCTGGTCAATGCCGTCGCCAAGCGGCTGAGTGGAAGCGGGCTGTGGTGACCACGCTGCGTACGAGGCGAGACACGCACGACGATGCGGTGCCATCGGCGGCTGCCCAGCAGCCGCGGCGGATCAAGGAGTCCCCGGTCGACCGGGTCTTCCTGATCGCGGTCTACATCTTGCTTGCGGTGGCGTTGATCATCGTGATCGCGCCGCTGCTCTACATCTTGTCCAGCTCGCTCTCCAGTCCGGCGGCGGTTTCGTCGGGTCAGGTCTACCTGTGGCCGGTCGACTTCTCGACCGCCGGCTACCAAGCGCTGCTGGGCAATCAGCAGATCATCAGCGGGTATATCAACTCGCTGATCTACGCGATCGTCGGCACGCTGATCAGCACCACCTTGACCATCATGATCGCCTACCCGCTGTCGCGAAAGGAGTTCATGGGCCGCAACGTGATCATGGCACTGGTGCTGTTCACGATGCTCTTTCAGGGCGGGTTGATCCCGCTGTACATGGTGGTCCAGAACCTCGGCATGTTGGACACCCGGTGGTCGATGGTGCTGCCGCAGGCGGTTGCCGTTTGGCAGGTGATCATCGCCCGGACCTACTTCCGGACAGCGATCCCCGACGAACTGGCCGAAGCTGCCGAGATCGACGGCTGCGGTGATCTGCGGTTCCTCTGGTCGGTGGTCCTCCCGTTGGCCAAGCCGATGGTCGCGGTGATCGCGCTGATGTACGGCATCTTCCAATGGAATGCCTACTTCGATGCCTTGATCTACCTGAAGAGTCCGGACCTGTACCCCTTGCAGTTGGTGTTGCGGAACGTCCTCATCCTCAACACCCAGACGACGGGCGTCACCGACGTCGCGGTCCAGATGGAACGCGAACGAATGGCCGACCTGCTCAAGTACTCCTTGATCGTCGTCGCGATCTATCCCGGTCCTGCTCATCTACCCGTTCGTCGCCCGCTACTTCACCAAGGGGGTCATGATCGGCGCGATCAAGGGCTGACGGACGGCCCGCGCGCCACATACCAGATCGCCCATGTTGCAAAGGAGCAAACATGTTCAACCATCGCACTCAAGCCCGGATCGGCCTCGTCCTGGCCGGCCTGCTCGCAGTCAGCGCCGCTGCCTGCACCGGCGAGCCCGAACCACCAGAGGAGGAGATCGGCGGCACCGCCAACCTCACCGTGTTCGCGCCCGAGTTTCCCGAGCAAAACCTCAAGAACAACGACTTCACCAAGAAGATGGCGAAGCAGTCCAACATCAACTTCACCTTCCAGACAACAACCCTGGACGGCGGACCTGCCAAGGAGAAGAGACAGATCGCCATCGCCAGCGGTGACTACCCCGACCTGTTCCTGCTGGTCCCCTGGGTCGATCAGTTCACCGCGCCCGAACTGCTGAAGCTCGGCCAGCAAAAGTTGGCCATCCCGCTGAACGACCTGATCAACGAGCACGCACCCAACATCAAGAAGGCCTTGGAGGAGAATCCCGACTACAGGGCCATGGCCACGGCCCCGGACGGAAAGATTTACGGGATGCCGCAATGGGTCGACTGCTACCACTGCAGCTATCCGGCCAAGCTCTGGATGAACAGTGCCTGGCTGAAGAAGCTCGGCATGAAGCAGCCGACTACCACCGAGGAACTGCGCCAGGTGTTGCGCGCTTTCAAGACCCAGGATCCCAACGGCAATGGCAAGGCAGACGAGGTCCCACTCAGTGCCAACGTACGGGACACTCTCGTCCCGTACCTGATGAATTCCTTCATCTACGACCCGCAGGGACAGTCCCCGACCCGCGACTCCACCCTCGTCCTGAACAACGGCAAGGTCGACATCCAGGCGAACAAGGACGGCTGGCGAGAAGGCCTCAAGTACATCAAGTCCCTCTATGCCGACGGCCTGATCGACAAGGGTGCCTTCACGCAGAACCCTGAAGCGCTGCAGCAGCTCGGCGACAACGCCAAGACCGTCATCCTCGGTTCGGCGGTAGTGATGCACCCGGGCATCTTCGTCACCATCGGGCAGGAGGACAAGCGTGATACTCAGTACGACGCGGTGCCGCCCGTGACAGGACCAACCGGTGTTGGCTACGCCGCCTACGCCTTCCCATCGGTGCCCGGTGCAACCTTCGTGCTGACCAACAAGGCATCGAAGAATGACCAGATCGCCGCGATCAAGATGCTCGACTACATCTTCACCGACGAGGGCCAGATCAGCGGAACGGAGGGCGTAGAGGGTGTCGATTGGGCTTATGCCGAGAAAGGGGACGTGGCGCTGAACCCGAAGGCCGATCCCCTGTACAAGGTCCTCGAGCAAACCGAAGCGGAAGAGGAAACGCGTGACTCCCGGCGGTGGATCGCGTTGGCGCAATACAACAACACCCGCGAGTATCGAGACAGACTGGTGCAGCCGATGGAAATCTATGAGCCGGCCGGCTTTGAGCGGCGGCTGCAGGAGGCCACCCATCTGTACGCCGGCAAGGAGGATGAAGCCCAAATCTACCCGTTCTGGGGTGTCTGGATCGATCCGGCCGAGGCCAGTGAAGCCGCGTCGCTGACGACCAACATCGAGAACTATGTGACCCAGAACTCGCTGGCGTTCATCACCGGGTCGAAGAACATCGACACCGAATGGGATGCCTACATAGCTGGATTCGAGGGACTCGGCCTGCCACGCTATCTGCAGATCCAGCAGGCCGCCTACGACAGATCCGACGTCAAGAAGGGTTGAGGCCGGAACTGTGACGGCGAGGTTGCGCGATGTGGCCGAGCAGGCAGGCGTCTCCATCGGTCTCGTCTCGCGCATCCTCAACGGCGACCCGCGCGCCCGGGCCAGCGCATCGACCCGGGCCTGGGTGTCCAGCATCGCCAATGATCTTGGTTATCGACCCAATGTCACGGCGCGGGCGTTGAAGTCGGCCCGCACCGACACCCTCGGCGTCGTCGCACCGGACCTGACGAACGCCTTCTTCACCGAACTGATGCGCGGCATCGAAGACCGAGCCGGGCAGCTCGGCTACACCGTGCTGCTCGGCCGGGCCGAGTCGATGTACGAGGGCGGGCAGGTGGCCAGGATGGTCGAGCACGGCCGGGTGGACGGGTTCATCCTTCAGGGCCGCGACGATGAGTCGATCGAGTCGCTGACCCGGCTGGTCAGTGGTGCGCCGTCGGTACTGGTGCACGGCCGGTTGGACGGCCATCCGGGCAGTGTGATGTTCGACGACAGCTACGCCGCGCATCTGGCGACCAGCCATCTGATCGTCCACGGTCATCGCCGAATCGGCCTCATCGGCGGCCTGCCCGGCCTGCTCACGGCGCAGCGCCGCGAACACGGCTACCGACGGGCCCTCGTTGATCATGGGTTGCGACCGCAGAGCCGGTTGATCACTCACTTCGGCTATCACCCCCATGAGGCGCGGGCGGGGTTGGAGGAGCTGATCGCGTCCGGCCCAATGCCGACCGCGGTCGTGGTCGCGAATGTCAACGCCGCACTGGGTGTACTGACCGCGGCGCGGAACTCCGGGCTGGTCGTGCCGGACGATCTGAGTGTGGTGGCGATCCACGACTCGTGGGTTTGTGATCACACCTGGCCGCCGCTGACCACGGTCCGTACGCCGCTGTTCAACATGGGTCGGACCGCAGTCCAGCAGTTGCACCACCGGCTTGGTGACGGGGAACCGGACGATGTGCTGGTCACCGACCCGCCGCCGACGCTGATAGTCCGGGAGTCCGTCGCCGTTCGCAGATGACCACCACATCAAGCACCGTTCGACGCTTAACGCGACAAGGAAGCAGGATGAACGAACGCCAAGATCATGAACGGCTCCGCCTTCGCTACCGCACACCGGCTGTGCACTGGACCGATGGTCTGCCGATCGGCAACGGCCGGCTGGGAGCGATGATCTTCGCAGGGCCGGGCCGCAATCGGTGGCAGATCAATGACGACACCTGCTGGTCCGGTTGGCCGGGTAGCACGGCCGGCATCCCGGCCAGCGATGAACCGTCACCCGAAGTGATCGAACGGGCCCGAGCGTCAATCCTGGCTGGTGAGTTGACCGCCGCGGATGCCGAGCTGCGCAAGGTGCAGTACGGCCACTCCCAGGCCTACCAACCACTGGCCGATCTCGAACTGGACATCGACGGGCCGCAGGCTTCGCTGCAGGAACGCACGCTCGATCTGACGACGGCGGTCGCCGGATGGCAGGCCGAGGTACCCGGTGCTGAGGCCGGCGCCACATCCGGCCGGTGCCAGTCACAGGTGTTCGCCAGCGCACCCGCCGGAGCGATCATCGGCCACTACAGCTGGCCAACACCGGTAGCAGTCGCGGCCCGGCTGGTCGCCGCCCACCAGGAGTACGGGTACAGCCGGGCATGGACAGAGGGCGACGAGCTGATCCTGACCAGCCGGATGCCGAGCGACGTCTTCCCTCCCCACGACCGAACCGACGACGTGCTGGCATTCGACCCAACGCCGGGGCACGCGGTGACCGCGGCGATGGCGGCGAAGTTGATCACCGACGGCGACGTGACCACAGGATTGAATGACGGCCTGGTAATCATCGGCGCGACCGAGCTGACCGTCGTGGTCAGCACCGAGACCGACTTCATCGACGCACCCACCCCACCACACGGCGACCAGGAAAAGTTGATCACTGCCGTCCGCCGACGGGTTGCTGAGGTCGGTGCGCGTGATCATCAGGAGTTGATCACCGAGCACATCGACGAGCACCGATCCTACTTCGATCGGTTCGATCTGATCCTGGGCCAGGGCGACGGCGACACCGACACCGACACCCTGCTGGAGCGGTCGGGGTCGGGCGACCCCTCTCCGCAGCTGGTGGCACTATTGGTGCAGTACGGCCGCTATTTGATGATCTCCTCCAGCCGCCCTGGCAGCCGCGCGATCAACCTGCAGGGAATCTGGAATCCGTGGCTGCAACCGCCGTGGAGCAGCAACTACACGGTCAACATCAACACCGAGATGAACTACTGGCCGGCACCGACGGCCAACTTGCTGGACTGCGCCGAACCGCTCTACGACCTGGTCGAGACACTCGCCAGGACCGGTGCCGAGACAGCCCGGCGGGTGTACGGCCGACCCGGTTGGGCAGCCCACCACAACGCCGACATCTGGGGTTACTCGCTTCCCGTCGGAACGGGTGCGTCGGATCCGTGTTGGGCGGCCTGGCCGATGGCCGGGTTCTGGCTTCTGCGTCACCTGTGGGAGCACTACCAATTCACCGGCGACGCC
>CAVQCQ010000015.1:0-14882 GCA_963711015.1 uncultured Actinomycetota bacterium
TGCGCAACGATCCCGCGCTGGCGCGGCAGCTCGGAGAGGCCGGCATCTGCCGCGCCCGCGCCGAGTTCAGCTGGGACCGCGCCGCTGCACGAACGATCGACGTCTGGCGAGATCTGGTCGCGGCACGGGCCGTAGCAGTCGGGAATGAAAGGTGATCACCCCATGACCTACTACTCCTCACGACGGCCGCTGCGCGGGTTGGTCAAGCTGGCGGTGCTGCCGCTGATCGGCGCGCTCGCCGGGCTGGGCGCGGCGCTGGTGGCGACGTCGTTGATCGAACCGACCTACCTTGCCACGGCCTCGGTGATGATCAAGCCGGTGTCGAAGGGGAAGGCCGGCGCCCAGAGCACCGACGTCAGCCTGGCGCTCAACCTCGCCCCCTCGGTGGCCCGGCTGGCCGAGTCGCGGGAGGTCGCGAATGCGACGGCGCAGGGCCTGGGCCTCCTGGAGAGCGAGGTCCTCGGCACGATCACCGCGACTTCGGAGCCCGGCAATCAGATCGTCACCGTGCAGGTCGAAGGGCCCGAAGCCGGGACCGTGGCCACCATCGCCAACGCAGCCACCAGGGAGACCGGTCGGCTGTTCGCTGTGCTGCGGCCCAGCGGCAGCTCCGACATTCTCGTCAAGGCCCTCGATGACGCAGCAGTCCCGGTCAAGCCGATCGCCCCGCGTCCGCTGCTGAACAACACGCTCGGTGGCGTCGTCGGACTGCTGATCGGGATCGGCGTCGGATCGCTGCTGGCCCGATCCGAGGACCGGTTCCGCCGCGTCGTCGACGTCGAGCGTGACTTGCCCTGCCGGCGTTGGCGGCCATCCGACGCCCGCCGGTGCGGCTCGGCAACGCGTACCGCTTCTATCGGCGGCCGCCAACCGCACGGTCGTGGACGGCATGCTGTCCGCCCTCAGCATCCTGGGCGGCAGCCAGACCAACGGACGAATCGCGCGTCAGGTTGCCGCCCGGGGCGGCCGGCGCATCCTGGTGACCAGTGTCGGCGACGACCGGGCGACGCCGTTTCTTGCCGCGTTGCTGGCGGTCGGACTGAGCCAGCACGGCCACCAGGCGGTGGTGGTCGAGGGTCAGCGGCGACACCGCGGGGTGGCGCGCTACATGCGCGGTCGCGGCGTCCGTTCGGTCGAGTCCACGCTCAGCGAGCCGTCCGAGACCGCGCCCGACGCGGCGTACGGACCGACGGTGCTGCCGATCGACGAGGTCACCGAGTACTTCGCCCAGCCGCCGTGGCCCGAGCAGCTCGGCGCTCTCGTGGACGCGCTCGCCTCGAACACTGCCAACGTGATCATCACCGGGCCGCCGGTGCTCGCCGGTCCGGACGTGTCCATCCTCGCCGAGCATGTCGACGTCGTGATCCTCGTCGTCGCCAGCAACCGGGCCAGCCGGGCTGTCGCCGGTCGCGCATCGTCCCTGGTACGGAAACTCGGTGTCGGTCTGGCCGGGGCCGTCGTCACCGGAGACAGCTACGGCTGAGGACGGCTGGCAACCGACAGCCTGGACGGACCCGTTGCCCGCCAACGTGGTGGTCGAGCCGGCTGCGCTCACGGGTGCCAGACGGGCCGCCGCCACCGCGCGGCGACGTCTGCCGGGGCGACCACGGAACGATCGAGCCCTGCGAGCGTCACTTTCATGAACGAAGACCACCAGGCCAGATCCACCCACCGCCCGGCCGACCGATCTGGAGAAGGTGCGCCGGCTCTACCTCGAGCTGATGAAGAACGCGCTGACCCGCTACGGCTTCGGCGAGCTCTGGCAGCCCTACTCCCCGCGGCCCGACACCTGGCGGCACGGCGTGTTCCGGCTGGCTCGGCGGCTCCTCGACCGCCGTGGGCTCGAGGTGGTGAGCCGCTTCCCGTTCGATCCCGAGGCGCGGGCCGAGGGCCGGGACTGGCCGCCAGAGGCCGACACGATGATCGGGCTCCGCCGGCTCGGCAACCTGGAGCACTGCATCCGCGATGTGATCGAGCAGGGCGTACCTGGCGATCTGATCGAGACCGGCGTCTGGCGCGGTGGTGCCTGCATCTACATGCGGGCGATGCTCGAGTCGTACGGCGAACGCGACCGGACGGTCTGGGTGGCCGATTCCTTCCAGGGCCTGCCGAAGCCCGAGGAGCGGCCGGGAGGAGGACGCCGAGGACGCGCTGTGGTCGGTGCGTTTCCTCGCCGTGCCGCAGGAGAAGGTGGCCGCCAACTTCGCCCGCTACGGCCTGCTGGACGACCAGGTGCGGTTTCTGCCCGGCTGGTTCAGCGACACTCTGCCCACGGCACCGATCGAGCAGTTGCGGTGATGCGGCTGGACGGCGACATGTACGACTCCACGATGGTCGCCCTGCGTTCGCTCTACCCCAAGCTGTCGGTGGGTGGTTATGTGATCGTCGACGACTACCACGCGATCCGCGGCTGCAAGCAGGCCGTGGACGACTTCCGCGCCGAGCTGGGAATCACCGACGAGCTGTACCAGGTCGACTGGACCGGTCGCTACTGGCGACGGACCAGCTGAGCCGATGACCCTTGCGCAGTTGGGCGGGCAGGGTCGCGACAACGTCTTCGGGATGATGCGGCTGCTGCTGGCCGGCGTGGTGATCGTGTCCCACGCCTTTCCGCTCGGTGGCTGGGGCCCGGACCCGACCGGCGACTTCCTCCCCGGCGAAGTCAGCATCGGCTTCCTGGCCCTGCTCGCGTTCTTCGTCATGAGCGGCTACCTGGTGACCACGAGCGCGCGACGGACGACGACGCTCAGCTATCTGTGGCATCGGTGTCTGCGGATCTTCCCCGCATTCTGGGTGGTGCTGGTCTTCGGCGCGGTCATTGTCGGGCCGTTGGCCTGGCTTCGCGCGGGTCACGGCCTCGCCGGCTATTGGACGCTCGCTGAGGGCGGACCAGTCAGTTACGTGCTCCGAAACCTCAGCATCTTCATCTTCCAGTACGGCATCCACGACCTGTTCCTGGACAGCCCCTACGGCGACCTCGCCCATCAGCCGGTGATCAACGGAAGCATCTGGTCGATCTACTTCGAGGTTCGGCTGTATCTCACCATCGCCATCCTCGCGGCTCTCAAGGTGCTCGTTCGGGCACGCTGGCTGGTGCCGTTGGGGGCCTGCGTCGCCATCGCCTCGGTCTTCCTGGTCGACTGGGTGCCGGAGCTGGTGCCGGTCGTCCACGGCCTCTTCGGGCCGATCTGGGGCGCACGGCTGGCGGGATCTTCCTGCTCGGCGCGACTGCCGCCCTCTATCCCGAATACGTCAAGCTGGACGGCCGGCTGGCGGCGATCGCCGCCGTGGTTGCGGTTCAGACGTTGGCCATCGACGGCTTCGTCCTGATCGGGGATGTCTGCTTCGCGTACGTGATCTTGTGGCTGTGCTTCCGCGCGCCGGTCTGGGCCCGGCGGCTGCCGGGCCGGCACGACATCTCGTACGGGGTCTACCTCTACGCCTTTCCCATCCAGCTGCTGCTGACCGCGTACGGCATCCCGAAGCTCGGCTTCCTGCCCTACGTGGCCATCACCGTCGCGCTCACTGTGCCGCTGGCGCTGATGAGCTGGCTGATGGTCGAGCGGCCGGCCTTGCGGCTGAGGAACCGCGGACCAGGGCGGATCGATCGCCGAGCGGCCGCTGCCCGTCCCGGATCCCCAGCCGACCGCCGTCGTGACGTAGCCGCATCTCGTATCACCCCGAAGGTGACGATCTCCTTGCGTTGTGCAATCTCGCCGGTAGGGCGCTCCACCGACTTTTAGGATGACGTCAGTGAATGTGTCGACGAGAGGCATCCACCTCGCGGACGACAGGAGCCATTCCCCGTGAAGATCAGCAAGTCGATGGCCGCCCTCGCGGGTATGGCGTTGTTGATGGTCCTCGTCGTGATCATCATGGCCAGCCGAGCACCCGACCCAGTGCTGTCGACTGGTTCCGCGGAACCTCCCCTCGCCGACGTCTCCGCATCCGGCGCACCGTCGAGAAGTCCGACGACGCCGGCACCGACCAAGGGCCGCGCATCCGATCCGCCGGCAACGGATTCCTCGACGCCGCCACTTCGGAAGTTGAAGGCGACCAAGGTGGAGTCACGGGTTGTCGGTGTCCGACCCAGGCTGGAGAACGTCGGATTCTCCGGTTCCGGCGATATCGCCGACGATGCCGCCATCTGGGTTGACCCGGCCGATCCGCGTAGCAGCGTCGTGATCGCCGGCAACAAGGACGAGGACGGTGGTGGTATCGGTGTCTTCGACATGGACGGCAAGCTTCTCCAGTTCACGGTCGAGGGAGAGATCGGGAACGTCGACCTTCGCACGGGCTTTCCGGGCAAGAAAGGGTCTGTCGTTCTGGTCGGTGCGAACAACCGGACGACGAACGCCCTGGAGCTGTGGGCGCTGAACACCAAGAGCAGGCGGCTGTCCAGCGTGGCGGCGGGAAGCATCAAGACGATGGCATCCAACTACGGCTTCTGCCTGTACCACAGCAAGGCCAGCGACACGTTCTACGCCTTCGTCACTCCGGAGGATGAAGGATCCATCCAGCAGTTCGAGCTGCTCCCCCAGAAATCCGGCGCGGTCGATGCGAAGCTGGTACGAGAGCTTCCGATCAGCGGCAAGACAGAGGGCTGCGTCGCGGACGACGACACCGGCAAGCTCTATGTGGGACAAGAAGAAGTCGCCATCTGGAAGTACGGAGCAGAACCGCGCAGCCCGTCGGATCGCGTTCCCGTCGACCGAGCGGGCCGCGGTCACCTCGACGCGGACATCGAAGGTATGGCCATCGCCTACGGGGCCGATGGCTCGGGCTACCTGATCGTGTCCAGCCAAGGTGACTCGACGATCGCCGTCTACGGGCGAGAAGGCGACAATCCGTTCATCAAGCGGGTGAAGATCGTCGGCAGCGGTTCCGTCGACGCCGTCAGCGGCACGGACGGCCTCGACGTCACTGCGCGGAACGCCGGACCTGGATTCGAGGAGGGTCTGCTCGTTGTTCATGACGAGTCCAACCGCGGTGGGCGTACCTCCAACTTGAAGTACGTCTCGTTGAGCGCGGTTCTGGAAGCATCCTGAAACATCCGCTCTGGCGAGCTGGGCCGGTCAGGCCCGGCGGATGAACGCGATCTTCTCGTAGACGTGGAGCGAGTGGACAGGGCGAGCCGACTCGCCCGCCCAGTGCTGCCGGTTCACGTCGTTCACCAGGGACTGCACGAGCTCCACCGAGGTACCCCGATGTCCAGGTGGACCGCCGCCGTACTCGGGGAGGTAGGCGGTCGACATGTCCTCGACGATGTAGAAGCCGCCGGGGTTGAGGTGGTCGACGAAGAGCGCTTCGAACGAGGCCAGGATGTGGGCGTTGACGTGGCTGCCGTCGTCGATCACGATGTCGAACGGGCCGTTCCGGCCTGCGAGGTCGTGCAGGAAAGCCTGGTCGGACTGGTCGCCGCGATGGATGTGGATCCGTGGCTCGTCGATCCGCTTCTCCTCGATGTCGAGCCCGTGGATCTCGCCCCGGCGAAAGTAGTCCCGCCACATGCGCAGCGACGCACCACCCCACGTGAGGGAGTCGTAGCCGCCGACGCCGATCTCCAGCAACCGGATCGGTCGGCGGCGGAACTCAGCGAGGTGCTGCTGGTAGTGCCGGGTGTAGGAGTGAAACCCGCCCTTGTCCGACAGGTAGACGCGGGCCAGCGCGGTCAGGTTTCGCCGTACGGCCGGGGCCAGCATCCGCTGGACCCGGATGATCCGATGATCACCGATTCTGACGCGGATCTTGGACCGCATGCTGCTCATCGCGCGACACTCTAGCCACGAGATTTCAGCTTCATGGCGCGAAATGCCCGAGGCTGGATCGCGGCCGATACGCGGACGACGGGAGGATCCCATGCAGAGGTACGCGATAGCGCGCGTCGACGACATCGACCCGCTGCCCGACGGCCGCTACACCTATCGACCGGTACGGCACCATCTCGGCATCCAGAGCTTCGGCGTGACCGCATGGGTGGGCGCTGCGGCCGGTGACCCGATCATCAACGAGTACGACGAGGAGTCCGAGCCGGCCGAGGAACTGTTCATCGTCGTCAGCGGGCGCGCGATCTTCGAGCTCGAGAGCGAGCAGGTGGACGCACCGCCCGGCACCCTCGTCTTCACAGCGCCGGGCACGCGGCGAACGGCCGTCGCAGCCGAGCCGGCAACCACGGTCCTCGTCGTCGACGGCACGCCGGGGAAGGCGTACGACGCCAGCGGCTGGGAGCTCTGGGCGCCACTTCGGCCGCTCTACGACAAGGGCGAGCACGCCGAGCTGAGAGCACGGCTCGAAGATCTTGCTGCCGCCAATCCGCAGTACCCGATGCTCGTCTACAACCTGGCCTGCAGCGAGAGCCTGAGTGGCCGCACGGCCGACGCGATCGATCACCTGCGACGCGCGGTCGACGCATCAGAGAAGTTCCGCACCGACGCACGGCAGGACTCCGACTTCGACCCGATCCGCGACGAGCCGTCGTTTCAGGCGCTGATCGGCGAATAGCCCGGCAAGCGGTGGTTCACCCCGCGGCGGTGGCCGACGGCGGTGCACTGGAGCCCTGCTCCTCGGTGGCCGTCATCAGCTCGATGATCGCGGCCCGGTCTGCCTTCGAGGGGAGCCCCCAGTGCGACTGGTAGTGGTAGACGTCCCGGAGCGAGGTCGACGCGGTGCGGCCGGTGAGGACCTCAACGGAGTCGGCATCGATCAGGCCTGGGTGCTCCACACCGCAGGCCTCGGCCACCTTGACCAAGTCGCGTCGCAGCGTCTTGACGTAGTTGGCGAGGCGGACCGACTTCAGCTCGGGGTCGAGGCCATGGGCCAGCCAGGCGTTCTGGGTGGCGACCCCGGTGGGACAGGTATCGGTATGACACTTCTGGGCCTGGATGCAGCCGATCGCCAGCATGGCTTCCCGTCCCACGTTCACCAGGTCGCAGCCGAGTGCGAAGGCGACGATCGCGTTATCGGGCAATCCGAGCTTTCCGGCGCCGGCGAACACGACCTGCTCCTGCAGATCCCGCTCGGCGAACTTGGTGTAGACCCGGCTGAAGCCGAGCTGGAAGGGCAGCGAGACGGAGTCGGTGAAGATGAGCGGCGCAGCACCGGTTCCCCCCTCCCCACCGTCGACGGTGACGAAGTCGACGCCCCGGCCGGTTTCGGCCATCAAGGTGGTGAGCTCCTCCCAGAACTGCATGTCCCCCACTGCGGACTTGATCCCCACGGGCAGGCCGGTCTCCTCGGCCAGCATCTCCACCCAGTCGAGCATGCTGTCGGTGTCGGAGAACTCGGCGTGACGGGACGGGCTGATGCAGTCCCGACCCTCGGGGATACCACGGGTGGCCGCGATCTCCGCTGACACCTTCGCTCCGGGAAGTACTCCGCCCAGGCTGGGCTTCGCGCCCTGGCTGAGTTTGATCTCCAACGCCCGGACCGGAGCGTCCGCCACCAAGGCCTTCAGACGGTCGATGCTGAACCGGCCCTCGTCATCCCGGCAGCCGAAGTACGCCGTGCCGATCTGGAAGATCAGCTCGCCGCCCTTGCGGTGGTACGGGGAGACGCCGCCCTCGCCGGTGTTGTGCAGGCACCCGGCCAGTGCCGCACCGGCGTTGAGGGCAGCGATCGCGTTACCGGACAGCGAACCGAAGCTCATCGCCGAGATGTTGACCACCGATTCCGGCCGGAACGCGTACCGGCGACCGCGCGCCTCACCGAGGACCTTGGCGCAGGGCAGCACCACCTCGTATCCGGCGTGGGGCGAGGACGGCGGGATGGCCCGGCCAAAGGTCCGGTGTGCGATGACCGGGTACCCCGCGGTGTACTCGATGTCGTTGTCAGTGCCGAACCCGAAGTAGTTGTTCTCCTTCTTCGCCGACGCGTACACCCAGCGCCGCTGGTCGCGGGTGAAGGGGCGTTCCTCGTTGTTGCCGGCCACCAGGTACTGACGCAACTCAGGACCTATGGACTCCAGCAGGTAACGGGCATGACCGAGCAGCGGGTAGTTGCGCAGCAACGCATGCTTACGTTGTCTCAAGTCACGCACAGCCACGGCTGCAGCACCCAAGGCCGCGGCAGCGGGTATCGCCTTCGACGCCCATCCCATGAACTCATTCTGCTCTCGCCCGAACGGCCGCTTTGACGAGGCTCGCACCGGTTTCACAAACCGGGCAGCGCAGCAGGCATTTGCAGATCGGCGCGGGCCTAGGCGGGCGAGATACTCATCTCTCAGCGGCGGGTCATCAGATAGGCGGCCCAACCGCGCGGCCAAGACTCGAGACCGGTTTCTCCCGCGATCTGTTCGATGTCGAAGGCGCTGGCGAACCACCGCCGTGCCTCACCGGGCAGGAGCGTCAGGTTGCCGAACGGCAGGATCGTGGTCACCACCCGTTCCCAGAGCCGCGGTTTCCACTCGAAGCACCACAGCAGGAACTTGGCACCGGGTTTCGCCAGCGGCACGATCTCCCGGACATAGGCGGCACGCTGCCGGATGCTCAGATCGTCGAATGTGCCGTAGTCGACGAGCAGGTCGAACTGGCCGTGCACCGTTGTCGGCCGGGTGAGGTCGTCGACGACGAAGGTGACGTCGACCCCCGCCTCGCGGCTCTTGGCCTTGGCCTTCTCGATGGCGGCGGGAGCGAAGTCGATCGCGGTGACGTGGAAACCATGTTGTGCCAGGAAGATCGCGTTGTCGCCTTCACCGCAACCCAGGTCGATCGCCCGTCCCGGTGGCAGCACGCCGGACTCGACGAGGTCGACCAGCTCCTGCCTCGCCTGGCCGACCCAGGGCGGGGTGCCGAACCGGTACCACGTGTCATAGAAGGTCTTCATCTGTGCCCCCTTCTGGCGAGATGAGTCAGCGAGTCGGCCACCAGGGCGCTCGCTTCTTGGACTGAGAGGCCGGCCGCCCGGAGAGCACCGAAGGTCGCTGGATGGACCAGTCCAGCCGTGGCTTTCGCCAGGCCCTCGTCGTCGGTGCCGACCAGGGCTTCGGCATAGAGGCCCTGCACCGTGCGCCAAAAGTCCGCCTGCGCGCGGACCAGTGCGGGAACATCGGTCAGCTCGGCGCCGAGCAGGTCGAACCAACGCTGGGTGCGCTCGTAGAACGCGTACATCGCGGCGGTCAGTGCCCGGATCCGGGCTGGGAGCGACCGTGCGCCAGCGAAGATGCTCAGGTCCGGGATCTCGACGTCGGCCATCAGGCGGTGCACCACGGCCTCGAGGAGCAGGTCCGGCGTGGCGAAGTGATTGGTGACCGTCGCCGGCGACACGTCCGCTAGCCGAGCCACCTCGGTCATGGTCGTTCCTTGCGCGCCTCGTCGCGCGAACAAGTCCATCGCGACGTCGATGATGCGCTCGCGGGTCTGCGCGACCTGTTCGGCCCGACGCTGCATCGAGTACGCCCGTGGCATTGACAGTCCAATCAATTGGCTGAATCATTCATTTAATGAAATGTAACATGAGGAGGTTGTCATGGTCCATCAACCACAGCTGGCGAGCAGCGCCGTGCCCACCCGGCTCGGGCCGCTGAACGTACGCGTGACCGGTTCGGGCCCGACCGCCGTGCTCTGGCACAGCCTGTTCGTCGACTCCACCACCTGGGTCCGAGTCGAGCGACCGCTGGCGGCCGAGCGCCGGCTGCTCCTGGTCGATGGGCCGTGCCACGGGACCAACCCGCCGGTACGTCGACCGTTCACCCTGGACGACTGCGTCGGCGCCGCCATCGACATCCTGAACCACTTCGGAGTGGAGGAGCCGATCGACTGGCTGGGCAACGCGTTCGGCGGGCACGTGGGCATCCTGTTCGCGGCCGCGCATCCTGACCGCTGTCGCAGCCTCGTCGCCATCGGTGCGCCGGTGCACGCGCCGAGCCCTGCTGACCGCCGGAGGACCAGGCTGCTCGCGGCCCTCTACCGGGTAGCCGGGCCGGGACCGGTGGTCAATCTGCTCGTCGACGCATTGCTCGGGCCGCGCGCCACGACCGATGACCCCGACGGCGCGGCCATCGTCGCCGACGCGTTCCGCCGAGCCAACCGCCGCGGCATGTACGCGGCCGTACGATGGCTCAGCCTGCGCCGTCCCGACCTCACGTCCGTCCTCGCGCGACTCGACACACCAACCTTGCTCACCACGGGGGTCGACGACCCCATGTGGACCGTCGCCGACGCTCGCGCGGCGGCAGCCCAGCTGAGGAGGGGGGCTCTGGTCATACTGCCCGGCGCCGGCCACATCGGGCCGCTGCTACAAGCCTCCACCGCCGTGGTCGATCTGGTCACCACGTTCTGGCAGGCCCCCGATTCGGCGCTCGCCATCCAGCTGGACCCTGACAACGCTCCGGGCATACAGCTGCGGACGAACTGATCTAGCACCTGAACCCGCGGAGCACGCCGGGCGCACCCGACAGGAGTCGAGTCGTCAGGACACCGGCTCGTTCCGGCGGTCCGGGTAGCGCGTGCTTCGGTTATCGCGCTGCGGGTGTGCCGATGAACTGCAGACCTTTGGCCGAAAGCCGCCGCTCGAGTTCGTCGGCGTCGGCGCCTGCCGAGTCGGGTAGGTCGTAGTACTCGTCGAGGATGGCCCGTGCGATGTCGTCATCGATCGTGGTGATGTCCCACAGCACCTGACCGCCTTCCACTGCGATCTGAGAGTCCAAGAAAGCGCAGCAGGCCTTCTCGCGGGCGGCCAAGTCCCGAACCCAAGCCTCAACGCCGGGGTCCGCCTGTAGCTGGAAGCGGATACCGTGGCTGCTGCGCTCCCGGCCGAGCAAGTGTGTCGAAAACAGCCGGTCGTATTCGGCCAGCCGCTGCGGGCCGGTGTCGGGCGCCGCGCTCATGTCGCACACGATGGGCATCGGATTCACGTCAAGATCCATGACAACTCCCTGGCAGGACGGTTCGAACGCCTGTTGCGTCCGCGCTACCAAACCCTAAACTCTGGACCTAAGTCCAGAGTCAAGACTAAGGAACGGGCATGAAGATCGGACAGGTCGCCAAGCAGGCCGGGGTCAGCATCGACACCGTCCGCTTCTACGAACGCCGCGGCGTGTTGCCGGCACCGCCCCGGACGCCTTCCGGCTACCGCAGCTACGAGGCGTCAACCATCGAACGCATCCGGTTCGCCCGTGCACTACAACATCTTGGGTTCACCCTTGACGAAGCAATCGATGCTCTGCGCAGCCACGATGCCGGTATGGCGACATGCGAATCAGAACTGTGGCGAATGCAGGCCGTCATCGACCGCATCGACACCAAGATCACCGAACTGCAGGCGACCCGCCGTGATGTCAGCGAAACGATGGATGCCTGCCAACAAGGACACTGCCGTTTCAGCTCCCTGGCCTGGGACACACCCACAGCCCAGCGATACTGAAACCCCGAGGGGTATCCGGTTCATTCTGACCCTCGACTTGAATCGCCCCGGGATGTTGCGATTCAGGACGTGCCATGAGAACGATCTCCTTCCGGCGAATCGAGTCTCCAGACATTCTGGAGCGAGGCAGTCACCGACGATGATCTTCCGCAGGGCATCGTCGGCCGCCACCAGCTTCGAACTGACCTTTATGGTGTCAACGCCGTCCACCTCGCCGGCCTCAAAGGACGCCGCATAGACCGCCAATTATCTCGCGAGATGAGTTAAGGCTCGACGCAGCGCATTGAGTTGCCTACCGTGGGTGCTACGGCGCTCCGGCTGCGGGACGGAGGGGTCATGTCCTATGTGAAGCCGTCACACCTCGCCACCGAGATGATCGACGCGGGCGAGGCGAAAATCTTCATGTCCACCCGGGACACCCTGATCCGGGCGTATATGGCCGGCGCGACGCTCGCCCTAGCCGCAGCGTTCGCGGTCACCATCACTGTGGAGACCGGCCAGCCGATCGTCGGTGCTCTCCTGTTCCCGGTCGGGTTCTGCCTGCTGTACCTGCTGGGTTTCGATCTGTTGACCGGAGTCTTCACGCTGGTCCCCCTTGCCCTGATTGACAAGCGGTCTGGCGTCAGGATGCGCGGGGTCCTGCGCAATTGGAGTCTCGTGTTCCTCGGCAACTTCGCCGGGGCATTGACTGTTGCGGCCATGATGGCGGTGATCTTCACCTTCGCCTTCACCGAGGACCCGAACGCAGTCGGTCAAGCCTTGGGCAAGATCGGCGAGGCCCGTACGGTCGGCTACGCCGCTCACGGCGCCGCCGGGATGCTCACCCTCTTCATTCGCGCCGTCCTGTGCAACTGGATGGTGTCCACCGGCGTCGTCGCTGCGATGATCTCGACGGACGTGTCGGGCAAGGTCATTGCAATGTGGATGCCCATTCTGGTCTTCTTCTACATGGGCTTCGAGCACTCGGTGGTGAACATGTTCCTTTTCCCGTCCGGATTGATGCTTGGCGGTAACTTCTCGATCGCGGATTACTTCCTCTGGAACGAGATCCCGACCGTGGTCGGCAACCTGGTCGGCGGCCTCACCTTCGTGGGACTCACGGTGTACGCGACCCACGCCCGTACCGGAGCTTCTCGGCGTCCCGTTCCCCCCGCACCCGTTGCCCCCCAGAACCTCCGCGTCGGGTAGGGCCGCCGGCATTTCCAACGCCGGCAAGACCCCGAAGCCCGGCTAGGGCACGCCGGTCGAGCTCGGCCGACAGCCGCACCCGACGGTCGCCTCGCCACTGACCGGGCCTGTGGCGAGGCCGCCTTCCTCGTACGCAGGGAATGTGGTTTCGATTGGCTCCAGCCTGGCTCCCGCTATGTCCTATGCCACGATTCCGAGCGACGACGTCACCACGCACGACAACACACGCCTCTGCGACCTGCGCGCTCGTGCCCATGCGCGGACCTGCGGGCCAGGACGGTTCAGAGTGGGTCAGGAGAGGGCGACAACCACTTTGCCGGATGCGCGTCCCTCACCGACATGAGCAAGCGCGGCGGGAACCTCGTCGAGCGCGAACGTGCGGTGGATGTGGATCTTGACGTCCCCGGTGGCGCAGAGGGCGGCAAGCGGCTCGAAGTGGGCCGGCCCCTCCTCGACAGCAAGGATCCCGATGTGCGCGTCCGGTGAGCCGCCCAACCAGTCGGCCGACGGTAAGCAGGCGCAGCAGCGTGGACACCGACCCACCCACGCACCGATACGTGCCGCCGGGTGCCAGCGCACGCCGGTAGGCAAACACGGACCGGTGCGCGGCCAGGTCCAGGATCAGGTCGTACGGCTGGGAGGTCCGGGTGAAGTCGTCTCGGCGATAGTCGATCACGCGATCCGCGCCGACCGACTGCATGAAGTCCAGCTTGGAGGCGTTGTCGACACCGGTGACGTGAGCACCCAGCCGCTTCGCGAGCTGGATCGCGAAGGATCCTGACCCTCCGCCAGCGCCGTTGATCAGCACCCGGCGACCCGTCCCGGCCCTCTGCGTGCCCTGCAGGGCGATCGCGCCCGCCTGCGGGATGGTCGACGCCTCAACGAAGGTGAGCTGGTCCGGCTTGTGGGCGAGTGCGGATTCCGGCACGAGGGTGTACTCCGCGAAGCCCCCCTTCAGCCTGAGGTTGTCGCCATACACCTCGTCTCCGGGTCGGAACTGGGTCACCCCTTCCCCGACATCGTCGACCAGGCCGGCGATGTCCGAACCGAGCGTCCGGCGAGCCGGGAACCGCAGCCCGTCGATCCGCGCGTACGCGGGCGATCCGCGTAGGCACTCCCAGTCGCTGAGGTTGACCGAGGTCGCGGCAATCTTCACCCGCACCTCGCCCGCGGCCGGTGACGGTACCGGGACCTCCTCGACCCGCAGCACATCGGGCGACCCGTACCGGTCGTAGACGACCGCCTTCACGCCCGCCCCGGGGCCCAACTGGTCACGGCCGCAAAAGGTAGCAAAGTCGGAACGGTCGATCGACGCCGAACTGCCCAAAGGAGCGAACCGTCGATTCCCATGATTGAGAAAGCCGCGGACCGCCGCAGGGGCGTGATCACCACCACCACCTTGCGGGACGCGACAGCGCGCGGTCAGGGGCCATGGGTGCTCAGGTTTCCGCACCCTTCACGGGTGCTACGGTTCGGATCGGATTACCGGCGGTACGCACCCGGCATCTCCCCAGAAAGGTAAGGGGCGCGGGGGCCGGCCGAGGGCGATTGCCCTGACCACGACGAGGAAGGAAGTGCAGTGACGACGAAGAGTGCCTTCACCGAGGACGAGTGGTCTCGCATCGTGCGTGCGCCCATGGTGGCTGGGCTGGCGATCTCGGTAGCCGATCCCGGCGGACCGATCGAGGCCGCCAAGGAGTCGATGGCCGCGATCCGGAGCACCATCAACCCTCCCAGCCGCGAACAGTTGCTGACCGAGGTCGCTCTGGAAGTCCAGGCCATGACGCAGCAGCACCAAAATCCGCTCAAGGGGTACAAGCCGACCACGGACCAAAGCGCCGGCGAACAGGTCATCGAAGAACTGCACGCCGTGCAGGAGATAGTGGTAGCCAAGGCCACGCCCGACGAGGCCGCAGCGTTCGGGGGCTGGTTGATCGCTGCCGCACAGGCAGCCGCCGAAGCCGCCAAGGACGGCGGCTTCATGGGGTTCCACGCACAGCAGGTCAGCGAGAGAGAGCAAGCCATGCTGGATCGGGTGCGCGCGGCAGTGACCGAATGACTGCAGGGGCGCCCGTAGGCCCATCCCGGTCATCCGCGCCCGTGCTGGCTCAACGTAAGCCTCTTCGGTCTTGCAGTCGGGCACAAGACTTGCCGCGCAGCGCTGGAAGTGTCTGGCATTCAAGATGTGGCAGCCTGAGTCTCGCGCTCCGCAACACCCAGGCTGCCTGCACTGTAGCGGCGCAACTGGTGTTGTGACAGTCCGATCGACGAGGCGGTGCATGGCTGCTGCCATAGCTCATCTTCGGCGGCGTGGCGAGGATCCGTAGCGGGTCACG
>CAVQCQ010000016.1:0-198085 GCA_963711015.1 uncultured Actinomycetota bacterium
AGCCCAGCGGGCAACGGCCCGACGAGGGCCGAGGGCGGATCGACCGCCCAGCAGGCGAAGGAGAAGGCCTCCGAGCAGGCCCAGCAGGCGGCCGGCCAGGCGAAGAGCACCATGCGCTCGCAGGTCGACCAGCGCTCGACCGAGGCAGGCGAGCGCGTCGGCGGTTTCGCGTCCGACGCCCGCAGCGTCGGCGACGAGCTGCGCAAGCAGGGCAAGGAGCAGCCGGCGAAGCTCGCCGACCAGGCTGCCGACCGCGCCGAGCGGCTCGGCGACTACCTGAAGAGCAGCGACGCCGACCGCATCCTGCGGGACGTCGAGGACTTCGGCCGGCGTCAGCCGTGGGCCGTGATCGCGGGCGGCGTCGCGCTCGGCCTCGTCGCGTCGCGCTTCCTGAAGGCGTCGAGCACCCGCCGCTACGAGGAGTCCCGCGGCCAGCTCCCCGCGCGCACGTACGACACGTCGCCCGAGACCTCGGGCATATACACCGGCCCGGTCACCTCCGGCCCGGCGACGCCGCCGGCCGACGTCACCGTGACGGGCGACATCCCCGCCGGCACGCCTGGCGCGACCGCGCCGGGGAGCCGCTGAGCGCCATGGCCGACGCCACGAACGGCGAGCAGCGCGACCGTCCGATCGGCGAGCTGGTCAAGGACCTCTCGGCGCAGACCTCGACGCTGGTCCGCCAGGAGATCGATCTCGCCAAGGCCGAGCTGCAGGAGAAGGGCAAGGTCGCGGGCAAGGGCGCCGGCATGCTGGCCGGCGCCGCCGTTGCCGGCGTGCTCGCGCTCGGCGCGCTGAGCGCCGCGCTGATCACCCTGCTCGACGACGCGATGGCGACGTGGGTCGCCGCGTTGATCGTGATGGCGCTCTGGGCGGTCGTCGCCCTGGTGCTCGCCAAGTCCGGCCAGAAGGCGCTCCAGCGCGCCACGCCGCCGGCCCCTCAGACCATCGAAACCGTGAAGGAGGACATCCAGTGGGCGAAGAACCCGACCGGATCCGCGCCGAGATAGAGCAGACGCGCGCGGAGATGAGCGAGACCGTCGACGCGCTCGGCTACAAGGCCGACGTCAAGACGCGGACGAAGGAGAAGATCGTGGGCGTCAAGGACAGGGTCGCGGGCGGCACGCCTGACTCGGGCGAGGTCAAGGACAAGGCGCGGCAGGCCAAGAGCGTGGCGCAGCAGAACCCGATCGGCCTCGCCGTCGGCTCCGTCGCGGTCGGCTTCCTCGCCGGCATGCTGATTCCCGCCACGCGCGTCGAGGACGAGAAGCTGGGCGAGGTCTCCGACAGCGTCGTCGACAAGATGAAGGAGACCGGCCAGGAGGCGCTCGAGCGTGGCAAGGAGGTCGCGCACGAGGCGGCTCAGAGCGCCCAGGAGACCGTCAAGGAGAGCGGCCAGGAGCATGCCCAGCAGATGAAGGACAGCGCGCAGGATTCGGCGCAGGACGTCAAGCAGGAGGCGCATCCGTCCTCCGGCAGCCCGACCTACCAGACGCACTGATGGCGACCTCCACGAAAACCGGTCGCGCGTCCAGCGCCGGAAAGGGCCGCTCCGCGCGGTCCACGTCCGGCGCGGGCCGCGGCCGCTACGCGCGGTCGACCTCGACGCCGCGCCGGCGCGTCCCGACGCCGAGACTGCGCCGGCGGCAGCCGGAGCCGAGCGGGCTCAAGAAGGTCATGGGCGCCGTGCTCCCGGCCGCGGCCGCGAAGAAGGCGGCCCCGAGCTCGAAGAAGGGCAAGGCCGGTGGTCTCGCGCTCGCCGCGGCCGCCGCCGGCATGGCGTTCAAGAACCGCGGCAAGCTGAGCGGGCTGCGCCGCAAGCAGTCCGGCGGCACGTCGACGACCCCGACGACCGTCGACAACACCGCCGCTCCGCCGGCCACGCCGGCGGTCTGACCCAGGCAAGGCGCGGGCCGGCAGGCCCGCGCCACCTGGCAAGCTTCGAAGCGTGGATGACGACGGCCACGCGATCGGCTACAAGGTGCTCAAGCGCGGCACGCCCGTGCGCAGCTCGGACGGCGTCCAGGTCGGAACCGTCCGGCGGGTGCAGGACAACGCGCGCGAGCACATCTTCGACGGGATCGTGATCGAGACGCCCGACGGGCGCCGCTTCGTCGACGCGCCGGAGGTGGCGCGCATCTTCGAGCGCGCGGTCGTGCTGACGATCACCGCCGACGAGGCGCGCGACCTGCCCGAGCAGGCCTCCGGCATGAGCCAGCGGATGCGCCACGCGCCGACCGTGCGGCGCGCGCAGCGCCTCGGCCGCTCGATGCGCGACCGCTGGGACCGGCGTTGAATGGGCTGGATCGAGCCGGTCACGCTGAACGGCGCGCACGTCGTGCTCGAGCCGGTCGCCGAGCGCCATCACGCCGACCTGCTCGCCGCCGGCGGGGACGACGGCGTCTGGGCCTGGCTCCCGTGGCCGCGTCCCGAGAGCGAGGCTGACGTCGCCGCGATGGTCGCGGGCGAGCGCGCGGTCGCCTTCCCGTTCGCCCAGGTCGACGCCGCGAGCGGCCGCGCGGTCGGCGTCACGACGTACCGCGACGTCGACGAGCGCCATCGCACGCTCGAGGTCGGCGGGACGTGGATCGGGCGCCCGTGGTGGCGGACCGCGATCAACACCGAGGCCAAGCTGCTCTTCCTCGGCCACGCGTTCGAGACGCTCGGCGCGAACCGCGTCGCGATCAAGACCGACATCCGCAACGAGCGCTCGCAGGCGGCGATCGCGCGGCTCGGCGCCGTCCGCGAGGGCGTCCTGCGCCACCAGTACGTCCGCCGTGACGGCAGCCTGCGCGACACGGTGCTGTACTCGATCGTCCCGGACGAGTGGCCCGCGGTGAAGGCACGGCTGCGCGCGCGGCTGGAGGCGCACGCGTGAACGTCGCGCGGCTCGCGATCGCGCCCGTGAAGGGCATGCGGCTGATCGACGCGGACGAGCTCCGGATCGACGCGAACGGCGCCCGCGGCGACCGCGCGTTCTGCGTGGTCGACACCGAGACGAAGCTGCTGCTGACCACCCGCACGCCGCGCCTGCTCCAGGTCGAGCCGCAGTGGGACGGCACGACGCTGACGCTGCGCTTCCCCGACGGCCGCGCGGTGTCGGAGGAGCCGGCGCTCGGCGCGCGCGCGACGACCGGCAACTACGCGGCCCGCCCGATCCACGGGCGGCTCGTCGGCGGCGCGCTCTCCGACGCCGTCGCGGAGCACCTCGGCCGCGACGTCCGCCTGTTCGCGCGCGACGCCGGCGAGCGGCTCGCCGACGACGCTCCGGTGTCGCTGATGTCGGGCGCCTCGCTGGCGGCGCTCGCGCCCGCGCTCGACGGCTCCGTCCCCGACCCGCGCCGCTTCCGGATGACGATCGCGGTCGACGGCGCGGCCGCGTGGGAGGAGCACGGCTGGGGTGGCCGCGAGATCGAGGCGGGCGGCGCGCTGCTGCGCGGGATCGAGCCCGTGCCGCGCTGCGTCGTGACGACGCGCGACCCCGACGACGGCCGCACCGACCAGCCGGTGCTCGCCGCGCTGGCGCAGCTGCGCGGCAAGCAGGGCGTCACGTTCGGGATCTGGTGCGAAGTGCTCGCACCGGGGCCCATCCGCGTCGGCGACCCTGTGCGCGCCGGCTGAGCGGTCACGCATGCGACCGCGCCGTCGTGGCGCTCGCGCCGCGGGGGTAGGGCAGCGGGACCGTTCCCCCGACGTGAGGTAGGTGCCGCATGATCCAGCGCTTCGATCGGCTCCAGGTCGAGCTTCCCCCGCCCAGCGATCCCGATCCCAACGGCGCCTCCGCCGTGCAGGAGTTGATGGGCGGCCGCTTCGGCGAGATGTCGACGCTGATGAACTACCTGTTCCAGTCGATCAACTTCCGCGGCCGCCAGAAGGCGCGCCCGTTCTATGACCTGGTCGCGAACATCGCGGCCGAGGAGTGGGGTCACGTCGAGCTCGTCGGCGCGACGATCAACACGATGCTCACGGGCGCGTCGCCGGTCGACGACGGCAAGGCGCCGAAGGCGTCGCTGGCGGGCGTCAAGGACGCGCGCTACCACCACCACTTCCTGCTCGGCGGCCAGGGGGCGCTGCCCGGCCAACTCCCACGGTGCGCCCTGGACCGGCGACTACGTGTTCTCGTCCGGCGACCTGATCGAGGACCTGACGCACAACTACTTCCTCGAGACCGGCGCGCGCAACGGCAAGCTGCGCGTGTACGAGATGTGCGAGCACCCGGCGGCGCGCGCGCTGACCGGCTACCTGCTCGTGCGCGGCGGCGTCCACCAGATCGCGTACGCGCGCGCGCTCGAGAACCTGACCGGCGCCGACATGAGCAAGCTGTTCCCGTCGCCGAACATCCCGACGGCGAAGATCCCCGAGTGCCAGCCGCACATCGAGCGTGGCCTGCACACGAAGCTCTACCGCTTCTCGCCGTCGGACTACATGGAGCTCGCCGCCGTGTTCAACGGGACGCACCCGGAGACGGGTGAGGAGCTGACCGTCGACGACACGATGCCCGAGGGGGCGCCGTGGAACGACCTCCCGCCGCAGCCGGCCGTGTTCGCGCCCGACTACGAGCCCGAGGACATCGCCGAGATCGCGGCGAAGCTGCGGCAGTCCGCCGGGCTCCCGAAGGAGCCCGACCGGCGTCGTCGGCAACTGACCGCCGGCCGGAGCCGCCGCGCCGCCGCGGGCGGCGGCTCCTATCGTGCCGGTGCCGATGCGCCGGTACCTCGAGATCCTCCGCACGCCGCACGTCGCCCGCCTGTTCGCGGCGTCGCTGTTCGCGCGGCTGCCGGTCGGGATCAACGGGCTCGCGGTCGTGCTGCTGGTCGAGGCCGAGACCGGCTCGTTCGGCGCCGCGGGAGCGGCATCCGGCGCGCTGGCGCTCGGGAGCGGGCTCGGGGCGCCGCTCGGCGGCCGGCTCGTCGACGCGCTCGGCGCGCGCGTGATGCTGGCGCTCGCCGGCCTGCACGCGGCTGCGCTGCTCGGCATCGTCACGTTGGCGCGCGCCGACGCGCCCACGCTCGCGCTCGTCGCGACGGCGGGCCTCGCCGGCGCCGCGCTGCCGCCCGCCTCGTCGGTGTTGCGGGCGCGCTATCCCGTGTTGTTCGCCGAGCGGCCGGAGCTGATCCACGGTGCGTTCGCGCTCGACTCGGTGCTGACGGAGACGATCTTCACCGTCGCGCCGCTGCTGACGGCGTTGCTCGTGGTGCTGGTCGAGCCCGCCGCGGCGCTGCTGGTCTCCGCCGTGGCGGTGGTCGCCGGCAGCGTGGCGCTGGTGACCGCGCTGCCGCCGCTCGCGGCGGCTGAGGAGGCGCCCCCGACCGGACGGCTCGGGGCACTCACGTCGCCGGGCATCCGCACGCTCGTCGCGACGATGCTGCCGGTCGGCTTCGCGTTCGGGGCGCTCGAGGTGGCGCTGCCGGCGTTCGCCGACGAAGCGGGGTCGCCGGGGCTGGCCGGCGTGCTGCTGGCGCTGTGGGCGATCGGGAGCCTCGCCGGCGGGCTGGTCTACGGCGCGCGCCCGCGGCGCCGACCGCTCGCGCGCGTGCACCTGCTGATCGCACTCTGGCTGCCGCTCACCCTGCTGCCGCTCGCGGCGGCGACGTCGCCGGTCACGATGGCGCTCCTGGTGCTGCCGGCGGGCACGCTGATCGCGCCGCTGATCGCGACCCGGAACGAGCTCGCCGGACGGGTCGCGCCTGCGGGCGCGGAGACGGAGGCCTACACGTGGCCGCTGACGGCGATGGTCGCCGGGATCGCGCTCGGAGCGGCGGCAGCCGGCACGCTCGCGGACGCCGCGAGCTGGCAGGCAGCGGTGCTCGCCGGCGTCCTCGCGGCCGCGGTGGGAGCCGCGATCTCGGCCGGGCGGCGCGCGACGCTGGCGCCGGCGCCGGCTTGAACGCCACGGCGCCGACCCGGCTCGCGGCGATGGCGCCGTTCCTCGTCGCGGCGGGCGCGATGTTCGCCGTGCTCTACTCGACGCAGGCGATCCTGCCCGACCTCGCCGCCGAGTTCGGCGTGTCGCCGTCGCAGGCCGGGCTCACCATCTCGGTCGTGATCGCAGCGCTGGCGGTCGGCGCGTGGTTCTGGGGCCCGCTGTCGGACCGCATCGGGCGCCGCGCCTCGCTCGTGCTCGCGAGCGGCGCGATCGTGCTCCCGACGCTGCTCGCCGCGTTCGCGCCGAGCTTCGAGGCGCTGCTCGCGCTGCGCGCGATCCAGGGGCTGTGCATGCCCGGGCTGATCATCGTCGCCGTGCCGTACGTCGCCGAGGCGTACACGCCGTCGCTCGGGCCGCGGGCGATGGGCTACTACATCTCCGCCCTCGTCGCCGGCGGGCTCATCGGACGCGTCTGCGTGGCGCTGCTGACGGCGGCGACGAGCTGGCGCGTGGCGCTCGGCGTGCTCGCATTGCTGCCGCTGGCGTCGACGCTGCTGATGCGCCGTGCGCTCCCAGGGGAGCCGAGCGCGGGGCAGCGCACCACGCCGCTGTCCGCGCGGGCCGCGGCGCGCGTGCTCCGCAGCCCGGTGCTGATCGCCGCGACGCTCGGCGGCAGCGCGCTGTTCTTCTCCTTCCAGGGCGCCTTCTCGTACATCGACTTCCGGCTCGAGGCGCCGCCGTTCTCGCTCGACCCGTCGCTGAGCGGGCTGATCTTCCTCGTCTGGGTGATGGGCGCCGCCGGGCCCGCGGCCGGGCGCATCGCAGGGCGGCGCGGCTGGCGCGCGGTGGCGCTCGGCGGCCTCGGCCTCGCCGCAGCGGGCGTCGCGCTCTCGCTGTCGGACGCCCTGGTGCTCGTCCTGATCGGCCTCGCGCTGATCACGCTCGGGAACTTCTCCGGCGTGACCGCCGCGCAGCTCGGCATGACGCTGTCGACCGAGCACGATCGCGGGCTCGCCAGCGCGCTCTACTTCAGCGTCTACTACGCCGCCGGATCGCTCGGCGGCTACCTGCCGGGGCTGGCGTTCGAGCGCTGGGAGTGGGCCGGCGTCGCCCTGCTCGCGCTCGGCGCGTACGCGATCGGGATCGCCGCGGTCGCGCTCATCGGGCGGCGAGCAGCCGCATGAAGCGGTCGAGCACGTCGACCGCGACGGCCACGTCGGCGGGCTCGACGGACTCGTCCGGGTGATGGCTGATCCCGCCGGCGCAGCGCACGAACAGCATCGCCGTGCGGGTCAGCTCGGACAGCGCGACGGCGTCGTGGCCGGCGCCGCTCGGCAGCCGGACGTCCTCGACGCCGCGCTCGGCGACGGCGGTCGCGAGCAGGGCCGTCAGCTCCGCGTCCATCGGCGTCGCCGGCGCCGCCATCCGCTCCTCCCAGGTCAGCTCGACGTGGCGCGCGGCGGCGATCACGGCGGCACGCTCGCGCAGCGCGGCGACGGCGTCCGCTCGGACCGCGTCGTCGGCGTGGCGGACGTCGAGCGAGCCGACGGCGCGTCCTGGGATCACGTTCGGCGCGCCCGGCTCGACGGCGACCCGCCCGACCGTGGCGACGAGCCCCGGCCGCGCCCGCCCTTGCCACTCGACGGCGAGCACGAACTCCGCCAGCGCGGGCGCGGCGTCGCGCCGCAGCTCCATCGGCACCGTGCCCGCGTGGCCGGCGCGGCCGGTGAACCCGACCTCCGCCCGCGTCGCGCCCGCGATCGACGTGACGACGGCGACCGGCGCATCGCGCTGCTCGAGCACCGGCCCCTGCTCGATGTGGAGCTCGACGTAGCCGAGCAGCCGCTCGCCGCGCCGCGCGGCGGCGGCGGGATCGCCGCCGACCAGCGCGCGCGTCGCCGCGTCCAGCGTGCCGGCCACGGCGCGGCTGCCGAGGTACGCGGTGCCGAACCGCAGCCCCTCCTCGTCCGAGAACCCGAGCACGTCGACCGAGTACGGCAGGCTCACGTCCTGCGCGCGCAGCCGCTCGACGCACTCGATCGCCGCGACCACGCCGAGCGGCCCGTCGAACGCGCCCGCGTCGCGGACCGTGTCGAGGTGCGAGCCGACGAGCAGCGTGCCCGTCTCCGGATCGCTCCCGGGCAGCGACCCGACGAGGTTGAGCGCCGCGTCGACCCGCACGGCCATGCCGGCCTCGGCCATCCAGCGGCCGACGAGCGCGTTCGCCCGCTCCATCGCCGCGCCGCCGAACCAGCGCGTCGTCCGCCCGGGCTCCTCGGTGATCGCCGCGAGCTCGCGGCAGCGCGCGACGACACGCGACGATTGTCGCGTCGACCCCGCTATAGGGGGTTCAGACGACATTCGTCGCGTCAGCTTCCTCGATAGGTGCTGTAGCCGCCGGGCGCGACGAGCAGCGGCACGTGGTGGTGCGCGTCCGGCTCGCTGACGCCGAAGCGGACGGGCACGACGTCGAGGAAGCGCGCTTCGCCGCCGAAGTAGTCGCCGACGGCGAAGCGCAGCTCGTACTCCCCGGCCTCCAGCCGCTCCAGCAGCGGCCCGTCGGTGCGGCCGTCGGCGTTCGTGACCGCGGTCGCGACGACCTCGCCGCCGCGCACGAGCTCGATCGCCACGCCCGCCGCGGGCCGTCCGCGCGCCACGTCGAGCACGTGCGTCGTCAGGCTCATCGCGTCAGCACCAGCGTGATCAGCCCCCACGCCGGGAACGCCGACGTGTACGCGCGCCGCGCGGCCTTCGGATCGCTGCCGGGCACCGGGTCGTACGTGTGGTTCTCGCCGCGGAACTCGACCTCCGAGAGCACGTCGAAGCGCTCGAGCAGCCGCTGCCCCATCTCGTGCGCGAGGTGCTGGATCGACTCGGAGACGAACTCGTGGAACACCGCGCAGACGAGGTCGCGCACCTCGGCGGGAGCGACGTAGCGCGCGGGATCGCCCGCGAGCGCATCGGCCGGGTCGGCGTAGCGCCAGTGCACGTCCAGGTGGATGTAGAGCGGCCGGTCGGAGCGCTCGGGCAGCGTCGTCGCCGCGTCGCGCGCGAAGCGCGTGAACGCCGAGCCGGTCGTCTTGAGCAGCCGCAGCCCGACCCGGCCGCTGCGGGCGGCGACGAGCCCGCCGTCAGTGTCGAGCTCCAGCTCGGCGACGCCGTGGTCGCCGCCGCCGAGCGAGTACAGACGGTCGGTCAGCTGCACGAACGGCTGCTCGCGCGCCCACAGCCGCAGCCCTTCCATCTCGGGGTACGTGCTCAGGAAGCGGCTCCCGAGCGAGTGCAGGAAGCCCTCCGCCGTGGCGCCGTCGTACTCGAGCGCGTGGCGCAGGATCACGTTCTTCATCGTGTCGGTCGCGACGACGTTGCGGTTGTCGCCCTCGGTGTAGGCCGCGAGGAACGCCTGCCCCAGCACCTCCATGCTGACGTCGAGCGCCAGCAGCCCGGAGTCACGGACGCAGTGCACCGGCACCTCGAGCTTGCCGTAGCTGATGCGGGTCATGCGACGAGGTCGGCGAGCCGCAGGCGGGCGATCTTGGCGATCTCGGTCAAGGCGGTCTGCTCCTCCTCGTCGGGGTCGGCCTCCAGGCGGCGCGCGGCGGCATCGATGATCGAGTCCGGCGTGTGCTCGCGCGCGCAGACGACGAACGGGAAGCCGAAGCGCTCGCGGTAGGCGGCGGTCAGCCCGGTGATGCGCTCGTACTGCGCGGGGGTCAGCCGGTCGAGCCCGGCGGCCGCCTGCTCGCGCGTCGACTCCGGCGTCAGGTCGCCGGCGATCGCCGCCTTGCCGGCAAGGTCGGGGTGCGCGCGGATCAGCTCGAGCCGCGCGCTGGCCGGCGAGTGCTCGACGACCCAGACCAGCGCCGCGTGCAGCGCGTCGACGCTGCCGAACGGGCGCGCCTCCCACGCCTCGCGCGCGATCCACGGCGACTCCTCGAACACGCCGCCGAACCGCTCCACGAACGCTTCGCGGTCCAGGCGGTCGGCTGCCTCGATCTCGATGATCGGCTGAGGCTATAGATTGCGCGGCTCTGAGCGCCGGCGTCACCGTCATCGAGGGCTGTGCGATCGCGACCGTGGACGACGCACGGCGCGAGATCGCCGACGGCCACGTCGTCTGCGCGGACGGCCGGATCGCCGCCGTCGGGGCGGGTCCCGCGCCGGCGGTCGCGGACGGCGCGCGCCGGATCGACGGCCGCGGCAAGCTCGCGACGCCCGGGTTCGTCAACTGCCACCACCACCTCTACCAGCACGCGACGCGCGGCTACGCACAGCAGTCGACGCTGTTCGAGTGGCTCGTCGCGCTCTACCCCGTCTGGGGACACGTCGACGCCGCGATCGTCGACGCCGCGGCGCGCGCCGGGCTCGCCGCGCTCGCCCGCTCGGGCTGCACGACGTCGACCGACCACCACTACATCTTCCCGCGCGGCGAGGGCGACCTGCTGGCGGTGGAGATCGAGGCGGCGCGCGCGATCGGGCTGCGCTTCCACGCCTGCCGCGGCGCGATGGACCTGGGGCAGAGCAAGGGCGGGCTGCCGCCGGACCACATCGTCGAGGAGCTCGACGCGATCCTCGCCGCGAGCGCCGAGGCGATCGACCGCCACCACGACCCGGCGCCGGGCGCGATGGTGCGGATCGCGCTCGCGCCGACGTCGCCGTTCTCCGTCACGACGGAGCTGATGGCGCAGACCGCCGAGCTCGCGCGCGCCCGCGGCGTGCGGCTCCACACGCACCTGGCGGAGACCGACGACGAGGAGCAGTTCTGCCTCGAGCGCTTCGGCAAGCGCCCGCTCGAGTACCTCGAGAGCCTCGGCTGGCTCGGCGACGACGTCTGGCTCGCGCACTGCGTGCACCTCGACGGCGGCGAGTGCGAGCGGATGGGCGCGACCGGAACCGGCGTCGCGCACTGCCCGACATCGAACGGGCGGCTCGGCGCCGGCATCGCGCCGGTGGCAGCGCTGCTGGCGGCGGGCGCGCCGGTCGGGCTCGGCGTCGACGGCGCGGCGTCGAACGAGTGCGGCGAGCTGGTCGACGAGCTGCGCGCCGCGCTGGTGCTGGCGCGCGTCTCCGGCGGGCCGGCGGCGCTGACGGCGCGCGACGCGCTCGAGCTGGCGACGCGCCACGGCGCGCGCTGCATCGGGCGCGACGACGAGCTCGGCCGGCTCAGCGCCGGCGCGCTCGCCGACGTCGCGCTGTGGGACCTCCGCGACCCGGGCTACGCCGGCATCGACGACCCGGTCGCGGCGCTCGCGTTCGGACCGACGCGCCACGTCGACGCGCTGCTGGTCGGCGGCGACGTGGTGGTCGAGGACGGCGAGCTGCGCACGGCCGACCCGGTGACGCTCGCCGCGGACCTCGACCGCGCGAGCGCGCGGATGCGCGAGGCGGCGGCGTGAAGGGCTCGCGCGGCGTGCGCCGCGACTCGTTCACGCTCGTCACGCCGGCGAACCACTATCCGAGCCGGCTGCCGCCGTTCGGCGACGCGCCGGTCGTCAAGCTCGTCACGCCGCGCTTCGCGCCCGCGCGGATCGGCGAGTACCTGCTCGCGCTGCCCGCCGGCGGCGGCACGGTCGAGCCGGTCGCGCCGGGCTTCGAGACGTTCCTCTACGCGCTCGACGGCGACGCGACGGCGCGCGCCGCGGGGCGCGAGCTGGCGCTGCGCGCGGGCGGCTTCGCGTACCTGCCGGCGAGCGCGTCGTTCGAGCTGGCCGCCGGCGCGGCGCCCGCGCGGCTGCTGATGATCAAGCGCCGCTACGAGCCGTGGCCCGGCCGCGAGCCGCCGGCGCTGCTCGCCGGCCACCGCGACGACGAGCCGTTCGCCGACACGCCGGTCCCCGGCTTCCGCCGCCGCG
This sequence comes from uncultured Actinomycetota bacterium, assembly GCA_963711015.1. Lineage (GTDB taxonomy): Bacteria > Actinomycetota > Actinomycetes > Propionibacteriales > Propionibacteriaceae > Microlunatus. The sequence goes on from CAVQCQ010000016.1 coordinate 11,719, forward strand.
AGCTGCTCCCCGTCGCCGACCCGGCGTTCGACTTCGCCATGAGCCTGCTGTCGTTCGACGCAGGCGTCGGGCTCGACAACATCGAGGTCCACGACGAGGAGCACGGCCTCTACATGACCGCCGGCGCCGGGCTCTACTTCCTCGACGGCGAGCTGTTCGAGGTCGAGCGCGACGACTTCATCTACATGGCGCCGTACTGCCCGCAGGGCTTCACGGCGACCGGCCGCGAGCCGGCCGAGTACCTGCTCTACAAGGACACCTGGCGCGACGGGTTCTGATGGGCGACCGGCCGATCGTCATCGCGCCCGGCGCCGGCCACCGGATCGGCAACGTCGAGTTCCTCGCCCGCACCGCGGACAGCCCGCGCTTCAACTTCGGGATCATCGAGATCGCCGCCGGCAGGGAGCTCGAGGAGCACGTCCACGGCGAGGAGGACGACGCGTTCTACATCCTCGAGGGCGAGCTCACGTTCACGTTCGGCGACGACGTCGCGCCCGCCCCGCCGGGGACGTTCGTGCTCGTGCCGCCCGGCGTCGCGCACGGCTTCCGCAACGACGGCGACACGCCCGTGCGGATGCTCAACATCCACGCACCGGCCGGCTTCGACCGGCGGATCGGGCTCGCGGACTAGCGGCTCGAGACGATCGCGATCACGGCCAGCGCGAGGCAGACCGCCAGGACGCCCGGCAGGCCCGTGAAGACGGCGGCGATCGCCATCAGCGGGATCGAGATCCCCATCGAGCCGAGGATCATCTCCTTCTGGTGGTCCTGCTTGCGCTTGAGCGCCTTCTCGTTCGACCCGAGCCGCTTGTCGATCCGCTTCTCGATCCGCTCGACGAACGCGTCGATGACCGCGGGCTCGAGCTCCTCGCCCAGCTCGCGCCGGGCGGCGAGCGCCGCGTTCAGCTCCTCCTCGACGGCCGCGTCTTTCGCCACACGGCGATTCTACGTCAGGCCAGGCCCCAGGACACGACGCGATCGGGCCGGATCCGGATCAGCGGGCGGTCGCCGTCGACCGCCTCGGCGCGCCCGCGCACCTCGATGCCGCGCGGGCGCCACGGGTCGACGCTGGCGAGGTCGTCGACGACGATCGCGGCGCGGCCGGAGCGACGGACGTCGCGGTACTTCTTCGTGCGCGCGAAGTCGCGCCCGCTGACGTCGATCGCGTCGTGCTCCGCGTTGTAGCTGAACCCGACCGGGACGACGTGCGGCGTGCCGTCCTTGCCGACCGTCGCGAGCCGGGCGAGCCGGCGCTCGCCGCGCAGGTAGGCCAGCTCCGGCTCGCCGAACGCCGCCATCAGCGGCGCTCGCCGCGACGTACGCGCTCGATGACGGCGTCGATCCGGCGCCGCTTCTCGGCTTCGCTCACGACCGCATGGAACGGCTGGCCGGCGCTCGCCGCCCACGGCACGAGCACGTCGAAGTCGAGCTCGCGGATCAGCTCGAGGCTCTCCAGGTAGGCGTCACGGTCGCTCGAGTCGAGCACCGCGGCGACCCACTCGCCGTCCGCGAGGTAGAGCGTGTCGCCGGTGAACAGGAAGCGGTGCTCGCCGCTGTCCCACAGGTACGCGGTCGCGCCCGGCGTGTGGCCCGGCGTCGGGATCACCTCGAGGTCCTCGTCGAGCACGTGGCGGCGGGTGAACGTCCCGCGCACGTGCAGGTCGACCGCGCCGTGATCGTCCTCGTGCATGAACAGCGGCGCGTCGACGCCGTCGCCGGCGAACATCGCCTCGTGGCGGTGGTTGAGGTACCAGCGCGAGCACCGCGCCGAGGTCGCGCATCGCCGGCGCCGCGTAGACGAGCACGTCGCCGCGCGTGCGCCGCAGCACGAACGCGCGCACGTGCAGGTCGGGGGCGAACGGGAGCGGCTCCGGCGCGCTGGCGTCGAGCCCGGGCAGCGATGTGAGCGTGTCCGTCATGCCGCCTCCTCGGGCACGCCGTAGCGCGCGATCACGCGGTCGTAGTTGAGCCGCAGCAGCGCGATCACGTCGCGCACGTCTTCCTCGTCCTCGATCCGGCGCGCGGCCCAGCCCGGCTTGTCGATCGGGTGGCGCACGACGCGGCCCTCCGCCAGCAGCTCGTCCCAGACGCTGCGCGGGAAGCCGAAGTGCGCGGCGTGGTCGCCGTGCAGGTGGCCGATCTGGCGGCGGCCGACGGTGAAGCCGTACTCGCCGCGGGCGCCGATGCCCGCCTCGACTCCCGGCCAGGCGGTGACCGCCTCGGTGATCTGTTCGCTCGCGTTGTTCATGGACACGACTCTACAAGTTCAAGTGAACTTGAAGTCAAGTGCGAGACGTGATTCCCTGTGCCGGGATGTCCGAGCTGCTCACGATCGGAGAGGTGGCGCGCCGCAGCGGCGTCGCGTCGTCCGCGCTGCGGTTCTACGAGGAGCGCGGCCTGATCACGTCGCGAGCGCGCCGGCTCGGGGCACCGCCGCTACCCGCGGGCGGTGCTGCGCCGGATCGCGTTCGTCGTGTTCGCGCAGCGGATCGGGCTGACGCTCGAGGAGATCGGCGCCGAGCTGGCCAAGCTGCCGCCCGACCGCGCGCCGACGAGCCGCGACTGGGCGCGCCTGTCGAGCGGCTGGACCGGGCGGATCGACCAGCGGATCGCCGAGCTCGAGCGGCTCAAGGCCGGGCTGACCGAGTGCATCGGCTGCGGCTGCCTGTCGCTCGACCGCTGCCGGCTCGCGAACCCGGGCGACCGCGCCGCGAGCCTCGGCCCCGGCCCGCGCTACTGGATCGGCGACGGCCGGCCGGGCTGACCGGAGCCGCGTCGCTACGGTCCAGGCATGGCCACGAACGAGAAGCCGCAGGTCGAGGTCGCCTCCGACCAGCCGCCGTCCTACCAGCTCGAGATCGAGGACATCGCCGTCGGCGACGGCGACGAGGCGGTCGCCGGGCGCGTCGTCGAGGTCCACTACGTCGGCGTCTCCTGGTCGACCGGCGAGCAGTTCGACGCGTCCTGGGATCGCGGCAGCACGTTCAAGTTCGGGCTCGGCAAGCGCCAGGTGATCCCGGGCTGGGACCAGGGCGTCGAGGGGATGAAGGTCGGCGGCCGCCGCCGGCTCACGATCCCGCCGCAGCTCGCCTACGGCAAGCGCGGCGCCGGCGGCGTGATCGGGCCGGACGAGACGCTCGTGTTCGTCGTCGACCTCGTCGGCGTGCGCTGAGGCCGGTGCGGCTCGACCACGTCGCGCTGACGGTGGCCGACCGGGAGCGTTCGGCGGCGTTCTACGGCCGCCACTTCGGGCTCACGCAGCGAGTCCACGACGATCCGCTCCTGCTGATCCTCGGCTCGCCGGACGACGGGGGCCTGCTGGCGCTGCGCGAGGGCGCCGTGCCGGACGAGCTCCCGCGTTCGAACCACTTCGGCTTCCGGGCTGCTGACGCCGCGGAAGTCCGCGCCGCGCGCGAGCGGCTGCGGGCGGCCGGCGTGCCCGAGACGGAGTGGCAGGACGACGGCGGGATGGCGCGCGTGCAGGTCGCCGATCCGGACGGCTACCGCGTCGAGCTGTACGCGTTCGAGCAGCGTTGACGTCACCGTCGCGGGCGCGTAGCGTCGGCGGTCACCGTGAGATCGCCTTGGGCCCAGCTGCCGCCGTTCATGGAACGCAGCTTCCGGGATGACTTGAAGGTGGTGCTCGCCGTGGTGGCGGGCGGCACGCTCGGCTGGTTCGTGTTCGATGCGGACGCGTCGTCGCTCCTCGGCGGCGTCATCGGAGCCGGGCTGGTGCTCTGCGGCCTCGCAGCGCTGCGTCTTGTCCAGCGCCGTCGCAGCGCCTAGCCCGGCCCCCGCGCGCCTCGCGCGCCCGTCAGAGAATGAGCAGCAGCAGGACGATGACGGCGATGATCAGCGCGACGAGCGCGATGGTCCGGGTGTTCACTTGACGCCCCCCATGGTCTGTGGGCGCTCCTTGGCGGCGCCCGACATCAGTTCATTATCCTGGCGCGGCCGGACACAATCCCGGACCAGTTCGTCAGCGGACCTATGCCGCGGCTCGGGCAGGACGCAGGCGCGATGCGATGGGATGCAGCGATGGCGTCGTTCGCCGGGCGGATGCTGGAGCGACACCGACGCCGCCGCGCACCTGTACGCCCGGCTCGGGTTCGTCGAGACGCCCGGCATCGACGTCTATGTCGACCTGTGACTACAGGCCGTCGAGCGAGGGAACGATCCTGAGCTTCTCGTGGAGGAGCTCGAGCTGCGGTCGCTCGACGAAGCCGGCGTCGACCGAGTAGCGGCCGTCCACGCACCAGCGCCCGCCGTCGGGCCCGTCGGGCTCGTGAAGCTCCAGCTCGGCCGGAGCGTCGGAGCCTCCGAGGTCTGGTCGCTTGGTCGACAGCCCGCAGCCAGGGACGATGTCGAGCAGGAGGTACTCGTCCTGGGCTTCGAGCTGGACCCATAGAGCCACGCCGGCCCAGTCGGCGTGCACCGGGAACCTCCGATCGGCGCTGACCACGCGCGGATACCCGTCGTCGTCGACACTCGACCGCAGCGCTCGGGCGACTCGCGCGGCACGCGTCGCGTCCGGCTCCAGCATCACGACGGTCCACCGACCGAAGTCGACCGTCGTCACGCCGAGATCCGCGATCGTCCCGGACGCGTCGTCCCAGCGAGTCATGACTCCGGACGGCAAGCGGACGCGATCGACGGCGGTCACCTCGCACTTCGAGAAGTGGTCGCAGTGGCGATCGGCCGCATCGCGTGCCGCGGCCGTCGTGAGCCCGGCGTTCACGCCAATCGGGACTCCCGGCACGGCGACGACAGCGGAAGGCGGCGCGAGCTCGTCGGGAAGGACCGCCCAGAAGCTCTCCCCGGCAACGGTCGTGAGCTTGTACGCAAGACCTCCGTCCACGCGACGGAGGGGTGGCGCTAGCGCACAGATCCGCGTGTGGCTCGCGCCATCCGGCACGCAAGCCGGCCGTGCCTGAGTGACCGGCTCGGCGCGGGCGGGGAAGCGGCTCGCTCGTCACCGCAGGCGGAGAGCATCGCGGCAGACGCCGCGACGACCATGAGCAGCGCGACCGGGACGCTCATCCGCACTGGCTCAAATACGGCGGAACGACCAGCAGAAGTCCGTCCGATCGCAGGTTCGACCTGGCCTCGGGGTCACCGGCCGAGCGCCCTGCTCGCCAGCGTCGCCAGGGCGTCGGCGATCTCCCGCGCCGAGAGGCCGCGGGCACGCTGGTGGGAGAAGACGTCCGGGGCGAGCGGAGCGAGCAGGGCATCGACAAGCGGAGGGCTGTCGCCCAGCCCCGCGTCTGTGAGCAGGGCGTCGACGTGCAGCGCCCAGGCGCGGTAGGCGCCTGTCCGGTAGCGCCGTTCGCCGGTCTCGCCGGCCAGGGCGAGGTGGCCGTGGCGCTCGAGCAGCTCGATCATCGCTTCGTAGAACGCTGCCAGGCGCTCGGCGGGCGGCGCGCCCGGGCCGAGCGGTGGCGGGCCTCGCAGCAGCCGTTCCTGCAGTGCCCGCTCGTGCTCGTCGAGCAGCGCCTGGGCGATCGCGGCGACGTCGGGGTAGCGGCGATAGAGCGTTCCCTTGCCGACGCCGGCGCCGGCGGCGATCTGCTCCATCGTCACCGACCGACCGCCGCTCTCGGTGAACAACCGCTCCGCGGCCGCGAGCACGCGGGCGCGGTTGCGGGCAGCATCGGCTCGCTCCACGGCGCCATCCTAGACCAATAGGCGGACGCTGCGTCCGGTTACGTTGAACCGGACGAGCGACCGTCACGGGAACTGATTGATGTAGCTCGGCTGGCCCGTGTTCGAGTTGTCCACCGGCGCGCCGGTGTCGTTCACGACGTGGTCGATCGTCCCGGCGCCGAGGTTGACCGTCATGACGTGGGTCAAGCGGACCCCCGGCGTGACCGGCACCTCGAAGCCGCGGGCCGCGTGGATCGTCGGGTCGACGTTGGTGAAGATGTACGCGCCGCCGCCCCAGAGCTGGTGGGTCCTCACGTCGTCGGCGATCTTGTACGCGGCCCAGCCGAGGACCCCGTCGTGCTGCCAGGCGGCCTGATTCGGCGGGTCGTACGGCAGCTCGTTCTGGAACAGCACCGTCCGGCCGCGCTCGCCGTTCCAGATCACGTTGTACTGCTGGTAGTGCTCGACGAACAGGCCGGTCGCGGTGACGTCGTCACCGTTGACGATGACGCCGTTGCGACCGGTGCTCACGTCCCAGCCGAAGGAGCCGGGGTTGCCGTGATCGGCCCGCCACGCCCAGATGTGGTCGAGCAGCACGTCGTCGCTGTTGACCTCGAGGGTGACCTTGGCCCTGCCGACGTGCGGGCCGCCGATGCGGAAGTAGACGTCGTTGAGCGTCGTCGGGTTGCCCCGGTCGCGCTTGCGCCAGTGCTTCTTGCCGTGCTTCTTCCCGACGCGCAGCAGGACGGGCGACTCCTTCGTGCCGGCGTCGATCGTCACGCCCGCGACGACGACGCCGGAGACGTCGTCCACGGTCATCGGCACGGCGCCGCGCACCGCGGTCAGCGTCGGGTGACCGAGCCCGAGGACGACCGTGTCGCGGCGCTTGACCTCGATCGTCTTCGCGACGTCGTACACGCCAGGTGTGAGCAGCAGGTGCCGGCCGCGCGCGAGCTGCTTGTTGATCTCGTGGACGGAGTCCTTCGGGCTCGCGACGAAGAAGTCCTTGAGCGAGATCGTCCTGCCGGGCGTCAGTCCGTCCTCCCACGAGAGGCCGCGCGAGTCCCGCTGCGCCGCCGGCACGCGAACGCGATAGCGGCCGCGGTCGTCGACGAAGAGGAACGGCTTCTCGCGGCTCACGGGCGTCGTCTCGAGCGTGGTGTAGGGCGGGCTGGGGAACGTCGCGTCCGACGGCGCGCCCTCGGTCCCGGCGAAGACCTGGTTCCAGACGCCGTTGGACCAGCTGCCGATGCTGCTGTTGCGCGTGAGCCACTGCTGCTGCGAGCCGTTGATCACGGCGCCCGCCCGGCTGTCGCCCATGTAGCCGCCGCTGGCGAACTGCGGACCGGCGGTGCAGTAGTCCATCAGCGACAGCGTGCCGCCGGTGACATCGACCCTGCGCAGCGACACGGCCTGCGACACGGCCCAGAAGTTGGCCGAGGCGCGGCAGCCGTCCTGACCCAGGGCGTTGACGTCGATCGTGAGGTTGGACAGCGTGCGCCAGAAGTTCGTGAGCGCGATGCAGTTGCTGGGTGTCAGGCAGCGGTTGTAGACCTCGACCTTGCCGTTGATCACCACGTCGGACGGCGAGTCGCCGAGACCGGCGACCTCCGTGTAGTAGCCGACCTTCATCTGCAGCGGCTGCTCGTCGGTCCCGTACACGCCCGGCTTGAACAGCAGCGCGTAGCGCTCGGTCCCCATCTCGTTGTCGACCTGCCGAGCGTGGATCCCGTCCACCGTCGCCTGGATCTCGCTGACGGGGGTGCTCGGGTCGAAGACCAGCGTGGTCCTGCCGAGGCCGGCCGGCCCCGCGGCGCCGGCGACCGCTGCGTGGGTCAGCGTAAGCGCTGCAGCGAGCAGCAGCGCGGCGACGAGTCGCCGCCGGTGGTCGGATGAGGGCTTCATCGGGGGGACCTCTCCTCTCTGCATGGCAGGCGCGACGCAGCAAACAGGCGTCGACGACGCGAGTCAAGCGACGCTCTCGCCGCCCCACTCCTCGGGCGCCACGTCGGCGAGCGTCTCGGAGAACGTCCAGCGATGGCCGGCGAGGTCCTCGGCCTCGTATTGCCGCCACGCGACCGCCGCGCGGACGTCCGGATACACCAGCACCGACACCACCTGAGCCGAGGGACAGGAGCGATTCCGCTTCACCGCCCCGATGCTGCTCGTCGCGTCGGTATGTCATCAACTGGGGTCGAGCGGGGATCAGGGCGATCGTCGAGGCGCTCGAGCCGCGGTAGCTCAACGGTCGCGATCCCGACCGCGCTGCGCGTGCTCGGGCTACCGCACGACGCGCACGGGTAGTGCACCCCGGATCACTGGGCGCATCGCCCCGGCACAAGACAAGGAGAGAACGATCGATGGCAAGCACCACCACCTCGCAGGGAACCGTGTCGCTCGAGGACGCGCGCCGGGTGACGGCCGCCGGTGAGGACAGCGCGCGCGAGATCGGGCAGCCGCAGAACATCGCCGTCGTCGACGCCGGCGGCAACCTCGTCTCTCACGTCCGCATGGACGGCGCGTGGATCGGCAGCGTCGACATCGCGATCAACAAGGCGTTCACGGCGCGGGCGTTCGATCTGCCGACGGCCGAACTCGCCGCCGATTCCCAGCCGGGAGGCCAGTTCTACGGCATCCAGGAGTCCAACAAGGGCCGGGTGGTGATCTTCGCCGGCGGCATCCCGCTCAAGCGCGACGGCGAGGTCGTCGGCGCGGTCGGCGTCAGCGGCGGCGACGGCGAGCAGGACGCGACGGTCGCCGAGGCCGCGGCCGCGGCATTCTGAGCGCCCGAGTCAGTCGCAGTTCGAGATCCCTCGGATCTCGCATCGATAGATCTCCTCGCCGATGCCGACGAGCGTCGCTGCCATGGGTAGCGCGATGACAGCGCAGACGAGCACGTTCACGGCGTACGCGCGCCGCTTACGGTTCGGCCCCGCTTCGCATCATCGGCCGCAGCGCGACGACGAACGCGATCGGGAGCAGGAGCAGCCCTCCGAGGATCACCGTCAAGCCGAGGACGTTCGGCTGATCGCCATCGGCCGTGAGCAGGTCGCGAACGACGGCGATGTCGAGCCAGATCGATGGGAGGAGGATGCCGATCGGCAGGAAGAGCAGGAGCCCCAACAGCGCGGAACGACGATGGCGCTCGAGCGTTGCGCGCGACAGTGCGGCGACGTTCTCGCGGGCGACGCCGAGCGCGGTGTCGAAGAACGTCCTGATCACGAAGCCGAGCACGCCGCCGCCTGCGCTGCTCCGCTCGCGGCGCAGATCGTCGAACGTCTGCCCCATCGACTCTCCGAATCGCTCGCGGAAGCTCCGCGGGTACAGTCCGAGCAGCCGCCGATACGCGGCGCGCGTGCGATCACGTCGCATGGCCTGACCGCATCGCGAACGCTTGATTCTCGCGCGCCAGGTCCACGACTTGCTCGTAGCGCGCGAGCTCCGTCGCGAGCGCATCCCTGCCCTCTGTGCTAATCGCGTAGTAGATGCGCCGCTCGTCGTCGAGCGCCGGATCGACGCGCTTGTCGCTCTCGCGGATCAGCCCCGCGTCGAGCATGCGCCGGAGCGATCCGTACAGCGTGCCGGCACCCATCGGGACGCGCCGCTTTGAGTCGCTCTCGACCTGCTTCATGATCGCGTAGCCGTGGAGCTCATCGCGCGAAAGCGCGAGGAGTATGTGGAAGACGGCGGGCGTCAGCGGCTTTCGCGTCACGCGTCGAACTATATCCGTTACGGATATAGTTCGCAAGGAACTGATCCGCGATCGCCGCGCTTGCCGCGCCGGCGCAGGCGCTCGCCACCCCCGCCGCATATCCGTTCTGTCGATGACTGGTGCCGTGCCCACTGCTTGAGCACGGCGCTTGTTGGCCGTAAGGTCCGGCGGGCCACGCCGGGCGGGGGCCTTGCGCGTGGCGATTCCGTTCAAACCCCACGGGAGGGGGCCACATGCCCAAGAAGACTTTCGTCTTCACGTTCTGCGTGCTGCTGGCCTGCGCGCTGCTGGCGCCGGGCGCGCAGGCGCAGGACTCGAATGCCAACTGTAGGAACCTCGAGGACCCGTCGGCCTCGGGCTGGACCAGCTACGCGCAGAAGGTCGCCGAGCTGGAGCGGATCGAGCGCACCAGCAACGGGCGCGTCGACGTCGAGGTGTTCGGCCAGTCGAACCGCGGGCGCGATCTGCATGCCGCCAGGGTCGGCACCGGCGACCGCGTGTTGCTGGTGACCAGCGCGATCCACGGCAACGAGAAGACCGGGACCGAGGCGCTGCTGCACTGGCTCAAGCACGTCGGCTCCAGCGGGAACGCCGACGTCAGGGCGCTGCTCGAGGGCATCACGTTCGTCGCCGTGCCGATGTTCAACCCCGACGGCGGCGAGCTCAACCGCCGCCAGAACGACTTCCCGTGGGCGGAGGTGGTGCAGGCGTTCCCGCAGCTCGCCGGAGCGCCGCCCGCGTGGTACTACAGCTCGTCCGCCCGTGGGTTCGACGTCAACCGGGACTTCAATCCCGACCTCGGCTACGAGCCGCGCGCAGCGGACCTGCCGGGCGCCGACGCGCTGCCCGGCTTCTTCCTGACGCCCGAGGCGCGCGCGCTGCGCGCGCTCTACCTCGACCTGCGCGACGAGTTCGGCGCGGTTGACGGCTTTGTCGATCTGCATCACATGGGCCCGTGCGAGCAGATCGAGGGCGACGGCGACTACGTGACAGTGGCGCTCGACTACCCGCCGCTCGGGCCCGAGGACAGCGGCAAGTACGACGCATGGCCGCTGCTCGACCAGGACATGTCGCGCCGCTTCGCGTACGCCGCCTACCTGGGGATGCGCGACCACGCCGGCAACGGGAATGCCGACCAGTCCCCGTTCCTGGGCGGCGTCGCCCGCTACCTGCACCCGCAGTCGCGCGACCTGCCCGGTCAGGCCCGCAGCTCGTTCGCGCTCAACGGGACCGCCACCGTCCTCTTCGAGGTCCGCGGGCAGTCCGACGACTGGGGCCAGAAGAAGAAGGGCCAGCTCACCGCCATCGTCGAGGCCGGGGTCGACGGCATCGCGCGGCGGCTCGCCGACGGCTCCATCGACACGCTCGACGGCGACCGCTTCTTCGACCTGCCCGACTACGGGTGGGACGACGTGGGCGACTGAGTCTCAACAACGTCCCCGGCCGCGCCGAGCCGGCCGGGGACGTGCCCCGTCTGCCGCTATCGCGACGATGCCGCCTCGGGCGCCGGGTGGGCGCCCGAGGCGGTCGCTGCGGCTAGAGCCCGGACCGCCGCCGCAGGGCACGCCCTGGCCGAACGGGAGCGCGTCCCAGCCCGTGCCGGGGTGCTCGTAGAGGCTCTGGTCGGCGGCCGCGTTCAGCACCGCCATCGACGGTCGAACGAAGAGCTGTTCGAGCATCCCGTTGCTCTTCTGCCCGACCGAGCGGACCTCGTAGAAGATCGCGCCTTGCGTCATGAAGCCGGGATCGCTCCCATCCGGCCCCGGCCCGCCGAGCAGCATGCGGCTCAGGACAGCGTTGGTGATGTCGATCAGCGGGTAGCGGGCGATGCCCGCGGTGCCAAGGCTGCGCAGGGCGTCGACCGAGATCATCGCCATCTGGCGGTTCGTGAGCCACTGCAGGGCGGTCATCCGGCTCGGATCGATCGAACGTGCGCCGATCTGGAACGAGTTGAGCTCCCTGGTGCCCTGCACGCGCGAGGCCTGCCCGAAGTGATGCAGGTCAAGCGCCAGCCGCGGCTGCAGCTGCTCCCACAGCTCGTAGAAGGCGCGCGACTCGGGCTGCTGGAAGTTCTCCCAGTCCCGGTTGAGGTCGATCCGCAACGGGGTGGTGCTCTGTCGGATGTTCGCCGTCGCGCCATCCGGGTTGTACATCGGAATCACGATCACGGTCAGCGCGTCGCGGATCCGCTCGAGCCTCCGCGCTGCCACTACTGCCCAGGTATCTGAGGATCTGCAGCACGGCCTCGGTGCTGTGAAGCTCGTTGCCATGGATCCGCGCCTGGAGCCAGAACACGTCCGGTCCATCGCCGACCGTCGCGTAGTACAACTGCCGGCCCTCGCCCGACAGGCCCGCGCTCGCCACCTCGACGGTGCCATGCGTCGATGCCTCGATCGACCGCAGCTGCTTGCCGACCTGCTCGTAGCTCGGAAGGCTGCTGAGGCTGACGTTCTGGCTGTCCTCGATGCACGGACCGCCCGGCACGGTCGCCGGCGGGTCGGCCGCAGCCGATCCCGCGAACGCGACCACGAACCCGGTCACCAGCGCCGCGGTCAGCCACTTCGTCCCAGGCATCCAAACCCCTCCTCGGTCGACTCCCGGCCGGAGACTATTCCATGCGAGAGCTCGTCGGCAGCGGCCTCAAATGCGATGGGCGTGCCACTCGGCGGCGTGCCTTGTCGGGGCTTCGGCTGATGGCGTCGCCGACACGGATAGCGATCCCGCCCGGCCAGTTCTATGAGCCCGAGTGGACGGGTTTCGCTCGATCGTGTTTCGCGACGGCGACGAGGTCGAGATCGGCAGCGCAGGGAGCGGTCGATGACGGGTTACCTCCCCGAGCTGGCTGCTGCGATTGGAACGCACCGGCAGCGGATCTAGGATCGGGGGATGGCGGCGGCGCGCGGCGAGTTCAACCTGGAGATGAGCCGTGTGCTGTCGGCGTCTCGTGCGCTCGTGTTCGCGGCCTTCAGCGATGCGAACCAGCTGGCCGAGTGGTGGGGTCCGAAGGGCTTCGCGATCCCGAGCCTGGAGTTCGACCCGCGCGTCGGAGCGCCCTACCGGATAACGATGCAGCCGCCCGAGGGCGAGCACTTCGACCTGACCGGGGAGTTCCGCGAAGTCGACCCACCTGCCCTGCTCTGTTTCACCTTCGTCTGGGAGCCGCCCGATCCCGACGACGTCGAGACGCTCGTAGAGCTCTCGTTCCGTGACGTCGGCGAATCGACGGAGGTCGCTCTCGCGCAAGGGCGCTTCAAGAACGAGCAGCGGCTGACGCTTCACCGCGACGGTTGGACCGACTCGTTCGACAAGCTCGAGCGGCTCTTCTCGCCGCCAAGCTAGGGGCCTACAGTGTCGGCGTGAGGCCGCGTTACGCGTTCGCCGCCATCACGCTCGCCGCCGTCGTGGCCCTGGCGGCCCGCGCCGGTCTGGACACGACGCCCGAGCGCGGGCGCGCCGCGCCGCCCGCTCTGCTGCTGGGCGTGAGCAACGACGGCGGCATACGGTCGCTCGCGAGGGTTTCTCCGGTGTCGCTGCGGCCGCTGCCCGGTCGCCGAATGCGCCTGGAGGCGCCGCTCGAGGCTTGGGCGCTGTCGCCCGGCGGGTCGCGGCTGGCCGCCGTGAGCGACCGGGCGTCGTTGCTGCATCTGATCGACGTCGAGCGGATGCGGACGCTCGGCCGCCTGCGCACGCGGGCGCGCGGCGCGCCTGCGGCCGTCGTGTGGCCGCGGCCAGACCGCCTGTGGATCGTCCTCGCGCCACCCGGGTGCTGTTCCGTGGGCCCGACCACTGTCGTCGTCGTCGACCCGATCGCCGAGCGGGTCGTTGCGCGCCGCCGGCTGGCGGGCGGCCTGGTGCGGGTCGCGGGGTCGGCGGAGGGGCCGGTGCTGCTGCTCGGGCCGTCGGACATCATCGGCCCGGCGGCGCTTGTGACCGTCGATGCCGCCGGCGGGGTCGAGCGGCTGCCGCTCGACGGCGTGTCGGCGGGCGCGATGCCGACGGAGGGGGTGTCAGCGGTCGAACGCGTGCGCGCGCCTGCGCTGGCGGTGGACCCGGTTCGGCGGCGCGCATACGTGCTGTCCGCGCGCCCGTACGTGGTTGAGATCGACCTGCGGCGCCGGCGCGTGAGCGATCACCGGCTCGTGGCCCGGGCGTCGCTGCTGGATCGGCTGCGGGAGCTGCTGGAGCCCTCTGCTGCGGCCAGTGCTGAAGTGGGGGTCGTGCGCCGAGCCGCGTGGATCGGCGAGGGACGCATCGCGCTCTCGGGCTACGACGCCGACGTCGTGTGGCGCCCGGACGGAGCCGTCGAGGCCGAGCGTCGCCCGGCGGGCATGCATGTCATCGACACGCGTGACTGGAGCGTGCGCACGCTCGACGAGCAGGCCTCCAGCTTCGTCGCCGCGGCAGGACTGCTGTTGACCAGCGGACCGGGAGGCCGTGGGCTGGCCGCGTACTCGCCGGACGGGCGCGACAACTTTCACGTGCTCGGTGATCGGCGCGTCGAGGTCGTCGCGACCGCGGGATCGCTTGCGTATGTGCGCGCGCCGCCGGAGCCGGCGCTGCAGGTGGTGGACGTCACGCGCGGGCGTGTGGTCGGCACCAGCGCGCCGGGGCGCGCCACGCTGCTGCTCGAGCGCGTCGCAGCCGGCTGGGAGTAATCGCGTCGCGGCAGTACGCGGAGAACGACGCCTTTCCGTGTTCGCCTTCGACGCTGCGTTCATCGTCAACGCGCACCACGTCGACGTGGCAGACCGCCCAGCCAGCCGCGGTCGCGCGTCGGATTGGCTCTCGAGCCGGTCGGTGGCGCGGTCAAGCTAACCGTCACCCTTGACCGCGGACATGCGGTCCTGTAGTGACGACCTGCGAGGGCCATATCACGCACGCGTCCCCGAGCCACGGTTGTCGCGGCGCTCGCTGTCGCGGTCCTGCTCGGCGCCGCGCCGACCGCGTCTGCCGGCGGCGGGGACCACGCGCCGGTCTCCACGATGCGCTGCGGCTCGAGGTGCTCTCCGGGCCGGCACGGTACGTGTCCGGCGGAGCTGCGCGCATCCGGGTCGTCGTGCCCGCCTCGGTGCCGTTCGCCGGCCGATGGAGCAGCGATGGGATCCCAGGAGAACACCCGCGTCCTGATCGTGGCGAACCGGACGGCAGCCACGCCCCGTCTGATCGAGACGGTCCGCCGCCGCGCCGAAGCCGGGCCCTGCGAGTTCGCCCTGCTCATCCCGGACGTCACCAACCGCAAAGCGGCCGACTGGACGCTCGAGACGGCACAACGGCTCCTGCGCCCGGCCGCGCGAGGCAGGGTCGAAGGACTCGTCGGCGAGCCCGTCCCGTTCGAGTCCGTCAAGGAGGCGGTGCAGGAGGGCAACTTCGACGAGATCATCGTCTCGACGCTGCCCAAGAAGACGTCCAAGTGGCTGCGCCGCGACCTGATCGGTCGGGTCGAGCGCCTCGGGCTTCCGGTGACTGCGATCGTGCCGGGCAAGCGGAAGCTCACCAAGGAGGAGAAGCTCGAGGACATGGGCCGCTTCAACGCGGGCGGCTGAAGTCTCGGCCGCGCAGGAGTCGACCGTACGGCGTCCACCGGCTGGGGTCCCACGCGCCGGCCGTCCTGCGGCCTCACCTTGCCGCACCGCTTACGCGTCAGCGAACGTCGCCGTCGCGGGCGCGTGCCAGCGGACGGTCCGCCTTTTTCGCCGTGACGACCGTGACGGGGAGCCCGAACCGCTGCAGGCGCGTCGGCAGGTCGATGTGGAGCCAATGCGACACGCGTGCCGGAAGCGTCGAGACGATGATCTCGTCGTATCGAGCCGCTTCCAGTGCCGCGGAGACGGCCAACAACGGATCCTCGCCGCCGACCAGCCCTTCGACGCGGCCGCCGGCGGCGTCTTCGAGCAGCGGGATCGCGAGCTCGAGCGTGATCGCCGATTCCTCGGTGTCGGCATCCCAGTACGGCCGCGGAACGAGCAGCGTGAACCGGCATGCGCCCTCCGAGGCCCGCCGCCGGACCTCCGCGAGCAACGGTGGCGTCGCCGCGGTGCGGTTGGCGACGATCAAGACGTCGCGTGCGCGACGCGCATCGTTCGTCGCCTCCGCGGGCATGCCCTCGTCGTACTCCTCGGACGCGCGCCCGTCAAGCCATGCCCGCCGGCGCCGGCCAGTCCGGTGGATGATGTCGCGACCAGCGCTTCCGCGGAAGCGCTCACTGCTGGTCGCAGGCGAACCAGCACGCTAGCCGTTGACCGCGACGGGCGGAGGCGCGATAGTCGCTCAATGAGCGAGCGCGTCGACAAGCACGGAGTGCTGGGGTACTCCTGGGTGTATTGGGCGGCGATCGCGGCGGCGTTCGCGTTGCTGTTCGTGGACCTCTTCGACGACGGCGCCATGTGGAACTACGGCGTGGTCGTGTGCATCATCATCGCCATCGCGGTGCGCCCGGGCGGATTCTGGGGCCTGGTGCGTGCCACGTAGCTCATCGGCTAGAGCTCGAGCTTGTTCCAGTTCGTCACCGATCGCCGAGTCGGCCCGATCGAACGCCCAGTCGCACAGGATGCGGTGCGCGTCGCGGAACGCGATCGGCGAGGACACGAGGTGTCGGTCGGCTGAGCCTTCGCGGACCTCGAGTACGACGGACCCCATGTCGTCGACCGGTTCAGTGTCTGGTGCGTGGTCTCCGAGCGAGTCGCGGTAGAGCTGCATGTAGTGCTCGTCGCTGAAGCAGTCCAACCGCTCGAGCACCAGGAACGAACCGCGTTCGCCGCTGAGCGCGGACATCAGCGCCGCGAGGCGGTCGACGACGGTTCGTCGACGACGGGGCCGTCAGACGGTCGCGCTCGGAGCCGCGGCATGACCTCGCCCGCCGACGGGTCAGCAATTTGCCTGCGGTTGCAGTCAAAGAGGACGAGTCCGTGTGCGTTGGCTCGGTGCACGAGGAACGCGAGCGCGCGGCGCGCGCCGGGATAGGTGAGGGTGAGATAGATCGCCTCGCCCTGGAGCGCGACGGTGTCGCGCATCGGCGAGGTCGACCAGATGCCGTTCTCTGCCGCAGCGTCATCGGCGAACTCGTCGGGGTACCGCTCAAGGACGTCGTCGAGGAACCGCTCAAGCGCCGGATGCACTTGCAGGCTGTAGTCGTCCAGGAACGGCAGCCGTCGCTCGAAGCCATGCCGAGCGTCGTGGTCGCTTCGCGGTGCGGCGCCCGCCCACACGGCGATGTCGTAGCTCACGCGCGCGAACGGTACCGCCGTGCTCAACGCACGGTGCACCGCGACGACGACGGCTAACCGATCAGAACAGCGGCAGCGTCTTCTTCGGGAAGCGCGCCAGCGGCTTGAGCCGCGGCTTGCCCGTGCGCGTGCGGTTGACCTGCTTGCGCAGGACGTTGAGCGCCGGCCGTGCGCGCCCGTTGGCCGCGACGAACGCCGAGTCCCAGGTGAGGAACTTCGGGTCGGCGTTCCAGTGGTAGAGGTAGATCCGCTTGATCCGCCTGCTCGACCGCGCGACCTTGAACGTGTGCTTGACGGCCCGCGCGGCGCGGCGCTCGCCTCGCCGCCGCGGTAGCGCGAGTCGAAAGCGCACGATCCCGCCCGCCTCGGTCAGCCAGACCTGGCCCTTGACCGCGCGCAGCAGCTGCCTGGTGCCGGTCGCGCGCAGCGGCCGGAAGTAGTTGGAGTCCTGGTAGTTGTGCAGGCCCCAGATGCCTCGCACGGGTGCGTGCGAATGCCCTATCCGTTCGCCGAGCGCCTGTTCGGGGTGACGAAGTTCGGCATGCGCGTCGTGATTGTGCCGCACGATATAGCGCCGGTTCCCGTCAAATACCTCGGCTCCCCTGAAGGCAACGCCCGTCGCGCAGGCCGACGTGTCGCTGGTCTCGCTGGACACCAAAAAAGGGCCGCCTCGCAGCAATGCAACGCTGCGTGCCATCGCCGAGGCGAAATCCGAGGCCGCTCGCGCCGCTACCCTAAAGGCGGAGCAGGCACGCCGCGAGGCGGTGGCCAAGCGCGTAGAAGTGGCTCGCGACAGCAAGACGCTGCGCATGCTGGAGGTGGCTAAGACACGCGCCGAGGAGCGCGCCAGCGCCATCGAGCGTGCGCTCCAGGCGCCGGATCTTGCGGCGGAGCCGAAGCAGTGGTTCGAACAGGAGCAGGGGATCGCTGCCGAGGCGGTGCGCCAGGCTCAGGAGAAACTCGAGACCGCGAGCGCGGAAGGGCAGCAGAAGAAAGACGCCGCGGAGGCCGCACGCGAGGCGGCGAGCACTGCGGAAGCCGAGCGGGCTGCGGCGGAGGCCGAAGCGCAGGAGGCCCAGCGCAAGCTGCGGCCAATCACGGTCTTCATCAGCCGCAGCACCGAGCGCCTGTACGCGCGACAGGGCTTCGAGCCCGTCCTCGAGAGCGCTGTATCGATCTCCGAGCCTGACCAGCCACTCGGGACGTACGTGCTGACAGCGCTGAAAGGTAGCGCCGAGGCTGGCGATCTCAGCTGGAGCGCGGTCGCCATGTACGGTGACAAAGGCCACGCAGCCGGCAAGCATCACCATCAGAATAATCGTCGCGGCGAGACGATGGCCTTACAAACGGACGCCGCCGCAGTCGAGCGCTCGGTCAACCGAATTTCCATCCCACCCGAGACCCTAAATCGTGTCGTGGTTCTGAGGACCTGGTTCATCGCTGATCATCTCCGACGAACCGATGAGTAAGGAAACTGGCAAAAGGCACCGATTTTATTGTGCTTATGAGTGGCGAGCCCGCAGGGTGGCATCAAGATCCGCCGCAAGGATCCGTTCGCCCGCTACCGCTTGCAGCGACCGGGCTACCGCGCGCCTTACCGGCCGTTCAGCTGGTGGTAGGAGCTGAGGCTGCGTGCTCACGCGTTTGCGGCCGGTGGTGATGACCGCGCTGGTCGTCGCGTTCATATTCTCCGGGTGCCGGCGGTCCGAATTGGGTCGATGCCTTTAGCATCAAAGTCGAGACGCTATCCCAAGAGCAAACAGCATGTTGTGGTTCGACCGAAAGGGCAGAGCCTTCGGGCTCTGTCACCTTGGACCCATGTCTGTTCACGGGCGAGAGCGGTCATGCCGAACTGTCAGGTCGCACCAGATGTGGCCAGAACCGGAACAAGATCCGTCAACCCTTGCCTGGCGCGGCGGCAGGCACGCTTTTTCTGCCAGCACCAACCGGACACGATGGGCAAACGACATAGCGGCATGCTGAAGCACACGACTTGCGTCGACGCTTCCCTCTTCAAGAAGCATTGTCACCCACAAATGCCTGCAGCAACGTAGAACGAGGCAGCAACCAGTGCCGCCGCCGGCATGGTCACGATCCAAGCAAAAACTATATTGGTCGCCACGTTCCATCGCACTGCTGAGACCCTGCGCGCAGCGCCCACGCCGACAATCGCCCCCGTGATCGTATGGGTCGTCGACACCGGGATCCCGAGCCACGTCGCTGCGAACAGTGTCGCCGCACCGCCCGTCTCCGCGCAAAAGCCCTGCATGGGTGTTAGGCGCGTGATCTTCGAGCCCATTGTCTTGACGATGCGCCACCCCCCGAAGAGCGTTCCGAGGCCCATGGCCGCCTGGCAGGTTATCACCACCCAGAACGGCACGTAAGAACTCCGGTCCGAGATGGCCCTGGGCGAACAGCAATCCGGCGATGATGCCCATGGTCTTTTGCGCATCGTTACCCCCGTGCCCAAGCGAATAAAGGGAAGCCGAGCCGAACTGAAGGATTCGAAACGTGCGATCCGACGGCGTAGGGCGTCTTGCGCACGAAAGTCCAAGAAATCGCTAGAACCAAGGCGAGAGCCAGCAGGAAGCCGACCATCGGCGAAAGCACGATGGCCGCGGTTGTCTTGAGCACTCCTTGCCAGACGATAGCACTGATGCCTGCACTGGCGACTCCCCGCCCCGAGCAGCCCGCCGATCAATGCATGCGAGCTGCTGGAGGGGATACCGGCCCACCAGGTGATCAAATTCCAGGAGATGGCACCCATGAGAGCCGCGAAGATCACGCGCGGGCTAACCACCCCCGAGCCGCAACGATGCCAGTGCCGATCGTCTGGGCGACATGCAGGCCGAAGAACAGGAATGCGATGAAGTTGAAGAAGGCAGCCCAAAGGACGGCCGCGCGGGGCGGCAGAACACGCGTCGACACGATCGTGGCAATCGAGTTGGCCGCATCGTGCAGGCCGTTGAGGAAATCAAAGATCAGCGCAAGGGCAATGAGACCGACGAGAAGTCCCAAGGTTGTGAACGTCCATTGGGACTATCCGCCAAATCACACGTGCTCGATCACAATGGCTTGCATCTGATTGGCGATATCATCAAAGCGATCCACGCTCTTCTCCAGATGATCGTAGATCTCATCGCCTCGGACAAAGTCCATGGCATTGCCCGTTCTTGGCACGCTCATAGAGCGCCTTAAGCCCGCGATCGCAGATCTCGTCGGCTTGGCCCTCCAGTCGGCTGATTTGGACGCAAATCTCGTTGAGCTGTCCAACATTGCGCCCGACGTTCGATAGCAATGGCATGGCCCGCGCCACCAGATGAGCGCACTCGCACGATGGCATCTGCCATCATGCGCATCTCTGGCTCGAAGCTTGTCATCTCGAACAACACGATGGCCTTGGCAGTCTTCTGCATTTGATCGATGGCGTCATCCATAGAGGTAATCAGGTTCTGAATGTCACCGCGGTCAAACGGCGTGATGAATGTGCTGCGCACCCCGATCAGTACATCACGCGTAATTGCATCTGCCTCATCCTCATGGCGCATGACCGCCTGGCAATGGCGGGGGATGTCATCACCGTCCAGCATACTGCGCAAAGCTCGCGCACCGGCCGTGAGCACGGTGGCGTGCTTCTCGAACAACGGGAAGAAAAGCTGCTCGCGAGGCATGAGGCGCTGAAACCAGTCGAGCATGATCACTCTCCTCCGTCGCAGCGTCAGCTAAGGCTTGTATCCCCTGCCTAAGCATAGGGGGCCACTATCATAAGGCGTGCGCTTTAGGCGCGAGCAGATGGACCAAGCCCATTGCCGCTATCGCGAGTGCGCTGAAGGTCCCCACAGTAGCGCCAATCGTTCGACCGGCAATGGTCGCCGCCATGGTGGCCTTCGACGCCGTGTTAATACAGACGGCGATGATGATCGCGGTTGCCGCCTCGGCGAGCGCGATCTGCGATCCCGAAAGGCGAGCCATCGATAAGGTTAGAGCGTCGACGTCTGCAATGCCGGAGATTGCCGCCAGCAGATAGAGCCCTCCGGTGCTCGAGACGGCCGATAGCATCTTCGCCAACAGCATGATGACGGCGATGAGGGCCGTCAGCTTGAGGGCCGTTTCTCACGTCGAACGGGTTCTTCAGTTGCAGCTGCGCCGCTTCGCCCTCGGCTCCCTTTCTGTGCCGCAGAATGAGAAAGGCGCTGCCGCTCAGCAGCACAAGGGCACCCGCCGAAGCTGGCAGCAACAATTCACCGATGAGAGAGGGTGCCAGCGCTAAGCCAATACCGACAACACGCACCACCATCACGACCCCCGCCAGGAGGATGCCACCGCTGAGCATCAAGGCGGCCTGCCCATGATCACGGGCGAGACGAGCAAACGATAACGTCGTTGCAGTTGACGAGGCCATTCCGCCCGCAATGGCCGCAATGACAATACCGGTTTGGTCGCCCATGGTCTTGACGGCGACGTAGCCGCCAAAAGAGATGCCAGCGATGAGTATGGCCATAAGCCAGATTTCGGCTGGGTTGATCGCGCCCCAGGGGTCAACCGGTCTGTTGGGAAGCACCGGAAGTAGGAGGAAAGACATGGCGAGCAAGACCAGCACCGCCCTAACTTCGAGCCACGACAGGCGTCGTACCCAACTGTGTAGCGGCTCCTTCAGCGCTAGCAAAAGCGCCATGGTCACCGCAGCCGCGACCGCCACGATCTGATCCCCGAGCACCGCATAAGCACCCAATGCGAATGTGAGGACTCCGGCCACGACACCAGTGACGCTGAAGCTCTGCTCGCTCACCGCCTCAAACCATGCGAACAGAGTAAAGGCCGCGGTAAAGCAGACCAACGCTGCCGCCAAAACGCCCGGATGGCTAACGGCTGAGAGCGCAGCGCAGATGCCCCCGAGAAGGCCGCTCAAAGCGTGCGTACGGAGCCCGGCCGTGCGCTCGCCTTCAGCGTCCTCGCGCTGCTGCCAGCCACGCTCCAATCCGATCAGAAGACCAATGGCGAGTGCCACTGTTAACCGGCGAAACAGCTCGTCCTGGTCCATTCAATTCAGAGTCCCGTGGCTGGGGCTGGTTAAGGCGAGACACTGAACAAAGCAAACGATGGGTCAACTTGTGACACAACCGACCGCGTGCCCGCAGTCCGTCGCTGCAAAAGTATGGAGCTTCCCGCTGCTCGGGACCGAAGCAGCTGTCCTTGTCAGGTTATGGCAACAAACAGCGCCACGATCAGGCTTCGTGCTCGATCATAGATCCCTGGTGCCTCGCTCTCGCGCGGACCGCCGATGCTGAGGGTCATGTCCGCACCAAACCTTTTTTTCTGCGCGTTGAGCCATACTTTTGCCCGCTGCAATGCCTTTGTCGTCGTCGGCGTTGATGACCAGGTACGGTTTTCCGTGCTGACGAGCCCACTCGTGCGCCCGTCTTGTGCCAATGGAGACCGACAATCCACCACCGTCCGTGATGATGAGTGCCGCATTGCTATCGCGAACATTCCATTCCGTGCGCTGCAGTGGATGCGCAAGTGGCGTTTCCTTGAGCTGCGGATAAATGGCCAGAAGTCCGGGCGGCGTGGTCATGTCTTCAGCCCAGCCACCCTTTGGACACCACCCGCCCCAGCGCAGGCCGCGCTCGATGGCTACGTCAAGCGCCGCGCGGTCAACGCCTGTCTGGCCGCCGCTGACGATTTGCATGACCCATCATGCCGAATGTTGAGCAAAGGAAAAGATATGCCTGTTGCAAAATGCGATGAATGGCCGCGGACGCAGTGCCGCGATGGCGAGAATGACCCCTGTAATCTGATGAGCTGGAACATGGTCGCTGCAGTCGAGAGGCAAAGGGAACCGGGTCGAGGCCCAGTCGGTGCTCATAGAGCGGCTCGGCAATTAGGCGCTCGATCGAACGTGAGCTGGTGGCCATGGTGGGCAATACGGCAAACATTGAACGCAATGGCGCGTCGGGACAGAACTATCAACTCGAGGTCAGCGTGTTCTGGGATGATGGACCAGCCGGGAAAATTCGCGTGCTCGCAGCCATCGAGGACGGCCAATTTGCGCACTGCACTGCGTCGCCTTACGGCTGATTTTATCAAGGCTCCCGACGGGAGTTTTGTAGAGGAATGCTGACGAGCAGCAGTGCTGCACACGTGGGCCGCAGCTTAGAGTTGCAGGCCGGCGACATGGGCGTCGTGAACGCCCTGAGATGCCCGCTTCGGGTCGAAGTCTGCCTTCGCGGTGCCACGCAACAGTCCGAATTGCCACCGTGAGCGGACGTAGTCGGCTGAGTAGGGCCTCTCGCGATCAGCGCGCCCAAAGTCCGCTTCTGTATACGAGCGCCGGTTGGGAAGAGGCCAGCGAGCTGATTTGCGGCAGCAACTGGAGGCCGGCGACGGTCTCGTCCGCTATGTGCCCGATTAGTGATCTTCAACTCCGTTCCTGTGCCCAGCGCGGCCTGCCTCATGCGCAGCAATGGCAATGCCCGCCCTTACCGGGCGATCACGCGCGGGCTGCCGGCGTCTTCCTTACTGACAAATGCAAGGATGGCGCGCGCGATCTTTTCCCCCCGTGCACCGAGGGTTCGATCGGATTGGCGAAATCCTGGTCCTCGTTGCAGAGAGTGATCGTATCGCCATCTCGTGGAACCAAGGCGGAACGGCCACTCAGCACAACCGCCGGGGACTTCCGAAATGCATCGGGCTGCATCTGCTGCGGCCCGCGTACGAGCACCCGGCGATCTGTTGGGCAAACGCCACGGCTGGCCGGCGTTCCCGGTCACCAACGCGACGCGGCTGATCAGAAACGGAGTGCCTTTGGCATGTGACGAAGGTCGCGGGCCACGTAGCCCCAGCCCCATCGGGTCAGGGCCCGAGTGGGGCTGGAGTTCGGCGCTCGAGAAGGCCGGCGTCGTCTTCATCGGTCCAAACCCCAGAGCCATCGCGGCCATGGGCGACAAGATCAAGTCCAAGAGGCTCGGCCAGCACGGCACCGGCCACGGCGCCGAGCGACAGTCCCAGAGCAACAGAGCGCGGCACTGCGCGGCATGAACGATTTCCAGAAACGCCGCGCGCTGCTGGCCGGCGATGAAGTATAGCTGGCGGTCCGGGGCTCGGGGCCACCGCTACCGGGCCCGAGCGTGGCCTCGGCGATTGTTAGCGGCTGAACGCCCGTGCCCAAAGTTGCTGGGAATGCGTGAGGGTCGACGGCGCGAGCTGCGGGCCCGCTACGCCGCCTACGCGGAGAGCCTTGGCCTGTCCCGCCAGGCCGGACTACCGGCCGAGGTGCGCGCTCGGATCCGCACCGACCTGGCCCTCGAGTGGTTCCGGGACGCTGAGGGGCGCGAGCCAAAGGGTGAGGTGGAGTTGACCTCGGTGGTGGCGCGGTGGTCGCGGCCAGCGCCGGCGCCGGTCGGGGGGTACGACCTGACCTTCTCCCCCGTCAAGTCCGTCTCGGCGCTGTGGGCCCTCGCTCCCCCGGAGGTCGCGGCCCGAATCGAAGCAGCGCACCAGTCCGCGGTCGCCGACGCGCTGCGCTGGCTGGAGGGGTATGCGTTGTTCAGCCGGGAGGGTACGGCGGGGGTACGTCAGGTGAACGTCACCGGGTTGGTCGCCGCCTCGTTCACCCACCGCGACAGCCGGGCCGGGGACCCGGACCTGCACACCCATGTCGCGGTGGCCAACAAGGTCCAAACCCTGCAGGGTCGCTGGTTGTCGATCGACGGGCGGGTGCTGCATGCGGCGGCAACGGCAATCTCGGAGGCCTACAACACCGCCCTCGAGACCCGCCTCATTCACCAGGTGGGGGTGCGGTTCGCGGACCGGCCGGACCGGAACCGGTCCAGGCGGCCGGTCCGCGAGATCGTCGGCGTCGACCCCGCGCTGCTTCGCCGGTGGTCGTCGCGCCGGCGGGTGATCGAGGTCCGGTCGGCCGAGCTCGCCGCCGCGTTCACCGCCGAGCACGGCCGGGCGCCGAGCCGGGTGGAGCAGATCCAGCTGGCCCAGCAGGCCACCCTGGAAACCCGCGATCCCAAACACGAACCGCGCACGCTGGCCGAGCAACGCGCCACCTGGCACACCCAGGCCGTCGAGGTCATGGGCGGGGCCGACCGGGTCGACGCCATAATCACCCAGGCCCTGCACCCAACGGCCGTCACGGGGCCGGTGGTGACGGCGGACTGGGTGGGGCAGGTGGCGGAGCGGCTGATCTCGGTGCTGGAGCAGCATCGGGCTACCTGGCAGCCCTGGCACGTCTGGGCCGAAACCCAACGCCAACTCCGCGGCACCCACCTGTCCCCCGACCAGCTACCCACCGCGGCCGGGCACGTCGTCGAAGCAACTTTGGCGCGGTTGGTTCGCCTCACCACCGTCAAGGACCCGGCCGAGCTTCCGGCGAAGCTGCGACGTCGGGATGGGGCGTCGGTGTTCACCGTCACCGGGACCGAGCAGTACACGTCGCTGCGGATCCTGGCCGCCGAACAACGCCTCCTCGACGCCGCTCACCGGACCGACGGGCACGCCCTCCACCCCATCGCGGTCGACCTCGGCCTCGTCGAAGCCGCCGTCAACGGCCTCCACCTGGACGCCGGCCAGGCCGCGATGGTCCAAACGCTCGCCGTCGACCACCGACGGGTCCAGCTGGTCATCGCGCCGGCTGGGGCCGGGAAGACCACCGCCTTAAAGGTGCTCGCCGACACCTGGACCGGCGGAGGCGGCCACATCCTCGGCCTCGCCCCCTCCGCTGCAGCCGCCCAGCAACTACATCAGGCCACCGGCATGCCGGCCGACACCCTGGCCCGGCTCAGCTGGGCCCTCGACCATGGCCGACCCGTCCCCGAGTGGGCAACAGCGATCGGGCCGAAGACGCTGCTGGTGGTCGACGAGACCGGGATGGCCGACACCCTCACCCTCGACACCGCCATCGGCCACGTCCTCAGTCGCGGTGGGCGGGTGTGCCTGGTCGGGGACGACCGGCAACTCGGCGCCGTCGGACCCTCCGGCATCCTCACCGACCTGCACGCCGCCCATGGCGCCCTCCGCCTCACCCAGCTCCACCGGTTCAGCGATCCCGCCGAAGCCGACGCCACCCTCCAGATCCGCAATGGCCACCCTGACGGGCTCGGCTACTACATCGACCGGGACCGCATCCACACCGGCGACCCCGCCGTCCTCTCCCAGCAGCTGCTCACCGCCTGGCAGACCGACCGGAAGGCCGGGCTGGACACGCTGATGCTCGCGCCCAGCCGACGACAGGTCGCCGACCTCAACCGACAGGCCCGCGCGCTCATCCGCGACCCGCACCATCCGGCCCGCGAGGTCACGCTGGCCGACGGGAACCAGGCCGGGGTCGGAGATGTGATCATCACTCGCCGCAACGACCGCAGACTGGCCTGCGGTCACAGCTGGGTCCGCAACGGCGACCGCTGGACCATCACCGGCCTCGGCGACGACGGCACCATCCAGGCCAGCCATCTGCGCACCGGACTAACGGTCACCCTGCCCGGCGGCTACGTCGCGGGCGCGGTAGAGCTCGGCTACGCCACCACTGTGCACGCCGCCCAAGGCATCACCGCCGACACCACCCACGGCCTCGTCGATGAGCTGATGACCCGCGAACAGCTCTACACCATGCTCAGCCGCGGACGACACGCCAACCACCTCTACGTCCCCGGCGCCGACCCTTCCGACCTGCCCCACCACGGCCTCGTCCGAAACGGGGTGCATGAGCCGACCACCCACGAGACGCTGTGCCGCATCCTCATCCGCAGCGACATGCCGGTCTCCGCCACCACCACTCGCGCGCACGAGCGACCGGCGACAGGTCGAGAACGAACCATCAGGCGACCGGCACCGCGAGTTGACTACCCGGCCGGCCCGGGCCCGACACCCGGGCCGCCGGGCCCAGGCTGGTGAGCCCGGTTCCTCCGCCCCCGATTATCAGCCGGTGCTCGGCGCGGTCAAGGTCGGTCAGACAGTGGGGTGCTCCACCTTGACCGCGCCTCCGCGCCGGCAACAACGCTGGCCACGGAGGAACCGGCGAGTCTGAGCACGGTCTTGCGCAACGTCAGGTACCGAGCCGCTCACCCAACTGGCCAACGTCAGGTACCGAGCCGCTCACCCAACTGGCCAACGTCAGGTACCGAGCCGCTCACCCAACTGGCCAACGTCAGGTACCGAGCCGCTCACCCAACTGGCCAACGTCAGGTACCGAGCCGCTCACCCAACTGGCCAACGTCAGGTACCGAGCCGCTCACCCAACTGGCCAACGTCAGGTACCGAGCCGCTCACCCAACTGGCCAACGTCAGGTACCGAGCCGCTCACCCAACTGGCCAACGTCAGGTACCGAGCCGCTCACCCGACTGGCCAACGTCAGGTACCGAGCCGCTCACCCAACTGGCCAACGTGTCCTCGCTGCCCTGCGGCCCGCTATGCGGCGACGTGGCACCTGCATGACTGATCGCAGTACGCACAGAGACACGGCAATAACGATTAGGAGCACCTACGCCCGGACAGCTATCTGTCGTCCGGACGTAGGTGCGATGCTTCAGCCAGTAGGTCGGAGGGGGTGCGTTGGGCGCATCCCCTCCGACCTACTTGCCTTCGGTGATGGTCGTGTTCGGGTGACGAGCAGCCGTGGCGTTGCTCACGAAACGACCGGTGATGGCGGACCGATTACCGGTCGCCTTGCTGGGGACGGTCTGGTAGACGGTCGTCTTAGGTGACCGAGCCGCCGTCCGGGCGGTCACGAAGCGGCCGGAGCGGGCGCTTCGTGCAACTGACTTGGCCAATCGAGGCTCCTTCTGTGATGGGCCATCATCCGAGTGAGTCAGGCTCCGCCTGCCTTTTAAGTAGAGCGGCCCCGAGAATCACTTGTCGTACGGCTGGCTTTCACGATGTTTCTTGCTACCGCCTTGGGAGTTGTTCGACGCACCCGCACGACATCTCGGGCACCCAGGGATGACTTGCTCACCAGCTTCTCCATCTGACGGGTCACTCTCGATGTCATTTCTTCTGCAACCTTCTTCGCTCACGGAAAACCAGGTTCTCGGCTGCTTTGGCGTCTTTGATGCCTGGAAGATCGTTGGCGATCTCCTGGAAGCTGTAGCCGAGAACGAACTTCCGCCAGAACACCTGGCGGGCGAGGGGCGTCGACAGCTGATCGAGGACGACTCGGGCCGCTGCTTCCGTCATGAGTTGGTCGCCCGGCATCCCATCGGCCGGTGAGGCTGTCGGCGGATCGTTGTACAGGGCGACCTTGCGATGGGCTGCCTGGTCGGTATGCCAGGTCTTGTAGATGTTGGCGAACTGGAACTTGCATTGACCGACGAAGAAGGTAGCGAGGCTGGCACCTCGTGTCGCGTCCCACTTGTTCTTCATCAGGACCTGAAACTTGAAGTAGTTGCAGCGCCTCGGCGACAGTGTGACCCGCCAGGCTCTGGATCGTGTCGTCGTCCAGCCACTCGCGGGGACACTTCGGTAAGGCTCCGTAGCCAGTTCGGGCCACTTCGGCGTAGATCTGGCCGGTGTGCATCCAGCCCTTGATGACACCGAAGCCGTACTCAGTAAGCGCCTGGGCTACGGGCTGCCAGGCGTCGTCGGACCATGAGCGCAGCTGCAGCTGCAGGACAGTATCGATGTCATAGCGGAGCCGTTCGAGGTGCTCCTCGGCGGACATCGACGGGATACTGCGTTGTATGAGCCGGTGCCAGGTCGAGCCATCACTGTCTGGCTCCAGCGTGCTCACTTGTGATCCCTCCAAACGGTGCAACAGCCGCAGGCGGCCGTTGCGCCCTTCTAAGTATCGGGAGTTCCGAAATCACTTCTCGGCGTAGACGTTTCTGGACTTAGCTACTTCGACCTGAAGAACTCGGATTCGTTCGGATCGGCCGATTCGAGCTGATCTGATCGGGTGTCGCTGCGGGGGTGCAGGTCCTCGTCGGGCCGGGTTAGGCGGTCAGGGCGGCGATCTTGGTGAGGTTGTGGGCGAAGACTCCGTGTCCGGTCCAGGTCCGGGCGCCTTCGGTGGTGTCGATCATGGTGCGGTTCCAGCCGTAGCTGCGTTTGAGGTGACTGATCCGGCCTTCGCAGCCGGTCCGCCATTTCACGGTCTGGCGGAATCCTCGTTGTCGTTCCAGGTTTTGTCGGGCCTTGTTCGGTCGACCCTTGCGGGGGATCACGACGTTGCGAACACCGAGCTCGTGCAGGTCCTCCTCGACGCCGGCTTCGCCGTAGCCCCGGTCGGCGGTCACCGTGCGCGGTGTCCTCCCAGTCCGCTTCTTCACGCGCTCGACCGCAGGCTTCAAGCGGGCCGCGTCGGCGGGATTACCGGGTTGGACGTCGTGATCGAGGACGATCCCGTCGGCGTTGTCGCACACCTGGGCTTTGTGCCCGAACTCGACCGGCTTGCCCAGCCGACCCTTCGCGATCGGACGGGCATCCGGATCGTGCAGACTCACCCGGCGGGTCGCCCCGTCGGGGATCCTGCCGGCCATCCGCTGCCGGGTCTGCGCGGCGATCCGTCGGGTCGCCTCCAACAGCTTCGTGAGGTCGTTGACCGCCCGGACCAGCCGGCCACGCCGCCGCCCGGCGGCCGCGTCCCTGTCTCCGTTGCCGACGAGCTCAGTCGCCTTCCGCCGCGCCGTCCGGATCGCTCGTTTCGCGTTGTTCAGCAGGTGCTCGGCCTCGGCGACTGCGGCCTCGGCCAGCTGGGCGAGCTCAAGGTTCTTGCGCCGCACCACCGCCAACGCCTCTTCGGTCGCGGCGGCGTTACGGGTGCGCAGCTTCGCGTTCAGATCATGCGCCTTGCGGCCCGCGGCGCGGGACCGGTCACGGAGCTTGGTGCGGACCGCGCCACCAGCGGCCTGGATCCGTTTGGCTGTGGTGGCGATCCGCTTCACCGCCCGCGCGAGCAGCCCGGAGTCGGTCGGGTAGGCCACGTTGGCCGAGACCACGGTGGTGTCGACCCTGATCTTGGTCGTGCGCAGCACCTTCGCCTCGACCGCCTTGGCGAGCAGGGCCTCGTTCAACCCGTCCACGACCGCCGAGCCGCACCGGGTGGTCAGCTTCATCAGCGTGGTCGGGTGCGGCACCGGCTGGTCGATCCCGATCCGGCAGAACTGGCGCCAGGTGATCGAGTCCGACACCTCCCGACACAACGACTCGTACCCGAGCCGGTAGCGGAACTTCAAAAACATCAACCGCAGATAGGTCTCCATCGGCGTCGACGGCCGGCCCAGCCTCGGGTCGAAGAACGGCACGAACGGGGCGAAGAACACCGGATCGTCCAACAAGGTGTCGATCCGGGCCAGTTCCTCGGGGAGCCGGCGAAGCTCCTCGGGCAGGATCGCTTCCCACAACGACGGCTGATCAGCTACGGTGCGCAACATGAATGGTCTCAAGCCCTTCTAGCCCAAGGGTTTGAGACCATTCTCCCTTGTCAGAGCCATATTCACGGCTCGACACGCCTCGACTTTTTCAGGGCGAAGTAGCTAGTCGGCTCCCGCCGCAGCAGTCGGTCAAGGGGTACGTCCCGCTCCTGCCGATCGCCCGGGGTTTATGCCACCCTGAGCCGCTGGATCCGACCGCATGGAGTCGTCTCCGTCCTTCGGGGTGATATGAGCGGCATACCCGCTGGGATCCTCTTGGTCTCACAGCACGAGGCGGCACGCGTGCTCGGCGTCGAGCGCACCACGATCTGGCGGATGTGCGGCCGGGGCGACCTCGCTCGGGTGCGGATCGGCCGCCGTAGCTTGATCACGATGGAGTCGATCAACGCCTTCATCGCGTCACAGGTTGAGGGCGTCGGAGACCACCAGCGCGGCTGACCGGGCCGCGTCGTCGGTGAGGTGGCCGTAGATGTCGGCGGTGATCATGATCGAGGAGTGGCCGAGGTTGCGGCTCACGACGTGCATCGGCACGTTGTTCAGCAGCGCCGTCGTGGCGTAGGTGTGACGGAGGGTGTGCACGCCGATCTGCGGCAGTCTCGCCCGCTTGGCGGCGATCGTCGTCGTCCGCAGCAGGTTGCGCGGGTCGACCGGCGATCCGAACTCGGTGGCGAAGACGAAGCCGGTGTCCTCCCACAGGTTGCCGGCCCGCAGACGCTCGGCCACCTGCTCGGCCCGGTGCTCGGTGATCAGCCGGACCATGGCTGGGCTCAGCGAGACCACCCGGCGGGACCGCTGAGTCTTGGCGTCCGACACCACCAGCTCACTCCCCCGCCGGGTCAGCGAGCCCTTGATCGAGAGCTCGCAGCGGTCGAGGCGCACGTCCTGCCCAGCGGAGGGCCAGCGCCTCGCCGCGGCGCAGGCCGGTGCCCAGGATCAGGCGCAGGACCTTCGCGTAGCGCAGATCCCTCGCGCCGTGGAGCAGCTGCGCGACCTGCTCGGGCTCGAGGCTCGTCGCCTCCGTGTGCGTCGCCCGCGGGCGCTTGACCCGCAGCACCGGACTGGCGGCGAGAAGGCCGTCGATCACCGCGTCGTCGAAGGCCGACCGCAGAGCCGCGTAGGCGTTGCGGCGGGTGCTGGCCGCCCGGCCCAGCTTCTCCATGTGCAGCAGCACGCGGGTGATGTCCGAGGGCTTGACCTGGCCGAGCGCCAGGTGGCCGATCAGCGGCTCGACGTGATGCACGGTGAGGCCGGCGTACAGGTCCTTGGTCGACTCGGCGCGGTCGCTGGCGCGCAGGAACGTCGTGCGCCACTCGGCGAGCCAGTCCGACACCGTCCGGGTCGCGTCCCGGACCGGTTCGCCGCGGCCGACCCGCTCGCGGGCCGCCGCCGCCTTGGCCTTGGCCTCGGCCTGGGTGCGGCCGTAGAAGTACGTCCGGCGGATCGGTGCCGTCGGGGCGTTCGAGTCTGACGGTGACGCTGTAGCGGCCGTCGGTGCGCTTGGTACGACGTGCTGACATGGTTCCTCCGGTTACCCGACCGAAGGCGCTGGGGAGTGTCCCGGCGGTCACGGATCTGAGGTCATCCGGTTGTCAGACCGGTTGTCAGACCAGTTGATCGCCGAGGATCTCGAAGGGATTCGCAAGTGATCAAACCTGCGCTGACAAGGTGTTTCGCTTGTCGGGCTGACAGGATTTGAACCTGCGACCCCTTGACCCCCAGTCAAGTGCGCTACCAAACTGCGCCACAGCCCGTGTCGGTGCCGCCGAAATGGCGACAGCAACGAGGGGGAACTTTACTACGGCTCGCGGGAGCCCCGGTAGCGTCGCCAGCGTGGCCCGATGGATCTGCCCGAACTGCGAGCGGGAGTTCGCGGCCCGGCAGGCCCACGTCTGCGTACCCGGCATCAGCGTCGCCGAGCTGCTGAGCCGGCACCCGGCCTGGGTCGCCGAGGTCTATGCGGCGATCATCGAGCACCTGAACACGCTGGGCCCGGTCTACGAGGATGCCGTCAGCGTCGGAGTCTTCCTCAAGAGTGATCGCAAGCTCGCCTCGTTCCGGCCCAAGGTGCGCTCCGCCGAGCTCTGGCTGTTCCTGCCCGACGCGGTCGACGACCCGCGGATCAGTCGCAGCATGCGGACCAGCGCCGACCGGGTGGTTAGCTTGGTCAAACTCACCCAGGCCAGCGAGGTCGACGACCAGGTCAAGATCTGGCTGACCACGGCGTACGACCTGAACACCGATTAGCGCTTGCGCTTCTCTCGCGCTCGGACCTCGAGATGCACCGGCGTGCCGAGAAAGCCGAACTCCTCCCGGAGCCGCCGCTCGAGGAACCGAAGGTATCCGGCTTCGATGGGACCGGAAGTGAACAGCACAAACGTTGGCGGGCCGACCTGCGCCTGAGTCCCGAAGAGGATTCGCGGCTGCTTTCCCCCACGTACCGGATGCGGATGGGCCGCGACGACGCGACCGAGGAAGGCGTTGAGCTTTCCCGTGGAGATTCGGGTCTCCCAGCCGTCCAGGGCTTCGCGCAGCGCCGGGCCAAACCGGTCGATATGTCGACCAGTCAATGCGGAGATATTGACCCGGGACGCCCAGGTGAACTGCACCAGGTCGCGCTCGATCTCGCGGTTGAGATAGCGGCGCCGCTCGTCGTCGGTCAGGTCCCACTTGTTGAAGGCGATCACCAGCGCCCGGCCGGCCTCCTCAACCGCGCTCAGCACGCGCAAGTCCTGCTCGGTCAACGGCTCGCTGGCGTCGATGACGACGACGCAGACCTCGGCCCGCTCGATCGCCCCATGCGTCCGCAGACTGGCGTAGTACTCATGCCCCGAGGCCTCCTTGACCCGGCGCCGGATCCCAGCGGTGTCGATAAAGCGGTAGATCTCACCATCGACTTCCACCAACTCGTCCACCGGGTCAACGGTGGTGCCGGCTACGTCGTCCACAACGACCCGCTGCTGCCGGGCCAGCTTGTTCAACAGGCTCGACTTGCCGACGTTCGGCTTGCCGACGATCGCGACTCGACGGGGGCCGCCTTCGGGCTCGTCCTGTTCGGCCGGCGCCTCCGGCAGCATGGCCAAGATCGCATCCAGGAGGTCCCCGCTCCCCCGCCCGTGTAGGGCCGAGACGGCGTACG
Source organism: uncultured Actinomycetota bacterium (assembly GCA_963711015.1). GTDB lineage: Bacteria > Actinomycetota > Actinomycetes > Propionibacteriales > Propionibacteriaceae > Microlunatus. Next base: position 44,807 of record CAVQCQ010000016.1, read on the forward strand.
GCTCGCCGAGACCCAGGTTCCACATGGTCGCCGCCTCGGATTCCGTCCGCTGGTCGTCGACCTTGTTCGCGGCCAGGACCACCGGCTTGCGACTCCGCCGCAGTACCTGGACCACCGCCTCGTCGACGTCCTGGGTACCGACCGTCGCGTCCACCACGAAGACAACGGCATCGGCGGCGGCGATGGCCAGCTCGGCCTGCTCGGCGACCTGGGCGGCCATCCCGCGCGCATCGGGTGCCCAGCCGCCGGTGTCCACCACGACGAAGGACCGCCCGTTCCAGATGGCGTCGTAGGAGACCCGGTCGCGGGTCACTCCGGGAACGTCCTGCACTACCGCCTGGCGACGACCGATCATTCGGTTGACTAATGTCGACTTACCGACATTGGGCCGGCCGACCACGGCCACCACAGGAACGGTCATAGATGCGGTCAGCTGGGCTGCACCGCGGGGACCAAGGCGCAGATTTCGCTGATCACCTCATCGAGGGTGAGGTCGGTCGAGTCGACGACGTGTACGCCGGGCGCCGGCGACATGAACTCCACGACCGAGGAGTCGTCGCGGTCCCGCCGGATCACCTGGTCGGTGACCGCATGGACGTCCACCCGATCGGCCAGCTCGGCATGCCGCCGGGCGACTCGCGTGGCGGCGCTGGCTACCAGCAGCACCCGTACGTCGGCATCTGGCGCGACGACCGTGGTGATGTCCCGGCCCTCGGCGACGATCCCTCGCGTCGAGTTGGCGATCAGCTCCTTCTGCCGGGCGACGAGATCCGTGCGGACCTCGAGGTTGGTGGCCAGCGAACTCACCGCTGCGGACACATCAGGCTCGCGGATTGCCTCGGTCACATCGGTGCCGTTGATGGCGATGGCAAAAGCCTGGGGATCGAGCTGGAGATCCATCCGGGCGGTCCGTACCAGCTCGGCGACCGCGTGAGTATCGGTCCGGTCCACGTCCCGGCGCAGAGCCAACCAGGTCGCCGCCCGGTACATCGCCCCGGTGTCGAGGAAGTCCAGTCCGAGCCGTTCGGCGACGCCGCGCGCGGTGCTCGACTTGCCCGATCCGCTCGGTCCGTCGATGGCTACGACGAGCGGGCGACCGAGGTCCGCCACGGACGGTCGTCCGGGGACCAAATGCTCCTGGGGGCTATCAGGCACCGGGTCAGCCTACCGACCAGCCTCGGGCCCGCATGATGGCTACCAGACCGTAGCTTTGCTCAGGCGTCACCGAGAGTGACAGATAGCCGATCTCGCGGACGGCATCATGCTCGATCGAGATGTCCTCCACGTTCACCCCCGCGTCGCCCACGTCGCTGAACAGCCGCGCCAGCGCACCCGGCTCGTCCGGGATGGCGACGACGACCTGACGGTAGTCCTGGGCGGCGGTCCCGTGCTTGCCGGGGATCTTCCGGGTCCCGGCGACCGCCCGCTGCAGCTGGTCATGCAGCTCTTCGGTCGAGGGCGCGGCCTCGACCGCCTTGATCAACAGGTCGAGCTGGTCGGCCACTCCACGCAGCTCGTTCAGTACGGCGCTCGCGTTGGCGCCGACGATCTGCTCCCACAGGCCCGGATCACTCCCGGCGATCCGGGTGACATCGCGCAGTCCCTGGCCGGCCAGCACCAGATCGCCGTCCGGTACCTCGTTCAGGCGGCCAGCCATCAGCACCGACATCAGGTGCGGCAGATGAGATACCCGGGCGACGGCGGCGTCGTGGGCGTCGACATCCATCGTCAGCGGCCGGGCTCCGCAGGCCTGGACCGCGTCGACGACCTGGCGTACGGAATCCTCCGCCGAACGGCGGTGCGGAGTGACCACCCACGTGCGGTCGACGAACAGATCCGCCCGCGCGGTGATCGGTCCGGAGTGCTGGGAGCCGGCCATCGGGTGCGATCCCACGTATCGCGACAGATCCAGTCCACGCCGCCAGAGCGCATCCAGCACGCCGGCCTTGACCGAGCCGACGTCGGTGACCGTGGCGTGGGGGTAGACCTGCAGGCTGTGCGCCACGACCTCGGCGATGACCGCCGGGGGCACGGCGACCACCACGAGCTGGACGTCGGCCGACACCGGCGGATCGATGGTTCCGGCACCCAGACCGGCGGCGACCCGCGCGTGACTGATCTTGTGGTCACGGAGATGGACGTCGTAGCCACCGGCGACCAGGGCGCAGCCGACGGACGCGCCGATCAGCCCGGTGCCGATGACGACGGCAACGGGCGCCGGAGTGACAGTCACGGGCTCGGATTCTCCGGGGGCGGCGGAGCGGCGTCAACCTGGTTGTCGGCGTCGTCGACGCTGCCGACGGTCGTCTCGGGCACGCTGGGCTCAGCCGGAACCTGGATCGGCGGCTCGGTTCCGGGGTCAGCGGGCTCCACCTGATCGGTCAGCAGCGCGGCGAGCCGGCTGCCGGTGATCCGGCGAAACTTGCGCGGCAGCAGCCGGGTGCGGTCCAGCACGGCCACCTCGAGGGACTCCACTCCGAGCGTTCGAGGGGCGCTGCCCGGACCACCGTCGGTACCCAAGGCGTCGACGGCGAGCCGGGTCGCCGCCGCCAGACTCAGATCCGGCGCTGAAGCCCTGCCGAACGACTTCTGAGATCGACTCGGCTGAGCCGCCCATCACGGCGAAGCCAGCCTCGTCGGCGACCGAGCCGTCGTAGGTCAGTCGATAGATCTGGTCCTGTGCGGAGGTGGCGCCGAGCTCGGCCACGAAGATCTCCACCTCGTACGGCTTCTCACCGCCGGAGGAGAAGATCGTGCCGAGCAGCTGGGCGTACGCGTTGGCCAGGCCACGCCCGGTCACATCCGTCCGGTCGTAGCTGTAGCCGCGCAGGTCCGCGTACCGGATTCCGGCCTGGCGGAGATTCTCGAACTCGTTGTAGCGACCGACCGCGGCGAACCCGATCCGGTCGTAGATCTCGCTGACCTTGTGCAGGGCCTGCGACCGGTTCTCGGCCACGAACACGATGCCGTCGGCGTAGCGCAGAACGACGACGGAGCGGCCGCGGGCGATCCCCTTCCGGGCGAAGTCCGCCCGGTCCTTCATCTGTTGCTCGGGCGCAACGTAGAACGGCATGCTCACGTCAGTGGAGCCCCCGGGCCGTCAGGACGCTCGTTGCGCGCCTGCATCATCTGCCCGACCATGTCCGCGATCTGGGTCTCGCTGACCCGCTGCACTCCCTCCGCGCTGGCGACCAGCACCACCGGGAAGATTCTGCGGGTCAGGTCGGGTCCTCCGGTCGCGGAGTCGTCGTCAGCGGCGTCGTAGAGCGCCTGGATGACCGCCATCGTGGCCTCGGCGGCGTCGAAATCGGGCCGGTAGAGCTTCTTCAGCGAACCCCGCGCGAACACCGAGCCGGAGCCGACGGAGAAGAAGGCATGCTCCTCGTACTTCCCACCGGTGGCGTCGTAAGAGAAGATCCGGCCCTGCTCGCCAGCCACGTCCCAGCCCGCGAAAAGCGGCACCACCACCAGCCCCTGCAGAGCGAGGCCAAGGTTGAGCCGGATCATCGTGGCCAGCCGGTTGGCCTTTCCCACCAGCGAAAGCGGCTCGCCCTCGATCTTCTCGTAGTGCTCGAGCTCGACCTGGAACAGCCCGACCAGCTCGACCGAGATCCCGGCTGCCCCGGCGATCCCGATGATCGAAAACTCGTCGGCCGGGAACACCTTCTCGATGTCCCGCTGGGCGATGACGTTTCCCATGGTGGCTCGCCGGTCGCCGGCCATGACCACACCGCCGGCGAAGGTCGCGGCGACAATCGTCGTGCCGTGCGGAGTGAGGTCACCGATGCCGGCCGCAGCCGGTCTGGAGGACGGCAACAGTCCAGGCGCGACTCGACCGGCAAAATCGGTGAACGACGAGGAACCCGTCGCGAGGAACTCCGAGCTCAGCTCACCGGACCGGATCCGGCCGATCACTGCCCGCCCTTCTGCACGAACGACCGGACGAACTCTTCGGCGTTGACCTCGAGCACGTCGTCGATCTCGTCGAGCAACGAGTCCACCTCAGAGTCCAGCTCAGCCTTGTGCGCGCTGTCGGCCGGCGCGAGGTCTTCAACCTCACGCTCCTCAACGCGTCGCGGCTTGCTTCTGCTCTGCTGCTCCGACTCCGCCATGAAACGCTCCTCGTTGATCGAGAGCCTCAAGACTAACCAACACTGGCGACAAGCCCAGCCGCCATTACTATCGTGGCGCGTATGGCGAGCTGGTCGGACGTACGCGCGATAACCCAGCAGCTGCCCGAAGCGGTGGAGAACAGCGATACGCCGACCGCGGATTGGAAGGTCCGCGGCAAGCACTTCGCCTGGGAGCGCCCGCTGCGCCGGGCGGACCTGGAGGCGCTCGGCGACACCGCCTGGACCGGAGACATCCTCGCCGCCTTTGTGCCCGACCTCGGCGCCAAGGAGGCATTGATCGCCGACGAGCCCGAGGTGTACTTCACCACCCCGCACTTCGACGGACATCCTTCGGTGCTGGTCCGGCTGGAGCGGATCGGCGTACCGGAACTGAAGGAGCTGCTGGTCGAGGCCTGGCTGGCCCGGGCGCCGAAGCGGCTGGCCGCCGAGCACCGCGACACCCTCCCCTGACTCCTTGGACGCCGACTTGTCAGGACAGGCTCGGCCGGTACGTGACGACTGACGAGATGTCAGCGCTCGTCGTTAGGGTCGGGCCTATGGCTGTTGCAGACCTCAAGCTCGCGTACGTTCTCCTGGACTGCCCCGATCCTCTCGCTCTCGCTGGCTTCTACGCCGAGTTGCTCGGTTGGTCGGTCGAGCCAGAACCGGACGGGGAGTACGTCACGCTGCGCCCGCCCGACAACGACGGCGGCATCTGTCTGTCCTTCCAACGGATCGACGACTGGGTCGCGCCGACCTGGCCCGGCGGCGCCCACCCCCAGCAGTTCCACCTGGACTTTTCGGTGCCCGACATCGATGCGGCCGAGCCGGCTGTGCTGGCTGCGGGAGCCCGCCGCCATGATCACCAGCCAGCGACCGACGGCGGCTTCCGGGTCTTCCTCGACCCGGCCGGTCACCCGTTCTGTCTAATCCGCTGAGTCCATCCGTACGCGAGGAGGGAGTCAGCGGCCGAGCGCAGCGAACAGGTCGGCGACGGTGTTGCACTCCTCGATCATCTGGCCGACCTGCTCGCGGGTGCCGCGCAGCGGATCCAACAGCGGCACCCGCTGCAACGCGGGCCGGTCGGGGACGTCGAAGATCACCGAGTCCCACGAGGCCGCCACCACGCTGCTGCCGAACTTCTCCATGACCTTGCCGCGGAAGAACGCCCGAGTGTCCTCCGGCGGGGACGTCCGTGCCCGCTCGATCTCGTCGTCGGTGACCAGCCGGCGCATCTTGCCCTTGGCCAGCAGCGCCCGGTAGAGGCTGCGCCGAGGGTCGACATCGGAGTACTGCAGATCGATCAGCGCCAACTTCGGCGCTGCCCAGCCCAGTCCATCGCGCTCCCGGTAGGACTCCATCAGCTTGAGTTTGGCGACCCAGTCGAGCTGATCGGCCAGGCTGAAGATGTCGCTGCGCAGCGCGTCCAGGCAGTCCTGCCAGCGGGCGAAGACGTCTTTCGCCTCGATCCGGGCGTTCTCGGTCAGCTCGCCGGCGATCCGCTCGTAGTGGTTCCGGCAGGCATCGAGGTAGATCTCCTGCAGGTTGACCGCCGACAGGCTGCTCCCCTCCTGCCGATTCAGCGGCGCCCGGCAGGACAGGTCGTGACTGACCGCTCGCATCGCGGCGACCGGGGCGTCCAGCCGGACGTCGGCGCCCAGCTCACCGGCCTCGATCACCCGGAGCACCCAGGAGGCGCTGCCGACCTTGAGGTAGGTGGAGATCTCCGACAGGTTGGCGTCGCCGGTGATCACGTGCAGCCGGCGGTGCCGGCTCGCGTCGGCGTGCGGCTCGTCCCGGGTGTTGATGATCGGCCGGTTCAGGGTCGTCTCCAGCCCGACCTCGGCCTCGAAGAAGTCAGCCCGCTGGCTGATCTGGAAGCCCGGCTGCTGGCTCGCCTGGCCGAGGCCGACCCGACCGGCGCCGGTGATCACCTGGCGCGAGACCAGGTACGCGGTGAACTGGGTGACGATCCGGTCGAAGGGCGTGCTGCGTTGCAGCAGGTAGTTCTCGTGCGTCCCGTAGGAGGCGCCCTTGCCGTCGGTGTTGTTCTTGTAGAGCCGCACCGACCGGCCGAGGGACTGGGTGGCCCGCTGCGCCGCGATGGCCATCACGGCGTCACCGGCCTTGTCGTAGCGGACGGCGTCCAGCGCGGAGGTGACCTCCGGGCTGGAGTACTCCGGATGCGCGTGGTCGACATAGAGCCGGGCGCCGTTGGTCAGGATGACGTTCGCCATGCCGAGGTCGGTGTCGGTCAGCTGGTCCGGGTGGGCCGCCGAGCGGGAGATCTCGTAACCGCGGATGTCGCGAAGCGGCGTCTCGGTCTCGTAGTCCCAGCCGGCGGGCTGACCGGCGATCGAGTGTCCGTACGCCTTGACCACGTGGTTGGACAGCTGCATCGGGTGCAGGTCGTCCTCGACGTGCACAGCGGCCACCGCACCGGCCAGGGCGGGCGAACCGGGCGCCAGCGCGCTGATGCCGTACTCGGTCTCGATCCCCATCACCCGGGCATGGCGGCGGGACAGATCCGGCGGGCTGACTGCCGATCCGTCGCCTTCGGCGGAGGTCGTCATGGCTCTCAGCGTAATGTGACGAAATGAAGCCGGCCGTTGCGCTCGCCGTGGACGGCGCCTGCGTCGTCGCGTTCGCGTTGATCGGCCGGGCCAGCCACGCAGAGGCGTTCGACCTCGCCGGACTGGCGCGTACGGCCGGTCCGTTCTTGGCCGGCGCGGCCATCGGGACCTTGCTCGGTCGCACCTGGCGCCGTCCGTTGACCCTGGCGTCCGGAGTCGCGGTGTGGACCGGCACGCTGGTCGGTGGGATGCTGCTCCGGGCCTTGACCGGCGGCGGCGTAGCGGTCTCTTTCGTGATCGTCGCCGGGATCACCCTGGCCGTCCTCCTGCTCGGCTGGCGCCTGGGAGTGCGTTGGATCCAGAGCCGTCGGTCCCCCGCTCGGCGACTCCTTCAGGGATCGAGCAGTCAGGCCGACACCAACTCCGCTGGCTGAGCGACGCCCGCCCGGTCGAGCGTGAAACTGAATGTGGTGTCAGGGTGCTGGCGCGCCTCGTGCCAGGCCAGGGGGATGGCTTGCGGATCCATGATCAGCACCAGGTCCGCGGAATCGACGAGGTCCGGCGGCAGGACCCGCTGTGCGGCACGCCAGTACACGGTCGGCTGGATCTTCCGATAGAACCGGCTGAAGACCGACTGGTGGTAGCGGCTGGTCCACGTGCGGACATTTCTCTCGGCACGCTTGAGACGGCGAAGGACGGACTTCCGAGGACGGCTGCCGCCGGCCATACGGACGACGCCGTGCAGCATTCCCCTGGACAGCTCGAAAAGCGCCTTGGGCGCACGGAACGCGATGGCACGCTCCGCCAACAGGATCGGGTGCCGACGCTCCGCCGGCCCCACCTCGAGCACCTCGACCCGGGAGTCGAGCTCCGGGTACCACTTCGCCCAGGGTGTGACCAGCACGACGTCGGCACCATGCTCGAGCAGGAACTCGCTGTCGCTGTACACACTCGCTCGCCGGCTAGCCCCCAAGGCGAGCATCAGGACCCTCATCTTTTCGCCTCCGCCATCTGTTCACGACCCGAGTAGTACGCCTCGTACACGTCACCGACCGCGCGCAGCCCGTACCGCGACTCGAGTGTGGTCGCGGCCCGGGCAATATCCATGCCGGGGAAGCGGGCCTTCAGCCGGCGGTAGCCGGCCACCAAGTCGTCGACGTTGTTGGTGACGGGGACCAGCTCGCCGGCATCGGACTCGATACCGCGAAGCGTTTCCTCCGGGCCGCCGCAACGGGTGGTCAACACCGGCATGCCCGAGGCCACCGCCTCGACGATGGTCATACCGAATGTCTCGTGCCGACTCGCGTGCACCAGAAGATCGTGGCCGTAGAAGAAGTCGAGGATCTCGCCTGGCGGTACAGCTCCGTGCATAGTGACGCGATCCGTCAGGCCGAGCTCCACCGTCCGCTCTTCCAGGGCCGGGCCCAGTGCACCGGAGCCGATCATGGTGAGCGTCAGGTCCGGATCATCAGCCGCGCAGATCCCGAATGCCTCGAGCACCAACTGAACGCCCTTGCGTTCGCTGAACGAACCGACATAGAGCCAGCGTCGAAGATTCGGATCGACCGGCGCCTCCCGGATCCGGATGCGTTCGAATGGCACCGCATTGGGTGCGACGTGGATCTTGTGCGTGTGGTGCGGGAACGCGTCGAGCACCTGCTGCCGCAACATCTCACTCACACAGAAGAAGCCGGTACAGCGGTCGATGACCTCGTCGTATCGCTCGCGCGACCGCGCCTGGTCGAACACCTGGTCCAGGAAAGTGGCATGTTCGGTGACGAAGGTCCTGGCCCCATTGCCGGCAAGCTCAACCGCGATCCAGCCGGCCGGCAGGCCGGTATGGGCGTGAACCACATCGGCGGCGAGCCGACCCCCGCCGAGTGCGGTTCGCAGCGAGTGTGCCTGCCGATCGGCGAGTTCCGTCCACGTCCGGCCCGCGCGCAGCAACGTCGGTACCCGCGCCGGTGCGCTGAGATCACCGGGCACCATGGGGACGATCGGGCGGGTACGCCTCAGCAGGGCGTCATGCATCCGCAGCAGCATGTTCCGGTAGAGCAATCCGCCATTGATTCGCCATTCCTCCAGGTGATAGATCTCGACGCGGTCGAAGCGATCAAGCACCGCCTCGGTCGCGACCTGGACGAACGCCCCTCCGAATGGGTGCTGTGACGACGGATACCAGGGCGATACGACGGCCAGAGTCTCACCCACACGTGACCTCACGCAGGGCTGCTTCCAGGGGCATCAGCTTGGTGTCCCTGGTCATCTGGCCGGCGTATTCACGGGCCGCCGCCACGGACGACGGATCCAAGGTGCGGGCCGCCCTGGCCGCGGCCAGCAGCGCATCCCGGATACTGAGCGGAGACAGGTCGTCGACCGGGAACCAGAGCGGATAGCCGGCCAGGATGTCCGACGCGGCGGACTCGACCGGGTGGACGGAGACGATCGGCCGGCCGGTGGCCATGTACTCGTACACCTTCCCCGACGTGACGTAGCGGGAGCCGGCCAAGATCAACAACAGAATGTCCAGCTGACCGTAGATCGTGCCGACGTCAGCCTTCCGGACCGGGCCCTGGTAGTGCACGTCGATGCCCTGATGTGGAGCCAGGGCGCTGCGCAGGACGGGCCCGGAGTTGGGGAAGAACCCCAGGTGCCCGTGGAAGTGCACGGACGAGCCTGCCAGCTCCGGGTCCTCGCGGGCCCACCGCCAGCCTTCGATGAAGGGATCGAGCGGCACCTTGGTGGTGACCGTTCCGAGGTATCCCAGCCGGAGGGGGCGCTCGGGACCTGCGCTGCTCGGCTCGGCGACTCCGTTCAGCATCTCGGGATCCCAGCCGTTCTGCACCACGATCATCCGATCGGCCATCTCGGGGTACCGCTCGGCGTGCCATTGCTTCAGCGGGTCATTCACGAAGATCACCTTGGATGCCCGGCTCAGCACCCGCCGCTCCCATTTCCAGGCGGGATGGTCCGGAGGATAGGCCGGTGCATCGTCGAAGAGGTTCAGCGTCCAGGAGTCGCGGTAGTCGAGCAGGTACGGGATGCGGAGGAGCCGGTTGAGCGCCCAAGCCGCCGCAAACGAGGCGTGCGGATTGCCGGTGGCGAGCACGACGTCGAACGGGTCGTCGCGGTGCAGTTTCGCGGCTGCCCTCACCGCCCGGGGAATCCACGGTGCATACGCCTCCGGAAACGCCTTGGCCTCCAGCCACGTCATGATCGAGTTGTGCTGTGCGGGAAAGTTTCCGCGGAACGCGCTGTAACGCCGAATGTCCGGTTCCCACAGTCGACCCGGAAATCGCACCCGCTCGACTCGGACCTCGGGCTCGACCGCGTTCTCCAGAGAGGGGTCGTAGGAGCGGATGAAATCCGAGAAGAACTCGCGTTGCGGGGTGACGACGGTGACGTCCCAACCCGCGCGGCTCAGGTGGTTCGCCGTCGCCCGGCCACGGAAGACCCCGCTGGCCCGGGTCGGGGGAAAGTAGAACGACAGGTAGAGGACTCGAGGGCGGCGGTTCGAGGCGGATGCAGTCGACCTCATGGATCCCAACGTGGTAGCAGAGAGGCAGTTGGTCCCCGAGTGCGCAACGTAGCGTAACAGGATTCGCCCACAGGTCCCTCGCAGCGGAGCCCTTTCGGCGACAACGGTGCGTGGGTCGCTCTACATATGTTGCGTGTGCTCAGCACAGGCTGCAACCTGTGCAGGGCACACGGAAACTACGCTTACGCAGGTTGCCGCAAGGGAGTCGGAGCCTAGAGGTACTGGCCGGTGTTGGTGACCGTATCGATCGACCGTCCCGGCTGAGTGCCCTGCTTCGAGCTGATCAAGGTCCGGATGAAGACGATCCGCTCGCCCTTCTTGCCGGAGATCTTCGCCCAGTCGTCCGGGTTGGTGGTGTTCGGCAGATCCTCGTTCTCGGCGAACTCGTCCAGGCAGGCCTGCAGCAGATGCCCGATCCGCAGACCGCGTACGCCGGTGTCGAGCAGGTCCTTGATCGCCATCTTCTTCGCCCGGTCGACGATGTTCTGGATCATGGCGCCGGAGTTGAAGTCCTTGAAGTAGAGGACCTCCTTGTCGCCGCCGGCGTAGGTGACCTCGAGGAACTGGTTCTCCTCCGACTCGTCGTACATCCGCAGCACGGTCCGGTCGATCATGCCCTGGATGCAGGCGTAACGGTCCTGGTCGAACTCGGCCAGGTCCTCGCGGTGCAGCGGCAGCGTCGGGGTCAGGTACTTGCTGAAGATCTCCCGGGCGGCCTCGGCGTCGGGCCGCTCGATCTTGATCTTGACGTCCAGCCGGCCGGGCCGCAGGATCGCGGGGTCGATCATGTCCTCGCGGTTGGAGGCGCCGATGATGATCACGTTGTCCAGGCCCTCGACGCCGTCGATCTCGCTCAGCAGCTGCGGCACGATGGTGTTCTCCACGTCGGAGGAGACGCCCGACCCGCGGGTCCGGAACAGCGAGTCCATCTCGTCGAAGAACACGATCACCGGCATGCCGTCGCTGGCCTTGTCCCGGGCTCGCTGGAAGACCAGCCGGATGTGCCGCTCGGTCTCCCCGACGTACTTGTTGAGCAGCTCGGGGCCCTTGATGTTGAGGAAGAAGCTGCGCCCCTCCTCGCCGGTTCGCTCGGAGACCTTCTTGGCCAGCGAGTTGGCCACCGCCTTGGCGATCAACGTCTTGCCACAGCCGGGCGGACCGTAGAGCAGGATGCCCTTCGGCGCCTTCAGCTCGTGCTCGTCGAACAGGTCCTTGTGCAGGAACGGCAGCTCTACGGCGTCCCGGATCGCCTCGATCTGGCTGCTCAGGCCGCCGATCACCGAGTAGTCGATGTCCGGCACCTCCTCCAGCACCAGCTCCTCGACGTCCAGCTTCGGGATCCGCTCGTACGCGAAGTGCACCCGCCGGTCGATCAGCAGCGAGTCGCCGGATCGCAGGTTCTGCTCACGCAGCCGGTGGGCCAGCCGGACCACGCTTTCCTCGTCGCCGTGCCCGATGACCAGTCCGCGGTCGCCACCCTCGAGGACCTCCTTGAGCAGCACGACCTCGCCGACCTCGTCGAACTCCAGCACGTCGACCACGTTCATGGCCTCGTTGACCATGACCTCCTTGCCGGGCGACAGGTCATGCAGGTCGACCTCGGGGCTGACGCTGACCCGCATCTTGCGGCCCGAGGTGTAGATGTCGGCCGTGTGCTCCTCGGCCGGCGCCAGGAACACCCCGAAGCTGGCCGGCGGCTGGGCCAGCCGGTCCACCTCGCTCTTCAGCGAGACGATCTGGTCGCGGGCCTCGCGAAGGGTCGCCGCCAGGCGTTCGTTGTTGGCCGCCGTGGTGCGCGCGTCGGACCGGGCGTCGGCCAGCCGGCGCTCGAGCATGGCGATGTCGTGCGGATGGGACGCCACCCGTTCGCGCAGCCGATCCACCTCGTCGGAGAGTGCGCGAACCTGAGCCGCCAACAAATCGCGTTCTGGATTGGCGCCACGATCATGGCTGGATCCGGTCATGAGGCACCTCCTTGCGGAAACCCTACCCGGGCTCGACGCGCGGTCCTGAGTAATCTTCCCCGTACGCGCCGGGCGCTGGGCGACGTTTGCGTAACGGTGCTGTGACACCTGGAGCAAGCCGGCGAGCGGTGATCAGGAAGCCGGTGTGGCCGACCATGTCGTGTCGGGGACGTACGGCCAGGCCCTCAGCGTGCCAGGCGCGGACCAGGGTTTCGGAGGCTTCCGGCTCGGTGAACCCCCCGTGCACCCGGAGGGTTTCGACCGTGCGCGCCAGCTGGGTGGTGGTGGCGACATAGGCGGCGAGGACTCCTCCGGACACCATTGACTCGGCCAGCAGCTCCACGAAGTCCCAGGGCCGGAGCAGGTCGAGGATGACCCGGTCCAGCGATGTGCCCTGATCCTTCGACAAGCTCAAGAGAAGGACCTCCTCCAGCTCGGCGACCCGCAGCTCCCAGGCCGGATGCGGGCCGCCGAAGAAGTTTTCGACATTGCGGCGGGCGATCGTGGCGAAGTCCTCGCGGCGCTCGACCGAGAGGAGGCGGCCCGCTTCGGTGATCGCGCGCAGCAGGCTGCAGGTCAGCGCCCCCGAGCCGGCCCCGGCCTCGAGCACCCGGGCGCCCGGAAAGATGTCGGCCGCCATCAGGATCTGCGCCGCGTCCTTGGGATAGACCACTGCGGCGCCACGCGGCATGGTCACGGTGAACTCGTTCAGCAGCGGCCGAAACGCGAGGAACTGGGTGCCGCCCGCCGAGGTGACCACCAGCCCCTCGGGGCGGTCGATCAGCTCGTCATGCTCGACGGCGCCCTTGGTGGTGTGGAACTTCCCACCTGCCGCGAGCACGATCGAGTGCCGTTTGCCTTTGGGCCCGGTCAGGGTGATCCGCTCCCCCACCCGGAACGGCCCGCTGCGCACTCCGGACCGCGGTGCAAGATCGACCGGGTCATCCATTCCCGAGCCCCCACAGGCCCAGCTGCCAGCCGGGCCCGAAGGAGCCGTCTTCGATCTCGACTCCAGCCTTGGCGTACATCTGCTCGTCGGACTGGCTGATCGGCAGCATCACCAGGTCGCTCGCCGCCTGACGCTGCAGCGAAGCCAGCAGCTGTTGGGCGGCCGCCGGTTCGACGGTGCCGCGGAACTCGGTTTCGGTGGCTTCGACCTGCGCGGCCGAGCTGGCGAGCGGAGCATCCAGATAGGGCTGGAGCCAGGCGAGCGCCGTCGCTGTCCAGGCCTTTCGATCGACCAGGGCGAGATCGGCCTCGCCCGGGTGCGGGATGAGCTTGACGGCGAGGCCGCCGGTGTTCTCCAGCCTGGTTCGGATCTGGACGGCGATGTCCTGGGCGTTCGGGCTCGCGGGGTCGTAGCCGAGGGTCAGGGTGATCCGGTTCTTCCAGGTCACCTTGGGAGTGGCTCGGCCGCCGAGCGGGAAGGCGGCGACATGTCCGGGAACCCCGGCCGGGACCAGGGAGTCGGACGTTCGGTCGCCCTGCAGGGCGAGCGCGATGGCGGTGCGCAGCGCCTTGTTCCTTCGGGCCGGAGAGTCCGGCGCCCAGTGCAGCTGCAGGACGCGTACGCCGAGCAGGGTCTTCTCCGTGTAGCCGCTGACCGTCTGTCCGTCCGGGTTCCGCTGCACCTGCTGAGCCAGCCGGGTGACGGCTGCCGCGTTGAGCCCCCGCCAGACGACCTCGACGGTGCCCTTGGTCATGGCGTCCTCGATCGAGCCCGAGTCAGGCATGGCGCGGTAGACCAGTTCGGGCAACCGCGCCGCTGTCCGCCCGACGTAGCCGTCGAACCGCACGAGCTGAACGCTGTCGGGCTGTAGGTCTCGCACCTGGTAAGGGCCCGAGCCGATCACGGGGTCGGCCGGTTCGTGCACCCGGTCGGCGTCGTAGACCTCCTCGTCGACGATGGAGGCCGCCGACGAGGCCAGCGCCCAGCCGAACTGGGTATCGGGGCGGAAGAGCACAAACCTGATGGTGCGCTCGTCCGGGGTGTCGATCCGCCGCAGCGGCGACAGCAGGGAGGCCGACGAGCCGGCAACGTCGAGGCGGGTGGCCCGTTCGATGCTGAACTTCACGTCACTCGAGGTGAGCGGGTGCCCGTTGTGGAACTGCAGCTTCTCGTTGAGGGTGCAGGTGTAGGTCGCTGCGGCGGTGAAGAGGCAGTCCCGGGCCGCGTCGGGTTTGAGCACCGAGTCGCCGGGAGCGGCGGTCATCAGTCGCTGGAAGACGTTCTGGGCGAGCACGGTCGCCGCGGAATCGGTGATCGCGGCCGGATCGGTGACCCGGATCGGGTCGGTCGACATCACCGTGAACGGTCGCGGCGTCGCGCCGGGCGTACTCGGTGTCGGGGTCGGTGTCTGGCTCGGGATCCGGCAGCCGGTGAGCGCTGCCGCCACGGCGAGCAGGAGCGTGGCCAGCACCACCACCGGACGGCGCGGCCGAGAGCTAGTCGAGTTCATTCGCCTGCTCCAGCAGCCGGTTCACGGTGGCGATGTCAAGGTCGGCGAGCGACCGGACATGGGTGCGACGCGGCGCCGAGGGGATCTCCACGTGGTGTGGCACGGCGACCACGAAGGCGCCTGAGGCGTTGCCGGAGCGGGCACCGGTCTCGCTGTCCTCGAAGACCACGCAGTGCCGGGCGTCGACGTTGAGCGCGTGGCAGGCGCGGCTGTACGGCTCGGGGTGCGGCTTACCCTGCTCCACCTCGTCGCCGGCGACCGAGACCTGGAAGGTGTCGACGGGCAGCTGCGCCAGCGCGGCGTCGAGCAGGATCCGGTAGGAGGCCGACACCAGGGCGCACGGGATCCCGGCCTCGCCGAACGCGTTCAACAGCTCCAACGCGCCCGGCCGCCACGGCATCGGCGCGGTGCGCAGGCCGCGAACCACGTAGTCGATCAGCTGGTCGACCACCCAGGCCGGCGTCAAGTCGTGCCGGCCGATGACGTTGAGGATGTACGCGCCGGAGTCGAGCAGGGAGTTGCCGACCAGCTGCTCGGCGTGCTCGACCGACCAGTGGCCGCCGAGCTGCCCGATCAGCTCGAACTCCGCGTCGATCCACAGCGGCTCGGTGTCGGCGAGGGTCCCGTCGAAGTCCCAGAGGGCCGCCTGCACCGTCGTGAGGGCTGGCGGCTCGGACTTCGCCTGGGTCGTGCTCATAGCCCGCCCATTCTTCCCTACGCGTCCTAGCGAGGGGGCCGACCCCCACGTACCCCACCAGTCGTCGAAACTGCAGAGGAGTCCGACGCGGGCGAAGGCGATCAGCGGGCCGGCGGTGCCTCCAGCAGCGTCTTGAGCCGGGCAAGGCCGCGCTCGAAGTCGGGTCCGACCATCTTGTCCATGCTGGTGAAGATGCCCATGATCTTGGTCATCAGGGTCTTCGACCCGACCATCTTCCAGTCGACCTTGGTCGCGGTCTCGTTGAGTGGAGTCAGCGTGAAGGTGAAGTTGTTGCTGGACTTGAACGGCTTCTCGAAATAGAGGTCGACGTCGATTGTGTTCGGCGGCTGGGTGCCGGTGATCTTCATATTGCCCTTGCCGGCCTTGCGGTTGCCGGACCAGGCGTACGCGGCCCCGGTTCCGGACTCGGTGCCGCTGAAGGTCCGCTGCTGGTCGGGGTCCAGGTCTTCCCAGGGCGACCACTGCATCCACTTGTGGAAGTCGGCGAGGTGGGGGTAGATCTCCTCGGGCTTCGCGGCGATGGTGGCCGTCCGCTCGACGGTGTAGGTGTCGGTGCTCACGGGCTCATTCTGCTCCGACTTGTCAGCGTGGGTGGTCGCTATGACGACCACCTACGCTGACAAGTCGGAGTTCTGGTCAGCGGGCGTTGAAGTACTTCGCCTCGGGGTGGTGCACGATCATCGCGTCGGTGGACTGTTCGGGGTGCAGCTGCAGCTCCTCGGACAGCTCGACGCCGATCCGCTCCGGCCGCAGCAGATCAACCAGCTTGCGCCGGTCCTCCAGGTCGGGGCAGGCCGGGTAGCCGAAGGAGTAACGCGAGCCGCGGTACGCCTGATCGCGGATCATCTCCTCCATCCCGCCGTCGGCGCCGGTGAAACCGAGGTCGGACCGGACCCGGGCGTGCCACATCTCGGCCAGTGCCTCGGTCAGCTGGACGCTCAAGCCGTGCAGCTCCAGATAGTCGCGGTAGGCATTCTGATGGAACAGCCGGCCGGTCACCTTGGCCACCGCGGAACCCATGGTGACCAGATGGAAGGCCACCACGTCCGGCCCCTTGGCGAGGGCCAGCTCGCGGTCGCGGAAGAAGTCGGCCAGGCACAGGTACCGCGGTCGGCGCTGCCGGGGGAAGGTGAACCGGCACGCCTCAGCCGCCGGGTCGGCGACGTCGCCACCGGGGGCCAGGACGATCAGGGTGTCGCCCTCGCTGTAACACGGCCAGTAGCCGTAGACCACCGCGAACTCCGCCACCCCCTCGGTCTGGATCCGGTCCAGCCAGGCCCGCAGCCGCGGCCGGCCCTCGACCTCGACCAGCTCCTCATAGCTCGGGCCCTGACGAGATCCCTTCAGTCCCCACTGGCCCATGAAGGTCGCCCGCTCGTCCAGGTAGGCCGCCACGTCGGCCAGGGCAATCCCCTTGACGATCCGGTCGCCCCAGAACGGCGGTGTTGGGACATCGACGTCTCGGGCTACATCGGACCGCTCGATGTGTGCCGAGCCTGTCGAAGCACCATTCCGCCCTTCGACGGGCTCAGGGCGCCTCACCGGCTTCACCCGGCGCTCCCGTGGCGCGGGCAGGGCGGCCCCCTCCTCACCCCGCTTGACGGCCATCAGCGCGTCCATCAGGCGCAGGCCCTCGAACGCGTCGCGGGCGTAGCGGACCTCGCCGGCGAACACCTCGCGCAGGTCCTGCTCGACGTACGCGCGGGTCAGCGCGGCGCCACCGAGGAAGACCGGGAAGCTGGTCGCCAGCCCGCGGGTGTTCAGCTCCTCCAGGTTCTCCTTCATCACCACCGTTGACTTGACCAGCAGCCCGGACATCCCGATCGCGTCGGCATCGTGCTGCTCGGCGGCCTCGATGATCGTCCCGATCGGCTGCTTGATGCCGAGGTTGACCACGGTGTAGCCGTTGTTGGTCAGGATGATGTCCACCAGGTTCTTGCCGATGTCGTGCACATCCCCCTTGACCGTGGCCAGCACGATGGTGCCCTTGCCGCGGGCGTCGGTCTTCTCCAGGTGCGGCTCGAGATAGGCCACCGCCGACTTCATCACCTCGGCCGACTGGAGGACGAACGGCAGCTGCATCTGGCCCGAGCCGAACAGCTCTCCGACCACCTTCATCCCGGCCAGCAGGTCGGTGTTGATGATCTCCAGCGCCGGCTTCTCGACCAGAGCAAGATCGAGATCGGCGTTCAGGCCCTTGGCCTCGCCGTCGATGATCCGGCGTTGCAGCCGCTCGGCGACCGGCAGCTTGGCCAGCTCGGCGGCGCGCTCGGCCTTCGTGTCTGCGGTGGTCACCCCCTCGAACAGCTCGAGGAACCGCTGCAGCGGGTCATAGCCCTCGCGGCGTCGGTCGTAGACCATGTCCAGCGCGACCTCGCGCTGCTCGTCGGGGATCCGGGCCATCGGGATGATCTTGGCCGCGTGCACGATCGCGGAGTCCAGCCCGGCCTCGATGCACTCGTTCAGGAAGACCGAGTTGAGCACCACCCGCGCGGCCGGGTTGAGGCCGAAGGAGACGTTGGACAACCCCAGGGTGGTCTGCACGTCGGGGAAGAGCCGTTTGACCTCGCGGATCGCCTCGATGGTCTCGATCCCGTCGCGCCGGGTCTCCTCCTGACCGGTGGCGATCGGGAAGGTCAGGCAGTCGATGATGATGTCGCTGGTGCGAAGCCCCCAGTTGCGGGTCAGGTCCTCGATGAGCCGTTTCGCGACCTGCACTTTCCACTCGGCCGTCCGGGCCTGGCCCTGTTCGTCGATGGTCAGTGCGATCACCGCCGCGCCGTGCTCGACGACCAGCTTGGTGATCTTGGTGAACCGGGAGTCCGGCCCGTCGCCGTCTTCGTAGTTGACGGAGTTGATCACGGCCCGGCCGCCGAGGCACTCCAGGCCGGCCTGCAGCACGGCGGGCTCGGTCGAGTCCAGCACGATCGGCAGGGTGGACGCCGTGGCCAGCCGGAACGCGAGCTCCCGCATGTCCGCCGGCCCGTTGCGACCGACGTAGTCGACGTTCAGGTCCAGCAGGTGGGCGCCGTCGCGGATCTGGGCGCGGGCGATGTCGATGCAGTCGTCCCAGCGCTCCTCCAGCAGGGCCTCCCGGAAGGCCTTGGACCCGTTGGCGTTGGTGCGCTCCCCGATGGAGAGGTAGCTGGTGTCCTGCCGGAACGGCACCTCCGCGTACAGCGAGGCGGCCGCGGCGACGTGCGTCGGCGTACGCGGCACCACCTCCCGATCCTCCAGACGCTCGACCACCCGGCGCAGGTGCTCCGGGGTGGTTCCGCAGCAGCCGCCGACCAGGCCGAGGCCGAACTCGGTGACGAACTGGTCCAGCGCGTCGGCGAGCTCCACCGGCTTGAGCGGATAGTGCGCCCCCTCGGCGGTGAGCTGGGGCAGCCCCGCGTTCGGCATGCAGCTGACCCCCACCTGCGCGTAGCGCGACAGGTGCCGCAGGTGCTCGCTCATCTCGGCCGGACCGGTGGCGCAGTTCAGCCCGATCAGGTCGATGCCGAGCGGCTCCAAGGCGCTCAGCGCGGCGCCGATCTCGGTGCCCAGCAGCATGGTGCCGGTGGTCTCGACCGTGACGTGCACGATGACCGGGAGGTCGTGGCTGGCGTAGCGGAGCGCGCGCTTGGCGCCCAGCGTCGCCGCCTTGGTCTGCAGCAGGTCCTGGGAGGTCTCGATCAGCACCGCGTCGATACCGCCGGCCAGCATTCCCTCGACCTGGGACTGGTAGGCGTCACGGAGCGCGGAGAACCTGACATGGCCGAGCGTCGGGAGCTTGGTGCCGGGACCGACACTGCCCAGCACCCAGCGGATCCGGTCGGGTGTGCTGTACGCGTCGGCCGACGCCCGGGCGATCCGGGCCGCGGCCTCGGCCAGGTCGTGGATCTGGTCGGCGATGCCGTACTCGCCGAGCGCGGCCAGGTTGGTCCCGAAGGTGTTGGTCTCCACCGCGTCCACCCCGACCTCGAAGTAGGCGTCGTGGATGGAGCGGACCACGTCCGGACGGGTTCGGTTCAGGATTTCGTTGCAGCCCTCGAGCTGCTCGAAGTCGGCCAGGGTCAGATCGAAGCTCTGCAGCATCGTGCCCATCGCCCCGTCCCCGATCACCACACGACGGGACAGAGTTGATCGAAGATCATCCGGCACGGAGTGAGGATAGTTCCCGGGCGTCGGGCGGGTCGGGGATTACCACCATGTGGCAGCGACCATGGCAGTGTTCACGGACGGCAAAGCGCCCGGAGAACCGGTCTGCGCCGACTACAGTGAGGAAACATGTCGGACACAACCGGACCGGTGCCGGGCGAAGCGCGGGACCTCCGCGACCTGGTCGACCCGGTTGTCGTGGTGGCCTTCGGCGGCTGGAACGACGCCGGCAACGCGGCCACGGATGCGGTCAAGCATCTCGAGGAGGCGTACGGCGCGGAGCCGGTCTACGCGCTCGACCCGGACGACTTCTACGACTTCCAGGTGAACCGGCCGCTGGTCGGGCTGGACAGTGGTCGGCAGCGCCGGATCACCTGGCCGACCACGGAGTTCCTGATCGGCGAGCTTCCCGACGGGCGGGACCTGGTGCTGGTGCAGGGTCTCGAGCCGAATCTGCGCTGGCGCCAGTTCAGCACCTTGATCGCATCGGCGCTGAGCTCCTCCTCGGCGACGCGGGTGCACCTGCTGGGATCGCTGCTGGCCGACACCCCGCACACCCGGCCGATCCCGGTGTCGGTCACTGCCAGCGACCAAACACTGATGGCGGAACTGGGTCTGGAACCCTCGACGTACGAGGGGCCGACCGGAATCATCGGTGTGCTGGCCGACACCTTGAGCCGCGCCGGTCTGCAGGTGCTGATGTTGTGGTCGGCAATTCCCCACTACGTCTCGCACCCTCCGTGCCCGAAGGCAACGCTGGCACTGCTGTCCCAGCTGGAGGATGCGCTCGATGTCAGCCTCGATCTCGGCGAGCTCACCGAGCTGGCCCGCGCCTGGGAGCGCGGCGTCGACGAGCTGGCGGCTGAGGACTCCGAGGTGGCGGAGTACGTGGCCTCGCTGGAGCAGCAGCAGGATGCTGCCGAGCTGCCCGAGGCCAGCGGCGAGGCGATCGCGGCGGAGTTCGAGCGCTATCTGCGCCGCCGCTCCAGCTGACCACGTCCATGATCGGGTCGGCGCTGGTGGTCGGGGGCGGCATCGGCGGGCTGGCCGTTACTCGAGCGCTGCTGGCGCAGGGCTGGACGGTCACCGTACGCGAACGGTCCGACGCGCTGCCGACCACCGGCACCATGCTCGGGATGTGGCCGGAGGCGATGCGCGCCCTGGACGCGCTCGGCGTGGGCGATCGGGTCCGAGACGTGTCGGCGCACGTCGGCCGGGACGCGCCTGCGGCCGGACTGCGAACCGCGGACGGCCGGACGATGGTCACCATGGAGGCGGCCGCCGACATCTACCTGGTCAGCCGCGCGGACCTGCTGGCCACTCTTGCGGACAACATCCCGGTCGGACTCGGCTCGCCGGTTGACCCGGAGGACATCGCCGACTGGATCGAGAACGAGCCTGAGGACGTGTTGATCGGAGCCGACGGCACGTTCAGCCGGACCCGGGCGGGGGTGTTCGGTGACCGTTACGGTGCGCGCTCGATGGGAGCGGTCGCCTGGCGAGGCACGGTGCCGGGGACCGTCGACCGGTACGGCGAGACCTGGGCGCCCGGCGCGATGTTCGGGATCAGCCCGACTGGTCGCGACGCCACCAACTACTACGGCTGCGTACGCGCGGCCGGGCCGCTCCCGCCGCCGCACCGGGCTCGGCTGGAGGGGCTGTTCGCCGGCTGGCCCGACGAGGTCGGCGAGGTGATCGCCCGCACCGACGACACATCGATCCTGCACCACGAGCTGTTCGAGACGCCCCGGCTGCCCAGCTTCGTCCGTGGGCGGGTCGCGCTGCTCGGTGACGCGGCCCACGCGATGGGGCCGTTCCTCGGCCGGGGAGCCGGCGAGGCACTGGTCGACGGGGTCACGCTCGGCCGGTGCCTGGCTGAGGCGACCTCGGTCGCCGACGGTCTGCGCGGGTACGACAGGGCCCGGCGGCGGCGGACTCAGGCGCTGGTTCGGGCGTCCTCGCTGATGGGCCGACTGGCGATGTTGGAGACCGGTGCCGGCGCCCGTGATCTCATGCTGCGCGGTGTCGGCGCGGTGGTGTCGCGGCTCAGGGGTGGGCCGACAACGGCGAGTGAGCGGCGGCCAGATCACGAAGGTCGGTGACCATCGCGTCGGGGTCGTCGGCCCCGAAGACCGAGGACCCGGCGACGAAGGAGTCGACGCCGGCCTCGGCGCAGCGCTCGATGGTCTGGGCTGAGACGCCGCCGTCGATCTGCAACCAGATGTCGCCGCCGACCTGGTCCAGCAGCCGGCGGGTCCGGGTGATCTTGGGCAGGCAGAGGTCGAGGAACTTCTGACCGCCGAACCCCGGCTCCACGGTCATGATCAACACCATGTCCAGTTCGGGCAGCAGGTCCGCGTAGGGATCGATCGGCGTCGCGGGTTTGAGCGCCATCGCGGCTCGGGCGCCGAGGCGATGCAGCTCACGGGCCAGCCGGATCGGCGCACCGGCCGCCTCGACGTGGAAGGTGACCGACTCCGCTCCCGCCTCCGCGTACTCCGGGGCCCAGCGGTCGGGCTGTTCGATCATCAGATGGATGTCCAGCATCTGCGTGGTGACCTTGCGGATCGCCTCGACCACCGGCAGCCCGAGCGTGAGGTTGGGCACGAAGTGGTTGTCCATGACATCGACGTGGATCGCGTCCGCGCTCGGTACGGACTCGATGGCCGACTGGAGGTTGGCGAAGTCGGCCGAGAGCAGGCTCGGCATGATCCTCATGCCCACGCCCTGACTGTAGCGGTGCGCGTCGCGGGAGTTCATCGACGCCGCAGGTAGGCGGCGAACATCGCGTCCGTGCCGTGCCGGTGCGGCCAGAGCTGAACGGTGCCGTCCGTCACGGCGTCGGCCAGCTCGGGCGGCAGCTCGGTGGCCGGCACCAGCTCGACGTCGTCTCGGGTGGCGATGGTGGTGTGGATGAGGTCGGTGGTCTCCCGCCGATGCGGCGAGCAGGTGACGTAGCCGACGACACCGCCGGAGCGGGTGCTGTCGATCGCGGTGGCCAGCAGGGACCGTTGCCGCCCGAAGAGCTGCTCGAGATCGTCGGGCTGTCGTCGCCAGCGAGACTCCGGACGGCGGCGGAGGGCCCCGAGACCCGTACACGGCACGTCGGCGAGCACCCGGGCGAACGTGCCCGCCGGCCAGGCCGGCCGGGTTCCGTCCGCCAGCAGCACCAGCGGCCGCTGGTCGAACGGATAGCCGCGGACCGCCTGCCGTACCAGTGCGGCCCGATGTGGGCTGATCTCGTTGGCGACCACCAGCGTCCGGGTCTCGGCGGCGAGGCCGGCGAGCAGTGCGGTCTTGCCGCCGGGTCCGGCGCACAGGTCGAGCCACGGCCCCGGTACGCCATCCGGCCTGGACAGCGCCCAGGTCACCAGCTGAGACCCCTCGTCCTGAACTCCGACCCGCCCGGACCGCACCGCCTCGAGGTCGCCCGGGTTGCTGCGCCAACGGGCGGCGAACGGGGAGCGTAGGCCGCGCTCGGCGCCCGCGTCGAGGAGCTCATCGACCGTCGCCAGGCCGGGACGGATGGCCAGAGTCACCGCGGCTTCGGCGTTGTTGGCCGCGAGGGCCGGCTCCAGCTCGGCGGCCGGCAGCACGTCCGCGTACGCGTCGACGATCCAGCGCGGATGCGCGGTCCGCACCGCCAAGGCGTCCCGGTGGTCGAGTCCGGACGTCAGATTGTCGAGCCAGCCGGCCAGGTCGTCGGCGGCCACCTTGCGCAGGACGGCGTTGACCAGTCCGGTGACGCGCTCACCTACGGTGGCTGCGGCCAGCTCGACCGTGGCCGCAACGGCGGCCCGGGCCGGCACCCGGGTGGCCAGGATCTGGTGGGTGCCCAGCCGCAGCAGATCGAGAACGGCCGGCTGCACGCTCGTCGTGCTCCGTCCGGCGGCCGCCTCGATGATGCGGTCATAGGTGCCCAGCCAGCGGCAGGTTCCGGCCAGCAGCTCCAGGGCGAATGCGGCATCACGACTGTCCAGCCGACGCTCGGCGAGCAGCTCGGCGGCCACCAGGTTCGCGTACGCACCGGCCCCGCTCACCCGGCGCAAGGCGTCGAAAGCCAGCCGGCGGGCCCGGTCGGCCGGCTGCCGGCGCGGTGTGCGGGCGCCCCCGGCGCTACGAGCCAAGGGTCGGCTCGGGGCCGAATGTCACACCGCGGGCCCAGTCGGCCGCCGGCATCGGTCGCTTGCCGGGAGGCTGCACCTCACCGAGGCGGAGCGCGCGACTGCCGGTGCCGACGTCCACGGTGCGCTTGGTGATCTCCAAGGCACCCGGCGCCAGATGGTGGGCGGCGAGCTCCGCTGAGTTGATCTTGAACCGTTCACCACCGAACGTGGTCCAGGCGCCCGGAGCCGGGTAGGTTCCCCGGATCAGCCGGTGGATCGCATCGGCCGGTGCGGTCCAGTCGATCTTGGCGTCCTCGACGGTGATCTTGGCCGCGTAGCTGGTCTGGCTCTCCGGCTGCGGCGTGGGCTCGAGCGAGCCGTCCTCGATCCCGTCCAGGGTCTGCACCATCAGCTCGGCTCCCTTGACCGCCAGGCGATCCAAGAGGTCGCCCGCCGTGTCCGTGCTCTGGATCGGCTCGGGAACTGCGGCGAAGACCGGCCCGGCGTCCAGTTCGAGCACGATCCGGAACGTGGTCGCCCCTGTGACCTCGTCGCCGGCGATGATCGCATGCTGCACAGGGGCGGCGCCGCGCCAGGCGGGAAGGAGCGAGAAGTGCAGGTTGACCCACCCGTGCTTCGGGATGTCCAGCACCCGCTGGGGCAGCAGGGCGCCGTAGGCCACCACCGGGCAGCAGTCCGGGGCCAAGGTGCTGAGCCGGTCGACGAACTCCTCGTCCCGCGGCCGCTGCGGCTTCAGGATCTCCAGGCCCAGCTCTGCGGCGCGGGCGGCGACCGGGCTCGCGTTGAGCCGCTTGCCCCGGCCACTCGGAGCATCGGGACGGGTGACCACCGCCACGACCTCGTGTCGTGAGGTGAGCAGCGCATTCAGGGTCGGCACCGCGACGTCTGGGGTCCCGGCGAAGACGAGGCGCATCTGCGGCAGTGTATCCGTCCCAGAGGCGCGTCGGTTTCCCATGCAACATGGGAAACTGGCCGTTTCCACAAGAAGCTTCCTGTGGAATCGTGATGTTTCCCATGTTGCATGGGAAACCGACAGGCCGTTTCGCGCGACGTGGTCTCTCAGAGATCGACCGGATCGACGCGAACACGCAGTGCGCCTTCGCTCTTGCGGGCGCTGCGGATCGCGGTGACCTCCTTCGCGGCCCAGGCGAGCGCGGCCCCTTCGTCGCGTGGACTGCGCAGTACGAGGCGCTGGAGATTCGAGCTCGGCGTCCCGGAGACCTCGACCGGGCCGAGAATCTCGGCGCCCGCCGGCAGCCGGGTCAGCGCCGCGAAGTCCGCGAGCGTCTCCGGCGCCCCTTCGACGACGACCACCCGCACCGACGGCGGGAAACCGGCCTGCGTCCGTTCGGCCAGCTCACGGGCGGCGAACCCTCCCGGGTCGGTCCGGACCAGCGCCTGCAGCGCTCGGCCGGAGCTCTCCCCCACCGCGATCACCGATCCGCCGTCGCCGCCCGGGCGGACCAGCGCCAACACGTTCAGCCAGCGGCGCAGTGCCTCCTCAGCGGCCCGGAGCTCCGGCCGGAGCAGCAACAGCCCGGTGTCCAGCAGCACGGCCCCGGCGTAGCCGCCGTCGGCCGGCGGCTCCGCGCCGGGGGTCGCCACGACCAGCGCCGGCTGGTCGGGCACCGATCGGAGTGTGCGGCCGCCGAGCGATCGGCGTACCGGGGTCTTGGGGAACGCCTTGCCCAACTCCTCCGCCGTCCGCTCTGCGCCGACGACGGGAGCCCGGACCCGGCGGGAGCCACAGATCGGGCACTCCCAGCCGACCTGGATCCGGCCGCACCAGGCGCAGCTCGTGGTGCCCGACGCATCGGCGCGCACCGGTCCGGCGCAGAACCGGCAGCGGGCGGGCTCACGGCAGTCCTGGCACACCAGCGCCACCAGGTAACCGGACCGGGGCACCTGAACCAGCACGGGGCCCTGGGGCAGACTCGCTCGCACCATTTCGAACACCTCGTGCGGCAGCCGGGCCGCGCGGGCCGCGACGTCCCGCTGCAGCGAGAGGTCGGTGTCGGCCGTGACCTTGACCCGGGGAGCGGTGTGCCGAACGACCGGACGCTCCTCGGCCAGCAGTCGTAACCAGCCCCGGTCCAGCCAGCCCTGCAGCTCGGCCGTCCGGGCGTACGCCGCGAACAGGGCGGCGCAACCGGTCTGGCTGGCGCGCAGTGCCAGCACGTCACGGGCGTGTGGGTAGGGCGCCCGCGGCTCGGACAGCAGGTCGTCCCCGTCGTCCCACAGCGCGACCAGGCCCAGGTTGTTGACCGGCGCGTACGCGGCCGCCCGGTTGCCGATCACGACCCGGACACCGCCACGAAGAGCCGCCAGAAACGACCGGTAGCGAGCCGCCGGTCCCGACTCGGCCACCAGCACGGCGAAGCCGGCCGGGCCGAGCGTCGTCGCACAGGCCTCCTGGAGCCGCTGCAGGTCACGCTGGTCCGGAACGACGAGAACTGCACCCCGGCCGCCCTCGGCGCAGGCCCGGGCCGCGCAGGCCAGTCCCAGCGCCCAGTCCCCGCTCGGAGCCGCGCTCGGCGTGACCTGCCACAGCGCCCGCGGTCGCCCGCCCGCCCGCAGCGCGCCGAGAAGGCCGTCGCCGGTCGGGTAGTCGAGCATCGGCCCGAGCGGGACCTCGTCCGGGAAGGCGGGCGCCGTCTCGGTTGCCGCTTCCTCGGTCGCGGCATGCCTCGGCGGCACAGCGAGCCGCATCACGTCAGAGAAGCTTCCCGCGCAGTGGTCGGCGACGGCCCGCACCAGGGCGGCGACGTCGGCGGTCAGCACCGGCTCCGCGGAGACGACCTTGTGGAGGGGGGTGAGAGTGCCTTCGTGGTCGCTGGCCGCACACCTCTGCAGCACGAAACCGTCCCGGAGCCTGCCGGAGAAGCGCACCCGGACCCGCGCGCCCGGCACGGCGGCAGCGTCCTGATCGGCGGTCACGGCATAGTCGAACGGCCGGTCCAGATGCGCCAGCGGCAGGTCGATCACGACCTGGGCGATCGGCAGTTCCGGATCGGGCACACCAGATGATAGGCAGCGCCCACTGACAGCGAAGGAGAGGCAGGAGATGGTCCGTCGCCTCGTCCCCGCCGCCTATCGGCCGGTGCTCGCCAACCGGGTGTTCCGGCGACTGTCCCGCGGCTTCGCGGTCTCCTACCTCGGGGATGGGATGAGCTTCGTTGCGGTGCCCTGGCTGGCCATCGAGCTGGCGCCCGAGTCGACAGCGGGACTGTGGGTGGGCGGCGCCGTGGCCGCGTACACGTTGCCGGGCGTGGTCGGCGCGCTGGTGCTCGGTCGTCGTCTGCGCCGGGTTCCGGCGCGGCGGCTGATCCTGGCCGACAACCTGATGCGTGCTGCCTTCCTCGGCGCGATACCGCTCGTGTGGCTCGCCGGGCTGCTGACGCCACCACTGCTCGTCATCCTGCTCGCTGTCTCGTCGCTGCTGCACGCGTGGGGCAGCGCGGGCCAGTACACCTTGCTGGCCGAGCTGTTGCCCGGCGAACAGCGGCTTGCCGCGAACACCCTGGTCAGCACCATGAACTTCGCCGCAACGATCGCCGGACCGGCGATCGCCGGCGTCCTGGTGACCTACGTCAGCGCCGCGCTCGTGCTCGGCCTGGATGCGCTCAGCTACCTGTTCCTCGCGGTGGTCGTCGCCCGCATCCGGCTGCCGGAGTCGGGGCAGGTATCCGTCGTCGACCGGAAGGCCGCCCGTGGCGGGCTCGGCTTGCTGCGGTCCTTTCCCGAGCTGCTCGGGCTGCTGACGCTCACCTGGTTCTTCAACCTGCTGTACGGCCCGGTCGAGGTCGCGCTGCCGCTGCACGTGACCCAGGACTTGCAGGCACCGGGCACCCTGCTCGGCCTCTACTGGATGCTGTTCGGCATCGGCGCCGTTCTCGGCGGGCTCACGGTCGGTGCGCTGCGCCAGCTGCCCCTGTGGCCAGTGACGGTCGGCATCGTGATCGCGTGGGGGTTGACGCTGCTGCCGTTCGGGTTCGCCGTGCCGGTCGCCGTCACGGTCGCGTGCTTCACCCTGGGTGGAGCGATCTACGGACCGTTCGTGCCGCTCTCGATGACACTGATGCAGGCGAAGGCGCCGCCGGAGCACCTGGCGGCGATACTCGCCGCCCGCAGTGCGGTCCTGCTCACCGCGTCGCCGCTCGGCTCGGCGCTCGGCGGACCGCTCACCACGGCGTTGGGCCCGCGCGCGACGCTCGGCGGCTCAGGACTGGCCACCGTTCTGCTCGGTGTCATGGCGTGCGTCCTGCTGCTGGCCCGACGCCGGCACCGCTGAGTGGGCCGGCAGGGCGGCCGAGGCGGCCCGCTCCATCAACAGGATGCGTTCGTGGCGGGTCGGGGCCAGCTGCGCCGCCCGCTCGAGCTCGGTGGCTGCCTCCTCGTTCCGGCCGAGCCGGAGCAGCACATCGCCGCGGACGGCGCCGAGCAGGTGATAGCGAGCCAGCCGCGGGTCGTCCCGGACCCCGTCCAGCACGGCGAGCGCGGCCTCCGGCCCGTCGGCCATCAGCACGGCGACCGCTCGGTTGACCTCGACCACCGGTGACGGCGCGATCTGGGCGAGCGCGTCGTAGAGCGCGACGATCGCGGACCAGTCGGTCGCCTCCCACGTTGCTGCCCGCGCATGGACCGCCGCGATGGCGGCCTGCAGAGCGTACGGGCCGAGCGGCCGGCTGAGCGCGATGGCCCGGTCGAGCGTGCCGAGGCCGTGCCGGATCAGCAGCCGGTCCCAGCGTCGCCGGTCCTGATGCTCCAGCAGCACCACCGAGCCGGATGCATCCACCCGGGCCGGGAAGCGGGACGCCTGCAGCTCCATCAGCGCGACCAGCCCGCCGACCTCCGGTTCACGCGGCATCAGCCCGGCGAGCACCCGGCCCAACCGCATCGCCTCCTCGGCCAGGTCCGGCCGCAGCCAGGAGTCCCCGGAGGTTGCCGCGTACCCCTCGTTGAAGATCAGGTAGATGACCTCGAGCACTGCCCGGAGCCGGGCCGGCCGCTCCGCCGGCTCCGGGACCGCGAACGGGACGTGAGCCTCGGACAAGGTCCGTTTGGCGCGGGAGATCCGCTGGCCGATCGTCGCCGAGGGCACCAGATAGGCCCGGGCGATCTCGTCGGTGGTCAACCCGCCCAGCAGCCGCAGCGTGAGCGCAGCCCGCGAGGGCGGCGGCAGCACCGGGTGGCAGGCGACGAAGAGCAGGGCCAGCAGATCGTCGCCGACCGGCTGGTCGGCGACCGCATCCGGTGGCGGAACCCCGGTTCCGGCTACCGCCGGATCCTCCGCCAGGCGAGCGTACTTGGCCTGGAGGTTCCGTTCCCGCCGGATCGCGTCGATCGCCTTGTGCTTCGCGGTCGCGGTCAGCCAGCCGCCGGGATTGTCCGGCACGCCGCGTACCGGCCACTGTTCCAGGGCGAGGACGAATGCCTCCTGCGCCAGCTCCTCGGCCAGTCCGACGTCGCGGACCAGCCGAGCGAGCGTGGCGATGAGTCGTGGTGACTCGATCCGCCAGATCGCCTCGATCCGGCGGTTCAGGTCACTCACCCGTGCTGGGCCTTGATCTCCTCGGTGAGCCGGGCGTCCCGCTCCCGCAGCTCGTCGGTGTACTCGGCACCGAAGTCCTCATCGGTGAAGATCGGCCGGATCTCCAAGACCTGGCGGTGGCCGTACTGCTGGTCGGTCGGGCAGCGCTTGGCCCACTCGACGGCCTCCTCGATGCTGCTGACCTGCCAGATCCAGTAGCCCGCGACGATCTCTTTGGACTCGGTGAACGGGCCGTCGACGACCGAGGTCTCGCCGCCCTCGAAGACGACTTGGGTGCCCTTGTTGCTCGGGTGCAGGCCCTGGCCGTCCAGCATGATGCCGGCCTTGACCAGCTCCTCGTTGTAGGCGCCCATCTGGCTGAGCATCTCTTCGGTCGGGGCGATCTTGTCCTCGTCCGCACCGCTGCCCTTGATCATGACTACGACCTTCATGCCGTCCTCCTGTGGTGGGGGTGATTGATCCTGACACCCCTACGTCGAACAGGCGACGGTCGATTTCGACAACGGTGCGGAACTCATCTGTCACAAGTTCCCCATGCAGCATGGGGAACTTGCTTTATCCATAGGAAACTTCCTATGGAATCGGCTGGTTTCCCATGCAACATGGGAAACTGACCGACCAGAGGAGTTGCCCAGGTCAGCCGCGGACGGCGTTGGCCAGCGCCTCGGCGCGGTTCGTGGCCTCCCAGCTGATGCCGGGCAGCTCGCGACCGAAGTGCCCGTACGCCGCGGTCTGCGCGTAGACGGGGCGCTTCAGGTCGAGATCGCGGATGATCGCGGCCGGTCGCAGGTCGAAGACCTCGAGCACCGCCGCCTGGATCTGGTTGACCGGGACCTGCTCGGTGCCGAAGGTCTCCACGTAGAAGCCGACCGGATGCGCCTTGCCGATCGCGTACGCGACCTGGACCTCGCAGCGCCGGGCCAGGCCGGCGGCCACCACGTTCTTGGCGACCCAGCGCATGGCGTACGCGCCGGACCGGTCGACCTTCGACGGGTCCTTGCCGGAGAAGGCGCCGCCGCCGTGCCGGGCCATGCCGCCGTAGCTGTCGACGATGATCTTGCGTCCGGTCAGACCGGCATCGCCCATCGGCCCGCCGATCTCGAACCGGCCGGTCGGGTTGACCAGCAACCGGTAGTCACTCGCGTCGATGGCGTAGCGCTCCAGCACCGGGTCGACCACGTGCTTGCGCACGTCGGGGGCGAGCAAGGCGTCCAGATCGATGTCGGCCGCATGCTGGCTGGACAGCACGACGGTGTCCACCCGGACCGCACGGTCACCGTCGTACTCGATGGTCACCTGGGTCTTGCCGTCGGGCCGCAGGTACGGCATGGTGCCGTCCTTGCGGACCTCGGCCAGCTGCTCGGCCAGCCGGTGCGCCAGGTCGATCGGCAATGGCATCAGCGAGGGTGTCTCGGAGCAGGCGTACCCGAACATCAGGCCCTGGTCGCCCGCCCCCTGCAGGTCCAGCAGGTCGGTCGAGCCGTCGGCCCGCTCCTCGACTGCGTGATCAACGCCTTGGGCGATGTCCGCCGACTGCTGCCCGATCGCGATGCTCACTCCGCAGGAGCCGCCGTCGAAGCCCTTGGTCGAGGAGTCGTAGCCGATGTCGATGATCCGCTGCCGGACGATCCGAGGGATCTCGACGTACGCCTCGGTGGTCACCTCGCCCGCCACGACGACCAAACCCGTGGTGACCAGGCACTCCACCGCCACGCGGCTCTGCGGGTCGTTGGCCAGCATGGCGTCCAGCACCGAGTCGCTGATCTGGTCAGCGATCTTGTCCGGATGACCCTCCGTGACCGACTCGGAGGTGAACAGTCTTCCTGCCATGGGCCCTGGTGCTTTCTCGTATGGTCGTGAGCGGGTCGGTGATCCCCGAACGTGCAACTTACCCGCGGGAGTGCGCTGCCAGGGCCGCATCCCAAATGCGATGGGCCAGCGTGTCCTTGCTGCCGGCGATCGGGCCGACCACGGTGCCATCGGCACTCAGCAGGGTGATCTCGCTGTCCGGTCGGCCGAAGACCTTCCCGCGTCCGACTTCGTTCAGCACCAGCAGATCGCAGCCCTTGCGGGCGAGCTTCGCGCGCGCGACGTCGAGCAGCGAGCCGGACTCCGGACGGGTCTCGGCAGCGAACCCCACCAGCACCTGCTTCGGGTCGGTGCGCTCGGCGACCAAGGTGGCCAGCACGTCGGTGGTCTGGACGAGGCTCACGGTCAAGCCGGAGTCACCGGACTTCTTGATCTTGCGTTCGCTGGAGCTGGCTGGGGTGAAGTCGGCCGGGGCGGCGGCCATCACCACGATGTCGGCGTCGGTGGCCGCCTTCCGCATCGCGCCGGCCAGATCGGCGGTGGAGCCGATCTGCTCGACCTCCACATTGGGCGGCGGCGGCATGGCCACGTGGGCGGCGACCAGGCGGACCTCGGCGCCGCGGAGCCCGGCGGCACGGGCCAGGGCCCAGCCCATGAGCCCCGAGGACCCGTTCCCGAGGTAGCGCACCGGGTCCAGGGGCTCCCGCGTGCCACCGGCACTGACCACGACGCGGAGGCCGGTCAGATCCCGGTTGGCCGCCCGCGAGGTGATTCCCGGCTCGGTGAGGATCGAGCTGACCACGGCGAACAGCTCCGCGGGCTCCGGTAGCCGTCCCGGTCCGGAGTCGGGGCCGGTGAGCCGGCCGGAGTCCGGGTCGATGACGACGGCACCGCGTTCCCGGAGGGTCGCGACGTTGGCCTGGGTCGCGGGATGCAACCACATCTCGGTGTGCATCGCCGGTGCGAAGATCACCGGCGCCCGCGTGGTGAGCAGCACGTTGGTCAGCAGGTCGTCGGCCCGCCCGGTCGCGGCCCGAGCCAGCAGGTCGGCGGTAGCGGGCGCGGCGACCACCAGATCGGTCTCCTGCCCGAGCTTGACGTGGGGCACCAGATGCGCGTCGTCGAACACCCCGGTGTGCACCGGGCGGCCGGAGAGCGCCGACCAGGTGGCGGTCCCGATGAACTCCAGTGCCGCAGCGGTGGGCACGACCGTGACATCGTGGCCGGCGCCCTGCAGCCGGCGCAGCAGGTCGCAGGCCTTGTACGCGGCGATGCCGCCGCTCACGCCGAGAATGATCTTGCTCATCGCGCGCGTACCCCTGCGGGCCACGGACCCCACCGCTGTGCCTTCGACGTTGTCACTGTGCTCTCGAAGCTTCGTGGGCGCAGTGGCAGTTTCGAACGTATACGTTCGAAACCGTCAGACATGGAGAGGGAAGAGTCAGGCGGGATCGGTGTAGCTCGCCTCGAGGTCGGCGTCGGCGGGCGCATCGGGGTCGATGTCGGTGCAGGACAGCTTGCCGGCGTTGACCTCCCGGAGCGCGATCGACAGCGGCTTCTCCTGGACGGTCGTCTCGACGAGCGGGCCGACGTGGTCGAGCAGGCCCTCGCCGAGCTGGGAGTAGTAGGCGTTGATCTGGCGGGCGCGCTTGGCGGCGAACAGCACCAGCTTGTACTTCGAGTCCGACTGCGTCAGCAGTTCGTCAATCGGCGGGTTGGTGATGCCTTCGGCGAGCGCGTGGTGACCTGACAAGATTCGACCTTCGGGTGTTGAGGGAGTCTGAGCCAGGACACGCAGAAGTGATCTGCACAGCTACAGACGGATCAAGGTTAGCAAGTCCTTGACCGCTTCGCCTATTTCGTCGTTCACCACCACGTGGTCGAACTCGGACTGGGCCGCCATCTCGACCCGTGCGGTGGCTAGTCGCGCCTCTCGTTCTGCCGCCGACTCGGTGCCGCGGCCCTGCTGCCGCCGGACGAGTTCCTCCCAGGACGGCGGAGCCAGGAAGACGAAGGTCGCCTCCGGGCAGTTGGCCCGCACCTGCCGAGCACCCTGCAGGTCGATCTCCAACAGCGCCGGCCGACCCGCGGCCAAAGCCTCGAGCACCGGTCGGCGAGGTGTCCCGTAGCGATGCCGGCCGTGCACGACCGCCCACTCGAGCAGATCGCCGCCGGCGATCATGGCGTCGAACTCGTCGTCGGACACGAACAGGTAGTGCATGCCGTGCATCTCGCCCGGTCGCGGCGGTCGGGTGGTGGCCGAGACCGAGACGAAGACCTCCGGGTGCTCCTCGGCGAGCCGGGCGACCACGGTGCCTTTTCCAGCGGCCGTGGGGCCGGAGACCACGGTCAACCCGAACGTCACGTCCTGGGCGGCTGGCGGCCGGGCGCGAACTCCTCCAGCAAGGCACCGGTCTGGTGCCGGCCAAGGCCACGGAGCCGACGGTTGGGCGCGATCTCCAGCCGCTCCATCACCTTGCCGGCTCGGACGGTGCCGACCCGCGGCAGCGCCCGGAGGACGTCGATGACCTTGGTATGCGCCACGACGTCGTCCGACTCCGCCAGCTTGAGCACGTCAGCCAGGCTGCGCTCGCCGGAACGGAGCGACTGCTTGATCTCGGCCCTGCGGCGGCGCGCCTGGGTCGCGGCGTTCCTCGCCTGCTGGCGCTGCTCGTCGCTCAACTCGGGGATGGTCACGTCTTAGGTCTTTCTTGCAGTCCCAGGGCCACGAACCTACCCCAACCCCCGGGTCGACTTCATCTGACCCTTCAGCACCTCGACCATGGCCCGCAACGCCGTCGGCTCCGGCCCGGCCCCGAGGACTTCCCGGCTCCAGCTCGGCAGGACCAGGGCAGCCGCCGAGCCGAAAACGTCAGGCAGGTCAGCGGCCGTCGCTCCCTGCGCGCCGAGGCCCGGGGCGAGGATCGATCCGTTCACCCGCGAGAAGTCCGCCTCGGTCCGGCCGATGGTCGCCCCCACCACCAGCCCGACCGACCCGAGGCCGGGCCCGGTGTTGTACCGAGCCGCCTCGTCGATGATCACCTGGCCGACCCAGCGACCGTCCGCCACCCGCGCGTGCTGGATCTGAGGGCCCTCGGGGTTGCTGGTCAGCGCCAGCACATAAACCCCGCGGCCCTGGCTCAGCGCCTGCTCGATCGCCGACGCGAGCGAGCCGAAGCCGAGGTAGGGGCTGAGAGTGATCGCATCCGCCGCGAGCGGCGACCCGTCGGCCAGGTATGCGGCGGCGTACGCGTCCATCGTGCTGCTGAGGTCACCGCGCTTCACGTCCAGCAGACACAGCGCGCCAGCCGCCCTGATGTCGGACAGGGTTCGCTCGAGCACGCCGATCCCTGCCGACCCGTACGCCTCGAAGAAGGCCGACTGCGGCTTGAACACCGCGACGGTCTCACCGAGCGCCTCGACCAGGCCGCGAGCACAGCGTTCCAGGCCGGTGGCGTCGGGGCTGAGTCCCCAGCGGCTGAGGATGCCGGGGTGCGGGTCGATGCCGACGCAGACCCGGCCCCGCTCGGCGGTGAGTGCGCTCAGCCGGGCGCCGTAGCTGGCCGTCATGGGATCCTCTCCGAGGCGGGATGGGGACTGAGCCGGTTCAGCTCGCCGATCAGGCTGGGTCCGCCGTACACGAACCCGGTGTAGACCTGGAGCAGGCTGGCCCCCGCATCGAGCATGGCCTGTCCGTCGGCCGCGTTCATGATCCCGCCGACCGCGATGATCGGCAGCGGCGTCCGCGCCGCCAGGAACCCCACCACCTCTCGGGCCCGGCGGGTCAGCGGTGCTCCGGACAGCCCGCCGGCCTCCATCGCCAGGTGCTCCTCGGCCGGCGCGATCCCTTGGCGGGCCAGCGTGGTGTTGGTCGCGATCAGTCCCTCGGCGCCGGCCCCCGTACACACCGCCAGCGCCTGCTCGAGCGCGTCCTCGGTCAGGTCCGGCGCGAGCTTGACGAAGATCGGTACCGGAGTTGCACCAGCGGCCAGCGCCCACGCCTCGCCGACCAGCGCCCGGATCAGCCGATCGAGGGTGTCGGCGTCCTGCAGCGACCGCAGTCCCGGCGTGTTGGGGCTCGAGACGTTGACCGCCACGTAGTCGGCGTACGGGGCGAGGATCCGCAGCGAGCGGAGGTAGTCCTGCTCGGCCTCGGCCAGCGGTGTGATCTTGGTCTTGCCGATCGAGATGCCGAGCGGGATCCCGACCCGCCCGTTGCCCCGGGCCACGCCGGCTGCCGCCAGCCGCTCCGCCAGAGCCTGGGCACCGGCGTTGTTGAAGCCCATCCGGTTGACGATCGCGCCGCTCTCCGGCAGCCGGAACAGCCGCGGCCGGTCGTTGCCGGGCTGGGCGTACGCGGTCACCGTGCCCAGCTCCGCGTGGCCGAAGCCGAGTGCGGCCCAGGTCCGGACGCCGATGCCGTTCTTGTCCATCCCGGCCGCCAGCCCGACGAGGCCGGGGAACCGGATCCCCGCCACGGTGACGGGCTTCCGGTTCCGGGCGCACACTCGGGCGGCGGCCGCCAACGCCGGCCGCGACCGGCCGAGCCGCGCGAGAGCGGCGAGCGTCTGCTCGTGCACCCGCTCGGCGTCTCCGGCGTACGCGCGGAACAGCACCGGCCGGAGCAGCCGCCGGTAGGCGCGGCTCATCCGCCCTTCGACGGGCTCAGGGCGCGATCCGCCGCCCAGGACTGCAAAGAGCGGACACCGACGTTCCCGGCGCGGATGGCCTCGATCCCTTGCACGGCGGCGGCGAGCCCCTGCACGGTGGTCACGCAGGGGACGTTGCGCAGCACGGCGGCGGTGCGGATCTCGTAGCCGTCGAACCGCGGCCGGCCGTCCGGGCTCTGCCCGTGCGGGGTGTTGAAGATCAGATCGACATTCCCGTCGAGGATCATCTGCACGATCGTGGGCTCGCCGTTCGGGCCGGCGCCCTGGCTGAACTTGCGGACCGGAGTGACCACCACGCCGTGCCGGCGCAGCATCGAGGCGGTACCGGCGGTGGCCAGGATCTCGAATCCGAGGTCGGCCAGCCGCTTGACGGGGAAGATCACGAACCGCTTGTCCCGGTTGGCCACCGAGACGAAGACGGTGCCCTTGGTCGGCAGCGGCCCGAAACCGGCGACCTGGCTCTTGGCGAAGGCCGTCCCGAACTCCACGTCCATGCCCATCACCTCACCGGTGGACTTCATCTCCGGGCCGAGGATGGTGTCGACCGAGATCCCCTCCACGGTGCGGAACCGGTTGAACGGCATCACGGCCTCCTTGACCGCGATCGGTGCGTGCGGGTCTTCCGTGGCGCCGTCGCCCTCGGCGCGCAGCACGCCCGCGCGGCGCAGGTCGGCGACGCTCTCCCCCAGCATCACCCGGGCAGCCGCCTTGGCCAGCGGGGTCGCGGTCGCCTTGGAGACGAAGGGCACCGTCCGCGAGGCACGCGGGTTGGCCTCCAGGACGAACAACGTGTCCCCGGCCAGCGCGTACTGGATGTTGATCAGCCCGCGGACCCCGACCCCGGCGGCGATGGCTTCGGTGGAGCTGCGGATCCGGCTGACCACCTCCGTGCCCAGCGTGATCGGCGGCAACGCGCAGGCCGAGTCGCCCGAATGGATGCCGGCCTCCTCGATGTGCTCCATCACGCCGCCGAGGTACAGCTCGGAACCGTCATAGATCGCATCGACGTCGATCTCGACCGCATCGTCGAGGAATCGGTCGACGAGCACCGGATGCTCGGGGGACACCTCGGTGGCCCGCTCGATGTAGGCGGACAGGGTCTTCTCGTCGTAGACGATCTCCATGCCGCGGCCGCCCAGGACATAGGACGGCCGAACCAACACCGGGTAGCCGATCTCGTCGGCGACCAGCTTGGCCTCCGCGAAGGAGCGGGCCAGCCCGTGCTTGGGCGCGGGGAGATTGGCTTCCGCGAGTACCCGGCCGAACGCGCCACGCTCCTCCGCGAGGTGGATGGCCTCCGGGCTGGTGCCGACGATCGGCACGCCGGCGTCCTTGAGCGCCTGGGCCAGTCGCAACGGGGTCTGGCCGCCGAGCTGGACGATCACCCCCGCCACCGGTCCGGCGGCCCGCTCGGCGTGTACGACCTCGAGCACGTCTTCCAGCGTCAGCGGTTCGAAGTAGAGCCGGTCAGAGGTGTCGTAGTCGGTGGAGACCGTCTCCGGGTTGCAGTTGACCATGATCGTCTCGTAGCCCGCTCCAGCCAGCGCCATGGCCGCGTGCACGCAGGAGTAGTCGAACTCGATGCCCTGACCGATCCGGTTCGGGCCGCTGCCCAGGATCAGCACCGCAGGCTTGGTGCGCGGCACGACCTCGGTCTCGGCGTCGTAGGAGCTGTAGTGGTACGGCGTACGCGCGGCGAACTCGGCGGCGCAGGTGTCGACGGTCTTGTAGACGGGGCGTACGCCGAGGGCCCAGCGCACCCCGCGGACCACGTCTTCGCTGAGGTGGCGCAGCCCGGCGATCTGGGCGTCGGACAGGCCGTGTCGCTTGGCGGTGCGCAGCACGTCGGCGGTCAGTTCGGGTGCGGTGCGGACGTGTTCGGCGACCTCGGCGACGAGCAGCAGCTGGTCGGCGAACCACGGGTCGATGCCGGTCGCGGCGTGCACCTGATCGACGGTCGCTCCGGCCAGTAGCGCCTGCATCACCATGCCCAGCCGGCCGTCGTGCGGCAGCGATGCCCGTTGCAGGAGCGCTTCGACAGGCTCAGCGCGCATACTGCTGAACGCGAAGGGTGCCTTGGGATCTTCGAGACTCCGCAGAGCCTTGCCGAGAGCTTCGGTGAAGTTACGGCCGATGGCCATCGCCTCACCGACGCTCTTCATGTGGGTGGTCAGGCTGGCGTCGGCCGACGGGAACTTCTCGAACGCGAACCGCGGCACCTTGACCACCACGTAGTCCAGCGTCGGCTCGAAGCTGGCCGGGGTCTCGCGCGTGATGTCGTTGGGGATCTCGTCCAGGGTGTAGCCGACGGCCACCTTGGCCGCGATCTTGGCGATCGGGAACCCGGTCGCCTTGGAGGCCAGCGCCGAGGAGCGGGAGACCCGCGGGTTCATCTCGATCACGATCATGCGGCCGTCGGCCGGGTTGATCGCGAACTGGATGTTGCAGCCGCCGGTGTCCACGCCGACGGCCCGGATGATCCCGATGGCGACGTCACGCATCCGCTGGTACTCGCGGTCGGTCAGGGTCATGGCCGGGGCAACGGTGATCGAGTCGCCGGTGTGCACGCCCATCGGATCGAGGTTCTCGATGGAGCAGACGATCACCACGTTGTCGGCCCTGTCCCGCATCACCTCCAGCTCGTATTCCTTCCAGCCGAGGATCGACTCCTCGATCAGCACCTCGGTGGTGGGACTGGCGGACAGCCCGGCGCCGGCGATCCGACGAAGATCATCTTCGGTGTGCGCGAAGCCCGAGCCCACCCCGCCCATGGTGAAGCTGGGCCGGACGACGACGGGGTAGTGAAGATCATCGGCAGCGGCCAGCACCTCGTCCAGCGAGTGGCAGATCTGGCTGCGGGCCACCTCGGCAGGCCCGCCGGCGATCCCGGTCAGCCCTTCGACCACCGCCTTGAACTGCTGCCGGTTCTCGCCGCGCTGGATCGCGTCGATGGAGGCGCCGATCAGCTCGACCTCGTAGCGCTCCAGCACCCCGTTCTCGTGCAGCGCGACCGCGGTATTGAGCGCCGTCTGGCCGCCGAGGGTCGCCAGCAGTGCGTCCGGCCGCTCCTTGGCGATCACCAGTTCGACGAACTCCGGGGTGATCGGTTCGACGTAGGTCGCGTCGGCGAACTCGGGGTCGGTCATGATCGTCGCCGGGTTCGAGTTGACCAGGATCACCCGGAAACCCTCGGCGCGCAGCACCCGGCACGCCTGGGTCCCGGAGTAGTCGAACTCGCAGGCCTGCCCGATGACGATCGGTCCGGAACCGATCACCAGGATCGAGGAGATGTCTGTACGCCTAGGCATCCCGATGCTGCTCCATCATGTCGACAAATCGATCGAAGAGGTAGCTGGCGTCGTGGGGGCCGGCGGCCGCCTCGGGGTGGTACTGCACCGAGAAGCCGAGGATCCGGCCCTTGTCGTCGCGCAGTTCCAGCCCCTCCACGACGTCGTCGTTCAGCCCGACGTGGCTGACCCGGGCCAGACCGAACGGCGTACGCGTCTCGCCGGTCAGCGGTGCGTCGACGGCGAATCCGTGGTTGTGCGCGGTGACCTCCACCTTCCGGGTGGTCAGGTCCATCACCGGCTGGTTGATGCCGCGGTGCCCGTACGCCAGCTTGTAGGTCCCGAAGCCGAGGGCCCGGCCGAACAGCTGGTTGCCGAAGCAGATGCCGAAGAACGGGATGCGTTCGGCCAGGGTCGCCTTGACCAGCTCCACCGGTCCGTCCGTGGCCGCGGGATCGCCCGGGCCGTTGGAGAAGAACACTCCGTCCGGCCGTCGCGCGATGATCTCCTCGGCCGTGGCGGTGGCCGGAACGACGTGCACCTCGATCCCCCGCTCGGCCATTCGGTGTGGCGTCATCGACTTGATGCCCAGGTCCACTGCGACAACGCGAAACCGCGGCTCGCCGTGCGCCGGGACGACGTACGCCTCGGCCGTGGAGACCTGGTCGGCCAGAAAGGCGCCGGCCATCTCTGGCTGCTCCAACACCTTGCGACGCAACGCCTCGGGGTCGGAGCCCAGGCTGGAGACGCCCACCCGCATCGCGCCCCGCTCGCGTAGATGCCGGGTGAGCGCCCGGGTGTCCACCTCGCAGATGCCGACGATGCCCTGCGCCTCGAGCTCGGCGTCCAGGCTGCGGGTGGCCCGCCAGCTGGACGGCATCCGGGCCGGGTCACGGATCACGTAGCCCGCCACCCAGATGCGGCTGGACTCGTCGTCTTCGTCGTTCCAGCCGGTGTTGCCGATGTGCGGCGCAGTCGCGATCACCACCTGCCGGTGGTAGCTGGGGTCGGTCAGCGTCTCCTGGTAGCCCGACATCGCCGTGACGAACGCCGCCTCGCCGAAGGTCTCGCCGATTGCTCCGAAGGCCCGGCCCCGGAAGGTGCGTCCGTCTTCGAGAACGAGAAATGCGGGAGGGCGGGGCGCAGCGGAACCAGCAAGCATGACGTCCTTTCCTGCCCTATCGGCAGGCCTTGAGAGGCTGACCGCGGATCACCCGATCGGCCGCCACGAGGGTATCAGCGAACACGCCCCGAATCGGTGCGGTAGCTGCTCGTGAAACCCGTCCCTCCGCCGTGTCTTGGTGTCGGAACCGAGTCAGGAGTGCATCAGATCCAGTCCGTCGACGTCGAGCGAGATGCCGCCGGCGGTTTCCTCAGCTGTCTCCAGCAAGTGGGCGACGAGCTCGAGCATGTGAGCGTCCTCCTCGCTCATCCGGCGGCCGAATGGTCCGCGGGCGCGGGCCACGCCAGCGCCGACCCGCAGCATCGCCTCCCGTGTCCGCCGACTCGTCTCCACATCGACCCGGTCCAGCAGGACCGTGATCTGGCCCAGTCCGGACACGATCGAGCGATTGTCCTGGCTGAACTGCTCGAACAACGTGTCAGCGTTGTGGTCGATCGATTGCATGAGCTGCCACGGCAGCGCCGAGTTTCCGTCCGGCGCGGCCACCACACTGTCGGCGAACGCCTTCTGCTCGAGCTCATCGAAACGACAGCGACCGATGATGGCGCTCATCACCCACAACGGTCCGAACTCCAGCGTCCGCCACTCGGGAGAGGGCCACCCGTGCATACCGCAACCGTAGTCCTACGCACGAAGCCCCGAGGATCCTCGGAATGCTGGCTGGCCTCTACCGACCGCCGTCGGTCAGGAACTCGGTGATGGCGGCACGGGTCTGCTCGGCGCCCTGGCCCAGCCACAGGACGTGCGTGGGCGTGTCCACTTCGACCAGCCGTGCGCGCGGGAGGGTCGCGACAAGGTGCCGGGGGTGCTCCGCGGCCACGGTGCCGTCGTAGCGGCTGGCCACGACCAGGGCGGGCTGGCGTACGTCAGAGGTCACGTCGGTCGGCGACCGTAGGTCGTTCATGAACCCCAGGCTGGATCGGCAGCTGAGCAGGAACTCCACCATCGCGTCCCGGTCCGTCCCGAGCCGCTCGACCACCTCCGCGCCCGGGAGGGTCGACAGGTTCTCGACCAGCCCCGGCAGAGCTCGGACCGGGTCGCGGCGAAGCATCCGGTGCACGATGCCCCACGTGGCGCGCTCCGCTGCGGGATTGAAAGCCATCCGGGCGATCCGCCTGGTCCGCGCGGGCGGCCAGGGCCGGAAGCTGACCGGGCAGAGCAGGACGATCCGCTCGACCAGATTGGGATAGAACGCGGCGAGGGTGATCGCCGACCGCGCGCCCAGCGAGATACCGACGGCGGCGCGGGGTCGGAGTCCGAGATCAGCGATCAGCCGGGCCAGCCGTGGGACGAACTCCGGCACCGACGGGCCGGCGGCCAGATCGGTACGCCCGTAACCCGGCCGGGAGACAAGGAGGACCGATCGGCCCAGCTCGAGGAAGGTCGACTCGCCCAGGGTGCAGCGGGCCGACATGTGGCCACCGTGCAAGATCACCACGGCGTCCGCGCTGCTGCCGATCAGCCGGTACTCGATCCGGTGGCCGGCCACGTCGGCGGTGCTGAGTTGGTCCACTCCCTCACCCCGCCCGCGCAGCGATCACGCCACCCAGCACTCCGTTGACGAAGGCCGGTGACTCGTCGGTGGACAGCTCCTCGACCAGGTGCACCGCCTCGGAGACGACCACGGCCGGCGGGACGTCGAGATAGTCGAGCTCGAACACGGCGATCCGCAAGGCGTTCCGGTCGACCCGCGGCGTCCGCGGCAGCGTCCAGCCGGTCGCCAGCGACGCGGAGATCCTGGCGTCGATCTCGGCCCGGTGGGCCGTCACCCCCTCGACCAGGGTCGTGGTGTATCCGCGGATCGGCGGATCGGCATCGGCGGCCCGCTCGGCCAGGATGGCCGAAGCATCGGCGCCGCGCACGTCGGCCTCGAACAAGATGTCCAAGGCCCGCTTGCGCGCTTTACTGCGGGTCGACGACCGGCGTGGCCCCCCGGAAGGCTCCGCGGAACCCGGCTCAGACACGTCCCAGGTACTCACCCGTACGCGTGTCGACCTTGACCTTCTCGCCGGTGGTGAGGAACAACGGGACCTGGATCTGCAGCCCGGTCTCGGTCGTCGCGGGCTTGGTGCCGCCGGTGCTGCGATCCCCCTGCAGCCCGGGCTCGGTGTAGCTGATCACCAACTCGACGGAGGCGGGCAGGTCGATGTAGAGCGGTGTCCCTTCGTGCAGGGCGACCGTAGCGACCTGCTCTTCGAGCAGATAGTTTTTGGCGTCGCCGACGGTGGCGTCGTCGATGGTCAGCTGGTCGTAGGTGCTGGTGTCCATGAACACGAAACCGGAGCCGTCGTGGTAGAGGTACTGCATCTCCCGGCGATCGACGTTCGCGGTGTCGACCTTGGTGTCGGAGTTGAAGGTGCGGTCCACCACCTTGCCCGACAGCACGTGCTTGAGCTTGGTGCGCAC
Organism: uncultured Actinomycetota bacterium; assembly: GCA_963711015.1. Lineage (GTDB taxonomy): Bacteria > Actinomycetota > Actinomycetes > Propionibacteriales > Propionibacteriaceae > Microlunatus. Next base: position 87,347 of record CAVQCQ010000016.1, read on the forward strand.
CACGGTGTTGCCCTTGCCGGGCTTGTGGTGCTGGAACCAGACCACCGACCAGAGCTGGCCGTCCAGGTCCAGCACCATGCCGTTCTTCAGATCATTCGTCGACGTCACTGCTTGCCTCTCCCACGCTCCGCCCGTCCTGGGCAGCGGCCCAGTCTAGAGGACTGGTCTGCTGTGCCGATCCAGCAAGGACCTCAGGTCAGGCCCATGTCGTGAGCCTGACCTGTTCGATGCCCTGCTCATCACCGGGTTGGTGACCATGGCGGTCGCGCTCGCCGTGTTCGCGCTGGTCGCCTGGCACCTCATCGCCGGCTTGCGATTGCATCGGATCGCCCGGAGGGGCGCGACTAGATCACAGTGAAACCCGGCCTCAGGTCCGCGCGGCCGGTCAGAGCCAGCAGCAGCTCTGTCCCCTGCCCGCGCAGCGCCGCTGCCGCCGCAGTGACCTGCAGGACCTCGGTGAGCACCTGCTGCGGATAGTCAGGCTCAGGGAGCTGCGCGGCGCGGGCGATGTCCAGACCGTGCACCACCAGTTCGAACGTCCGGGTCGGCAGGTAGTCGCTCAGGCGCATACCACCGAAGATGGTCGAGATGACCGGGTCGTCCTCTCGCACGGTCAGCGGAAGCACGCGATCGACCAGCGCACGCAAAGTGGCGACCGGGTCATCCCCCAGGGCCGCCCCGGCGGCACGGCCACGGTCGGCGACCGACGCCGGGTCGACGCCGGCGGCGGCAGCCAGGTATGCGGCGGCACTGGTCAGGTCCGCGACCTCGGCCGGCTGTCCGAGATAGCTCTCCACGGTGATCAACGAGCGGCTGGTGTGCCCGATCAGTGCGCGCAGATCCCACTCGCCCAGCCCGGGTCCGGTCCATCGGTCGGGATCGATCTGTTCAGCCAGCCCGACGAACGTGCGGGCCGCCGCAACGAAGTTCTCACGGGATATCCCGCCGCCGAAGGTCACGATCTGAATCTTTGCTCAGCGAGCGACATCTGCGTAGGCGGACCGGAGCAGCTCGTCCGGTGGACCGGCGAGGATCTCCGCACTGGCCAACCCGTTCAAGATCACGAACCGCAGCTGGCGACCCCGGGCCTTCTTGTCCAGCGCCATGGTGGCGAGAAGCTCGTCGAAGGCGTTCGCCGGGTAGGTGGTGGGCAGGCCGAGCCGGCTCAGTACCCGACGATGCCTGGTGGCCGTCGCCTCGTCCAGCCGCCCGGCCTGCCGGGCGAGCGCGGCCGCGTACGCCATGCCGATGCTGACCGCCTCGCCGTGCCGGCGACGAAAGCCCTCGCGGCGTTCGATGGCGTGGCCGAGGGTGTGGCCGTAGTTGAGCAGCTCCCGGCCGACCCAGGAACCGGTCGATGTCGTCTCGCGGAGGTCGGCCGAAACCACCCCGGCCTTGACCCGGATCGCCCGCTCGACGAGCTCGCGCAGCTCCGAGGAGTCGGGTCGGAGCGCCTGTTCGGGCTCGGACTCGATCCTGGTCAGAATCTCCGGGTCGGCGATGAACCCGCACTTGACGACCTCGGCCAACCCGGCCACCAGGTCCGCACGAGCCAGCGTGGCCAGGGCGCCGAGATCGCACAGCACGCCGACCGGTTCATGGAAGCTGCCGACGAGGTTCTTGCCTTCACCGGTGTTGATTCCGGTCTTTCCGCCGACGGCCGCGTCGACCATGCCGAGCAGCGTGGTCGGCAGGTTCACCAGGGCCACCCCGCGCAGCCAGGTGGCGGCGACGAACCCGGCCAGATCGGTGGTCGCTCCACCGCCGACCGCGACGACGGCGTCGGACCGGGTGAAACCGGCCGTGCCGAGGACGGACCAGCAGTGGGCGGCCACGTCGGCAGTCTTGGCCGCCTCCCCATCGGGCACGTCGATCCGCACAGGCTCACGTCCGGCCGTGGCCAGCGCGGAGCAGACCCGCTCCGCCAGGTTGATCAAGGTCGGCGGGTGGATCACGGCGACCTGCTCGGCCGTTCCGGGCAGTAGCGCCGGCAGCTCAGCGAGCAGGCCGCGGCCGACCAGCACCGGATAGGGGCGCTCGGCCGAGACGTCGATCCGGGTGATCTCAGCCACGGCACCGCGCGATCAGGTCGGCGACCTGGTCCGGTGTCTGGTTGTCGGTGTCGACGGTCTCGGTGGCGACCTCGGCGTACAGCGCGGCCCGCTCGTTCAACAGGGTGAGCAGCCGGCCCCGCACGTTCCCCAGCAGCAGCGGCCGGGCGGTGTCCAGTCCGACCCGTTTGACGGCCGCCGGCAGCCCAACCCGCAGCCACACGACGCGCCGACCCGCCAGCGCCGACCTGGTCTTCGCCGAGAGCACCGCTCCGCCGCCCAGCGCCAGCACTCCTGGTTCGGCGAGCAGCTCGGCGGTGGTCGCCTCCTCGTACGCCCGGAAGGCCGGCTCGCCGTGGTCGGCGAAGATCTCGGCAACCGGCTTGCCGGCTCGTTCCGCGATCAGCGCATCCACGTCCCGGAAGTCCCAACCCAGCCGCTCGGCCAGGGCGGCCCCGACCGTCGACTTGCCGGCACCAGGGGCGCCGACCAGGACGATCTGCTCCAGATCGGCCTCTTTCTCGATCACCGTGCGACCCTCACCTCACCCCGCCGAACCAGTCCGGCGCGGCGGTCAGCGTACCAAGATGAGGCTTCTTCAGTATTCGACTTTTCCTGATTGCACTACATAGTGAAGTAACATCACTATATGTCGCCCGCAACCCGCATCTTCGACCGGCTCCTGGAGATCGCGCTCCTGTTCGAGACCGATCTCGCCCGCTCCTTCGCCGGAACCGCCCTCACGCCCTCACGCACTCATCTGCTCTGGGTGCTTCACCTCGGCGGCCCCTCCACCCAGCGGGTCCTCGCGGAGTCGTTGTCGGTCAGTCCTCGCAACGTCACGGGACTTGTCGATGCGCTTGCTGCGGCTGGCTACGTCGAGCGCCGGCCGCACCCGAGCGATCGGCGCGCCACCTTGGTCACGCTGACCGAGGTCGGCAGCGAGACGATGGCGGAAATGGCTCGCGACCGGGAGCAGATCGCGGGTCAGCTCCTCGCCGACGTCGCCGCGGACCGGCTGGACGAGCTGGACGGCGATCTGGGCCGGATCGCCGAACGGCTGCACGGGTTGGTCGACGCATCGGGCCGCCTGGGCAGGCCGGCATGACGTCGACCACGACCGGCACTCGCCGGCGTACCTGGTGGCAACTGCTCGGCTACCTCGCGAAGCGGGCGACCCTGGCGGAGATCCGCAGCTACCAGAGCATCTACCGATTCGTCTTCCGTCGGCCTCGGGTGCCGGCGGGGGCCCGGGGCTTTCGCTACCACCAGCCGGTCTTCGCGATCATGATCGTCTTCATCGTGGTCTCGGCGGTCGAGCTGGTGGCCGTCGACCTCATCGTGCGGCGATGGCCCGCCATCAGGATTCCGCTCCTGGTGCTGAGCGTCTGGGGACTGGTCTGGATGCTCGGGTTCCTCTTCGGCATGCTGACCCGTCCGCATGCCGTTGGACCGGACGGCATCCGGATCCGCTTCGGCGCCGAAGTCGATCTCCCGATCAACTGGAAGGCGGTCGATGCGGTCGCCGTTCAGAAACGCCACGTGGAGGGCAGACAGCCCAAGGTCACCGTGGATGAGCAGGGCGAGGCAACCCTGCACCTCCGGATCGCGAACGAGACCAACCTCCGAATCGAGCTCGATCGGGCCTACGAGCAGCGGCTTCCTTCTGGCCGGGAAACGGTCAGTGTCATCGAGTGCTACGCGGACGATCCGAAGGCCTTCCTGGCCGAGGTCCGGCGTTACATCGGCTGAGGCTTCACCTGGAGTCCACGCTCGGCCAGATGCTTGAGGTAACCCTCCAGGTTGCGACGGGTCTCCCCCGCTGAGTCGCCGCCGAACTTCTCGAGCGCCGCATCGGCGAGGACGAGCGCGACCATGGCCTCGGCGATGACGCCGGCCGCGGGCACGGCGCAGACGTCAGAGCGCTGGTGGTGGGCCACCGCGGCTTCGCCGGTGGCGGTGTCGATGGTGCGCAGCGCGCGCGGCACGGTGGAGATCGGCTTCATGGCGGCGCGGACGCGCAACACCTCACCGGTGGTCATGCCGCCCTCGGTACCACCGGAGCGGTGCGAGGCCCGGGAGATGCCTGTCTCGCCCGGCTCGATCTCGTCATGGGCGAGGCTGCCGCGTGACCGCGCCACGGCGAATCCGTCGCCGACCTCGACACCCTTGATCGCCTGGATGCCCATCAGGGCGCCGGCCAGCCGGGCGTCCAGGCGCCGGTCCCAGTGGACATGCGAGCCGAGACCCGGCGGCAGCCCCCACACCACAACCTCGACCACGCCGCCCAGGGTGTCGCCGTCGGACTGGGCCTGCTCGACCTCGGCGACCATCGCCGCACTGGTGGTCTGGTCGAAGCAGCGCACCGGGTCGGCGTCGATGGCGGTGAGGTCACCCGGGCCGGGCACCAGCCCGGCCGGAGCGGCGACCGATCCCAGCTCGACGACATGGCTGAGCACCTGCACACCGAGCACCTGCTGCAGGAAGTTGGCCGCCACCCGGCCCAGCGCCACGCGAGCCGCCGTTTCCCGGGCGCTGGCCCGCTCCAGGATCGGCCGCGCCTCGTCGAAGTCGTACTTCTGCATCCCCACCAGGTCGGCATGTCCCGGTCGCGGCCGGGTCAGCGCGGCGTTGCGGGCCTGTCCCTCCAGGGCTGACTCCTCGACCGGGTCGGCCGCCATGACGGTCTGCCACTTGGGCCATTCAGTGTTGCCGATCTGGATCGCTATCGGCCCGCCCTGGGTCTCGCCGTGGCGTACGCCGCCGAGAATGGTCACCGCGTCGGCCTCGAACTTCATCCGGGCACCCCGGCCGAAGCCGAGCCGGCGACGGGCCAGCGCGGCGACCAGGTCGTCGCTGGTCAGCCGGACGTGGGCGGGCAACCCTTCGAGAGTGGCCACCAACGCCGGGCCGTGCGACTCCCCCGCGGTGAGCCATCTGAGCATGAGATGCAGTCTTTCACGCCGGCTTGGCCAGAGCGCGATACAAGATCTGGGCCGGCACCGTCTTCCCGGTCATCAGCTCGATCTGCAGCAGGGCCTGGCCGACGAGGACGTCGAGGCCGCCGACGACCTTCGCCCCGGCCGCCTCCGCCGCCTGGGCCAATGCCGTCGGCCACGGCGCGTAGATCGCGTCCAGGACCACCGGCGCGCTGCCGCCGGCGATCTCGGCGAACTCGTCCGCCGCTCCCGCGGTCACCGTGGAGATCAGGAGATCGGCGGGCGGCAGCGTGTCCACCGACCAGGGACGCAGCTCCAAGCTCAGCCCGTGGTCCGCGGCGAGCGCCTCGAGCGGTCCGGCCTTGCGCGGCGTACGCGCCAGCACCGTCACCTCGTGCGCCCCCAGCTCGATGGCGGACAGCAGAGCCGACCGGGCGGTCGCGCCGCTGCCGAGGATCGTCACCCGATGCAGGCTGCCCGAGCATGCCCGGCGCACCGCCCACGCCAGGCCGCCGACGTCGGTGTTGTAGACCCGGCGCCCATCCTTCTCCAAGATCAGCGTGTTGCCGGCGCCGGCCTTACGGGCGACGCTGTCCACGACTCCCAGGTCCAGAGCCGCCACCTTCAGCGGCATGGTCAAGCTCAGCCCGCGCCACGAGTCGTCCAGACCGGCGACGAAGTCCGCCAAGCCGTCCGCCGTCACCTCGAACCGCTCGTAGGTCCAGTCCAGTCCGAGCTCGGCGTACGCCGCTCGGTGCAGATCAGGGGAACGCGAGTGCGCGATCGGCGAACCGAGCACCGCACAGCGGCGCTCAGCTGGCACAGCGTCCCGGGTTGGCGTTGCACCAGGCGACGAACTCCAGCCGGATCTTCTCGAACTCGGCCTGGGTCGTCGCGAACTTGGTCTCCCCGGAGTCGAGATTGACGGTGACGAAGTACATCCACTTGCCCTTCTCGGGGTTGGCGGCCGCCTGCAGCGCTGCCCGGCCGGGCGCAGCGATCGGTCCTGGCGGCAGCCCCTTGTACCGGTAGGTGTTGTACTTCGACTTGCTGCGCCGGGCCTTCTCCGTCGTCGTCGTGGTCGTGAGGTTCTCGGCGTACGTCACGGTGGAGTCCATCTCGAGCTTGCGCTTCTTCGCCAGCCGGTTGTAGATGACCCGGGCCACCTTGGCCCGGTACTCCTCGCGGTTCACCTCGCGCTCGATGATGCTGGCCACGGTCAGCACCTGGTACGGGGAGTAGTCGAGCTTCTTGGCCGAGGACTCCAGGCCGACGTCTCGCGACACCGCCTTGTACTGGGTGACCATCTGCTTCAAGGTCGAGGCGGCCGTCGACTCAGCGGTCAGCTCGTAGGTGTCGGGGAAGAGGAAGCCCTCCGGCCGGTTCTTGGCGTACTTCGGCAGTCCGAGCGACTTCGGCTTCTTCAGGGCCGCTTGATAGGCCGTCTTCTTGATCTTGGTCTCCTTGGCCAGCACGTCGATCTGAGCAGTCAGCCGCAAGCCCTCGGGCACGGTGAAGGAGAGCCGGATCTTGGAGCCACCGGGGTTGATCAGCAGCCGCAGGGCGTCGATCGCCGCCATCTGGGTCTTCATCAGGTAGCTGCCGGCTTGCACGCTGGTCGCCCGCTCCTCGGAGCGGACGGCGGAGTTCCACGCCTTGGAGGACTTGATCACGTCCTTGGAGACCAGGATCCCGCCGATCTCGTCCAGCGAGGCGCCGGTCGGGATGTCGACGGTGATCTTGGCGTTGCCCGGCCCCGGGTAGTCGACCGGCTCGTTGAGGTTGGCGATGAACGTGTTGGCCTTGTCCCAGACCAGGTAGCCGCCGACGGCCAGTACCGCCGCAGCCAGGATCACCGCCAGACAGCCCTTGCCCTTGTGCACGACTTCCTTAGCCGTGCTCGGCTTGACCTCCGGGTCGAGCATCGTGGACACGCGGGTGGTTTCCCTCCTACCTCGCTGCGGTGATCAGCGTTGGTCCGGTCCGGGTGATACTAGCTCCCCCGGCGGGCGCTGCCCGGAACGTTCGACCGCGAGCGCCTGCTCGAGGATGGCGGTGGCCGCGGCCGCATCGATCAGCGGACGCTGCTGGCGAGCCTTCTTCCCGCCGGCCCGAAGTCGCTGGCTGGCGGTGACCGTGGTCAGCCGCTCATCGACCAACCGGACCGGGATCGCGAGAGCGGCGGCCAGCGCGGCAGCGCGTTCCCGGACCTTGACCGCGGCCGGCCCTTCACCGCCACTGAGCGAGCGTGGCAGGCCGACCAGAACCTCGATCGGTGCGCGCTCGCCGATCAGCGCGGCCAGGTCGGCGATCTCGGTCGCGCCGGCGGCCACCGTGGTCAGCGGGTACGCCAGCACGCCGTCCGGGTCGCAGGCCGCCACCCCGATCCGGGCGTCGCCCCAGTCCAGGGCCAGGCGTACACCGGGTCGGATCGAAGACACCCAGGAATCCTAGGTCTGCCCTGGTGCGGCAGGTTCCTGTCGCAATCGGAGCCCGAAAACCGCAGGAACCTGTCGCAGGTCAGGCCGCGCGGCGACGCCGCCACCAGTCCGGTATCCGCAGGGTCCACTGGTCGCGGCTGCGGTCGCGGGCCATGCCCTGGGCGTATCGGCGACAGAGCCGCTCGCAGAGAGGCACCGGCGAGCGCAGATCGAGGCTGTCCACGCGGCAGACCGTGAGGTTGGCCGATTCGAGGTCCTCCTCGCGCAGATTGTCGGCTCGGTGCTGCCGCCTGCTTCGGTGATCCTTGCCGTCGAACTCGGTGGCCAGGCCCGCCTCGGGATCGAAGAGGTCGGGAATGCCGATCAGTCTCTCTTCGAGATTGAACACCGGGCGGTTGACCAGAGGCTTCGGAAGACCGGCCTGCTGTCGGTAGAAGAGTCGTAGTCGTGTCTCCCACGGGCTGTCGATGGCTGGATCCGCCCAGGCCAGCGCCTTGCGGATCCGGTCCAAACCACGGAGGCGGCCGTGGTCGTCGCACCAGCGGGTGACCGATTCGAGGTCGAGACCGAGGGCGCGGCACACCAGGTCTGCGGCGACCACGCTCTCCACGAAGTTCTCACTCTCGAGGATGGCCTCGACGCAGGTCCGCAGCGGCGTCGTGAGGAAGAGCCTCGCAACCTTGAGGACCTCTTCCGGCTCGAGACGAGCTCGCCGAAAGCGGACCGGTGTGATGTCGGCCCGGCCGAGATCGCTGCCGACCAGGACCGTCGCGGGCAGTGGCGTCATGGTGTGCGGGTTGAGACCGTCGAGCAAGTCCGTCCCGAGCGCGAAGGCGGCCGCCCAGCCGGTGATGGCGCCGCCGCAGGGCACGAGAGGTGCCAGTTCGAGAATCCGCTGGGTGGGGGTCAGGGCGACCGATGCCGGCACGTAGAACCCACGGCTCGACCGACGCCACCGTGGCCCGCGAAGCACGGCGGGCGTGACTCCCGCGGCCGCTAGCTCGGCGATTGGACGCGGTGGCTCGGCGGAGCGCAACTCGGCTTCGAAGCGGGATCCCATAGCGGGCACTCTCGACCGGTCGCGGCCAGCGCCACCAGGGTTCAGAGCAAATCTGTGGATGACGACGAATGTGCGGCAGGTTTCTGCGGTTACGCAGGACCGGAAACCGCAGGAACCTGCCGCACAACGGTGGTGGATCAGCCCTGCAGGGCGTTCCCGATGGCGTACTCCACTGCCTTGAGCGCGTCGTCCACCCGGGCGCCGTCGGATCCGCCGCCTTGCGCGATGTCGTCCTTGCCGCCACCCCGGCCGCCGAGGGTCTCGCTGGCGGTCCGGACCAGCTCCCCGGCCTTGAGTCCGCGATTGCGGGCTCCCTCAGTGGTGACGATCACCACCGACGGCTTGTGGGGTTCGCCGCCGACCACGGCAACGACGGCGGGTTCCGCGGCGACCCGGTTGCGCACCTCGAGCGCCATGGTGCGCAGGTCGTTGCCCCCGACTCCGTCGGCCCGGTGTGCGAAGTAGCCGACTCCCGACAGGTCGTGCCGGCCGGCGAGGATGGCGCCGACGTCGGCCAGCGCGTCCCGGCTCTTCAGATCGGCGATCTGCTTCTCCGCGGCCTTCAGCGAGGCGACCAGCTTGGCCACTCGGTCCGGAAGCTGGTCCGGCTGGACCTTGAGCAGATCGCTCAGCCCGAGGACGAGGGCGCGCTCCTTGGCCAGGAACCGGAACGCCTCGATGCCGACGAAGGCCTCGACCCGGCGTACGCCGGACCCCACCGAGGACTCGCCGGTCAGGGTGACCAGGCCGATCTGCGAGGAGTGCTGGACGTGCGTGCCACCGCACAGCTCACGCGACCACGGCCCGCCCATCTCGACGACCCGGACCTCCTCGTCGTACGTCTCGCCGAAGAGGGCCAGCGCGCCGATCTCGCGGGCGGTGGCCAGCGGCATGTACGTCGCGGTCACGTTCAGGTCGGAACGGATGGCCTGGTTAGCCGCTTCCTCCACGTCGGAGCGGATCTGCTGGCTCAGGCCGCCCGGCCAGGCGAAGTCCAGCCGCAGATAACCCGGCTTGTTGTACGAGCCGCTCTGCAGCGCGGTCGGGCCGAGCACCTGCCGCAGGGCCGCGTGCATCACGTGAGTGCCGGAGTGGGCCTGGCAGGCACCGAGCCGCCACTCGCCGTCGACGGCCGCCAGCACGTTCGCCCCGGTGAGCAGCTCGCCTGAGGTGACCCGGACCTTGTGCACGATCAGTCCCTTGACCGGGCGCTGCACGTCGACCACCTCGAGCGCCACGCCGTCACCGGTGATGGTGCCGGCGTCGGAGTCCTGGCCGCCGGACTCGGCGTAGAACGGGGTGCGCTCCAGCACGACCTCGACCAGGTCGCCCTCCTCGGCCGCCTCGGCCACCTCCCCGTCGACGACGATGCCGCGCACCGTCGACTCGGTGCTGAGCTCGGTGTAGCCGGTGAACGGCGTCGCACCAGCGGAGCGCAGATCCTTGTACACCTCGGTGGCCAAACTCCCGGCCTTCTTGGATCGGGCGTCCGCCTTGGCCCGGTCCTTCTGCTCCTGCATCAGGGCACGGAACCCGGCCTCGTCCACCTGGAGGCCTTGCTCACCGGCCATCTCCAGGGTCAGGTCGATCGGGAAGCCGTAGGTGTCGTGCAGCTGGAACGCCCGGTCGCCGGACAGCGTCGTCTGCCGGGCCCCCTTGGCGTCGGCCACGGCCAGGTCGAAGATCTGGGTGCCGGTGGTCAGGGTGCGCCGGAAGGCGTCCTCCTCGGCGTAGGCGATCTGGGAGATCCGGGCCCAGTCGTTCGCCACCTCCGGATAGGACTCGGCCATCAGGTCGCGGCTGATCGGCATCAGCTCGGGCAGCACCGGCTCCGCAACGCCGAGCAGTCGCATCGAGCGGACCACGCGGCGGAGCAGTCGGCGGAGCACGTAGCCGCGGGCCTCGTTACCCGGTGTGACGCCGTCGGCGATGAGCATGAGGCCGGAGCGAACGTGGTCACCGACCACCCGCAGCCGCACGTCGTCCTCGTCGTTGCTGCCGTAGCGCTTGCCGGACAGCTCGCCCGCGTGTTGGATCACCGGGTAGACCTGGTCGATCTCGTAGAGGTTGTCCACGCCCTGCAACAGGTACGCGGTGCGCTCCAGACCGAGACCGGTATCGATGTTCTTGCGCGGCAGGGACCGGAGCACGTCGAAGTCGTCCTTGGCTCGGACCTGCGACAGTTCCTCCTGCATGAACACGAGGTTCCAGATCTCCAGGAAGCGGTCCTCGTCGACGATGGGACCGCCGTCCGGGCCGTACGCGGGGCCGCGGTCGACGTAGATCTCACTGCACGGACCGCCCGGGCCGGGTACGCCCATGTGCCAGTAGTTGTCGAGCAGGCCGCGGCGCTGGATCCGCTCCGGCGGCAGGCCGGCGATGTTCTCCCAGAGCGCCGCCGCCTCGTCGTCGGAGTGCAGGACGGTGATCCAGACCTTGTCCGGGTCGAAGCCGTAACCGCCGTCGTCCTGGCTGCCGGTGACCAGCTCCCAGGCGTACCGGATCGCCTCGGCCTTGAAGTAGTCGCCGAAGGAGAAGTTGCCGTTCATCTGGAAGAACGTCCCGTGCCGGGTGGTCTTGCCGACCTCCTCGATGTCGAGGGTGCGAACGCACTTCTGCACGCTGGTGGCGCGGTCCCACGGTGGGGCTTCCGCGCCGGTGAAGTACTTCTTGAACTGCACCATGCCCGCATTCACGAACAGGAGCGTGGGGTCGTTGTACAGCAGGGGCGCGGAGGGCACGACCTCGTGGCCGCGGGCGGCGAAGAAGTCGAGGAAGCGGCGCCGGATCTCGGCGGTTTTCATGATCGTGGAGTCCTCAGGGGTTGCAGACGGGTGAGCTAGTCGGGCAGGCCGAGCTCGTCACGAAGTTCCGCTTCGCGCTCGGCCATGGCAGCTCGTACCCGGTCGGTGAAGTGGCGGGCGGAGGCGCCGACCCCGGCCGCGGAGGAGGCGACCCGTTGCGACACCGCGTCAGGGCTGGCCTGACGCAGCATCGAACGGATCCGGAGAAACACCCAGATCGCCAGCCCGGCGCCGAGGATGAACCAGAACAGCCGGCCCAGCATCATGAAACCTGCTTCGACTTGCGGCGTGACCCGTCACCCCGGATCGCCTTGCGGACGCCGTAGGTCAGCGCCGCCGTCTTGATCAGCGGACCGCCTAGGGTTGCGGAGAACAGGCTGGTCATCTGGGCGGCGTTCTGACTCACCACGGTGGCGTTGGCGCTCACCTTGGCAACGTCCTCGGTCACGACGCCGAGCTTCTCCAGCTCCGAGTTGGTGGCTCGAACGGTGCCCTGCAGCTCGGTCAGGATCGGCACGGACTCATGCCCGATGTCGCGGACCGCCAGCCGCACCTCCTCCAGGACCCGACCCAGCTTGAGCAGCGGCACGGCGGCCAGCGCGACCAGCGCGACGAAGGCGATGGCGGCGATGAGGCCGGCGATGGCTCCAACGGTCATGGGCGATCCTTGGTCAGGTCGGGAAGCTGATTCTCGCGGGCCGGGCGGCGGCCCGATGACGACCTTATCGCGGGGAACGAGGGACCACCGTCCGGTTCGACCGGCCGGACCGGAGGAGGGCGGCCCTCCGGATCAGCTGGTTCCGCTCCGGAACACTCGTAGCCCGGTCAGCCGCCTCCGCGTACCCGGCGGCGGCCGCCGGCAGCTCCCCGGCCAGTTCGTGCAGGTACGCCCGAACCGCCAGCACCCGGTAGCGATCTCCGAGCACCGGTGCCACTCGGTCGACCTCGCGCAGGCCGGCGTGCGGTCCGCGTACGTGACCAACCGCGACCGCCCGGCTGAGGACCGCTGCCGGATCGTCGTGGACCGGGTCCTTCACGAACCCGATCAGCTCGTCGTACCAGCCCAGCACCTGCGGCCAGTCGGTCTCGTCCGCGCTACGCGCATCGTCGTGCAGGGCGGCGATCGCCGCCTGCACCTGGTAGCGGCCCTGCCGGCCCTCGCCGAGAGCGGCCTGCAGGATCTCGACGCCCTCGGCGATCTCGCTCCCGTTCCACAGGCTCCGGTCCTGCTCGTCGAGCGGAACCAGCGCGCCGGACGCGTCGAACCGGCCGGGCAGCCGGGCGTGGTGCAACAGCATCAGGGCCAGCAGCCCGCGGACTTCGGGCTCAGCGCTGGCGACGGTCAGCTGCCGGGTCAGCCGGATCGCTTCGACGGCGAGATCGACCCGGCCCGAATGCCCGGCGGTGTAGACCAGATAGAGCACGTTGAGCACCAGGGCGAGGTCGCCGGGGCGATCGAGGCGGCGACCTTGCAGCGTCCGCTTGGCCCGCGAGATCCGTTGCGCCATCGTCGGCTCAGGGACCAGGAAGGCGTCCGCGATCTCCCGGGTGGTCAGTCCGGCCACCGCCCGCAGGGTGAGGGCGACCGCCGAGGCCGCCGACAGGTCCGGGTGGCAGCACAGGAAGAGCAGCAGCAGGGTGTCGTCGGCCTGCTCCGCGCGGCCCGCCGGCGGCTCGTGCTCGATGGTCAGCTCTCGCCGACGGCGTGCCGCATCGCTGCGGCGAGCATCGATCAGGCGACGACCGGCGACGGTCGTCAGCCAGGCCCGCGGATCACGCGGCGGCGCCTGCGGCCACACCCGAAGGGCTTCGAGCAGCGCGTCCTGCAGCGCGTCCTCGGCATCCGCGAAGTCCTCGCCACGGCGCACGAGTGTCGCAAGCACCGAGGGGACGAGGGCCCGCAACTGGCCCTCGTCCACCGGCACAGCACCTGATGAAGCGTTCACTCGGCCTCTTGCGGAGCGTCCGACATCACCTCGCGAACCTGGATCCACTCATAGAGCGGCTCGCCGCCGGGGCCGGGCTCGGACGATGCGTGCGCCGCGATCTCGAGAGCGCGCTCGTAGGAGTCGACGTCGATCAGGAACCAGCCGGCGACCAGGTCGCTCGTCTCCGGGTGCGGACCCTCGGTGGTGACCGGTGGTGCACCCGGGCCGCCGTACCGCACCCAGACAGACTCGGGTGTCAGCGCCTGGGCATCCACGTACTCTCCGCTCTCCTCGAGCATCCGGATGACCTCTCCTTGGAAGTCCAGGTGCGCGGCGATGTCATCGAGGTCCCACTCGTTCATCGGCGGCACCGGTGTCGGCAGCTCGGGGCCGCCACGGTAGTGCTTGAGCAGCAGATACTTGGGCATGGTCTCTCCTTGGTCTGCGGGACGCCGGGTGCGTCCCCTCACGTGTAGAGCGGAGCCGGCAGAGCGTTCTCGACACTATGTCGGCGGCGATCCTCGAGAGATGGCGCGAACGTGGCTGGCCGGGCTCACCCTGCTCCTCGTGGCGACGACGACCGCTGCGTGCTCCGGTGTCGATTCGACAGCTACGGCGAGTCCGAGCCCCGCCGAGGCGACGGCCACGAGTGGGTCGCCCTCCGCGACCCCAACGCTGTCCACCTCGACTCCCGCGCCCACGGGAACGCCCGCGCCGGCCTTCGCCGTGGCGACCTATGACTCCTCGACGACCGACGGCGGCATGAAGGCCCTGTTGCTGGGCACCGGCGTCGTCCGGAACGGCTGCTTCTACCTCCGGCCGGACGACGCGGAACCGGATGGGCCCGACCTGGTCCTTCCGGTGTTTCCTGACCAGCAGATCCGGGTCGACGGTTCCCAGACCTACTTCAATGAGGAGCTGCTGACCGAAGGCGAGCGGATCGAGCTCAGTGGCGGCTTCGTCCGCTCCAGCCAGGGCGCCGACCAACCGAGCGGGTGCCGAGGCCAGCGGATCGTGTTCCTGGTCGGCGACTACTGATCGACCGGGCGGTCGCGGCCAAGCAGCTCGTTGATCTTGGCCAGACGCTCGGCGAGGCCGGCCTCGGCGCCGTGGTCGGTGGGCCGGTAGTACTCCGCCCCGGTCAGCTCGTCGGGCAGGTACTGCTGGGCCGCGATGCCGTGCGGATGATCATGGGCGTACTGGTAGCCGGCGCCGTGCCCATAGGACTTGGCCCCGGAATAGTGCGCGTCGCGCAGGTGTCGCGGGACGAGCCCGATCCGGCCCGCACTCACCTCACTCATCGCCGCGTCGATCGCCATGATCACCGCGTTGGACTTCGGCGCCAGGGCCAGGGCGATGGTCGCCTGGGCGAGGTTGATCCGGCCCTCCGGCATGCCGATGAACGCGACAGCGTCGGCGGCCGCGACCGCGGTCGTCAGCGCAGTGGGGTCGGCCAGCCCGATGTCCTCCGACGCCAAGATCACCAGTCGCCGGGCGATGAACCGCGGGTCCTCCCCCGCGGTGATCATCCGGGCGAGGTAGTGCAGCGCCGCCTGTACGTCGGAGCCGCGGATCGACTTGATGAAGGCGCTGATCACGTCGTAGTGCTGGTCGCCGTCGCGGTCGTAGCGGATGGCCGCCTTGTCCACCGCGCGCGCCACGATCTCGGAGGTGATCGCGGTGTCACCGACGGCCGACGCACCGGCGGCCGCCTCCTCCAGGTAGGTCAGCGCCCGGCGGGCGTCACCGCCGGCGAGGCGCAGGATCATGGCGCGGGCCTCATCGTCGACGGAGTACTCCCCGCTCAGACCGCGGTCCTCGGCCAGCGCCCGGTCCAGGAGCAGCGACACGTCGTCGTCGGTCAGTGGCTTGAGGGTCAGCAGCAGCGAGCGGGACAGCAGCGGTGAGATCACCGAGAAGCTCGGATTCTCTGTCGTGGCCGCGATCAGGGTGACCAGCCGGTTCTCGACCGCGGGCAGCAGCACGTCCTGCTGGGTCTTGGAGAACCGGTGCACCTCATCGACGAAGAGCACCGTCTGCCGGCCCGTCCGCAGGTCTCGCCGAGCCGCGTCGAGCACGGCCCGCACTTCCTTGACACCCGCCGTCACCGCGGACAGCTCGACGAACCGGGAGTCGGTCTGCCGCGAGACGACGGCGGCGATCGTGGTCTTGCCGGTGCCGGGCGGTCCCCAGAGGAACACCGACATCGGCTCGCCGGACGCCAGCCGGCGCAGCGGCGATCCCGGCGCCAGGAGATGCGTCTGACCCACGATCTCGTCGAGGGTCCGCGGTCTCATGCGGACCGCGAGCGGCAGGCCGGCCCGGTCGGACTCGGTGAGGCTGCCACTCCCGGCCGGCGCGGGAGCTCCGACGAGTCCACCGAACAGGTCCTCGCTCACCGCTCGATCCTACGGAGCGGGCCGGGCGTCGACTCCCGCCTCCTTGCGCTGCTGGGCGGTGATGGGAGCCGGGGCGTCGGTCAGCGGGTCGATCCCGCCGCCGGACTTGGGGAAGGCGATCACGTCGCGGATCGAGTCGGTGCCCGACAGCAGCGCGCAGATCCGGTCCCAGCCGAAGGCGATACCGCCGTGCGGCGGCGCGCCGTAGGCGAAGGCATCCAGGAGGAAGCCGAACTTGGCCTGCGCCTCGTCCGGTGCCAGTCCCATCACGGCGAAGACGCGCTCCTGGATGTCGCGGCGATGGATACGGATCGAGCCGCCGCCGATCTCGTTGCCGTTGCAGACGATGTCGTACGCCCAGGCCAGCGCCGAGCCCGGATCGGTGTCGAAGCTCTCCAGGTCCTGCGGCGCGGTGAAGGCGTGGTGCACCGCGGTCCAGGCGCCGGAGCCCACCGCCACGTCGCCCGCCGCCACCGCCTTGTCGGCCGGTTCGAACAGCGGCGCGTCCACGATCCAGCAGAACTCGTACCTCGACTCGTCGATCAGCCCGAGCCGCCGACCGATCTCCAGCCGGGTGGCGCCGAGCAGACTCTGCGCCAACGCTCGGACCCCGGCCGCGAAGAAGATGCAGTCCCCCGGGCCGGCTCCGGCCGCGGCCGCCAGCCCTGCCCGCTCGGCTTCGGACAGGTTCTTGGCCACCGGCCCGCCGAGCTCGCCGTCCTGGTCGACCAGGACGTACGCCAGCCCGCGGTGCCCGCGCTGCTTGGCGAACTCCTGCCACGCGTCGAGCTGTCTGCGCGGCTGGCTCGCGCCCCCGGGCATCACCACGGCGCCGACGTAGTCGGCCTGGAAGACCCGGAACGGCGTCGCCCGGAAGTACTCCGTCAGCTCGGTCAGCTCCAGTCCGAAGCGCAGGTCCGGCTTGTCGGTGCCGTACCGGTCCATCGCTTCAGCGAAGGTCAGCCGCCTGATCGGTGTCACGACCTCGACGCCGACCAACGCCCAGATGGCCGGGATCAGCGCCTCCGTCAGCTCGATGACGTCAGCCTGCTCGATGAAGCTCATCTCGATGTCGAGCTGGGTGAACTCCGGCTGCCGATCGGCTCTGAAGTCCTCATCCCGGTAGCACCGAGCGATCTGGTAGTAGCGCTCCATCCCGGCGACCATGAGCAGCTGCTTGAACAGCTGCGGGCTCTGCGGCAGCGCGTACCAGCATCCCGGCCGCAGCCGTGCTGGAACGAGGAAGTCACGCGCGCCCTCCGGCGTAGAGCGGGTCATAGTCGGTGTCTCGATCTCGACGAAGCCCCGCTCGGCCAGCAGGGTGCGGGCGACCCGGTTGACCTCACTGCGCAGCCGAAGGGCGGCGGCGGGCCCTGGCCGCCGCAGGTCGAGGTAGCGGTATTTGAGCCGGACCTCCTCGCCGACGGTGACCCGCTCGTCGATCTGGAACGGCAGCGCGGCCGAGGCACTGAGCACCTCCAGCTTGCTGCCCACCACCTCGATCTCCCCAGTCGGCAGATCGGGGTTCGCGTTGCCCTCCGGGCGCAGCGAGACCTCACCGGTGATGGCGATGCAGTACTCGTTGCGCAGGTCGTGAGCGCCGGACGCCGCAAGCATCTCGTCCCGCACCACGATCTGCGCGACGCCGGAGGCATCCCGCAGATCCACGAACGCCACCCCGCCGTGATCGCGCCGGCGGGCTACCCAGCCGGTGAGCGTGACGAGGGATCCGGCGTGCTCGGCCCGCAGGGTGCCGGCACCGTGGGTACGCATCACGAGGGTGCTGTCCTCTCTGAGTTGGTTGCGCGTCTTGCGATCCTACGGGGCCGGCTCAGCCGTGCCTCCTTGTTTTCGCCCGGTACGCCACCGAGACTGGCCACTGTGGGGCGGCTGACGTCGCGGGTGCTGGCGGTGATCACCGCGCTGCTCCTCGGAACGCTCGGAGTCGCGGTGAGTCCGAGGAGCGCCTATGCCTGCGACTGCGCCACCGTCTCGACCGCCCGAGCCGCCCGCGATGCGGATGTGGTGTTTCGCGGCACGGTCAGAAGTCTGCGCGAGGTGGGTCGCGGCAAGGACGGCCGGACCGACATCCGTTTTGCCGTGGACGCGGTCTACAAAGGCACGGTCTATCGAGACCAGGTGGTGGCGTCGTCGCGGGACGAGGCAGCGTGCGGCCTGAAGCCGGGGCTGAACACGACCTGGATAATCTTCGCGGTCGACAGCATCCAGGGCGAGGGAGATGAGGCCGTGGCCCGACTGGTCACCACGCTGTGCAGCGGAAACCTGCCGACCGGCAGTGCGCCCCGCACACTCGGCCTGCCGCACGAGCCGATCCCCGGGTCGTCGGACCGCGAGGAACGCGCGACCGGAACCGACCGCATTCTCAGCCGGGGACTGGCGATCGCCGGCATTGCCGCGCTCTTCGTCACGGCGGTTGCCGTCAGCGGCCTGGCCGTGCTCTGGCGGCCAGGACGACGGCCGTGAGGCGCCTCGCTGCGTGTGCCGCCGCAGCCCTGCTGCTGGCGCTGGCCGCGATCTGGACGGTCCCGGCGCGCGCCTACGCGTGCTCGTGTGCCCAGGTCTCCGACGAGGACCAGGTCGCTGCCGCGAATGTGATCTTCACGGGCCGGATCGACGGCGACCAGAGCGACCAGCAGACCCGGACGATCATCTTCGTGGTGGAGCGGATCTACAAGGGCGATGCCGGTTCGCGGCAGGTGATCACGACCAGCGCCTCGGGAGCAAGCTGCGGCCTGGAGATCGGCGGGGCAGGAACGTTCCTGGTGTTCGCGAACCATGCGGACGAGCCGGGAGAGCTGCAGGCCAACCTGTGTGGCGGCACGCGCGCCGGCGGCGCGCCGGCGGCTCTGGGCGACGGTCGGGCGCCGCAGGCCAACCCGGCCAGCCCGCCGGGCTCCCCTGGCCCGACCACGCCTGGAGACGAGTCGAACAGCGGGACGCTGCTGATCATTCTCGGCGTCGCGATCATCGCCGCCGCGGTCATGATCGCGGTCCGCAGCGCCCGCCGAACCGGAGAGCAGAGGTGAGCCGGGCGAGTCGCTGCACCTCGGCCGTCTTCGCGGGACTGCTCCTGGTCCTCGCCGGCAGCTGGGCGGTCCCGGCCCCCGCGTACGCCTGCGGCTGTATCTATGACAGCGACGACCCCGTGCTCGTGGAGCGAGCCGAGGTGATCTTCACCGGCACCGTCATCGGCGAACGCACGCTGGGCTACAACCGCACCTACACCTTCGCGGTGACCAAGGTCTACAAAGGCAGCGCGTACGCCGAGCAGCGGGTACAGACCGCATCCCAGAACTCAGCCTGCGGGTTGGACCTCAACGGGTCAGGGCCGTTCCTGGTGCTGGCGGGCTATGCCCCCAGCGGCGTCGTGCTGGCCAACTCCTGCGGCGGGACCACGGCTGGGCCTGCGCCGGCTGAACTGGGCCCGGCCTCGCTGCCGCGACCGGGCGTCGAACCACCAGACGCTGCCGGTGTGATCTGGCCGGTCGTCGCCGGGCTCCTGCTTGTCACCGCGGTGGTCCTGCTCGCGGCGTGGCGCCGGCGCTCACCGCGGCCGAAACGCTGACCCCAGCTGCTCCAGAGCTCCGTCCAGCACCGGCAGGCGGCCCGCCTTGACGGCGGCGACCAGTAGCGCGTGGTCGGCCTCGGTCTGGTCCGCGTACGCGCGGGCGAAGCGCGCCAGCGCCTGGTCCAGCTTGTCCGACCCGCCGGCGTATCCGGCGATCATCGAGGCGCCGCTGGTGCGGGCGTGGCCCTTGGCCAGCAGGTGCCCGACGATCCCGGCGTAGTCCGCCAGGGAGGCGGCATCGATCGCATCCAGCGGGATGGTGCCCTTCATGTTGCGGAACTGGCGTACGTAGTAGTCCCGCCCCCAGACGCTGGTCCAGCCCAGCAGCGGGTCACTCACCGTCTGCAGCGCCTGCTGGTACTCCACCACCCGCTGGCCCTGATGGGCGTGCCAGGCCGAGTCGCCGTGCACATAGGGCGCGAGCACCGAGCGGCGCGCCTGCTTGAGCTGCAGGAACAGTACGTCCTCGGGACTGCTGCCCTCGAGCAACGCGACGTAGGCGCGTAGCCCGACGCTGCCCACACCCACGACCTTGTGCGCGATGTCGACCAGCGTGTAGCCGCCGATCGCCCGCCGCCAGTGCGGCCGCAAGGTCTGTAGGTATTCGTCGAGCGCGGCCGCGATCTGGTCCGCGTCGTCCGGCGGAACCCGGGTGATCAGCGGCGGCTCCTCGACGATGCGCCGCACCCCTTCCTGCTCGGTCACGAACCGTGGCAGTGCCCGATCGCTGGTCCGGTGGCGTGCCCGCCTGACTGCTCGCCGGATCTCGTCTCGGAGCGACTTCTCGGTCGCGGTCTCGTGCAGTCGGTTGGAGTCCAGCCGGTTGTACGAACGCATCAGCAGCGGCTGCTCGGCCAAGAACCGCACCTCGTCGCGGTACGCGGCGACGCAGGCCAGAACCGCATCCTGGCATTCGTCCTCCGTCGCGCGGTTCTCGCGCCCGGCCACCCAGACGCTGGCCACCAGCCGTCGCAGGTCCCACTCCCAGCAACCCGGATGTGCCTCGTCGAAGTCGTTGAGATCGATCACCAGCTCGCCCTCGGGCGAGGCATAGAAGCCGAAGTTGCCCAGATGCGAGTCGCCGCAGACCACCGGCGTGATTCCGGTCGCCGGCAGACCGGCGACGTCGTGGGCCATCAGGACGGCGGTACCGCGGAGGAAGCTGTACGGCGAGGCCACCATGCGCGCGACGCGCACGGGGATCAGCGCTTCCACCCGACCGCGATGGGAGGCGATGATCAGCTCGATCGGATCCGGCCGGTCGGCTGCGGGTTGCCACTGGCCGAGGCTGGAGCGGGGCACGGTCTTGCGCAACGCGCGGCCGATCGCGTACCGCTCCTGCCGGGAGCTGGGCCGGCGGCGCAGCGAGGTGAACGCCTCGCTGTCGGCCGTGGCGAGAATGGTGTGCCCCCTCGACCGTATCTGCACCCGCGTCAGATTAGCTGTTCGGTCGCCTCGATCATCAGTTCCAGCGGCCGGTCCAGGAACTCGGCGAACCGGGCCGCCGCCGCTTCGGTCTGTTTCCGAGCCTCCGGTCCGAGCCCAGGCGCCAGGGCGATCTCCATCAGGACCGACCGACCTCGAACGGTCCGCCGCCACGTGCCGACATTGGCCTGGTCGATGATCACCGAGCCCACGAACAGGTCCTCGCCGGGCCGGTGCGGGTGGCGGTCAGCGGTCGGGAAGTTCAGCTGCGGATAGGTCAGGGTCAGCTCGTCGTACAGCGGCAGCAGCAGTGCCCCGTACCCGAGCTCGCCGGGAGCCTCGGCCGCCGGCCCGGCCCACAGTGTCTCGCCGGCGACCTGCAGCGGGCTGAGCCGAGGCGCCGCGGCCTCGGTGGCCTCGGCCGCCTGGGTCTGGGTGAGGGAGGACCAACGGGCCAGGTCGCGGACACTGGCCGGGCCGTGCCCGGCGTAGAAGCGATAGGCCAGCTCGGCCGCGTCCCCGGTCGCCGGGGTGGGGACCCGTTCGCGCAGCACGGCGTAGGTGTGCTGCGCGCCGCGCATCGGACCGCTGGCGATCAGCCCTTCGACCTCCGCGTTCATCACCAGGTACGCGAGCTCGGTGCCCGACGCACCGAGCAACCGGCCGATCTCCGGTCGGGTCAGGTGCCGTCCGTCCGACAGCGCCTCGACGAGCGTCGCCGCCGCCCTGTCCAGCCGGGCCTGGTCCAGGCCGAGTTTGCGATACATCGTCTGGTTGAGCTGCTGCACCCGCGGCGCCGTGACCGCGGCGATCCAGCCGAGATCTTCCGCGGCGACGAAGTGCCACGTCGGCCGCAGGATGTGGGTGCGAAGGAACTCGCCGCGGTCGAAGGCGGCCTTCACGTCGGCGTACCCCGTCCCGCTGCTGCGCAGGCCGAGCGACCAGAAGGCGTGCGCGTACTCCTGGGACTGCACACAGGCCAGTCTGCGGACGACATCGACGGGTGCCCGCGGCCGCTCGCCGACGATCAGTTGAGCCGCCAACCGGCGGCGCAGCACGTCACCGGCGTCCGCACGCTGCACCCTGCGACCCTAGCGATTTCGGTCGAACTAGACTCCGGCGAGTGCCCCGGATCCTCATCCGCTCCCACAAGAGTCCGTTCACGGTGGCCGACGCCGAATCGACTCTGGAACGCAACCTGATCGGCAGCAACACCGGCAACCTGGTGTTCAGTCAGGCCACCTACCGCCTGCTGTCCATCGCGGGCAACCACCTCAAGACCTCTGGAATCGCCGCGGACCTGCCGGCCGAGATCAACGACTCCTTCGACCACGTCGTCATCCCGCTGGCCAACGCGTTCCGGCCGCGCTACGTCGAAACCCTGGAAGCGTTGACCGCGGTGATCGACCGGCTGACGGTCCCGGTCACCGTCGTCGGGGTCGGGGCCCAGGCTGACCTGACGGGTGAGCAGCAAGGTCCGGACACGGTGGATCCGTTCACCAAGCGGTTCGTGGCCGCGGTGCTGGACCGCTCGCCGTCCATCGGGGTACGCGGCGAGTTCACCCGGAACTACCTGAAGAACCTCGGCTTCGGCGACGAGCACGTCCGGGTGATCGGCTGTCCCTCGATGTTCATGTACGGGCCGAACCTGAAGATCAGCCGCAAGGTCGAGGTGTTGACCACCGACTCCCCGATCGCGCTGAACATCTCCCCCTACGTGCACCGGATGGGCCCGATCTCCCTGGACCATGCCGCTCGCTATCCGAACCTGCGCTACATGGGCCAGAACTGGCAGACCCTGGCGTTGATGCTCGAGGGCCAGTATCCCGGCAAGCACGGCCGGATGGCCAAGCGCGGACTGCCGGTCAGCCTCCGGCACCCGCTGATCCGCCAGAACCGGGTCCGGTTCTTCCTCGACCCGAAGACCTGGTTCGATCATCTGGCCGGCTACGACTTCTCCTTCGGTACCCGGATCCACGGCAACATCGCCGCCCTGCTCGCCGGCACCCCGGCCCTGCTACTGGCCCACGACAGCCGCACCCTGGAGCTGGCCCACTACCACCAGATCCCCCATCGGGTGATCGACCAGCTGCCGAAGCGGCCGGACGCGGCCGAGCTGTACGCGGAGACCGAGTGGTCAGGTCTCAACGAGACGCACGCCGCTCGGTGGAGCGAGTTCTCCGACTTCCTTCACGATCACCGTCTGCGCCACGCGTACGACGAGGGTGAGAACGCCGAGCAGTTCGACCACAAGCTCGCGGCGACCAAGTTCCCGCCGCCGGTGGAGACCCTGATGGGGCTGGGCCCGGAAGAGCTGTACGCCTTGAAGCGACAGATCACCGACCAGCGCGCCGAGCTCATCGAATCCCGCGCACTCCGAAGGGGCTTCCTCCAGGAAAAGCTGGATGAGGCACCAGCGCTGGCCGAGCTGCGCCGCAAGGCCCGGCGGCGGGTCCGCAGGCTGGCTGGGCGGCTCACGAATCTCGGCTGAGCACCTGCGGCACCAGGTCGTCCTCGGGCGGCATCCAGACCCCGGGTGCGGCCGGAACCTGCTCGCCACTGCGCAGGTCCTTGACCTCGCCACCGGTGAGGCCGCCGAACCAGACGTACGGGATCCCGCGGCGGTCCGCGTAGCGGATCTGCTTGCCGAACTTGTCGGCCGCCGGGGCGACCTCGCAGGCGATGCCGCGGGCGCGGAGCTGTTCGGCCACGGCGATGGCCTCGTCCCGGCTCTCCTCCGCGGTGACCGCGACCAGAACAGCGGTCGGCACCGGCCGGGAGGCGCGCAACAGCCCCCGACCGAACAACGGGGCCAGCAGCCGGGTGACGCCGATGGACAACCCGACCCCGGGATAGGTGGTCCGGCCGTCGCTGGCCAGCGCGTCGTAGCGGCCACCGGAGGAGATGGAGCCCCAGGACTCGAACCCGACCAGCTCGGTCTCGTAGACCGTCCCGGTGTAGTAGTCCAGCCCTCGGGCGATCTTGAGGTCGGCGATCAGCCGACCGGGCACGTAACGGCCCGCGGTGGTGACCACGTCGGCCAGCAGCTCCAGGCCCTGGTCGAGCTGATCATGTGAGACGCCGAGGGCCCTCACGGCATCGACGAAGGAGGCGTCGACGGCCGAGATCTGGGCCAGCCGGACGCAGGCTTTCGCCTGGGCGGAAGTGATCTTGACCTCGTCCTGCAGCAGCGCCTGGACCTGGTCCGGCCCGATCTTGTCGATCTTGTCGACCTGGCGCAGCACCGCGGTTGGGTCGGCGATGCCCAAGCCGAGGTAGAAGCCCTGGGCCAGCCGGCGGTTGTTCACCCGCATCAGCACCGGCGGCACACCGAGGTCGATATGGAGCCGCTCCAGGGCCTCCAGCGTGACCAGCGGCAGCTCGACGTCATGGTGGGCCGCCAGCTGGTCGGCGTTGATGATGTCCACGTCGGCCTGGGTGAACTCGCGGAACCGGCCCTCCTGCGGTCGCTCTCCGCGCCACACCTTCTGGATCTGGTAGCGGCGGAACGGGAAGGACAACCGGTGGGCGTTCTCCAGCACGTAGCGGGCGAACGGCACGGTCAGGTCGAAGTGCAACCCGAGCTCGGCGGCGGCGCCCGGCTCGGCGTGCAGCCGCTGCACCGCGTACACCTCCTTGTCGATCTCGCCCTGCTTGGCGAGCCGGTCCAGTGGCTCGACGGCTCGGGTCTCGATCGGAGTGAAGCCGTGCAGCTCGAAGGTCCGGCGCAGCCGGTCCAGGACGTACTGCTCGACGATCCGGCCCTCGGGGAGCAGCTCGGGGAAGCCGGAGAGCGGCTTCGGACGGCTCACTTCGCGCGCTCCCCGGCCACCGCGAGGTTGCGCAGGTAAGGGTTCGTCGCGCGCTCCCGGGCGATCGTGGTCTGTGGGCCATGCCCGGGCAGCACGACGGCGCTGTCCGGCAGCGGCAGCACCTTGGTCCGCAGGCTCTGCAGCATCTCGGCATGGTCCCCGCCCGGCAGGTCGGTCCGGCCGATCGAGCCCGCGAACAGCACGTCGCCGGAGAAGACGACGGCCTCGATGTCGGAGTCCGGCGGGTACGCGGTGCGGAACATCGTCGAGCCCGGCGTGTGGCCGGGGGCGTGCACCGCGGTGAACTCGACCCCGGCCAGCGGCACCTCGGCGCCGTCGGTCAGCTCACGGACCTCCTCCGGCTCGACGAACGTCGTGCCCGGGGCGAGCCGCTGCACCAGCTCCGCGGTGTCCGGCCCCATGGCCGCGTACGGGTCGGCGAGCAGGTCTCGATCGGCCGGATGGATCCAGCAGCTGGCCGCGTGCGAGCGGCACAACGGGGCCACCGAGAAGGTGTGGTCAAGGTGCCCGTGGGTCAGCATCACGGCGACCGGCTTGAGCCGATGTTCGGCGATTGTGTCCGCGACACCGGCGGCCGCGTCGAGCCCCGGATCGATGATCACGCACTCCGCGCCGGGCTCCGCGGCGACCAGGTAGCAGTTCGTTTGCCAAGGCCCAGCAGGGAAAGAGGCAATGAACACGCCCTCGACCCTATCGGGCAGGATGGACGGTATGACCGATCCGCCCGCACCCCAGGATGCGGGCGCAGCCGCCTTCGGGCGCGTCGATCCGGACGGGACGGTCTACGTGCGCACGGCCGAGGGAGAGCGGGCGGTGGGGCAGGTCCCCGACGTCCCCGCCGCTGACGCCCTGGCCTTCTTCACCCGCCGCTACGAGGCGCTCGAGCTCGAAGTGAATCTGCTGCAGAGCCGGATCGCCAGCGGTGCCCTGTCCCCGGACGACGCCCTGGCCTCGGTGCGCACCGTGCGGGCCGCGGTGGTCGACGCCCATGCGGTGGGCGACCTGGATCTGCTGGTCGGCCGTTTGGATGGACTGCTGCCGGTGATCGCCGCGCAACGGGCGGCGCGCCGCGCCGAGCGAGCCCGGCAGCAGGAGGAGACCCGGGCGGCGAAGGAGCAGTTCGTGCTCGAGGCCGAGCGGCTCGCTGCCGGGAACGACTGGCGCGGCGGGGTCAACCGGTTCCGCGCGTTGCTGGAGCAGTGGAAGGCGCTGCCCCGACTTGACCGGGCTACCGACGATGAGCTGTGGCACCGCTTCTCCAGTGCCCGGACCACGTACACCCGGCGGCGGAAGGCGCAGTTCGCGGCTCAGAACACCGCCCGCGAGGCCGCCCGGGTGACGAAGGAGCAGCTGGCGGCCGAGGCGGAGGAGCTCGCGACCTCGACCGACTGGGGCCCGACCACCGGGGCGTACCGGGAGCTGATGGCCCGTTGGAAGGCGGCCGGACCGGCACCGCGCGGGGTTGACGAGGCGCTGTGGAAGCGGTTCCGGGGCGCGCAGGACACCTTCTTCGCCGCGAAGCAGGCGGCGCTGAGCCAGCAGGACAGTGAGTTCCGGGCGAACGCCGAGGCCAAGGAGGCGCTGCTGGTCGATGCGGAGGCGCTGCTCCCGGTCCGGGATCCCGTTGCCGCTCGCGCGGCGTACCGGGACATCCTGAGTCGCTGGGCCGCAATCGGCAAGGTGCCCCGGGACGCCATCCGTTCGCTGGACAACCGGCTGCGCGCGGTGGAGACCGCGATCGCGGAGGCCGAGAGCGAGCGCTGGAGACGGACCAACCCGGAGGCCAGGGCCCGGGCCCAGGACACGGCGGCCAAGCTCGAGGCGCAGATCATCGCGCTGGAGCAACGGGCGGCCAAGGCCGAGGCGCGCGGCGATCATCGGGCGGCACGCGAGGCCGCCCAGTCGGCGGCGACGTACCGCGAGTGGCTGACTCAGGCCCAGCGGGCGGCGAGCGATTTCGGCGGCTGAGCCCCCTGGTCACAAGTTCCCCATGTTGCATGGGGAACTGGACGATTCCACAGGAAGCTTCGTATGGAGAGAGCCGGTTTCCCATGCTGCATGGGGAACTTGAGCTTGGTGTGACGGCGGCAAGGGGGTCGTCCCCCCTTGCTCTGAGCCGCGCGCCCAGGTGTTGTTGGCGCGGCGCGGGGGGTTCAAGGGGGGTCGTCCCCCCTTGCTCGATGCCGCGCGCCCAGGTGTTGTTGGCGCGGCGCGGGGGGTTCAAGGGGGGTCGTCCCCCCTTGCTTAACACTGAGCAGGCTCTGAGGACAGCATGATCTCGACTTGTCGCCCCGGCTAGTTTGGGGCGGACTGCGGCCAGGCGGGCCGGCGGGGGAAACGAGACGAAAGCTGCGATGACGACGCTGACCAAGCTCAGCCTGGCCAACCGGCTGGTCGTCGGCATGATCACGGTAGCCATCGTGGTCTTCGGCGTGCTGGCGGCGTTTTCACTGCGCCAGGAGCTGTTGCCTTCCACCCAGATCCCGACCGCGTTCGTCACGGCGAGCTACCCCGGAACGGCGCCCGCGCTCGTCGCCGACGAGGTGGCCAAGCCGCTGGAGCAGGCGTTCAGCGGCATCTCCGGGGTGACCAAGGTGCGGTCGGAGTCGACCAACGGACTGGCGAACCTGACGGTCGAGTGGACCTATGGGCTGGACAACGACGAGCTGATCGGTGACATCCGGGCCGCGGCCGACGGGCTCGCCGCACAGCTGCCGGAGCAGGTCGAGGTCGAGGTGTTCGCCGGAAGTACCGACGACATACCCGTCCTGGTGTTGGGGCTGTCCTCCGATCTCCCCCTGACCGAGCTCGCGCAGCAGGTGGACGACATCGTCGCACCGCAGCTCTCCGGGGTCGAAGGCGTACGCCAGGTCCAGGTGGCGGGGCAGGACACGACCCAGCTGGTGGTGACGCTGAAGCCCAAACAGCTGCGCAAGTACGACCTGAACGCCGCGGCCGTCACCCAAGCGGTCCAGAGCCAGGCGCTCGTGGTGCCCGCCGGCAACTCCTATGACGACACCACCGAGCTGGCCATCCAGGTCGGCGACACCGCGACTTCGGCCAAGCAGGTCGCCTCCTGGCCGATACCGGCCCCGGACGGCCCGGTGAAGCTGGGCACGCTCGGCGTGGTGCGGGTCGAATCGATCGAGGCCACCACCATCGCCCGGTCGACCGGTCGGCCCGCGCTCAGTATCTCGGTCCTCAAGGAGGCGGATGCCGACGCCGTCGAGATCTCCCACGTCATCCGGGACCTGCTCCCGTCCCTGACCAGCAGCCTGGGCGCGAACGCGTCGACGATCGTGATCTTCGACCAGGCCCCGTCCATCGAACAGTCCATCCACGACCTCACCGTGGAGGGCGGGCTGGGGCTCGCTTTCGCGATCCTGATCATCCTGGTCTTCCTGCTCTCGGTGCGCTCGACGATCATCACCGCGATCTCGATCCCGTTGTCGCTGCTGGTCGCGATGATCGGGCTGTGGCTGGGCGACTACTCGTTCAACATCTTCACCCTGGCGGCGATGACCGTTGCCGTCGGCCGGGTGGTCGACGACTCGATCGTGGTGATCGAGAACATCAAGCGGCGGGACACCGGAACCGGTCCGCTCACGGTCGACGCCATCGTGGCCTCGGTGCGCGAAGTGGCGGGTGCGGTGACGGCCTCGACGCTGACCACCGTGGCGGTGTTCGTCCCGGTGGCGGTGGTCTCCGGTATCACCGGTGAGCTGTTCCGGCCGTTCTCGATCACGGTGGCGATCGCCCTGGTCGCGTCGCTGCTGGTCTCGATGACAATCGTGCCGGTGCTGGCGTACTGGTTCCTGCGCTCGGGCAAGCGACGCAAGGCGGCAGCGGCCGCCCCGGAACGCGCCGCGACGGGCGCACCGGGGAGGAGGACCGCGTCACCCGGCTGCAACGCGGCTACCTGCCGATGCTGCGGATCGCCCTCCGCCGGCCGCTGCTCACCGCGCTCGCTGCGCTGTTGATCTTCGCCGGGACGATGGCCTCGGCGACCCTGCTGAAGACGGACTTCCTGGAGTCATTTGCCGACAAGACGACATTGCTGGTCGACCAGGAGCTGCCGGTCGGTAGTCGGCTCAGTGCGACCAGCGATGCGGCGAAGCAGGTGGAGGCGGTGCTGGACGCCAGTCCGGGCGTCAAGGAGTACCTGACCACGATCGGCCAGGGCGGCAGCAACAAGGCTCAGATGTTCGTCAGCCTGACCGGCGAGGACGCGTACGCCGCGACCCTGGCCGAGCTGGAGGGCGGGTTCGCCGAGCTCGGCCCTGAGGCTGGTGAGGTGCGGGTGGGCTCGATCAACACCGGCACCAGCAACGACATCACTATGACCGTGACCGGGGACGACGAAGAGGCCCTCCGTGCCGCGTCGGCACAGGTCGAGACGATGCTGGTCGCGACGCCGGGGCTGACCGAGGTGACCAGCGACCTGACCGACCAGCGTCCGCTCCTGAAGATCGAGGTTAACCGCACCAAGGCGGCTCGGCTGGGCTTCACCCAGGCCGAGGTCGGCCAGGCCATCGCCAACGCACTGCGCGGCACCGAGGCCGGAACCCTGGTGCTGGAAGGCGAGACCCGCGACATCATGGTCCGCCCGCAAGAAGCCGACGAGGCGAACCCGGACCAGGTGGCCGCCCTCGAGCTGCCGGTCAGCCAGCTGCAGCAGCAGCAGGCCGTCGACCGGGCCACGGATGAGCTGGAGGCCAAGCAGGATGACCTGGAAGCCGAGGGCGACGACCTGACCGAGGCCGGCGAGGACCTCGCCGACCGGCAGGAGGCTCTGGGCGACCGGCAGCAGGCCGCCGCCGAGGAACAGCAGGACAAGGCGGTCGCGGCCGCCGCTGACCAGCGCGCCGAGCTACGCAAGGCGCTGCGCGAAGCCCGCGACGGTTTGGCCGATGCCCGCCGGGCCCGGAACGCGGCGCGAGTGCCCAACCCCGGACCGCCGCCGACCCCGCCGACAGCGCCGACCGGACTGCCGGCGGACCAGGCTCAGGTCATCTACCTCCAGCAGCTCGAGGCCTGGCAGCTGAGGTCCGATGCCTATGCCCGCTATCTCCAGCTCGACGCCGGGGTCGATCAGGCCGCGAACCAGGTCGACCAGCTGAAGAAACAGGTCAACGCGGCGGAGGACCAGGCCGCCGAGAGCGCGGAGCAGCGCGCCCAACAGGACGAGTTCACCAACGAGCAGGAGGCGTTGGCCGACGAGCAGGAGGCGCTGGCCGACGACCGGACCGCGCTCACCGATCGGCAGAGTGAGCTGGCCGAGGAGCAACAGGACATTGCCGACATCCGGGCCGGACCGATCACGGTCGGCGACATCGCCGAGGTCCGCCAGGAGCTGGCACCGAGCACGGTGACCCAGATCGACGGCATCCGTGCGGTGACGCTGACCGCGACGCCGGACACCGACAACCTGGGTGCCCTCACCCAGACGGTGCAGACGCAGCTGGTCGGGCTCGACCTACCCGCCGGCATCGAGGTCGAGCTGGGGGGCGCGAGCGAGGACCAGGCCGACGCGTTCCGCGAGCTCGGGCTGGCGATGCTGTTCGCGATCATCCTGGTTTTCTTGATCATGGTCGCGACCTTCCGCAGCCTGGTCCAGCCGCTGGTGCTGCTGACCTCGATCCCGTTCGCCGCCACTGGCGCGGTGGCCGGGCTGCTGCTGACCGACACCGCGCTCGGCGTAC
Source organism: uncultured Actinomycetota bacterium (assembly GCA_963711015.1). Taxonomy (GTDB): domain Bacteria; phylum Actinomycetota; class Actinomycetes; order Propionibacteriales; family Propionibacteriaceae; genus Microlunatus. The sequence goes on from CAVQCQ010000016.1 coordinate 117,518, forward strand.
CGGCCATGGTCGGCTTGTTGATGTTGATCGGGATCGTGGTGACCAACGCGATCGTGCTGATCGACCTGATCAACAAGAAGCGGGCCGGCGGCGAGGACCTGGCGACCGCGGTCACCCATGGCGCTCGGCTCCGGCTGCGGCCGATCGTCATGACCGCGACCGCGACCATCGGCGCCCTCACCCCGATGGCACTCGGCTTGACCGGCGGCGGAGCGTTCATCTCACGGCCGCTGGCCATCGTGGTGATCGGCGGGCTGATCACCTCGACCATCCTCACGCTGCTGCTGGTGCCGGCCCTCTACACGCTCGTGGAGCGTCGCGGCGAGCGGAAGCGGCAGCGCCGCGCTCGGGAGAACGACGACACCGCCGAGATCCCGTCGCCTGTGTCATAGTCCCGCAGCCTCTGACGCTCCTCTGCGGAATCGAACGCTGCGTTCGATTTTCGCGCTGAGCTCCGGATACTTCCGGCGTACAGCGCAAAGATCTGGCGTGCAGTGCAGGCGACTACTGGTTCACGCGATAGACGTCGTACACCGCGGGCACGCTGCGGACAGCTCGGAGGACGTGGTCGAGATGGGTCGGGTCGGCGGTCTCGAAGGTGAACTTCGCCCGACAGATCCGGTCCTTGCTGGTGCTCAGAGCCGCGGTCAGGATGTTGACGTGCTGGTCCGACAGTGACCGGGTGATGTCGGAGAGCAGTCGGTTCCGGTCCAGCGCCTCTACCTGGATCGCCACCAGATACGAGCTCTTGGCCGTCGGCGCCCACTCCACCGGGATCAGCCGCTCCGGTTCGGCGTTCAGACTGGCCGAGTTCAGGCAGTTGGTGCGGTGGACCGAGACGCCCGAGCCCTTGGTGACGAAACCCATGATCGCGTCACCGGGCACCGGCGTACAGCACTTGGCCAGCTTCACCAGCAGGTCGCTGGCTCCGATCACCCGGATCCCTGACTCGGCACGTCCACCCGTAGCGGTGCGCTTGCGCCGACCGGTGACGACCCGGTCCTCGCTGGTCTCGTCGGCGACCATCTCCTCGCCGCCCTCGACGATGATCAGCCGGTTGACCACCGACTGCGCACCGACGGTGCCCTCGCCGACCGCGGCGTAGAGGGCCGTGACATCGGCCAGCTTGAAGAAGCCGGCGACCGCGGTCAGGTGCTCGAGGGTCAGCAGCCGCTGCAGCGGCAGGCCGGCCTTGCGCAACTGCTTGGCCAGGGCCTCCCGGCCGTTCTCGACCGATTCCTCCCGGCGCTCGCGGGTGAAATAGTGCCGAATCTTGTTACGCGCGCGTGGACTCTTGACAAAGGTCAGCCAGTCGCGGCTGGGCCCGGCGTTCTGCGCCTTGGAGGTGAAGATCTCCACCACGTCACCGTTGCTCAGGGCCGACTCGAGCGGCACCAGCCGCCCGTTGACCCGAGCACCGATGGTGGTGTGACCGACCTCGGTGTGGATCGTGTACGCGAAGTCGATCGGCGTTGAGCCCTGCGGTAGCGAGACGACCTCGCCCTTCGGCGTGAAGACGTAGACCTCGCTGGAGTTGATCTCGAACCGCAGCGAGTCCAGGAACTCCCCGGGGTCGGCGGTCTCGCGCTGCCAGTCCAGCAGCTGCCGGACCCAGACCAGGTCGCCGGCGTCGTCGCCGCCCTTGGCGGGCAGCGGGACGCCCTTGCCTTCCTTGTACTTCCAGTGCGCCGCGACGCCGTACTCGGCCCGCCGATGCATCTCGTCGGTGCGGATCTGCAGCTCGACGGGCTTGCCCTCCGGCCCGAGCACCGTGGTGTGCAGCGACTGGTACATGTTGAACTTCGGCATCGCGATGTAGTCCTTGAACCGCCCGGGCAGCGGGTTCCAGCGGACGTGCAGGACGCCGAGGGCGGCGTAGCAGTCGCGGTTGCTCTCGACCAGGACGCGCAGCCCGACAAGATCGAAGATGTCGGAGAAGTCTCGGCCGCGAACCACCATCTTCTGGTAGATCGAGTAGTAGTGCTTCGGCCGGCCGGTCACGCTGGACTTGATCTTGGCCGCGCGCAGGTCGGCCTGCACCTGATCGATCACCCGCGACAGGAACTCGTCCCGGCTGGGCGCGGCCTCGGCGACCATGCGGACGATCTCGTCGTAGACCTTGGGATGCAGCGTGCTGAAGGCGAGGTCCTCGAGCTCCCACTTGATCGCATTCATGCCCAGCCGATGGGCCAGCGGCGCGAAGATCTCCAGGGTCTCGGAGGCGATCCGGGACTGCTTGTCCGGCCGCAGGTAGTGCAGCGTGCGCATGTTGTGCAGCCGGTCCGCGAGCTTGATGACCAGGACGCGGACGTCCTTGCTCATCGCGATGATCATCTTGCGGATGGTCTCGGACTTGGCCGAGTCGCCGTAGGTGACCTTGTCCAGCTTGGTGCAGCCGTCGACCAGCCGGGCGATCTCGCTGCCGAAGTCCTTCTTCACCTGCTGCAGCGTGTAGTCGGTGTCCTCGACGGTGTCGTGCAGCAGCGCGGCGCACAGCGTCGGCTCGGTCATGCCGAGCTCGGCCAGGATCGTGGTGACCGCGAGCGGATGGGTGATGTAGGCGTCCCCGCTCTGCCGGGTCTGGCCCTGGTGCTGGCTGTCGGCGGTGCGGTAGGCGCGCTCGATCAGATGCAGGTCCGCCTTGGGATGGTTGGCCCGGACGATCCGGAACAGCGGGTCGAGGGCCGGGGTCTGCGCCCGGCCGGTGCCCAGCCGGGCGATCCGTTGCCGCATCCGGACCCGCGGAACGTCGACAGCAGCATCCGGCGGCTCCGGGTGGGCGGCGTCCTCGGCCCCGGGCGGCACGATCAGCGCCCGGCGCGGTGACGGGACAGCGCGGCGATCAGGCAGGCCAGAGCCCGACTCGAGCGCCTTCGCGCCTACGGCCGCTCCCTGGTCTGTCACCGCCACAGCCCTGAAATCCTCTACCTCGGCAGAACGCCCATTCTAGACACCGTAGCCCTGCCGGTCTGGATGCCCACGCCCGGCTCTCGACCAGGCTTTACTTTCGAAACTGGCGCCGTGCTCACAAAGTTTCGTACGCGAAGTAACAGTTTGAAACGTAAACGTTCAAAACTGCGACGGGGTCAGCGGTCTTCGAGGGCCTGGCGGACCACGACGACATGGTCGCCGCCCTCCAGATGGGCCACGGTGGGATCGTAGTAGCGGCGCAGGGTCCTGTTCCGGACGACGGCGATCACCCGGTCGCCGGCGACGTCGTCGCGGGGCCATGCCGATCTCGTCCTTGGTGACGCGGTCGCTCCCCCACCTCGAGCCCTTCCCGGGAGGACAGCAGGTCCTCGATCACGATGCCGAGGTTCGGGCTGACCGCGGACAGCCCGAGCAGCCGGCCGACCGCCTCCGACGAGGTCACCACGGCATTGGCCCCCGACTGCCGCAGCAGCGACGCGTTGTCCTCCTCCCGCACGGCCACCACCACGTGGGCACTGGGGTTGAGCTGGCGCACGGTCAGCATCACCAGGATCGCCGAGTCGTCCCGGTCCAGGGTGATGATCACCTCGCGGGCCTTGATGATCTCCGCGCGGCGCAGGATCTCCCGGCGGGTGGCGTCGCCCTCGATCGCGGCGTAGCCGCGAACGTTGGCGTCGGTGATCGCCGACGACCGCCCGTCGATCACCACGACCTGGGCCGGGTTGACCCCGCTCGCCTCCAGGGTGTCGACCGCGCTGCGGCCCTTGGTGCCGAAGCCGACCACCACGACGTGATTGCGCATCCGCTTCCTCCAGCGTGAGTCCAGGAAGATCCGCCGGCCCTGGTTGGCCAGGACCTCCAGCGTGGTCCCGACCAGCAGCACCAGGAACAGCACCCGCAGCGGCGTGACCACGACCGCGTTGATGATCCGGGCGTGCGGCTCGATCGGGGTGATGTCGCCGTAGCCGGTGGTGCTGATGGTCACCGTGGCGTAGTAGATCGCGTCGATCAGGCTGACCTTGCCGTCGTGGTTGTCGGTGTAGGAGAAGCGGTCGAAGTAGACCAGGCTCACCACCAGGGCGACCAGGGCGAGAGCGAACAGAGCCCGGCGGAACAGCTCGATTCCCGGCGAGGAGCGTACGCGCCGGCAGGCTGACCAGGGCCTCGTGCGACCAGGACCGGGTACGCCCGTCCCGGCGGAGCGGCCCGGAGAAGCTCATCTGCCGCCCGGCTACTTCTTGCGCTGGCTGCGCGACTTGTGCTGCGGCTGCGGGCGCTTGGCCGCGCCCTCGCTGGTCGGTCGCAGATCCGGCCGGCTGCCGCTGTCCACCCGACTGATCCGGATGCCGGACCGGCTGCTCACTGCGGCATCGGCCAGCTCCGCGGCGCTCGGTTCGTCGTGCGTCTCGCCGTCGTCGGTCGGTTCGTCGGCGACACTCGCGGCGACTGCGGCCGGGACCGGCTCGGGTTTCTCGGCTGGCTCCGCAGCCGCGGCCGGTGCTACGCCGCGGGCACGCTGGTCCTCCTTGCTCCGGCGCGCCGCAACCCGGGCCGCGAGCTTCTTCATGTCCGGCTCGCGTTCCTTGAGCTGGGCGAGCAGCGGGGTGGCGATGAAGATCGAGGAGTACGCGCCAGAGACCATGCCGACGAACAGCGCGAGCGCGAGGTCCTTGAGCGGTCCCTCGCCCAGGATCACCGCGCCGGTGAACAGCAGCGCCGCGACCGGCAGCACGCCGATGATCGTGGTGTTGATCGAGCGCACGAGCACCTGGTTGACGGCGAGGTTCGCGGCCTCGGAGTAGGTCTTGGTCGTACTGGACTTGAGATCGCGGGTGTTCTCCCTGACCTTGTCGAAGACCACCACCGTGTCGTAGAGCGAGTAGCCGAGGATGGTGAGCACGCCGATCAGGGTCGCCGGGGTCACGGTGAACCCGACCAGGGCGTAGATCCCGATGGTCAGCACCAGGTCGTGGACGAGCGCGATCAGTGCCGCCGCGGCCATCTTCCAGTTGCGGAAGTAGACGCCGATGACCAGCGACACCAGGGTCAGGAAGACCGCCAGCGCGATCAGCGCCCGATCGGTGATCTGGTCGCCCCAGGAGGGGCCGATCAGGCTGTAGGTGACCTGGTCCGGCGGAACGCCGACCTGCTCGCCGATCGCGCCCCGGACCATCGGCACCTCCTCGGTCGGGTCCAGCTCGTCGGTCTGCACCCGCACCTCGGAGTCGCCGATGGTGCTGATGATCGCCTCGTCGATGCCGGGTATGCCGGTCGCCTCCAGGGCCACCCGCATCTCGTCGACGGTCTGCTCGGTGACCTGGGTCGGGGCCCGGAAGTCCGCGCCACCGCGGAACTCGATGCCGAAGGTCAGGCCGCGCAGGGTCAGCGCGAGGATCGAGACCGTGATCAGGACCGCCGAGAGGATGTACCAGCGGCGGCGCCGGCCGATGAAGTCGTAGGAGATCTCGCCGGTGTAGAGCCGGTTGGTGAGGGTACTGAACCTCGACACCTAGCCACCGTCCTTCGCTGCGTCGCCGCCGCAACCGCGACAGAGGGCCGGCGGGTACGCGACCCGGGCAAGGCCTGACGCCGAGGTGGGCCGGATCCAGCCCGGACAGCCGGTGCCCGCCGCCGAAGAACTTGGTCCGGGCCAGCAGCGACATCAGCGGCTTGGTGAACATGAAGACGACCAGCACGTCGATCAGCGTGGTCAGGCCGAGGGTGAAGGCGAAGCCCTTCACCGAGCCGATCGCCAGGACGAACAGCACGATGGCTGAGAGCATCGACACGGCGTCGGCGATCAGGATGGTCTGCCGGGCGCGCCGCCAGCCGGTCTCCACCGCGGTCCGCAGGCTGCGGCCCTCGCGTACCTCGTCGCGGATCCGCTCGAAGAAGATGACGAAGCTGTCGGCGGTGATGCCGATGGCCACGATCGCACCGGCGATGCCGGGCAGGTTGAGGGCGAAGCCGACAGAGCTGCCGAGCAGCACCATGCAGGCGTAGGTGATCACCGCGGCGACGCCCAGCGAGGCGACCACGACGATGCCCAGCCCGCGGTAGTAGAGGAAGCAGAACCCGACGACCAGGGCCAGGCCGATGATGCCGGCGATGATTCCGGCCCGGAGCTGCTCACCGCCCAGCGTCGCGGAGACGTTGTTGACCTCGGAGACTTCGAAGGCCAGCGGCAGGGCGCCGTACTTCAGCGTGTTGGCCAGCTGGTTGGCCGACTGCTGGGTGAAGTTGCCGGTGATCTCGGCCCGCCCGCCGGGAATCGGGTTCTCCACCCGCGGGGCGGAGATCACGGTGCCGTCCAGCACGATCGCGAACTGGTTCTGCGGCGGCTCCTTGGCCGAGAGCGCCGTGGTGGCGGTCTCGAACAGCTCCGCCCCCTCGGCGTTGAACTCCAGGTTCACCTGCCACGCGATCCCGTTCTGCGGGATTCCGGCCGTGGCTGTGGCCAGCTGGTCACCTTCGATCAGCGTCGGGACCGAGCAGGTACTTCTCGGTCTCGGTCTGGTCGCAGGCGAAAAGGGCCTGGTCAGGCACGTCGTTCGGCTTTTGATCGCAGGTGAACTCCGCGAACGCGGCCTGGCAGGCCTCGCTCGGCTCCCACTCCATCGCCTGGTCCTGGGGTGTGCCCTGGCCGTCGGCACTCTGACATGCCTTGTCCGGTGGCTGCGGTGGAGCGGTCGGCAGCGCCGGGAACGGCTTGTTGTTGGCGGTTGGTGTCGATTGCGGAGCCATCGTGGTCGACGCGGAGGGGGTCGCATCGCCGCTCGCCTCGGCCGTCGGCTCTCCGCTGGGCGAGGCTGACTCGGTCGCGGTCGGCTCGGGTGCCGGTGGCGGCTGTACCTGCTCGGCAGCGTACACGGCTCGGAATCGCAGCAACGCGGTCTGGCCGACCAGCTGGACCAGCTCGTCCTGCTGCACGTTCGGGACGGTGACGATCAGCTGCCGATCACCCGCGGTGACCACCTCGGACTCGCCGACGCCGAGGCTGTCGACCCGGTTCTGGATGATGGTCTGAGCAAGCTCGAGGCTGTTCGGGTCCACCGGTCCGCCGCCGGAGGTGTTCTGCGCGGTCAGCGTGATGGTGGTGCCGCCCTGCAGGTCGAGACCGAGCTTCGGCGTCCAGGTCTGGTTCACCGCCATCAGGGTGATCAGTCCGGCGACCAGGACGCCGAGCACGATCAAGGTGCGTCCGGGATGCCCGGTGGTCGTTGTTGGCACGTGCGTGAAGTCCTAGAGAGGACCGCGATCAGCCGGCGGTCGTCGGCTTCTGGTCGGTGCCGGTGACCGGCGGCTCGGTGTCGGTCAGCGCCTCCGGCTCGGGTTCGGTGGTCACCTCGTCCTCGAGCTCATCCTCGTCGGTGGTGAACTCGGTGTCCTCGTCCTCGTCGGTGACGACCCGTGAGATGGCCTGCTTCAGCACGGTCAGCTCGACCCCGGGTGCGATCTCGAGGACGATCTGCTTGTCGCCGACCGCCACGATGGTGCCGAACACGCCGCTGCCGAGCATCACCCGCGTCCCGGGTTGGGATTCGTTGATCGTCCTCTGCGCCGCCTGCTGCCGCTTCTTCTGCGGCCGCATGATCAAGAAGTAGAAGGCGACCACCATCAAGGCGATCAGAATGAAGGTCGAGTATTGCTGCATTGCTCCGGCATCCGGTCTGGTGGGCGTACGTGCTCCTGGGCGGCACCCGAAAGGCACCGACCGCCGTACTCTACCTACTCTGTCTGCAAAACCCCCAAGAAGGCGCTCAGCCGAACAGATCCGGCCCGGCCCGACCGGCCGGCGGAGAGATGCCGAGGTGGCGCCAGGCGGCCGCCGGTGGCTACCCGGCCCCGAGGAGTCCGCATCAGGAAGCCCTGCCGGACCAGGAACGGCTCCGCGACCTCTTCGACGGTCTCGCGCTCCTCCCCCACCGCGATGGCCAGTGTCGACAGGCCGACCGGTCCGCCGCCGAACCGCTGACACATCGCCGAGAGCACCGACCGGTCCAGCCGGTCCAGCCCGATCTCGTCCACCTCGTAGAGCTCCAGGGCCGCCCGGGCCACGGGCTCGGTGATCCGACCGTCGGCCCGTACCTGAGCGTAAGTCGCGGACCCGGCGCAGCAGTCGGTTGGCGATCCGCGGCGTACCTCGCGAGCGGCGGGCGATCTCGGCCGCAGCCAGCGGTATCCAGACGGGCGCCGAGCAGGCCTGGCGGAGCGATGCAGGATGCGTTCCAGAGCGCCGGTGTCGTAGAAGTCGAGCTGCGCGGTGAAGCCGAACCGGTCGCGCAGCGGGCCAGGCAGCAGTCCTGCGCGGGTGGTTGCGCCGACCAGCGTGAACCGCGGGATCTCCAGGGGGATCGCCATCGCGCCCGGGCCCTTGCCGACCACCACGTCGACCCGGAAGTCCTCCATCGCCAGGTAGAGCATCTCCTCGGCCGGACGCGACATCCGGTGGATCTCGTCGAGGAAGAACACCTCGCCCTCGACCAGCCCGGACAGGATCGCAGCCAGGTCGCCGGCGTGGGTGATCGCCGGTCCGCTGGAGATCCGCAGCGGGGCCGACATCTCGCTGGCGATGATCATGGCCAGGGTGGTCTTGCCCAGTCCGGGCGGTCCGGAGAGCAGGACGTGGTCGGCTACGCCGCCGCGGTGCCGGGCGGCCTCCAGCACCAGGCCCAGCTGATTGCTGACCCGCGGCTGCCCGTCGAACTCCGCGAGAGTGGTCGGCCGCAGGGCTGACTCGGCGGCCCGCTCATCCGGATCGCTGGCCGGCCGGACCAGCCCGCTCAGATCCGTTTCGGACAGGCTCACGGCTCACCGGCGCGCCAAGGTCTGCAACGCCGCCCGCATCAGCACCGGAACGCTGACGTCGGGATCGTCGGTCACCAGGTGCTCCACCTCGGCGCAGGCCACGTCGGCGTCGCGCGCCGACCAGCCGAGACCCTGCAGACCCTGCGCAACCTGGTCCCGCCAGGCGGCGCCGGGGCCGGGTGACGGCGTACGCTCCTCCGGCATCGCGACGGCGTTGATCTTGTCCTTGAGCTCGAGAACGATCCGTTGCGCGCCCTTGCGGCCGATACCGGGCACCTTGCAGAGCTGGACCAGGTTCTCTCCGGCGATCGCCCGCCGCAGCTCGTCGGGACTGAGTACGGCGAGAGCCGCCTGAGCCAGCTTCGGGCCGACACCGGTCGCGGTCAGCAGCAGCTCGAAGAACTCCCGCTCGTCGCTGGAGGCGAAGCCGTAGAGCGTGAGCGAGTCCTCCCGAACGACCAGTGCGGTGGCCAGCGTGGCGTGCTGCCCGATCCGCAGGCCGGCGACGGTGTTGGGGCTGCACAAGGTCAGGACGCCCAGACCGCCCACCTCGATCACGGCCGACGTCGGTCCGACTTGCAGGACGGTGCCGCTGACTTGAGCGATCAAGTCGCGGCTCGCCGCTTGGGCTGGATGTCGCCGCGCTCCAGGCTGTTGGTTGACCGGATTCGCCGGAACGCTTGCTGCTGCCGCTCCGACTGAGCCGCTGCGGCCTCCATCGCCGCGTCGAGCCGGGCGGTCGTGCCACCGCGCCAGACGTGGCAGATCGCGAGGGCGAGCGCATCGGCGGCGTCGGCCGGGCGAGGGGCCTCCGCCAGCCGGAGGATCCGGCTGACCATCGCACCGACCTGCTCCTTGGAGGCCCGGCCGGAGCCGGTGATCGACGCCTTCACCTCGCTCGGAGTGTGCAAGGTCACCGCGATGCCGCGGCGGGCCGCCACCAGCATCGCCACTCCGGCGGCCTGGGCGGTTCCCATCACGGTCTGCACGTTGTGCTGGGCGAACACCCGCTCCACGGCCATAGCAGTCGGCCGATGCTCGGTGATCCAGGCGCCGATGGTCTCATCGAGCATCATCAGCCGGCGAGCGGTCTCCAGGTCGGGCGGCGTACGGATCACGTCGACAGCGATCAGCTGTGGCTGCCGGCCCGGCAGCCCGTCCACGACGCCGAGCCCGCACCTGGTCAGGCCCGGGTCGACTCCGAGCACCCGCATGCGCTCCCCCCGATCCGGCATGACGAGATCGCGCACGCGATCCCCCTCCAGTTTGCTATACGAACATCTGTTCGCAGAACTCTATGCGGTGTGCCGGGCTGGAGGGCCCCGACACGCCGGTCAGCCGATGCCGGCCAGCACCTCGTCGGAGGCATCGAAGTTCGCGTACACGTTCTGGACGTCGTCGGAGTCCTCGAGCGCGTCGATGATCCGCATCAGCTTCTCGGCGACCGGTGCGTCCACCTCGACCTCGTAGTCGGGGACGAACGACACCTCGGCCGACTCGTAGTCGAACCCGGCGGCCTCGACGGCCGTGCGCACCGCAACGGTGTTCGCCGGATCGGTGATGATCTCGAAGGTGTCGCCGAGGTCGTTGATCTCCTCCGGGTCGGCGTCCAGGGTGGCTTCCAGCACGTCGTCCTCGGTCAAGGTACGGCTGTCCTGTTGCTTGGCGACGGCCACCACGCCCTTGCGGCTGAACATCCGGGCGGTGGATCCGGCGTCGGCCATGGTTCCCCCGTTGCGGGTGACAGCCACCCGCACGTCGGAGGCGGAGCGGTTCCGGTTGTCGGTGAGGCACTCGATCAGGAGGGCGACCCCGCCCGGGCCGTACGCCTCGTACATCAAGGTCTCGTAGTCGGCGCCGCCGCCCTCGGCGCCCGAGCCGCGCTTGACCGCCCGGTCGATGTTGTCGTTGGGCACCGAGCTCTTCTTGGCTTTCTGGATCGCGTCGTACAGCGTCGGGTTGCCGGCCGGGTCACCGCCGCCGATTCGGGCCGCGACCTCGATGTTCTTGATCAGCTTGGCGAACAGCTTGCCCCGGCGCGCGTCCACCACGGCCTTCTTGTGCTTGGTGGTGGCCCACTTGGAGTGTCCGGACATGACGGCGATAGTACCGGCCGGACTGTACGCCCGATCTTCGCACTGCACTCCGGAAGTATCCGGAGCCCAGCGCGGGAATCGGACGCTGCGTTCGAATCTGCAGGGGGTCAGCGAGGGATCTGCCAGCGGGGCGTGGCGGGCTTGATCTTCCACTCCACGATGGACCACTGGTTGCGCTGCGCGGCCCGCATCAGCGCGACATCGGGGCTGACCACGACGGGGTTGCCGACGGTGGAGAGCATCGGCAGGTCCGGGTGGGAGTCCGCGTACGCGAAGCTGCGGGTCAGGTCGATGTCGTGCAGAGCGGCGTAGTGCTTCAACCACGCGGCCCGGGACTCGCCGACCAGCGGCGGCGTCGCCAGGAAGCCCGTGCACCGGCCGTCGTCGTCCACGTCCAGCTCGGCCGCGACGATCACGTCGAAGTACTCCCGCAGCGGCCGGGTGAAGGTGCGCACCGCGCCGGTGATCAGGATGGTGGTGTGCCCGGCCGCACGGTGCTCGGTGATCCGCTGCAGCGCCTCGGGCGAGAGCCGGCTGAGGATGGCCGGCGCCATGGTGGTGTCGACCCGATGCTCCAGCTCGGCGAGGTCCATCCCGCGGTAGCGCCGGTAGACCGCACGCAGGAAGCTGCCTCGGTCCTTCTGCTCGGCCAGCAGGTAGCCGGGCAGCCGGCGCATCACCTGCGCCACCTCGGCCAGCTGTCCGGCGGTGCTCAGCTCCGGGAGCCGCGCCCACAGGTACTGCTCGACCACGTTGGTCGACATGATCGTGCCGTCCAGGTCGAAGATCGCCACCGCGCTGGCCCCGGCGGTGTCGGAGCTCAGGTCCTTCATCGTGGTCGGCTTGCTGCCCCGCCTGCTGCGCAGCGCGTCCATCCGGCGCACCGGGGCGACCACCGAGGGCGTGTGCACCTCCTGGATGTAGGTCTTCCAGTCGAAGACCGCCGTGTCGAAGGCGAAGGCATCGACGTCGCGCGGATCGAGTGATCGGGTCAAGGCGAGGGTGTTGTCGTCGACGAAGTGCAGCTCGGACTGGGCGTACTCGTTGTAGAGGGAGTGATAGCGGCGGATGAACTTGAGCCGGCCGCGGAACCGGTCCAGATCCCGGGCCAGCTTGCGGGTGCGGTCCGACCGCGGGGCATGGCTGATCACCCGATCGGCCACGGTGTAGGCGCGTTCGGAGGTCGAGAGCAGCCGCTCGATCGGGGCGGCGCCGGGGAAGCGCCACTCCGGCAGCGGCTGGCCCGGCTTGGCGGTGTTCTCCAGCGGGTGCTCGAGGAAGTAGTTCCGGATGTGGGTGTACATGCTGCTGAAGGTCAACGGGTTCCGCGCGCCCGAGCTGACGTGGTAGTAGGCGGGTTCGCCCGGCTCCGGTTCGGTGGCGCAGACGGCGACGATGGCGTTGACCACGTGGTCGCAGGGCACGATGTCCAGCACCGAGTCGGGCGAGGCGGGAAACTCCGGCAGCTCGCCCTTGCCGTAGGCCAGGATGAGTGGCTCGGCCATCTTGAAGCCCTCGATCCAGCCGGGTTGCGGATGCTTCCAGGACGACTCGACGATGGCGGGCCGGACGATCGAGATCTTGATCTCGGCACCCAGCTCGGCGACCACCCGCTCGCCGAGGGCCTTGGTGAAGGTGTAGACGTCGGTCCAGCCCAGGGATCGGGCCCGCTCGGTGCCGGCCCGGACCAGCTCCGTCTCCACCCACTCCAACCGGCGGCGCTCGGTGTCGGCGGCGGTGGTCAGGAAACCGGCTCGCCGGTGCCGCCGTTCCGCCTGCTTGCGCAACGCGGCCAGCCGTTCCGGCGTACGGGACTCGGCCTCGATCAGCTCACGCATCCGGAGCCCTGCGGCCGTCTCCTCCCGGTAGTCGACGGTGTGCTCATGTGCCGCCTCCGGGATCGCGCCCCGCCGCCGCCCGGCGGTGTACGCGGTCGAGATGTGCACGTAGTGCGGTACCACCCGGCGCGTGCCGTCGGCGTTGCCGACCGCGGCGAGCATCCGCTCCATCAGCTGCTGGGTGCCGACCACGTTGGTGTTGAAGGCCTGGTCGATCGGCGGGTCGAAGGACACGTCGCCGGCGCAGTGCACGACGATGTCGAGATCGGGCGGCAGCTCGGGAACATTGGGCAGGTCACCCTCGATCACCTCGATCCGGGCGTCCAGCAGCGCCTCGACACCGCCCGCGGCGTCTCGGGCCTCGGCGAAGATCGGCTTGCGCAGCAGGGCCAGGACGCGGTCCCGGGCGCTGGCCGAGCCCTTCCGGCGGACCAGGACGGCGGCGCGGGTGTCGGGCAGCTCGGTGAGGATCTTCCACAGCAGCTGCTCGCCGATGAAGCCGGTGACGCCGGTCATGACGATCTTCTTGCCGGCCAACAACTCGCAGAGCCGGCCGGCCAGCTGCTGCCGGGCGGGGGCCGGCTCGGCGTCAGTCGCCCGGCGGAAGGTGTCGGCCGGTGCCGTGGTCATCCGTCGCTGCTCTCTGTCGTGGTTGAACGCGCCGCCTGCAGGGCCTCGTCGAGGGTGAAGCTCCCGACGTACAGCGCCGTGCCAATGATCGCACCTTCCACGCCGAGCGGGATCATCCCGCGAAGGGCGTGGATGTCCGTGAGCCGGCTGATCCCGCCGCTGGCCACCACCGGCTTGTCGGTCTCGGCACAGACCTGCTGCAACAGGTTCAGGTTGGGCCCGGCGAGCATGCCGTCGGAGTTGACGTCGGTCACCACGTACCGGGCACAGCCGGCCTCGTCCAGGCGATGCAGTGTCTCGAGGAGGTCACCACCCTCGCGGGTCCAGCCGCGGGCGGCGAGCCGGCTGCCGCGTACGTCGAGGCCGACGGCGATCCGATCTCCGTAGGCCGCGATGACCTCGGCGCACCACTCCGGCTGCTCCAGAGCGGCGGTGCCGATGTTCACCCGGGCACAGCCGGTCGCGAGCGCGCGTTCCAGGGTCTCGTCGTCGCGGATACCGCCGGACAGCTCCACGTGGAGTCCGGCGTACGCGGTCACCTCGGCGATGATCTCGGCGTTGTGGCCGCGGCCGAAGGCGGCGTCCAGATCGACCAGGTGGATCCACTCGGCGCCGGCCTCCTGCCACCGCTGCGGCCGCCGCTCGCGGATCGCCGAAACGCTTCTCGGTACCGGCCCGGCCCTGCTCCAGCTGAACGGCCTGACCGCCGGCGACGTCGACGGCCGGCAGCAGGACGAGGTCAGCAACGGCCGCAGGCACTCGATGACCCTACTGCCCTCGGCGACGAAGTCGGTCGGTCCAGAAGACCCTCGCTCAGCCGGGCCGTTCCTTCTTCGGCAGCTTGGCCACGATCTGCGCGTACGAGGCGTCGATCAGCTCGGCCACCTCGTCGTCGGGGATGGTGCCGTCGAGGGTGATGCTGTTCCAGCCGTGCTGGCCGATGTAGCCGCTGCGGCTGACGGCATTCGGGTAGCGCTCGATCAGCAGGTCGGCGGTCTCCCGGTCGCCGCACTTGAGGCCGATTCCGGTCGGCGGGTCGTCGGCGCCGAAGAAGGCGAAGATCTTGCTCCCGACCTTGACCACGGTGTCGCCCTCCCAGGGCTCGTCGCGCCACGCGCCAGGCTTGGCCAGGCAGTAGTCGAGCCAGCCCTTCGTCGCCATGGCATCAGCCTGGCACGGGCCTGCCGGCGACGAAACCATAGGAATCTGGCTGTTCTCCATAGGAAGCTTCCTGGAGGCAATCGGCCAGTTTCCCATGCAACATGGGAAACCGGCACCCGGTCAGCGCAGCGTGTCGACCCAGTTGGCGATCAGCCGAGCACCGGCGTCGCCGGACTTCTCGGGGTGGAACTGGGTGGACCACAAGGGCCCGTCCTCGAGCGCGGCGAGGAAGCGGTCGCCGTCATGGTCGGCCCACGTGGCGATCTGACCGGGCGGCGGGTCGTACGCCGCGCACACCGTAGCTGTGCACGAAGTAGAACCGATCGGACTCAGCACCGGCGAACAGCCGGCTGCCCTCCCCCGCCGTCACCGTGTTCCAGCCCATGTGGGGCAGCCGCTCGGCCCGCAGCCGCTCCACGACGCCGGGCCATACCGCACAGCCGGGGGCGCGTACGCCGTGCTCGATCCCCGCGTCGAACAGCACCTGATGCCCGACGCAGATGGCCAGGGTGGGACGTCCGGCGGCGCGCCGCTCGGCGATGATCACCGGGCCGTCGATCGCTGCGAGTCCGTCCATGCAGGCAGCGAAGGCTCCGACGCCGGGCACGACCAGGCCGTCCGCCGCCAGCGCCGCGGACCGGTCCGACGTGACGGTGACCTCGGCCCCGGCCCGGGCCAGCGCACGCTCGGCCGAGCGGAGGTTGCCCGAGCCGTAGTCCAGGACCACGACCTTCACAGGCTGCCCTTGGTGCTCGGCACACCGACCACCCGGGGATCGAGGCTGATCGCGTCCCGCAGCGCTCGGGCGACCGCCTTGAACTGGCACTCCACGACGTGGTGTGGGTCGCGGCCGGCCAGCAGCGTGACGTGCAGGCACAGGTGGGCATGAAAGGCCAGCGTCTCGAACACGTGCCGGGTCAGCGAGCCGGTGTAGGGCACGCTGTGCTCGGTGCCGCCGCCGATCCGCACGTACGCCTGGCTCTCCGGTTCCCCGTTGTGCACGCAGTAGGGCCGGCCGGACACGTCGACCACCGCCTGGGCGAGGGCTTCGTCCAGCGGCACCAGCGCGTCGCCGAACCGGCGGATCCCGATCTTGTCGCCCAGTGCCTCGCGCAGCGTCTGGCCGAGCACGATCGCCGTGTCCTCGACCGTGTGATGGGCGTCGATCGGCAGGTCCCCTTCGGCCTGCACCTCCAGGTCGATCAGCGAGTGCCGGGCGAGCGCAGTCAGCATGTGGTCGTAGAAGCCGACGCCGGTCGAGATCGTCGACTCGCCGGTGCCGTCCAGGTCGAGCCGGACCGAGACCTTGGACTCCGAGGTCGCCCGCTCGAGGCTCGCGGTCCGCTGCCTGTTCCTCATCTCTTCTCCTCCAACACTTCGGTCAGTGCGGCCTTGAACGCCGCCATCTCCGCCGGTGTCCCGGCCGAGACCCGCAGCCAGCCGTCCGGCCCGACCTCACGGATCAGGACGCCACGGTCGAGCAGCGCCTGCCAGACGCCGTGCCGGTCGACGAAGCGGCCGAACAGAACGAAGTTGGCGTCGGACTCCGCGACCCGCAGCCCGCGCCCCGCCAGCCAGGCCGCAAGATCGTCACGAGCCTCCCGGAGCGCGGCGACGGCGGCCAGCATCTCCGGGGCGTTGGCCAGCGCCACCCGGGCGACGGCCTGGGTGACCGCGGACAGGTGGTAGGGCAGCCGGACGATCCGCAGCGCGTCAACGAAGGCCGGCGCGGCGGCCAGATAGCCCAACCGTCCGCCGGCGAAGGCGAACGCCTTGGACATGGTCCGGGTCGACCGCGAGCCGGGGGAAGCGCGGCAGCAGGTCCAGCGCACTCGGCGTACCGGCGCGGGCGAACTCGTGGTAGGCCTCGTCGACCACGACGACGCCCGGCGCGGCCTCACAGAGGGCGACCAGCACGTTCGTGCTCACCGCGGTCCCGGTCGGGTTGTTCGGGCTGGCCACGAAAACCACGTCGGGCTCGATGTCGCGGACGGCGGTCACGGCATCGGCGACGTCGATGGTGAAGTCCTCGCGGCGTGGCACGGTGCGCCAGGTGCTGTGGGTGTCGCGGGCGTACTCCGGATACATCGAGTACGTCGGCGCGAAGGACAGCACCGTCCGGCCCGGTCCGGCAAAGGCCTGGAGCACGTGCAGCATGACCTCGTTGCTGCCGTTGGCGGCCCAGATCTGCTCGGCGACCAGCCCGTGGCCGAGATAGCGGGCCAGATCCGACCGGAGGGCGTACGCGTCCCGTTCCGGATAGCGGTTCATCGACCGGGCCGCGACCGCCGCCGCCGCGGCGATCTCCGCCACGACGTGTTCGCTCGGCGGATAGGGGTTCTCGTTGACGTTGAGGCAGACCGGTACGTCGAGCTGCGGGGCGCCGTAGGGCACCGCGCCGACCAGCTCGGGCCGAAGCGGCAGGTCGGCCAACGTCGGGGTCGCGGTCATGAGCGGAACCGCGCAGCCACGGCGGCGCCGTGCGCGGGCAGGTCCTCCGCCTCGGCGAACGTCTCCACCGCGCGCGCGACCGTGGCCAGCCCCGAACGGGAGTAGTCGATCACGTGCACCGCCTTCAGGAAGGTGCGGACGCTGAGCCCGGCGGAGTGGCCGGCGGATCCCCCGGTGGGCAGGACGTGCGTGCTGCCGGCGCAGTAGTCGCCCAGCGACACCGGCGACCACGGTCCGAGGAAGATCGCGCCGGCGTTGGTGATCCGGCCGGCGACGCGGGCGGCGTCCACCGCCTGGATCTCCAGGTGCTCGGCCGCGTAGGCGTTGACCACGTCGATGCCCTGGGCCATGTCGTCCACCAGCACTATTGCGGACTGCCGGCCGGTGAGGGCCTGGCTGATCCGTTCGGCGTGCTTGGTCGCGGGCACCTGATCAGCCAGCTCGGCCTGGACCGCCTCGGCCAGCCCGGTCGAGTCGGTCACCAGGACCGCGGCGGCCTGCGGGTCGTGCTCGGCCTGGGAGATCAGGTCGGCGGCGACGTGGACCGGGTCGGCGGTACGGTCGGCCAGCACGGCGATCTCGGTCGGCCCGGCCTCGGAGTCGATGTTGACCCGGTCCCGGAGCAGCCGCTTGGCGGCGACCACGTAGATGTTGCCGGGACCGCTGACCAGATCCACCGGCGGACAAAGCTCGGGCACGCCGTACGCGAACATGGCGATCGCCTGCGCACCGCCGACGGCGTACACCTCCGACACGCCGAGCAGGTGGCAGAGTGCCAGCACGTTCGGGTGCGGCAGACCGCCGAACTCCCGCTGCGGTGGCGACGCCAGCGCGATCGAACCCACGCCGGCCACCTGCGCCGGAACCACGTTCATGATCACGCTGGAGGCCAACGGCGCGAGGCCGCCGGGAACGTAGAGGCCGACCCGGCCCACCGGTACCAGCCGCTGGCTGACCTGGGCGCCTGGTCCCAGGTCGACCTCGACCAGCTCTGGGCCGCGCTCCGCGGCGCTCACCTTGCCGCGCCGGTCGATCGCGGTCTGGAACGCCGCCCGCAGCTCCTGGTCGAGGCCTTCGGCGGCCGTCCGCATCGTCTCCGGGTCGACGCGGAAGGACTTCGGCACGACGTGGTCGAAGCGCAGCGAGTACGCCGCGATCGCCTTGGCACCGAGTTGCGCGACGTCGTCACAGATGGGCCGGACGACGTTCAGCGCGGCGTCGACGTCGAACTCGGCCCGCGGCACCAGCCGGGCGTAGTCCAGTTCCTCGCCGCGCGCCCGCCGGCCGCGCAGGTCGATCACCCGCAACACGGGGGTGAGTCTAGTGAGATCTCCGTTAGAGTCGCGACGATGTTTCCTGGCTTCGGCACCCTCGTCAACGTCGCCACGGTGCTGCTGGGAGCAGGCCTGGGACTGCTGCTGGGTCATCGCTGCCGGAGCGGACTCGGGCGACGGTCACCGACGCGCTCGGCCTGGTCACGCTACTGATCGGCGCGCTGGCGGCCATCGAGGTCACGTCGCCGGATCTCGCTGCGGCCGTCGGCCGGAGTGCGCCGGTGCTGATCGTGCTCGGTGCCCTGCTGCTCGGTGGCATCGCCGGTTCGTTGCTCGACATCGAGCGCCGGCTGAACGACGTTGGCGACTGGCTGCGCCGCCGGCTCGCCCGCAATTCGTCGCGACCACGACCGGTTCATCGAGGGGTTCGTCACCGCATCTTTGGTGTTCTGCGTCGGTCCGTTGACCATTCTGGGTGCGTTGTCCGACGGGCTGGGTCTGGGCGCCGACCAGCTGCTGCTCAAGGCGACGCTGGACGGGTTCGCGGCGATCGCCTTCGCGGCGTCCCTCGGGGTCGGGCGTGATGGCCTCGGCACTGGCCGTTGCCGTGATCCAGGGCAGCCTCACCCTGGTCGGCGTACTGATCGGCGACTTCCTGCCCGCTGCCCATCTCGACGCCATCACCGCCTGCGGCGGCCTGCTGCTGCTCGGGGTCGCGCTGCGGCTGCTGGCGATCCGGATGGTCCCGGTGGGCAACCTGCTGCCGGCCTTGCTCGTCGCTCCGTTGCTGGTTCAGATCGTGGCGGTGCTGCGGTGAGCACCGTCGGTACGGTGGCCCGGTGACCGGGAGCGCCCTGCCGCAGCGCGGCGCGATCCTGCGAGCATCCGTCGGCCTGGGGCTGTACGCCGGGGCGTTCGGCATGGCGTACGGGGCGGTGGCCGTCGGCTCCGGGCTGAGCGTGGCCCAGACGATGGTGCTCAGCCTGGTGATGTTCTCCGGCGCCTCTCAGTTCGCCTTCGCCGGCGTGGTCGCGACGGCTGGTTCGCCGCTGACCGCCATTCCGACCGCGCTGCTGCTCGGCGTCCGCAACACCTTCTACGGCGTGCACGATGTCGGAGATCCTGGCGCCTCGGGGGCTCCGCCGGCTCGCCACTGCGCAGTTCGTGATCGACGAGACCACCGCGATGGCGGTCGGGCAGCCGACGCCGCCGGCCAAACGGTACGCGTTCTGGGCCGCCGGACTCGTCCTCTTCGTCTGCTGGCAGTCCGGGAGCCTGGCCGGCGCACTGCTCGGATCGGTCATCGACCCGCGTGACTTCGGACTGGATGCAGCGGCGCCCGCGGTCTTCCTTGCGCTGCTCTGGCCGGCGCTGCAGCGGGCCGAGAACCGCTGGGTTGCGCTGGCCGGCGTGGTCATCGCCCTCGCGCTGGTCCCGTTCGTCGCGCCGGGCGTACCGGTGGTGGCGGCCGCCGCGGCCGCGCTCGTCGCCGGACTGCGCCGACCGCAGAAGGTGCCATCGTGACCGTGCTCTGGGTGGCGGTGATCGTCGCCTCCGTCGGAACCTACCTGCTCAAGCTGGCCGGCGTGTCTCTGCCGGAGTCGGTGCTGGCCCATCCCACTGTGCAGCGGATTGCCGGTTTCCTTCCGGTGGCGATGCTGTCCGCCCTGGTGGCGGTCGAGCTGTTCACCGAAGCAGGGGCGTTCGCGGTGGACTGGGCGGTGCTGGCCGGCTTCGCCGCCGGGGTGGTGGCCTTGCTTCTCCGGCGTGGGCTGTTGGTGGTCTTCGTGGTCGCGATCGCGGTGACGGCGCTGATCCGGCTGGTGACCTGATGGCCAGAAGGTCGGCCGGTGGGACGCCGGCCACCACCGCACTGACCCAGGCCGGTGTCACCTTCAGCCTGCACGCGTACGCCCATGGCGACGGGGTGAGCAGCTTCGGTGAGGAGGCGGCCGCCGCGCTCGGGGTCGACCGGGAGCGGATCTTCAAGACCCTGGTCGTGGACGCCGGCGGCGAGCTGATCGTCGCCGTGGTGCCGGTGGCCCGGCAGCTGGACCTGAAGGCCGCGGCGGCAGCGGTCGGCGCGAAAAAGGTGGGTATGGCGGATCCGGCAGCGGCGGCCCGGTCCACCGGCTACGTCGTCGGCGGCATCTCGCCGCTGGGACAGCGGACCCGGTTGCGCACTCTCGTTGACGCATCGGCCAGCGACTTCGACACCATCCTCATCTCCGCTGGCCGGCGCGGGCTCGATGTCGAGCTGGCACCGGAGGAGCTGATCCGGCTGACCGGAGCCGTGGTGTGTGCGCTTGGTGCCTAGCCGTTCTCCGGCGGTCGGGTGGCTGAGCCGGCTGGCACGGACTTACGTCGCAGCAGCGGTCGTGGCTCCTCGTCGTCGCGGCCGAGGGAGGATCCGAGCAACACCGGCACCACGGCCATGAACGGCCAGACCAGCAACGACGCGTTGGCCCGCAGAGTGAGCTCGATCGGCACCAGGTCGCCTGGCCGGGCCGCCGCCAGCCGCGGTGCGAACTCCCCCGGCCCGAGCTGATAGCCGACCAGCCAGCAGACCAGTGAGGAGGCGACGGCCAAACCACAGACGCCCAGCACCAGCGGCCAGCCGAGGTCGCGGAACCAGCGCCAGCCGCCGATCCCGATCAGCGTCCCGACGACCACGCCGAGCGCGCAGAACCAGGCGTCGCCGCCGAGGAACTCGGTCAGGCCCCGCTCGCTGATCGAGGCGCCGCCGTCGAGGTTGACCACATACGCGGGCAGATCCACCACCGCCCACCAGACGATGCCGGCCGCCGCCCCCAGTCCGAGTCCGAGCAGGACGAACGCGATCGCCCGGGCTAGGACGCGAGACACGACGGTCCCAGCAGCGCCTTGAGGTCGGCCATCAGCGGCGGTGATGGCGTCACCCGATGTCGGGGGAGCCGGGCGACCAGGGTGCCCTCGGGCTTGAGCAGCCGGATTCGCACCTCGGTCATCCCCGGGTGATGCGCCAGCACCTCGCGCAGCTGGTCGAGCACCGCCGGCGTACAGCGAACCGCGGGCAGGGAGATCACCACCGGTCCGGTCGGCGCCTCGGACACATCCGGCAGGGTGAGTTCGCTGGCGTTCACCGTGACCGTGTCGTCGTCGACCTTGACCCGGCCCTTGACCTTCACCACGGTGTCGGTCGCCAGCACGGTCGCCACGGCGTCATACGCCTTGGGGAAGAGCAGCACTTCGATCGAGGCCTCGAGGTCCTCAACCGTGATCACCGCCCAGATGTCACCGCGCCGGGTCGTCTTGCGGGTCACATTGGTGATCATTCCCGCGATGGTGACCTGGCCCTCACGCGGTCCGTCCTCGGCCAGCAGCTGGCCGATCCCGACGTCCCGTTCAGCGGCGAGCACGTGGTCGAGACCCTGCAGCGGATGGTCGCTGACGTACAGGCCGAGCATCTCGCGCTCGAAGGCCAGCTTGGTCCGCTTGTCCCAGTCGGGCAGGTCGGGGACGCTGCCGGTCAGCACCGGATCGGTCTCGGCCAGGTCGCCGAACAGATCGTCTTGTCCGTGCGCCTCGTTGCGCTTCAGATCCAGCACGGCATCGACCGCGCTGTCGTAGACGCTCATCAGTCCGCGGCGGGTGTGTCCCATCGAGTCGAACGCCCCGGCCTTGACCAGCGACTCGATCACCCGCTTGTTGCAGACCACCAGCGGCACCTGGTCGAGGAAACCGTGGAAGCTGACGGCCTTGCCTTCTTGCTCGCGGGCCGCGACGATGCCGTCGACCACGTTGTGCCCGACGTTGCGCACCGCGGTCAGGCCGAAGCGGATATCGGTGCCGACCGGAGTGAAGTTCGCCGCCGACTCGTTGACGTCGGGCGGGAGCACGGAGATGCCCATCCGGCGGCACTCGTTGAGGTAGATGGCCATCTTGTCCTTGTCGTCGGCCACCGAGGTGAGCAGCGCCGCCATGAACTCGGCCGGATAGTTGGCCTTCAGGTAGGCGGTCCAGTAGGACACCATCCCGTACGCGGCGGTGTGGGCCTTGTTGAACGCATAGTCGGAGAACGGCACCAGGATCTCCCACAGCGCGCGGATGGCCGTGTCGCTGTAGCCGTTCTGGCGCATGCCGGCGGAGAACGGCATGAACTCCGCGTCCAGGATCTCCTTCTTCTTCTTGCCCATGGCGCGCCGCATGTTGTCGGCCTGGCTGAGC
Organism: uncultured Actinomycetota bacterium; assembly: GCA_963711015.1. Lineage (GTDB taxonomy): Bacteria > Actinomycetota > Actinomycetes > Propionibacteriales > Propionibacteriaceae > Microlunatus. Next base: position 139,913 of record CAVQCQ010000016.1, read on the forward strand.
GTGAAGCCGGCGACCTTCTGCCCGATCGCCATCACCTGTTCCTGGTAGACGATCAGCCCGTACGTCGTGCCCAGGATCTCCGCCAGTGGCTCGGCCAGCTCCGGGTGGATCGCGCTGATCTCCTGGCGGCCGTTCTTGCGCAGGGCGTAGTTGGTGTGGCTGTCCGCCCCCATCGGTCCGGGCCGGTAGAGCGCCAGCACCGCCGAGATGTCCTCGAAGTTGTCGGGTCGCATCAGCCTGAGCAGCGAGCGCATCGGGCCACCGTCGAGCTGGAAGACCCCCAGCGTGTCTCCGCGGCCGAGCAGCGCGTACGTCGGCGCGTCGTCCAGCGGAAGATCCTCCAGCACCAGGTCGAAGCCCCGGTTCCCCGCGATGTTGGTCAGCGCGTCCTCGAGCACAGTGAGGTTGCGCAGCCCGAGGAAGTCCATCTTGATCAGCCCGAGAGCCTCGCAGGTCGGGTAGTCGAACTGGGTGATGATCGCCCCGTCCTGCTCCCGGCGCATGATCGGGATGATGTCGATCAGCGGCTCGGAGGACATGATCACCCCGGCGGCGTGCACTCCCCACTGCCGCTTCAGACCCTCCAGGTTCTTGGCGGTGTCGACCACCGTCTTGACGTCGGGGTCGGCCCCATAGAGCGCACGGAACTCCGCGCCCTCGCCGTACCGCTTGTCCTCGGGGTCGAAGATCTTGGCCAGCGAGACGTCCTTGCCCATCACCGGCGCCGGCATCGCCTTGGTGATCTTCTCCCCCACCCCGAACGGGTAGCCGAGAACCCGGGACGCGTCCTTGACCGCTTGCTTGGCCTTGATCGTTCCGTAGGTGACGATCTGGCTCACCCGCTCGTCGCCGTACTTCTCGGTGACGTACCGGATCACCTCGCCCCGGCGGCGCTCGTCGAAGTCGATGTCGAAGTCCGGCATCGACACCCGGTCCGGGTTCAGGAAGCGTTCGAAGATCAGCCCGTGGACGAGCGGGTCGAGGTCGGTGATCCGCATGGCGTACGCAGCGATCGACCCGGCGCCGGAGCCGCGGCCGGGGCCGACGCGGATGCCGTGGTCCTTGGCCCAGTTGATGAAGTCGGCGACCACCAGGAAGTAGCCGGCGAAGCCCATCGAGATGATCACCTCCTTCTCGAAGTCCGCCTGCCGGCGAACCTCGGTGGAGATGCCCTCGGGATAGCGACGGCGCAGTCCTGCGTCCACCTCATGGGAGAACCACGACGCCTCGGTCTCGCCCGGGGGGCACGGGAACCGAGGCATGTAGGTGCCGTTGCCCGGGGTGAAGCTCACGTCGCAGCGCTCGGCGATGGCCAGAGTGTTGTCGCAGGCCTCCGGAAGGTCGGCGAACAGCGCGCGCATCTCGGCGGGGGTCTTCAGGTAGTAGCCGTCGCCCTCGAACTTGAACCGGTTCGCATCCGCCAGCGTGGAGGCCGACTGGACGCACAGCAGCACCTCGTGCGCGGCCGACTCGGACTGGTGGGTGTAGTGCAGGTCATTGGTGGCAACGAGCGGCAGCCTCAGTCGCCGGGCGATCTCCAGCAGGTCGGTCCGGGTCCGGTTCTCGATGGCCAGCCCGTGGTCCATCAGCTCGACGTAGTAGCTGCCCGACCCGAAGATGTCGCGCAGCTCCGCGGCGCTGGCCAGCGCTTCGTCGAACATGCCGAGCCGCAGGTAGGTCTGCACCTCACCGCCGGGGCAGCCGGTGGTCCCGATCAGCCCGGTCGCGAACCGCGACAGCAGCTCGCGGTCCACCCGGGGCTTGTAGAAGTAGCCCTCGAGCGAGGCCAGCGAGGAGAGCCGGAAAAGGTTGTGCATGCCCTCCGTGCTCTCCGAGAGCACGGTCATGTGGGTGTAGGCGCCGCCGCCGGAGACGTCGTCGCTGCTGGAGGCTCCCGCCTTGTCCTCGCCCCACCGCACCCGCCGGCGTTCGCTGCGGTGGGTCTTGGGGGTGACGTAGGCCTCCATGCCGATGATCGGCTTGACCCCGGTGGCTTGGCCGGCCTTGGCGAACTCGTACGCGGCGAAGGTGTTGCCGTGGTCGGTGACGGCGATCGCCGGCATCCCCATCTCGGCGCAGCCCGCGAACAGGTCGGCCACCCGGGCGGCACCGTCGAGCATGGAGTACTCCGAGTGCACGTGCAGGTGGACGAAGCTCCCGCCCGCCGGAGTGCTCCCCGCCATGCCTGAACCAACCTCCCAACACTCGGCAGACGCCAACACTAGTCGCCGCAACCGACAGTGCCGGCCGCGACTCGCGCCTAGGCTCGACAACCATGTACCTGGCCGACGCGCTCCGCGACGCGCGGCTGCGGCCACCGGCCTGGCGCCGAGTCGCGACCGGGAACGTGGTGGCCCTCGGCCTGGTCAGCATGGCCACCGACGTCTCCTCGGAGATGGTCACCGCGGTCCTCCCGGCGTACCTGGTCCTCGGGTTGCACCTGAGCTTCGCCCAGTACGGCCTGCTCGACGGGATCTACACCGGTGCGACGGCGCTGACCCGGCTGCTCGGCGGCTGGTGCGCCGACCGCTTCCAGGCCCGGAAGCTGGTGGCCGGGCTCGGCTACGGGCTGTCCGCCTTGGCCAAGGTGGGCCTGCTGGTCGTCACCGCGCCCGCGGCGATCGGGGCGGTCCTGGCGGTCGATCGCACCGGCAAGGGTCTGCGGACCGCCCCTCGGGACGCCATGATCGCGCTGAGCGTCGACCAGCGTGACCTCGGCCAGGCATTCGGGCTGCACCGGGCGATGGACAGCACCGGCGCCTTCCTTGGGCCACTGGCCGCGCTGGGACTGCTCGCCCTGGCGGGATCGGCCTCTTACGAATCGGTCTTCGTCGGCAGTCTGTGCGCCGCGCTGATCGGCCTGATCGTGCTGGCCCTCTTCGTCGACAACCGGGCCGGCGCGGTCCGGGTCGCGCGCGCCCGCGGGGCCGGCGTCGCCCCGCTGGTGCGCAGTCCGGCCTTCCGCCGACTGTGCCTGGTTGCCGCGCTGCTCGGTCTGGTGACCATCGGCGACGGCTTCGTCTTCCTCGTGCTGCAGGACCGGAACGACCTGCCCATCGTCGCGTTCCCGCTGCTCGCGGTCGGCACCAGCCTGTCCTTCTTGTTGCTGGCCATCCCGTTGGGCCGGCTGGCCGATCGCATCGGGCGCTGGCCGGTGGTGGTCGCCGGCTACGCCTGCCTGCTCGCGGTCTACATGCTGCTCGCGGTCGGCAGCGCGCCCCTGGCGCTGATCGTCGCGCTCTACGGTGCCTTCTACGCCGCGACCGACGGCGTGCTCGTCGCTCTGGTGCTGCCGTTCGTGCCCGACGATCGCAAGACCACCGGGCTGGCACTCCTGCAGACCGGCCAGGCGGTGGCGTACCTGATCTCCTCGGTGCTTTTCGGGGTGCTCTGGACCTACGCCAGCGTCCAGGTCGCCTGCCTGGCCGCTGCGGCGACGGCGGCCGTGCTGCTGCCGTGCTGTGCCCTCCTGCTGCGTCCGGTCCGGGAGGCGCGGTGAGGGGCCGGATCGTGATCACCGTGGTGGCGTCGGTGATGCTGATCACCATCGCCGTGGTCTGGGCGGCGACCCGCCGCGAGGAGACCGTCCGGGTCGACCCGTCGGTCACCTTGCGGACCCCGGGCCTGCTGGTCCGCGACACCGAAACCGGACACCTCGCCGTGGTCGAGGCCGATGGCCATCGGGCGCAGAGCAAAGCCGAATGCGCGCGCGCCTACGCGGCCGCGGGCCGGGCGGTCTGTCTGTTTCGGGATGGGTCCGGCGTCTTTCGGCTGTCGGTGCTGGACGAGTCCCTGAACCCGATCAAGGAGTTCCCGATCCCCGGCGTGCCCACCCGGGCCCGGGTCTCCGCCGACGGCCGGATGGTGGCGTGGACGGTCTTCGTCTCGGGCGACTCCTATCTCACCTCGGGCTTCTCCACCCGGACCGGCGTCCTCGACCTGGAGTCCGGCCGGGTCGTCATGACCCTCGAGGACTTCACGATCGACGGCAAGAAGCTGCCGATCGACGCCAACTTCTGGGGCGTGAGCTTCGCCGGCGACGACAACACCTTCTACGCCACCATGGCGACCGGCGAGCACCTCTATCTGGTCCGCGGCGACTTCGCGGCGGAAACGCTGGTCATCCTGGACGACGGCGTGGAGTGCCCGTCGCTCTCCCCCGACGACCGGCGACTGGTCTACAAGAAGCGGCTGCCGGACCTGACCTGGCGGCTCGAGGTCTACGACCTCGCCACGAAGCAGCGGACCCCGCTCACCGAAACCGGCAATGTCGACGACCAGGGCGCCTGGCTGGACGCGAACACCGTCGCCTACGGCAAGATCGACGAGAACTCCGGTCAGGTCAACGTATGGTCGGTGCCCGCTGATGGTTCGGGTGTGCCGAGGTTGATCGCCGCGGATGCGGAGTCGCCGGCGGTCCTCTAGCTCGACTGCTGACCGACCGCGATCGCCCGGGCGACCGCCGGGGCCTGCTTGCCGACGAACCGCAGCAGTCCGGCCAGATGCTCGCCGATGCCGACGAAGTAGAGGTCGGGGCAGCCGGGCGCCGTCCGCCCGCCGTGCACCGTCGGCCGGGCGGCGTCACCCAGCACGCCCAGATGCCCGACGATCGGCTCGAGTCCGGTCCCGAACCCGGTCGCGGAGATCACGTCATCGACCGTCACCCGTCGGTTTCCGGCCAGCAGCACGTCCGGCCCGTCGAAGCCGACCACCTGCCCCACCACCTCGATCCGGCGCTCTCGGACTGCGTCCACGAAGCCGTGGTCCAGGATCGGCACGGTGTGGGTGCGCAGGAACTGGCTGTACATGCCGCCCCGCGGAGCCGGTAGGCCGTAGGCCGACAGATCCGGCACTGTCGCGCGGCGAACCACACCCAGGACCGGATCGAGCGCCCGCTCGGGCAGCTTGGACAACGCCACCCCGACGAACTGGGTCGGCAGGCCCAGGGTGTCGCGGCGGATGATGTTGGGCGGCGTGCGAACCGCCAGTTTGACCTCGGCGGCGGCGTCGGCGACCTCGACGGCGATCTCGGTGGCCGAGTTGCCGGCCCCGATGACAAGCACCCGCCGGTCCCGGTACGCCGACGGCTCGTGGTAGTCGTGCGAGTGCACCACGGTGCCCGGAAAGCCATCGCGTCCCGGCCAGTCCGGCAGGTAGGGCGTCCGGCTCAGCCCGGTCGCGATGACAACGGCCGACGCGGTCCGCTCGCCGGCGGTGGTGCTCAGCCGCCAGCCCACCGGATGACGGTCGACCTTGGTGACCTCCACCCCGAACTCGGGGCGGATGCCGAACTGCTGGGCGTACGCCTCGTAGTAGTCGGCCAGGTCGGTGCGGCTCACCCACTGGCCGTAGCGCCGCGGGATCGGCGCTCCAGGCAGGCCGGACAGGGCCCGTGCGGTGTGCAGCCGCAGGCTGTCGTAGCGGTGGCGCCAGGAAGCGCCGACCTGATCGGCCCGTTCGAGTAGCACGTAGGGGAGATCCCGTTTACCGAGCTCCGCCGCGACGGCCAATCCGGCCGCACCCGCGCCGACGATCACGGTCTGTCCGGCCACAGAGGCACCCTACGTGGCCAGCTCGAGCACCTTGGTGATCGTGCGCAGGTTCCGCACGGTGGCACTCACCCCGATGATCGCGCTGAACTCCCGGGCCAGCTTCGACGTGCCGAGACCCCGCGTGTAGTGCACGTAGACCTCCTGCCCGGAGAACGTGAACGGCTCGTAGTCCTTCGCCGCTGCAGCCACCCTCGCCTTGGCCTCCGCGGGCGCCGCCTTGGTCAGGAAGGCGACGGTGACCTGGCTCGGATCGCCGTCCGGGTAGGGGTTCTCGGCGACGATCGTGGCCAGCCGGGTGGGCGTACGCGCGGCGACGTCGACCTTCAGCCCGAACTCGTTCTTGATCGCCGAGCCCAGTCGCTCTTCGATCTTGGCGGCGGAGTCCGACGTCGTCATGATCAGGTTGCCGCTGTTGATGTAGGTCGCGACATCGGTGTAACCCAAGCCCTCGGTCAGCGCCCGCAGGTCGGGCATGCTGATCTTGTTCGTCGAGCCGAGGTTGATCCCTCGGAGGAACGCGACATAGCGGGCCATGACCCTGAACACTAGACCCCCTCGAGACGCCCGGTGCGCTTGCGGATGAACACCGCCCAGGTGAGGATGAAGCAGAAGGCGTAGTAGGTCAGGAAGGCGAGATAGGCGCCGTCGCCGTTCTTCAGCACCAGGAACGACTGCCGGAAGGCCAGGTTGACCAGCACGCCGCCGCCGGCCCCGATCGCCCCGGCCAGCCCGATCAGCGCACCGGCCCGGCAGCCGGCCGGCGTATCGGCGTACCGCGACGTCGGTCCCGGCGCCGACCTCGAGCTGGGCCTTGGCGTGGAAGATCGCCGGGATGATCTTGTAGGTCGACCCGTTGCCGATCCCACTGAAGGTGATCAGCAGCACGAATCCGAGTCTCGAAGCTCGGCAGCGAGTTCAGCGCCGAGGCGAGCAGCCTATCGAGCCGCGCCGATGGCCATGGCGACGAAGTTGCACGCAGGTCACGACCGATCGGGCGAACCGGTCCGGCCAGCGCGCCGCCCACGCGGCCGGATCAGCGACCGATCAGCGGGCCGCAGGCCAGTGAGCGCAGCCGCCTTGACCGGCGCCGGGAACTGGTCAGGGAACTGCACCAGCGAGGACCTGGCCGAACGCGAAGCCGAATCCGATGAACGACCCGAAGGTGCCGATGTAGAGCAGAGCCATGACCCAGACCTGATGATCACGCCCTTGAGGTAGCCATCAGCCGACTGCGGCGAGCACTCGATGTGCCCGGCCTGATCACGACCGTGATCAAGCGCGGCTACCGGTTCAACGGCCTCCCGATCGGCTGCGAGTGTTAGCCGGCAGCCTCCCAGACAGCGGCGCCGAAGTCCGCGCGGCCGAGGGCGAGGGTGCCTTGGTTGGTGACGATCCAGACGTGTCCGTTCGGTGAGCGGTGCACGAAGTAGCCGGGTTCGGGCTGACGTTTGGCCCAGCCGCCGTGGGTGACCGCGCGGTGACTCGGTCGGGCCAGCGGGCCGAGGTTGCCGAGCCGGGTCTGGCCGGGCGGCCCGCCGTAGTCGGTCGACACGTAGCGTTCGGTGTGATCGAGATCCATACCGCTGCCTACGCAGACGCCGAACGGAAAGACGTCGGCGACCTGGCGGTAGCGCACCGCAGTCCGCAGGTATTGCGGGATCTCGTAGCCGTCGACCGGGGCGGCCTCGGCTGGGTCGACCACAGGGACGATCTTGATGCTGCAGCCGGTGCCGGCCAGGAACTCGACCAGCTGGTCGAGGGTGCAGGGTGTGCCGTGACCGGGACGCACCATAGCTCGTGACCAGATTGCGGCTTCGGACAGGTGGAAGTGCAGCACCACCTTCGGCCGAGCGCGCACCGGATCGAACCCGAGCGGGGTGCGCATGGACAACGAGTGATGATCATCCTCAGGCTCATCCGGATCGTCGGGCACAGGTTCGGATGAGATGTCGGGGTTGCCAGGATCATCCTTGTGCGCCATCAGCAGCGCCAATGCTTCGGCGGGACGTCCAAGAATGCCCAACGCTCTGGCCCGCCGCTCCCCGGCCGAGCCGGTATCGCCTTGGGTATGCAGGATGTCGGCGATCCGGTTGATGGTGGCCATCAGCCACACCACATCGCCGGCGTTGGCCTTGGCGATGATGGTCTTCAATCCGTCCTCGGACTCGAACGCCCACACATCTTGTGACCGCCGGGCGCGCTCCGCCCGCTCGGCCGCCAGCTCGGGGTCGGCCTCCAGCACCGCGGCCTCCAGGATCTTCGCGAACCGCGGCCAGGGCATCATTCCGACCAGGTCGGCCAGTGCGTAGTCGACGTCGGCACATGCCTCCCACGACAGCGGCCGGGTGGCCTGGGCGATCTTGCGGGCCTGCCAGGCCCGCACCCCGCCGGTCTGCACGCGACCCCACAGCCGAGGCAGCCGCCACCGCAGATCCAGCGCGTCGGCCAGCAACGCCCGTGCCGCGTACAGCCCGGTCCCGATCAGCGCGCCGAGCTCGACAGCGCAGTACTCCGAGATCTCGGGGGTGCCCGAGCCGCCGTACGCGCAGGCCCGCTGCACCAGCGGCTGGTAGTCCTCGCTACCGGAGTCCATCTCATGGGCGTCAGCCCAAGCTGCCGTCAACGCCAGCTGCTCACACTCGGCCGCCTTGATCGCAGAGTGGTTCTGCTCGATCAGACCGGCCAGCCGCGACGTGCCCGCCGCGGCCAACGGCACCCCCGAATCGAACATGCTTTCACCCTAGAACGAGGGTCTGACATTTCCAGAGCGTCAGATGTCGCTCCGTGAACTCCTTATGAGCCACGGAGACCAATGCGACCTGACGTGGCAGCCGAGTGCTGCGCTCCGTGGTCGACTGGTTCACGCTGTTGAAGCCGGCCGCGAGGAGCCAGCCCTGCAACTCACTCCAATGAACTGCGGACCGAGAATCGGAACCGTCGAACCTGTCCATCGCGGACACACGTCCTTTCGGTGCACGGCACGCCCCGTCGCCGGCTCGAACGTTGACCGGTCGATCATGAAGTGCCGTCGCGCTCCAACACGACAGCGGGCAGCCAACGGGGCAGCAACTCGGCGAGGTTGTTGTTCTCGAGCAGTAGTCGGCCGCCGGGCCGAGGACCCGATGCGCCTCGGAGAGGACTTGGTGATTCTCGGTGTCGTCGAAGTAGCCGAAGGAGGTGAACCAGCTGATCACGCGGTCGAAGCGGTGGTCCGGCCAGGGCAAAGACCGCATATCACCCAGGACGTAGTCGACCTCGACGCCGCCCTCTGACGCGTCCCGGCGTGCCTGGTCGAGAAAGAGTGGCATCGCATCGAGACCCGTTAGGCGCGCCCCCCGTTGCGCCAGCCGGTTGGCGATTCGGCCGTGACCGCAGGCAAGGTCAAGGACTTCCATTCCAGGCGACAGGTCGAGCAGCCGCCAGATCGTCTCGGCGTGGGTTTCACTGACCGCCGCTAGCTGGGGGCCATAGAAGTACAGGTAGTCGTCGTCGAAGACCTCGGAGAACTCGAATTCCGGCCCGGTCACGGCCGTAGGGTAGCGCGCCCGCTCGTCACGAAGACGACGATCTCCTCAGACCATCATCTGGCGCGCGGTGGGCGGAATAGGTTTCGGCAGCTTGGTGGAGCCGGACAGGTACTCATCCACCCCGGCCGCACAGGCCCGGCCCTCGGCGATCGCCCAGACGATCAGCGACTGTCCCCGCCCGGCGTCGCCGCAGACGAAGACGCCGTCCACGTCCGTCGCATAGTTGTCGTCGCGGCGGATGTTCCCGCGCTCGTCGATCGCCACGCCCAACTGGGCAACCACGGTGTCGGTCTCCGGACCGGTGAAACCCATGGCCAGCAGCACCAGCTCGGCCGGGATCTCCTGCTCCGTGCCCTCTACGGGTGAGATCTTGCCGCCGTCGAACTTGACCTCGGACATGATCAACGAACGCACGTTGCCCGCATCATCGCCCTTGAACTCCGATGTCGACACCGAGTACGCCCGCTCCCCCGCCTCCTCGTGCGCGGAGGACACCCGGTAGATCATCGGGTAGGTCGGCCACGGCTGGTGCGCCGGCCGCTCGTCCGGCGGGGTCGGCAGGATCTCCAGCTGGGTGATCGTCTTCGCGTGCTGCCGGATCGCGGTGCCCAAGCAGTCCGCCCCGGTGTCACCGCCGCCGATGATCACCACGTGCTTGCCCCGCGCACTGATCTGGTGCTCCACCCGGCCGCCCCGGGCCACCCGGTTGGCCTGCGGCAGAAACTCCATGGCCTGGTGGATCCCGCCCAGGTCTCGGCCCGGCACCGGCAGATCCCGGCCGATCGTCGACCCGGTCGCCAGCACCACCGCGTCGTAGCGCTCCCGCAGCTGCCGTCCGGTGATCTTGACCCCCACCTCGACCCCACAGCGGAAGTTGGTCCCTTCGTCCTTCATCTGCCGGATCCGGCGGTCCAGGACCTTCTTCTCCATCTTGAACTCCGGGATCCCGAAGCGCAGCAGCCCGCCTGCCTCCTCGGCCCGCTCGAAGACCGCCACCGTGTGCCCCGCCCGGGTCAGCTGCTGGGCCGCGGCCAGCCCGGCCGGTCCCGAGCCGACCACCGCCACCGTCTTGCCGGTGTGCCACTCCGGCGGCTGCGGCTTCACCCGCTTCTCGTCCCAGGCCCTGTCGATGATCGCGACCTCGACGTTCTTGATCGTCACCGGATCCCGGTTGATCCCCACCACACACGCCGTCTCACACGGCGCCGGGCACAACCGGCCGGTGAACTCCGGGAAGTTGTTCGTGGCGTGCAGCCGCTCCAGCGCCTCGTCCCAGTCGCTGCGCCAGACCAGGTCGTTCCACTCCGGGATCAGGTTCCCCAACGGACAACCGATATGGCAGAACGGGATCCCGCAGTCCATGCACCGGCCGGCCTGCTCGGAGATGATCGGCAGCACCGCCCGCCCCGGCGTACCCGGATAGACCTCTTTCCAGTCATGGATCCGCTCCGCCACCGGGCGCCGCTCGGCGACCCGTCGCGGGGTGGTCATGAAGCCCTTGGGGTCAGCCATGCTGCCACCCCCGATAGCTCGTGTCAGCCATCGCTAACCCCTCGCCGCTTCCATCATCTTGCTGGTCAGGGCATCCTCGTCCAGGCCTTCGGACTCGGCCTGCTCCCGGGCGGCCAGCACCCGGGCGTAGTCCCGCGGCAGCACCTTGGTGAACCGCCGGCCGGCGTTCTCCCACTCGGCGAGCAGCTCCGCCGCGACCGTCGACTCGGTCTCCTCGTGGTGGCGGCGGACCAGGCCGCGCAGGAACTCCAGGTCCGCCTCCGACGGCCGCAGCGCGTCCACCATCTCGGTGTTGAGGAGAGACTCGTCGAGATCCAGGAAGTAGCCGATCCCGCCGGACATCCCGGCCGCGACGTTGCGGCCGGTGCGGCCGAGGACCACGGCCACGCCGCCGGTCATGTACTCACATCCGTGATCACCGAGCCCCTCGACCACCGCGGTCGCACCCGAGTTGCGAACGCAGAACCGCTCCCCCACCTGGCCGCGCAGGAACAGCTCGCCCGAGGTGGCGCCGTAGCCGATCACGTTGCCGGCGATGATGTTGTCCTCAGCGACGAACGTCGCGGTACGCGGGGGCCGGACCACGATCCGGCCGCCGGACAGACCCTTGCCGAGATAGTCGTTGCTGTCCCCCTCCAGCCGCAGGGTGATCCCGGCCGGCAGGAAGGCCCCGAAGCTCTGCCCGGCCGAGCCCTCGAACGTGATGTCGATGGTGCCGTCCGGTAGCCCGTCGCCGCGGGTCGCCTTGGTCACCTCGTGGCCAAGGATGGTGCCCACCGTGCGGTTCACGTTGCGGATCTTCAGCGAGGCCCGCACGGCTTCGCGGTTCTGCAGCGCGGGTTGGCAGATCTTGATCAGCATCTGGTCCAGCACCATCTCCAGCGCGTGGTCCTGACCGGTGATGTTGTGCCGCGGAGCGTCGGTGGGCACGTCCGGCATGTGCAGGATCGGCCGCAGGTCCAGGCCGTGGGCCTTCCAGTGCTGCTCAGCCGACGTCGTGTCCAGCACGTCGACCCGGCCGATCGCCTCCTCGAGAGTGCGGAAGCCGAGCGCGGCCAGGTGCTCCCGGACCTCCTCGGCGATGAACTCGAAGAAGTTGACCACGAACTCCGGTTTGCCGGAGAACTTCTGCCGGAGCTCGAGATTCTGGGTGGCCACCCCCACCGGACAGGTGTCCAGGTGGCATACCCGCATCATGATGCAGCCGGACACCACCAGGGGCGCGGTGGCGAAGCCGAACTCCTCGGCGCCGAGCAGAGCGCCGATGATCACGTCCCGGCCGGTCTTCAGCTGACCGTCGACCTGGACCACGATCCGGTCCCGCAGGCCGTTGATCAACAGCGTCTGCTGGGTCTCGGCCAGACCCAGCTCCCACGGGCCACCGGCGTGCTTGAGCGAGGTCAGCGGCGCGGCACCCGTCCCGCCGTCGTGGCCGGAGATCAGCACCACGTCGGCCTTGGCCTTGGACACCCCGGCGGCCACAGTGCCGACGCCGACCTCAGCCACCAGCTTGACGTGCACCCGGGCACTCGGGTTGGCGCACTTCAGGTCGTGGATCAGCTGCTTGAGGTCCTCGATCGAGTAGATGTCGTGGTGCGGTGGCGGGGAGATCAGCCCCACCCCGGGCGTCGAGTGCCGGGTGGCGGCGATCCACGGGTAGACCTTCTGGCCGGGCAGCTGGCCACCCTCCCCGGGCTTGGCCCCCTGGGCCATCTTGATCTGCAGGTCGCTGGCGTTGGTCAGGTAGTCCGAGGTCACCCCGAACCGGCCGGAAGCCACCTGCTTGATCGCGCTGCGCCGCTCCGGGTCGTACAGCCGCTCCTTGTCCTCTCCACCCTCACCGGTGTTGGACTTGCCGCCGAGACGGTTCATCGCGATGGCCAGCGTCTGGTGCGCCTCGGCGCTGATCGAGCCGTACGACATCGCCCCGGTGGAGAACCGCTTGACGATCTCGCTGACGGGCTCGACCTCCTCGATCGGCACCGGCGGCCGGTCGGGAGCGAACCTGAGCAGGCCGCGCAGCGTCATCAGACGCTCGGACTGGGTGTCGATGTGGCTGGTGTAGGACTTGAAGATGTCGTAGCGGCCCGAGCGGGTGGAGTGCTGCAGCCGGAACACTGTCTCGGGGTCGAAGAGGTGCGGCTCGCCCTCGCGACGCCACTGGTACTCCCCGCCGACCGGCAGCAACCGGTGGGCCAGCGGGATCCCGTCCGCCGGGTACGCCGTCAGGTGGCGCTGGCGCACCTCCTCGGCGATCTGCTCCAGCGTGACACCGCCGAGCTTGCTGGTGGTGCCGGTGAAGTAGCGGTCCACCACCTCGCGCGACAGCCCCAGCGCCTCGAAGATCTGGGCACCGGTGTACGAGGCGACGGTGGAGACGCCCATCTTGCTCATCACCTTGAGCACGCCCTTGCCCAGGGCCTTGATCACGTTGGTGACGGCCTGTTCCGGCTCCACGCTGGTGTAGACCCCGTGCCGGGCCAGGTCCTCGACCGACTCGATGGCCAGATAGGGGTTGACGGCCGCCGCGCCGTAACCGATCAGCAGCGCTACGTGGTGCACCTCGCGGACATCGCCGGCCTCGACCACCAGGCCGACCTGGGTCCGTGACTTCTCCCGGACCAGATGGTGATGTACCGCAGCGGTGAACAGCAGTGACGGGATCGGCGCCACCTCGGCCTTGGAGTGCCGGTCGGACAGCACGATGATCCGCGCCCCGCCCTCGATGGCGTCGGAGATCTCCGCACAGAGCTCGTCCAGCTTCGCGGTCAGCGCCGCCGCCCCTCCCGAGACGTCGTACAGCCCGCGGGCGACGTAGGTCTGATAGCCCGGCAGGTCTCCCTCGCGGTTGATCCGGACGATCTTGGCCAGCGCGTCGTTGTCCAGCACCGGGAACGGCAGCACCAGTCGCCGACAGGACGCCGGACTCGGGTCGAGTAGGTTCCGCTCCGCACCGATCGTGTTCCAGAGCGAGGTGACCAGCTCTTCGCGGATGGCGTCCAGCGGCGGGTTGGTCACCTGGGCGAACAGCTGGGCGAAGTAGTCGAAGAGCAGCCGCGGCTTGTCGCTGAGGGCGGCGAGCGGCGTGTCGGTGCCCATCGACCCGATCGGCTCAGCACCGCCGGAGGCCATCGGGGCGAGGATCAGCCGCAGCTCCTCCTCGGTGTAGCCGAACACCTGCTGCCGCCGGGTGACCGAGGCGTGGGTGTGCACCACGTGCTCGCGGTCGGGCAGGTCGGAGAGCAGCATCCGGCCGGCGAGCAGCCACTCGCCGTACGGCTCCTTGGCCGCGAGGCTGCTCTTGATCTCCTCGTCGGAGATGATCCGGTGCTGATTGAGGTCGACCAGGAACATCCGGCCCGGCTGCAACCGGCCTTTCTGCGTCACCGTTGCCGGGTCGATGTCCAGCACGCCGGCCTCGGACGCGAGCACCACCAGGCCGTCCTCGGTCACCCAGTAGCGGCCGGGCCGCAGCCCGTTGCGGTCCAGCACCGCACCGACCACCGTGCCGTCGGTGAAGGTGATGCTCGCCGGCCCGTCCCACGGCTCCATCAGGCAGGAGTGGAAGGCGTAGAAATCGCGCCGCTTGGGGTCCATGGTGGGGTTGTTCTCCCACGCCTCCGGAATCATCATCAGCAGCGCGTGCGGCAGCGAGCGGCCGCCGAGGTGCAACAGCTCGACCACCTCGTCGAACGATGCCGAGTCGGAGGCGTCCGGCGTGCAGATCGGGAACAGCCGTTCCAGGTCTCCAGGGATCACGTCGCTGGCCAGCAGCGCCTCGCGGGCGCGCATCCAGTTCCGGTTGCCCATCACCGTGTTGATCTCGCCGTTGTGGGCGACCATCCGGAACGGGTGGGCCAGCTCCCAGGCGGGGAAGGTGTTGGTGGAGAAGCGCGAGTGCACCACCACCAGTGCGCTGGCCATCCGCTCGTCGAGCAGCTCGGGGAAGACCAGCGCCAACTGCTCGGTGGTCAACATGCCCTTGTAGACGAGAGTGCGGGCCGACAGGGAGGCGAAGTAGACCCCGGTCTCGTGCTGGGCCCGGCGGCGCAGGCAGTACGCCAGGCGGTCCAGCGCGATGCCCATCAGCGGCGCGTCCTTCGCAGTCACGAACAGCTGCTCGAAGTACGGCATGTTGGAGCGGGTGACATCGGACAGTGAGGCGTCGTCGGTCGGCACCTGCCGCCAACCCAGGACGCTGAGGTGCTCCTCGGCGGCGATCTGCTCGATGGTGGCCTTCGCCTTCGCGGCCAGGTCCGGGTCGGTGGGCAGGAAGGCGTTGCCGACCGCGTACGTACCGGGCCGGGGTAGGTCGAAGTCGACGTCGGCGCGTAGGAAGGCGTCGGGGATCTGCAGCAGCATGCCCGCCCCGTCGCCGGTCTTGGGGTCGGATCCGGTCGCACCGCGGTGGTCGAGGTTGCGCAGTGCCTCCAGGCCTTTGGCGACGATCTGGTGGCTGGGTTCGCCGGTCAGGGTGGCGACGAAGGCGACTCCGCAGGCGTCGTGTTCGAACGCCGGGTCGTACAAGCCTTCCGGCGGACGCCGGGCGAAGGCGCGAGCTTTTGTCATGGAACCAACTCCCGTCGTCGCGGCGACCTCGGGGGGCGGGACTGCGCTGGCCCGGAAGTGTGAGAAAGGCTAACGCACACAGCGAAGTACGCACGACGCCTTTGCTACGCCGGACCACGCCGCCGTTCTCGGGCTAATTCTCCCCCGTGGTCGACTTTTCACCCTCAGATCGCGCCGTCGAGGTCGAAAACTCGCCATCGGTGGAGTTTTCTTCAGGCTCGGGTTCGGGTTCCGGGTTCCGGCTCGGGGTCAGGTCCCTCGACGACCTCCTCGCGGCCAGGACGGTTGCGCACCAGCCAGACAAACCAGCCGAGCGCGGCCAGGAACAGGATCAGCGAGGTGTAGTTGTTCAGCCGGAAGCCACCGATCTCGTTCACCGTGTCGATCCGCAGGGCCTCGATCCAGAACCGGCCGGCGGTGTAGACCATCACGTACAGCGCGAAGACCTTGCCGTGGCCCAGCCGGAACCTCCGATCCAGGACCACCAGCAGGGCCGCACCCGCCAGGCACCAGAGCATCTCGTAGAGGAAGGTCGGGTGGAAGGTGGCGAACTGCTCGTAGCCGGCCGGCCGGTACCGCGAGTCGATCTCCAGCGCCCACGGCAGTGTGGTCGGCCGCCCGAACAGCTCCTGGTTGAACCAGTTGCCGAGCCGGCCGATGGCCTGGGCCACCAGCAGCGCGGGCGCCACCGCGTCGAGCAAGGCGGCGAATCGGACCTGTCGGCGCCGGGCCACCAGCCAGGCGCCCAGGACACCGAAGGCGATCGCGCCCCACACCCCGAGCCCGCCCTGCCAGATCTTCAGGGCATCCACCGGATTCCGGCCCGGCCCGAAGTAGAGCTGGTAGTCGGTGATCACGTGATAGAGCCTTGCCCCGATGATGCCGAACGGCACCGCGACGGCCACCACCAGCTCCATGGTCTCCGGGTCGCCGCCCCGTGCCCGCCAGCGCCGGTTGGCGATGATCATTCCCACGACGATCCCGGCGATGATGCACAGTGCGTACGCCCGCAACGGGAACCCGCCGATCTCCCAGACCGAGGTGCTCGGGCTGGGAATGGAGAGCAGGGTGTCCATCGCAAAGGTCCTTAGGGGCTCAGGCGGCGTCGGCGATCATCGTGGTGAGCGTCTCTGGCGTCAACTTCGACACGTCCACCGGCTGGTCGTTCACGAACAGCGTCGGCGTTCCGGTCACGCCTTGGGCGTCCGCGACGGTGTTGATCGAGGCCACCCAGTCGGCGTGCGCCCGGCCGGTCACGCACTGCTCGAAGTCGGCCGCGGTCGGCGCACCCACGGCACGGGCCAGCTCGAGCAGCTGGTCGTCGGACCAGCGCAGTGTCCGGTTCGCGAACAACCCGGCGTAGTAGGCCGGTCCGAAGCCGCGCTCGGCGGCACAGGCCATGGCGTTGGCGGCGGCCGTCGAGCCCTCGTCGATGAAGGCCATCGGATACAGCTCGATCCGTGCGTCTCCACGGGCCACCGCGTCGCGCAGCACCCCGGCGTACCTCTCCTCGAACTCCGCACAGTGCGGGCAGTGGAAGTCGGAGTACAACCGGAGGACGGCCGGCGCGTCAGCCGAGCCGATCGGGATCGGTTGACCCTCGACGATCGTCACCGGAGCCGACGGCGATGGGCCGCTCGGGGCAGCCGACGGCGCGCGACCCGTCCGCCAGGCCTGGAAGCCCACTCCGAGCCCGACCACGAGAACGACCAGGCCGGCCAGTGCGGCGAGCAAGATCTTCTGCTCCCGGCTCATCGGGCGGGGTCCAGGCTCAGGTAGCTCTGCGGCTGCACGGCCAGCCACCCGGCCAGCGCCAGCAGTCCCAGCTGGCGGGCGATCTCGGCGCCGTACGCGGTCTGGTCCGGCGGCACCGGCCCGCCACCGCCGAAGCAGCCGCAGTCGATGCTGAGCCCCCGGGCAGCGACCGAGATGACGCCGGTCAGGAAGACGACCAGCAGCACGATCGTGGCGATGGCCACCGGGCGGGTCGCCAGGCCACTCAGCAGGAGCAGGCCGAGGACGAGCTCCACGAACGGCAGGCCCCAGCCCACCAGCGTCGCTCCGAGCTCGGGCAACAGCTGATAGGCCCGGACCGCCGCCACCGCGCTCTGCGGGTCGGCGATCTTGAGTGCGCCGGCGACCACCAGCACCAGACCCAACACCACCCGGGCACCGGTCGAGATGGCCGATCGAGTTCTCATCGCGACCGCTCCACCAGCAGCTCGAAGTCGTGGCTCAGGTCGGCGATCGCGGTCTCCGGGGTCCAGATCACCTCGCCCGAGGTGTGGTTGAAGCCCACCACCTGGGCGGAGTGGCCGACCTCGTAGCCGCCGCTGGGCAGCTTCTTCATGCCCTCGATGTCGACCCCGACCTCTCCGGCCACCTGCTTGATCGTGGCCAGCGGTCCGGTCAGCCCGACGAAGTCCGGCGAGAACCGGTCGAGGTAGCGGCGGATCTGCTTGGCCTTGTCGCGCGCCGGGTCGGTGGTCACGAAGACCACCTGGATGTGATCGCGCATGCCCGGATCCATCCGCTGCAGGGCCACGGCGACGTCGGACAGCACCCCGATGCAGACGTCCGGGCAGTTGGTGTAGCCGAAGAACATCAGCGTGACCGGCTTGGAGGGAGTGTGCGCCAGGTTGTAGGGATGGCCCGACGTGTCGGTCAGGCTGACGTCCGGCATCACGTAGGGGTTGGGCAGCGACGTGCCGCCGTGGTAGCCGGCGGGGTCCTGGGTACCGTGGGCGGCCTCCATCGGCCGGGTGCATCCGCTGACCAGGAACACCAGGCCGATCAGCAGCAACGGCACATGTCGGCTCACGGTGCCACTAACCCCGGGACGGGGCGGTAAGTTCCCTCGATCCGCGTACGCCGTCCGCCAGGTCCGCGACCAGCGCGCGCAGTCCGGTCAGGTCGTCGGAAGTGCCCGCGTCCTCGGCGTCCAACAGCGTCTTGACCAGAGCCGAGCCGACGATCACGGCGTCGGCGTACGCCATCACCTCGCGAGCCTGGGCGCCGTTGGACACTCCGAGTCCGACGCCGATCAGGATCGACGGATCGACGGCCCGGATCCGCGACACCAGGGTCGGTGCGGCGCTGGAGGTCTGCGCTCGGGCCCCGGTCACACCCATCACCGACGTCGCGTACATCCAGCCGCGGCAGGCCGCGGCCGTGGTGGCGATCCGCTCGTTGGTCGAGGAGGGTGAGACGAGGAAGATCCGGTCCAGGCCGTAAGCGTCGGAGGCGGCGAGCCAGTCCGCGGCCTCGTCCGGGGTCAGGTCCGGTGTGATCGCGCCGGCGCCGCCCGCCGCCGCGAGATCGCGGGCGAACCGCATCGCGCCATACTGCTCGATCAGGTTCCAGTAGGTCATCACCACGGCGGGCGTTCCGACGCCGGCGATCGCTTCGACGGCGGTGAAAGCGTCCCGGGTGCGCACACCACGTTGCAGGGCTCGAGTACCGGCGCGCTGGATCGTGACCCCATCCATCATCGGGTCGCTATAGGGCAGGCCGACCTCGACCACATCGACTCCAGGCGAGTCGCCCTCGCCGGTCAGTGCCACCAGCGCTCGGATGGAGGTGGGCACGTCCGGATAGCCGACGTGCAGGAAGCCGGCCAGCGCGCTTCGCCCTTCGGCATTGGTCTGCGCGATGGTCCGGCCGGTGTGGCCGAGGTCGCTCATGCGTTCTGTCCGCCGGAGCTGGTGCCCTTGGTGTCCAGGTCGAAGTACCGGATGGCGGTGTCCACGTCCTTGTCGCCGCGGCCGGAGAGGCTGACCAGGATCAGTGGCGGCTGGCCGTCAGGTCGGTCCTGGAGCCGGGGGCCGAGCTGAAGTGTTCCGGCCAGGGCGTGGGCTGACTCGATCGCCGGCACGATGCCTTCGGTCTGCGCCAGCAGCCGGAAGGCCGCCATGGCCTCGGCGTCGGTGACCGCCTCGTAGTGCGCTCGGCCGGCTGCGGCCAGCCAGGCGTGCTCGGGACCGACGCCGGGATAGTCCAAGCCGGCCGAGATCGAGTGCGAGTCCTTCGTCTGGCCATCCTCGTCCTGCAGCACGAAGGTGCGCATCCCGTGCAGCACGCCGACCGAGCCGGCGGAGATCGTCGCCGCGTGCCGCCCGGTGTCCACACCGTCACCGCCGGCCTCGAAGCCGTACAGGGCAACGCCTTCGTCGGCGAGGAAGTCGGCGAAGATGCCGAGGGCGTTGGATCCGCCTCCGACACAGGCCGTCACCGCGTCCGGCAGCCGGCCGTAGCGCTCCAGCAGCTGGGCCCGTGCTTCGGTGCTGATCACCCGTTGGAACTCGCGGACCAGCATCGGGAAGGGGTGCGGTCCCGCGACGGTGCCGATCAGATAGTGCGTGGAGTCGACGCTGGCGACCCAGTCGCGCATCGCCTCGTTCATCGCGTCCTTGAGCGTCTGGCTGCCGGACTCGACCGCGATCACCTCGGCCCCGAGCAGCCGCATCCGGGCCACGTTGAGAGCCTGCCGCTCGGTGTCCACTTTGCCCATGTACACGGTGCAGTCGAGGCCGAACAGGGCCGCCGCGGTCGCCGTCGCCACCCCGTGCTGGCCGGCGCCGGTCTCGGCGATCACCCGCGTCTTGCCCATCCGCCGGGTCAGCAAGGCCTGCCCGAGGACGTTGTTGATCTTGTGCGACCCGGTGTGGTTGAGGTCCTCGCGTTTGAGCACGACGATCGGTCTGGCCCCTGAGCCTGTCGGGGCGGCGTGCTCGGCGAACCGGCGGGCCTCGCTGATCGGTGACGGCCGGCCCGTGTAGTCGGCCAGCAAGGACGAGAGCTCGGCCCGGAACGCCGGATCAGTGATGGCCGCGTTGAACTCGGCCTCCAGCTGCGCGAGGGCCGCGTGCAGCGCCTCGGGCACGAACTTGCCACCGAAACGGTCGAAATGGCCGCTGGCGTCGGGCAACCGAATCGCGGAGGGTCCACGGTGGCGCGCGTCGGTGGTCACGGACCGACGCTACCCTGCGCCCGGCGCCCTACCCTCGATGGACCGCTGGGTGTGCGCCGGCGGCGACGAGGTCGGCCACCCCGCTGCGCGGGTCGCGCCCGGTGACCAGCGCCTCGCCGACCAGCACCACGTCGGCACCGGCCCGGGCCAGGTCGATCACGTCATGCGGACCACGGACGCCGGACTCGGCGATCCGGACGATCCCGTCCGGGATCAGTGGCGCCAACCGGGCGAAGGTGGTCGGCTCGACCTTGAGGGTCTGCAGGTTGCGGGCGTTGACGCCGATGATGGTCGCCCCGGCGTCCACCGCGCGCTTGACCTCCTCCGCCGTATGCACCTCGACCAGCGCAGTCAGGCCGATGGAGCGGGCGCGCTCGACGAGCGAGATCAGCTCGGGATCGGACAGGGCCGCCACGATCAGCAGCACCAGGTCAGCGCCGGCGGCCCGCGCCTCGAAGAGCTGGTACGCGGTGACGTGGAAGTCCTTGCGCAGCACCGGAATGCTCACCGCACAGCGCACCCGGACCAGGTCCTCGAGGTTGCCGGAGAACCGCCGCTCCTCGGTGAGGACCGAGATCGCCGCCGCGCCCCCGGCCGCGTACTCCACCGCCAGCGCGGCCGGATCCGTGATCGGCGCCAGCGCTCCCTTGCTCGGACTGGCCCGCTTGACCTCGGCGATCACGGCGACGCCAGGGCCCAGGAAGCGCGGCATCGGGTCGATGGCGGGGTCAGCGTGCTGGCAGCGCTCCTTCAGCCGCTCGAGCGGCACCCGAGCCTGGCGGATAGCCAGGTCCTCACGTACTCCGACGATGATGTCGTCCAGGGCGCCCACGGTCGCGATCCGATCAGCGAGCGCCGTGGCCCATGGACTGCAGGACCTTGGCGACGATAATCGAGACGACCAGAATTCCGACCGAGACCCAGAAGAGCGGCCAGTTCTGGATCACCACGGCGATCCCGCCGACCAAAAAGGCGAGCATGGCGATCGACGTGCCGGCCCACGCCGCCGCCGTACGCCCGTGATGGACGTGCTTCGCGGGCTTGTCTGCCGGATGCTTGACCACCCGGGGCGGCCGCTGATCCGTGCTTGCCATGAGGTTCCTCACTCTCGCCGCGACGACTGCTGAGACTGGTCGGCGATTCCCATTGTGTCTGGTGGGGCGGGAATGTGCACATCCGGGTCGGCGCGTTTCGCGTCCAGGGTGGGGTCGATGCCGGCGTTCATGGCCTGCCACCAGGCACTTTCGTCCTCGATCGGACGGACGCGTTGGTACGAAGCCGACCGGGTCGGCCAGCGCGGGCCGGTGATCATGATGAGCACGGCGCCGACGCCGACCAGCAGGGCGGCAAGCACCAAGATCACCGCACCGTCGCGGCCGACGACGGCGACCGTGATCATCCCCCCGGCCAGCAGCACCAGTAGGCCGCCGAGTATCCGGCGGGCGACACGGCCGAGGACGAGAAGGAGCAGGCCGCCGGCCGCGGCCGCGAGGGCGAGCGCCTGGCCCGCCGCCGCGCCGCTCAAGGATGCCGCCGCCAACGCCAGCCCAGCGCCGCCCAGTACCAGGGCGAGCGCGACGAGCCGGCTCGTCATTGGCTGGCCGTTACGGGCCGGAAGCTCTGGGCCACCGAGATGGCCTTGACCACCGCGGCCGCCTTGTTCTGGGTCTCCTGATCTTCGGTCGGCGGGTGGGAGTCGGCGACGATGCCGCCGCCGGCCTGCACATAGGCGATCCCGTCGCGGATCACCGCGGTCCGGATCGCGATGGCCGCGTCGGCGTCGCCGGCGAAGTCCAGGTATCCCACCACCCCGCCGTAGAGACCACGGCGGGAGACCTCCAGTTCGTCGATGATCTCCATCGCCCGGACCTTCGGGGCTCCGGAGAGGGTGCCGGCCGGGAACGCGGCCAGCACCACATCGAGGGCGGAGCGACCGTCGGCGATCGTCCCGGTCACTGTGGACTCCAGGTGCATGATGTGGCTGTAGCGGCGGACGTCCATGAACTCCACCACCTCGACCGTGCCGGGCCGGCAGACCCGGCCGAGGTCGTTGCGGCCGAGATCGACCAGCATCACGTGCTCGGCCCGTTCCTTGGGATCGGCGAGCAGCTCGGTCTCCAGCGCCGCATCCTCCGCGGGGGTTGCCCCGCGGGGCTTGGACCCGGCGATCGGATGAGTGATCGCGACGTCGCCCTTGACCGTGACCAGGGCCTCCGGGCTGGAGCCCACGATGTCGAACCCGTCCATCCGCAGCAGGTACATGTACGGGCTCGGGTTGAGCAGCCGAAGCACCCGGTAGACGTCGAGCGCGTCGGCCGTGGTGTCCACCTCGAACCGCTGGCTGACCACGATCTGGAAGGCCTCGCCCGCCTTGATCTCCTCCACGGCCATCGCGACCGCGCTCTGGAACTCCTCCGGGCTTCGCTGCCGACGGATGGGCAGTGACCGCTCGAACTCGGCGGTGGTCACCGCCGACGGAATCGGCCTGGCCAGCAGGCTGGTCATCTCCTCCACCCGGGCCACCGCGTCGGCGTACGCCTCGTCGACCCGCTCGTCGGTGGCGTCGAAGTTGATCGCGTTGGCCACCAGCCACACCTCGCTGCGGTGATGGTCCAGCACGGCGAGGTCAGAGGCCAGCAGGAAGCCGAGCTCGGGGATCTGCAGGTCGTTGACATTGCCGTCCGGAAGACTCTCCAGATGCCGGACGGCGTCGTAGCTCAGGTAGCCGACCAGGCCGGAGGTGAATGGCGGCAGCCCCTCGTGACGCGGCGTGTGCAACAACCGCAGTGTCTCCCGGACGGCTGCCAAAGGATCACCGCTACTGGGCAGCCCCACCGGGGTATGGCCGGTCCAGAAGGTCTGCCCGCCACGCTCGGTCAGCGTGGCTGCAGCGCGTACGCCGATGAACGAGTAGCGCGACCAGGTGCCCTGCTCGGCGGACTCGAGCAGAAAGCTGCCGGGACGCCCTCCGGACAGCTTGCGGTAGAGCCCCACGGCCGTCTCGGTGTCGGCGAGCAGTCGGCGAAAGACGGGAATGACCCGTCGCTCGGTGGCCATCGCCCGGAACTCTTCGAGCGTCGGGGAGATCTCGATCATGAGCTCTGCTCCTCGCGGACCACCGTAGGCAGCGGGCGGGCATCGAAGCAGCTGCGCTCCCCGGTGTGGCAGGCCGGGCCGTCCTGGTGCACCTTGACCAGGACGGTGTCGCCGTCACAGTCCAGTCGCACCTCGCGGACCCACTGCCGGTTCCCGCTGGTCTCGCCCTTGACCCAGTACTGCTTGCGGCTACGGGAGAAGAACGTCGACCGGCCGGTGCTCAGCGTGCGGTGCAGGGCCAGGTCGTCCATCCAGCCGACCATCAAGATCTCCCCGGTCGTCGCCTCCTGGATCACCGCGGTCACCAGCCCGGCAGCGTCCCGCTTGAGCAGCGCGGCGATCTCCGGATCCAGGCCTTCGGCGGGGGTTGGCACGTCGGTCACACCGGCATTGTCCCTCGTTGGCAGCGCTAGCATGTTCGACCGTGAGCTTCGCCCGGTCCGAGCGCGCGGCCCTGTGCGACCTCATGGACGTGCTCGGGCCGGACGCCCCGACGCTGTGCGAGGGCTGGCTGACCCACGATCTGGCGGCCCATCTGTGGATCCGGGAGACCGACCCGGTCGGGGCCAGCGGGATGGCGGTCCGGCCACTGTCCGGGCTCTTCGAGCGGCGGATGGCGGAGATCAAGCAGCGCTGGGAGTACTCCGAGCTGGTGGACCGGATCCGGCGGGGTCCGGCGCGGTTCTCGATCTTCGCGATCCCGGGGGTCGACGAGGGAGCCAACACCACCGAGTTCTTCGTGCACCACGAGGACGTACGCCGGGCTGGGGAGCAGCCGCAGCCGGCCCGGGACCTCGGCCCCGAGGTCGAGGAGTGGATGTGGCGCCGGCTGAAGCTGCTCGCCCGGGCGTGGTTCCGACGGGTCCAGGTCGGCGTGGTGCTCGAGCGGCTCGGCTCGGCTCAGCCTCGGGGTGAACCGGACACGATCCGGGCGGTCGGTGGACCGTCGATCGTCACGCTGGTGGGCCCGCCGGGGGAACTGATGCTGTACGCGCACGGCCGGACCCAGGTCGCGGAGATCAAGGTGGTCGGCGAACCGGAGGCGATCGAGATCCTGAACGCCGCCGACCTGCGGACCTAGCGCGCATGAGCCGGATCGCCGACCTCGTGGTCGTGCTGGGGGTCATGGCCGGCCTGCTGCTGTCGGGGTGCAGCTCGGCGAGCACTGCACCCAACGCGGACACGCGGACGGCGGACGGCCCGGCCACGAACGGCGAGCCGGACGCCCTGAACGCGACCGACGTGCTGACCGGGCTGACCTCGCCCTGGGGCCTGGTGGGGCTGGACGACGGCAGTTTGTTGATCAGTGAGCGGGACACCCGGCGGATCCTGCACGCCGATGGCGGGCAGACCCGGCCGGTGCGGACCATCGATGACGCGCAGCCCGCGGGCGAAGGCGGACTGCTGGGGTTGGCGATCAGCGACGACGAGCGGACGATCTTCGCGTACTACACCTCCGCGACCGACAACCGGATCGTCGCCATGACCTGGGACGGACAGCGCCTCGGCGAGCCGTCGGTGATCGTGGACGGCATCCCCAAGGCCTCGATTCACAACGGGGGCCGGATGGTCGTCGGGCCGGACGGATATCTCTACGTCGGGACCGGCGATGCCGGGGACGGTGAGCTCGCCCAGGACAGGTCCTCCCTCGGCGGCAAGATCCTCCGACTCACGCCCGAGGGCGCGCCGGCTCCGGACAACCCCTTCGACAACGAGATCTACTCCTACGGGCACCGCAACGTGCAGGGCCTGGCCTTCGATGACGACGGCCGGCTGTGGGCGTGCGAGTTCGGCAGCCAGCAGTGGGATGAGCTCAACGTGATCGAGCCCGGCGCCAACTACGGCTGGCCGCTGGTCGAAGGATCCGGCTCGGGCGACGGCATGATCAATCCCAAGGTGGTCTGGGAGACGTCGGAGGCCTCACCCTCCGGCCTCGCCTACTGGGAGGGCGCCCTGTGGATGGCCGCCCTGCGTGGTGCCCGGCTCTGGCAGATCCCGGTCACCGAGACCACCACCGCCGACCCGATTGCCCACTTCGAGGGTGAGTACGGCCGGTTGCGAAGCGTTCTCGTCGCTCAGGACGGCGGCAGTCTGCTCCTCACCAGCTCGAACACCGACGGGCGCGGCGATGTGCAGGAGGGCGATGACCGGCTGTTGCGGGTGACCCGGTGACGCGGTCGGCTCAACCGGTGGAACTGGAGTAGTCGGGCAGCTGCTGGACCGACCACTTGTTGCCGTCCGGATCGCGGAAGTAGACGAACGAACCCCACGGCTGGACGTCGATCTCGCTGACTCCGGTCAGTCCGCGGCTCAGCAGCTCTTCCCGCGCCGCCGCCGCATCGGAGACGACCACCTGCAGCCCGTCCACCGACCCCGGAGCCATCTCGGTCAGGCCACGGCCGATCGCGATCGAGCACGCCGAGCCAGGAGGCGTCAGCTGGACGAAGCGCACCTCCTCGCTGACGGTGAAGTCCTGGTCCAGCACGAACCCGCACCGCTCGACGTAGAAGTCCCGGGCTCGGTCGACATCGGTGACCGGCACGGCCACCAGCTCGAGTTTGAAATCCATACCTGCGAACCTAGCGGTCACGTCTGACAAGGACCCGCATTGCGCGCGCAGGGCCGCCCGGTGGAGGATCTGCAGATGGACGGCGACGGTCGGCTGCGCGACCTACTGGTCGAGCAGCGGTGACCGAGCTGCCCGAGGAACGGCGGTGGCGGCAACGAGTACCGCTGACCGCCGTGCGGGCTGCGTTGATCTTCGGCCTGCTCAGCCTGATCGTGATCGAGGTCGCGGTGGCCGACCCGCCCTGCACGTTCGATCCGGGCTGCCGGCTACCGCTCGGCAGCTGGCAGGCCGCCGCGGCGGCCGGGCTCCAGTTCGGGGTGCTGGCCGGGATCGTGCTGCTGCCGATCTGGCCGCGCATCGGGGTGTGGTTGGGCGCCGTGATCGCGTTGGGGATGAGTGTGCCGATCGTCGAAGCATCGGCGATCCCGGCCGCCTGGCTCCTCAACGGGGTCGGGTTCGCGGCGATCGGCGTGGTCGAGGTGGCCTTCCGTCGTCGTCAGGGTCACATCGCCGCGGAATGGGCCACCTCGCCGGAGACCCGGCCGATCCTGGACGCCGGCCGGCGGCCACTGCGCGGCATCGTGCCGGCGGTGATCATCGGCGTGCTGACCGTCGCGGGCTGCGGCGTCCTGGGCTATCTGTACGTCACCCGCGTTGCTGAGATCCGCGCGGCCGGGTCGCCGGCGGATCCCAGCTGGCTTGCGGGCGTGACCGGCTCACTCGCCGTGATCGGCACCGTGATCACCTGGGTGATCCTTCGCCGCGGCCGAGCCCGTTACCGGCTGCTGCGGACGCCGCAGCCGCGGACCCGGCTGCGCCTCGGCGAGGTGGGAGACGTGATCTTGGTCACGACGCTGGAGGACCGGGAGTTCCGGGCACCGCTCGGCCTGCTCCGCGATCTGCAGCCGGTGCGGCCCGGCGTACGTCCGGAGCCGAAGCGGGTGCTGGTGGACCAGCCCGACGTCTTCGCCCAGCCGCCGCCTCCGCCCTCGGAACGCCGGGTCGCGCGCGGTCCGCTCGCCTGGATCGATGACGTGTGGGGTGGTGGCGAACCCATCACCCGGGCCGGCCGGGGAGGCGCCGAGGTCGTAGCCGCCGGTCAGTTGACGGATGGTCGTTCGCTGGCCGTGAGCCATGAGGGTCGCTGGTTGATCAGCACCCTGCCGCTCCGCGACCCGTGGACGCTGCGCCGGGTGCGACAGTGGTCCACGGGCGTACCGGACGACGAACTGGCCCGCGAATGATCCGGTCCTGGCTGCGCTGGACGGGTGTCGTCCCGATCCTCGCGGTGCTCGCGCTCGCCGCCACCTGGGGGCGAGGCTTGTCGTACTTCGTGGTCGCCTTGGTCGCCCTGCTGCTCGGCGCCGCGGTGCTCGCGGCCGTGCATCACGCGGAGGTCATCGCCCACCGGGTCGGTGAGCCGTTCGGCTCGCTGATCCTGGCGGTGGCGGTGACCGTGATCGAGGTGGGGCTGATCGTGACCTTGATGGTCTCCGGCGGTCCGGACGCGGCGACGCTGGCTCGCGACACCGTGTTCGCCGCCGTGATGATCACCACCAACGGCATCGTCGGTCTGTCGCTGTTGATCGCGTCGCTGCGCTACAACCTGCCGGCCTTCAACGCCGAAGGCACCGGGTCAGCCTTGGCCACGGTCGCCACCTTGGCGACGCTCACGTTGGTGCTGCCGTCGTTCACCACCAGTCGGCCGGGACCGGAGTTCACCTCGTCGCAGCTGGCGTTCGCGGCGGTGGCGTCCCTGGTGGTCTACGGCGCGTTCGTGTTGGCCCAGACCGGACGACACCGGGACTTCTTCCTGCCGGTGACGGCGGACGGCGAGGTGATGGAGGCCGAGGAGCACGCCGACCCGCCGAGCAACCGGGCGACCCTGGTCAGCGTCGGGCTCCTGGTGCTCGCCCTGGTCGCCGTCGTCGGGCTGGCCAAGGTCGAGTCCCCGGCGATCGAGGCCGGGGTCGCGGCGATCGGCTTCCCGGGCTCTTTCGTCGGCGTCGTCATTGCCCTGCTCGTGCTGTTGCCGGAGACCCTGGCGGCAGGCCGCGCCGCCCAGCGCAACCGGGTGCAGACCAGCCTCAACCTGGCGTACGGCTCGGCGATCGCCAGCATCGGTCTGACCATTCCGGTGATCGCCGTCGCCTCGATCTGGCTGGACGGGCCGCTCATCCTCGGTCTGGACTCGACCCAGACGGTGCTGCTGGTGGTGACCGTCATCGTCGGGACGCTGACCGTCGTGCCCGGCCGGGCGACCAGACTGGAGGCGACGGTTCATCTGGTGCTGCTGGCCGCATTCCTGTTCTTGGCGGTCGTCCCCTGACGCGGCCCGGCGGGGCTAGGTGAGGCGCTCGAGGATGAGCTCCCGGACCCGGCCGGCGTCGGCCTTGCCGCGCATCTGCTTCATGACCGCGCCGATGAGGGCGCCGGCCGCCTGCACCTTGCCGGCCTGGATCTTCGCGGCAACGTCCGGGTTGGCCGCGATCGCGGCATCGACCGCCTCGCCGAGGGCGCTCTCGTCCGATACCATCGCCAGCCCGCGAGCTGCGACGACCTCGGCCGGCGTACCCTCGCCGGCGAGTACTCCCGCGAACACCTCGCGCGCGAGCTTGTCGTTGACCACTCCCCGGTCCACCAGGGCCTGGATCTCGGCCACCTGGGCCGGCGTGATCCCGGCCGCCTCGAGCTCGACGCCCGTCTCGTTCGCCCGCCGCGCGACCTCGGTCAGCCACCATTTCCGGGCGGCCTGCGGTGCGGCGCCGGCTGCCACCGTTGCCTCGATCAGGTCGACCGCCCCCGCACTCACCACGTCTCGCATCTCAAGGTCGGAGAAGCCCCACTCGGCGCTCACCCGTCGAAGACGTTCGACGGGCGGCTCGGGCAGCGTGGCCCGCAGCTCCTCCACCCACTCCCGCGACGGCGCGATCGGCACCAGGTCCGGCTCGGGGAAGTAGCGGTAGTCCTCGGCCTGCTCCTTGCTCCGCCCCGCTGTGGTCATCCCGGTCTCCTCGTGCCAGTGCCGGGTCTCCTGCTTGACCGTTCCGCCCGCCGCGAGCAGCGCCGCCTGCCGGGTGATCTCGTAGCGCACAGCCCGTTCCACACTGCGCAGCGAGTTGACGTTCTTGGTCTCGGTGCGCGTCCCGAACTGCGCCTCCGGGCCTGGCCGAAGCGACACGTTCGCGTCACAGCGCAGCGAGCCCTGTTCCATCCGCACGTCGGAGACGCCGAGAGCCCGCAGCAGGTCCCGCAACATGGCGACGTAGGCACGCGCCACTTCCGGCGCCTTGGCCCCGGTCCCGGTGATCGGCTTGGTCACGATCTCGATCAATGGCACGCCGGAGCGGTTGTAGTCCAGCAGCGAGTGGTCGGCCCCGTGGATCCGTCCGGTCGCGCCGCCCACGTGCAGCGACTTGCCGGTGTCCTCCTCCATGTGGGCTCGCTCGATGCCGATCCGATGAACCTCTCCGTCGAGGACGACCTCGGTCCAGCCGTCGTAGGCGATCGGCTCGTCGTACTGGGAGATCTGGAAGTTCTTCGGCATGTCCGGGTAGAAGTAGTTCTTCCGGGCGAACCGGCACCACTCGGCGATCGTGCAGTTCAGCGCGAGTCCGATCCGGATCGCCGACTCGATCGCGGTGGCGTTCACCACCGGCAGCGACCCGGGCAGGCCGAGACAGACCGGGCAGACCTGGGTGTTCGGGTCCGCCCCGAAGGCTGTCGAACACCCGCAGAACATCTTCGAGGCGGTGTTCAGCTCGACGTGCACCTCCAGCCCGAGAACCGGGTCGAAGTGCGCGAGGGCCTCCTCGTAGCTCAGTACAGCCGTCATCGAGCCCCCTCCAGATGCGGCAGCCGGTCGAGCAGCGGTCCGCCCCATTGGTCCTCCAGGGCCCGCTCGAGGGCGGACCCGACGCGATAGAGCCGGTCGTCGGCCATGGCCGGCGCCATCACCTGTAGTCCGACCGGCAGCCCGTCCTCAGGGGCCAGCCCGACCGGGAAGGAGGCCGCCGCGTTTCCGGCCAGGTTCGCCGGGATGGTGCACAGGTCGTTGTAGTACATGGCCAGCGGGTCGTCGACCTTCTCGCCGATCTTGAACGCGGTCACCGGCGTCGAGGGCGACACCAGCACGTCAACCTGGGCGAAGGCGGCATCGAAGTCCCGCGAGATCAGCGTGCGCACCTTCTGGGCCTGGCCGTAGTAGGCGTCGTAGTAGCCGCTGGACAGCGCGTAGGTGCCGAGGATGATCCGCCGCTTGGCCTCAGCGCCGAACCCGGCCTCCCGGGTCGCCGCCATCACGTCCTCGGCATTCGTCAGCCCGTCGTCACCGACCCGCAGTCCGTAGCGCATCGCGTCGAACCGGGCCAGGTTGGAGGACACCTCACTGGGCATGATCAAGTAGTACGCCGGGAGCGCGTAGACGAAGTGCGGGCAGGACACCTCGACGATCTCGGCTCCGAGACCTGCGAGCAGCTCGACCGCCTCGCCGAAGCGCTGCTGTACCCCGGCGGCGTACCCCTCGCCCGCGAACTCCTTGACCACGCCGACCCGCAGGCCGGTCACGTCTGCGGACCGGGCCGCTCCGACGACGTCCGGCACCGGCGCGTCGATGGAGGTCGAGTCCAGCGGGTCGTGGCCGGCGATCACCGAGTGCAGCAGTGCCGCGTCGAGCACCGTACGCGCGCACGGGCCTGGCGTATCCAGGCTGGAGGCCATCGCCACGACGCCGTACCGGGACGTGCCGCCGTAGGTGGGCTTGACTCCCACGGTGCCGGTCACCGCGGCCGGCTGGCGGATCGATCCCCCGGTATCGGTTCCCAGCGCCAGCGGCGCCTCGTACGCGGCGAGCGCCGCCGCGGAGCCGCCGCCCGATCCGCCGGGAATGCGCTCCAGGTCCCACGGGTTGCTGGTCGGCCCGAAGGCGGAGTTCTCGGTGGAGGAGCCCATCGCGAACTCGTCCATGTTGGTCTTGCCCACGATCACGATGCCCGCGTCGAGGAGGCGCTGGGTCACCGTCGCGTGATACGGCGGCCACCAGTTCTCCAGGATCCGTGAGCCGCAGGTCGTCGGGGCGCCGGCGTAGGTGAAGATGTCCTTCAGCGCGAGCGGTACCCCGGCCAGTGGCCCGACCGACTCACCGGCGGCGATCCGGGCGTCGACGGCGGCGGCGGCGGCCAGGGCCCTCGCCTCGTCGACGTAGAGGAACGCATGGACGTCGCCGTCGACGGCGGTGATCCGGTCCAGGTGGGCCCGGGTGACCTCGGCGGAGCTGATCTCGCGCGCGGCGATCCTGGTGGCGAGGTCGGCTGCCGTCGCGTGGATGATGTCCCCTGAGCCCGTCGAACGGGTCACGCCTCCTCCCCCAGGATCCGGGGCACCCGGAACCGGTCCCGCTCAGCCGCCGGGGCACCGGCCAGCACATCGGCCAGCGGCAGCGAGGGTCGCACGGCGTCGGGACGGAACACATTGGTCAGCGGCAGCGCGTGCGAGCTCGGCGGGATGTCGTCGGCGGCCACGTCGGACACGTGAGCGACCGACTGCAAGATCACGTCAAGCTGTGGAGCCAGGTGGGCCAGCTCGTCGGGGGTCAGCTCGATCCGGGCCAGCCGGGCCAGCTCCGCGACGTCGTCGGGAGAAAGAGGCACAGCCAGGAATCCTAGTGGCGCGTCGGCCGGGTTCGGTCAGCCAGAGGTCCTAGTACCACACGAGCGTGTCGAAGTTGCTGACGATGATCACCGTCGTCAGCAAGGCGCCGGCCAGGTAGATCAGGGCGGGCCAGACCGCCGCCCGGCCGAGCTTGCCGCGCAGCAGCGGGATACCAGAGCACGCTGACCACGCACCTGGGCCAGCAGGATGACCAGGAGGTTCCGCCAGTAGCCAGTACTCGTCGTTCGCCGAGTACTTGTAGGCGTACAGGAAGAGATCGAAGAGGATCACGGGCGAACGGGATCACCAGCACCAGCCCGGCCAGGGCGGCCACGATCGACCAGATCCGCAGCCGGATGGCCACCGGTCGATCGAGCTGGCCGGAGTCGCGGACCATCAGCGACGCGATCAACACGACCATCCCAAGCGTGAGGAAGACGATGATCAGGCCGCCGGTGCCGCCTTGGGCCACCATGACCAAGAGCGCCATCGCGCCGACCACCAGCCAGATCCGCCCGGTGTCGGCCAGCGGTCGGGAAGCCTCTGGCGCCGGGCCCGACGCTACGACCGGCGACGGGGCGACCGACCGGGGCTGATCCGGCCGGGGCTGCGCTGGCGCGAATGGCCCTGGAGCCGGAGCCAGGCGTTCGCGGATCATGCCGAGCAGGTCGTCGACCTCGCGATAGCCCGGGCGCTCCCGGCTGATGGCCTCGAACCCCGCGTACGCCTGCGGAAGGTTGCCGCGGTCGAGCTCGGCCAGAGCGAATGAGTAGCGGTTGTCGAGGTCTCGCTCGTAGAGCCGGGTGCTCGCGATGCGGGCGAGGTCCTCGGGATTTGCCCGCTGCGGGTCGAGCTGGGCGATCCGCTGACTGACCGCGACCACGCCCGCCCATTCCTCCGCTGCGGCCAGCGCGCGGAGCTGACCGATCAGGTCTGCGATCTCGACCTCACGCCGGGCACTCGCCAGACGGTTCTGGATCGTCTGGTCGCCCGGTCGCAGAGCAGCCAACGCCTCCAGCATGGTCGCGGACTCGTACCACTGCCCGCGGGCTTCGGCGTCCGAGGCCTTCGCCTCGGCGAGAGGCGTCCGGACCCGCTCGTCGGTGGGAAAGCGCTGCTGCACGGCCGTGAACAGCTCGACCGCCTCCGCCCACTGCCGCCGGTAGGCGGCGGCCACCGCCCGGGAGTAGTCAGGATCGCGGAACAGGGCATCCCGGCTCGGTGCCGGCTGAGCGGGTGGCGTTGGCCCGGGTACACGCTTGCGGTTCTCCAGAGCGGTCAGCGCGTCAACCAGCTTGTCCACGTCGGTGTTGAACGAGGCGTGGCTCAGCCGCAGCGCCTGCCGCTGTCGAAGCGGCCACAGCGCCTCGGGCAGCTCCTGCTCCTCGGGCATGTCGGCGTCGTCGACCAGGACGGGAATCACCACGAGCCCACGGTCCAGCGCGGCGCTGACCTCGGCGACGACCCAGTCCCGTGGCTGACCGGGCCGAGGCTCGGGCATCGTCAGCGAGCCGAAGAACCGCTGCCCGATGAGGACGACGATCACGTCGGAGGAGCTGACCGCCTCGTTCAGAGCCTTGGTGAAGTCGACGCCGAGCGGAATGTCGTCGATGTCCATGAACAGCGTGAAGCGCTTACTGATCCGGTCGCCCAACCGGCCGGCGACATGCTGGGTGTCGGCGCGGCGGTAGCTGATGAAGACCTTCAGCGGGTCCATACCGGAAGGAGTACCACTACTTCGGCGCTGATACCCACCCAGCCCCGCTCAGGCCAACGGCCGGAGAACGAACCCCGTCTTGAGCTTGGGCGTGAAGAAGGTCGACTTGGGCGGCATCAGCAGTCCCTCGCGGGCGGTCCGCTCGATCTCGGCCACGCTGACCGGCCGGATCAGCACGGCAGCCGTTGCGCGGCCGGCATCGACCTCGGCCAGCGCCTCGGCCAGTCCGTGCTGGTAGGTCACCGTCACGGCCACATCGGCGAGCGCGGTCTCCAGCCACGCCCCGTCCAGGGCGCGTACGCCTTCGAAACGGCCGGGCTGCGGGTCGAGCCGCCAAGCCTCGGCCGGCCCGACCAGGACCAGGAAGCCTTCGGCCGCCATCGCCGCCAAGGTCGAGGCGTCGGGCCGGTCGATCGCCGTCAGCGCGAAGGACCGGCCGAGCGCCTCGGCGAGATCATCGAAGTCGATGTCGGCATACAGCCGATGGATGGCTTCGACACTGAGCTGGTCCGCGACCAGTTCGCTGACGAAGGCGAGCGTCTGCTCGGCCGGGCTGTCGCGGCGACCCGAAGCGGCGCGTACGTCGTCCCGGTAGGTGCGGCTGATGCTGTAGCGATGGTGCCCGTCGGCGATGAGCACATCATCGACAGCCAGCACCCGCTGGATCGCCGCGATCCGGTCCGAGTCGACCACCCGCTCCACCATGTGCTCGACGGGCCCTGAGCCGCTCGGACTTTCCACTACTTTGCCGATCGGCTCCCCCGGCTCGGCGAGCAGCTCGGTCAGGCCAGCGGCGAGTGACAGCCCCCAGACCGGGGACAGGTTGGACTGCGTGGCCTTCGTGAGATCAAGCCGGTCGGTCGAGGCCTTGGGCGTCGTGCGCTCGTGCGGCAGCACGCCGCCCGCTCCCTCGTCCACGATCTCCAGCCCACCCAGCACGCCGGCGATGTCGCGCGCCTCCCCGCCGGCATCGGTGAACCGCATCCGGTAGATGGTGAACGACGGCCGGTCGTCGGCGACCAGCACGCCTTTGGCGACCCAGTCGCCCAGTGTTTCGGCCGCCCGCTGGTAGCGGTCCGGCCCCCCGCGCGGCACATCGACCCGGACGATGTTGTGAACCGAGCGGTCCGCCAGCTCGTCGACCTGGGCGTCGGACAGCACGTCGTAGGGCGGTGCGCGCACTCCTCGCGGCCACGCTCGTCTTGTCGAGATCGCGAGCCGCGTGGCTCGCGCTGGCCGTTACGCTCGTCGTTTTTCTGGGCCTGCTGGTTTTCTCGCTCAAGTACGTCGATCGAAAGAAAATCGGCGGTCGTCTCGCCCGCATCGCCCTCGTATCCGCACTCGGTGGCGGGCTCGCGATCGTGCTCCCGAACCAGCTCAACTGGAAAAGCGACTCGCCGTATCTCGATTCCGCCAGGAAAATGGTGGACTACTCGAGCGGGAGTGGCCGCGGAAGAGTCGCGCAGTACAGCAACACACTGAAAATGTCCGCGGCAAATCCGGTGTTCGGCGTCGCGCCAGGCAACTGGCCGGTGAAATACGTGCGGTACGCGCCCGGCGGCGACAGGTCGCTTACCGAAAGCGGAATGACGGCGAACCCGTGGCCCAGCAGCGACTGGATGGCGTTCATCTCGGAGCGCGGGTTTGCCGGAGCCCTGCTTCTTCTCGGTGTTTTCGCTTCGCTCTTCTTCCGCTCGTTGCACCGGTGGAAGGATCATCCCGACGGTGACACTGTTCTCATGCAGGTAATGGCTGCATCGACTGTTGTCGCTGTAATGGTGACGAGCGCTTTCGACGCGGTGCTGCTGCTTCCCGCGCCCGCATTTCTCGCGTGGCTCATACTCGGCGCAGCGACGGGTGAGCGACGCACTGAAAAGGAAATCGCGGTGTCGGGGACGAAATGGATCGCAGTCGCTGCGCTGCTCATTCTGTCCACGGTCTCCGTCGCCCGCAGTGCGACGCAGGCCATTGCCATGTCCACCGTTGGCACCGGAGGACGTACCGCGAGCTGGGTTGCCGGCGCTTTCTGGGATCCGGGCAGCTATCGCATCAATCAGCGAGTCGCTGACATCTACGCCAACCGCGGGCAGTGCAGGCGAGCTATTCCGTTTGCCCGCCAGGCCGCGAATCTCTTCCCGAATTCCGGACCGGCAAGACGCGCGCTGCGGCGGTGCGGAATCAGGCGCTGATCGAATTCAGCTCGCTGAGTTTTCGCGAGCGGAGGACGGTGACGACCAGCCATCCGGCCCATATCCACGCGATCCACACAATACGTTCGGCAGGCGTGAGGCTGCCGAGTGTCTGCCAGACAGCGACAGGAAGAGTAAGAATGACCTGAAAACCGTGCGTGCGAGGCCGGAGTCTCTTCACAATCGTGACTGCATCGAGATCGTGCTCGTGAAACGGTCGTTCGATCAGTCGTCCAGCTGAATCGGGAGAGAGATCCCGCCATCCCGGAATCGTCATGAGATTCCACGCGGCAACCGCGCGTCCGTAACCGTGATTGTTGGACGCCGAAACGAGTATCAACCGAAGCTTCGCAGCGAGCGCACGGATTCTTTCTTCCTCGCTATCGAGCTGACTCAATCCG
The DNA here is from genome assembly GCA_963711015.1 of uncultured Actinomycetota bacterium. GTDB lineage: Bacteria > Actinomycetota > Actinomycetes > Propionibacteriales > Propionibacteriaceae > Microlunatus. Next base: position 175,663 of record CAVQCQ010000016.1, read on the forward strand.
CGTGGCGCTGCGTCGATCAGCTCGATTCCGGAAAAATGCGGCACGCTGTCGAGTGTCTCCACCGTGATTGAATCGAGATTACGGTTCGGCAGCGCGACTATCGTCACGGGAGTGCGCCCCGAAGCAGGCGTACCGGGGAGTAGATGCCCTTTGCTGTCGAGGACATTCGTATCCGCCTGGGTAAGTCCGAGCATGATCGTGGACATGATGCGATGATACCGGCCTTCGACCGCACTGAGCTCGGATACGCCGTCGCCCGCGCGCACCGGATTCCGCCTGGCAGCTTCCACCGCGCCGCCGAAGCGCACGTGATCGGAGATATATCCGACGTTGAATCCACCGTCGCGATGCCATTCTCTCCGATTCTCCGGCGTGAAACGCTGGTTCGCGTCGCTCGAGTGATGTGTATGCGTGTGGAAATCGACGACGACTACGTCAGGGTCTGCGACCCTGAGCCGCGCCATGGGACGTGGCATGAAGATCACCATCGCCTCGAGTACGATGACGCCGGCGAGCACGATCGCCAGGCCAATCAGCATCCGCACCCACGCGCGGCGCTTCGATCTCGCGCGCGTCACAAACAGCGCAGCCACGACGATGACCGCGACGCTGGCAAGCAGTGCGATAGTTTGCGGATTGGACAGCAGCGTCAGGGTGTCGAGAGTGCGCGACACCGGCGACGTCACTACGTAATTCGCGGGAAGCTCGAGAGTGACACCGACTGGAGGTGCCTTGTCCCGCGAATCGACGACGGATGAAGTGCGGCCGGAAAGAATGAGCACCGCGAGCGAGAGAACGACCGGCCACACGAGTTTGCGAATCGCTATGGAAACCCTCCGGGTCACGTGCCCGCGGATGAAACCTTCAAACCTTCGGAACCGTCCGGATGTCGAACCCGACAAACCTAATCGAACCACGGGGACACCGATGAAGCTTTCAGCCGCCATTCTCCTTATGCTCGCCGTCCCGGCAATCGAGGCCCGAGCCCAGTTTCCATCCGACGCCGAGCCAGTTTTCTCGGGTGAAGTGGCGTCCGGCTCGTGGCTCAGAATCAGGAGCCTGAAGGGCCGGATCGAAGTGCGGGAGACAAGCGGACGCAATGCTGTCGTTACAGCCAAGCGGAGATTCAACGTCCGTCCGGCCGGCGAGATTTCCTTCGAGGTCAAAAAGGACGGCAGCAGCGTGACCGTCTGCGCGATCTGGCAGCGCACGACTCGCTGCGACGAAGACTCTTACGAGTCGCGCTCGGGAAATGACCGGGACATCGGACTCGTCGACTTTTTCGTTCAGCTGCCCCGCGGAGTGAAGCTCGTGGCGTCCACCGGTAACGGCGACGTATCCATCAGCAAGGCGGGCGGTGAAGTGAGGGCCAGCTCGGGTAACGGCGAAGTCGAGGTCCGAGGCGCTGATGGCTCGGTCCAGGCAAGCTCAGGAAACGGTGACATCACAGTCGAAGGCGCTGCCGGGCCTGTCGTCGCAAACTCAGGCAATGGCAACATCCGCGTCCGGACCGCACGTGGCCCAGTCTCAGCGAACACCGGAAACGGAAGGATCGACGCCGAAATGGCCGCGCTCAGCGGCGATGACGACATGGAATTCGACACCGGCAACGGGTCGATCACTGTCGGCTTCCCCGAAAACCTCTCGGCCCGGGTCGAGGCCAACGTCTCCTACAACGGGTTCCAGACCGATTTTCCAATACAGGTGCCAGGCAGATTCAGCTCCCGCAGCATACGGGGGACGATCGGAGGCGGCGCCCGCACAATCAGATTCAGCACAGGCAACGGACGGGTTACGATCCGGAAGAACGGATAGCGCTTCCTCCAGGGCTCGCAGCCGGAACCTGCGGGCCCTTTTTTTGTGATTATAAACCTTGCGCCGCAAACCCGTCTGACCCACTGTAGGACTCCCCCCTAACGGAGTCCCGAATGCGACTGTCGGCGGTAGCAGGATGTGTTGTTTTCGCCGGCCTGATTTCGGCCGGGTGCAACAGGGGAAAATTTGTTGCGGCGGCAACCGACGATCCGAAGACAGTCTCGATATCGATCACCTGCTCGGCTGACGGCGTCGTCGCGACAGTGACTCCGTCTGTCGTCGAGGTGAACTTTCCCAATCTCGTCTCATGGGAAGTTACGAGCACTTCAACGGTTTCAGATTTTTCGATCGACAAGAAGAAGGACGCGAGCAAAAAATGGCCGTACGGAGGCTCCCTTCCCTACAAGGCGAAGAAAGGCGAAAAGGCCAAAAGCGACGGAACAGTCTGGCACGACGCGGATGGGCGGTACGGTTATTCCATCTCTGCGAACTGTACGCCCGCGGACGGTCCGATAAAGAACATCGTGATCGATCCCGACATGATCATCATCCGCGGCGGTACGCGGCCCCAATGACGCGCGTGATCTAAGAGAGCGCATGCTCACCAAAGAGGAGCAGGAATTGATCGGCTCCGGCTACCGGCCTCCCGAGCAAATCGCCCAGTACCGGATTGTCCGCGTGCTGGGCGAAGGCGGCATGGGAATCGTTTACGAAGCGCTCGACGCCGGGCCCGTCCGCCGCAGCGTTGCGCTCAAGGTAGTGCGCGGCGGCTTCCAGTCGCGCGAGATTCGCGCGCGATTCGAGGCGGAGCGACAGGCGCTCGCGCTGATGGATCACCCCGGCATCGCGAAAATCTTTCAGGCCGGGGAAACAGAGGCGGGCGATCTGTTCTTCGCGATGGAGCTCGTCAAAGGTCTCACGCTCATCGACTTCTGCGACTCGCGCCGCCTTTCGACGAAAGACCGTCTCGAGCTCTTCGTTGCGATGTGCAACGCTGTTCAGCATGCGCACCAGAAGGGGGTCATTCACCGCGACCTCAAGCCGTCGAACATTCTCGTCACCGAGCAGGACGGCAAGCCGACTCCGAAGATCATCGACTTCGGAATCGCAAAGGCACTCGGCCTCCAGCTCACTGACAAGACTCTCGTGACGCAAGCCGGCCATCCGCTCGGCACCATCGCGTACATGAGTCCGGAGCAGGCGGAATCGTCGGGGATGGATGTCGATACGCGCACCGATATCTACTCGCTGGGCGTGATCCTCTACATGCTGCTCGTCGGTAGTCTGCCGGTCGATCCTTCCGGCCTGCCGGCTCACGCGTTCATGTTCCGTCTTGCCAGCGGCGACACACAGAGTCCGCGGCCGAGTGCGCGCTTCACGGCGCTCGGTGAGTACAGAGTTGGCGTTGCACAGGCGCGCCGCACCGATCCCGAGCATCTGCAAAAGGATCTGACAGGCGATCTCGACTGGATCGTGATGAAGGCCCTCGATCCCGATCGCTCGCGGCGATACGACACGGCGATCGGTTTCGCTGCCGATGTCGAACGGTTCCTTGCACACGTTCCGGTCATCGCGCGTCCTCCGACGACGATGTACCGCATGCAAAAGTTCGTTCGGCGGCATCGAGGAGCGGTTGCGGCCACGACCGTAACGGTTCTCGCACTTATCGCGAGTGCAGTTCTCGCCACGACAGGACTCGTTCGTGCGACGCGCGCGGAGCGAGTCGCCGCAAACGAGGCTGCATCGGCGAAGCAGGTCACGGAGTTCCTTGTCGACCTGTTTCGGGTCTCCGATCCGAGCGAGGCAAAAGGCAACTCGGTCACTGCGCGTGAGCTCCTCGATCGTGGCGCGCAGAAATCCGCGGCCGATCTCGCGAGCCAGCCCGAAGTGCAGAGCCGCATGATGCACACAATCGGCACTGCTTACTCGGCGCTCGGACTGTACGATGCCGCGCGCTCACAGCTCGAGCGCGCACTCGAAACGCGGACTCGCGTCCTCGGGCCGGACGCGCCGGCTGTTGCCGAGACGGAGCTTGCCCTCGGTGAGGCAATGTCGGGTCACGGCGATGCGACGAACGCCGAGCCGCATTACAACCGTGCGCTTGCGATCAGGGAGAAAGCGTTCGGGCCGCAGGATCCGCGCGTTGCACGCGTGCTTTATGGCCTCGGCGGACTACGCTATTCGCAGGGCCGCGCTGCCGATGCGGAGAAGCTCTATAAGAGAGCACTCGTGATCGACGAGAAGACACTTGCGCCCGACGACACGATTCTCGCGCGCGATCTGTCAGGTCTTGGAATTGTGTACTGGGTACAGGGCCGCCTTCCGGAAGCAGGTGAAACGTTGCGGCGGAGTCTGGCGATCCAGGAGAAAAAGCTCGGACCGAATCATCCTGATCTCGCATCAGTGATGAACAATCTCGGCGGGCTTTACTGGACCGAGGGACGCTACGCCGATGCGTTGCCGCTGTTCGAGCGAACGCGCGCGATCTTCGAGCGCACGCTCGACCCGACGCATCCCAACATGGCATCGATGCTGAACAACCTCGGCGAGACTTACTGGAAGCTGCATCGCTATGGGGAAGCGGAGCCGTTGTTCAGGAAGGCGCTGGAGATAAAAGAGTCGCGCCTTACGAGAGAGAATCCGAGCATTGCGACGACGCTGAACGGACTCGCCGGACTGCTTCGCGACCAGCGGCGATTTGCCGATGCGGAGCCGTTGTACAGACGCGCACTCGATATTCGCGTGAAGGGACTCGATCCGGGAGATTCGAGGATCGCGGAGACTGCGAAGGACTACGGGGCTCTGCTTCGATCGACGGGGAGGACCGCGGAAGCCGACGCACTGGCTAAGCGATACCCGGCCACGAAATAGACAGAGCCGCCCAGTGGGGCGGCTCTGTTTTTTCGCTCAGACTGAATCGATCTCGCCGGCAGCGCGCTGAAGAATCTCGACGATCTTCTTTATCTGCTCCGGCGTTCTCGAGCTGTTCTTCGTGTAGATCGCGCGGCCGATGTTCTTGAATCCCCGGTGCACGTCCATCATCGGCTCGCCGAAGACGTTTTGCGCAAACTCCGCGATCCGCGCAAAGATGTCGTCGATGAGCGGCTGGTTCTCAGCGAGGTGCGCGCGTCCCTCGTCGGTGATCTCGTAGATCTTCTTACCGCTTTCCTCGGGCGTGACCTTCGCGTAGCCGAGGTCCTCGAGCATCGTGAGAGTCGGGTAGACCGTGCCAGGACTCGGCGAATACATCCCGCCGAACTTGTCTTCGATCTCCTTGATGATCTCGTATCCGTGGCGCGGCTTCTCGGCGAGCAGCCCGAGGATGACGAACTTGAGGTGTCCCTGGTCGAACATCCGTCCGCCGCCGAACGGTCCGCCGCGTGATTTGCCGCGGCCGGCCCAGAACGCGCCGGCGTCGAAGCCGAAGTTTTCGGGGCGCCGGCCGAACGCCCAGGCGTACCCAGTGCCGCAGTTGTGACCGTGCATCGCAGTCTCCGTATTCGATAGGTCTAACGATATATCGTACTTAGAGGTAAGGTATATCGTTAGATATATCTTTGCAACGGCTTCAACGACTCTGACCCCTTGAGGCCATTCAGCCGGTCACGCCGGAAGCTTTGCGATCTTGCCGATGAAGAGGATGGTGCCCGAAAGTCGCTCCCTGATCACGAAGACAAACGGCCTGTCGACGCGAATCGATGGAGGCGCCGACACCACACCGATACCGACACTGGTCGCCGCCGCTGCCTCCGTCCCTTCTTCGTTCACATCGACGAACGTCTTCTGAATCACCTTGGTGATGACAAGCTCGCCGCCGCGCGGAGACATCGGCGTGAAGTCGGCTGCGTCAAACGCGATGCCCATTCCGAGCGCGCGCAGCTCCGGATTGAGCACATCCGACCACGTGAGCTTGAATCGCGGCAGCGAGAGGAATGTCTTTCTCTCCGCCATCGACTCCGCAAGCGTTTTCCAGCTCGCGTCAGTGAGCGACGCCGCAACGGTGTTCACGTCAACTCCAGGATTTGGCAGCACGACGGTCATCGTGAACGCTGAATTCCCATAGGGGAGGTCAACCGCGACGAACGAGGGAGCTGATGCGGTCTTCAGCGACGCGCTCTGGTTCATGAGCGGAACCGTCGGCTTCGTTCCGTCATACGCGAAGAACGGCGCATCGACAGTCTGAGACTTGTCGAACTTCGTCTGCCACGATCCCTTGAAGTAGATCGCGTTGACGAGGAACATCACTTCCAGGGGATCGATCGTGTCAATGATTGCGGGAATCCTGTTCCCCGTGCTCTCGCTCACCCATGAGTTGATCGTCGTGAGGGACGAAGGATTCCTGAAGTCCAGCCCGCTCACGGTTGCATCGAAGAAAGATTTGCTCTCGGCGAGGAAAGGAGCGTTGAACGGAAACGACTGCTCGTACCAGATCGAGTTCGCGATGCGGAAGTCCGTCGTGTTGTCGAGGCCTCGAAGCAACGCAATCAGCGACTTGTATCCTTCGTTCACTTCCGTCCTGGTCGCCGCGCCGAGCCGAAGGCCCCCTATCATTGCATCGTAAGTGCTTCCGGCGGCGCCGTTTGCCGTCATCCCGAGCGCCATCGATGCGCTGAGAGGGGACACGAATACGTTGGTGTTTTTCTGTCCGTTGTTAATTTCCCGAAAGAGATCGAACGCAAACGAATTGCTGCCCGCGACAACCTTCTGCTCAGCTGAAGTCAGCTGTCGAGGGAGAGCGTCGATCGGTTGAGCCCCTGGGCCGTTGGGATCGGAACAGGCCATCGTCGCGAGAACTGCGGGAATGAAAGTTCTGCACACACCAGTCAGGGTCATACGTCCTCCAGGAAAGTGGTTCGGGTCGGCCAGTTTGTTTCTACGTACTACACTTGACGAGTAGTGTTCCCCATCAAATATCAGGCTTGCCCCTCTATGGAAGGTGACTGCCCACCGTCACGCGCGTCATTAGTTCAGATCGGATCCCGGGCGCGGGCCTATTCTTGCCACTGGAAATCGCATGGCTGATCGCTGGTTGATTCAATACGGTGAGGAAAGGGAGGCTCTTCGCATTGTCGGAAAGGCCTCGACGAGAGCCCACGCCGCCTCGGTTGCGCAGGAGCATTTCGACGGCATGCCGAACGATCCGGGCACTCGAGCGAATCATCTTCGATCCGGAGAACCCCGCGGGGGAGTATCGCTGTGCCACCGGATGGTACCGTATCACGAGGCTCGGATCGGGCCAGTGGGCGGCCATAAGGTAGCTGCACGCGCCGGCATCATATGAGCCCATATGATCTTGCCCGCTTCTTCCTTCTTCTTTCTGCGTAGTACGGGCTGACGGCGAGTCGTTCGCCGCGGCACTCGCGTGACGTGGGTTAACTGCGAAAACCCCGGCGCCGACGCGCATACGTCCACATCCGACACCGAAGTCTGGGATTCGCCGCGGATCGTTTCGACGGAGATCTATTCGCGCGCGTTCAACGATGCGGGCACCGGACTTGTATACCACTGTGTGCCTCATCCCTTCATGCAAGGCACCATCAACGTGGAGGAGTAGACGCTCCGTTTTTTGTTTTCAACGCAGACGAGGAGGAAGGATGAAGTACGCGAAATGGATTTCAACATCGGCTATGGCTTTCGCACTGGTGGCAGCGGGGTGCGACGATTCGAGTGGCCCGGGCGATGAGACTTTTGCTGCGGCGCTGACTGGGGATAAGGAGCGGCCAACCCCGGTGGTGACTCCGGCCGTCGGAGTAGCGACTTTCACCTTGTCGGACGACGGTAACACGCTCAGCTGGGACGTTACGACGACGGGATTGAACAACGTGATTGCAGCGCACATCCATGTCGGTGGCTCCGAGATCGCCGGACCGATTGCGTTAGCACTGTTCGAGCTTCCGGCCGCAGGTCCGCCCCAGAGCAATCCGGTGATCAGCGGCTCGATCACGCGCGCCGCGTTCTCGTCACCTCTCGGGATTTCGTTTGACGGCCTCATCGAGCTGATGCGGAACGTTGACACCTACACCAACGTTCACACGAGCGACCTCTTCCTGCCCATTAACTCCGGTCCCGGAGATTTCCCGGGAGGGGAGATCAGAGGGCAGAACATACCAACTGATGATTTTGATGACTGAGCACTAAACCTCACGTTTCCGACGAGTCGCGACTGGCGACTCGTCGGGTAGTGCGCGGGTGATGACAGACCGTTCCAGGCGCGACTTGTGGCGGCTATGACTTTTTAGTTCGCGGAACCGGCGTAATCGTCGCTGCACCAGGCACGCAGTTGTGTCGCGAGCTCGGGGTCTCGCACTACGTCAGACGCTGCTTCTCTCGATCGCTCATCTTCGACTTCCATCAGTACCGCGCTCACCGCGAGCATGACGCTGTCGAGCGAGACTCCACGCGCTTTCTGGTGAGCCGTGTAGCCCTGCACGGATTTGCGCAGAACGACGAGGGATTCGAGCGAGCTGCCAATCGCTCGGTCAAGCGCCAGCGCGAGCACATCTCCAAGCGCGGCGGAAGGTGAATCAGGTTCGTTGGACATCTGGCGCACGTTAGAGGAAGGAATGCGCCGCCAGTAGCGCCTTGTTTTTTCGGACAGCGATCTGCCCCCGCTTTGCGCTGGTGGAATGCAAAGCGACAGGACAGTCGTCTTTCGGTTGCTATTCGTCCCGATAGAATTCGGATATGGACCAGCGAACTATCTGCTCCATCAATGGTTCCGGGTACTGGAATCCACGCGAATTGATTCCCGCCCGGTTTCGGGCCATGTGGTTGACACACGCTTTCATTGTCAGCAGCGCAGCCTCGCACTGCATGCCATCCGCGCGAAGGGCGGCGACGCAGATCCTGATTGCGTCGTGCAGGTTCTCCATCGACATCGTGTTGAGCCGGACCGCGTTTCGCAGCGCATCTTCGAGCCCATCGGCATCTGCGCTTTCGCGAAAGAACGGCGCTTCGGCGCGGGCTGGTTCTGTGAATGACATTTGCTTCCCGTCTTGCATGCTCCCCGCGTCGCCAGTAGCGCTGGGAGGCCTGCATGATTGGGAGCGGCGTCGTTCAACGGACTGGTGGCTTTCCCCGCATTTGGTGGCCCGCTCTGCCTATTAAGGTATATGCTCTCGCGGGCTGACCGCCAATTGGACGACGGAATAGGCCAGTTCGGCTACACCGAACGCATCCATGCGACGACCGTTTTCGCTCCGGGAATGCCAAGATTCAAGGCGGTACGTCCTTGTTTTTTCACGTCCCTAATGTATCCTAACGGTGTGACGCGTCCGTTCGTTTATCGAGTCGTGACAACCCTTTGGGGAATCTGGTTCGCCGCAGCGCTGGTCGGGCCGGCGACGCTGCACGCGTGCCCCGAGCACGCGTCGCTCGCCCACGCGTCACACGCCGCGCCTTCCGAGCATGACGGCCATGCGGCGGTCGCGGCGGGAAATTCGCCGGAGCCAACGCGCACCGCCGACACGGACTGCAATTGCCTCGGCGACTGCTGTGGCGTGTCAGCGATCGAAGCGACGAAACGACAAGCGATCGCGCAGGCTCGCTTGTCGCGCAATCGCGCGTCGCAACAATTCGAGATGTCGACGCGCCGGCTTCTGCCCGCGTCTACGATCAGCCGTTCGCCAACGGTCCTCCTTCAGCTTTCGCCACGGCCTAGGGATTTCCCGGCCGTAGCGGAGGCGCGACTCGCGCCCCGCTAGCAAGCGCGAAAACACAGCTGCTCGCGGCATCCACTTGCACGCGGTGCGTCGCCGCTCCCGAAGAAAAAAAACTCTGAATGACATCGTCTGGTGGAAGCAACTTCCCCCGGATTCTGTCCGCTTCGCGACATTCGAATCGTCCTGCATCGGACACTATTCCTGAGGCTGAGTTACAATGAAAGCATACGTGGGTCGTTTTGTGCGCATGACCGTCGGCGCTCTGGCATCGGCAGTTGTCATGGCGTCGTTCGCCGCGTCGCGCGCTGTTTCCGCGCAGACGCTCGCCACTATCGAGGGATCTGTCGTCGAATCTCCGAGCGGCGTTCCCATCGCCGACGCGAGTGTGGTGGTGGAGGGAAGCAGCCGCGGTGCAAAGACGGATGAAAACGGTCGCTATCGCATCGTCGGCATTCCCGCCGGCGAGCATCGGCTTATCGCGCAGCGGCTGGGACACAGGAAAGAGCAGAAGAACGTCACGATCGGAGCAGGTCTGGAGAATCGTGTGGATTTTGCGCTCAGTCAGGCCGCGGCGATAGTCGCACCCGTGGTCGTCAGCATGACGCGCGAAATGCAGCGTCGTGCCGATGCATCAGCCACCATCGAAGTTCTCGACGGAGCGGAGATACGACGAACTCGCGCTTCGCATCCCTCGGGTATCATGAATCGCGTGCCCGGCGTTCACGTCGCCGACCTGACAGGTGAAGGCCATAGCACCGCTATCCGCCAGCCCATAAGCACCAAACCACTTTACCTATACCTCGAGGACGGAATTCCAACGCGTTCGACGGGATTCTTCAACCACAACGCTCTGTACGAGGTGAACATCCCGCAGGCGGGTGGTATTGAAGTCCTCAAGGGACCGGGCACTGCACTTTATGGTAGTGATGCAATTGGCGGAATCGTGAATGTCCTCACGAGGCCGACACCCAATACGCCGACGGCGGAAATCAGCGCGGAAGGCGGAGAACATGGTTATAGACGCGCGAACATCACGGCTGGAGGCCGCTACGGGTCACAAGGACTACGAATGGACCTCAACCTCACTCATGGCGATGGCTGGAAAGATGGATCGGGGTTCGATCGCAAGAGTGGCACGATCCGCTGGGAATCCGGGCTTGGGGCCATCACGACCAAGACAGTCCTCACGGGCTCCCGCATCAGTCAATTCGACGTCCCCGCGTTGTCGATCGCGCAGTTCGACACCGTTCCGAGCTTGAACAAAGCTCCCATCGCGTACAGGAGAGTGGACGCTCTTCGCTTCTCATCGGCTATCGAGAAGGAAGGCAAATCGACGCTGTGGAGTCTTACACCGTACGCGCGGCACAACACGATGGAGCTGCTCCCGAACTGGCAGCTGAGCTTCGATCCGCAGGTATGGGATACGCGCAACAACTCAGTGGGTGCACTTGCGCGCGTACGCTTTGATTTTGCACCGATGCGGTCACGTCTCATTTTTGGCACCGATCTCGACTACAGCCCAGGCAGCTTCAAGGCAGATGGAATCACGACTCAGCGCACAGGGCCTGGCAATATCATCTGGTCTGATTACACCGTCACTGCAGCGCATTACGACTATGACGTTACGTACAAGTCGGTCGCGCCGTACGTGCACGCGGAGCTTTCGCCGGTCTCACGACTGCGCCTCGATGCTGGGCTTCGCTACGACTACAGCGGTTACGACTACGAAACCAGACTTGCACCGCTGGCGACGGGCGCGCACCGCATACCCGCCAGCACTTCGGTCGATTACTCGCATCTGAGTCCGAAGATTGGCGCATCCGCTCGACGTCTCGCCGGAGCTCAACGTGTTCGCGTCGTACAGGCACGGATTCAGAACTCCATCGCAGGGACAGCTCTTCCAGCAGAATTCCGCTGCCAACACAGTGGACCTCGAGCCGGTAAAGGTCGACAGCTACGAGGGCGGCATCCGGGGACAGCTCGGCGCGCGGATGCTCTACCAGATCTCCCTGTACAACATGAAGATGACGGACGACATCCTCACTTTCATCACTCCCGCCAATACTCGCGAGGCTGTTAACGCGGGGGCAACACGTCACAAGGGAATCGAGATCGGAGTCGGCGTCGCCCTTCTGAAGGACCTGAGGCTCGATGCAGCGTACTCGAACTCCAGCCAGAGATACCTGGAGTGGGTGCCGCGCGAATCGACTAATCCAGCGCAGCGAGTGGACTATAGCGGCAATCTCATCGAGACCGCGCCGCACACCCTCGGCAACGTTCTGCTGACATATTCTCCATCCATTCTCGGCGGTGGCCGCGTCGCGGCAGAGTGGACCTCGGTCGGCAGTTACGCCACCAACCCGGAGAACACCAATTTCTACGACGGGTACCGTGTGGTGAATCTCCACTTCAACGCAGTGCCGTTGAAGAACGCAGAGATTTTCGCGCGCCTTATCAATTTGACGGACCGCCGGTACGGAGAGGTTGTCACGTATGACGCTTTCCAGGGGGAGCAGTTCACTCCGGGTGCGCCGCGGTCTCTGTTTGCAGGCCTCCGTTACCGCTGGCAGCGATAACCTTATTCCTATCATGAGATGAAAATCGATCGGACTGCTTTACAGACACGTGACGTGCGGTCACTAGTCGCATTTGCTGCAGCGATGATCTTCGCGCTTGGCGCCTGCGCGAACGACAAGGGCTCGGTTGAGCTTGCCGATCCTGTCGCGCTGAGCTCGCCGACGACTGTCGGCACCGCGCCGATGTTCGCGGTTTCCCAAAAGGGCGCGCAAGCTGTTGCGTGGGTATCCGCTCCTGACGGTGGAACGGACGGACGATTGTATGTGTCCGTCGGCTCCGCGCCTCCCGTCGAGATCCGCGACACTCTCGGACCGATCGAGCCGCACGGTGAATCGCCGCCGAAGCTGTCATACGCTCCGGATGGCGGTCTTTACAGCATTTACGCCGTAGCCAAGGTCGTTCCGGGACAGCGATTCCCTCAGTCGGCACTTAGGCTAGTGAAGTCGGCGGATGGTGGAAAGTCGTGGACCACCCCTGTTACCGTCACAGAGAAAGAGGTGTGGGGGATCGCATAGCTTCCACGCTCTGCACGTAGCGGCTAACGGCACGGTATACGTGTCATGGCTTGGCAGGGGTGGCGATGATGCCGCGGCGAAAGCCGCGATGCAGTCGATGCCGGCAACGCCCAAGCCTCGTCGCCGGCCAAAGGCGCTTCCGGATCTCACTCTGCGCACGGAGTCACCGGGGCGTGGATTGCCCGCTCAGAGAATGGCGGAGTCACATGGTCGACTCCGGTGAGGGTCGACGCAGGGGAAGCCTGCCCTTGCTGCCGCACGTCGGTCGTGTCCGCAAAGAACGGAACGATTTTCATGGCGTGGAGACACGTGTCCGCCGGGAATGTCCGCGATGTCGTCGTGGCTCAGTCGAGCGACCAGGGCGCCACCTGGAGCCAGCCCGTCAAAGTGCACGACGACAACTGGGTGTTCGACGCATGTCCTCACGCAGGTCCGGCGATGTCGGTAGATGACAAGGGAGTGTTGCATGTGACGTGGTGGACCGGCAAAGAGGGAATTGCAGGCGTGTACTATGCCCGGTCATCCGACGGTGCCAGGAGTTTTGGCGAGCCGATTGCGCTTGGTGTTGCGCAGTTCTCGCGGCCGGCGCACGTCCAGCTCGCGCTCGCCTCCAACAATGGTGTGATTGTCGCATGGGACGACGGCACGAAGCAGATACCGGAAGTCGTTACGGGGTATCGAACGATGGCGGCGCGACTTTGGGGAACCGGCAATGATCGTGAGTGCGCAGGGACGCGCGGCCACGTTCCCCGTGTTGAGCGTCGCCGGCGATTCTGTCGCCATCGCGTGGTCTGAGGAAAGCGCGGCGTCGGCCGCGAATGCCGCTGCAGCAAAGTCGAAGCTGGATAAGATGCGCCGCATGGTCTGAAGGCTGTCGGCGGAGCCCCAGGTACTCGTGCGGCGCGGTCTGCTTCAGTGATTCGATCTCGCATCGCTGCGATTGCCGTCCTGGTCGTCGTCGCCTCCGCGTGCAGCTCGAAAGAGCCGCGCCCGGCGTCGGCAGCCTTTCGTCCGCTCGAGGTTGGAGATCAGGTGCCTGCCTACGTGACGCGGTCTCTCGCCGGAGACACTGTTACGATAGGGGCTACCGGTTCGCCCACGGTTCTCAACGTCTGGGCCACGTGGTGCGAGTCGTGCCGCGAAGAGATGGAAGCTCTCGATTCACTCCGGGCTGAATTCGGTTCTCGCGGAGCATGGTGTCATCGGCGTAAGCGTCGACCTCGGCGATGTCGAAAAAGTTCCGCCGCTTCGCCGAGTCGAATCATCTCGGGATTCATTGTCGGCGCATGATCCTGCGGGCGAAATCCAGAAGTCGTACCAGGTCGTGGGAGTGCCCACGACTTTCGTGATAAGCGGCGACGGACATCTCATCTGGAAGCACACCGGCAATATCGCCGACAACTTTGCCGAAGCGCGGCTCCGCTGTGATAAAGGCCGTCAGCACGGAGCACTGATGAACTGGTTGCGGCACCACGACATCGAGGCAGACCGCGCTCATCGACCTCCGCTTGCGTGCGTTTCCGGCGCGATCGATGCCGCCAGTCGTCCGGCCCACTTTGCGCTCTTCAGCGGCTCTTTCAACGCGCAGGCCCGCGAGCGGCGCGTCTTCAGGATCCGCAGGACGGCTACGAATTTCGTTTCGACGGCGATGTGTTCGCAGATCTCGCGACGTTCATCGGGAATGAGAGACGCTGCTGCCCGTTTCTTGACTTCACTCTGGATGTAGCGGCAGACGACGGCGCAATCTGGCTGACGATGAGCGGACCTCAGGGAACTCGCGAGCTGCTCGACGCGGAATTGTTCGCGACCGAATGAGAAGGCGGCTTGAGCGACCGGCGTGTTGTGCGCGGTCGGAGCTTTGATGGCGTTCGCTATGATTCCGGGGGGAGCAGGGAAACAGGAAGCAGGTCCACTCGAAACGAGCTAGCTGACCTCTCCGGGACCAAATGTGCTTCCCCTCGAATCTTCGGGATGAAGAATTCGAGGCACCAGTCGATGAGCTGCTGCGCCAGCACATAGCTGGCCGAGTCCCAGTCCGACTCGGCCTTCCTCAAGAGGTCCTTGATTGTCCTGATGACTTCAGGGAGTGGCGTGCCTCGCGTGTTCTCGATCGCGACGTTCCTCGCAGACGGCGTCTCGAAGCCTGACGCTATCCCTGGCTGCCGCCAGCGTTTTGTCGGTAAGCGCGTTGCTGCGCTACTGCGAGAAGCTGCCGATACGCCGTACCCGTCTTTCGAAACATGGCAGCGCCTTGAAAAAGGAAAGGCGTCGCCAGAAGCGCCACGAACGTGTCCGTCTGTTTTCTGGAGCTACCGGGCTGGTGTGTTCGCCCCGACGCTCAATGATAGAAACTACTGGATGCAGTCTTCCTGCGAAGTAATCCTTGATACACCATGTCGTAATCGTTTCATGGAGAGTGGGTCCGCTCGATGACGATGTCTCCCAAAGCGGCATGAGCGTCTCCGTACGAATGGCTGCCTTGAGGCTGATCAGAACCGCTTCGGGCGTCACTCCCTCATCCCGCAAAGCGACCGTGAAGGAACAAACCGCGAGGCGGAGGGCTTCCATCGAATCGTTGCTCCTGGCAGCGGCGCGGCCGAGTGCTAAGCGCAGCCGCTCGGAATGCCAATGAGCGGCGGCAGGGCAAGGCCGCGTCATACAGCGGCGAGGGCATGGCGCCGATCGTCGACCATCCGGACGTCAAGCGTGACCTGTTGACCATGCAGGCGCTGACACGCGTTGCCCGTGCGATCTGCTACGCCCTGGCGCACGCCATCGACATGGCACGTTTGAGCGACGGCGATGCGGAGCGCCATTGGCAGGATCGCGCCAATCTGCTGACCACGATCGCCAAGTCGTTCGCGACCGACACTGGCGTTGCCGTAAGTTCGATCGGTGTGCAGGTGCATGGCGGCATGGGCTTCATCGAGGAGACCGCGCGGCGAGCTTTTATCGCGACGCCCGCATCGCGCCGATCTACGAAGGCACCAACGGCATCCAGGCGATCGACCTCGTCACCCGCAAGCTGCCGCTTGCAGGCGGCCAGCACGTGCTCGGCTTCATCGCCGAGCTTGGCGAAAGTTCCGCCGCGATCCGCACCTCCAACCGCAAGGGGTTCGCTCACGCGGCGGAGGCGATCGACAAGGCGGTCGCGGATCTGCTCGAGGCAACGCATTTCCTGCAGGACGCACTGGCCGGCGGGGATGGCGAGCAGGCGCTGGCCGGCGCGACGCCCTATCTTCGGCAGTTCGCCCTGACGGCCGGCGCCGCCTGTCTCGCCAAGGCGGCGATCGGCGGCGACACGCAGGATCGGATCGCGCTCTGCCGCTCTACGCGGACGATCTGCTCGGCGAGACTGCGGCGCTCAAGGAAACGGTGATCGGCGGCGCAGAGAGCCTCATCGAGGCCGGCGCGTCGCTGGTCGCCTGACACGGAACTGGAGCAGGGGATCACGCTTTGACCGACCACGTCATTCTCGAGCGGCGCGGCGCCGTGCAGGTGATCCGGATGAACCGTCCGGAAAAGAAGAATGCGCTGACGCGTGCCATGTATGCAAAGATGACGGCGGCACTGGTGGACGGCGACGCCGATCCTGCGATCCGCGTCCATGTTTTCCTGGGCGTGCCCGGTGCATTCTCGTCGGGCAACGACATTGCCGACTTCATGGCCTATGCGGTGGGCGGCGAGCTGGCGACGAGGTGGTCGATTTCCTGCTGGCGCTCGCCCAGGTGCGAAAAGCCTGTCGTGTCGGGCGTCGACGGCATCGCCGTCGGCATCGGCACCACGCTCAATCTCCATTGCGACCTCACCTTCGCGACGCGGCGCACCGTGTTCCGCACCCCCTTCGTCGACTCGGGCTGGTGCCGGAGGCGGGATCGAGCCTGCTGGTCCCCAGGATCATCGGCCGTCAGCAGGCCTTTGCCCTGCTCGGCCTCGGCCAGGGCTTTTCGGCGGACCGCGCCAAGACGGCGGGCCTGATCTACGATGTCGTCGACGAGGACGATCTCGAGCGCGACGTTTTTGCCGCCGCAGAGGCGATCGCCGCGAAACCGCCCGAGGCGTTGAAGATCGCGCGTGACCTGATGCGCGGTCCGCCTGACGAGATCGTTGCCCGCATCCATGAGGAGGTGCAGCGTTTCAGTGAGCGCCTACGGTCCGACGAAGCCCGCGCCGCCTTCACCGCCTTCATGAACCGCAAGAAGGGGAGGGTCTGTGTGTGCGGTGCTTCCCTGCCGGGGCCTCTCCCCGACGCCGTCGGGGGAGAGGGGACTTGTGTCTCTGTGGCTCTTTTCTCTCTCTCACGAAGTGGCGGTGGTCGGCAGCGGCGACGAGCGGGCCGTGACCGATGGAGACCGTGACCGCGGGCGTGCGCCAGGTGGCGCGCGGCACGTGAGCCCTAATCAGGGATAGAGCCGGGTCTTGTCCCAACCGCCGTCGGTGGCGCGCGAAAAGACGACGCGGTCGTGCAGACGGAACGGCCGGTCGTGCCAGAACTCAATCGTCGTCGGCACGATGCGGAAGCCCGACCAGTAGGGCGGGCGCGGTATCTCGCCGACTGCATGCTTGAGCGTGTAGTCGGCCACAGCCTTTTCCAGCGCGAAGCGGCTTTCCAGTTCGCGCGACTGTTTTGACGCCCAGGCGCCGATACGGCTGCCGCGCGGCCGTGTCGCAAAGTAAGCGTCGGCGTCGGCGTCGCTGACCACCTCGACCGGGCCGCGAATGCGCACCTGCCTGCGCAGCGATTTCCAATGGAAGCACATGGCCGCCTTCATGCTGCCAAGGATTTCGCGCCCTTTCGCGCTCTCGAAATTCGTGTAGAACACAAATCCCGTCTCGTCGAACCCCTTGAGAAGAACCATTCTGACATCAGGCATTCCATCCGCGTCGACCGTGGCCAGCGCGACGCCGTTCGGGTCATTCGGCTCGCTTTTCGTGGCATCCTGCAGCCATTCGGCGAACAGCCGGAACGGCTCGGCCGCGGCGGTGAAGTCACTCGTTGTTAACTTTGGGTCGTCCATAGTCGCATCCGGCTGGGAATGTAGGTGCCGGGAGATTGCCGATTGTCGCGCTTAGCGCAAGCATTCGCGTCCCGTTTTTGCGAGGGCGTGCGTCATCTGTGCCGCAAAGCGCCGGTGTTGGTCATCGTAGCCCTGCCGCTCGCCGCTTGCGCCAGCGGCGGCGTTGATCTGTCCGAGGCCGACGTCGACCAGTCCTCGCTGACCGGCGCGCTGCCGGGCTCTGACACGGCCCCCGATGCCGTGCGCGTCTCCGACGAGGCGACCATCCGCAATGCGGTTTCGTCGGCCGACCCCGAGCAGGCCAAGCTACAGCCGCTGGCCTGGGCGAATGCCGATACCGGCTCGCGCGGCGCCATCAGCAGCCTGTTGGAGAAGAAGGAAAACGGCGTCATCTGCCGTGAGTTCACCGCCTCGCGCGAGAGCTTCGACGGCGTTGCGCTCTATTCCGGCGACGCCTGCCGGGGCGATCGCGGCAATTGGTTCATGCGATCCTTCAAGGCGCTCTAATTCATCCTCCGGTTTTGCTGGCCCGGTCTGGAATTTCTTCCTAGGCAAGCGCATATTAAGGCCGGGTTTTTCAAATTTCCCGGCAGGACAGGCATGCAGGATCCCTATGAAGTGCTGGGCGTGTCGAAGAGCGCCTCGGCCAAGGACATCAAGGCGGCGTACCGCAAGCTCGCCAAGAAGCATCATCCGGACCAGAATCCGAACGATGCCAAGGCGAAGGACCGTTTTTCCGCGCTGAACCAGGCTTATGAGATCGTCGGCGACGAAAAGACCCGCGGCGCCTTCGACCGCGGCGAGATCGATGCTGCCGGCAAGCAGCGCTTCCAGGGCTTCGAGGGCGCGCCGGGCGGCGATCCGTTCGCCGGCTTCCGCCCCGGCGCCCAGGGGGCGCGCGGCCAGCGTTTTCGAGTTCCGCTCCTCCAACGGCGATCCGTTCGACGGCAACACCGACATCTTCAACGAGATTTTTGGGCAAGCCTTTTCGCAGCGCCCCGGCATGGGCGGCGGCCGCCGCGCGCCGGCCGGCGCCGACGTCAACGGCACCCTCGACGTCGTCGATCGAGGAAGCGGCGACCGCCGCCAAGGTCACCGCGCAGTTTTCGGACGGCCGGAAGATTTCCGTGAAGCTGCCGACCTATGTCGAGGATGGCCAGACCATCCGCTTGAAGGGCCAGGGCGAGCAGGGCCCCGGCGAGCCCGGCGACGCGCTGATCAAGATCCATTTCCGCAGGCATCCGCGCTACCGGGTCGAGGGCGCGACCTGCATGCCGACCTGCAGGTGCCGCTCGCCGATGCCGTGCTCGGCGCCAAGCTCGCCGTCGAGACGCCGACCGGCAAGGTGGCGGTCAACGTGCCGGCCTGGTCGAGCTCGGACAAGGTGCTCAGGCTGAAGGGCAGGGGCCTGCCGCAGAAGGCCGGCGGCCATGGCGACCTCTACGCGCATGTCCGCGTCATGCTGCCCGAGCATGGCGACCCCGATCTCGAAGCGTTGATGAAGCGCTCCCGTTCCTGAGCCGGAAGCGGCGAACCGCAGGCCCGTTCACCGCTTGAAGGTGCGATTTGCCTGTGCGATAGGCAGTCGCACAGGCGGGCGGCGGCTGGCGCGATCAATTCACGTGAATTGTGCGGCCAATCCCGGCTTTTCTCGACTTTGCGAGCGGAGAACGGTCGAAATGGCGGGTGCAAACGGCCTGATGGCAGGCAAGAAGGGGCTGATCGTTGGCGTCGCCAACAATCGGTCTATTGCCTGGGGCATCGCGAAAGCCTGCGCCGACCAGGGCGCCGAGATCGCGCTCACCTATCAGGGCGAAGCCTTCAAGAAGCGCGTCGAGCCGCTGGCCGCCGAGCTGGGTGCGCTGGTCGCCGGCCACTGCGACGTCACCGACATCGCGAGCCTGGACGCCGTGTTCGCCTTCGTCGAGAAATCGTGGGGCAAGCTCGATTTCCTGGTGCACGCCGTCGCCTTCTCCGACAAGGACGAGCTGACCGGCCGCTATGTCGAGACGACGCGCGACAATTTCCTGCGCACCATGGACATTTCGGTCTATTCGCTGACCGCCATGGCCAAGCGCGCCGAGCCGCTGATGAAGGATGGCGGCTCGATCCTGACCTTGACCTACTACGGCGCCGAGAAGGTCATGCCGCACTACAACGTCATGGGCGTCGCCAAGGCGGCGCTCGAGGCCAGCGTGCGCTATCTCGCCGTCGACCTCGGCGGCAGCAACATCCGCGTCAACGCGATCTCGGCCGGCCCGATCAAGACGCTCGCCGCGTCGGGCATCGGCGACTTCCGCTACATTCTGCGCTGGAACGAATACAACTCGCCGCTGAAGCGCACGGTGACGCCCGAGGAAGTCGGCGATTCCGGGCTCTATTTCCTGTCCGACATGTCGCGTGGCGTCACCGGCGAAGTGCATCACGTCGATTCCGGCTACCACGTGGTCGGCATGAAGGCGGTCGACGCGCCCGACATCTCGACGATCAAGGACTGACCCGCCGCTCCAGCCAAACGCATCCGGTCTGCCGAGGGCCCGCATGCTTCCGCTCGTCTATTTCGTGCGCCACGGCCAGACCGACTGGAACGCCGAGCACCGGCTGCAGGGCCAGGCCGACATCGACCTCAACGCGCTCGGTCGCGCGCAAGCCGAGCGCAACGGCCGCAAGCTGGCGGAGCTGATCGCGCCGGCCGGCCGATTTCGATTTCGTGGCAAGCCCGCTCAGCCGCACGCGTGAAACGATGGAGCTGGTCCGCGCCGCGATGGGATTGCCGCCCGAGCGGCTACCGCACCGACGCGCGGCTGGTCGAGGTGCATTTCGGCGATTGGCAAGGGTACACGTTCGCCGAGCTGGACGGCTCAAGCCCCGGCACCACAGCCGCCCGCGCGCGTCGACAAATGGCATTTCGTGCCGCCTGGCAGATATGGCGAGAGCTATGAGATGCTCTCGAGCGCGTCACGCCGTGGTTCGACGAACTGCGCCGACCGACGGTCTGCGTCACCCATGGCGGCATCTTCCGCGTGCTGTTCAGGATGGTCGGGCGCAAGCCCAAAAAGAAGCAGCGGCCCTGGATGTCGCCCAGGACCGCGTGCTGCGTTTCGAAGATGGAAAACTGGAGTGGCTTTAGGCAGCGCGTCGTCGACGAGCCGGCAAGCCATCCGGAATTATTCCGACAGGTCCATGTCGGTGATGACGTTCTCGCCGCCGACCTCGTCATAGGCGAGCACGATCTCCATGCCTTCCTTGAGCGTCGATACGTCGAGTTCGCCAGGCAGCTTGTAGGACTTGCCATTGTCGAGCGTGATGGTGAGTTGGTCGATGTCGATCTTCTTGATCTGGCCCTCGACTTCGGCAGCGAGGGCGGTGCCGGCGAGCATCAGCGTGGCGACCATTGCGCCGATCAGGATTCGCATGTTGTGCCTCATTTTTTTGCCCCGCTTTTTGCGGGCGGATTTTGGTGGGTTGCCTGAAGAGTGCAGAAACAACCCGAATGTGTCAAAAGTTAAGTCGAAACCGGGCGGTTTGACCACCGCAAGAAACGCCAATAGAAGGCTTCCACGCCGGGCCAGTCCCGTGCCGGGACCGCATTCATGTCGCATAACACGTTCGGCCACCTTTTCCGGGTCACCACCTGGGGCGAAAGCCACGGCGCGGCGCTCGGCTGTGTGGTCGACGGCATGCCGCCCGGCATCAGCTTCACGCTGGCCGAGATCCAGGCCGAGCTCGACCGCAGGCGGCCGGGGCAGTCGCGCTTCGTCACGCAGCGCCGCGAGCCGGATGCAGTCAAGGTGCTGTCCGGTTTCATCACGGACGACGACCGGACACTGGTCACCACCGGCACGCCGATCTCGATGCTGATCGAGAATGTCGACCAGCGCTCCAAGGACTATGGCGACATCGCCACGCAGTTCCGCCCGGGCCACGCCGACTACACCTACGAGACCAAATACGGCGTGCGCGATTTTCGCGGCGGCGGCCGTTCGTCGGCGCGCGAGACGGCGGCGCGCGTCGCCGCAGGCGCCCTGGCGCGCAAGGTGGTGCCCGGCCTGGTCGTGCGCGGCGCATTGGTCTCAATGGGGACGAAGGCGATCGACCGCGCGCAACTGGGACTGGGATTTCGTCGGCAATGCCGACAATCCGTTCTTCACGCCGGACCCGAAATCGGTGACGGTCTTTGCCGAGTATCTCGACGGCATCCGCAAGGCCGGCTCGTCGGTCGGCGCGGTGATCGAGATCGTCGCTGAAGGCGTGCCGGCCGGCCTCGGGGCGCCGATCTACGCCAAGCTCGACCAGGACATCGCGGCAAACCTGATGTCGATCAACGCGGTCAAGGGCGTCGAGATCGGCAACGGCTTTGAGGCGGCCCGCATCACCGGCGAGGAAAACGCCGACGAGATGCGGATGGGCAATGACGGCCGGCCGGTATTCCTGTCCAACAATGCCGGCGGCATCCTCGGCGGCATTTCGACCGGCCAGCCGGTGGTCGCGCGCTTTGCCGTCAAGCCGACCTCGTCGATCCTGACGCCGCGCCGCTCGATCGACCGCGCCGGCAACGAGATCGAGGTCACGACCAAGGGCCGTCACGATCCGTGCGTGGGCATCCGCGCCGTGCCGATCGGCGAGGCGATGGTGGCGTGCGCCATCGCTGACCATTTCCTGCGCCATCGCGGCCAGACCGGCCGGGTTTAGCCGTTACGCAAACGATCGGATTGATAAGAAAATGCCTTACGACCAGAAGCAAGTCGTCGAAGCCATCCGCGCCTTCGAGCGCGGCGAGATCGTCGTCGTCATGGACGATGACGGGCGCGAGAACGAAGGCGACCTGATCGTCGCT
>CAVQCQ010000017.1:0-19424 GCA_963711015.1 uncultured Actinomycetota bacterium
GCGGCACCGCAAGGTCGCGGGCAACGTGCTAGCGAACATGCGATCCGTTCTCGCTCGGGAAGGGGTGCTGAAGCGACCATCGTGGGCCGAGCGGCGAACCGTTCCGACCGACGGGTTGCCGGAGCAACAGCGGCACCGGCAGGTGTCGCCCGACGAGGAGCTGATCGACGTGCTGTCCTGGGGTGTGCAGGTCGGCCTGATCGAATCTGGCGATCGCCTCCTGCTCACTTCACTGGTGGAGCAGACGGATCGATTGGGCATCCGGACAGTCTGTCGCAGCGGACAGGGTCTGACCCGACTTGCGCCATTTAGTGCGCTTGCTCGGCGTCGCGGAGGTCGGGTGAGTGCTGCGAGTGCGTCGTCGGGGAGCGGGTCGGCGGCGGTGATGGTCTGGTCGCCGGCTTGGATGGTGATGGTGTGGTAGCGGCGTAGGGTCTTCACGAACCGGGCGATGCTCCAGTCGGTGGCCGCTCGACCAGCCGGCTGACGGCGAGGGCGGCCATCACGATGGTGAGGTGGGCCTCGATCGAGTCGCGTTTGTGGTGGTAGATCGGCCGGGCCCGCAGGTCGGACTTGGACATGCGGAAGCTCTTCTCGATCTGCCACAGCTGGTGGTAGGCGCCCATCACGTACTCCGCGGTCGGCGCTTCGCAGGTTGGTGACGTAGCCCTTCAACCCGGCCAGCGCCCGGGCCTTGGCCTCCAGGTCCCGGTTGATCGCTCTTGGTGCCGCCGGTGAGCTGGACGAACCGGTTCCGCTTCACCGCGGCCTGGCCCGGCGACCGCCTTCTCCGCTTTCGCGATCTGCTGGTCGATCCCCTTCAGGGTCCGCTTGGCCCGGTCGGCGCGGTACTGGTAGAAGATCGTCCGCCGCCGCTGGTCGGCCTTGGGGCCCATCATCGTCGGCTGGATGAAGATCTGCCCGTCGGCGATCGGCTCACCGGGATGGGTCCGTCGCCACTTCGTCACCTGGTAGGGCACGTCGGGGATCCGGGCGCCGACGATGAACCGCAGCCCGGCATCCTCCAGGTCCTGCCAGGTTGGCCTCCGACATCATCCCGGCGTCGGCGACCACGGTCACCTCCGGCAGCCCGTGCGCGGCGGCGAAGGCCTGCGATCACCGGGCAGGATCGTCTTGGTCTCGGCGGTGTTGCCGTCGAACGCGTGCACCTGCAGCGGGAACCCGCGCACATCGGTCAACAACCCGACGGTGATCTGCGGCTCCAGCCGGCGTTCCTTGGAGAACCCGGGCTCGCGGAACCCGTCGCCCTCGTCGGTCTCGAAGTACAACGTGGTCACGTCGTAGAGCACCAGGGTCGCCGGGCCCAGCCCGACATGCGCGGCGCACGCCGCGCGCGAGCCGCTGCCGCCACTGCTCGGTGGCATAGGCCGGGCAGCCGGCGGAAGATCGTGCGATAGCCCGGCGCGCCGATCGCCGATCTCGTCCAGCACCCGGATCGTGTCCAGCTTGCTGGTCGGCTCGACCAGCCGGGCCAGCACCAACGCCGGAACACCTCGTCCCGCCGGCGGCGGCGTCGAACCCGAGCCGGGCGTAGGCCAGGCACAACGCCTCCCACAGATGCTTGGACTGCGTCGAGGTGATCGGCAGCGCCTGCCCCTGCCGGCCGGCCGTCACCGAAGTCCAGCGTGTCCTGGTTGGCGTGCAGCCGCTGCCGGGCGACCGCCTTCAGCACCTCCACCTCCTCCGGGGTGTGCGCCGACCCGATGTGCTCGATCTCGCGCGACCCGCGCCGGTTCGAGTGCACGATCTGGACCGCGGTCGCGCCGCTGGCGGTCTTCACCGTCCGGACGTAGGCCACCGCCGACAGGCTAGAGAGCCCGGATTAGTGCACAACCCAGCAACCAAAACCCCTAGCCAAACCAGACTTCACCCCGCGAACCGGACGAAAGTGGCACAAGTCAGGTCGGCCTGATCGAATCTGGCGATCGCCTCCTGCTCACTTCACTGGTGGAGCAGACGGATCGATTGGGCGTCCGGACAGTCTGTCGCAGCGGACAGGGTCTGATGTCGGCGCCGGCGTTGGCGGGGACGGCGGCCGAATTCGGACTGTCGCCCGGGACAGTGCGCCGACGGGCGCGGCGGAGCATCGACGCTCTGGCGTCAGCTTGCCGGTCGGGCCGGTTCGCGCCGTCGATCTGAGCGCCGAGACTGCTGCGCGAAAGGGACGGTCATTGTGTGTCACGCCATCCGAGAGTGCTGTGGAATGTTCCTCGAAGGATCACCCGGTGCCCGTCACATACGACGGCAG
The DNA here is from genome assembly GCA_963711015.1 of uncultured Actinomycetota bacterium. Lineage (GTDB taxonomy): Bacteria > Actinomycetota > Actinomycetes > Propionibacteriales > Propionibacteriaceae > Microlunatus. The sequence continues at coordinate 2,270 of CAVQCQ010000017.1, forward strand.
CGACACAGTCACTAGTCCGAAAATGGACTTGACCGGGCAGGTGACTGGGCTCCCGGAGAGCGGCGCTAGGCCGTGGGTTCGAGGGTGACGCGGTAGCCGAGTGCTTCAAGTTGCCGGACGTGGTCGCGTCGCTTGGTTTGGGTGTTGACGTGGCGGTCGTAGTGGCCGGCGTCGAGGTCGTGGAAGCGGGTGTCGGGGTCGGTGAGCAGGTGCCAGATGGTCATCAGGAGTGAGCGGCCGACCGCGACGATCGCCTTCTTCTTGCCGCGGCGGCGGACGAGGCGTCGGTAGCGGGCACCAAGGAAGGTGTCGGTCTCGCCGGCGCAAACTACGGCCTCGCCAGCACCCGGGCAAGGTAGCGGTTCCCGTGCCCTGTCGGAACCGTTGACTTTGGTCTTGCCGGCCGAGGAGTTGATGCCGGGGGCGAACTTCGCCCACGACGCGAAGAGGGCGCGGGTGGGGAATCGGATCATGTCGAGGCCGATCTCGGCGTCGACAGCGTCGACCCGGGCCAACATCCGGGCTAGCAGGAACCGGTGATGGTCATCGAAGGTGGCCAGCCGGAGCACGGCGAACGCCTCTTCCAATCGAGGAATCTTGGCCCGCATCCGAGACCGGGCCAGCTGAGCCAACACCTTCGGGTCGCGTTCCCCAGCGATCAGGGCGGCCATCATCGCCCGTCCGGAGCCACCAAGATGTCGGAGGCCACGACCGACAGCTTCGGCAGGCGTCCTCGAGCACCTTGTCCACCCGGTTCTTCTCCGCGGTCCGGAGCCCCGACCAGATCGATCCGATACCTGGTCAGGCTCGTAGCCGGCGGATGTCGCCGGGTGGGACGAAGCTGGGTCGCAGCATCTGCCGCTCGGCGACCTTGCACCCGGGCGCACGCCTCGCTGTACGAGATGCAACCCACTCCGCACGATTCACGCCCCGCCACTGCTGCCGGCGTCACCGATCGGCCAAGGGCGATTGCTCTTGATTAAGCGACAACGTTTGCAGACCCAGTACACCTCATGCTTGTCCTCGTCCCAGTCGTTGTGCCACTGGTGCTTGCCGACAAGACAGAGCAGTCGTCCCGTCCCCATGCTCTCGACCTTTTCACAGATGAGGCCTGGCTCGTCTGGTGGCTGTCTTCGAGCGGCGTGCGTTGGAAGGTTCAACGCTCCGCTGCGTTTACCAGACGGCCGCAGCCCCACTTTCAGCCCGGAACGGGCGCGACAGGGGCACGTGGGCTAACTGAGGGCTATATACCCCCCTCCCTGGTCACTCAGGCTGGAGCTTGACTACCTGGGTCGTCAAGGTCGCCCTGGATGCACAGTAGGTCTGACGACGTGCGACCACTCTCTCGGCCTCCCCGATGACCAGCCGCTCTCTTGGGCTTCGGCGCGGATGTCAGGTGGTGAGCGAAGCGAATCCGCAGGACGCGAAGCGCCCTTGACCTCTGCGTCGAAGACCAAATGATCAAGAGTCGGGGAAGCCGATCCGTGGCTCGACGACTTGGCGGGAATTGGCTCAGCGGGCGGGTGGCTGTGGCCCACGCCCTGCCGGTACCCAGTGGTCGTAATCCTGCGCGGGCGCTACGGGGCGCGCTCGGACGCGGCCGTTAGGGGCGGCCGCGGCGGCCCGCTGATGCTGGGCGCGGACGGTGGTGGCCGACACGGGCAGGCTGGTCCGGCTGAGGACCCGCTGCAGGATGTCGGTGGCGGTCGGCTCCTGAGGGTCGGTATGCGGGATGTGGTGGGGCTCGCCGTCGCCGCCGATGGCGATGTAGAGGTGGTTGGCGGTGCGGCCGCGGCTGACCGTCGTGTACAGCTGCTCGCGAGTCATCAGCTCGTCGACGAGGCTGTGGGTGGTGTCGGAGGTGACCCCTTGAGCGGCGTGGATGGTGGTGGCGTAGCCGAGGTCGACCGCCTCCCGGACGTATGCGGCGGGCAACGTCACCGCCTTCTTGGTGCGGCGGTGGGTGACGCGGAGGGAGCCGTCCCCGGTGACATGGGTGACGGTCCACCGGTCGCCGTTCCGGACCCACGATGTGCCGGCGGTCAGCCGCCGGTCGTTGCGACGGGTGATGATCACGTCTCCGGTGCTGGCCTGGTTTCCGTCGGCCAGCTCGACGTGGGCAGTCGGTGCCCTGGCCAGCCAGCCGTGCGGCCCGGGCTTGATGGTTGAGCTCGGCGACCTGGCGTCGGGACGGGGCCAGCATCAACGAGTCCAGGCCTTGGTCGTGGTCGTGCCGCCAGGCGGCGAGTATCCGGTCGGGCAGCCCGTCGGGGTCGCCGATTCGAATCCGGTCACGAGCGGTGTAGAAGTCGACGGCGTCGGGTGCTCCGTCGCGGATGTGGAGCGTGGCAGCGGCTTCGTCGGGGTCGGTGAAGCGGTGCAGCTGGGTAAGCCGGACCGCTCCGTGCGCGGCGTCGAGGTCGGCCGGGATGCCGCCGGCGCCGACGGCGCCGAGCTGCTGGTCGTCTCCGACCAAGCACACCCGGCCACCCCGCTGGACGACGTGGGTGACGGCAGTGTCAAGGGTGAGGGTGTCGGCCATCCCGGCTTCGTCGATCAGCAGGAGCGTCTTCGGCCCGATCCGGTCGGCCCATTCCGGGAGCGGATGTCCATGCTGGATGGCCCAGGTGAGCCGGTGCAGGGTGTCGGCGGTGATGCCGGTCGCTTCGGCGAGCTGGGCCGCGGCGGTGGCGGAGGGGGCGAGGCCGAGGATGTCACCACCGCCGCCGGTCCAGGTATCGGCCAGGACTTTCAGGGCGGTGGTCTTGCCCGCGCCGGCGGGGGCGATCACCAGCTGCACCTGGCGCCGGTCGGTGGCCAGGGTCTGCACCATCGAGGTCTGCCCGGCGTCCAACGTCGTGCCGCCGGCTGTTGCCTCGCGGAGCCCGAGGTCGACCGCTACCGGGTTCAGCATCCGGCCGTCGGTGCGGCCCGCCGCCGCCAAGAGATGCTGTTCAGCGGCCAGGATTCGCGTGGAGGTGTACTGGTCGCTGCCGGCGACGGTGAACTCCGACGCCCCGTCGGTCCGGCGCAGATGGTCGGGCAGACCGGCCGGGTCCTCGACCAGGGTGAGCCGGATGGATCGGTTGATTGCTTCCTCCACCACCGCTGTGGCCCCGTCGGCGGTGTCGGCTGGGTTGATTCCGCAGCCGCGCAGCTGACGCTGGGTTTCGGCCCACAGATGCCAGTACGGCCAGGTTGCGCGATGCTCCTCGAGCGCCGCGACCACCCGATCCGCGATCTCCGTCCGCCACCCGGCGGTCACCGTTGGCACTGGCCGCAGAGCGGGAGGGTTCAGCGTTCGGCGCAGCATCTCCTCGATCTCGTGCCCGCCGCCGAGCGTCTCGACGGCTTCGGTACGCCAGACGGCGCGTTGCTCGGCGAGCGTTCGCGGTTCGTGCTTGCGGTCTCGGGTCTCCAACGTGGCCTGCTGCGCCAGGTTCAGCATCTCCACCCGGCCCGGCGGCCGGCCATGGTCCCGCGCGAACGCCGCAGCGAGCTCGGCCTTTCGGACGTCGATGACCTGCCGCCGTGCCGACCAGCGCTGGTTCAACCGCGGATCAACGCCGACGATCTCCCGGACCGGGCGCTTCGACCGGTCCCGGCCGGGCCGCTCGGCGAACCGCACCCCGAGACTGGCGACCAGGTGGTGCTCGAGCGCGGTGTTGTAGGTCTCCGACGCCGCGACCTTCGCGGCGTGCAGGATGCGACCGTCGATCGACAACCACCGACCGCCCAGGGTCTGCACCTTGTTCGCGACCGCGACATGGGTGTGCAGGTCCGGGTCGCCGGCGCGGGAGTCGCGGTGGGTGAACGAGCAGGCGACCAATCCGGTGACATTGACTTGGCGTACCCCGCCCGTACCCTCCCGGGTGAACAGCGCCCGGTCCTCGATGAATCGCAACGCGGCCGCGACCGCGGCCTGATGGGCCCGCTCGATCTGCGCGGCGACCGGCAGGTCCGCGATCGCCCACAACGCCGAGATCGACTTCACCGGTGAGAACGTCAGGTCATACCCCCCGACCGCCGCCGGCGCGGGCCGGGACCAGCGGGCCAACGCCGACACGAGCTCCAGGTCGCCCTTCGGGTCACGCCCCTCCTGCTGCCGGAACCATTCCGCCGCCAACTCCCCCCCAGTCGCGCGCGTACCTCCGCGGGCAGGGCGGCACGGCGGGGAAGGCCCTGCGCGGTGTTGTGGTCGGCGAACCGGTCCCGCAGCGCCGCCAGGAACGGCTGCTCGGCGGTCGACGGCCGGTACGGAACACCCAGCGCTGGCACCCGCCCCGTGTCGGCGAGGGGGTGGCGGCCCTCGGCGAACAGCAGCCGCATCTGCTCCCCGGTCACCACATCCCCGACGTCGAGGCCATCAATCCCGGCCAGCCCGCGGCCGACCCACCGGCCCGGTGCCTCACCACGCTCGGTGTAGTAGCTGGCCAGATCCGTCCGCCCCCGATGCGTCGCGTCCAGCGCCGCCACCTGACGGATCAGATAGTCATAGCCGCAGCCGGCCGACAACTTGTGCAAGCTCATCGTCACACCCACCCAAAGGGCAGCGACCACGCCCAGCGGTTACGTACCCCCCACCCCGTGGGCCTCTATGTCAACGGGCCCTCGCGGGGTCGGGATTCAAGCGGCCTTGACGACGGACTGCTCTTGGCTGGGCTGGTCGGCGAGGTCGGCTTTCATGGTGCGATAGATCAGGTCGGACAGTCGCCGTTTCAAGCAGCGGAGGGCTTCGCGCTTGGTCTTGCCTTCGGCGCGTTTGCGCTGGTAGTAGGCGCGGCCTTCGGTGTCGGCGCGGATCTGGGTGATCGCGATCGTGTAGAGCGCCCGGTTCAGCTTCCGGTTCCCGCCGCGCTGAGCCGGTGCCGCACCGTCCGGCCAGAGGACGCCGGGAGGGGTGCGGTGCCGTTCGCGGTGGCGAAGTGGTGCCGGGTCGGGTAGCGGCGCACGTCGCCGACCTGGCCCAGGATGGTGCCCGCCACGATCGCGGCGGCCCCGTAGATGCCGGTCAGCTGGCTGCCCGTCGCCCGGACCAATCTGGCGATCTCACGCTTGCGTTCGGCGATCTGGCCCGTGAGCTCCAGCATCCGCTCAAGTCGGCTCCGAGTGACGCCGGCCCGAGCGGACTCGTCACCGGCCAGCAGGTTCAGGGCCGCCCGCAGATGGGTCCGGTTGGTCAGGTGGGGCAGCTGGTGGTGATAGCCGGGCCGCAGCCAGACCAGGTCCACGTGGACCCGGTTGGCCAGCGCGGTCCGCTCGGCGACGAGCTGGTCGCGGTACTTGGTCAACAACCGCAAGTCCGCGGCCTCCCCGACCATCGGCCGCACCGGCGGCAGGAAGGTTTCACGGGCGGCGATCCGGGCGATCGCGACCGCGTCGACCGGGTCGGTCTTGCCCTGGCCGGGTCGGGCCAGCCGTTCCCGTGAGGTGAGCAGCGGCGGCACCTCGACCACCGTCAGTCCGCGCTCCAGCAAGTAGATCGCAGCGGGCCAGCCGTAGTTGCCCGACCCTTCCACCCCGAGCCGGCTCACGCCGTGCCGGTGAGCATGGCGAGCAGCCGGCGGTAGCCGTCTGCCCGACCCTTCCACCCCGAGCCGGCTCACGCCGTGTCGGTGAGCATGGCGAGCAGCCGGCGGTAGCCGTCGTCGTGGTTGGGCTGCTGCGACTGATGGACCACCCGGCCGGCGGCGTCGATGACCGCCACGGCCAGGGTGTCTTTGTGGGTGTCGATACCGGCGAACACGCAAGCCTCGTTCCTCCTCGATGTGCCGCGGCCGGGCGAGCGCAGGCATCTCCAGGGGGTACGTACCCCCACGCCTCTATTGAGCGTCAACAGCCCGGACGAACCACCGCCGGGAGGCACCCACGGAAGAGAGCCTCGAACACTGCCGGGCAGCACCAGGTAGAGCCTTCCCGGCGGTGGCGCGGACCCCGACCGGCGTCGCGGTGACGTACAGCATCGCGGAGATGCACCAGGTGTGTGGCACATCGGATGTTGAGATTCGGGTGGTGGTACGTCGATCGGCTCGGTGAAGTCGTGGATGGTCGCTGCCGGATCAGACTTTGGACTATGTCGGAGGCGGTTCACAGGGGAGCAGACGCTTAGGTAGGCGAGCAGGTTTGCGACGGCCGGGCGTGCGGGAAGCGGCGAAACGGTGAGGCAGGACCTGCCGATGGCTTGACTGGGTAGTGGGGATCGTGAGCTTCGGTTGCTGGTTGAGACCGGCAATCCCTTCGCGACTGAGATTGACGATGTCGAACTGCGGTGGCACTGGACCGCGACGGCAGGTTCACCCCGCAGCTGGTGCCGAAGGGTCGCGGCGGCTCGGCGGTCATGCTCGTGGCACACCGCCAACCAACGGCCTCCCGGATCTCAGTACGGCCATAACTCGGACTTTGGGACGAATAGTTCGTCGATCAGCCGAGCGCCGGCTCGCGATACAGGCCCTGATCGCGCCAAGAAGGCGTATGTAAAAGGGGGCCAACCAAAAGCCAAATATCGGCGCTCGCACGCACACGCATCGGCACTAGTCAGTACGGGTAAGCTCGGCCATTCATGGGCTGGGGGGCCAAATAGGATTCAGGTGTGCAATCCGAGACCTAGAAAAGAAAGCGATTTCCAATCGCACTAAGATTGACCCATTCGTTGTGTGCGCGTCGAGGCAGGCACCCCAGCGCGAATGCAATTCATGACGAGGGCATCGAAGACATGTTTCGACCGGAAGCGGAGCAGCTTGGCTGACTGGGCAAGGTGGAAGATCGATGGCTGGCAAAAATGCGCATTAGGAAAGTGCTGCCAAATTGGCGCGCATTTGGTTGGCAATTTGGGCCGAGATGGTACCTGCGGTTCTCGGTTGCCAGACAAATCTTAGGCATCCATGCCGTCCGCTGGCGTGTCGCTTGACAGGACCCAATTGCGAGTTTCATAGTGGCGACCACGCCCTCGGGGGCTGTCGTGCCTCGGGGTTCTTATCGTCGGTAGAAGGGGCAGTGCGTAATGAGGATTGTCGAAGGTGACGTCAATGTGGAGCCGGCCCGGCGAGGATGGACCCGCCGCAGGCTTGTGCTCAGCACGATCATCAGTCTCTTCGGTCTGCTGTTGGCGATCGGTCCGTCGCCTGCTGTCGCCGCGCCACCAGCTGAGTACAACCAGACGTACCGCCCGCAGTTCCACTACAGCCCGCAACAGAACTGGATGAACGATCCCAACGGGCTGGTCTACTACAAGGGCGTCTACCACCTCTTCTACCAGTACAACCCGCAGGGCAGCCAGTGGGGCAACATGAGCTGGGGCCACGCCACGTCGAAGGACTTGGTGCATTGGGAGGAGCAGCCTGTCGCCATCCCACAGACCTTCAACTCCGAGGGTCAGTCGATCGAGGACATCTTCTCCGGCTCCGCAGTCGTCGACACCAACAACACCAGCGGGTTCGGCACGAAGGCGAACCCGCCGATGGTGGCCATCTACACCAGCGCCTACACCGGTGCCCATCCGACCCTGCGCCGGGATTCAGGCTCAGTCACTCGCTTACAGCCTGGATGAGGGTCAAACCTGGACCAAGTACAGCGACAATCCGGTGTTGAACATTGACTCTCGGGAGTTCCGCGATCCCAAGGTGTTCTGGTACGCGCCGGCCAAGGAGTGGCGGATGGTGGTGGTCCGCGCCGTCGAGCGCAAGGCCGACATCTACGGCTCACCTAACTTGAAGGACTGGACCCACCTCAGCGAGTTCGGCCCCGCCGGGGCTGTGGGCGGTGTCTGGGAATGCCCCGACCTCTTCCCGCTGGCGGTGGACGGCGACCCCGCCAATGTGAAGTGGGTGTTGGTGATCAACTTGAACCCCGGGTCGATCGCCGGGGGTTCGGGAGGTCAGTACTTCGTCGGTGACTTCGACGGCACAACCTTCACCTCCGATGACCCGCCGACCTACACACCACCGACGGGGACGGTCCTGCAGGACTTCGAGGACGCGAGCTTCGCACCCTGGACCACCACCGGTGTGGCGTTCGGGGACGGCCCGGCATCCGGCAACGTCCCCGGGCAAGGCGGCGTGACTGGGCTTCTTGGGAGACCAGCTGGCCAACAGCTTCCATGCCGCCGAGGGCAATGGCAGCGACGCCAGCACCGGCACCCTCACGTCGCCGGAGTTCGCCATCACCGGCGACTATCTGAACTTCCTGGTCGGCGGTGGCAACCACCCCCACGTGCCCGGCACCACGCTCGATCCCACCTTGCCGACCGGCACAGTTTTCGCCGACTTCGAGGGAGAGACCTGGGGCGAGGGCTGGGTAGGCACCGATGACTTCGCGCCCAGTGACGATCCGGATGTGATCGATGGGCCGTCTGAAGGCACGATCGGCGACCAGCAGACGGTGAGCGGCTACCAAGGTGAGCAGCTGGTGAACACGTTCACTGATCACGATGCATCGACCGGCACCATCACCTCACCGACCTTCACCATCGACGACGACTACGTCAACCTGCTCGTCGGCGGTGGCTTCCATCCGTGGCGGGAGGGGGCAACGGACGCTACGGCGGTCAACCTCGTCATCGACGGTGAGGTGGTGGCCACCGCGACCGGCTCGGACAGTGAACTGGTCAACTGGGCCGCGTGGGATGTGTCGCAGTACCAAGGGCAGTCGGCGCAGATCGTCGTGGTCGACCAGAACCAAGGCGGTTGGGGGCACATCCTGCTGGACCACATCATGTTCTCTGACCAGGCCGCGACTCCGGTGTCTGTGGAGACCTCAGTCAACCTGCTGGTCGACGGGGAGGTCGTTCGGACCACCACCGGACCCAACAGCGAAACTCTCGACTGGGACAACTGGGACGTCCGTGAGCTGGCGGGTGAGACCGCGCAGATCCAGATCATCGACAACAACACCGGCGGCTGGGGCCATATCCTGGCCGATCACTTCACCTTCGCTGACGCGCCGGCTCAGTCGGCGACCCAGCGAGCGCACTGGCTGGACTACGGCCGGGACTTCTACGCCGGGGTGACGTTCAACAACGTGCCGAAGAACCGCCGCATCATGATCGCCTGGATGAACAACTGGCAGTACGCCGGCAGCATCCCGACCGACCCCTGGCGGAGCGCGATGAGCGTGCCCCGGGAGCTGGGCCTGCAGACCGTCGGAGATGACGTGCGGCTGAAGTCGACACCCGTTCGAGAGCTGCAGAAGCTGCGACAGAGCCCCTACACGTTGAAGTCCACCAGGTTGGTGGAGGGGACAACCAGGCTGACCAACCCGCGGGCGAAGGGGGACACCGTCGAGATCGTGGCCAAGTTCCGAGCCCGCAACGCCGAGAATTTCGGCCTGCGGGTGCGGACCGGGAACGGACAGCGCACCGAGATCGGCTACGACGTGGACCGCGGTGGGATCTACGTCGACCGCACCAGGTCTGGAGACGTGAGCTTCAGCCCGAGCTTCCCCAGTGTGGAGTTCGCACCAGTGGAGCTGAGAAACGGTTACATCACCCTGCGGGTGCTGGTTGATCGGTCGTCTGTCGAGGTGTTCGAGGGGAGAGGGCAGGGTCACCATCACCGACCAGATCTTCCCGGATCGGGACAGCCAAGGGATTCAGCTCTTCTCCCAAGGCGGCCGAGCTCAGCTCGAAGACCTGACAATCTGGAAACTCCGGTCGACCTGGCGGTAGCGCTGGGATGAACCTTGACTCGCTCCCTATCGAGCGAGTCAAGGTTCTGTCCGCAGCCAGCAGCTCGTCATTCTTTGGGGAATAGCCAAGTTGATGTGTCGGCTCGCTACATGACGTTGATTTCCCGTTCGCGCCTCTTATGCGTTGCATCGCGTGCGTTGCAGGAGATTCACCCTGATAACGTCAACAATGAGAAAGCACATCAATTGAAGACCAGTAGTATACACATGTTGGTCTCGCCAACTGGGACGACGGCCAAATCGGCAGTGTCACGGCGACGTCGGCTTGTTTAGCCACCGGGGAAGTGAGCGTTCCAGCGGCAACAGCGAGAAGAATGGGGCGGGCCTTCAGGGCCGGTTCCACTAGCCTCCACAGGCTCTCGGACCCGGTTAGATCGAACACGACAAGTGCATCGTCAGCCGTAACCTCCGAACTATCCATGCAGTCAGCGGTATGGGCGGAGAACCCGAGCTCAGTGAGGCATACCGTAAGTAACCTTGCTGGCGCCATATGCTCAGCATCTCCGGCAATCAGAACGCGATCGGAAAGCAGAAGCAGAGAACAGAAGTCGCTAATCTCCTCATCGTTCAACAGCTCGTGATGAACCGCAACGAGTGGAAGAATTTCATCCCAGGTGAGATGCGGATCTGAGGTCATCTGGGTCGCCTCTTCCTACTTCGAGCTGTACGGCGTCGTTGGCAACCGTGGCACCTGGGCCGGCGCCGCTCCACGGAGTCGGATCGGCCGGCCGCTGGGCGGTGCGGTCCGCTACTCGGACCAGGCCCGTCCGCCCCTCGATCGGTAGTGGCCCTGTATCGCTGGAGCGGGGGCTCCGAAGTTGACCTGTGACAGGTCCTGGCCCTTCCTCACCGTTCGATTTGTTGTCAAGACCGGCGGTCGCAGGGCCCTTTCGAAGCGTGGTGGGTTCGCTGATCGAGCCGCGTGCAATGAGAGGGCATGCCAGAGCGACGTGTTCAACGGCGCCTTCCTGTGGGTCTTCGAGCTGGTGGATGAGCGTGCGGGCGCCCCATGCACCCATCTCGTAGTGCGGCAAGGCGATCGTGGTCAGGCCGGGAAAGAGACCGTCGCCAACTGGGATCTGGTTGTCGAATCCGATGACTGATACATCATCCGGAATTCGAAGGCAGCGTTCGTGTGCTGCCTGATATACGCCCATGGCCACCCGGTCGTTGAAGCAAAAGATTGCGCTCGGCCGATTGGGTTGGGACAAGAGTCGACGGGCAGCGCGAAGGCCGCCGACCGCATTTGAAGTCTCCCGCACCACATACTCGGGGCGAAAGCCCAGGCCGGCCTCGTCCAAGGCCGATCGGTAGCCCGCCAACCGTCCTCGCGCCGCCGCGATGTCGTCGACATTGTTGATGAAGGCGACTGCGGTGTGGCCGTAGCGGATCAGCTCACGGGTAGCGGTTCGGCCCCCGTTGAACTCATCGGGGACGATTGACGGGATCGAGGGATCGCAGCATGTTCCGTCAACAACGACCGTCGGCAGACCCTGGAGCGCGACCGGTAGGTCGACATCTTGGTGATACATCCGGACATACAGAAAGCCATCGACCTGACGTTTGCGTAGTGCATGGATGTCGGCGTCCTCAGCAGTGCGATCGGTATGAATGTGCACGATGAGCCACCCGAACCGTGATGCCGCCGCCTGAGCTCCGAGAATCATCCCCACGGCGAACGGGGTGATGGCCACCTCGTCTTCGACCATGGCGATGACGTGGGAACGATGCGGTCGTAGGGTCCGGGTGGACTCGTTGCGGACATAACCGAGCTCGTCAGCGGCCTGGCGCACACGTTCTCGCGTCTCAGGTCGGATCCGTTTCCCCGGCACGTCGTTGAGGACGTGGGAAACGGTAGTCACTGACACGGCTGCACGCTGCGCAACATCCGCCATGAGCACACGGCCGGTCGGACACCGGGGCGGCGAGCCCTCAACGTGACCGCCACGACGCATCTCTTGCAAATTCGGCTCGACGGTCATTTGCTCAGTTCGATGGCGACGGGTGAGAGGCACAGGCGGCTGCCGTCCCAATGGGCTGTTTGCGGGTCGGCGATCTCACCGACAAAGGTTCCGTCGTGAGAGTCGTGGCGGAAGGCGAGGAACATGGTCTGACCGGTTTGTCGGTCGTTGATGAGTCGGCCAACGTATCGGTCGCTGTTGGTGAGCTGCTGCGCGCCGGAGATGTCGTACGGCCCAAGTGGTGTGTCTGCTTTGGCGACCCAGACGCCGCCGGTGGTGTCGGCGGCCCGTTGGATCGACATGTCCTTGGCCAGCGCCGAGAACATGAGAAGGTCCTGCCCGTCAACTCCGAGCGGTCTGGACGACTTCGAGCTGGGCGAATCCCTGGCCGGGATCGGTGAGCGGTGGATGTAGGTCCCACGTTTGAAGATCGGGTGACCAGGCGTGGCCGATGACGCCCCGGTTGTCGGCTGGTCCGTGGTTCGCTCTGGCGGTGATCAGCATGTGCCAACCGTTTCCCTCCGGATCCGGGAAGACCCACGGATCGCGGAAGCCTTCGTCGGGCCACATCCCGTCGGCAAGCGTCTCATACCACCGCGGATCCGCCTGAAGGAGGGGATTGCTCGGGTTGCGCCGCCAGGTCAGCAGGTCTTCGGAGGTGGCACTGCCGATCCTCTGGACGTTTCCGGCGGGTGTGAGTGTGGCACCGGTGTAGAACATGATCCAGTTGCCGTCGGGGTGACGCACCACTGATCCGGTCCAGATGGCCAGATCATCGAATGCTGGAGCATCGCTGCGGACCAGTGCGTCTCTTACCCGTTCCCACCGGGTGAGGTCGTCGGAGATGGCGTGGCCTACCGATGCCCGATAGTGACGGTGGTCGGGATTTCCCAGGGCTCGGGACGCGTAGAGGAAGAAGAGGTGGTACTTCTGGCCGTCGTCGACGAGCCAGAAGTCCCACACCCAAGCCTCGGGGAGGCTGAACACTTCAACCCTTTACGCCGGAGGAGGCGATGGAGTTGATGAAGGAGCGCTGGAAGGCGATGAACATGATCAGCACCGGCACGGTGATGATGCTGGCGTACGCCATCAGCTGGCCCCAGGAGACGTTCAGCTGCTTGAAGTAGTCGATGCCGACCATGACCGGTCGCAACTCTTCGCTCTGTACGACCATCAGCGGCCAGAGGTACTGGTTCCAGGCCGGGAGGAAGGTGAGGATCGCCACGGTCGCGATGGCGGGTCCGGACAGCGGCATGATCACGCTCCTGTAGATCCTGAACCACCCCGCTCCGTCGACGGTCGCCGCCTCGTCCAGCGACTTCGGGATGGAGTCGAAGTACTGGTAGAAGAGGAAGATCGAGAAGGCGTTGGCGATGAACGGCACGATCTGCACTTGGTAGGAGTCCAGCCAGCCCTGGGTGAAACCGTTGACGAAATCGAAGTACGGCAGCTTGTTCACCCACCACAGCAGCGGCAGCGCCATGGTCTCGAAGGGCACGATCAACGTGGCCAGGATGATCCCCAGGATGATCTTCTGCCCCCGGAATTGCATCCGGGACAGGGCGAACGCGGCCATCGAGTTGACGATCAGCCCGAACGCGACGGTGCAGACGGTGATGATCACCGAGTTGACCAGGAACTGGACGAACGGCACGCGTTCGTTGATGCCGGCGTAGTTGTCCAGCGACAGGTCGCCGATCGGCAGGAAGGCCCTGATCGAGGTCAGATCGGAGAAGATCTGCAGATCGGGCTTGAAGCTGGAGACGATCATGAACAGCAGCGGCAGGCCGAACACCAGGGCCAGCACGATCCGCAGGATCATGGTCAGCACGTTGCGCACGAGGTGCTTGTGCTCGCCGGCCTTGTGCACGACTGGCGTCGGGTCGGCGACGTGGCCGAGGTGGTCGTCGGGAACGGCGTGCGGTTCCTCGCCGGCGGCGCGGGGCATCAGATCGGTCATCAGCGGGCATCCTTGTCACGGGTGAGGTAGCGCTGGATCAGCGAGACGACGAGCACCAGGATGAAGAAGACCAGCGAGATGGCCGCGGCGTATCCGGTTTGCTGTTGCTGGAACCCGGTGCGGACGGCCTGGAAGACCAGTGTCGTGGTGGCGTCGAGGGGTCCGCCCTGGGTCATGATGTTGACCTGGGAGAACAGGGCGAAGGCGGAGATGGTGATGGTGATCAGGATGAAGGTCGCGGTTTGCCGCAGGCCCGGCCAGGTGACGTAGGCGAACTGCTGCCAGGGGTTGGCGCCGTCGATCGAGGCCGCCTCGTAGAGCTCACCGGGGATGGTTTGTAGCCCGGAGAGCCAGATCACCATGTGGAACCCGACCGCCTGCCATATCGACAAGACAATGATCGCGAACAGCGCGGTGTTCGGGTTGCCGAGCCAGTCCGGTCCCTGGATGCCCACGTTGGCGAGCAGGGCGTTGATCAGTCCGTTGGGCTGGTAGAGGAACAGCCACAGGATGGAGACCACGACGATCGAGGTGACGACCGGCAGGAAGTAGATCGTGCGGAAGAAGTTGACTCCGCGCATCTTGACGTTGATCAGCATCGCGAGGCCGAGGGCGATCGCCGACTGCACCGGCACGATCACGATGGCGAAGACCAAGGTGTTGCGCAGCGAGGCATAGAAGGTGTCGCTGTCGAACAGCCGGACGAAGTTGTCGAAGCCGATGAATCTCGCCGGTTGCGGGGAGATCAGCCGGGCGTTGGTGAAGGCGAGGCCGAAGGTCAGCACGATCGGCACGATCAGGAAGGTGAGGATCAGCACCCCGGCCGGCACCAACATCAAGAAGGCGACTGTTCCGGGGCGCCTGCCGGCGCGCTTGGCGCGGGCTGGCGGGGCGGCCGGCTGGGCCGGCACCGCGGGCTTGAAGGTGGAGGTGGTCACAACGCAGCTCTCCTAACTCAGGACGAGACATGGCCACGGCGGGAGGGGAGCGAGGCGGCCCCCCTCCGCCGCGGGAATCCGGGCTACTCGAAGAAGCCGTTGGCTTCTTGGTTGTCGTCGATGTTCTTGACGGCCTGGTCGAGCGCCTTTTGGGGATCGGCGCCGTTGAGGATGTCTTGAGCGGTCTTGGTGAACTCGGTCGCGATGAACGGATAGCCAGGTGTGACGGGTCGCACGACCGCAAACTTCTTGGAGAGCTGGCGGAAGATGTCGTTTTCCCCGCCCGTTTCGTAGCCCTCGACCGTCGCCGCGGCGGCATCGGTGCTCGGGATGGCCACGGCCGAGGTGGCGAACATCGCCACGTACTTGTCGGTCGAGGCGAACTTCATGTACTCCATCGCGCCCGCGGTGTTGTCACCGCAGTTGGTGGACATGCCCCACTGCCAGGACGCGCCACCGATCTTCGGACCGGTGCCGAAGTCCGGCGGCGGCAGGAACACGATGTCGTCGCCGAACTTCTTGCGGCCGTCCGCCGCTCCCCACGAGCCGTTGTACAAGATGGCGGTCTTGCCGTTGAGGAAGTCCTTGCCTGGATCGGCGCCGGACTTCAACGGCATTAGCTTGTCGGTTGCCAGCCCGCGGAACCAGGCAGCCCAGGCGAGAGCCTTGTCACCGTTCAGCACGCCCTCGGCGGACTTGTAGTCGTTGCGGTTGATCAGGTCGCCGCCGAAACTCTGCAGGAGCGGCGAGTACGCGTACGGCCACCACTCGCCGGTGCTGCCGGTCGCCAGGTCAAGCGGGTTGACGAAGTCGCCCGAGTCCTTGATCTTCTTCAGGCCAGCCATGAACTCATCACCGGTCCATGGTTCATCGACCGTAGGCACCCGGATGCCGTACTTCTTGAGCACAGACTTCCGACTGGTCATGTTAAGCGCGACGTCGAAATAACCGTAGGAGTAGTACTTGTCCTTGTACTTGCCGACGGTCGAGGGCAGGTACTTCGACAAGACGTCGTCCATGCCCTCCAGCGGCGCCAGATAACCGGCCCACGCCCAGTTCGGCACGTTCGGCCCGTCGATGTCGAGAATGCAGGGCAGCTTCTTCGCGGCCGCCGCCGCGGCAACCGACTGGTTGTAGGACTCCTGCGGAAACGCCTGGACCTCCACCTTGTACTTGGTCTGGCTGGCGTTGAAATCGTCGACGATCGTCTTGATCGACGCCAGCTCGTTCTTGTTCCCAGCGCTGTGGGTCCACAGCGTCAGCGTGCCGCCGCCACCGGACTCTTCATTGCCTGACGTGCTGGAACTGCCTCCCTTTGCGCAGGCAGTTAGGGATAGGGGCACAGCAGCAACTAACATCATCGCTGCGAGGCGCCTAGTGAGACGTGGTTTCACGAGTTCCTCCAATAGGGAAAGGGGTCCGGCAGATCCGGGCCGAGGGGCTGTCCGCTGCAACGGATGCCCTCGACGTTTGGGGGTGCTCGCCGGCTCCAAGGAGTCGGCGAGCCCTTTAAGGTTCGACGTAACGGTCAGGGTGGCTTCGGCTCACCTCCCGGCCGATGCGGGAACCCGCTTGTCGGGATGATTGGCGCACGAACGGCGGCTGGTGGGGCGGCGACCGACCCTCGACGAACGACCGGGCAAGACATCAAGGCGTTAGCAGGCGGGTAGGGCGGTTGTGACTCAATCTGCTCGAGCAGAGTCTTCACCGCCCATTGACCCATCTCGTAGTGCGGCAGGGCGACCGTCGTCAGTCCTGGCAAGAGACTGTCGGAGATCATTTCCTGGTCGTCGAACCCAACGACTGACAGATCGTCGGGGATCGCCAGACCAAGGGCGTTGGCTGCCTGATAAACCCCCATGGCCGTCCGGTCGTTGAAGCAGAAGATCCCGGTCGGCCGATCGGGTCGACCCAGCAGCTCGATCGCCCCCGAGTACCCCCCGCTCGCGTTTGCCGTCCGCTCGATCACCAGGCTGTCGTCGAACGGCACCCCGTAGACCTCAAGAGCCTGCCGGTAACCCGCCAGACGAAGGCTGCGGGCCGGTATGTCATCGCAGTCGTTCACAAAGCCGACACGACGATGCCCGACCGCAAGGAGTTCCTCCACTCCCCCACGGCTGCCCCCAACCTCATCGGGCACTACCGAGCTGATCGTGCCGTCAGGGGTGCGGGCGTCGAGGAGAACCACTGGCCCGTCGCGGAGGCTCGCTGGTGGGGTCACGATCCGGTGGTAGAAGAGTGCGTAGACGATGCCGTCCACCTGGCGCTCCAGAAGCGCCTGCACCTCCCGCTCCTCCAGTTCCGGATCACCGCCGGAGTTGAGGAGCACCAGTAACCACCCAGCATCTGCGGCCGCGTCCTGGGCGCCGAGGATCATCCGCCCCGCGAACGGGGTGGTGGACACCCGATCCGACAAGAACCCGATCATCTGGGTGCGCTGGGTCCGAAGACCTTTGGCGAGCCGATTGGGCCGGTAGAGCAGTTCGCCAGCCACGCTCAGTACTCGGGCGCGGGTCGTGGGGCTGACCCGCTTCCCCGGCAGATCGTTCAGGACATGCGAGACCGTAGTGATCGAGACGCCAGAACGTTCTGCAACATCCCTAATCGTCGCCCGT
>CAVQCQ010000018.1:0-11893 GCA_963711015.1 uncultured Actinomycetota bacterium
TTGTCGATCGCTGTGGTGACATCGGACGAGCTGGCCGCCACGCGGAAGAACCCGTGGAACCCCGAAATATGCCGAGACCACCCTTTCGTGCCTGCACGTGATCCTCGAGGAGGAGTGGGAGCACCACCGCTACGCCGTACGCGACCTCGACGCGATCAATGGGTGACCCAGCGGCGGCCGATCCCGTGAGATGTGGCTCCGCCTGGGAAGACTCATGAGCGCGAGAGCAGGTAGGCCACCTGGTGCAGTCCGGCGTCCCGCACCGGAGCCTGGGGATCCGAAGTCGGCTGATCCCGCCGGAACTTGCCCGGCGGGACTCCGTACGCCGCGGAGAACCGCCTGGAGAGGTGATAGGCGTTGGCGAAGCCGCTTGCTCTCGCCACGTCAGCCAATGAGGCATTGCTGCGCTGGACCATCATCGCCGCGCGGGAGAGTCGAATGAGCTCCAGTGCATGGGCCGGCCCGCAACCATAGTGTTCCCGGAAGATGCGGTACAGATGCCCGGCGGAAACACTGGCGGCACGCGCCAGCTCGTCGACGGTGATCAGGCGAACACCGTCGACCTGCCAGATTCGCCGGGCGGCGTCCATCGCAGTCATCACCAGCGGCGGAGCGGTCGGCAGCGGTCGCTCCGCGAGCGGGCCGCGGACGAAGAGGTCGAGCAACACGGCGAGGAACTGGGCGCTGCGCGGCTGAGCCGCCGCCAAAGGCTGGTTCGAGAGCTCGATCAAGTAGCTGCAGATCCCGTCGAGAACCGGTGCGGTCGACAGGTCGCGCACGAGTGGCCAAGTGGCGGGATCGGGCAACCGTGCGCTGTCCTCGACTCGGAAGTGCGCCCAGGCGTGCCGGGTCGAGTGGACCGGATCCCACTGGAAGGAGTCGACCACTCCGCTGGGAGCCAGCAGCAGCGTGCCCGGCCGAAGCGACAGTGACCTGCTTGCTGCCGTGCCACGTGGGCCGCCGCCATGGTGCAGAGTCCAGGTGGCAGAACCGCTGAGGATCCAGACGAACTCGTAGTCGAGGAGACGACGAGGTCCGAGCTTGGAACCGGGTGCGTAGTCGATGACCTGCGCCACGCCGGCACCAGCGACCGTGAGCGCGGGCAACACCTCCCGCTCCATGACCCACAATGTCACGATCAGATAGTAATGAATGCCGATAGGGCATCGGAATGAGCCTAAATCGCTGTGAGGATTCGACAAGACAAGAACGAGAGGGATACGACTATGACCGCCGTACTGCCTGCCGGCATGCTCCGCTTCTTCGACGCCGCCGACGACGAGTTCGTCCGGCACTACCGCACCCAGGGGTTTGCCCTACTGGCGAATGCCCTGAGTGCCGAGGATGTGGCGTTGATCAACGACGACGCCCTCCGCCTTTGCCGCGGCGAGTACGGCGAAGTCGCCTATGGTGACCCGGGTGCCGGCTGGTCGGGCCTGCGACGGGAATCCCTCGCCGAGGTGGACCTGAGCGATGAGGAGGTTCTGCGCCGATACATCTGCATTCACCACCCTCATAAGGTGTCCGGGACCGCGCGGGCGGCCCTGGCCGCGCCCCGTGTGATCGACGCCCTAGTCCGGGTGGTCGGACCCAACGTCAAAGCGATGCAGTCCATGCTCTTCATCAAGAGTGAGGGCAAGCCGGGCCAGGCATGGCACCAGGACGAGTGCTTCATCCCGACCCGGGACCGCTCACTGACCGCCGTCTGGATCGCCCTGGACGACGCCACGGTCGAGAACGGCTGCCTGTGGGTGCTCCCCGGCTCGCATCGCCGGGGCGTGCTGTATCCGGCACGCGAGCAGCACGACCCGCGGTTCGACTGCAGCATCGAGGCGTACGACTTTCCCTACACTGACGAGGACGCCGTGCCGGTCGAGATTCCAGCCGGCACCGCGCTGATCTTCAACGGCTATCTGCTGCACCGCTCACTGGAGAACTCGGGCCGCCACGGGTACCGGCGCGCGCTCGCCAACCACTACATGAGTGCGGAGTCGCTGCTGCCCTGGCGACTCCCGGCGGAGGGCGAGTGGATGGGGGTTGCGGACTACCGGGACGTGGTGCTGGTGGCCGGGCACGACCCGTACGCGTACAAGGGCACGGTCGACCTCGCGGTCACTCACGCTCGGCCGGACCGGGACGGCGGTTGCGAACGCTGACTCATCGGACCTGGCGCCGCTCAT
Organism: uncultured Actinomycetota bacterium; assembly: GCA_963711015.1. Taxonomy (GTDB): domain Bacteria; phylum Actinomycetota; class Actinomycetes; order Propionibacteriales; family Propionibacteriaceae; genus Microlunatus. The sequence continues at coordinate 2,181 of CAVQCQ010000018.1, forward strand.
GACGGAGACTCACGGCTTCGCCAGATCGCGCACCTTGGCCCGGAACCGGGGCGCCCACAGGATGTCCCGCACCCGGTCGATGCCGCCGGTCGGCCAGCGCTCGAGCAGGTCGCGCACCTGTGGATCGCTGATCGACGCGCTCAGAGCGCCGGGAAAGTCCGCCCACGGAACGGCGAACGGACGCTCCCACATCCGGACCGGTTCGAGGGCCAGACGAGGTGCGATCTCGAGGTCGTTGAACGCGCTGGCAACGATCTCGTAGCCGTTGCCAAGTGCCTCTTCGCGTTCCCTCCAGGTACGGGCATGAAGCGCGCGGTCGAGCGGCGCGGACAAACGGTCAGCGATCTGGAGCTCCGAGAAGGCGGTGCCGAACCACTTCGAGTAAGGCGCGTATCGGCGTTCGATCAGGAACGACAGGTGCATGAGCCCGGCCACCATCTCGCTCGCAATCAAGGTCGATCCGAGCTCATCCCCCGCGTAGCCGGCGCGCCCGACGAGGTTCATCTCTGGGTGCACCCGCCACCAACCCGCGAGCATCAGGTACAGCCAGATGTCTCGTGGGTAGTAGGCGAGCCTCCGGCGCACTTGCTCCAGGTCGAGGTCATCGTGGAACACCGCTCCCGCTGTCATCGCACACAGACGTTGCTCCGGCAGACTGATCCAGTCGTAGGCGTCCCAGGCGACCGACACGTCCAGATCTAGCTGGTCCAGGAAGTATTGGCGCACCGTCGTGACGCTGACCTCGGTTGGAACCCCCTCGAACAGGTCCGGGATCCGCGCGGTCAACCTGGTCTGCACCGACTCACCGTGTTCGGCGAGAACCTCACCGGGCACGAACACAGTTACCCGAGCCGACCAGGTGTGATCGGTGGACATGCTGTCGTCGTATCCAAGTACCTCCGACCCTCGGCCTAGGAGCCCGGCAGCATGAGGCAGGCCTCGGAGCTCCGCGGCGATCGCTGGAGCAACGCAAGCCCGGTAGAACTCCGCACACAGACGAAGACCTGAGGATCGCCGATCCAACGTCGCTCCCTTCCCGGCACGGCGACACGTGTGGCTAGCCTGCCAGCGCTATCGGTGGTGATCAACGTTCCCCGGTTCCTGCAGGCCCAGCCAGCCAACCGTTCACGGTGTCGGTGTCGGTGCGGGTTGCGGTGGCGATAGTACGGCGTCGCTGAATTGCCGCCACACGGTCGCGGTCAGCACAACCATGCCGATGGCGGCCAGCCAGAACGGTGCCGTCAACGTGGTGGCGTCGGCCACGAAGCCACCGACGAGCGTACCCAGCGCGGCGCCGCCGAGCGCGAGCAGCCCGAACACGCTGCCGACCCGGCCTCGCAGCCGATCGGGCACCAACCGCTGCTGGAGCGACACTGTGATGACGCCCCAGACCATGGCGTGCACGCCGAAGACAACGAGCGTGGCGGCGGCGACCACCGGCGAGCGGGTCATGGCGAGGACAAGCTCCGTCGCGGTCTCGATGAGAAGGCCGGCGCGCAGCAGCACGCCCGGCCCGAAGCGGTCGCGCAGCCGCGGGGCGAGCCACGCGCCGGCAAGGCCGCCCAGCGCCCACACCGACAGCAGGGTGCCGAACCCGATCTCGTCGAGGCCGAGCCGACGCTGCGCGTACAGGACGAAGGTGGCGAAGGCGGCGCAGAACAGCACATTCATCACGCACAGGCAGATCGCCAGCAGCCGGATGGGCGGTCGCTCCCACAGAGCGCGCAGCCCCTCGGCAATCTCGGCGCGGAGGCTGCCGGGAGCGTGTGCGGCAGGGTCGCGCGGCGGCGGCCGCCAGCGCACGGTCGCGAGGAAGGCCGCCGCGACCAGGAACGTCATGGCGTCGAACCCGAACGGCACCGCCGCGCCGGCGACGAAGAGGTACGCGCCCAGGGGCTTGGCGGCGAGCTGGTTCCCGATGACGAACGTGGCCATCAGCCGGGCGTTGGCCCGCTCCAGATGCTTATCGGGCACCAGCGTGGGCACGATCGCGGCGTACGCCGTGTCGACGAGCGTCTCGCCGGCGCCGAGCAGGAAGAACACGGCGTAGATCAGCGGGATCGTGACGTTGTCTGTGGCCACGGCGGCGGTTAGGGCGGCGAGCGCCGCAGACCGGCCGAGATTGACCACGACCACGAGGCGGCGGCGGTCGAGGCGATCCACGTACACGCCGCTGACCAAGGCGAGCAGCAGCCAGGGCAGCTGGTGCACGAACGCCGCACCCGCGACAAGACCGGGATCACCGGTGAGCTGCGCGACAAGCAGCGGGCCGGCGACCATGGTTACCCCGTCGCCGACGTTGGAGACTGCGCTGGCGGTCCAGACCTTGGCGAAGTCCGGACCGAGCGAGGTACGGACGGGCAAGGAATCTCCTCGAACTCGCTTTGGATAATCCTGCACCCGGGGACAGTCCGCACCGGATTGATCTGACGTGAGGGCGCTCAGCAGCTGATCGACAAGCGCTCGATCGCAGTGATCCAGGACCTACTGTCGTCCGTGATGGTGCTCAGTGCCCCTCACCAGTCCAGCCAACGCCGCACGGGCCACCCTCGGGAGACTCCGCAACCAGCACGTCCTCGCCCGAGGGCGCGATCAGCGGCAAGTAGAAGCGCGCGATTTCTACGCTGCTCTGAGGGACGTAGTGGAAGATGAGCGATCGACGGAACCGGTCGACGCTTCGATTCGATCGTGAGCCATGCACGAGACTTCCGTGAAAGAACAGCACGTCTCCGGCTTTCATCTCGGTCTGCACACGCTCCACGCCGTCGGGCACAAGGATGGTCTTGTCCGTGAAGGACTCTTCCGGGTCGGCGTCCTCGTCGGGACAGAGGATTTGGATCCGGTGCGAGCCGGGCAGCACGATCAGGCCGCCGTTCTCGCCGTCGCAGTCGTCGACCGCGATCCAGGCTGCCAGGCATGTCTCGGGGTGGGCCTGCAAGAACAGGTTGTCCTGGTGCAGCGCCTGCCCACGGGCGGTCGGCGGCTTGAAGTAGAACATCGACTGTGCGCCGTACGCCGGACCGATCAGGTCCTGCACGACGTCCAGAATTCGCCGATCAGTCATCAGCCGGCGAGCGATCCGACCCGCCTCCACCTCCGGGTGGCGGTGCGGGTGAACAATGCGCGGGAAGCGACTCAGAATGTCGTCCTCGGGCAGTTGGTCGACCAGACCAAGCCTCGGATCGGACTCGACCTGCTCGGTGAAGACGCGGGCGATCTCAGCGATCTCCTCGTGGGCGCAGAGGCGACGCAGCATCACCACGCCGTTACGGGCATAGCTACGGACGGCGGCGGTCGGTTCGGCAACCAGCTGCGTCATGGTCCTGGGCGATTCCGCAATCAGTCAAAGGTGACGGTTTCACCGATCTGATGATGGTGGTGCTGACGATGATATGCACTTGGGTCTTGGCCCGACGACGTAGATGTGCAGAGCGTAGGGAGACGTGCAGATCCGCGGCCAAGGCGACCGACGCTTTCTATCGAGCTGCTGCCGCAGCCTCCAGATCGGCGATCACGATCTTCTTCATGGCGAACATCGCCTCCGCCACCCGTGCGGCCGTTGCCGGGTCGGGGCTGGCCAGCAGCTCAGGAAGCCGGTTGGGCACCACCTGCCACGACAGGCCGTAGCGGTCCTTCAACCAGCCGCACGGCCCTTCCTCGCCACCCTCGGACAACGCATCCCAATACCGGTCGACCTCGGCCTGGTCCGTGCACGGGATCTGGAATGAGATCGCCTCACTGAAGGAGAACTGCGGTCCCCCGTTCAGCGCGACGAATTTCGATCCGCATAGCGTGAAGTCGACGGTCATCACCTCTCCGGCCCGATCACCCGGGCCGTAGCGGGTGACGGCACCGAGGCTGGAGTTCGGGAGGACACCGACGTAGAAGTTCGCGGCTTCTTCACCCTGGGTGTCGAACCAAAGGCAGTTGGTCAGTTCAGTCATGTCTTCATTGACTCCTCTAGTTCGCAGAACTCATCGGCGTACCTTGAGCCCATGACCCGGATGGCTGACGCCCTGGTGCTCAGCGGCGCCGGGGCGTACGCCGACCCTTGGCACCCGTTCGTCGCCACCTCGGCACGGCTGGCCGGCACTGTCGAGGAGGCCGGATACTCGGTCGAGGTCACCGACGACGTCGAGCAGGCACTGCGACAGCCCGGCTCACACCGGCTGCTGGTGATCAATATCGGCAACCCGATCCAACCTCGACCCGCCGACGCTGTCGACGTGGTGCGGGCCGGTCTGGCGAGCCACTGTGCGGCGGGTGGAGCGCTGCTCGGCATCCACTCCACGGTGACCGCACTGCCCGGCGAGCTGGACTGGCCCGGGCTGCTGGGCGGCATCTGGGTTCGGGGTCGCACCATGCACCCGCCGCGGGGCGACGCGACGATTCTGCTTGCCGGCTCCGAGCATCCGATCGCTGCGGACCTGGCTGATTTCGCCGTCGAGGATGAGCGGTACAGCTATCTCCAGACCGAGCCGGGCATCGAGGTGCTGTACGAGCATGTTCACGACGGGCACCGACACCCGATGGTGTGGGCGTGGCAGCCGGACGGCCATCGCGCGGTCTACGACGGGCTCGGCCACGACGTGGCGTCCTACGACAGCCCGGGCCACCAGGCCCTGCTCCGTTCGTCGGTCCGCTGGCTGTTGCCGGCGAGCTAGCTCGCCGGCGGCGCCGTCGACTCCCGAATGATCAGTGTGGTCGCGAGCTCGACCCGAAGAGCGTTCGGTTCCCGACCCTCCATCTGGTTGGTCAGGATGCGGTACGCCACAGCACCCATCTGCGCGAACGGCTGCCGGACCGTGGTGAGCGGAGGGGACGCGGCGGCGGCCAGCAAGTTGTCGTCGAAACCGACCACGCTCAGGTCGCCGGGCACGCTCAGTCCCCGTCGGCGCGCGGCCTCGATCACGCCCACGGCTTCGTGGTCGTTCGCGGCGAACACCGCGGTCGGCCGGTCGGGGCGGCTCAGGATCTTCCGGGCCGCGTCCACCGCCGGCCCGACTCGGAAGTCGGCCCGCTCGACCAGGCTGGCGTCGACGTCGAGATCGGCTTGGCTGAGGGCGGCGCTGTACCCGTGGTAGCGGGCGTCGTCGACCAGGCACTGGTATCCACGGAGCATCGCGATCCGCCGGTGGCCGAGCTCCAGCAGGTGCTGCACCGCGGTCATCCCGCCCTGCCAGTTGCTGGCCCCAACGCTGGCCACCGGCTCGTCGATGGGGTTCACGGGATCGATCAGAACCAGCGGCAACGCGGCTTCCACCAGGCTGCTCTGCTGTGCGGACGACAGCCGGGAGGTCACCATGATCACCCCGGCCCGGCCGAACCGCGCCAGTTCATGGATCCACTGCCGGGCGTTGACGTCCGGCGGCAGGATGCTCACCGCGACATGGCCGCCCTGCTCGTCGGCTGCCTCGATGATCCCCGTCATGATCTCGAGGTTGTTCGGGTTCCGCAGGGCATCGAAGACGAGCTCGATGTGCTTGGTGGCCAGCGGTAGCGCGCTGGCTCCCCGCGGCAGGTACTGCTCCTCGCGGAGCACCCGCAGCACCCGCTCCCGGGTGGCGGGAGCCACATCCGGCCGACCGTTGAGGACCTTCGAGATGGTGGGCGTGGAGACTCCGGCCCGCTGGGCCACCTGCTGCAGCGTCATCCGCCTCGACCCTGCGCTCACGTCACCCCCAGTCCGTCCGTTCTCTTCTGTATACGGCAGTCGAAGAATCTTCGCAACTGTTTCGAGGTCCGGAGGCCCTAGCCTTGCGCACGTGAAGTTCACCGACGGCTACTGGCAGCTTCGTCCTGGCGTACAGGCCCGCTATCCCGCTCAGGTCTACGACGTGACCACCGAGCCCGACGCACTCACCGCGTACGCTCCGACCCGCAGGATCGTGACTCGCGCCGACACCCTCAACGAGCCGCTGCTGACCGTGCGCTGCACCGCACCGGCTGCCGACGTTCTTTCGATCTCGATCGGCCATTTCCTCGGCGAGCGACCGCGGATGCCGCAGTTCGAGCTCACCGCGCATCCGGCCGCGCCGATCACGACGGCCTCGAACGACGAGCAGGCGAACATCACCTCCGGTGCCCTGACGGCGCGGTTCCAGCGGGAGCCGTGGGCTCTGGAGTTCATCGCCGACGGTCGCGTGCTGACGGCCAGCGGGTTCAAGGCCATGGCGCAGCTCACGACCGCAGGCGGTGAGAGCTATGTCCGCGAGCAGCTCAGCCTCGGAGTGGGTGAGGTCGTGTACGGCCTCGGGGAACGGTTCGGCCCGCTGGTGAAGAACGGACAGGTCGTCGACATCTGGAACGCCGACGGTGGCACCAGCAGCGAACAGGCGTACAAGAACGTGCCGTTCTACCTGACCAACGGCGGCTATGGAGTCTTCGTCAACCACCCCGGTGCGGTCTCGTTCGAGGTCGCCTCCGAGGCGGTGTCGCGGGTCCAGTTCAGCGTGGCCGGCGAGTCATTGGACTACCTGGTCATCTACGGGCCAAGCCCGAAGGAGATTCTGGCCAAGTACGCGGCCCTGACCGGCCGGCCGGCGCTGCCTCCGCCGTGGTCGTTCGGACTGTGGCTGAGCACCTCGTTCACCACCTCCTACGACGAGGCGACCGTCACCGGCTTCGTCGACGGCATGGCCGAGCGCGATCTGCCGTTGTCGGTGTTCCACTTCGACTGTTTCTGGATGCGCGAGTTCCATTGGGTCGACTTCACCTGGGACCACCGGACCTTCCCCGACCCGGCCGGAATGCTGTCCCGGCTGAAGGCCAAGGGGCTGCGGATCTGCGTCTGGATCAACCCCTACATCGGCCAGCGCTCGCCGTTGTTCGCCGAAGGTGCCGAGGGCGGTTTCCTGCTGCGCAAGCCGACCGGTGACGTCTGGCAGACCGACAAGTGGCAGGCCGGCATGGGCATCGTCGACTTCACCAACCCTGATGCTCGCGAGTGGTACGCCGGCAAGTTGGGAGCGCTTTTGGACCTTGGCGTCGACTGCTTCAAGACCGACTTCGGTGAGCGCATCCCCACCGATGTCGTGTGGTCGGACGGCTCCGATCCGGAGCGGATGCACAACTACTACAGCTATCTCTACAACCAGACCGTGTTCGAGCTGCTGCGCAGCAAGCGGGGTGACCATGAGGCGGTCGTCTTCGCCCGGTCCGCCACCACCGGTGGCCAGCGCTTCCCGGTCCACTGGGGCGGTGACTGCGAGTCGACCTTCGTGGCCATGGCTGAGAGCCTGCGCGGCGGCCTGTCGTTGGCGGCGTCCGGCTTCGGGTTCTGGAGCCACGACATCGGCGGGTTCGAGGGACTTCCGGATCCGGCGATCTTCAAACGATGGATCCCGTTCGGGTTGCTCTGTACGCACAGTCGGCTGCACGGCAGCGACAGCTATCGCGTGCCTTGGCTGTTCGACCAGGAGTCGGTCGAGGTGCTGCGCACGTTCACGCAGCTCAAGATGCGGCTGATGCCCTACCTCTACGGGCAGGCGGTCGCAGCGAGCCAGACCGGAGTACCGGTACTGCGGCCGATGGCCGTCGAGTTTCCCGACGACCCGGCCTGCACGCATCTCGACCGGCAGTACATGCTGGGTGACCGGCTACTGGTTGCGCCGGTGTTCAGCGCCTCCGGCGAGACCTCGTACTACCTGCCGGACGGCGTATGGACCCATCTACAGACCGGCGCGACGGTCTCCGGCCCGAGCTGGGTCCATGAGGTGTGCGACTTCGGCACCGTGCCGGTCTACGTACGCCCCGGATCGGTGCTGCCCATCGGCAGCCGGAGCGACCGGCCGGACTACGCGTACGCCGAGGACGTCACGCTGCGGGCGTACCAGCTCGCGGACGGCACCCGGGTGAACGTCACCGTGCCCGATCAGACAGGAGAGGTCGCCGCGGAGTTCGAGGTGGCCTGCGACGCCGGAGCGGTCACGGTGACCCAGCTGCGGGGTGCCGGCGGATGGCAGCTGGAGTCCGATCCGGCCTCAGCCGGCGTCTGAGGATCCGTGCCGGAGATCGAAGTAGCCGAAGCCCGCCCACAGGTCCCGCCGGTGGGAGTCGATGCAGGTCATGCCGATCATCGTGCCGGTGAAGCCTCGGGAGGCAGCGCCGGCCGGCCGGTCAGGGCTGGCGTCGACCGCCGATTCTCGACGTTGCGCAGACCGTGGAGCGGGGACAGGTCGTGATCTGCTTCGGTCAGACCATGGCCGACCAGCGACCAGTTCGCGAGATCGGTGGAGTGGAACAGCCGGATGCCCGGCTGCCAGACCATCGTCGAGGTGGCGAGGTAGTAGTCCTCGCCAACCCGAACGATGGACGGATCGGGGTTGAATCCCCGCAGTACGGGATTGCGGATCGCCGCTATGACCGGGCCAACGAGGTCGCTCCGGACCGACGCCGGGAGAAGGCGTCGACCGTGGCGGCCAGCGCCAGCACCGCACCGGTGATCGCCAAGGTGATGCCTGCGGACAGGCCGAGCAGGCCGAGCCCGTTGGTGATCATCGAGATCAGCAGCGCCCCGACGGCCGCGTGGACCAGACGGCCCCGGCCACCGAAGAGGCTGACCCCGCCGACCACGGCCGCGGCCACGCCGGACAGCACGATGTCCCGGCCGGCCGAGGACTCGACGGTGCCGACCTGGCTGGCGGTGAAGAGACCCGAGACCACGGCGAGGCAGGAGCACAGGATGAAGGCCGTGATCCGGATCCGGGCGACGTTGATGCCGGCCCGTCGCGCCGCCTCGGGATTGCCGCCCACCGCGTACAGGTGCAGGCCGAACCGGGTGCGGTCGAGCATGAGCGTGCCGATCCAGAGGATCAGCAACGCGATGGGCACCACGATCGGTACGCCCCGAATCTCGATCACGCTGGTGGACCGGTTCAGGCTCAGCAGCAGGACGACCAGCCCACCACCGACGACCCACAGGCCCGACCTTGGCCAACAGCAGGCTCATCGGCCGGACCGGCATGCCGCTGGCGACTCGACGGCTGCGGTCGTACAGCGCGGTGACCAGCGAGATGACCACGATGATGACGAGCATCAGCCCAGCCGGCCCAGACCGGCATGGACTTGTTCATGATGGCCCGCACCGTCGGCTCCTCGACGCGGTACGCGCCGGCGTTGCCCAGCAGGACGAGGTTCACCCCCTGCAGGCCAAGGAACAGGGCCAGGGTGATGACGAACGAGGGCACGCCTATTCGAGCGACGAAGAAGCCGATGAACAGCCCGATCCTGGCGCCGACGGCGAACGAGACGAGCAGGGCCAGGATCCAGTTCAACCCGCTGAGGTTGGTCAGCAGGATGAAGATCGCCATGCCCAGACCGCCCGTGACGCCGGCGGACAGGTCGATCTCGGCCAGCAGGATCACGAACGTCAACGCCACCGCGAGCATCATCAGCGCCGCGGTCTGGGTCATCAGGTTCGCGATGTTGGTCTTGGTGAAGAAGAACGGGGTCGCCGCCCAGAACACCAGGCTGAGCACCACCAGCCCGGCGAGGGCCGGCAGCATCCCCATCTCGCCGCCGCGGACCCGCAGGACGTAGTTGTCGATCTGGTCACGGAACGAGCCCTCGTGGCCGGTGGCGATCGTGTGCGGGGGTAGGGCGGCGTTCGCGGCGGCCACCGTCTCGGCCGCGGTGTTCACCGACGGGTTGGACGACTTCTCAACTGGCGTGGTCATCAGACCGCCTCCTCCTCGAGTACCTCGACCGGCGTG
>CAVQCQ010000019.1:0-67438 GCA_963711015.1 uncultured Actinomycetota bacterium
AGACGACGTCATGCCCGGCTGCCTGTGCTCGGGCGAGCGCGGCGCGTCCGATGAATCCGGCCGCCCCGGTCAGCAGGACCTTCACGGGGCGGGCAGGACGACATCGAACCGGCAGCCGCCGGCCACGTTGCTGACATCGATCCGCCCCGCGTGCGACTCCACAACGCCCCGGGTGATCGCCAGCCCGAGTCCCGCACCGCCGTCGTCGCCGCTGCGGGAGGGAGATCCGCGCCATCCCGTGTCGAACACCCGAGCCAGATTCTGCTCCGGGATGCCGCCGCAGCCGTCGATCACGGCGACCTCCAGATGGCCGTCGGCGGCCCGCGAGCCGTGCAGCCGGACTACTCGGCCCGGCTCGGTGTGCCGGATCGCGTTCCCCAACAGATTGGTGAGGGCGCGGGCGAGATCGTCGGCGGTACCGAGCACGGCGAGCCGGTCGTCGTCCGGCACCTCGACCTCGAGCCGCACTCCGTGGGCCTGCGCGTTCGGCCCTGCCTCCGACCCGACATCGTCGATCAGCTCGGTCAGCGAGACCAGTCGTGGCGGCTTGGGTGGACTCGCCCCCTGCACCCGGGAGAGGGCGAACAGGTCGTCGACCAGGACGCTCATCCGCGACACCGTGCTGCGCAGGTGGGCGAGGGCCCGCGGCACGTCGCTGATCACGCCGTCCTCGAGGCCTTCGGCGAGGGCGCGCAAGCCGGCCAACGGCGTACGCAGATCGTGCGACATGAAGGTGACCAGCTCGCGACGTGCCTGCTCGGCGGCTCGTTCGCGTTGCCGCGACTCGGCCAAGGTGGCCCTGGTCTGGGCCAGGTCCTCGAGCACCGCGGCCAGCTCGGCCGGCGCGCCGTCCGTCCGCAGCGCGGAGGGCACGGGCGCGGAACTGCCGACGGCACTGTCGGCGACCAGCTGGGACAATCCAGCGCCCAATCTGGGCTGACGCCCGGGTCACCCGGCGTACCACCAGCCACGCCCCGCCGACGGCCAGCAACAGCGCGGTCACCAGGGCCACCAGGATCACCGTCGTGTCATGAGGGCTGAGGAACATCAGCCCCACGTTGACCAGCACGGCGCCGGCGACGGCCAGCACCGGCAGCAGCGTGACGATCGCGAGCTGATAGCGCAGCGACCGGCGGCGGACCAGGTGCAGCAGCCCGATGCCGGCGGCCCCCATCAGCAGGCAGGACGCGACGGTCAGGGCGATGATCACCATCAGGTCGGTCATCGACGGCTCGCTCAGCTCGTCGGCGCGAGACAGCCGGTAGCCCGCACGACCAACGGTCCGGACGATCAGCGGGTCGGACGGGTCGGCCTCGACCTTCTCCCGCAGCCGCCGGACGTGCACCGTGACCGTCGAGGTGTCCCCGAAGTCCCAGCCCCACACCCGGCGCAGCAGTTCCTCCTTGCCGAACGTCTGGCCGGCGTGGCCGGCCAGGAACGCCAGCAGGTCGAACTCCCGCATGGTCAGGCTCAGCGGCTCGCCGTTCAGCTGGGCCTCGCGCGCCGCCGTGTCGACGACCACCGGCCCGATGGCGATGGTCGAGCTCAGCAACGGAGGATTGCCGAGCCGCTCGGCCCGGCGGAGCAGCGCCTCGACCCGCAGCACCAGCTCGCGCGGCGAGAAGGGCTTGACCACATAGTCGTCGGCGCCGGTCTCCAGCCCGACCAACCGGTCCTCTTCCTCCCCGCGGGCCGACAGCATCACGATCGCCGCGTGGTCGCCGAGTCGTCGGCGGCGGCGCAGCAGCTCCAGACCGGAGAGGCCCGGCAGCATGATGTCCAAGATCACGACGTCGGGGCTGAGCCGCTGCCACACCTGGGCGGCCTCGGTTCCGTCGGCGCACCACTCCACCCGGTAGCCCGCCCGGCCGAGGTAGGCGAGCAGCACCTCCGCCATCGTCGGGTCGTCCTCGACGACCAGCACCGTCGCAGCCATGATCGTGCCAGCCTAGGCAGCGGGGGCCGGTCCCGCCGAGGCTTCGTAAGCGATCGATAACCGCTGCGGAACGGTGATCGACGCGACCGGCGACCGTAGCGTGCCAGACATGGCCATGATCAGCCCGCGGTGCAGGTGATCTTGCCGTGCCTGAACGAGGCCGCAGCGCTGCCGTGGGTGCTGGGTCGGATGCCGGCGGATTATCGCCCGATCGTGGTGGACAACGGCTCGAGCGACGGCTCCGGGCGGATCGCCCGCGAGCACGGCGCGACCGTGGTGGCCGCGGATCCGCCGCGGCTACGGAGCCGCGTGCCATGCCGGACTGCTCGCCGCCACGGCTGACGTGGTCGCCGTGATGGACTGCGACGCCACCCTCGACCCGCGCCAGCTGAGCCGGGTAATCGAGCCGGTTCGCAACGGCGAGGTGGACCTGATGGTGGGGCGACGGCTACCCACCTCCGCTCGCGCCTTTCCGCTCTCGCTGCGGCTGGCCAACTGGGAGGTGGCGCGCCGGGTACGCCGCCGGACCGGTGTGGCGCTGACCGACATCGGCCCGATGCGATCGGCGTGCCGCCGGGCGCTCCTCGAGCTCGGGTTGGTCGACCGGCGTTCCGGCTATCCCGCCGAGACGGTCGTCCGGGCGGCCGAGGCCGGCTGGCGGATCGCCGAGGTCGCGGTCGACTACCGGATCCGGATGGGCCGGTCGAAGGTCACCGGTACGCCGCTCGGGCGCCTGGCGTGCCGTCCACGACATCGTGTCGGTGATCGCCGGCTCGCCATGAGTGACGCGGTGATCGTCTTGGCCAAGGAGCCGGTGCCGGGTCGGGTCAAGACCCGGCTCAGCCCGGCCTTCAGCCCGGAAGAGGCCGCTCAGCTGGCGTCCGCCGCGCTCGTCGACACTTTCACCGCGGTACGGGCGTCGGCGGCACCGGTGAAAGTGCTGGCCTGGGACGGCGATCCGGACGACTGGCGTGCCGGGTTTGCGTTGGTCCGGCAACCTTCCGATGATCTTGCTGGGCGCCTCGAGGCCGCCTTCGCCGACACCTTCGATCAGGTGCTCGCGGAGGGCCGCCCTGATGACGGGGCGCTGCTGATCGGGATGGACACGCCCCAGGTCGTGCCTGGTCTGCTCGATGTCGACTGGGATGGCGCGGACGCCCTGCTCGGACTCAGCGAGGACGGCGGGTTCTGGGCGATCGGGCTGCAGACGTGAGCCGCCCGGCAGAGATCTTCCGGGGCATACCGATGTCCACGCCGCGGACCGGGGCCGCGCAGCTCGCTCGGCTGATCGGGCATCGGCCTGACTGTCCGGCTGCTGCCGCCGCTGCTGGACGTCGACACCCCGGCCGCAGCCGAGCAGGTCGCGTACGCCTTTCCGCAGCTCGTCTTCTCGCGGACCCACGCTCGGCTGGTGGCGTCGCGACCGGAGCAGGAGTGTGAGCGCCTCTTCGACCGCGCGTACGCGCGCGCCGGGGTTGCGGTGAATGACGGCGGTGGTGATCGGAATGCGCTGGCCCTCGAGGTCGACCGGTGGTCGGCGGAGGCTGACGAGGTGGACGCGTTGGTGATGGCCCGCTGCCAGGCCCCGGTGCTCGACCTGGGGTGCGGGCCGGGCCGGATGGTCCGCGGCCTGACTGAGCGGGGGCAGGCTGCGCTGGGCGTGGACATCTCCTCGGTCGCGGTCGCGATCAGTCTCGCCGGCGGTGGGCCGGCGCTGCGCCGCTCGGTGGGCCAGCGACTACCGGCCGAAGGGCGGTGGGGGACCACGCTGCTGATGGACGGCAACATCGGGATCGGCGGTGACGTGTCCGGATTGCTCGAGCGATGCCGCTCTCTGGTGGTTCCTGGTGGGCTGGTGGTGTGCGAGGTGGATCCCGACCCTGACCGGCATGACGTCCAGAACGTCGTGCTGCGCAGCGAGAACGCCGAGTCACGACCAGTGCCCTGGGCGCGGGTCGGTAGCCGTCCGTTGCTGACGCTCGCGGCCGCGCACGACCTGACGGTCGAGGAGGAGTGGTCCGGTGGCGGGCGGTGCTTCCTGTCTCTCAGGTCGCGCCGATGACCCGCCGGCTGTGGATCGGGGCGGCGGTGGTGATTCTCAGCAACGCGCTGATGATCACCCTCTTGACCTTCGACACCTTCGGGCGGTTCCTGCTGGTCTCATCGGTGATCTTCGCGGCGGTTGCGCTGGCCTGCCGGAGCGATGCCCGGCGGCTGCCACTGATCGTGATCGTGATCATCACAGTCGCCGTACAGCTTCCTGGGCTGTTCAGCTACCCACTGACCAGCGACGATGCCTACCGCTACGTCTGGGACGGCCGGGTCCAGCTGGCCGGTATCGACCCTTATCGGTATGTGCCGCACGATCCCGCGCTGGCGGGCCTCCGGGACCCACAGCTGTTCCCGCCCGGTGAGCCGCCGGTGATCAACCGGCCCTCGGTGCCGACGCTGTATCCACCGGTGGCCCAAGTGTGGTTCGCGTTCTGGGCGCTGGTCACACCGTGGGCCTGGGACAGCCTCGGCGTGCAGGTCGGCGCCGCGCTGGCGGTGGTGGCGACCACCGTCGTGCTGGCGCGCTTCCTCGGTGACCGCCGCGGCTGGGCCCTGCTCTACGGTGCGTGCCCCGCGGTGGCGGTCGAGGCTGCGAACGGAGCGCACGTGGATGCGCTCGCGGCGCTGTGCGTGGCGGGGCTCGGTTGGGCGGCGGTCCGCCGCCGGCACTGGCTGGCCGGGCTGTTCCTCGGTCTGGCTGCGGGGATCAAGCTCGTGCCGCTCCTGCTGGTTCCGGTCTTCGTGCGCTGCGGCCGCTGGCGGACGTCGGTGTGGGAGTCGCTCTGCTGGTTGCGGGTTATCTCCCGCACCTGCTCGCCGTGGGCACCCTGGTGTTCGGCTTCCTGCCGGGCTACTGGCGGGAGGAGGGGTACGACGGGGCACGGCGGTTCGCACTGTTGATCTTGCTGCCGGAACCGGCCCGGATGCCGGTGGCCCTGCTGGTGGCGTTGCTGCTGGCGGTACTGGCCCTGTGGCGGTCGAGTCGGGAACCTGTGCTGATCACCTGCTGCTGGCTCTACGGAGCGGCGTTGCTGGTGGCCACGCCGATCTATCCGTGGTACGCCCTGGGGTACGTGGTGATCGTGATCATGGCCGGGCGGCTGGAGTGGCTGGCCTTGTGGCCGGCGATGTATGTGGCGTTCATCTACGACCACGAGATGGTGATCCAGGCTGTGGCGTACGGGCTCGCGCTGGTGGTGATTGCGGTCGTCACTGTGCTGCGGTCGGCGGCTCGATCACCAACGAAACCTCGAGCGAACGTCACTGTCAGTGCTGCCGCCTAGAGTGAATGTATGTTCGAATCATTCCCCCAGTTACCACTGGATCGGATGACTGGGCAGCAGCTGGCGTCGGCGATCAGCCGCAATCAAGCCGAGCTGATGCGGGCGGAGTGCCGCACACTTCAGCTGGTGTGCGCCTGGGCCGATGAGAACACCCGGGAGCCGGGGGAGTACTCCCCGTTGGTGGAGCGGACGAAGTTCTACGGCGGAGCCGGGACACCGGAGATCTCGGAATTCTGCGTGGCCGAGCTGGCCGCTCTGCAGGGGACCGGGATGATGACGGCACAGATGTTGATGGCCGATGCGCTGGATCTGCGACACCGGCTGCCGCGGCTGTGGGCACAGGTCCTGGCCGGACAGGTGCGCGGTTGGCAGGCCCGCAGGGTCGCTGAGATGACCCGACCGTTGTCTTGGGAGGCCTGCGCGGAGATCGACGCCCAGTTGTCCGGCACCCTCGGGATGCTGCCCTGGGGTCGGTTCCGGCGAATCCTGGCCGCGGCGATCCTGGACGCCGACCCGGCCCTGGCCGAGCAGCGGGCCGAGCGGGCCCGCCGAGCAACGCGACGTGTGGGCCTACGACTCCGAGGACGGGTTGAAGACCATCATCGCCCGGGCCGCCGCCGGAGACGCGGTGTGGTTTCTGGCCACCGTCAACCGGATCGCCGAGATCCTCGCGGCCGACGGCGATACCGATCCGATGGAGCTGCGCCGCTCGAAGGCGATCGGCATCGTGGCCCAGCCCGCGAAGGCGCTGCAATTGCTCGCCGAGCACCGTGGCGATGTCAGCCCCGCCGAGGACAGTGAGGATGATCATCGTTCGCTGATCACGGATCCGCCGAGCCAAGCGCAGGTCCGGTCGGGCCGGCCGCGGGCAGTACTGGTCTTCCATCTGTCCGACGCCGCGATCTCCCGCGGACATGGGATGGTCCGTCCCGAGCATGGCGAAGCGATCAGCCTGGAGGAGTTGCGCGGCTGGCTGGCCGAGACGGGCTGCAGCATCACCGTGCGGCCGGTGGTCGACCCGGCCGATCTGGCTCCGGTCGATGCCTACGAGATCCCGCAATGGATGCGCGACGCAGTCCGGCTGCGCAACCTCGCCGACGTGTTCCCGTTCGGCTCGTGCACCACCGCCACCATGGACCTGGACCACACCATCCCCTGGCGACCGATGGAGCAGGGTGGGCCGCCGGGCCAGACTCGATGCGGCAACCTCGGACCGTTCACCCGCAGCCACCACCGGACCGTCACCCACGGTCGATGGCGACGACGACAACCCGAGCCGGGGCAGTTCGTGTTCCGATCACCCACCGGCAACATCTATCTGGTTACCAACCAAGGAACCCTCCGACTCGGCAGCAGCACGTTCGCCGAGGCCGTCTGGCGCGCCGCCGAATCGAGCCAGACCGAAGAAGAAGCCGCCTAGGTGAAGTTCTCCGGCACATCATCCGGGGTATCGGGAACCGCGTCCGCACCACCCTGGGACGTCTCGGGGTCGCCTAGGCCGGAGGGACCCTGCGAGAGTTCCTCGTCTCCGGGTCGCTCCTTGTTCGGAGCGACGGAGTCCCGCTCGAGAACCGTGTCGATCTCAGGAATGGGGTCGGTCATATGGGACACACTAAGGGCGTGGGGGAGACGAACGTCCTTGGCAGCGACCTGCAGCCTTGCGGTGACGATCCGATCACCGGGTTCTACCGCGATGGCTGCTGCACGTCGGGACCGTCCGAAGCACGGCATCTGGTCTGCGCCGTCGTCACCGCGGAGTTCCTCCAGCACCAGCACAGCGTCGGCAACGACCTGTCCACCCCGAACCCGGCGTACGGCTTCCCCGGTCTGCGGCCCGGCGATCGGTGGTGCGTCGTGGTCGAGCGCTGGGCTCAGGCGTACGCGGCGGGCGTCGCCCCGCCGATCGTGCTGGCCGCGACCAATGTGCGGGCGCTCGAGGTGATCAGCCTGGAGGTGCTGAAGCCGTACGCCGTGGACGTTCCCGAGGACCTGAGCTCGCTCGACTGATGGCCAAACCGACGATCCTGACGGTGGATGACGACAGCCAGGTCTCCGCGGCGATCAGCCGTGACCTGAGCAGCCGGTACGCCGCGGACTACCGGATCGTCGCGGCCACCTCGGGCGAACAGGCGCTGTCGGTTCTGGACCGGCTCGCGCTGCGCGACGAGCGGGTGGCTCTGATCGCTGCCGACCAGCGGATGCCGCGGATGAGCGGGATCGAGCTGCTCGAGGAGGCCCGTGGTCGCGCGCCGGGGGCGAAGATGGTGTTGCTCACCGCGTACGCCGACACCGATGCCGCCATCCGGGCGATCAACGAGATCGGGCTGGACTACTACCTGCTGAAGCCCTGGGATCCGCCGAGCGAGCGGCTCTATCCGGTGCTCGACGATCTTCTCGACGACTGGCGCGCTGCCAACCCCGACGTCACTGGTGACCTTCGCGTCATCGGTCACCGGTGGTCGGAACGCAGCCACGAGCTGAAGACGTTTCTGGCTCGCAACCACGTGCCCTATCGCTGGCTCGATGTCGAGCGCGACGCCGAGGGCCAGCGCCTCGCCGAGCTGGCCCAGGCGGGCCCGGCCGATCTCCCGCTGGTGCTCGTGCCCAGCGGCGACACGCTGCGCTCCCCGACGGTCCTCGATGCGGCCGCCGCTCTCGGGCTGCACACCACGGCGACCCAGCCGCTCTACGACCTGTGCATTGTCGGCGGCGGTCCCGCCGGGCTGGCTGCCGCGGTCTACGCCGCGTCGGAGGGACTGCGCACCGTTCTGATCGAGCGGGAGGCGCCCGGCGGACAGGCGGGACAGAGCGCGGCGATCGAGAACTACCTCGGCTTTCCCAAGGGGCTGAGCGGTGCGGATCTGGCGCATCGGGCGATCGCCCAGGTGTCCCGGTTCGGTGCGGAGATGGTGCTCGCACGTGAGGTCGTGGGCTTCGAGGCTCGCGGCCCGGTACGCGCGGTGCAGTTCGCCGGCGCCGGGGAGGTCGAGGCGCGGGCGTTGCTCGTCGCTACCGGCGTGTCGTACCGCCGCCACCCGGCCGCCGGTCTCGACGGGTTGACCGGTCGCGGGGTGTACTACGGCGCCGACGCGGCCGAGGCCACACAGTGCGAAGGTGAGGACGTCTACATCGTCGGGGCCGCGAACTCGGCGGGTCAGGCGGCACTGAACTTCGCGCGGCACGCCCGGCGGGTGGTGCTGATCGTGCGGGCCGCGTCATTGGTCGACACCATGTCGCGCTACCTCCTGGAGCGGATCAGCCTGACGTCCAACATCGCGGTCTGGTGCCGCTCCGAGGTGCTCGCCGGGACCGGCGACGGCCATCTGGAATCCGTCACGATCGCCCACCGCGACACCGGGATCACCGAGGAGATCGCCGCCAGCTGGCTGTTCATCTTCATCGGGGCGTCGCCGCGGACCGAGTGGCTGGGCGCTGACGTCCTCCGCGATCCGCACGGCTTCGTGCTGACCGGACCGGAGATGGTGCGCGCCACCTCCGGTCACTGGCCGCTCGCCCGACCGCCATTCGTCCTCGAGACCAGCGTCCCCGGCGTCTTCGCGGCCGGCGACGTCCGGCTGGACTCGATGAAGCGCGTGGCGTCGGCCGTCGGTGAAGGGGCGATGTCGGTCTACCTCGTGCATCGCTATCTGGCGACGACGTGATCACCGTCGCCGATCTCGAGGCCCTGCCGATCTTCCAGGGCCTGACCGACGCCCAGCTGGCGGAGCTGGTGGCGAGTGGCGACGAAGTTCCGGTCGTGCCCGGATCCGAGGTGTTCCGCGAGGGCGAGCCTGCCGACTCGTGGTGGCTCCTCCTCGACGGCGCCATCGAGCTCGTCCGCCGGATCGGGCGCGAGGATGCGGTGGTGGCCCGGATGGACCAACCCGGTCGGTGGGCCGGAGGATTCCGGGCCTGGGACGAGGCTGGGGTGTACCTGGCCACTGCGCGTGGCACGACCCCGGGTCGGCTGCTGCGGGTCCCGGCGGCCGTGCTGCGTGACCTGTCGCACGCCTGGTTTCCGTTCGCCGGACACCTGATCGAGGGTCTCTACCGCACCGCTCGATCCATCGAGTCGACCGCACGCCAGCGGAGCGCCCTGGTCACCCTCGGGTCCTTGGCGGCCGGGTTGGCCCACGAGATCAACAACCCGGCGGCGGCAGCGACCCGGGCGATCGACGCCCTCGAGGATGCGTCCGAGAGGTTGCTCGCCGCTCCGGGTCGGCTCGCGGGACTGGGCCTGTCCGGCGCCCAGATCGCGGAGCTCGAGGAGCTGCGCAGCTCGATCCGGCCGGCGGTCGACGACGCGGACGATCCGCTGGCCGCATCGGATCGGCAGCAGGCGTTGGGCTCATGGCTCTCCCGAAGAGACCTGAGCCGGGCCTGGGAGCTGGCCGGGCCGCTCGCCTCCGCCGGGATCGACGTCGGCTGGTGTGAGCGGGTAGCGGTGATTGTCGAGGACGAAGCCCTCGAGCCGGTCCTGGACTGGGTCGCGGGCACGCTGGCCACGACATCGTTGCTGGTCGAGCTGAAGGAGTCGACGCGCCGGATCTCCGAGCTCGTTGCTGCCGTGCGCTCCTACTCCCAGCTGGACCGCACCGCCAAGCAGCCGACCGACATCGTCGCCGGACTCGACAGCACGCTGTTGATCATGACCCATCGGCTGCGCGACGGAGTGACCGTGCGGCGGGACTACCACACACCGGTTCCCAGCATCGACGCGTACGCCGGCGAGCTGAACCAGGTCTGGACCAACCTGATCGACAACGCCGTCGACGCCATGGACGGGCAGGGCACACTGCGGCTGGCGGTGCGGACCGAGGACCAGCAGGTCGTTGTCGAGATCACCGATTCCGGCGCCGGCATGCCGGCCGACGTCATGGCCCGCGCGTTCGACCCCTTCTTCACCACCAAGGAGGTCGGAAAGGGCACCGGGCTGGGCCTCGACATCGCCCGCCGCATCGTGGTCGACCGGCACGGCGGCACGATCGAGATCGACTCCGAGCCGGGCAGGACGGTTGTCCGCGTACGCCTGCCGCTGGCGGGCGCTGTCCTCTGAGTTCGGCGACGGCTCAGAGCGGGTGGTTGATCAACCACGACGTGTCGTCGGGATCGCGCTCACGATCGTGGACCCATTCGATGATGTGGTCGAGGTCCAGGCCGTAGCCGGGGCCACCGGACGCGACGTACGCCTCCAGGCGCTGCCGGGCTCGCCCGATCAGCCGCACGGCGCCGACCCGGTTGCCGCGTTCGGCATGGGTGATGCCCACACAGAGCTGGGCCAGTCCTTGCCACAGCGAGCGCTCCGCGGCGGGGCCCGCCTTCCAGCGCGCCTCGTAGACCTCGTGGGCGGAGAACGGCCGGCCCTCGGCCAGCAGCTGGCGCGCGGCGGCGATGGTCTCGGCCGGGGGAAGCGGCTCCTCCGACACCGGCTCGACGCCCTGGCTGCCGTACGGCAGTGGTCGACCGAGTCGATCCCGAGGACGCGCCTGCCGGGCCCGTCCCGCGGCATCTCGATCACGATCTCTCGGCTCAGAGTGATCTTCGCTGCTGGTGCGTCCGGCCAGGAACTGCTCGAGCTCCGGATCTGGCGGCTTCGAACCGGTCGATCTCCTCACCGCCATCGCAGCGGTACAGGGCGATCGTCGCGGTGCCAGCATCTCCGCCGATCACCCGCCATACGCCGCCGGCATCCTCCCAGCGACGCAGCTCGGCGACGAAGTCTCGGCTTCGGCCCATCCCACCTGTATACCGTGGCCGCACGCCGGGAGGTCCGCGGTAGCGTCAACCGTGCGCGAGCGGATCGACTCCCCTCAGGAGCATCTGTTCACCGCCGACTTCATCCGGCTCGGCCTGGCCGATCTCGCGTACTTCACCTGCGCCGGTGTGGCGGTCTACGCGCTGCCCCTCGACGTCACGAGCCGGCTGGGCGGGGACAACGCAACCGCCGGTCTGGCCTTCGGGGCATTCGGCGTCACCGCCCTGCTGTGCCGGCCCTTCGCCGGCCGGCTGGCCGACACGAGGGGCCGCCGCCCGCTCCTTGTCGTCGGAGCGGCGCTGGCCGGGCTGGGCATGATCGGAATCGGACTTGCCGACAGCATCGCCGTCGTGGTGCTGCTGCGCCTCCTCCAAGGGGTGGCGGAGGCCGCATTCTTCGTGGCCAGCTTCGCCGTTCTGGCCGACCTCGCGCCGCCGTCGCGGCGGGGGGAGGCGCTCAGCTTCAACTCGCTCGGCCTCTACCTCGGGATCGCCTTCGGTCCGCCGCTTGCCGAGCTCCTGATCGAGCTTCAAGGATTCTTCGCGGCGTGGATCGCGGGAGCCGCGCTCGCCGGGGTCGCGGTCCTGCTGGTCCTGCTCATCGGGGAGACCCGGCCGGTCGGATCGGATGCCGGTGCGCACGGTCGGCTGATCCATCTGCCGGCCATCCCTGCCTCGATCGGGTTCTTCGCTTCGCTCGTCGCCGCCGGCGGGTTCCTGGCCTTCGCCGCGCTCTATTCGGCCGAGGTCGGCCTGAGCAACACCAGCCTGGCGCTCTTCGTGTATGGAGCGACCGTTGTGGTGGGCCGGATCACCCTCGCTCGGCTGCCCGACCGGCTGCCGTCGCTCCCGCTGGGCTCAGCCGCGCTCGTGATGATCTTCGTCGGGCTCGCGATGGCCGCCGTGTGGTCGAGCAGAACCGGATTGATAGCCGGCACGGTGTGCATGGCGCTGGGCGTGACGTTGAGTACGCCGGCCTTCTTCTCGGCCATCCTGGCCACCGCCGGCCCCGCGGAACGGGGTGCGGCATCCGGCACGGCCAGCGCCTTCATCGATCTCGGTCTCGGGCTGGGCCCGATCGTCCTCGGGTTGGTGGCCCGGAACTGGGGCCTCCAGCTGGCCCTCGGCGCAGCGGCCGGGATCGCCTTGCTGGGCGCTGTCTGGACCCTCGCCCTGTACCGCCGGAGGGCGGGGAGCTGACGGTCAGGCCTCGCGCGCCTTCGGCGAGCTGTCGAGGGTCTTGGCTGGATCGCGCTCGATCACCGGATCGAGAATCTCATCGATCCGGGTGAGCACCTCCTCAGGCAGTCGTACGCCGGCCGCCGCGGCGTTGTCGTGGACCTGCTCGGGCCGGGAGGCGCCGATGATCGCGGTGGCGACGTTGTCGTTCTGCAGCACCCAGGCGACGGCGAGCGCAGCCATCGACAATCCGGCTTCCTCGGCGATCGGCTGGAGCTGTTGTACCCGGGTCAGCACGTCGTCGCGCATCCAGCGCTTGATCATGTTCGCGCCGCCCTTGTCGTCGGTGGCCCGCGAGCCCTCGGGCGGCTGCTCGCCGGGCCGGTACTTGCCCGTCAGCACACCCTGGGCGATCGGTGACCACACGACCTGCGAGATGCCCAGCTCGCGCGACGCTGGTACGACCTTCTCCTCGATCACCCGCCACAGCATCGAGTACTGCGGCTGGTTGGAGATCAGCTGGAAGCCCAGGTCCTGAGCCAGCTCGTGCCCGGCTCGCAGTTGATCAACGGTCCACTCGCTCACGCCGATGTAGAGCACCTTGCCCATCCGAACCAGGTCGGCGAAGGCCTGCATGGTCTCCTCGAGCGGCGTCTCGTAGTCGTAGCGGTGCGCTTGGTAGAGGTCGATGTGGTCGGTCTGCAAGCGCCGCAACGAGCCGTCGGCGGCCTCCATGATGTGCTTGCGCGACAGCCCGAGATCGTTGGGACCCTTCGGTCCGATCGGACCGAAGACCTTGGTCATGATCTCCAGCGACTCTCGCCGCTCGCCTTTGAGGGCCTCGCCGAGCACCGTCTCCGCCCGGGTGTTGGCGTAGACGTCAGCCGTGTCAAAGGTACTGATTCCGGCCTCCAGCGCGGCCTGTACGCAGCTTCGGGCCTGGTCGTTCTCCACCTGGGACCCGTGGGTCAGCCAGTTGCCGTAGGTGATCTCCGAGATCTTGAAGCCTGAGTTTCCGAGGTAGCGGTAGTCCACGTGGCTCTCATACCCGATGGCTGCGGAATCACGCATATCAGCTCGATCAGGTTTGCCTGCAGCACATCGGGGAAGGAGATATGTAGGCCGTGAACGAGCCGGATCGTCCGGCTCCGGCGATTGAGCTCTCGATGAGGAGGCAAGGTGACGACGAAGGTTGAGAAGCGGATTCTGGTCAACGTTCCGGTGAGCACCGCGTACAACCAGTGGACGCAGTTCGAGGACTTCCCGCAGTTCATGGGTGGGGTCAAGAGTGTGACGCAGCTGGACGACGATCGGCTGGAGTGGGTGGCCGAGATCGCCGGGGTCCGCCGGCAGTGGACGGCCAGGATCTTGGAGCAGGTGCCTGATCAGAAGGTCGCGTGGGCGGCGACCGAGGGTGCCACCAACGCCGGCGCGGTCACCTTCGAGGATGTGGGCGGCGGCCAGACCTCGGTGCAGCTGTCGTTGGAGTACGAGCCCGAGGGCCTGCTGGAGAAGGTCGGCGACAAGCTCAACATCGTCGAGAACCAGGCCGAGGCCGATCTCGAGCGGTTCAAGGTCTTCATCGAGGCCGAGGGCTACGCCACCGGCGCCTGGCGCGAATCGGTCAACGAGGGTGCCGACGTCGGCGACCCCGGGAGTCGCCGAGGCGAGCAGCTCACAGGGCGACTCCGGAAAGGCCGGGGTGTCGGCCAAGGCTGTCGCCGCCGGACTCGGCGCTGCTGCCGCCGTCACCGGTGTGGCCGCCGCTGCGGCGGCGAAGAAGCCCTCCACCGGAGATGAGGCCGACGATCAAGCCGCCAGGCTCGACGTTGGAGTTCCGCTCGAGGCGTCTGAGGCGGCCCGCGATCGGATCGGCGATGCGGGGTACGCCGGTGGCGCGCCGGGTACCGAGACCTATGCCGATCGAACGGTCGATGAAGGGTATGTCGGCGGTGCGCCCGGTACTGAGACCTATGCCGATCGGACCGGCGATGCCGGCGGCACGCCCGGCACCGATACCTACGCCGACCGCAGCGGTGATGTCGATTCTCCGCCCGACAACGCCTTTGGTCAGCCGACCGATCCGAGAAATCCCTGACCGGTAGGAGCTGCGGGCCCGAGTAGCTCCACCGGCGCTGAGGAGCCGGTCGACTACTCGGGCTACCCCTACGATCAGAGAATGGAGCTGTGGGAACGCTCCGAAGCGGTGAACCTGCTCGGTGACCTGCTGCGCGACAGCGCTCACGGTGGTCGCATCGCGCTCGTGGCCGGCGAGGCGGGGATCGGCAAGTCCGCACTGGTGATCGAGTTCGCGCGGCGTTGCGGGCCGCAGGCGCGGGTTCTCTGGGGAGCCTGTGACCGGTTGGTGACGCCGCGCGCCCTCGGACCGCTGCACGACATCGGGCACCAGATCGGCGGCCGGCTCGCCGCCGAGCTGAGCGGGGCAGCGCGCCCAGAGGCGATCTTCGCGGCGTTCCTCGATGAGCTGTCGGCTCGCCGTTCCCAACCTCAGCTGGTGGTGGTCGAGGACGCGCATTGGGCCGACGAGGCGACCCTGGACTGGCTGGCCTTCCTGGGCCGCCGGATCGATCGGCTGCCGGCGTTGCTGTTCATCACCTATCGCAATGACGAAGTCGGACCGGATCACCCGCTCCGCGGCGTACTGGCGGCGCTGCCCCATTCGGTGGTCCGCCGGGTGCCCATCGAGCCGCTGTCCTCCGACTGCGTCCGCGAGCAGGCCCGCCAGGCCGGCCGCGACGGCGAGTCGATCTTCCGGCTCGCCGGTGGCAATCCGTTGCTGGTCACCGAACTGCTCAAGGCCCAGGGCGACCCGATTCCGGCGGCCGTCCAGGATCTGATCCTCAATCGCATCCGAGCCTTGCCTCCGCCCGCTCGCGACCTGGCCCAGCTCGTTGCGGTGGTACCGACCCGTGCCGATCCTCCCTTGATCCTCGGTGCGGCAGAGCAGGTGGAGGTCTGCATGGCGGCGGGGGTGCTGGTGCCGGCCGGCACCGGCGTGTCGTTCCGGCACGAGCTGCTCCGCAGTGCGGTCGAAGACTCGTTGTCGCCCGTTCGCCGGGTCGAGCTGCATCGGCAGGTGCTGCGCGCACTGTCCGATCTCCCGGACACCGATCCCGGCCGGCTGGTCCACCATGCCTGGCTTGCCGGTGACCACGAGGCGGTGCTGCGGTTCGGGCGCATCGCTGGCCGTGCGGCCGCCAGGCAGGGCGCCCATCGCGAGGCGACCAGGCACTACCAGGCCGCGGCCGCGTACGCCGAGCGGCTCCCCGAGGCGGAGCAGGCCGAGCTGCTCGAGCGCTACGCCGAGGAGGCGCATCTGGCCGGCGTCCAACGAGGACGCCCTGCAGGCGCGCACCAGAGCCCTGACGATCCGGGAGCGGCTCGGTGAAGTCGAGCGGATCGCGGAGAACCTGCGCTGGATCTCGCAGCTGTCGTGGTGGACCGGACGCGTGACCCAGATGCGGCAGGCCGCCGATCGGGCGCTCGAGGTGCTGGCCGGGCTGCCACCGAACAAGGAACTGGCGATGGCGTACGTCGCCCAAGGGCAGCTCTGCTTTCGGGTGAACGACCTCGCTGGATCCGCGGCATGGGCCGACCGAGCCGTCGACCTGGCGCAAGAGCTCGGAGAGGACGAGATCGCGCTGCACGCCAGGGTCACCCGCGACACCGCCAGGCTCGCGGCGGGTGATCTCGACGCCTGGACATCGCTGGAGGAGGTTCACGAACTCCGCGCGCGATGCCGGCCTGGTCGATCCGGCGGCCCGGGCCCTGGGCAGCCTCGCCACGATCGTGGCCGACGAGCTGGCCCGGTACGCCGAGGCCGAGGAGCTGATCGAGCGGTCGCTCGCGTTCAGCGCAGCACACAGCCTCGACGGTCTCTACCTGCCGATTCTTGCTGCGCGGGCCGGTCTTGCGGCTGGAACGCGGCGACTGGGAGTGGTGCGCTGAGCGACGCGGAGTCAGTGCTGGCCCGCGGCGGTGAGACCGGACCCAGCGCGGTGCTCGCGCTGGTCGCCCGCGGACGAATCCTGGCGGCACGCGGCGAGCCGGAGGCGCTCGCCGTCCTCGACCAGGCCGCCCGGGCCGCCGAAGGAGTCGGCGACGTCAGCATGCTGGTTCCGGTCGCCGACGGTCGCTCGGAGTACTTCCTGTGGTCCGGCGACGCCGACCGCGCCCAGCAGGAGGCGCGCCAGGGCCTGGACCTGGTCGGCTGGGATGGTGGTTCGCCCTTCGTCGTCGGCCGACTGACCTGGCGGCTCTGGAAGGCGGGCGGCAGCACCGCAAGGTCGTCGTCAACCGCCGAGCCCTACCAACAAATGATCAACGGCGACTGGGCGGCGGCCGCGTGCCGAGTGGGCGGCGCGGGGAGCTACGTTTCCTTCGGATCGAGGCTCTGGCGGCCGGAGACGAGACCGCCGGAGCGGAAGCCCTGCGGCTCCTTGACGGCCTGGGTGCCACCCGCGCCGCAGCGTACGTGCGGGCCCAGCTGCGCCGACGCGGGTTCGCCCATCTGCCTCGCGGCCCGCGTCGCGCCACCAGCGCCAACGCCGCCGGCCTGACCCCTCGTCAGGTCGAGGTGCTCGCCTTGATCGAGCAGGGGCTGTCCAACGCCGAGATCGCCGCCCGCCTGACGTTGTCACCGAAGACCGTCGATCATCATGTCTCCGCGCTGCTGGACAAGCTCGGCGTGGCGAGCCGTGGCCAAGCGGCCGCCGTGGCCCACCGGCTCAACCTGACGCAATAGAGCGCAAAGTAGGGAGAACTCCCGATGCCGGGCGGCGCGAGTCTTCGTACCGTCAACGGCATGAGCATCTACCCGCCGAGCACTCTCGGCCTTGCGACGAAGGACGTCGGGACGCAGGCGACCGGCGGTGTGCTGGTGGCGACCCGACGAGTCCTGGTCGCGTTCGCCGTCCTGACGGCGCTGGCGGCCAACCAGCTGCTGGTGGTGGCGAGCTTCACCGACCGCCTATTCGCCTGGACGATCGCCGTCCGGCCGACCTCGGCGTTCCTCGGTGCCGCGTACGCGGCGGGCTTCGTCCTCGCCATCGTGGCTCTGCGCCGGCATTCCTGGCGCGAGGTCCGGGTAGCGCTGGTGACCGTGACGGTGTTCACGGTGCTGACGTTGATCCCGACCCTCATTCACCTGCACATCTTTCATCTGACGAGTGGCGGATTGGGTGCGCAGCTGGCGGCCTGGATCTGGCTGGCCATCTATCTCGGAGTTCCGATCGCGTGTCTCAGCGTCGTGGCCAGACAGCAGCACACCGGCAGCGTCGAGCGGATCGACCGCCCGATGCCGCGCTGGCTCCGGTCGGTGCTGGCCGGCCAGGGGAGCGTGATGTTCGGGGTGGGCGCCGTGATGTTCCTGGGCGGTGCCAAGGTGCACCACCTGCCGGAAGGGGCGATGAGCTTCTGGCCGTGGAAGCTCACGCCGCTGAGCGCCCAGATGCTGGGCGCCTGGCTGCTCGCACTGGCCGTCGCCGCGGCGCTGACGATCTGGGAACGGGACCTCAGCCGGCTGCTGGTGCCGGCGGCGACCTACACGGCGTTCGGGCTGTTCCAGCTCGTCGTTGCCCTGAGGTACGTCGACCAGTTCAGGCCCGACTACCCATGGACGTGGGCGTACCTCGGAGTGCTCGTCTCGATCACCTTGACCGGGGCGTACGGATGCTGGGCGGCAACGCGCCGATGATCCTGCCGCCGCTACTCGTCGTTGCCGGCTGAGTCCCGGACGGCGTCGAGTCGGCGGCGGGCCTCGGCCAAGGCTCTTACGGCCTCCCGTTGCCGGGACTGGGCCTCGGCGAGATACCGCTGAGCGGTGACTCGGTCCCGGCGAGCTTCGATCCGCTGGGTGTCGAGCGAGCTCAACCGGTCGGCGGCTGCCTCGACCGCTCCCTCAGCGTCCGCCAGCTCGAACTCGGCCTGCCAGTGGGACGCCTCGGCGGCTGCGAGCTCTGCCTCCGCCCGGCGCAGCACCGGGGCCCCTTCTCGCTCCAGGCCGGCGACCGGTGCCTCGGGAAGCTCGACCAGCTCGACGACGCTCAAACCGGCCGTCTTTCGGCGCCGGGCGGCCAGCTCGTCCTCAACGAAAGGCTGCTCCGGCTCGGCTGCGGGAACGGTGACCTGGAGAACATGGGCCCGCGGCCGCGGGCCGAACCCGGTATGCGAGAGCGGACGCACCAGACGTCCGTTGCGGATGGTCAGCGCTCCCGCAAGATCGACCAGGGCGGCCTGCAACGTGGCCTCGACCTCGGACAAGACGGTGGGGCTGAGTCGCACACCCGCCTCATCGGCGTGGGCTTGGGCCTGATCCAGCAGATCGGCGATCAGGTGTCGCCGTTGTTCGGCGAGATCGCGGAGCTCATCATGCGCCAGTTCGGTCTGGGCGTCGCGCAGACGACGACCCAAGGTCGACAGCCGTTGCATCGCCGCGGCATCGCTCGCCAACAGATTCACCAGCCACGCGCTGCGGGTCGGGCGGCGAAGATGCTGCAGCCGTTCGGCGATCTCCCGGCTGCCCGCCGACTTGGCTTCACGCACCAGCTCGTTGCGGGCGGCGACGAACTCGGTGGGTGGCAGCACATAGAGCTCGCGAACGATCTCGTCCAGCTCTTGCCCCGTCATCGGGGTCAATCTAGCGTCAGGAAGCTGCGGCGAGCTCCACTGGTTCCTCGGCCGTGCAGCAGCCGCCGAGCACTGTCCGGCAGTCGATGACGAAGGCGTGCGTCAGGAGATCTGGGAACTCACAGCCGGCATCGGTGCACTCGAAGGTGCGATCAAGATGGACGACCAAGGTGCCGTGGCAAGGCTCGACGTCCAGGCCCGAATCCGGACTGCTGCTCATGGACTTGTTGTAACAGCCGACACCGACAAGACGCGGGATTGCGCCGGGCGTGTTGGCTGGTCGGGTCAGGTGCGCTTCTTGGGAGGCCCTTTGGAGCGGCCGACCGCGGCCGCTTCACGAACCTTCTTCTTCGCCGGACTGGCCGGCTCGCCGTCCCGGCGACGTACGCCATCCCCGTTGGACTTGCGTTGCTTGGCGGCCTCGATGCTGGCCCGCAGCGCATCCAAGAGGTCGGGCGATGCCGCGCCGACGGCGACTTCCGGGGTCGGAGCACCGGTCGCCTTGGCGTTGATCAACGCGGTCAGTGTCTCCCGGCGTACGTCGCGGTATCGGTTCGGGTCGAGGTGCTCGTCGGCGAGCGAGTCGATCAACGCCTCGGCCATGGCGAGTTCTGCCGATGGGGCGACCCACTCGTCAGCCTCGCCCAGGAACGGGAACTGCGGCTCCCGAACCTCGTCCGGCCAGAGCATGGTGGCCAGGACGAGCACATCACCATTCACCCGCAGCACGCCGATGATCTGGCGATCTCGCAGCTTCACCTTGGTGACGGCGACGCGGCCACGCTTGCGCAGCGCATCCCGCATCAGCCGGTAAGCCTTGGCCCCGACCTTTTCCGGCTCCACGTAGTAGCTGCGGTCGAAGTAGATCGGATCGACGGCATCCAAAGGGAGGAAGGAGATGATCTCGATCGAGCGCGACGTGGTAGCCGGCAGCGTGGCGAGGTCGTCGTCGCTGAGGACCACGATCTCACCGGTCGCCGACTCGTAACCCCGCCCGATCTCCTGATACGGAATCTCGGCCCCATCGATCGAGCAGACGCGCTTGTACTGCACGCGACCGCCGTCGCTGAGGTGGATCTGGTGCGACGGGACGTTCTTGCTCTCCGTCGCGACGTACAGCTTGACCGGAATCGTCACTAGGCCGAAGGAGATCGTCCCTCTCCACACCACGCGCATCGCCGTACCCCCGACCACAAGAGTCCGAGTCGATCCAACCGTCCGGCCGGCTGACTCCATTGTTCCAGTGGTCGGAAAGAAGCGTCAGGGTCAGGGCCGCAGCAGAACCTTGATGGCTCGGCGCTCGTCCATCGCCCGGTAACCCTCGGCGGCCTGGTCGAGGGGCAGCTCGAGGTCGAAGACCTTGCCGGGGTCGATCGTGCCGTTCCAGATCAGATCGATCAGTTCGGGCAGGAACCGGCGCACCGGGGCGGGGCCGCCGTGCAGATGCACATGAGAGAAGAACATCTCTTTGCCGGGCAGCTGCACGCCATGGGCGACCCCGACATAGCCGACATGACCGCCTTCCCGAGCGGAGCGGATGGCCTGCATCATCGACTCCTGGGTGCCCACGGCCTCGATGACGGAGTGCGCGCCGAGCCCGTTGGTCAGTTCCTTGACCTTCGCGACGCCCTCGTCGCCGCGCTCGGTGACGATGTCGGTGGCGCCGAACTCGCGAGCGAGCTGCTGGCGGGGTTGGTGGCGGCTCATCGCGATGATCCGTTCCGCACCGAGCTGTTTGGCCGCCAGGACGCCGAGCAGGCCCACGGCCCCGTCACCGACGACCGCGACAGTCTTGCCGGGACCGGCCTCGGCCGCGACGGCGCCGAACCAGCCTGTGCCGAGCACATCGGACAGGGCCAGGAAGCTCGGGATCAGGTCGTCGCCGGGAACCTCGGGAGTGGCGACCAGGGTGCCATCGGCCAGCGGAACCCGCATCAGCTCGGCCTGGGCGCCCTCGGACCCGATGCCCACCCCGTTGATGCAGGAGCTCTGGTAGCCGGACCGGCAGATCTCACAGGTGTTGTCTGAGGCGAAGAACGAGCCGATCACGAACTGGCCCGGCTTGATCGTGGTGACCTCGGCGCCGACCTCCTCGACGACGCCGACGTACTCGTGCCCCATCGGCGATGGCCCCTTCACCTCGTCGAATCCTCGGTAGGGCCACAGATCAGAACCGCAGATGCAGGTCGCCGGCAACCGGATGATCGCATCCGTCGGCTTTCGGATCTGCGGGTCCGGGCGTACCTCGACCCGCACATCGCCGGGGGCGTACATCACGACACCACGCATGGACAGCTCCTCGAGCGCGTAGAGGTTGGCTGGCCAAGATCTAGCAGATTGGCTGAGCCGGCATCAACGGAAGTTCGGCATGACCTCATCCGCGAGCAGCCGCAGCTGCTCGTCGACCGTGGCAACGCCCTCGACCGTCTGACCGGTGAACGCCTTCACCAGAGAGGCGTCGGTGATCGCGGCGATGTAGTGGTTGACGCCCGTCCCCTCGAGCTGGGCCTTGATCTTGCTCGTGACTTCCTCGGGGGTGCCGGAGATCGACAGCTTGTCGGCGAGCTCGGGACTGGTGAGCTCGATGCTCTTGGGCAGATCCCCGGCGTTCATGGCTTCGACGATGGGATCGAGCTCCGATGGGTCGACCCCGTTCCGCTCGAGCAGTTCCTTCGGCATGGACGAGGCGTAGATCCCGACCATCGAGCGGGCGGCCTGCTTCGCGGCCGCCGAGTCCCGCCCGACCGCCGTACACACCCACGCCGCGAAGTCGAGGTCGTCCGGGTTCTTCCCCGCCCGCTCCGCCCCGGTGCGGAAGTGCTCGAACCCGTACTCGTAGGCCCGTCGGGAGTAGCCGAGGGCATGGTGGCAACCGTCGGAGAACTCACCCGCGGCCTCGAACGACTTCGGGCCGCGCATGGAGCCGATCATGACGGGCAAGTGTTCTTGGACCGGCCGCGCGAACGTGAACAGCCCCTGGTAGGAGAAGAACTCGCCGTCGAAGGTGATGGCGCCGTCGTCGAGCAGCGTCCGGATGACCTGGACGCCCTCTTTGACCCGGGAGAGCGGCTTGGTGTGGGCCCAGTCGATCTTGTACTGCGCCAGCAGGCCGAAGTTGCCTGATCCGATCACGACCTCGGCGCGACCGTTCGTGAGCTCGTCGAGGGTGGCCGCCGCCTGGGCGATCAGCGTCGGCTCGCGCAACACGACCCCGGACAGGCTTGGACCGAAGCGGATGCTCGTCGTGTCCTTCGCTGCGGCCGCGAAGAGCAACCACAGATCCTTGTGCCAGGTCTCATCGGCGGCGTAGCACCCGTAGAAGCCCAACTCGTCGGCCAGCTTGATGGCTCGCAGCGACTCCTCGAGCGGGTAGTCCGGGAGCATCACGTAACTGAACTTCATTTGGCCCTCCCTCTGGCTGAGATGTGCTTTACATCAGACCACCTTGGCGGCCCTTCCGCACCCATTCGTTTCATTGACGGGGCGTACGGCCGCGAAATATCGTGCAGAGCACCTGCCGACAGGAGGTTTGCGGTGACCTTCGACGATTCAACGAGCCGGCCCCAACGGGAGTTCGTCGAGAGATGGCGGCAGAACGGCTACAACTGCTACTCCTCCGGCCACAAGTTCTGCCGTGAGGTCTGTCCGGTCATGCAGGTCACCCGGAACGAGAACCACACGCCGACGGCGTTCCACGCCAACATCATCGCGATGGACAAGGGCCTGCTGGACATCGCCGACGTGGCTGACGACTACGTGCACTGCACCCAGTGCGGAGCGTGTGAGATCCGTTGTCCGAACACCTTGTTCGTCGGTGACTTCTACCAGGCGCGTACCGAGACGGTGAAGGTGGTACGCGCCGCGCGGGCGCTCATGGTCGACAGTGGGTTGGACCGGGAAGGGTGGAAGCTCTGGAACCGGCTGACCAACGAGCTCAAGAACGAGCCCGTGCTCGGCACCGGGAACGGCCAGCCCAACGGCCAAGATCACGTCCGGGACTGGGCCGAAGGCCTGGAGATCCCGATCGGCGGCGAGACGATCATGTTCGTCGACTGCGAGGCCGCCTTCTACCGCACCTCGAACACCCGGGCCACCGCCCAGGTGCTGCAGCAGGCCGGTGTCGAGTTCGGCCTGATGAACGAGCAGTGGTGCTGCGGCGGCCCGGCGGCCGAGATGGGCTATGTCGAGCAGTCCCGGGCCTTCGCCGAGCACAATCTGGCCGACTGGCGCGCGTCCGGCGTCAAGCGGGTCATCGCCATCGAGCCGCACGACTACATCCACTTCACCGAGGACTACCCGAGCTACTTCGGGATGGACTTCGATATCGAGGTGGTGCAGATCGTCGAGCTGGTGGCCGATCTGATCAAGGACGGCCGGCTGAAGCTCGAGAAGCCGATCAACAAGACCGTGACCTACCACGACCCGTGCCGGCTCAACAAGCGCAAGGGGATCCACGAGGCACCACGGTTCATCCTGAACTCCATTCCCGGCTTGACTTTCAAGGATGTCGATCACGTCACCCAGTGGTCCTACTGCTCCGGCGGGGGCGGGGGACTGCCGATCGAGAAGCCCGAGATCACCGAGGCGATCAGCGACGTCCGTTTGGCTCGCGCCAAGGAGCTCGACGTCGACATGCTGGTCAGTGCGTGCGTCTGGTCGGAGCGTCCGCTGGCGACGGCGGGGAACAAGGCTGGGATCGAGGTCGCCGACATCATCGAGCTGGTGGCCGAGTCCGCCGGCATCGAGATCGGCGGTCACCGCGGGGCGTCGGACCTGGAGGTGGCGCGATGACCACCGCTTCGGTGATGACCGTCGAGGACGCCGTCGTCGCCGAGCTCGAGGCGATCATGAACGAACCCGGCTCGGTCCTGACCGGGGTGTCCAGCCGGTCCAACCGAGCCCGGGTGCCCGCGCCGTTCCCGGTGCACCGGTGGGCCGAGCACATGCCGGCCGTTGTGGTGCTGCCGCGTACCGCGGAGCAGGTGTCGGAGATCGTCAAGCTGGCCAACCGGGCCAGGATCCCGGTGGTCCCGCGGGCCGGCGGTACCGGCCTCAACGACGGGGCGGTGCCGCTGCGCGGCGGGATCATGGTCGACGTCAAGCGGATGAACCAGATCCACGAGATCGACCTGGCCGATCGGACGGTCACCGTCGGGCCCGGTATCAACATGCTGAAGCTCAACGAGGAGCTCAAGAAGTACGGCGTGTTCTACCCGGACACACCGGCGTCCTACCCGTGCTCGCTGGTGGGCGGGCGAATCGCCTGCAGCGGCTGGTCCCTGCTGGGCTCCCGCTTCGGCCACACCCGCGACCTGGTGATCTCCTTCGAGATCGTGCTGCCGACCGGGGAGATTATCCGGGTCGGGGACGGCGGCGGGCCGAAGGTGCGCAAGTCCTCGACCGGCTTTCACCTCAAGCAGCTGTTCATGGGGCATCAGGGCACCCTGGGCATCGTCACCGAAGCCACGCTCGAACTGGTGCCGAGGCCCGAGGCGGAGTTCGCCGCGTTCTTCGCGTTCGGCGACTTCAACGATGCGCATCGCACCGTGCACGGCATCGTCACCTCGGGTATCGCGACACTCGCCGGCACGGTGCTCTTCGACGAGAAGAAGATCGAGTACCTGCGTCGCGACGACGAGGCGTTCATCCCCATGCCGCCCTGGGTGAACTCGATCGTGGCCACCGCCCTGTACGGGACGAAGGCGGAGGTGCGCGAGGCGTCGAAGCTGCTGATGACCCTCGGGCGGAAAGAGGGCGGGCGCTACACCGGCGATGAGATGGCGCTCGGCGACTGGGCGTCCCGCCACGACCGGTACGCCAACCCGCTGCACGGCCGGCTTCCCGACGGCACGGTGGCGCCCATGTCGTGGCACTGCGAGGACGCGTCGCTGACCTGGAGCGTGATCCCCAAGGTGCGCGAGGAGTGGACGGCGATCACCCAGACCTACATCGACAAGTACGGGATCTTCGACAACTGGGGGATCTACTGCTACACCAACGCGGCGTACAAGCCGTGGGGCGACTACCTCGTCGAGATCGACATCGGGATCTGGGAGGAGAAGCTGGACGACGAGACCTGGGCCGGCTGGGTGGAGCTCAAGAACGAGATCGCGAAGGTGTCGCTCAAGTACGGCGGCTCGATCACGGCCTGCCACGGCAGCACTCGAGCCGGTGACGCCGAGCTGGTGCCGGAGGAGATGGGCGGCGGCTGGGACGTGATGCTCAAGATCAAGAGGGTCCTCGATCCGCACAACATCATGAATCCGGGCAAGCAGATGCTGGACCAGGCCTACGAGAGCTGAGGGCTGATCGATGCGGCGATTCGTCTACAAGCAGGAGTACGTCCGACCCGAGGCGACTCGGGTGTCCGACGGCGTCGTCCTCCGGCTGGAGCATCACTACGAGGTCGACCCGGAGCTGATGGGCCAGCAGTTCGACCAACAGGACATGCCCGCCTGGGACACGGCGCGAATCATCGCTGACCGGAACGACCATCTGAACTGGATGCACGAGCACTTCGCCGACGAGACCCTGGTGGCTGGCGAGGAGCCCGAACTGGACCTCGGGGCCGGTCAGCCGAGCGGAGAGCCGTACCCGACGCTGCCGGATGTGCCGGCCCGGCACCCGAAGCCGATCCTTCCGTACTGACGCGCTGCCGAAATCGCCGTCGATCCAGGCCAGAGTGATCCGGCCGGCTTACACTCAGAGATTGGCTGACGACGGCCAGTTCCTTCAGCTTCCTATTCATCCCGGCTCAGCCGTTCTGGGCGATCGTCCTGATCCTGATCGACTTGTGGATCATTCACTCCCTGTTCGTTCACCGGCGCGAGCGTGTCTGACCTTCCCAAGAGCCGCACCGGTACCCGGCCAGCGCGTTGCTGACATCGCATCACCCGGTTTGGGTGATGCGATGTCGAAGCTGCGGATGAACGATGTTTTTACGTTCCAGCAACGACGTCGGCGGCAAGGAGAGGTCCGACGTCCGCGTTCTCGAAACCGACGAGGAGAGTACCTATGGACGATGTTGCTGCTGTCGATGAGCTAGGGCCGGTCGATTGGATTGTGGTCGAGTTCCCGGGCAGCAGGTTCAACGGGCAGATTGTGCCCGCGCTGCATGATCTGGTGGAGCGTGATCTGGTTCGTGTGCTTGACCTGCTGGTGTTGAAGAAAGATGACGACGGGTCGCTGGAGGCGTTTGAGCTTTCCGACCTGGATGAGGGAGAGGTCGGGGAGCTGCGGAGGTATGAGTCGGAGCTGGCGATGCTCCTCAGCGAGGAGGATGTGACCTCGCTCGCCGCTGCAATCGAGCCTGGCAGTTCGGCCGGGGTGCTGGTCTGGGAGAATACCTGGGCTGCGCCGTTCGCCTCCGCCGTGCGCCGTTCGGGTGGTCAGCTGGTGGCCAGTGGCCGTATCCCCACCCAGGCCTTGCTCGCGGCAATCGAAGCCGATGAGAACGAAGCAGCAGGAGAAGAGTTGGCCGACGAGGCCCTCGGGAAGCCGACGGCCGCGGAAGGAGTGAGCTGATATGCCCCTCGCTAGAGGACGCATGGGTCGTGGCGGAGTAATCGGGCCCAGACCGGTGGCCCGGACCGCAGCCGTCGTTGGTACCGCCGCGGTTGTGGCGCACGGAGTCAACCGCCGCTCAGACCGCCGAGAAGACCGCCGGGACCGTCGCCGCTGATTCGATGAGCCTGAGGGCGGCCCACTTAGTGGATTCGGAAGGTTACATGCGCATGGACCGTCGAGAACACTGAATACGACATCAACTGGCCCGTCCCCGTTGCGTCTGCGGGTGGGCGTGTTTCTCATCCTTCTGTGGATCGTGCCGTTCTGGGCGCTGGCGCCCTACATTGCTAATTCTCTCAGCGGGCTCAGTGACCCTCCATCAGTTGCCGGTGTCACGACAACCATCGTTGTCGTGCAGTCCATCCTCGGACTGCTCGGCTTCTGGGTCGCCGGCGCGGCGGTCAAGTCGATCATCAAGGGCTCCACGCTGAGGCATGCCCTGCGGGCCATCTGGTCCATGCTCATTCACGGGGATCTTCGAGGCCAGGGCGAGGTCGGCCATGATTCCCATGAAGGGCGGCCACCGCACGTGGACGCCTAGCTGCTGGGCTGTACTCGAGCTTCAAGCCATCTGCTCGACCACGAAGTTGTCGAACTCCGCCACGCTTGCCCGCGTTGTCTGGTGGGTCGTCAGGGCCAAACCGACGCCGCCGGGCGGCAGTGGCGCGTCCGTGTCGGTGGTCTCGAGGACCTTCGCGCCGTTGACCCATAGTTCGAGTCGGACTGCTTCCGGTCCCGCGCCACCCGCGCAAACCGCCTGAAGGTTGTTTGTGGAATACGGATCTACCTGCGTCGCGGTCTCCTTCAGCAGCTTGTATGCGCCCCACTTCTCGATCTTGGCGTAGTTGTCATCGATGGTGAGGACATAAGCAGCGTCGCCGTTTATGCGACAGAGAATGCCGTAGCCCATGTCGTTGTCCGACTCTGGAAGTCGCTGCCCGTCGACCGCAATGCGGATACCGGGCGGGGCGGTTGGCCACACGCCGGCTGCCTTCCTGGGCGCACTCGCTGCTCCGCTTCCCTCGAGACTTGGCGGTGCGGAGATGCGGTACGCGCCGCCGGTGTAGCCGGCACCCGCGGCCGCCGCGCCGGAACCTTCCCATCCAGCCGCACGGCTGGAGAAGTCGTCCCGGAAGATTACGGGCTCGTTCGCCGAGGTCGTCTTGCCACGGTTGGCGAGCATGACCGAGATCAGCAGGACCAGCACGATCGCTGTCCCGGCACCGGCTAGCAACCATGCCTGAGTCGGACGTCGGATGCGCGCTGGCCGTGCCGGGGGCGGCGCGGCCGCAGTGGGTTGTGGGACGGCGGTCGTGGCCTCCGGCTTGTCCCGTGCCATGCGAATCTCGGCGAGTTCTTTGTCCAGCGTCCGCAGCAGACGACCGACGTCGTAGTCGAAGCGGGCTGCACTCAGCTCCAGCGCCTGTCGGCGCGCCAGCCCCTTGAGACCGTCCGGCAACTCATCGGCCGTCGGCATCTTGGGCCCATCGACCAGAATCGGGACAACGCGGATGTCACGCGCCAAGGCGGTCTCGATCTCCAGACGGACGTAGTCGTGGGGGTCGTCGAGACGTCGCCGACCATGCTGATCGAGGACGGTCAGCCACTGGCTGCCGATGAGCGCCAGCAGCACGTCACATGATCCGACCGCTCGCCTGATCTCCTCGGCGAAATCGTCGCCCAACTCGATGGAGTCGACATCCTTGAAGAGCTGCTCGCCGCCATAGTGATCGGCGAGTCGCCTGTACAGCCAGGCGGCAGGATAGGCCGTGTCAGCGCGCCGGTAGCTGATAAAGATCCCACCGGTTGATCCTGCGGCGGATTGATCCATCACCTTCACCCCGTCCGCGGCCGACCACACACCTCACCGAGGCCAGCTGTGACTGTCTCGGTCGTCACCCGCCATAACAAGCACAGAGCACGTCACGGTCGCCAGTGATACGCCCCTCACTTACTGACCCTCAGCCTCGCGGTCAGTCTTCGCCGGTTCCGAGGTGAAGAGGTTGAGCCCGAGCCGCTCGGCCAGGAACTTGGTGACGAGTTGGCCGCGCACGCTGTTCCCGGCGGCGTCGAGCGGCGGCGAGAACGTGGCCAGGCCGCCCTTGCCCGGCGAGACGGTCACGATGCCGCCGCTGACCCCGCTCTTGCCCGGCATGCCGATCTCGTACAGCCAGTCTCCGGACAGCTCGTAGAGGCCGGCGGTGGCCATCACCGCGAGCACCCGCCGGCACACCCCGGCGGCAACGACCTGCTCGCCAGTGGTCGGATTCACTCCACCATTGGCCAGGGTGGCCGCCATCACCGCCAGATCATGAACGGTGACCTCGAGGGAGCACTGCCGGGTGTAGACGTCGGTGGCCTCGTCGGGATCGAAGTAGAGCCGCTGATAGCTCGCGAGGAGGTGGGCGATCCCCTGGTTGCGCATGTTGGTGGCCGTCTCGGACTCATAGACGTCCTCGCTCATGATCAGCTTCCGGCCGGCGAAGCGCGAAAGCCCGTCTCGGACGTTTGTCCACTTCTCCTCCGCCGTATCGCCGGGAACGAGGCTCGTGGTCGCCAGAGCGCCCGCGTTGACCAACGGGTTCATCGTCCGGTCATCGTTCAGCTCGACGGCCATCAGCGAGTTGAACGGGAATCCTGTGCTGTTGACGCCCAGGCGAAGCCGTGCCGTCTCGTACCCGATCGAGTCGCAGACCAGTGCGAAGACGAAGGGCTTGGAGACGCTCTGGATGGAGAACACCGCTTCGACGTCACCGATCTCGAAGGACGGGCCTCTGGTCGAGGCCACGGAGATCCCGAACAGAGCCGGCGAGGCGCCCGCCAGCGCGGGGATGTAGTCAGCGACGGCACCCTCACCATTCGACCGATACCGTTCGTACGCCTCGGTCATGAGGTCCCTGACCTGCTGAGCCCGGGGCAGCTCGCCGGTGGACACCATCGAGGGCGCTGTCGCCTCATCGAAGGGGAGGCGCTCGTACATCGAAGGCTTGGTCATGAGGTCCGGCGCTTGTCGAAACGGTTCGGTGGCCGCACCTTGAGGCTGCCCATGCCGAGCGAGCCAGAGATCACCAGCAACGGCTGGCCTGGCGCCGGCTCCCGTGGAGCCTTCACCGTCTTCGAGCCCCATTGCTTGGCGAGTCGGTCGGCGTCCACGGCCCAGCCGTCCGGCAGCACGAGCAGGACCGACCCAGCTCCGCCGGTCACCTCGATCTCGATCAGCTGCGCCGCCGGCCTCGCCTCCAGGCAGTTGAGCTTGACCGAACCCAATCCCTGGTTGATCACGATGAAGGGCGGCATCGTCCAGACCCCTCGCCGTTTCTCGCTGCTCATGCCGCCGTCGAGACGGAGTGGATCCTCGCGGGAGTAACCGACCGATGGCGGTCCTTGGGGTGGTGGCTGACTGCGGCTGCTCAGCGCTCGCGACGGCGGCTCGACGGGCAAGTCGGCCACCAGCGGATCCAGATCGGCGTACGTCTTGGCTTGGAGCGCGACCCCCAGCCGCTCATCCAGTTCCGCCATGCTCAAGCGGCCGTCTTCAGCCGCCTTCTGAAGTACGGTGACGACGGCGTCCCGCTCACGATCTCCGATCCGGATCCGGTTCGCCGGCACGGGCTCCTGAGCCATGTCCAGACTTTATCGAAGCGGCCTCCGCTCTCGGGCGGTCGAAGGGGTGAACGCCATGCTTCCCGACCAGGCGTCCGGCACCTTCACCTTCCTGTTCACCGACATCGAGGGCAGCACCCGTCTCTGGGAGCGCTTTCCGCAGGCGATGAGGCATGCATTGGAGCGCCACGACTCGATCCTGCTCAGCGCGGTCACGGATGCCGGCGGACAGGTGATCAAGACGACCGGCGATGGCCTGATGGCCGTCTTCGGGTCCGCAGCTGAGGCGGTGCGCGCCTGCCTGACTGCCCAGCGCAGGCTGGTGGCGGAGTCCTGGCCGGAGACTGGTGCCCTGCGGGTGCGGATGGGGCTGCACTCCGGCGTGGCGCAGTCGCGCGAGGACGACTACTTCGGTCCTGCGGTGATCCGCGGCGCGCGGATCATGGCGGTCGGTCATGGCGGCCAGGTGCTGCTCTCCGGCACCGCGGCCGCCCTGGTGGCTGACCAGCTTCCGGACGGCGCTGCTCTGATGGACCTCGGCGCCCACCGGCTCAAGGATCTGGGCCGGCCCGAGGAACTCTTCCAGCTCCTCCATCCGGCACTCCCTCGCGACTTCCCGCCGTTGGCGACGTCCGACCGCCGATCCCACAATCTCCCCGTCCTGGCCTCCACCTTCATCGGACGAGACACCGAGCTGCACCAGATCCGCGCCCTTCTCGAGCGGGAGTCCGTGCGTCTGCTCACTCTCACCGGTCCCGGTGGCATCGGTAAGACCCGGCTCGCGCTCGGGGTGGCCGCCCACGAGGTCGACCGGTTCGACGATGGCCCGTTTTTCATCGACCTCTCGGCAACCCGAGACGCCGAAGCCGTTCTGGCGAGCATCGCCCGGACCATCGGCCTGACCGAGACCGCCGACCGCCCACTGCTGGCCGAACTCGAGAGGCAGCTTTCCTCGCAACGTGTGCTCCTGGTTCTGGACAACTTCGAGCAGGTCATGGCGGCCGCGCCCGCGGTGGTCGAGCTCCTCTCGGGTTGCCCACTGCTCAAGCTGTTGGTGACCAGTCGAGAGGCGCTGCGCGTGAGCGGCGAG
The DNA here is from genome assembly GCA_963711015.1 of uncultured Actinomycetota bacterium. GTDB lineage: Bacteria > Actinomycetota > Actinomycetes > Propionibacteriales > Propionibacteriaceae > Microlunatus. The sequence continues at coordinate 31,112 of CAVQCQ010000019.1, forward strand.
CATGTGTACGCCGTGCCGCCGCTCTCCCTTCCCGAGGCCGGCCGCGAGCCACCCTCGGTCGCCGAGTTGGCCGGGTACGAGGCAGTCCAGCTGTTCGTCGCGCGCGCCCGTGCCGTCAGGTCCGACTTTCAACTGAGCGAGGCGAACTCGGCCGCCATTGCCGACATCTGCCAACGCGTTGACGGCCTGCCGCTCGCGATCGAGCTGGCCACCGCTCGGATCAACCTGTTCTCACTCGATGAGCTCCGCGAGCGACTGGGCAACCGGCTTGACCTGCTACGCGGCGGCTCGCGCGACCTGCCGTCCCGGCAGCGGACCCTTCGCGCCACGATCGAATGGAGCTACCAGCTGCTGGCTCACGGCGAACGCCATCTCTTCGAGCTGCTCTCGGTCTTCCCGGTCGCGGGACTCGAGGCAATCGAGGCGGTGGCGGCGGAGTTGGACTGGCTGGCTGAGACCGACACGCTCGATGGTTTGGCCTCGCTCCTGGACAAGAGTCTGCTCCGCAAAGTCGACCCGGATCACGCTGCCTCCCGGCTGACGATGTTGGAGACGATCAAGGAGTACGCGGCCGAGCGGCTGGAAGATCTACCCGATTTCGCGGCGGCCGCGCGCCAGGCCCATGCTGCGTACTTCGCCGACTTCGCCGAGCGGCAATGGCAGGACCTCACCGGGCAGCGGCGCGAGGCCGCCTTGGCGTCCATGGCGGCTGACATCGACAACATCCGCCTGGCCTGGCGTTACTGGGTCTCCAGGCGTAACCGGCTCCAGCTCAACAAGCTGGTGGACAGTCTGTGGCTGCTCTACGACGCCCGGGGTTGGTACCAGGAGTCGATCGGACTGACCAGCGACCTGCTGGACGTCTTGTCGTCAACGCCGTCAACGCAGGACCGGGCGACGGAGGAGATCACCCTGCGGATGAGCCTGGCCAGGGTGCTGATGGCGACCAAGGGGTACTCGCGCGAGGTCGAAGAGGCGTACGCGGCCGCCCTTCAGCCGTTCGAGGGACGCCAGCTGCCGCAACTGTTCCCCGTGCTCCGGAGTCTGGCCAGCTTCTACATCGCCCAGTCCGAGTTCGACAAGGGTGCCCGGATCGGCCGGGAGATCCTGGATCTCGCCGAGCGGCAACAGGACACGGGCTTGCGGGTGGACGGGCATCTGGTCACTGGCGTGTGCCTGTCCAATGTGGAGGGCATCCAGGTCGGCCTGGACCACCTGGACCAGGCGATTGCCCACATCAGGGCCGGGCCGTCCCCGTCCCGGCCGTTCCGGCTGGGCAACAACGCCTGGGCGACGTGTTTCACCACGTCCGCGTTCTTCCTCTGGCTGCTGGGTTACCCCGACAAGGCCGTGGTGCGAAGCGACGAGGGCACTTCCCTGGCCAACCAGTTGCAGCACCCGTACACCCTTGCCTACGTGGAGTTCCACAGCGGCTTGCTGCGCCTGTGGCTGCGGCAGCCCGAGCTGGTCAGAGAGCATGCGGTTCGAGTGCTTCACATCGTGCAGCAGCACGACTTCCCCATCTGGAGAGCGCTCGGGACCTGCCTGCGTGGCATGGCCGACGCCCAGCTCGGACGGGCCGAGGAGGGGTTGGCCCAGGTCACCGAAGGAATTGCGCTGTACCAGGAGATGACGACCCCGCCGGTGTTCTGGCCTCATCTGGTGGCCATGCAGGCGGCGGCTCACGCGCTTGCCGGCCGGGTGGCGGAAGGGCTCGTGCTGGTCGACGACGCTCTGGAGCTCGCGGCCCGCGGTGACGGATCGACCATCCCGGAATCCAGCCTTCTCAAGGGGGACCTGCTCATCGCCGCCGGGATGGCCGATGCCGATGCGGCGTACTGGTTCCAACGGGGGTTCGATCTTGCCGGAACCTACGGTGCCAGGATGACGCAGCTGCGAGCCGCACTCAGACTGTGCCGCCTCGGGCGGGCCCAGGGCAGGGATGATGCCGATCGGCTGCTGCGAGGTGTCTACAACTCCTTCACCGAAGGCTTCGACACCGCTGACCTGACCGAAGCCAGGGGCCTTCTGGACAACCTGCCATCGGAGCCAACGGCGTGAGGTGATGCACGCCGGTCGGCTTGTCGGCTGGTGCTCGCCGTGATCTAGCCAGCGGGGCGGACCGCACGCGGTGACGCCTAATCCGTAGCGATACGTTGGTGCGGCTGTGACCGGCATCACGTCTAGGGGGTAGTGAGATGCGTCGAACCAAGCTCGCGCTGGCTGCGGTGATCACGACGGTGATGGTGGCCGGCCTGGTCGCCCCAGCGTCTGCGGCGTCCAAGCAGGAGCGCACGCTGATGAGGTACGCGGTCGACACCTGGCGCTCCTTCGAGGCCATGGTGGAGCCGTCGACCGGGCTGGTGGCCGACAACATCGAGGGCGATCTCGACCCGTCGACGCGCAGTGCGTTCACCTCGCCCACCAACATCGGCGGATACCTCTGGAGCACCGTTGTCGCGCGTGATCTGCGCATCATCAGCAAGCGCGAGGCCTACCAGCGGATGAGCCAGACGCTGGCTACCGTTGCCCAGCTCGAGCAGCACGACGACAGCGGGATGTTCTACAACTGGTACAGCCCGACGACGCTCGAGGTGCTGCGGGTCTGGCCGGAGGACGGCAGCACGGTCTATCCCTTCCTGTCCAGCGTCGACAACGGGTGGTTGGCGGCGGCGCTGATGGTCGTCGGCGATGCCGAGCCGCGGCTCCGCGCACAAGCCGACGCGATCTTCGACACGATGGACTTCGGGTTCTACTACGATCCCCAGGCGAAGGCCGACGTCGGTCTACTCCGCGGCGGTTTCTGGGTCGAGCAGCCGCCCGGTTGCTCGACGCTGGCTAACTACCGCGACCGCGGCCCGGACGTCTACTACACCTGCCACCATTACGGCGCGTTCAACACCGAGCCGCGCATCGCGTCCTACATCGGGATTGCGACGGGCCAGATCCCGCCCGAGCACTACTTCGGCCCGTGGCGGACTTTCCCGGACGAGAACTGCGACTTCGGCTGGAGCGAGCAGGACGGCATCGGCGAGTGGCGCGAGTACCTCGGCGTGCGGGTCTGGGAAGGCGCCTACGAGTACAACGACGACTACCTGGTGCCGACCTGGGGCGGCTCGATGTTCGAGGCGCTGATGCCCGACCTGTTCGTGCCCGAGGCAAGGTGGGGAGCCGACTCGTGGCGGGTCAACCACCCACGGTTCGTCCAGGCGCAGATCCATCACGGCCTGGTCGAGGCCGACTACGGGTACTGGGGCTTCTCGCCGTCGAGCAATCCCGATGGTGGCTACCGCGAGTACGGTGTCGACCTGGTCGGCATGGACGAGCCCGGATACACCAGTGACCAGGAGCGGACGACCGCCGACATCGGTTACGTCACCATCAGCGGCGTGGTCTGCCGGGAGGGACGGCCGCTGCCCACCGACTACGGCGACGGCGTGGTCACCCCGCACGCGGCCTTCCTCGCGCTGCCGTACGCACCCGACGAGGCACTCCGGAACCTGGCCAAGTTGCGCCGGAACTTCGACGTGTACGGCGCCGGCGGGTTCTACGACGCTGTGGCGGTGCAGAGCGGCACGGTGGCGAAGCGATACCTCTCCCTCGACCAGGCGATGATCATGGCCGCGATCGGCAACGAGCTGCGTGACGACATGATCAAGGGATACTTCGTGGATCGCGAGGTTCGGAGGGCGCTGCGGCCGCTGATGGCCATGGAGTCCTTCCTGTTCGGTCCGACCGGATGACCCGTCAGACCGTGACGACGACCTTGCCGGCGGGGTGGCCTTGGGCCAGGTGCCGGATGGCATCGGGCGCTTCACGTAGTGGGAAGATCCGGTCGACGACTGGTGTGACCTTTCCTTCCTCGATCAGCCTCGTCAGGTACTCGAGGTCGTCGGTGCGCTCCTTCGCGACCACGGCTCGCAGTCGCTGACCCGAGAACGCCGACCGGACGGGCGCCCGCAAGATCTGCCGGTCAAAGCCACCGAGCCATCGTCCGCCTCCTTCACCGCCGACGATCGCCAGGGTGCCGTGCGACGTGAGGGCCCGGCGGAGCAGGGACAAGGGGCGGCGTCCGCCGGTGTCGATGATCAGGTCGAACTGCGGTCCGCGCGCGTCGACCTCCTCGCGGGTGTAGTCGATCACGTCTTCGGCGCCGATGGACCGGACCAGGTCGATCTTGGTGGTGCTGCACATGCCCGTCACGCGGGCGCCGAGCGCGCGGGCCAGTTGGACTGCGAAGGAGCCGACGCCGCCTGCCGCGCCGATGACCAGCACCTGCTGGCCTGGTTGCACGCGTCCGACGTCACGCACTGCCTGCAGCGCGGTCATGCCCGACACGGGTACCGCCGCAGCCTGCTCGAAGCTCAGGTTGACGGGTTTGCGCGCAAGGTCCATCTCGCCCGAGCGCGCGTACTCGGCGAACGAGCCGAAGTTGGTCACCCCGTACACCTCGTCGCCCGGACGGAACCGGGTCACGTGGCTGCCCACAGTCTCGACGACACCGGAGAGATCGCGGCCGCGCACCGGCACCTTCGGGCGGCGCACACCCATCCCCATCAGGCGTACGAGGTAGGGATGGCCGGTCATGAGATGCCAGACCCCGGGATCGACACCGGCCGCCCGCACCCGGACCAGCACCTCGTCGTCACCGATGACCGGCATCTCGACGTCCCCGAACCGCAAGGTGTCGGCCGATCCGTAGTCGTCCTGCAGGACTGCCTTCATGCAGTACCCCCTGTTCGCCCAGCCCGAGTCTCCTCCTATTCCTCGCCGGACAGTGGGTACAGTCCGACCGGTGGCGGACGTTCAGCGCAGGACATTCCTGCTGGCTACCGTCTCGTGCGCGCTCGTGGCGTGTACGCCGGAGGCCAGGCGCTCGGTCGGTGCCCCGAGCCCGGACCCGACCGAACGGTCCGAGCCGGCACGTCCGACCAGTTCGGTGCCGGTGTCCGAAAGCGACCGGAGCGCATCTGCCGAGCCGGATCCACGGGCCAGCGAGCCGGCTGATACCGCCTCGACGTCGCGCAAGGCACTGATCCGGCGCTATTCAGAAAAGAAGCCAACGGCCTGGGGAGAAGCTGTTCCCAAGGTGATTCGACGTCTGCCGACATCCGACCGGGTTGTCGCTCTCACTCTGGACGCATGTGGCGGTCAGTCGGGCAGCGGATATGACGCCAAACTGATCAAGACCCTGCGACGGGCGGACGTGCCGGCGACGCTTTTCGTGAACGCGCGGTGGATCAGGGCGAATCGGCGCACGTTCGGGCAGCTGGCTGCGGACCCACTGTTCGAGATTGCCAACCATGGGACCGAGCATCGTCCGCTGTCGGTGACTGGACGGTCGGTCTACGGCATGGCCGGAACCGCGAGCGTCGGCGAGGTGGTCGACGAAGTGGCGATCAACCAGCGGCTCATCACACGGCTCACCGGGACCGCGCCTGCGTTCTTCCGCTCAGGTACGGCGTACTACGACGATGTGGCAGTCCGCGTTGTGGCCGACCTTGGGTTACGGGTGGTCAACTTCGACGTGCTGGGCGATGCGGGCGCTACCTATTCGGCAGCTCAGGTTGCCGACGCGATGCTGACCAGCAAGCCGGGTTCGATCATCCTCGCGCACATGAACCAGACGGCCAGCGGAACAGCAGAGGGGATCAAGAGAGCGCTGCCGGAGCTGAGGCAGCGCGGCTTTCGGTTCGTGCACCTGTCCGACTATCTACGCTGAGTCAGTTGGGAGATCGGTCAACCGAGAGTCACCTCGGCTGTGCCCAGCAGCCGCTTGGCCTCGCGGATCCCGCTCGTCATGGCTCCGTCGGCATAGCCGAGCCGCCGGCTCTGCGTGTGCTCACCCGCGAAGAGCAATCGGCCGGCCACCGGTGTCCCGAGTACGTCGAGGTCGGCGTTGCTGGAGCCTGGCGGCACATGAGTGTAGGCACCCGCCGCGTAGGGGTCGTCGGCCCAGCCGGTCATTGCCGTCGCCACGGGATCAGGACACGGCCGACCCAGCGCTTCGCTGATCATGCCCGTCACCCAGCGAGCGGCGGCGGCCGGTCCGTCGGACAGGTGGCCGGTTGCGGAGTGGAAGGTGTGGCAGACCAGGATCGGCACGCCCGAGAACGCGTCGAGATCGAATATCCACAGCGCCGGCTCTGCTGGTTCGGAGCGGAACAACACCAGATGTGACCACCCGGGTTCGCGCCAGAACGGTTCGTCGAATCTCAGGGCAACCTTCTCGTAGCGGCCGAAGCCGAGTCGGCGTACGACCTCGGCTCGCTCCGGCGGAAGAGGTGGCGCGAAGGTCGGCAGGTCGTTCTTGAGCGCGCCCAAGGGGACGGTGACCACGACGTGGGAGCCGGTCTCGGTCGCCCCCGTCGCCGAGGTGACCGTGACCGCCCCGCCGGCCTGCTCCACGCGTACGACCGGCCACCCCTGGCGCACATCGAGCCCCGCGGCCATCGCGCCCACCACGGCGGCGTAGCCGCCCTCGGGCAGGTCGCCGAAGTAGTCGCCGCCGTACTCCGCCTGCGTCCACAGCCAGGTCAGCGACTGGTCCTCAGCCGCGCCGGCGGCATCCGCTTCGACACTTGCGTGTAGTGCTTGCCGGGCTCGGCGGAGAGGGTCTCCGGTGAGTCCGGTCGTGGCCAGATACGTCTCGATCCCCTCGGCGGCCGAGGCGGCCGGTCCAAGCCGGGTCTGCAGCCCGGCGAGAGACTCGTGGTAGCGCTCCTCCACGCCGATCAGGCTCTCCTCGATGTCCACCGGCGATAGCCAGCGCCCGGTCGCGCAGTCGAAGGCGGAAAGGGACGGCAACGGGTTGCCGGTCCGACACGCGATGCCGACCTGCCGGGCGAAGCGGCGCAGCGGGTTGCCGTCCGGATGGTGGATCCACGAGCCGCCGAGGTCGACCCTGCCTCCACCAAGGTCCGCGGTGTGCAGCCGACCACCGATCCGGTCCCGCGCCTCGAGCACTACACAGTCCACGTCCGCATGGGCCAACGCGTTGGCCACCGTCAGCCCGGCGATACCGGCGCCGATCACCAGCACGCGATCCACCGGCCCGACGATCCCTCCGGGGATCTCGGGAGATCCGTCGTCAAAGCTGGCTGCCATCTGCCTATCCTCGCTGGGCCTGAATCAGCCATGATCGTGAGGGCAGGGCGACCCCGTTGCCGCAGCTGATCCTCACCGGGCGCTTCCTCACCGAGTTCGGCGATCTGGTGTCTCGGTGGGCGTGGTGGGCGGAGGAGATTGTGACGACCTGGCCGGAGGACATGGTCGCCATGCCTCCGGATTTGGCGACTCTTCGGGCTACCGCCGAACGCACGCCGCGGCGATCGCAACAAGGATGACGATCGATCGACCAGCTTGCCTCGCAGACGTCGTCTGGTGGGCACAGGGTTAACCCGGTGGGCGTGCAGGGATGGCCTGCTTACATAGCGCTGGGAGGTGCCGAGTCGCACGGGTGGGTGTCGGTGGCGTGACCGTGTTGCTCAGTTGATCATCTAGCCGAGAAAGCAGCCCGGACTGTTACCCGGGCTGCACTCTCGCTATTGAGCGGTCTCAAGAAGGTGTCGCCTTCACCGATTAACAGTGTTCTCAGCGATGCGGCGAGCCCTGATCAGGAGCCAGAGGGCGAGCAGGAACTCACCGATGAACGTGAACGTGGTGATATCGGTCCAGCTGCCCTGGGAGAGCACCGCCCCGAGGCTGTCCGTGGTGTAGCCGAGACCCGAGATGGCGATCAGGGCGCCGAGCACGCGGGGGACGTAGCCGGATCGGTAGGCCAGGTAGCCGATGAGGAGCAGGTGCAGCCCGAACAGGAATTGGCCGACATACCAGATGTCATTGAAGGCTGTGATTTCCAACATGGCCTGGGCGTTCACCTGGTCTGCACCGAACACTGCCAGGTAGCCGTCGTTGCTGAGCAGCCGAGCTGCTCCGAGGAGATGGCCGATTGCGACCATGAAGACGCCTGAGTAGACCAGCCGGAACGCCATCGCGAGCATGGAGAGGCTGTTGCTCACTGGGCTGAATACGCGGTAGAGCGCCCACGCGACCACCACGTCGAGGGCGATCACTGCGATCAGGCTCGCGATTCCGAGCCGGAACGTCCCTACGGACGCCATGATGTCGGCGGCGGTTTGTGTCGCATCGCCCTCGGTCACCAGTCCGTCGACAACGACGACGTTGCCGAAGATTGCGATGGCAGACATGAGCAGGAGTGCAACTCCTGCGGTGATGCTGGCGGTGCGGATCGACCAGTTGGCAGCCCAGCGTCGAGACGCGAGCGGTGTCGGATCGCTTGGGTGGTGTTCGACGGCCGGGTCCACGGTGCGGTTGGTCATCGCGGTTCCTTTCAAAGAGGGGTCTTGATGTGCCCGAGGAGTCGTGTTGCCCGCTCGTATACGTACGATGTACGTGTACGGTGTACGTTACGCGTACGGTGTACGTTTGTCAAACGGTGCGTAGCACTGTTTCCGACCAGAAATGCGAGGGATGTCGATGTCCATGCCAGCCAGCCCAGAAGCCGAGCCACGACGCCCTTGGACCCGTGCACAGCTGGTGCGAGCCGCCATTGAGCTGGCCGACACAGGTGGCATCGAGTCACTCAGCATGCGCAAGCTCAGCCAACACCTCGGCGGTGCGCCGATGTCGCTGTACAACCACGTCTCGAACAAGGAAGACCTCCTCGACGGCATGATCGACGCACTCTTCAGCGAGATCGAACTGGCCGCGAGCGAGCAGGGATGGAAGGCGACCATGCGGCAGCGGGCGATCTCGATCCGCACCGTCATGACCAGACACCCGTGGGCAATCGGACTGATGGAGTCACGAAGGACACCCGGTCCAGCCACGCTGCGACACCACGACGCCGTCATCGGCTGCCTCCGCGACGCCGGCTTCCCACTCCAGCTGACCGCGCACGCCTTCGCAGCCCTCGACAGCTACATCTATGGCTTCGCGCTGCAGGAACGCAGCCTCGCCTTCGGCACCCCGGAAGAGACCTCAGATCTCGCCAAAGCCTTTCTGCGGCAGTTCCCCACCAAGGACTACCCGCGCCTCGCCGAGCTGACCCTCGAGCACGTCCTCCAACCCGGCTACGACTACGGCGACGAATACGAGTACGGACTCGGGCTCATCCTCGACGGCCTCGAGAAGAACCTGGCCCAGACCTGATCCCAAGCAGCGCGGGCACAGGAAGTCGGCGTGACCAGGCGGATCCGCGACGAGCAGCCGGAGAGGGGACGCGGCGGCCCCCCGAAACGGGGAGGTGAACTGATTCATGGTCCAGAACCGCTCATCGAAACAACCGAACGGACCCGATGAGTTCGTGGCCCGCGGCTGGTCGAATCTGGTGACACCCAAGGAAAGGACACCGCCATGTCGGAGCTTCTCGTCGACTTCATCACCTCCCTGGACGGCTACGCATCGGGAGAGGGATGGCCCGGGTTCTGGGGCCTCGAGGGCCCGGAGTACCTCGCTTGGCTCGGCGAGCAGCCCGAGGCCACCTACCTGATGGGAGCGAACACCTACCGCCTGATGTCGGGCTTCGCCGCCGGTGAGGTCCCGGATGGCCAAGACGAGTTCAGGCCCGAAGAAGAGGCGTCCGTCGACGAGCTCACGCAAGCGTCCAAGGTGGTGTTCTCCTCCTCGCTCGAGGAGCCACTGACGTGGGCCAACTCCACGCTTGTCCGCGACGACGCCGTCGAGACGGTCCGCGCCATGAAGGCGAGTGGCTCGGGGCTCCTCAGCACGATCGGCAGCATCAGCCTGTGCCGATCACTGCTCCGGGCCGGACTCGTCGACCGCTTCCGAGTCGGGATGTTCCCGGTGATCACCGGGGCCACGGGCGAAGAACGCATCTACGACGGCTACCCGGACGTCGCCCTCGAGATGATCGAGCACCGGACCTTCGACGGCCGCATCCAGATGGTCGAGTACAAACCCCGCGTGCTCGAGCACCCGCCGCTCGGCGCCCCTGCGTGACGTCGCCCCCTCCACAGAAGGCCGGCGCAAGGCCCGCACGGAGGAGGACACGCGGGTCGGCCGCGCCGCGCTCGTGCGGCGCCTTTCGTGATGCTCCGGGCGGGGGAGTGAGCGCAATTTTTGGGCACGTTTGGGCAATCTGAAGGAGATAGCCGAGGTCCAACGCGGCGAACCGTTTGAACCCATTGTTGATCAAGCTGAGGCGGTCTCGGGAGACTCGATGCGCCTCTCGATCGAGACCTCGTCGATCAGATCCGCTGCCAACAGGAGCTGTTCGAGCGCAACCGTCCAGCTGTCCCAATACGGGCGATCAGGTTCAGCCGCGATCGCCGAGATGAGTTGCCGGCGGAATGGTTCCCGGTCGCCTTCGAAGCATGTCTCGACGATCGCGGCGCATAGCCCGAATACGCGCGACTGCCACGGCGCTTCGAAGACGAGCTCACCGTTGCGTCGCGGGGGAGCGGCAACACCGTCGCTGTCGAGCAGGTCGGTTTTCATAGTCTTCCAACACCGATCATCGAGTCGCGTGTGACGAGTGCCGCAAGTTCATCTTCCAGCAGACCCTCGGTATCGGCCGGCCTCTCCGGTACGACCAGATAGCGAACTTCGGCCGAGCTGTCCCAAACGCGGATGTCGGCGTCGTCAGGCACTACGCAGCCCATCTCTCTCAGTAGGACGCGCGGCTCGCGCACCATGCGTGCCCTATATGGCGCGTCCTTGTACCACGTCGGCGGAAGGCCGAGGATTGACCACGGATAGCAGGAGCACAGCGTGCACACTACGACGTTGTGCACGCCAGGCCCGTTCGCGACGGCAACGATGTTGCCTTCGGGTCCGCCGAAGCCGAGCTCGGCGACCGCTGCCGTGCCGTCCTGGACCAGCCTGGCCTTGAACTCGGGGTCGACCCAGGCGCGCGCGACGACCCTGGCACCGTTCATCGGTCCGATGTCGTTCTCGTAGATGCGGTTTACCTCTTCGATGAAACCTTCCGGAACGAGGCCCTTCTCCGTCAGCAACTCTTCGAGGACGGCAGCCCGCCGCTCGATGGGCGACGGCGGCGTCGGGTGGTGTTGCTCGTGGCCGTGATCATGCACTTCTGTCATGCGGGCTCCAGGTAGCTGTCCCAAAGATCGACGTTCACCGTGACGCCAGACTGTCCGTCATTCCACAGCTCATTTGCGTCGAAACGCACCGAGTAAGTGCCCTCACTGACGCGGTGCTCGGAGTGGGCTTCCACGTCTGGGAGGCTGAATGCGCCGTCGCAACGCGTGACGATGCCGACGTGACCCCGGATGTACCAGGGGCAGCGCGTGTGCCCGCGCGGATGCCACCCGCGGACGCGCACGCGGTCACCGACGCTGAAGCGTGAGCGTCCTGCTGGTGGATCAGTGATCGTCTGGGCCGTAACAGGCCCGGACAGTGGATACGGTCCGCTGGCACGCTCCTGGAGTTCGGCGTGAGTCACGATGCCCGCCTCCACGGCCAGCGTCGCCGCGGCCGTCACCCAGCGCTCGTGGTACGACGAGTTCAGGTACAGCGCCGGATCCATGCGTTCGATCGCGTGTCGCAGAGCCCCGTCGCGTCCGTTCGGCAGGTGTTGGGGCAGGATCCTGCGGAAGAGCAGTCGAATGGCGGCCTCCCAACGCGCGTGGTAGCCGCCCGGCTCATTCGGCTCGATGACTACGGGCCCGAACCCCTGACGCCCGCCCAGATCATGCATGCCGTCCACGCGGTGATTTTACGCAGGGGTGCTGCTATCGCTTGCGCGCCACAGGCTTCTTTGACTACTCGAACCATGTCGTGGGTTGTCATGACCGGCCTCGATCTGCGCGTACACGGATGCGTCTGCGAGGAGGTCATGCGGCCGGCAAGCGTCGTGATCGATCCGATGACAGCGGCCCACCCGGCGATCGCTTCGATGCGCATCCTCATGTCCGGGGATCCCCGACGTGTTCACCAGGAAGCCGATAGCCAATCGTTTGACACATGCCGAAAAGCTGGAGCTCAGATGGCCGGCTGGGGTACCAAACTAATGGCCCAAGCTAATGGTCCGAGCCGAAATGTCCTCTACGCAGGCGGCCGGCCGGCACGACAATATCGCCTTGACTAGGGCCTCAACTTTGAGCGGGTGACGAGAATCGAACTCGCATGGCCAGCTTGGAAGGCTAGACCGAGGAGACGCTGACTAGCTGCTTTTGCTTACCTGCAAGGAAAAGCAGTGACCCTGACGAACCCCGGGTGACCGCCATTGCGCGTGGTGTTGGGCACGAATTGGGCACGCGACAGCAGCCCAGATTCGATTCCGTATTTCAAACCCGACGCTGCTTGCAGAGTCGTTCGGGCGTAGACGCATGTCTGAGTGTGGGCCGTCATAGTTGGAGGGTCCTGGACATGGCGATCAGCGTCTGTGCTGCTTGCAGCCAGAGTCGGGGTGCGCGCGGCGCGCACAGTAGACGAAGTGGATCCGACGGCCTACCGTCGGTTCATGGGAAATCGCCGGATGGACGCCAAGGCGTTCGGCTTGATCGCTGCATTGCTCGTGCTCACCGGAGCCGTGCTCCTTTGGGTTCGTCGGCGAACCTGAACGGAGCACGATCAGCGACTCGGGAGTCACGTAGGCAATCCTCGGCACTCATTCAGGTGCGGTGTTCGTCCCAGCTAGGCGACAGTGGTTGGCAGTCCCCTCGGGTTCGCGTTGGAACGGGCGAAGTGAGCTCAGGCTCACCGATCGAGGACAGGGCTTGCGAGTCTTCCCTTACTGACCTCGAATCCGGTACTCGATCCCTGGCGTCAGATCCCACGTGCAGCGGACCAGCCGATGAAGCGTGCCTGTCACGATCGGGGAAGGGCCTCCGAGGTCGAGGTTGCCGCAAGCCGCTGCAGCCCTGTCGTACTCGGCGTACTTGTAGCCTCCGCGTACATCGGCACGTTGAACGTCGTGTCGAGGAACTACTCGATCCTGTCGCGGTGGATCGCGACTGCCTGATGTGGATGAGTTCGCTGGCAATCTCGCCGCCAAGGATGTGGGCGCCGATTACGGTCCGATCGTCCCGGCGGAACACGAGCCTGACCAGCCCTTCGGTCGCTCCAGAGATGTTCCGCGTGTGTTGGAGATGATGCGTCCTCGCCCGATCTCGTACGGATGTCGCCAACCGAGCCGAGGCGTTCCCCTATAAGGGGCGCTGGATGGCCGCGTACCCAGTAGTCCTGAGCAGCATGTCGACGATGGTTCCCCGCTAACCCAAGCCATGCAGGTAGCGAGCAGGATGACTTGTTCGACCCTCTGAGCACAACAGCGGCGCCGATTGACCCTGGCATCAGGCGGTCGTAACGTCGCTGGGTAAAAAGCGGTCGAACGCATCGACGGTCGAAAGGGTTTGACATGTTCGCTCAGGTGATTCAAGGCAAGGTGTCCGACGCGGAGGCGATCAGGGCGGCTGCGGACCGATGGACCAAGGACCTGGCTCCGGGCGCGGACGGCTGGCTGGGCTCCACCGGAGGGACGACCGACGACGGCCGGTTCATCACGGTGGTCCGTTTCGAGTCCGAGCAGGCAGCCCGACGCAACAGCGAACGCCCCGAGCAGAGCCAATGGTGGGCAGAAACCGAGAAGTTGTTCGACGGCGGGGCAACGTTCCAGGACAGCACCGACGTGACCCTCGATCTGCAGGACGACCCCGACCGGGCTGGCTTCGTCCAGGTCATGCAGGGCCGCGGCACCGACCCGGAACGGGCCAAACAGCTCATGGCCGAGGATTCAGACAAGTGGGCAGCGTTGCGTCCTGAGGTCATCGGCAGCGTCAGCGTTGGGCACGATGGCGGGGCGTACACCATGGTCATCTACTTCACCTCCGAGGCCGAGGCCCGAGAGGGCGAACGCAAGGAGATACCGCCTGAGTTGCAGGCGAACATGGAAGAGATGAACAAGCTCAGCATCGGCCAGCCCCAGTTCTTCGACCTCAGGCAGCCAGTCATTCTCTCGCCAAAGTAGGGAGCAGAGCGACTCGCACTCGCGAGAGCTGTCAGATACCCGCGAGAGGTCGGTTCCCTCTGGTTTGCCGGAACGACCGGCCGGTCCGACCCCGGATGTGGGCGACGCCAAGGTCAACAGCGAGACATTCGAACGAATCTCCAAGCAGGTCAGATCAACCGTTGAGTCGAGTTGGTCGATGGGCGCGCTGGTCAGTTCGGTTGAGCGGACCCTGGAGTGCGGCGTGCGGGCGAGGTCGATCTCACGCGTTCCCGGCGAATGAGCCGAAGTTGGTGACGCCGTAAGCCTCCTCGCCCGGACCGGACCGGGTCACGCGGCTGCCTACCGCCTCGACGACATCGGGCACGTCACCGGCCTCGCACCGGCACCTTCGGGCGGCGCACACCCGTATTAGGGCCCTCATAAAGCGGGTTGACATGCAACGCGTGTTTAAGTAATCCTTTAATTAAGATGACTCTTAAATACGCGGACCAACCGGGGGCCGATGAGCGCCTGAACACGGTGTTCTCGGCGCTGGCCGACCCCACCCGCCGTGCCATCCTGTCGCGCCTGCGCGAGGGCGAGGCCACGGTGAAGACGCTCGCCGAACCATTCCAGATGAGCCTGCCCGCGGTCTCGCAGCACCTGAAGGTGCTCGAGCGGGCCGGGCTGATCTCGCGGGGGCGCGAGGCGCAATGGCGCCCGGCGCGCCTCGATGCGTCGCCCATTAAAGAGGTGGCGCAGTGGGCGTACGGGTTCCGCGAGTACTGGCAGGAGACCTTCGAGCGGTTAGACGACCTGCTCAATGAATTGCAGAACTAAGTGATGAAGGAAGGGAGTGCCCGAGGTGAAGAGGGTGAATAGTCCGCAGGTCGCGGTCCGCTCCGCGGGCCAGCGTGAGATTGTGATCAGCCGGAGCTTCAAGGCGCCTCGCGCGCTGGTGTTCGACTGCTGGACAAAGCCCGAGCTGTTCAAGCGCTGGTTCGTGCGGCCGGGCTGGACGGTAGCTGTCCTCGAGATGGACGTGCGGCCGGGCGGAACCTACCGCTACATCATGCGCCAGGAGGACGGCAGCGAATTCGCAATGCAGGGCGAGTACCGCGAGGTGCTGCGACCCGAACGCCTCGTGAGCACGATCGCGTTCGGGGGCTTCGAGGAGGTCGGGTGGCGGCCCGAGGACGCGACGGTCTCGGTCATCGAGCTCGTCGAGGAGGGCGCGGGCACGCTGATGACGATGACGCAGACGTACCCCTCGCAGGAAGTGCGCGACCAGACCCTCAGCTTCATGGAGACCCAGCCTGGCGCGAGCGGCGCGGACGGGTACGACCGGCTCGCGGAGATGGTCGAGGAGCGAGAGTCGGACAGCGAGGATGTGGAGGTCCGTCTGCTCCCAGCGCAGCCCATGATCAGCATTCGAGCAACGGTGAAGGTCACCGACCTCGCGGCCACGATGGACGACCTGCTCTCGGCGCTGAGCGAGTACCTCCAACGTAACGGCGTACGGCCGGCGGCCGCGCCGTTCGTGCGCTACCACACGTTCCCCGACATCGGGCCTGACACGGTGGGGGTTGGCGACCTCGAGACCGACGTGGAGGAGGGAGTCCCGGTCGCGGAGGCGCTGCCGGGCGAGGGACGCATCGCGTCGGGAGAGCTGCCGGGCGGCCCCGTCGTCACCACCGTGTACACCGGTGTGCCGGAGGGCCTCGGTGCGGCGTACGCGCGCATAGGTGCCTGGCTGCAGGAGCACGGTGAGGAGCCGGCGGGCCCGGCCTGGGAGGTCTACTACTTCGTTGACCTCGAGCGATTCGAGGGGCACGCGAGCCTGCTCAACCGCGCGACGTGGCGCCACCGCATCGTGCAGCCGATCAACTAGAACGGCGCCCTTGAGGCTCCGACGAAAGCCGACGATGAAGGGTCAGTACGCAAGCGGTGTCAGTGCCGCACTTGCCTACTTGCTCAACCCCAAACGACCGCCGGAGCCCCGGCCCGGGAGGGTGCACGCTGCTGAGGCGACGGCTGCTGGGTCGGGCCAGGCCCTGATCCGCGTCGACCTTGACGGCACGGAAGCCGCCGAGGGCGACCAGTGGGATCTGGGCCAGCGGATCCGAGAGGTGGAGCAGGCCCCGGACGGCACGATCTGGCTGCTCACGGATGAGGGTCAGGTGCTCCGGCTGATCGCTCCCTGACCCGACCGCACGCTCCAGGTCACAGGCATCGGCCTGGTCGCGACGGCGTGCCAGAACAACTCGATCAGGCATTGTGCCGATCTGCTGCGTCCGCGATGCTCGCGATGCTGCTACCAATGATCTCGGCCAAGCGCGATGGTCACGCGCGGCATCGAGACGACTTTGATATGTCGTTGATCAGCAAGCTGGCGGTGGCGCTCGTGGTCGTGTTCCTCGGCCTCGGGTGCCGGCCGTGGCCAGCCTTCTTGTCGGCGCTTCAGATTGGTCAAGCTGTATACGACCGCGGCACGGCGAAGGCTGCCGCGGCGGTGCTGCTGGTTAGTAGGTGGTGGCTCGGGACTGGATGGGCTCTGTTCGTGGGCCGAGCCGACTCAACGAGACCGCCTGCAAACCGGGGTCCATGCCAGTTCGCCTGTCCTTGTCCTGCCGTGTGGGTGCAAGTCACACCCGCGAGAAACGCCGACGAACGCGGACAACTTAGACCGGAGCTTGTTGGTGCGTCATACACGCTCCTGCTTGCAAAGACCGCGAAGGTGCGGTGCGAAGCAACGGCTGAGCGTACGGCGGACGCGCTGTCGGGGTAGAGACACACCTGGTGCCGGGCATGTCGCTGCAGTTTGCTGCTGCACTTCAGTCAGGTGACTCAATCTCACCGGTGGCGGCATGCTGCTACTTTCGCGAGGTACGACCCTGGCAGCGAGTCTCAAGCGGTGTCATCACTGCTCCGCCGGCCAAATCCAGGCTGGCAGAGCCACCTGTAGCGATGTCACCTCCGACGTCAGGAAACGAAGCGCCGCGGCCAGGCTTACCCAGGCAGGCCGCATCTGCAGATGCTGATCGTAGGCCGCGCGTCGCACGTTCGCAGTCGTCGCGTGCTTGCCGACTGGTTGCGCCATCTCGTTGGCGGGACGCCATACGACGCCGGCCGAAAGCCTGGGCGGGAAGGCAGCGAAGAAGCTCACGCCGTCCCCGCGCATCGAGACGACGACTTGATGCATGTGGCGATCTCGCACGTATCGCAGGCCAACAATCACCCGACCGTCTGGGTCGGAGTCGCGGCGCGACGCGTATCCAAGATCGTTCTCGGCCAGGAGCTCATCGAGCGCACAAGTCCAGTTCACAAAGTCGACTGCCGAGATGATCATTGCGTCTTCGTTCTGCTGGCCACCGCGCGCGACTGCGTGATGCCTGGTGTAGGCGAAACGAAGTCCGAGCACGGCGAGGCGCACTGCTGCGGAGTCGATCGTCATAAACTCCAGTCTCGACCACGCTCTTCGTCCCGAACTCCGCGCAGATTCATCAGCGGACCTCAACTGAGTGCCGGCCGTCAACGGTGGATGATCCCGCCCGCGTTGCGCAGCGCGCTTGCTGCTGTACTTCGCTGCTGTACGGCACCAAGGCTCTTGGCCGTGCCCGTCTGAGCAGTTGCAACTGAGACCGCTTCGAGACGCACCACTAGGCCCCGGCGTATCCGCTGGCCGATGTGCGATCTCCGGTGACTCGGCCGGATCCGGCCCGTCGCGTCACCCTAGGGCGGTGCGACACTTAGCCGGTGATGGGCGGGGTGTTGAACTCGCCGCTTCACGTGGCTGGATTGAAGTCGCAGAGTCGCAGGAAGGGGCCGAAGATGCGCGGATCGAAGGACGATCTGCCGCTCGCCGAGGACTACGGGGAGAACTTCAGGAGTTGGCAGTCGGAGTGGGGAGGCATGATCGTTGAGATCTCTCTGTTCCCCGCAGGAACTGATGCGGCCCCGTTGTTCAAGGGACTGCCCAACGACATGTGCCAGGCCGTGCATTGGGGATACGTGCTCAAGGGCCGAATGCGCGTGAAGTCCTCCGAGGGCGAGGAACTTATCGAGGCGGGCGATGCCTACTACCTCGAGCCCGGACACATCCCGTCCTTCGAGGAGGACACCGAGGTCGTAGAGTTCAGCACCAAAGCGGCCTACGAGGCCACCCTCGAGGTGGCGGCACGCAACATCACTGCCATGACAAGCTGACGATTGCCCCCGATTGAGGAGTTAGTTAGCCGGCACCGCGCCGAGCCCTCTCGGCCCAGGCCGCTGCGGCTCTTGGCCTGATCCGTAGCGCTTAGCAGAAGCATCAGCCCCTGCCCACATCCGCGGACTTCAGGGTCCACCAATCGTGGCCGACGTTGGGTACTGCTGACCGGTAGAAGCTGGCAACGGCTCATCGTCTCGTCGTCGGTACCCTCTTCGCCGAGCGAGGTCCAGCGGCATTCCGGCTGAAGTCAGTCGGGCGATTGTGCCCATGCACTGCCTGGACTGACTCCGCGCGACGCAGCTCCCTTGATGACGGACGGAATGAGCGCGACGCGTAGCCCAGCAGCCACGTCGCGACGAGCAATGGGTGAGGGCGGCAACAACCCTGCCGGTTCAGCAGCCGCTCCATCACGTACCCGAGTCTGTCGCTCGCCGACCGTGCCCGCGACGGAGCGGCCGCCCCCAGGCCGCGCGACGAAAATGCGTTTAGGCGCGTCTGCGGCTTCCTCGCTTAGGAGCGGTAGTCCGGCGCCACCGTCTCTGCGAACTCGGTCACCCGATCGGCTCCCTCACTCGGCCAACTGCACACGAGATAACCGATCCCTCGATCGAGGTTGCGCTCGATGGCGGCGCGCACCTCGGGCCACGGCTCGGACAGCGAGAGCGACCCGGCCCGACCGATGTCGGCCGGATCGCGGCTTTCCTTCCGAGCCAGGTCGTCGACGCGCCGCGACAGTTCGGGATAGTCGGCGTCGAGGTAGGTGTGCCACATGTCGGCGTACCGGGCCACAAGGGGCAGCGTCCTCTTCGGTCCGCGGCCGCCGATCCAGATGGGTGGTCGCGGTGACTGAACCGGTTTTGGCCGCATTTGCGCGTTTCGCAGCGAACGCCGCCGTCCCTGGTAGGACACCTGCTCACCGGTGAACAGCCGCGTCACAATCTCCAGCGTGTCCTCGAGCAGGTCGAACCGTTGACCGGTGCGCGGGAACTCGATGCCCAGCTCGTCGTGTTCCTCCTGCGCCCAGGCCGCCCCGAGCGCCAGGTCGAGCCGGCCGCGGCTGGCGTGGTCGACGGTTATCGCTTGGCAGGCCAACACCGACGGATGCCGATAGGTCACGCCGGTCACCAGCAATCCCAGCCGCACGGTCGAGGTGACACCGGCCAAGGCGGCCAGCGTGGTCATGCCTTCGAAGCACTCACCGGGCCCCTGACCGTACATGGGTTTGAAATGGTCGAACCCCCAAACCCCGGTGAACCCCAGCCGCTCGCCCAGCCTGGCTCGGTTGATCACTTCGTCGAAGCTGACCCGGTGCTGCGCTATGTCGAGTCCGAGCCTCATCACCACTTCGCCTTCCTACCACCGCACCCGTTGACCCCCGCACGCGGGTGCGTGGGCAGCCGGCAATCCGACGGCGTGCCTTCGCAAAACTGAATGCGGACCAGATGCGGACCAAACAGCTGCTGGACCGGTCCAACCAAGCGGCACTGCCGCTGCCTGAACAGGCCGCTGGCTAGGCAGGACTTCTTCAGAGCCGCCTATCGGAATCGAACCGATGACCTACGCATTACGAGGGAGTCGTGTGGGTGACGGCTGGTAACGGCTGCTGTTGTGGGCCACGGCCAGGCTCCCGGCTGGTGATGGCTTCGTATGGCTGATATGACCTGAAGCAGTCCTCTTCCCAAACATCTCCGGAGGTGTCAGAAGGGATCCATCTGGTTCCTTCGAGGATCTGGCGTTGACGCGCCGGTCCTCCTGACTCCCTCCGGAGGTGGGTTATGTCTATCAATGGTGCACCCGTCGCCGCCGTGACCGTGGTCGCGGTTGATGTCGGGAAGAACAGGGCCGCGTTGTCGGCCACCGCCGCAGACCCGGCGCCGTTTGCTCGGCCCGGTCGAGTTCGCGATGACCGCGCCGGCCCTGGCCGCGGTGCTGGAGCGGATTTGTGCTGTGCTGCCGGCTGCTGCGGTGAAGGTGGGGATCGAGGCGGCCGGGCACTATCACCGACCGCTGCTGGCGGCTTCGGTGTGGCCGGTGGGTTGGCAGGTGTTGGAGCTGAGTCCGGCTCGGGTGGCCGAGCAGCGTCGGGTGCAGGGCCGGCGGCGGGTGAAGACCGACGCGATCGATTTGGAGGCGATCACCGAACTGGTGTTGCCGGCCACGGGGTGCCGGTCACTGCCCGGGCGGCGGCGGTCACCGAGCTCACCGGGTGGGCGGCGCATCGCAGCCGCCGGGTGCTCACGCGGACGGCGACGAAGAACCAGCTGCTGGCCCAGCTGGACCGCTGCTTTCCCGGGGTGGGAATGACAAGCCGATTTGGCCCCAGTGTGCTGGTCTGATTTGGCCCCGCCCTGGGGTTAGGGCGTGGCGGCTCCTTTCTTGCTGCGACCTGCGTGGAGTCGGTAGCTGCTGGTTCCGGTTTGGATGATGTGGGCGTTGAAGGTGAGCCGATCGACAACGGCGGCGGCGAGCCGGGGATCGGTGAAGGTGCGGCCCCATTCAGAGAACGGGGCGTTGGAGGCGCAGGCGATCGAGGCGCGTTCATCACGGGCGGTGATCACTTGGAACAACAGCTCGGCGCCGCGCGGGTCCAGGGTCAGGTAGCCGACCTCGTCGAGGCAGAGCAGATCGAGGCGGCTGTAGCGGCCCAGGACGCGGGTGAGCTGTCGGTCGTCGGCGGCCTCGGCAAGCTCGTTGACCAGTTGCGCGCAGGTCAGGTAGCGGACCCGCCGACCGGCTTCGGCCGCGCAGCTGCCCAGGGCGATCAGGAGATGGGTTTTCCCGGTGCCGGAGTCTCCTAGCAGCACCAGCGGCTCGCCGCGGTCGATCCAGCCGCCGGCAGCGAGGTCGCCGAGCACGGCTGGGTCGAGACCAATCCGGGTGGGGTCGAACTCGGTGAGCCGTTTGGTGCGCGGGAACTTGGCCTCATGAACCAGCCGGATCCGGCGCCGGGCGTCACGTTCGTCACATTCGGCGGTTAACACCTCGGCGAGGAACGCCTTGTGAGAGAGCCGTTGTTTCGCCGCCGCGGCGGCCAGCGGGCCGGCTTGGGCGCGGATGGTGGGCAGCTGCAAGGTCTTGCAGGCAGCCAGGATCGCCACCTCGGCGGCGGGCTCGGCGAGCCGGGACACGGCGGCGGTCATGACGCCGCCCCTTCCAGCAGCTGGTCGTAGCCGGCCAGCGACGGCACCGGCCGTTGCCCCACGGCCTGCCCGATCGGCTCGATCAGCGGCGGCACGGTCTCGGGGTGGGTGGCGCGGCGGGCCTCGACGGCGACCAGGTCGGGGTCGACCGAGTCCAGCCCGACCGCGGCGACCAGCCCGGCCCGCACCGCATCGACGGTCAGAGTGCGGTGCAACAGCAGCACCCCAATCAGCGCCCGGGTACCAGCGGCATCGCCGAGCCGGCGGCGAGCCGCGTCCCAGAACCGTTGATGGTCCACGGTGAACCCACCGCAGGCTCGAGCGGCGGCGAGCGCGGTCGCGCCGGGCAGTGCACCGGGCTTGCGGACCAACACCTCCAGGTAATGGTCCAACACCAGGTCCTGGCTGTACTTGTACAGCGAGCGGGCATGCTCAGCGACCATCGTGGCGCCGTCGAGCGCGGTGACCGTGGTGGCGCCGAGCCGGACCTCCAGCCGCCGCCCGGCGTAGCGGGCGGGCACCGAGTAGTAGGACTGTCGGACACAGATGCGGGCCTTCGCGTCGACCCGACAGGACAACACCAAGGCCACGTCGAACGCGGTGGCTGGCAGTGGCCGCAGCAGCAGCAGCTCCCGGGCGGCGGCCTGGCCGACGGTCTCGGCCCGGCCGGCGATCCGGCGGGCGTCGTCGCGGGCGTCCGCGGCGGCCAACGCCTGGTTCAGCGCCGCCAGCGACCCGACGTGCGGGACCGGGGTGAGATGGCGGCGGCGGAACCGGCCGATCTCGCCTTCGACCCCACCCTTCTCGTGCGCCCCGTCGATCCCGGGCTGGCAAAAGAACGAGTCATAGCCGTAGTGGGACCGCAACGCGACGAACCGGGGATTTCGAACCGTTCCCGGCCCAACGCCACCCGGATCACCGCCGGTTTCAGATTGTCATAGCGCACCATGCCGGTCGGCACCCCACCGAAGGCGTCGAATGCCCGCACATGCCCGTCCAGGAACGACTCCTGGGTCTGGTTGGCATAGGCGTAGTGGAACGCTTTGCCCGAGTGCGACAACCGCATGCAGAACATGAACAGCTTCATGATCATCCCGGCGATCACCGCGGAGAACTCGCCGAAATCGACCTCCGCCTCCTCCGCCGGCGGATGGGTCTGCGGCACCATCACCCGGCCGCTGCCGGCCTCCAGCTCGGCCCGGAGCTGGGCAACCAGATCCCGCACCGTGGATTCCCCCACCCGGGCGCCCTGTTCCTCGATCAGCCGCTGCCAGATCCGCCGGGCCGTATGCCGCTGCTTCCGGGGCACCTCCCGATCCGCTATCAGCCAACCACGAACAAGATCAACATACGGCCCGGTCACCGGCGCCGACCGGTCCGGCACCTTCCGCGCCGGCGGCACCGCATCCGCCAACGCCTGCCGCACCGTCCGCCGATGCACCTGATGACGCTTCGCCAACGCCCGGATCGACATGCCCCGATCCCGTGAATCGCGTCGGATACGTTCGAACTGCTCCACTCTCGATCTCTCCTTTGACACCCTCCACCCCTCGGATCGCCCTGCCAGACGAGCCGAAAGTAGAGGGCAACTGATAGGTCGAGGGTGGGGCCACACCGGACCAGCACTAGCCCTCCAAGTGGGGCCAAATCAGGCTGTCACACCCAACCCGCCCGGCGTGGTCGATCACGGCCACGGCGAGGGTGTCTTTGTGCGTGTCAACGCCTGCGAACATCCGGTCTTCTCCATCCCATCCAGGTGTTTCCGCGGCCGGGCATGCGCAGGCATCTCAAGGGGTACCTTCGGTGCCCCCACGCCCCTATTGAGCGTCAATGCCCAGACGAGCCGCCGCCGGGAGGCGCCCATTCATGTGAGCCACAGGAGGACCTGGGCAGCAAAAGGTAGAGCCTTCCCGACGGCGGTGCGGACCCCGACGACGTCGAGGCACCAGCCATCCTCACCTGAGATGCATGAGGTGTATCGGGCTTGCGATCTTCGATCGCTTCACTGGCTGATGAGAATTGGTGGTGCCGTCCGGTGACGTCGACACACACTGGTGCGGGCGAGCCCGTTGCAGGTGTATGGCGCGGGGGTCTCGGGTGTCACTGGATTGTTGCTACGAGCACGCGGGTCTGTGTCCTGGCAGAGGTCCCTCCGGACCGGCGCCGTGAGGCGATGGTCGCCTCACGGAGGGAAGGAGGGACGCGATGGAGGTGTTGTTCGACCGGGTCGCTGGGCTCGATGTCGGCAAGCACTCGGTGACGGTGTGCCTGCGTACGCCCGGCCCGACGAGGCCGGCGGCACGCGGAGACGCAGACGTTCAAAACGACAACGGGGTCGTTGCAGCTGATGCGGGACTGGCTGGTCGAGGCTGGGGTAGCGATCGCGGCGATGGAATCGACGTCGACGTATTGGAAGGCGCCGTTCTACTGCCTCGAGGAAGTCATGGAGGTGTGGCTGCTGAACGCGGCGCACATGAAGGCCGTGCCCGGGCGGAAGAGTGATGTCCGGGACGCGGAGTGGATCGCGCAACTGCTGGAGCACGGCTTGTTGCGGCCGTCGTTCGTGCCCCCACCGCAGATTCGTCGGTTGCGGATGTTGACCCGGTATCGGACCCAGTTGATGGGGGACCGGCGCCGAGACATCGTCCGGTTGGAGCTGATGTTGGAAGACGCCAGCATCAAACTCTCCTCGGTGGCCTCGAGCCTGAAGACCGTGTCGGCCCGGGCGATGCTGACCGCGATGATCAATGGTGAGACCGACCCGCTCACACTCGCGAATCTGGCCAAAGGAAAGATGCGGCGCAAGATCCCGGATCTGGCGCAGGCGTTGACCGGCCATTTTGACGCCAACCATGCCCGGTTGGCTCGCTCGATGTTGCGTCGGCTGGATCTGGTCGAGCAGGCCCTGGCCGAGCTGGACGAGGTCATCGTCCAGGCCTGCCAGCCATGGGCGGCATCAGATCGAGCTGCTGCAAACCATTCCCGGAGTCGGGCCGAAGGTGGCGCAGGTGTTCATCGCCGAGACTGGTGGCGACATGTCGCGGTTCCCGACCGCCGCCCATCTGGCTGCCTGGGCCGGGTTGGCGCCGGCGATGAACGAGTCCGCCGGCAGACAGACACCGGCCGGGAAGCGGCACGGCAACAAATGGTTGACCGCGATGCTGGTCGAGGCCGCCGGTTCGGTCGGCCGGATGCACGGCAAGAACTATCTCGCCGTCCAGCACGCCCGGCTGACCAAACGCCGCGGGATGGGCCGAGCCCAGGTCGCGGTCGCGCACTCGATCCTGGTCGCGGCCTACTGGATGCTCGAAACGCGACGAGCCCTACCACGACCTCGGCGCCGACTGGCACAGCCGCCGCAACGACGAAGCCCACACCCGACGGCTGATCGCGCAGCTCGAACACCTCGGCCACACGGTGATCATCGACCCAGCCGCCTAAACACTGACCTCACCGACCAGCGCCGAGCCACCCGCCCGACGCTGCCGCAGCATGCCCTGTGGTCGGGTATTCACGGGTCTGTGTCGGCCTCGGATCGTGAGAAACGAGTGGGGGGTACGACAGGCAGTCAGCGTCGACCGTCCAGGGGCCGCTGAGGTGGAGTGAGCGCAATTAGGAGAAGCCGATGACTACCTTCGCGCGGGCATGCTCGACTTCGAGGTGACGGATGGCCTCTGCTGCGTTGTCGAAGGAGAAGGTCTTGTCCACGATGGGGGTGATCGACCCCGACTCGGCCAGTGCTGCGAGCTCCGCTAGGTTCTGCGTGCTCGGCTTGGCCAGCGGCATGGTCAGCCGAGTGCGCGACACCCGCGCCAGTAGTTGCGCACGGATGATCATGCTCAGCGGCCCGATGAACCGGCCCTGGCCCGACACTCCTCCACCG
Source organism: uncultured Actinomycetota bacterium (assembly GCA_963711015.1). Lineage (GTDB taxonomy): Bacteria > Actinomycetota > Actinomycetes > Propionibacteriales > Propionibacteriaceae > Microlunatus. Next base: position 56,281 of record CAVQCQ010000019.1, read on the forward strand.
GACAGCACGATGGTCCCGGACGGTTTCAGCACGCGCCGGAGGTCGCGCAATGAACGGTTACCGACAAGGTCGAGCACGATGTCGTACTGGCGACCCAATTTGGTGAAGTTCTCACGGGCGTAGTCGATGACGACGTCAGCGCCCAACGAGCGCGCGAGTTCGGCATTGCGGGCGCTGCAGACAGCTGTCAGCTGCACCCCCATGGACTTCGCCAACTGGATGGCGAACGTCCCTACGCCGCCGGACGCACCGTTGATCAAAACGCTCTGCCCGGCCTCCACCTGGCCTGCTCGCAGGCAGACAAGGGCCGTGTTGGCGGCAAGAGGCATGGCCGCGGCCTGCTCAAAGCTGAGACCGGCTGGCATCTTGGCCACAACCCCCTCCGGGGCGGCGACATACTCCGCGATAGCCGCCTCGGACTCACCGAAGACGTCGTCGCCCGGCCGCCATAGGGTAACGCCTTCGCCCACCGACTCCACTGTGCCGGCGAAGTCGGTACCGCGAATCCTGACCCTAGGCCCGGCGCGGCCGAACGTCGCAGAATCGAGCAGGCGAGCGAGCCTGGGTTCCCCACGCATGACGTGCCAGTCCCGCGCATTGACCGACGCGGCTCTGACCCGGACCAGTACCTCCCCGTGGCCGGGCACGGGCGTGGCGACGTCATCGATCCTGAGGACATCGGGCGAGCCGTAGCGGTCCTGGACGAGCGCTCGCATGTCCCCTCCGGATGCCGCCCATCGAGCCCAACTGGCGACAAACATAGCGACTGTAGGTCGAGCAGGCAGGGAGACTGGTCTGGCGAACATCACGCGACCCGACCGACCTCAGCGAGTTGGCCGCCCGTCCAATGCCCGCGCAGCCGCATCCGATTCGCCTTGACGCCGTTGCCCCAGGCGGGCATTCTACATTTGGGCGCCACCGATACCGACGGTGGCATCTCCCACCAGCAGGGCGGTCATCGCCGCCAAGGCGGGATGCGGCGTAGGGCTGATATGACCTGGCTCGCCCACAACAGAAGCTTGAGCCCTGAGGCCTTAATGAGTGGGCTGCTGCCGAGCGCGGGCCATCGCCGCCCGTTCGATGGTGATCAATTGTTCAGGTCCCTGACCGTCACGAACCAATCCAAATTCTGTCCACCAAGCGTCCCCGTCAGTCAGCGACGACCTGTCGTGCCGCGGAGATCGGGACTGCCGATGTTTGCATTGAGCTCCGTCCGGGTGCTGCGCCACAGGGAGACGCCGAGGCCGATCATCGCGACGCCGTTGGGAACGGCCAGGAACCGGTAGAAGGCATCCGGCATCAGGGAGAGAACCACGCTGAGTAACCCGCCGACTGCCAGGAGCGCGGCTGCCCAGCGTGCGAGGACGTGGGCCCGGAAGAGCGCTATACCGAAAAGGAGGCCACCGGCCAGGTATGCGTAGCCTCGCAGCTGGATCACGGTTTGCAGCGCCCCGATGTCACCTTCGACGGTTCCGCGGCCGGTGTCGACCGCGATGACGTCGTTGACATAACCGGGATTGGCCGCGGCGATTTCGGGCATCATCCAGGCGGCGGCGTAGACGCCGCACATGATCAGCAGGTAAGCCAGCGCTAACAGCACGTACCCGATGAGTCCCAGGACTCCGTTCCGGCGGATCTGGCTCAGGTACATGCCGGTAATGCCAACAAGGGCGAGGACGGCCATCAGCACCTTCAGCTGATCGCGGATGTAGACATTGGTCGTGGTGATGGTTGTCGCGTTCAACTGCGGGTGGCCGATCTGGACTCCGATGAAGAGCACACCAGCAGCGACAGCGGCGATGCCGGCGGCGCGGGTAAGGGCGTTGGCTGTGATCATGCTCGCCTCCTCGATCCGGCGACTCGCGCGGGCCACCGCGCGGTTGCGGTACTCATCACAGTTCCACTCGGATTAGCCGGCTGACAAGTACCAAGCATGGAACGGCGGCTCGGAGGGCCCACACGATCTCTAGTGAGGAGGACACAAGGATTAAGCCCAAAGGAGGTGGCGCATCGCCAGCCACCGTTACGCCGCCGCAATCCGCCGGACGGATAGGATCCTGCGCCAAATTGGCTCGTCTGGCGGCGCGACCGGCAGCGCAGCGAGGACCCACGCTGCCGGCCGGGCGAAGCCGGCCCTTGACTGATCAAAGCCGCTATCGACAGTGTGAAACTCAGACAGACACTCGACAGGCTCGAAGGGAGATGGTATGGCCGACGACCAGAGGACCGCCCGGATCTTCGGGGTGCTGTTCATCATCACGTTCCTCACATCGATCCCTGCTGCGTTTCTTTTCCAGCCCGTTCTCAACGACCCGGCCGGTTACCTCGCCGGTGACGGGCAGGACAACCAGATCCGCTTGGGTGCATTCCTGGAGTTCCTCCTCATCATCGCGAACGTCGGAACAGCCGTCGTGCTCTACCCGATCGCTAGGCGGCAGAACGAGATCCTCGCCATCGGCTACGTCGCGGCTCGGATCATCGAGTGCGTCTTCATCGCGGCGGGGATCATCTTCGTGCTCGGCCTCGTCAGCCTGCGTCAGGACTCTCCGGACGCGGCCGACCTCGCCGTCTCCCTCGCTGCGCTCAAGGATTGGACGGCTCTGTTCGGCCCCGGACTCGTCGTCCCCTTCGGGAACGGGCTGATCCTCGGCTACCTGATGTACACGTCCGGCCTCGTCCCGCGCCGCATGACCTGGCTCGGTCTGATCGGCAGGGCCAGCTGCTCCTGGTGGGGAACCTGGGCGTGCTCTTCGACTTGTGGGAGCAAACCGGCGCGGTGGGTCTTCTCGTAGCCCCCGAGTTCCTGTGGGAGTTGCTGCTGGGGATCTACGCGGCCATTTGGGGATTCCGGCGGGCTGCACCCATCCTTTCGGCGCGCGAACAATGACATCACCATCCGAGCCGGGTGCACGCCCACCTGCGAACTCATCGCCGGACCCTCTCCCACCGTCGTGGCAGCGGCTCCTAGCTCTGTCCGGCGTCGCGTTTGCCGTGCTTCTGGTCTTCGGCTGGTTCCTGAGCGGTGGCGACGCGCCGGACTACACCGCGACCGACGAGGACTGGACGGACTGGGCCGACGACAACCGCGTGAGGAGCGGCATCGGTGCGTTCCTGGTCCTGCTCGCAGGCATCGCGTTGCTGCACTTCGCGGCAACGATCCGAAGCGTGCTGGGAAGTGCTGAGACAACAGTCCCCGGCTCCGTGCAGCTGGCCCGCGTCGCGTTCGCGGGTGCCGTCGTTGGCGCCGCAGGAATCGCAACGGCCATCGTGATGGTCGGCGCAGCGACCAGTGAGGGTGCCGACGCGGATCCGGTCGTGAGCAGAGCGGTCACAACTGCGTCGGCCGGCCCGTACCTGGTCGCCGCGATGGGCTTTGCCGCGCTGCTCGGCGCCGCTGGACTATTGACACTGCGAAGCGGTGTCTTCCCGCGGTGGACCGGCATCGTGGCACTGATCGGCGCGGTCGCCTTCCTCATCACGCTATTGACGGTCATCGCGGGCACAGGCGAAGACAGCGTGTTCGGCTACGGTTTTCTGCCCGGCATTCTGGCGCTCGTGATCTGGTCGATCGCTACGAGCATCGCCAGATACCGCGCCCTGGCGACCACTGCCCGGGGCTCGGCGATAAGACCGCAGCATAGAACCGGTCTCCATGAGGGCGGGGTCTGGACGGCATCTCGTCGTCTCCGACCAGCACTCCGACCTAGTGGCGGCACTGGGTCGGGTGTTCCAAGGGGTCGGGCACACCAACGCTGCCGGGTCCACTTGGTCCGCAACCTGCTTGCCCTGGTCCCCCAGTCCCACAAGGACATGGTTGCCGCAGTCTTCCGCACCATCTTCGCTCAACCCAGCCCAGAGGGCGGCCGCGGACACTTGAGACACCGTCTGTGACCAGCTCATCTAAACGTGCGGATCGCGTCGCGCGGGACGCCGGCGCCCGCAGCAGCGGACGGATTCGGCGTACGAGCTCCGGTCGCGCTCGGGATTCCGACGTCGTGCGACTGGCCGTGATCGCCGCAGACCGCCACGAGGACACCGGCTGAGAGGAGTTGTTGATGCAAGGCGTACCGCGAACTGAGGTCGGGAACGTGTCCACGATGACGTGGACCAGATCCTATGCTTGGCTCGCCGGACCATGACCGTTGGATCTCCGCGCAGCGGCGCGGCCCTACCGCTTCCTGACGAAAACTAGAAGAGGCGATGACGGGGATGGAGAAGACCACGAGTGGTCACCCTCCGGTGGTGGAGGCGCTGTCGGCAGGTGCCTGAGTTGTGGGCGGAGCTGTCGTTGCCGGTCCGAAATCAGGCCAAACCCCGAGAGTGAGCAGCCCGGTAATCAGCACGACCGCGCCGACGTAGGCGGGTTGACCAGGAGGTACGGCTTGGTGGCGTCCGAGAGGACGGACAGGAAGAAGGCCAGCGGCAGCGGTTCGTTGAGCGGTGGTCCGCCTTCAGATGGTGATGGCGATCTTGCCACGGGCGTGGCCGTCGACCAGGTTGCGGATGGCTGTGGCGACCTCGCTGAGAGGGTAGGTCCGGTCGATGACCGGTTTGATCTGGCCTGCCTCGATGAGCTCGCGCAACGCGACTAGGTCTGCGGCGTTCTCCGACGCGACGAAGGTGCCCAGTTTCTGGCTGACGAAGAGGGACAGCAGCTGCGCCCGCAGTTGGCGGTCGGTACCGCCCAGCCACCGACCATCGGTCTCGCCTCCGACGATGACGAGTCTTCCCTTAGGGGTGAGGGCGCGCCGCAGGTGGGATAACCGGCGGTTGCCGCCGATGTCGAGGATCACGTCGTAGCGGTGCTGACCGTCGGCGAAATCCTCGCGGGTGTAGTCGATGACGTGGTCGGCGCCCGAGGGCTCGCACCAGGTCTACCTTCGCGGTGCTGCAGACACCGGTGACGTCGGCTCCGTACGCCTTCGCGATCTGCACGGCGAAGCTGCCCACTCCTCCCGAGGCACCTACGATCAGCACGGTCTGACCGGCCTCGACCGCTCCGTGGTCGCGCACCGCCTGGAGGGCGGTGAGCCCCGAGATCGGGACCGCAGCCGCCTCCTCGAAGGAAAGATTCGACGGCTTGAGTGCCAGCTTGTCGGGTCGAACGCTTACATACTCTGCGAATGAGCCGGCACAGATGCCGAACACGTCGTCACCCGGCTCGAAGCCAGTCGCGTTGTTGCCGACGGCTTCGACGGTTCCCGCCAGGCTCCGTCCCGGATTGAGGTACTTCGGCCTGCGGAGCCCGAAGCCGGCAACCCGGATGGGGTACGGCAGGCCGGCCATTATGTGCCAGGTGCCCCGGTCCACGCTTGCCGCGTGCACCCGCACCAGGACCTGATCGTCTGCCATCGCCGACTTCTCGACCTCCTGGAACCGGAGGACGTCCTCGGGGACAGTGCCGTAGTCGTTATGGACGATCGCCGTCATCGTCGCCATAGCGAAGAGCGTACGCGGGACGGGATCATCACCAGCCCGACTCGACGCTGCAAGGAATCGAGCGCACGGCGTCCCCCAACCGGCGGTCGCGCTAGGGTGCCGCCTCCAGGCTCACCGCTTCGCTCTTGCCGCTGGAACGGTCCTAAGCTTCCAGCGCTGCCCAACGCCTGCGGTTGGACGCTTGACTTGGCTTGGGTCTGTGGTTCTTGGGAGCGAGGTTGCACTGCCGCGGTCCCCACCGGGTCGGCTGCTCCTTATTGCGGTCCCCGGCGGTCACCATCAATGGTCGAACGTAGAACCGGGCATCGTCGCGTTAGCCTCCACGGCCGCCCTCATCGGCGTGTACGGGTACGCGGCGTATGCGCAGAGCAAGTTCGCGGTACGTGGCCTGATGGCGGTGCTGGGGCAGCGAACTCCAACCCTGGCGTACACGCGGGATGTGCCTTTACCGCCGACATGGACACAACAGCGCTCGCAGCGGAGAATCTCACAAACCGGAGGAAGGAGCGGATTTCGGCCGGAATCAATGTCCGCGACCCCCACGACGTGGCGCGGGCCGTGCTGCGGGGCATCGAGCGTCGTCGATAAGGTCGGGCGCTCTTACTCGGACCATTAGAGGGCCGTCGCTGTCGCTGAGATCAACGTTGCTTTGTCGAGCCATTTCGATCTGTTAGGGACATGGCACTCGCCTCTGACGCCCAGTCTTGTGCCCATGCTCGTCGGTCTCGGTGCCGTGCATCGGTCGCTCACGCTCGGCCTGCTGCTGATCCGGCACTGCGTTGGATAAGGAGCGCTGAGACGATGGCCTCAGCATGACTGCACCAGCCCCCGTACTGCTGATCGTGGGTGGCGATTCCCGTGATGTGGAGATCACCGCGTCAGCGCTGGACCGCCGGTTCGGGTCGGACTATCGGATACTGACGGCGGGTTCGGCCGCAGACGGTCTCGCCGAGCTTGGGGGGCTGGCTCGCCGTGCCGAGCAGGTGGCGTTGGTGGCCGCCGATCTGCACCTGCCGGACGGGGACGGGGTCGAGTTCCTGGAGCGGGCCACAGGTCTGCACAGAGGTGTCGCACGGATCCTGCTGTTCAACTTGGATGAGTACCACACCAGAATTCCGTTTCGCGAGTTGCCTGCGTTGCAGCGCGCCACCGCTCTCGGTCGGATCGACGGATGGATGGTGAAAGGTTGGGTCAACCCGGAGGAGTGGCTCTACCCACAGGTGCAGGAGGCGCTCAGCGCCTGGTCGACGGCGCACCAGCCGAGGCATGTGGTCTACCGGGTTATCGGCGAGCAGTGGGATCGCCGTAGCCATGACCTGCGCGACGCCCTAACGGTCAACGGAGTGCCATTCGCGTTCCACACCGCGGACAGTGAGAGCGGCCGCCAGCTGATCCGCGACCACCGCGTGGACCTGACTCGGCTACCGGCGGTCATCCGACACGACGAAACTGTGATGCATCAGCCTTCGATGAGCGAGATTGCCCTCTCTCACGGCATCCAGATCCGGCCCACCGCCCCCGTCTACGACCTGGTCGTTCTCGGTGCCGGACCGGCCGGTCTCGCCGCGGGCGTCTACGGGGCCTCCGAAGGTCTGGACACCCTGGTCGTCGAGGCGCGGGCCATCGGCGGCCAAGCGGGCACCAGTTCCATGATTCGCAACTACCTCGGCTTCCACCGCGGCGTCCATGGTGGCGAATTGGCTCATCGGGCATGGCAGCAGGCAACACTGCTTGGAGCCGAGTTCGTCTTCACCAACCGAGCCACCGCCTTGACCTCTGAGGGCGATCACGTGTGCTAACTCTCGAGGACGGCAGCCAGGTGGCCGGCGCGAGCGGTGATCCTCGCTGCCGGCGTCACCTACCGCCGGCTCGAGATTCCCGAGCTCGATCGCCTTATTGGCGCCGGCGTCTTCTACGGTGCAGCCGGCGTGATGGCGCCGGCAGTCGCCGGCGGGGACGTATTCGTGGTCGGCGGGGCGAACTCCGCGGGCCAGGCCGCCCTTCATCTGGCCAAGTACGCCGCCCACGTCACCCTCCTGATCCGGGGCGCGTCTCTTGCCGCCGGGATGTCCGACTATCTGGTCCGGCAGATCGAGGCCACCCCGAACGTCGCCGTCCGGCTCCGCACCCGAGTTGTCGGCGGTCGCGGCGACACCCGCCTGAAGAGCCTGACCCTGGAGGACGACCAAGCACAGCAGCAGGAGGTGTCAGCCGCCGCGGTGTTCATCATGATCGGCGCCAAACCGCATACCGACTGGCTCGCCCCAGTGCTCAGCCTCGACAAGGACGGCTTCATCCTGACCGGCCAGGGACATACCCAGTTCGAACTGGGCGCCAAGACGTGAGCCGTACCCGTTCGAGACGAGTCGCCCAGGCGTCTTCGCCGTCGGCGACGTTCGCCACGGCTCGGTCAAGACGGGTTGCCGGTGCAGTCGGCGAAGGATCAGTAGCGGTGGGATCCGTGCACCGCTACCTGGCCGAACTGCATTATTCAAAGGACGGGCCAAGTCATGACGACCCCGATCGACGCCAGCTGGGCCGATCTCGCAACGCGGAGCGGCAGACTGCGCGGGAGCTGCCCCACCACCGGACACCAGGGGTGGCGACCAGCTCACGAGATGGCGGTCCGGATGTGCTGACGGCGCGGTCCGTCACCGGAAGCCACCAGCGTTGGCCAGACGCCGGACGCACACCTGGTCGAAGTCCTGTCAGATCGCCACAGCCGCAATCGGCGGGACCGACCGACGACGAAGATCAGGGCTAGGCCAGCGGCCGGGCGGTCCGTACGGCCACGATGACATCGCGTATTGCCTGACTGGCTGCGGAGGAGTCGGCTTCGTCGTACAGCAGGGATTCGTGGGTGGTGTCCTTGGCGACACGATGGGAAGTGTTGGTCGACAGTGTGGCCATCTTTTCCTGCGCCTGCTCCCATCCAGCGGCGTTCCCGGTGTCTGCGGTGAGGACGATGAGCGGCTTGCCGTTGAGGCTGGTCAGCGACGCCGCCTGTTGCGCCGACGTGCTCCCGCGACGAACTCCTCGATGTAGCTGCGAAGGTACAGGGCGGTCGAGGCGTTGGCGCGCGCCTCGCCTTGGAAGTGTGGCGGAAGACTGCCGTAGGAGGCCTGGGCGATCAGCCGTCCGGCACCTAGGTGACCGACCGCGGACAACGGCGGAGACGCGACCGAGGACGCTGTACGACTCGGTCCTGGTCGGCAGGGCCGGGCCCGGTCTGGGTGCGGTGGAGTCCAGGAGCACCAGGCCGGCGACCTGGTCTGGATAGTTGGCGGCGAAGGCTTGGACGTACAGGCCGCCGAAGGAGTGACCGGCCAGCACGTAGGGCCCGGGAACCTGTGCCTGCTGTAGCAGCGTGTGCAGGTCGGCGGCTATCTGTCCACCGTCCTGCGGGCCGTCGGCGGCGTCGCTCCACCCCCGACCCGCACGGTCATATACACAGACTGTGCTGTCCCGGGCCACGGCTGGCGCAACCCAACCAAGGTCGGAGGAGGCCCCGCCGAGACCCGGTTCCAGGACGACCGTTGGGCTGCCCGTGCCGGTGCAATGAAGGTGCAACCGGTGCCCACCCACGTCAACCAGTTGGCCGGGCATCGGATAGGCCCTCGTATCGAACGACTGGCGCACACTCTCGTAGCCGCCGCCTACGGAGGCCAGCATCAGCACGGCCAGTACGGGGTACAGCAGCCACCGTGCGGCTCAAGACCGCCCAGCTCGTCGTCGGGCCGGATGATCATCCAGACAACCAGCCCGAACAGTACTGGCGGCCACACCCAGCCGAACACATCCTGGACAAGCGGAGCCCGGCGGAGGAGTGAAATGAGCCCGGCCACCGCCAGGAACACGGCCGGCGCAGCCGCCCAACGCTGAGGTTGGCTGCTGAACCGCACGGAGAGTACGGCCAGCAACGCCGCAACCGAGGGCAAGAGCCAGCAGCCACCACACCGGTAAGGATGTTCTCTTTCGCCGGGATGAAGGGAGCGGCGACCAGGGGCTAGGGCAGCGACCAGTCCGGCGGCAAGCGATGCCGCAAAGATCAACCCGATGCGTCCCTCTCACGCTGGGGCGGCACTCGTGCGGACGGCTGGAGGTTTGGGTCCTGGGCTGTTGTGGCCATGTGGCCTCATTTCCTTGAGTGTGAAAGTGATCAGCCATTCAGAGTTAGGAGGTTCATATCTGTTCAGTACTGGCCCCGGTCGCGACGTCGGAGAGCACAACCACTGCCCTGCGATGGGCGCGGTCTACGCCAAGTAGGAGGTGTACCCGCCCGTCTGACCGCTGTGCCAGGTGACGGTCTGACCGTTCTGCCACGTCGAGATCGCCCAGAAGTCACCCATGCGGGTGTCCGCCTGTAGCGTCGGCGTGGTTGGGTACAGCGCAGCCATGCCGGGTGCGGTGCCGTTCAGAAGTGCTGTGGCGAGCTTTGCCAGGTCTGCGATCGTGGAGACGGCGGCGCCGGCGGGGGCGTATGGGTCCTGATCCATGATCCACGGCTGAACTCTGCGCCCTGTCTGGGACCTACCGCCGGTGACAAGGGCGTCTGGTCTGTCCTGGATGGCGGTGTGGGTCATACCGAGCGGCTCGAAGAGGCGGGTGCGCATGAGGTCGGAGTAGCTCATCCCGGCGGCCGCGGCGACGGCTCGTCCGGCCGTGCTGCTCCAGGTTGAAGTACTTCCACGAACCTCTGCGTCTTCCAGATCCTGTCGGCGGAGCTCCCGGGTCATTTGCTCAGCATCGGTGCCGAGGAAGTTCCGGCCGAGCGGGGCGCTCCAGAAGCCGCGGCGCAGGGGATGACGAGCTTCGAATCGGCGTAGCCGGCGGTGTGGGTCACCAGTTCGTGAAGTGTGACCGTGCCGGCTGGTGACCCGGCCAGCTGCGGCAGGTAGGTGGAGACGGGGAGGTCCATGAGGACCTCTCCTCCGGCCACGGCGAGCTCGGCCGCGACGAAGGCCGGTCATGGCTTTGGTCACCGATCCGACTTCCATTGGTGTCGTGGCTGTAGCACCGATACCGGCCAGGCGCACCGGATCCGGCGCGTCCAGGTCGATCTGGGCGATGGCGATGTTGCGGAAATCCGCTCAACAAGCCCATGCTGCGCTTCGTCGAGGTGCGCCAGGACTGCCGGGTCGCCGTCGCGGGCCGTGGCCAGGTCCGGGGTGAGCATCCAGGACATGACAAGGACGGCCAGCGCGGCGACGGCCACGGTGAGGACGAGACGACGTGAGGCGAGGTAGCCACCGGCGAGGAACGCCAGGCCCAGGACCAGCGCGGTCCAGCTGTCGTTGGCGTAACGGTCCAGCCGCAGCGACTGCAGCAGCATCACAGTCGGGATGACGATCAACACAGCCGCGACGAGCAGCTTCCCGCCGATCTGCGGGCGAAGGTAGTCGGCGTCCCGCGCCCACAGCCTCCGCAGCGGCTGACGGCGCGCCAATTGGAACAGAACCAGCAGGGCAGCACCGATTAGGAGGAACGGGACCAGGCCGACGGACAAGATCAGGCCCAGCCTGATCCATACCAGGACGAACACCGCGTACTCAAGAAATCGCCGACCCGCACTACCTCGCGGCCGCAGGGCCTCAGCAGAAAGGTCGACTCCCCTCCGGTCGACGTCGAAGGTGCGCCGCCTGTCCAGCGCGAGCCGCGCCAGACCCCCCATGTGCCAGCACTGTCTTGGTCACCTGCTTCGTCAACGGACTCCCCAGCG
>CAVQCQ010000020.1:0-38113 GCA_963711015.1 uncultured Actinomycetota bacterium
CAAAGGTCGTGTCTGACCAGGTTTTCTACGACTCCAATCAAGTTCAAAGAGCTAATACGAGGTCTGTGCCAAGGTCCCGCCGACGTACCTGGAGTCGGCCAACTCGTAGTCGGAGAAATAGTCAAAACCTGTGGACTGGCGCATTTCACGCCGCTTGCCGGACACCTCCTTGTTGATCTTGGTCGTCGGGTCGTTCGAGGAGCTTGCCGTTGATGAAGGTGGCGCCGGCCCGGACCAGTGGCACCAGGTGAGGGGCGTTGACGGCTCGCCAGCGGGTTTGGGCTGACTCGATCAACTTGAATGCCATGGCGACGCCGGCGGCGCGGGAGCCGGGGCCTTTGGTCACCCGCTGCCTCAACCGGACGGTGGCGAAGGTGGACTCGATCGGGTTGGTGGTGCGCAGGTGGATCCAGTGGTCGGCCGGGTAGTCGTAGAAGGCGAGCAGCACGTCGAGGTCGTCGCTGATCTTCGCCGCAGCCTTGGGCCACTTGGTGCCGAACTCGGCGGCGAACGCTTTGGCGGCGGCGCGGGCGTGGGTCTTGTCCTCGGCGTTGTAGATCTCGGCCATCGCCTTCTTGGCGGCCGGGTGCGCGGACTTGGGCAGGGCGGCCAGGATGTTGCCGATCTTGTGCCACCAGCAACGCTGCTCAGTGGTCTCGGGGAACACGTCGCGGACGGCCTTCCAGAAGCCGAGCGCGCCATCCCCGACCGCCAGCACCGGGGCTTGCATGCCCCGCCGTTTGGCGTCGCGGAGCAGGTCGGCCCACGACTCGGCCGACTCGCGGAACCCGTCGGCCAACGCGACCAGCTCCTTGCGGCCGTCGGCGCGGACCCCGATGATCACCAGCAGGCACACCTTGTCTTGCTCGAGCCGCACCTTCAGGTGGATGCCGTCGACCCACACGTAGACGTAGTCGCTGCCGGCCAGCGACCGGGTGTTGAACACCCTGGCTTCGTCTTGCCACTGGGTGGTGAGCCGGGTGATCGTCGCCGCCGACAGGCCTTGGTCGGAGCCGAGGAACTGCTCCAGCGCCGGCCCGAAATCGCTGCTGGACAGGCCGTGTAGATACAGCAGCGGCAACACCTCCGCCACCCGCGGCGACTTCCGCGACCAGGCCGGCAGGATCGCGGAGGAGAACCGGCGCCGCTCACCCGTCGCCTCGTCGACCCGCTTGTCGTTGACCCGCGGCTGCCGCACCTCCACCACACCGGCCGCGGTGGTCACTTCCCGTGGCTGGTGGTAGCCGTTGCGGACCACGAGCCGGCGACCCTGGTCATCAACCTCGCCGCGGTGCGCCTCGACGAATGCCGCCACCTCAGCCTGCAACGCGGCGGCCAGCATCTGTCGCGCGCCGTCTCGGACAATCTCGTCCAACACCGACGCTGTCGAGTTGGGGTCAGCAGAGTCGTGAACTACCTTGAGCATGAGGGCGTACCTTCCCGAACCAGCGCGCCAACGCCGGTCCTGATCAGCTGCTATGGACTTCAGATCATCCTCGGGAAGGTGCGCCCGATCACGTCACCTTGCCGAGGGTCATCCACAGGTTCTGATCATTGCTCTCGGAGTCGTCCACCCACACCGAAGCCGTACTGCCATCGCCAGTCGGTCGGCCAGCCGAACCCCATCTCAGCGATGGTATAGCTCGAGATCGCCGAGTCGGTCACTGCCTCGACGATGGAGGGATGAACCCCCTCGACACATCATCCCGAAGTAGGTGTGGCGCGGTTCATTTCCTTGAGGGCCCGGCTTGAGGGGGGTTCACCGGTGATTGCGGCCGAACGGGTCACCCGCCCGCGCCACCAAGGCCTTCGGAAACCCGCCACTCCCGCACCGGGCGCGGGCGCCTCTGCCCGATAGGCGGCGCATCGCGGCATACCTGGTAGTGATCATCGGTCTCGGGTTCTCCCGATCCTCCCAGGCGTGCAGTTCAGCCGACATCTCAGCGGTTTGGCCTATTTGGAGTGTCCTCCTCTGGAACTGTCTGGGCGATACTCGATGCCATGGAAATCCAGCTGCGGGATTACCGAATCCACCCGGACACATGGACGACTGGATCGCAGGCTGGGAGCGTGGCATCGTGCCACTGCGGCAGCAAGAAGGCTTCCAGATCGTCGGCGCGTGGGTGGATCGGCCGCACGACCGGTTCGTGTGGCTAGTCGGCTACTCCGGTGCGGACGGCTTCGAGGCGGCGGAGGAGAGATACCACGCCCTGCAGGAACGACTATCGCAGCACCCCAAGCCTTCCGACTTCGTTGAGGCGGCGACCTTGGACATGGTCGACCAGCTGGCGTAACTGACGCAGTGATCCCCCACCCCGCTGCGAGCCTGCTACGGATGTAGCGACGACCGCAGAGCGACCCCGTTGCAGCAATACCGTTATGAGATGATCGCGCTCGTTCGGATGGCCCGGATCGTTGCGTTGCTGCTCCTGGCTACTGTCGCCGTCTCGCTGGTCATGGTCATAGCTCGGACGGAGACCGGAGCTGTCGAGAAGGTCGCCCTAGCCGCCTTGGTCGCTGGTTGCTTCGGACTTGGCGTTGGCGTTACCCGAGCCGCACATCTTTTGACGCGCGGATCGCTCGTCGATAGGAACCCTCGACTCCGTGATGCGCCGTGGAGCAGCTCAGGCGGGCAGCTGATTTCCGCCTGAGCCGCACGCCGCCTTGGGGTACCGCCGCAGCGATGCCGTGTCGGTCAAGATACCCATTTTCGCGAATGCCGTCTTGACGTCGTCTGAGCTGATCTCGTCGGCCAGCGTCGCGTGAGGCTGTCCGTCCCTGTATAAAGCGATGACCTGGGCGACGTCGACGCCCTTGCTCGCGGCCATGGTGGAGCGTAGACGTCGGAGGTGCGGGTCGGCTTTGAGCGCGGCCGGGGGTCGCTACAGGAGTACGACCCAGCGGCTAACCCACCACCATCTCCGGCTGCTGTCCGGGCCCAGCATCTCCCATGTGCCGGACCAGACCGGGGCGGGACAGGCCCGACACGACGCGCGTGTGCGGCAGGCTATGCAGGTGGCTTATCGATTCAACGCATATGCGGTCGGCAATACCCGAGAAGACCTGGAGAAGTCGGCCCGCGCCCAGGCGGAGGAGTACTTCCGGACCACCAGGTTGAACTTTCTCGGCGCCGACGTGAGCACAGGGCAGCCGCAGGCCGGTGACCGCTATGGAGGCACCTTCTCGTTCGAGGAGAACGACCCCGAGCAGATGGCGAAGGACAGGTGGCACAACCCACTGGAATGATCTTGAGGTACTGACGCAGAGACCACGCGCTCCGGGCAGGAGGCAAGGTCTCTGAACCAGCGGGATGCGCACGCCTCACCCGGCGTTGATCATCGCCAGTCGGGCCCGGGCCTCGATCGCGACCACAGCGCCGAACTTTGGTGGTGGTAGAAGTGATCATGGTCAGGTCCACCAATCGCTACACCAAGGGATTTGACCGGTTACGCTCACGGCAGCCCGCGTGCCAAGCGTTCTAGCACGCCGTTAGGCGGAATCGCTCTCATAATCCTCCGGTCGCGGGTTCAAGCCCCGCCCCCACAGAGAGTCCTCCTCGAATGCATTCTTGGTGGTGCCGGCAACTGCGCACCACCGTCTGCGATGCGAATGGCTGTGGGTCGGCCGTGGCTTCAACCGCGATGGTCCAACTATGTCTAGTTCGCTTGACTAGATTATGTCTACTTGGATAGACTAGTCTTAGGACATCGACCAACCAGCCGCAGATCGCAAGGCACTCACCGAAGCCGGCCTCCAGAAGATCCGCACTACCGGCAGTCACAGCTGGTGGGAGAAGAACGGTCAGGGCATCTCAGTCCCCGATGGACACCGGACGATCTCGGCAGGCGTGGTCCGCAAGATCATGAAGGCTATCGAGGAGGTGAAATGAGCAAGACCTACATCGCATGGGTCTCAAGGGACGGCAAGTGGTGGATGATCCACGTCCCCGAGATCGACGGACTCACTCAGGCGCGTCGCATCGCCGATGTCGAACAAGCCGCCCGTGAACTCATCGCGGTCACCCTCGACGTCAGACTGAGCGAAATCGCCGTCGACATCCACTACCAAGACGTTGCCGGCGTGCCTGTAGAACAGCAGCTCCATGCCATCAACGAAGAGAAGGCAGAGGCGGCTCGACTCGAGGAGGACGCCGCCGCAAAGACGAGCCAGCTCGTGCGCGCACTCGTAGACGAGAGAATCCCCCTTCGCGACATCGGGGCCATGCTAGGGATATCGTTTCAGCGAGTTCATCAGATCGCGTCGTGACGAGCAGAGCGGCTCGCCCGGACTGGGTCATCGGATCAGCGGCGTACCTGTTCAGGCGAGGCTTGAGTGCCAGCCCCTGCAACCCTTTGATGCAAGGGCGACGAGATGATCTTGTGGATGCTCTGGCTGAGATGCCACCAGTGCCGTTTGTCATCTGCGGATCGACCATCCCGATGCTCGCCACGATCTGCCACGATGTTCCTCGTGGCCGAGCGGGTGTGGTTCCCGAGTACGAGCGGACCACGTCTAGCGGGCCTGATCGACCACCCCGAGGGCACCGTGCGGGGCTGGGGCGTGTTCGCGCATGGCTTCACCCTCGGCAAGAACTCCCCCGCGGCGAGCCGGATCTGCAAGCAGCTGGCCCGCGAGGGCATCGGCATGCTCCGCTTCGACAACCTCGGCCTCGGCGACTCCGAGGGCGACTGGGGTGACGGCTCGTTCTCCCACAAGGTCAGTGACACCGCTCGAGCGGTGACGTTCATGGAGGACTCCGGCTATCGGGTTCGACTCCTCGTCGGGCACTCCTTCGGCGGAGCGGCCGTGATCGCCGCGGCCCACCTGGCCGACGGTGTACGCGCCGTGGTGAGCATCGGCGCTCCGTACGAGCCGGCGCACGTCGAGCACAACTACGACGCCCTGGTCGAGCGCATCCTCGGCGAAGGCGAGGCCCCGTTCCTGATCGGCGGCAAGGCGCTGACGCTGCGGCGGCACTTCATCGAGGACGTCCGGGAGGCGAACCTGCACCAACGGATTCGCACTCTGCGCCGGGCCCTGCTCGTGATGCACTCCCCCACCGACAACACGGTCGGCATCGAGAACGCGAGCCAGATCTTCCGGGCCGCCCGCCATCCGCGCAGCTTCGTGTCGCTGGAGGGCGCCGACCACCTGCTCGTCCATCGGAAACAGGCCAGGCGAGCGGCCCGGATCGTCAGTGCCTGGGCCGATCCTTACTTGACCTAGCGTGTATGCAGCAGCAGCCCACCATGATCGGGAGAACCAGATGGAAGCAGACGAGCGGGATCCGCGACTGGCCGCCCTTGACCTGTTCGTCGGGGAGTGGATCGAGCAGGTCGAAGTGCCCGACGCCCCGCCGGGCCGGTCGATCTTCGAATGGGACCTGAAGGGCAGCTTCCTGGTCCAGCGCGCACTCAGCCCGCTGCCGGAGTACCCGGACGGCCTGATGATCATCTCGCTGGGACCCGACGGCTACCTCCAGCACTACTTCGACTCCCGGGGAGTCGTGAGGCTCTACCGGATGAGCCTGGAAGACCGGACGTGGACCCTCTACCGCACCCAGCCCGACTTCACGCCGCTGGAGTTCGCACAGCGGTTCGTCGCCACCATCTCACCTGACGGCAACCGGATCGAGGGAGCGTGGGAGACCTCGTACGACGACGGCCAGACCTGGGAGCGCGACTTCCCGCTCAGCTACACGCGGATCTAGATCCACGGGCTACGTGATCGCCGGTCCTCCGAACTTCTCATCCGCACATCGGCCTCAGCCGCGGCCGCGACTCCGGCGAGCAGATGTGCGGTCCACGCTTTCATCAGGATCGTCGAGAGAACCGGCGGCAGCGGCCAGCTGGTACCGGTGGTTGCGGTCGTGCTCAGATGGGCCAGTACGCCCGTGGCCGCGGGTTCGACCTCCAGACAGCAGGTCAGCAGCCTTCGCGTGCCGGGACCACGCTCACTCCAACCGATAATGGCTCCGCCCTGAGGTATCGTCCGCGGAAACCACTGAGGCGTCACCTCCCTCTGCAGGGCGACCTCCCGGCGACGAGCAACATGCGCGACAAGATCATCGGGCCGACAGTGCACCAGCCGGTGGCACGTCAGGGCGGTTCGCACTATGCGGTGCGCCGCTGCACGTCGTCAGGAAAGAAGTCCGTCTCGTCCATCACATCGACTCCTTGATCCGGCCGTGGATCGCGGCACCGCTGGGCACGGCCACTTCCCTCTGAGGTCTGGATCACTACCCAGAAAGTTGGAGAGCCACACAAGCCGGTGGTCAATCCGACGGCGGCCGACGCATCGGCAGTGCAGGCCGTGACCGCGTCCGCGCCTTGAACCTAGGCCAGTGGGCGTACCGATTGTCGCCGCTGTCGCCGCTCCCGCTCGACGACAGTCCGCAACTCGTCCGGCATGTCTCTGCGCCGAGAGTCCAGCTCGGCCGAGATCGCTTTCTCCCGTTCGGCGAGGTGGAGAAGGCTCGGATTGACAGCGAGATGATCATTGTTCTTGATGAGAGTTGGTCGGTAGGCCCGGAGAGCGTCCTCGACCTCTGCAAGGTGTCGAATGAGCTCAGCGATCGTCATGGCTTCGAGATCAGTCGCCATGGTGTCCCCCAAGACATGGTTGCTACTGCCCCACTGCTTGAGGTGACGCACAGCATACCTCGGCCCGCGCCGAGCAGACGCCAACAAGTGTGGCGCTCAGCCTTTCCGATCGGGGTAAGGATCGTCAGTCGAGTCGCCGCCGCTCAGCGTCTCCCAATTGCTGTTGCCACAGCTGGGACAGGGCGGCAGGTGCTTGGTGGAAGCCACGTCCAGTTTGTAGCCGCAGTTGGTGCATTTGTACGTGCCGGACGAGACGTCGCTGCCGGCGGGAACGGGATCAGCCATGGCCAAATCCTCGCAGACCGCGCCGACATCAAGACGTCATTCGCCGGAAGGTCCTGGCAGCAGTCCGAGCTGCCTTAGCTGGCCGAGATCATCGCGGCAGGCCCAATGCTCGACGAGCTTGCCGTCCCTGACGCGGTACATGTGCATGTGCTGGACCGAGAACGACCGCCCGGTCGGGGCGGCGCCCATGAAGTCGCCGGCGTGAGTTCCGCTGACGGTCAGTCGCGCTGCCAGCAGGTCGCCGTCGAACAGGAACTCGTGCAGCTCTGCGTGGTAGTCAGGAAACGCTTCCCTCAACCATCGGGCCGTTGCCTTGAAACCCTCCGGACCCGTGCTGTCGGGCGCTTCATGATTGAAGAAGTCCTCAGCGACGAACGGGTCGGCGGCGGCGTCGTTACCCCGGTTGAACACCTCCTCCATCAGCGCGACGAACTGGTCTCTGAGGTCATCGGGCATGTCGGTTCCTCGTTCCTGATCGGTCAGGCGTCGATCTCGTCGGCCAGCGCGGTCAGCCACGCGGTGATTCCCGGCGGTCCGTCGACGATGACGTCGGAGATCTCGGTAAGAGCGTCCTCCTCGTGGGAGGCCGAACAGACGAGCAACGTCTTGAGCCCTTCCTCGCGGAGCGCCAACGCCACCCGGAAGGCCGGCAGGTCACCAAGATCATCACCGGCGAAGATCACCTGCTGCGCGTCGACCTCGGCCACCAGATCGCGCAGCACCATCCCCTTGTCGACCCCGGGTCCCCGGATCTCCCAGACGTTCTTGCCCGGCTCGACGGTCAACCCGTAGCGCGAAGCCAGGTCCCGGACCGGGCGCTCCAGTCGGCGGAACGCATCGACCGGATCAGCAAGTGTCCGGGTGTGTACGCCGACGGCCCGGCCCTTGTGCTCGACCCGCGCCTCGGCCAGCCCGACCGACTCCAGCAGGCCCGGGAGGTCGGCCAGGACCGAGTCGATCTCGGGCGGGTCGGGCGGCACCAGATACTCATTCCCGACCGCGTTCCAGCGTTCCACCCCGTACTGGCCGAGCACCGACATCGTGCCCAGCCCGGCGACACCGGTGAATCGGCCCAGGTGTACGGCCTGCTTGGTCGGCCGGCCGGTGATCACCGCCACCTTGGCCACCTGCGCGGCCAGCCGGCCGAGCGCGATCACTGCCGCGGGGTCCGCGTACGCCTCCTCGGGATCGTCGACGATCGGCGAGAGGGTGCCGTCGAAGTCCAGCCCGACGAGGGTGTGCCGCGGGTTCTCGACGATCGCCTGGAGCGCCTGGGTTCCTGCTGCCGTGCGCGCCTCGGGCAGGGTCATGTCGCTGAGCCTGTCAGACCTCGGGCAGGGGCGCAGCCGGGAGGTCCGGCCGGGCGTGTCTTTCGTCCCCACTGTTTCAACTAGGGTCGACGGTGACGCCGTAGGAGGGCAACGACGTACATGGCTGTGGCAGCAAGGAGCACGCCCAGGAGTCTGGAGGCCAGGTTCGTGGTCGTGGCCAACCGGCTCCCGGTCGATCGGATGGAGAACCCCGACGGCAATGCGGACTGGCGTCCCTCACCCGGTGGCCTGGTGACCGCGTTCGAGCCGGTGATGCACGCTCACGAGGGAGCCTGGGTCGGCTGGCACGGCGCACCCGATGAAGAGGTGCAGCCCTTCGAGAACGACGGCCTGCAACTGGTTCCGGTCGCGCTGTCGTCGGAGGATGTCGAGTACTACTACGAGGGGTTCTCCAACGCCACCCTCTGGCCGCTCTACCACGACGCGGTCGCGACCCCGGAGTACCGCCGAGAATGGTGGGACACCTATGTCGCCGTCAACCAGCGCTTCGCCGACCGGACCGCGCAGGTCGCGGCCCAGGGGGCCGTCGTCTGGGTGCAGGATTATCAGCTCCAGCTCGTCCCGCAGATGCTGCGCAAGCAGCGGCCGGACCTGCGGATCGGCTTCTTCCTGCACATCCCCTTCCCACCGTCCGAGCTCTACGTCCAGCTGCCCTGGCGCAACCAGATCCTCGAAGGCCTGCTCGGTGCGGATCTGGTCGGGTTCCAGCTGCTCGGCGGCGCGCAGAACTTCGTCCGCCTGGTCCGGCAACGGCTGCATCTGGAGACCAGGCGGGACCGGATCGTTCTGGCCAACGGTCGCGAGATCGTGGCCCGCGCCTATCCCATCGCGATCGACGCAAAGGGTCTGAACCAGCTGGCCGGTACGCCGGAGGCGGCCGAGCGGGCCGCCGAGATCCGGCGCGACCTCGGCAATCCCAAGATCATGCTGCTCGGGGTGGACCGGCTCGACTACACCAAGGGTCTGCTGGAACGGATCGGCGCCTTCGGGGAGTTGATCGACGAGGGCCGGATCGACGTTGACGACGCGGTGCTGCTCCAGGTGGCGATCCCGTCCCGCGAACGGGTGGATCACTACCGGCAGCTGCGCGACGATCTGGACCGCCTGATCGGTCGGATCAACGGCATTGCCGGCCGGCTCGGCCGCCCACCGATCACGTACGCGCACACGTCGTTCCCCCGGGAGGAGATGGCGGCGATGTACCGGGCGGCCGACGTCATGGTCGTGACCCCGCTGCGGGACGGGATGAACCTGGTGGCCAAGGAGTACGTCGCCTGTCGCCAGGCCGATGACGGCGCCTTGGTCCTCAGCGAGTTCGCCGGGGCGGCCCGCGAGCTGCGCCAGGCCTACCTGGTCAACCCGCACGACATCAACGGGCTCAAGGAACGGCTGGTGGAGGCGATGGAGGACTCGCCGCGGGCCAAGGCGCGGCGGATGCGGATCATGCGGCGCCAGGTCGTGGAGCACGACATCGACCGCTGGGCGACCACGTTCCTCGACGATCTGCGGGGGCAGTCGGTCGGTTAGCGGATCGCCACCGGCAGCCGCGCGTACCCGCGGATCGTGGCGCCCGAACGGCGCCGCGCGCCAGTGAGAAGCCTGAGGTCGGGCCAGCGTTGGGCGATGGTGCGAAACGCGAGCTCGCCCTCCAACCGGGCCAGCGGCGCGCCGAGACAGTAGTGGATGCCGCTGGAGAAGGCCAGGTGCTCCGGCTCGCCGGAACGGTCGAGACGGAAGCGGTCCGGATCGGCGTACGCGGCCGGGTCGCGGTTGGCCGCGGCCAGCATGATGGCCACTACCGCGCCGCGTTCGAGCCGTTGGCCATCGATGGTGACCTCCTCGCCCGGGAACCGGACCGTCAGCTGGACCGGGGAGTCATAGCGGAGCGTCTCCTCGACTGCCGCGGCCGCCAGTGCCGGGTCGGCCACCAGGCGCTGCCAGTTGTCGGGATTGCGGTGCAGGGCGGCGACTCCATTGCCGATCAGGTTGACCGTGGTCTCGAAACCGGCCACCAGCAGGAGCCCGCAGGTCGCGACCAGGTCGGCCGGTGTGAGCTCGCCGTCGGCCTCGGCGCCGGCCAGCAGACTGATCACGTCATTCCGCGGCTCGGCCCGGCGCTCGTCGGCCAGCCTGCGGAACAGGGCCGCCAGCTCGGAGCCGGCGCGACGGAGGTCCTGGGCCTGCCGCACGGTGCGGACGCCGTCGAGGGACTGACCGACCAGCTTGCCGATCTCGGAGAAGTGGGTGGCGTCCGCAGCCGGAATGCCCAGCAGCCGGCTGATCACCGCGATCGGGAAGGTGCCCGCCAGCTCGCTCATCAGATCGAACCGGTCCTGCCGTTCGATCCGGTCCATGATCTCGGTGAGCACCTCCTCGACCACCGGAGCGAACTCGCGGACCAGCTTGGGCCGGAACGCCGGTGCCGTCAGCCGCCGCAGCCGCGTGTGCTGCGGTGGGTCGAGTTCCACGAAGGACCCGCTGAGCGGCCCTTGGGCGAGGTCGATGCGGTTCGGAGTGGCGTCCGCATCTTCGAGAGCCTGGACGCCGAAGCGCGGGTCCCGCAGGATTCGGTCGCAGGTCTGCCGCGACACCGCCGTCCGCAGACCGAGCCGGGATGAAGCCAGATCCCCGCGGGCGCGGATCCGTTCGTACGCGGTGTAGACGTCGGTGCGCGGCGAGCCCCGAAGCACTCTCGCGAGTGGGTCGCCGGCCGCACTGAAGGCGTTGACCGCCAGCCAGTCGATCCCGAGCATCGCTCGGGCGCGCAGCCGGCCGCCGCGGCTGTCCAGGATCGAAGGTGTCGGCACCTGCTCCGGTGCGAGGGGATCGCTGACCGTCACAGATCAAGTGTCGGCGCGGACGCAACGCCTGCGCCGCGGGTGAGGTGAATCGTTGCGCGACTCACCTCCACGCTCTACCGGATCCGATCTTGCGTCGATCGGGAGCTAGTGCCTCTGCTGCTCCGGCGGTAGCAGCCCGACCTCCTTGTACGCCGCTTAGCCGGCAACGTACGGGTGGGCACCCAGGTCATCCTGGGCAGGTACTAGGAAGAACGAGAAGGCCGCTGGCCTGATACATCCAAAGCTGAGATCGGTGGCTCGGGATGCGTTTCATTCACCCCGGTGCAGCAGCGAGTGCGGATCTTCTCCGCAGCAGCGCGGCGGCATGTGTGGTCGGGGCGTGGGCCGTCGGACGCTGCATCGGGTTGCTAGCGCTCGTTGCGGCGGATGTCGAACTCGCTGTGCCCGTTCGGGCACTTTGGGATCTTGTCACCCTTGCTCACGTGCACCTTCTCGCTGCAGGAGGCGCAGTAGAAGTCGCCGGTCTTCTCAGCCCGCTCACCCGCCTTGGCGCTCATCTCAACCCTCCGATCACCTTAGGAGGCCGAGCCGGAAGCGTGTCGGGCGCAGTGAGCACAGCAGTACATTCGACCACCCGCTTCTTCTCCGTGACCGATGATCGCGCAGCCACAGTGGGCGCAGCGGGGTGCAACCTTGTGGATGGCGCACTAGAAGCTGTCGAATGTCGAGGTCGTGCCATCGGCCTCAGTGATGCTGAAGGCCTTGTCGTAGCCGTTGCCACACACCTCACACGCCGTCATGTCCCTCCCCTGCTGCGGTCTGTTGATCAGTATGGCCCTAGGGTCGTCTTCCGACTGCGGACCTCATCAGGGGCTGGGGGTCAGCCGCCAAGACGTCGTGCGAGCAACTGCTTGCCCTGCTCAGCGCCCTTGCGACTTTCGCCCTGAGCTCGGCGGAAGAAGTCGGCGAGCTCACTATCTCCGTCGCGCTCGGCGTCGGCGATGTAAGTCTCGAGGCGGAGGGCGTTGCTCAGGCACGCCTCGGTGAACCAGATGATGTTGTAGTCCTTGTCCTTGGTGCCGGTGACATTCCCCGTCTCGCTGTCGCTGCTGCTCACGGCGCTCCTCCACCTCGTCTGTGGCTCTATCCAACCACTACCCCTGCGGACGGCGGTGCGGCCGGTGCCGTACTTCTCTCTGCCGTACTGATCCACCTACCTGAAGGAGTGGCACGCATGGCATCACTGCGGCTCGAGAGGAAGGTGGCTCTGATCACCGGCTCTGACTCCGGCATCGGTCAGGCGACAGCGATCGAAATGGCCAAGGAAGGCGCCGACGTTGTCGTTCACTTCCTGCATGACGCGGAGGGCGCGGAGAAACCCCTAACGCTGTCACCGCCGAAGGCCGCCAGGCCATCGTTGTGCGCGCCGACGTCAGCGACGAGCGCGAAGGGCGCGTAGATCACACAATGGGCGAGCAGACGCGACGGTAATACCGAATGACATCGTCCGGCCACTGAAGCGCTAACGCAGCACGTCCTGGTCCGAGCGGCTTTTCGATACGACCCTGGGCGACCGCAGCTTGAGCTTTGGCATCGTTGACCGCCGCTTCGGCCAGCTCGGCGACCCGATCAGCGGCTGCGACTGCATCCAAGCGCGGCGGACCGCCGGCGGTCAGCTCCCGGCTGTCCTCGACGTCGTCAATCTCCGACGGCGGGCTATCGGCCTTGCCCTTGTCGGTCGCGGGTGCGCCCATCCGTGAGTAGTCACCGAAAGCCTCAGTGATGGCGCGGATCGCCTGGGTGAGCTCGCCGGGGATGACCCAGAAGGTGTTGTTCTCGCCGCTGGCCAGGTGAGGCAGCGTCTCGAGGTACTTGTAGGCCAGCACCTTGGGATCTGCGTTGTTGCGGTGGACGGCCTGGAAAACCAAATCGACGGCTCTGGCCTCACCGTCGGCTCGCAGGATCGCGGCCTGCTGGTCGCCCTGCGCCACCAGGATCTCCTGCTGACGGGTCCCCTCGGCGGTAAGGATCTTGGCCTGCCGTTCCCCTTCCGCGTGCAGAATGGCTGCGCGCTTGTCGCGCTCGGCCCGCATCTGCTTCTCCATGGCCTCCTTGATGCTGATCGGCGGGTCGATCGCTTTGATCTCGACCCGGTTCACTCGGATTCCCCACTTGCCGGTTGCCTCGTCCAGCACGGTGCGCAGCCGAGTGTTGATCTCCTCACGCGAGGTCAGTGTCCGCTCCAGATCCATGCTGCCGATGACGTTGCGCAATGTGGTGACCGTGAGCTGGTCGATGGCCTGGAGATAGTCCGCGATCTCGTACGCGGCGGCTCGAGGGTCGGTGATCTGGTAGTACAACACCGTGTCGATGTTGACCACCAGGTTGTCCTCGGTGATCACCGGCTTCGGCTGCGATGAGAAGACTTGCTCCCGCACGTCGAGCTTGGTGTTGATCCGATCCGCCAACGGGATGATGAAGTTCAGACCCGGCTGCAACGTCGTCCGGTAGCGGCCGAAGCGCTCGACGTTGTAGCGGCGTGCCTGTGGGACGACGCGCACGGCTGACATCACCGCGAACACCAACAGGGCTGCCGCGACGATGATCGGGACTAACAGATTCAGATCCATATCTCCTCCACCGTCGTCTCAGCGGTGCGTGCTCATGGCAGAAGCTCCCGGGGATACACGATCGCCGTCGCACCCTCGATCTCCATGACATCCACCGGCGTCCCAGCCGGGATCACCTGGTCCTCATCGAGTGCACGCGCCGACCACACCTCCCCGGAGAGCTTGACGAGTCCCTGCGTGCCGGTCACCTCCTCAACAACGACCGCCCTCTTCCCGATCAGCGCGTAGCTGCCCTCGCGTACCAGCGGGGTACGGGTCATCTGGCGTCTCGCGATCGGCCGCACGACAAGGAGCCCCACCCCAGCCGCGATCGCGAAAGCCAGGACCTGCGCCAGCAGAGGGCCGCCCAAGCCGGCGACCACCGCTGCGACAAGCGCTGCGGCAGCAAGCAACCCGAACGCCAGGGTGAGGGTGAAGTACTCAGCGACGGCCAAGGCCGCAGCCGCGATCAACCACGCGATCCACGACGACATGACAGCGGCCTCCCGCCCAAACGGTTACCTCGAAAGTACCTCGCCGGATGCCTGGGCAGACGATTCGTGTCCGCGAGATCTGCCGCGGAGCCCCACTGCCGTCGCTGTGTGGGGTCACCGCTCTACTTTGATCACCGGCAGCACCGAGCGATGCCACTTCCTGGCCATGCTGACCTCTTCATACCGAATGCGGAGGGCGCAGCGGGTCACCCTACTATCCTGCGGGGATGTCGCTCGGCCCGCAGTCGACCCTGGCGGTGCCGGTTTCTGAGGACGACCACGTCTGCGGGTCGATGGCTGCGCCAGTAACGGTTGTCGAGTACGGCGACTACGAGTGTCCATACTGCGCTGCGGCGCGGCCAGTGTTGGCCGAGCTGGTCGATCATTCACGCGGTCAGGTCCGGCTGGTGTTCCGCAACTTTCCGCTCGCCGACGTTCACCCGTTCGCGCTGACCGCTGCGCTGGCGGCGGAGGCGGCCGCCGCGCTCGGCGCGTTCTGGCCCATGCACGACCTTCTCTTCTCGAATCAGAACCGGCTACGGGACAGGAACCTGGCCGGGTACGCCGAATCGCTGGGCCTTCCCGGCGACGCGGTGATACGTGAGGCGGCACAGCCGTACGGCGACAAGATCGAAGCCGATTTCTACTCCGGTGTGGACAGTGGCGTCCGCGGAACACCAACGCTGTTCATCAATGGCCGCCAGTACGCCGGACGAGTCGATCTTCCATCACTGCAGGCTGCCGTGTCGTCGCTCGCGGCGTAGCGGGGCGCCAGTGCACTGGTCACCTCACCGGCTCGTACCATGGCCGTGGCGGAAGGGTCGGCACGTCCTCCTCGCTACCGGGTGGCGCACACACACCACCGCGTTCGCCCAAGAAACGAAAGATCGCCCAACCCACTACGGCGGCGAGCAGGGAGCCCGCGAGAACACCGACCACGGCCTGGTCACGGAGCGCCGGATCCGGGAACGCGAGCTCGGCGATGAACAAGGCAACCGTAAAGCCGATCCCGGCCAGCGTGGCTCCACCAACAAGCTGGCCGCGCTTTATCGCCCCCGGCAGGACGCCGAGCCGCAACCGCAGAGCGAGCAGCGTGGTGCCGGTGATTCCGACGCTCTTGCCGATGATCAGCGCCACGACAATCCCTATCGTCACCGGCGAGGTCACGGCTGCCCGCAGCGTTTCCTCATTGAGCCGAACCCCGGCGTTCGCAAGCGCAAACAGCGGCACCACGAGGTAGGACGTCCACGGATGCAGGCTGTGTTGCATGCGTTCATTCGGCGAGACCGTCGCGCTGGCCGCCAGCTCGGCCAGCCGTGCCCGCTGAGGGGTGACTTCCTCCTCCAGCGCCCGAGCATAGAGACCCGCCTCGCCCGATGCCGCGGGCGCTCGGGTGGAGACCAGCAGCCCGATCAGCACCCCGGCAATCGTTGCGTGCACGCCGGACTCCAGGACGGCCAGCCACAACGCCACCCCCACCAGGATGTAGGCAGGACTCCGCCACACCCGAATCCAGCGCAACGCCACCAGTGCACCGACCAGAAGCGCTGACGCCAGCAGTGCCGGCAGCGATAGATCATCGGAATAGAAGACCGCGATCACCAGGATCGCGCCGATGTCATCAACGATTGCGACCGTCAGCAGGAACAGTCGCAGGTGATCCGGGCAACGCGGGCCGAGTAGCGCCAGCGCACCGAGCACAAAGGCGATGTCCGTCGCCATCGCTACCCCCCAGCCCCGGACCCCGGCACCTCCGGCGTTCACGGCCAGAAAGATCAGCGCCGGCAGGATCATCCCGCCCAACGCCGCCAGCACCGGCACCCGCACTGTCCGCCGGTCCCGGAGCTCTCCGACCGTGACCTCCCGGGTCACCTCCAATCCGACCACCAGAAAGAACAGCGTCATCAACCCGTCGTTCACCCAGTGACGCAAGTCCATCATCAACTCGGCGGAGCCGAGTGTGATTCCTGCTTCGGTGGACCAGAGTTGTTCGTAGCTGTCCGACCACGGCGAGTTAGCCCACAGCAGGGCAAGAGCGGTGGCGCCGATCAACAGCAGCCCCGAGCCCACCTCGGTAGCCAGGAACCGGCGCAGGGAGACAGTGAACGCCGGATGCCACAGCCGGGTCGACGGGCCTGGACGGGCAGGGCTTGCGGCCGTTCCGCTCAACGGGGTCTCCGTACCAGCAAAGGGTCAGCTGCGCGCCGACCAGGCTGCCCGGCACACCGAAAGGAGCCAGAGTAGTGGTTCGGCATAGTATCGCTGTCAGGAGTGCCGGGAAGCCTGGTCGGCGGTTGATGTCGTCGAGTACGGAGGTTCTCCGAATGAATGGCTTGCGGTGCGCGTACTGCTGCTGACGTTTGGCACTCAGGGCGATGTTCAGCCATACGTGGCGTTGGCCGCAGGACTGCGTCTGGCCGGCCACGATGCCGCGCTGTGCACCGCCGAGGGCTACCGGGAACTGGTGGAGTCGGCCAAGGTCCCATACCTCCACATGAGCAACGAGATGCTGGCGCTGGTTCAGACCAGCATGTCGCAGATGAAGCGGCCATCGGACGCATTCCGGATCGCCAAGAGGATGACTGGCGCCATGAGGTCCTCCCTGCTGGATCAGTGGGAAGCGAGTCGGGACTTCGAACCGAGCATCATCGTTTACCACCCGAAGATCTTGGGCGGGCTGCATGTCGCCGAGCGGCTCGGCGTGCCGGCCGTTGCGTCGCTGCCACTGCCGTTCTTCACACCTACGGCGGAGTTTCCGGTTCCCTTCATCACTCGGTGGCCGCTCGGTGGAACAGCCAACCGGCTGAGCTATGAGTTCAACCGGTTCACGGCGATCGCCTACGGCGGCATGATCAACAAGTTCCGAACGCAGAGTCTGGGACTCTCGCCGATGAGTCGCTGGACCGACTACCTCACCGGTGCCGACGGCCGGCCTGTCCCGGTGCTGTATGGATTCAGCCGGCATGTGGTGCCGATTCCACGGGACTACCCTGAGCACGCCCACGTCACCGGATCCTGGTTCCTTGATCAAGCCGGCGGCTGGGAGCCGCCGGCCGATCTCGCGGCGTTCCTTGCCGCAGGTGAGCCCCCGATCTACATCGGTTTCGGCAGCATGGGACTCGGCCGGCAGGCCACTGCCCGGGGCCGCATTGTGCTGGACGCCGTCAACCGGGTTGGAGTCCGCGCAATCGTCGCCCGCGGTTGGGGCGGCATCGAGCTGACCTCCTCCAGACGAGTGCACGTGACGGACTCAGTGCCGCATGACTGGCTGTTCCCGCGAACCGCGGGAGTGGTTCACCACGGCGGCGCGGGAACCACTGCCGCCGGACTACGTGCCGGACAGCCAACACTGGTCTGTCCGGTACTGGGCGATCAAGGATTCTGGGCCAGACGAGTACACGAACTCGGCTGCGGACCCCGGCCGTTGCCCATGCGCCGGCTCAGCGTCGACAGTCTGGCCAACCGTCTGCACTGCCTGATCAATGACTCGACATACCGAATCGGGCGCAAAAGGTCGGCGACGCCTTGACCGCCGAGGATGGGGTCGGCAATGCCGTACGCGTCCTGGAGCGCGTCGCACCGTGAAGCTCAGCGAACGGCGTTTGGCGGCGACGTGCGAAGCGCGTCAGATTCGGTGTGGATGCTGCAGCCACTCGCACACTGCTGCGGTCAACGTCGACATACTCGCCGCGCTATGCGGCGCCTAGGACTCACTCTTCGGGCCGTGCACTCTCGTGCGGCGCCCTAGCATCTGTCGAAGTGGCGGATTGGGCAGATCCCATGAGTCAGACGTCAAGGCGCTGACCCAGATGGCGGACCGGCATTGTGAGAGTCCGTTGAGTTGAATTCCGAGTTCATGCCGGCCGGGCCGAATCTCACGCGTTAGGGCCCACCTTCGGCGCAGACATGCCACTGTCCCTGAACAGGTCAGTATCCGCACCTGATCGCTGCGGGCGCGGGGAGCGTCGTCAGCCTTTGAGGGCGATCCAGTTTGCGACGAGCCCGCGGAGCGCGTCAGCCTTCGCCGCCATGTCGGCGTGGTCCACAACCCGCAGCACCCTGGACGTGTCGCCTTCGCCATCGAGTATGCCGCTCGGGTCGGACAGAGAGGCGCCGGTGTGGAACATCAACGAGACGTGCTTGACGGACTTCGGATAGAACGAAGCGAGGTTGCCCTTGTAGACGAACGTCGGCGATTGCCACTTGATGACCTCGGTGATCCGAGGGTCGGTGTCCAAGATGAGCGCTCGGATCGCCTGAACAAGGTCCTTCTGCGGATTGTCATAGTTCTCGAACCATGCCTCGACTGCGGGATTCCGGTTATCGCTCATGTCGTCCATCGTCTCTGAAGCCTCCGCCCGGACGTGGATCTTCGACCCCAGATCTTCCGTTGGCCATCGCTTCGACAGGTCGACGCGACCCCTTTGACGAGCCGCGACCCAGGCCTCTATAGTTCACATTATTGTGAACTATAGAGGCGAGGGGTCCGATGACCTGGACGCTGTCTTCGCGGCGCTTGGGGGTCGCCATCGCCGCCAGATCGTGCACCTGCTCGCCCTGCAGCCGGCGTCCATCCTGCAACTTGCCCGGCAGATCGGCATCTCGCTACCGGCGATCCATCGGCACGTCAGGGTTCTCGAGGACGCAGCCCTGATTCGGCGGAAGAAGAGCGGTCGGGTCAACTTCCTCGCCATCAACCGGGCGACCATGCTTCGCGTGCAGGAGTGGGCCCAGCAGTATCAGGCTTACTGGGGCTCCGATGAGGAGACCTTGGAGAACTACGTCTCGGCAATTCAACGAGCCGAGCATCCGACCACCGATCCCGAAGAAGAGGAGAAGAGAGATCGATGAACAAGTTCATGTTCTTGTACAAGGGTTTCGTCACGCCGACACCAGAGATCGGGCGATCTTGGATGGAGTGGTTCAACCAGGTCGGCGAGAGCATGGCCGACAGCGGGAATCCCATGACCGGCGGCGTCGAGGTGACGTCCGACGCTGTGAAGGAAATCGAGCTCGGAACAGAGTCGTTCACCGGCTACTCGATTGTGAACGCCGAGAGTATGGAGGCGGCCGTTGCGCTCGCGAAGACGAACCCAATGATCACCAGTGTCGTCGTCTATGAGTTGGCCCGTATGTAGCGATGTCAGCGGTGTGCACTTGACTCCATCTGCCAGCGAAGCGCTTCTCCCCCAGGGTCTGCCGCGCCGTGCACCCGCTTGCGGCTGTGTGCCACCTCCTGAGCATTGGCTACTCGTCTGGACGCTGTAGACATCCGGCCGCCTGCCAGAGGTGCGTGCAGCCCATGAGCTAGATCGACACCGCTGCCCGAACTCAAGGGGCTTCGAGAGCGCCTGAAGACGCTTCCGGTGATCGAGCAGTCGAAAGGTCTGCTGATCAGCCTCTACGGGGTCGACGCTGGCACGGGGTTCGCCATCCTCCGGCGCTGGTCCCCTCATACCAACACCAAGCTTCGCGACATCAGCGAGCAGCTCGTCGCTGCCGCCAGCGAAACCCGTCTGGCCCCACGGCGGCTCCCGCTTGGCGTTGAGGCTATTGGGTACACAGATCCCGGAGGTCTTGGCTGAGCGCTCGCCACCTGGCCTCAGGCCCGAAGGGTGATGTGGGCGCCACGTGCAAACCGCCGGGAAGCCGTCCTAGCATGGCTGGAGTGTCAGCTCCCCCGGTTGGACTCGAACCAACAACCCTTCGGTTCGTTGATCATGCTTCGCGTTGATAGTCAATGACAATCATGAATCGCTCTGACCTGGGGAGATGCTCTAACTCATGACTTCGATGAGCTCACTCTTCGTCGTTGTTTGGTGTCGTTTCCGCGGGGTAAACGTGGGGCGCGTACCCTTGATCACGTGGGACGGCCACCCCTTGCGGTCGGTACGTACGGACGAATCAGTACCTCTCCATACGGTACCGGCAATCGGGCGCGCACGTTATATCGAGACTACGACGGCGTGACTCGACAGGTCGAAAAGCACGGACGGACCAAGGGCAGCGCCGAGCGAGCATTGCGAGTCGCCTTGCGGGATCGGGTTCACATCGGTGCCGGTGCCGAGATCACCCCTGATACCAAGATCGCGGTACTCGCCGAGTTGTGGTTCGCCGAGATCTCAAGTCAGGACCGCTCCCCCGGTACGTTGCTGGCCTACCGCGACCGCCTTGATCGTCAGGTGGTCCCTGCCCTCGGCAGCCTTCGGGTGCGTGAGCTGAGCACGGGGATGGTCGATCGTCACCTGCGAGCAGTTCGGGACAAGCACGGCGCTGCGATGGCCAAGCTGTGCCGGACGGTGCTCTCGGGAATGGCTGGGCTCGCGACCCGACATGATGCACTCGAACACAACCCCGTTCGAGACGCTGGCCGGATCGTGCCGAGCAAGCCGAAGCGGGTTCCACGTGCCCTGAGCGTTGCCGAGATCCGCCAGCTGCGGGCATGGCTCACCTACGACGGCAAAGCGCGAGAGCGTGACTTGCCTGATCTCGTGGACATGCTGCTGGCGACCGGCCTCCGTGTGGGCGAATGTCTGGCGATCACCTGGGATGCGGTCGACTTGGCGGCTGGCACGGTCGAAGTACGTGGCACGGTGATTCGGATGAAGGGTCAGGGGCTCGTTCTAAAATCGGCTCCGAAGACAAGGGCCGGATTCCGTACCCTCCTGCTCCCATCGTGGGCCGTGGAAATGCTGAAAATGCGTCCCTACGGCGGTCCAGGCCGGACGGTGTTCTGTTCCGTGCTTGGCGGCCTGCGTGATCGCGACAACACGATCGGGTATCTGCGCGAGGCGTTGAATGGAGCAGGCTTCGAGTGGGTGACGAGTCACACCTTCCGCAAGACCGTCGCGACACTCATGGATCAGGCAGGGCTCTCATCAAGAGCCGCCGCTGATCAGCTCGGCCATGCGAATGTCTCGCTGACGACTGACGTCTACTTCGGCAGGAAGACCGCCAGCACAGGAGCGGCAGCGGTGCTGGAATCTCTTGGCTAGTGCGTGCCGCGTAGCGGATGGCGTTCCTGTCCGTGTCCGGCGGCGGTCGGCGTTCACGGTTGTCAGTCGAGTGTGATGACGACCTTGCGGGTGGCGCGGCCCTGCTCGACGTCTGCCAGCGCCTCGAGGGTCTGCTCACATGGGAACGTCTTGTCGATGACCGGACGGCGGTGGCCGGCGTCGTAGAGGGCGGCCTGTCCCTGCGCCGACAACACTTCGCGGCCCTCAGCCGCCTCGCCGGTCTGACCGACCGCCAACGGTGCGAGCCGTAACCGCTCACCTTTCGATCGGCTAGGCTCGGCGCTTCTGCACGTATCGCACTCTGAGGTGTGCCGGGAAGTCTGGTCGGCGATCTCGCTCAGCATGCCGCTGTGCGGGTTCGCTCGACGACAAGGCTTGCCTGATGACCTGCTTCTTTGACTCCTGCGCGCGGCCCAGGCGATCAGCATGCGGCGCTGGCGGCGAAGCGTACGTTGGAAGCGTGCACGCCGAGCAGATGGCGGAAGAGTCGCCGCTGGTCGATCTGGACACGAGTGCGTTGGCGGCGGTGCGGCTGCTGGCCGAGCGGCGGCTGCCGGCGCTGGTGGTCACGAAGGCCGACGGCTCGCCGCATTCGATCCTTCCGGCTTCGCAGGTGGTCAGGTTCCTGGTGCCGGGCTATGTGCAGGACGACCCGTCGCTGGCTCGGGTGATGAACGAGTCGATGGCCGACCGGGCGGGCGACCAGCTGGGCAGCAAGCGGGTCCGCGACCTGTTGCCGACCGAGCGGCGCGAGCTGCCGGTGGTCAACCACGACGACACGATCATCGAGGTGGCCGCCATCATGGCCCGGCTGCGCTGCCCGTTGGCCGCGGTGATGAAGGACAACAGGCTGATCGGTGTGATCAGCGCGTCCCGGCTGCTGGAGCTTGCTCTGCAGCCCAGCTGACACCGGCCGGCATCGCACTGCCGGGACGGCGGCGTGATGGCCGTCATCGCGGTGCTGGTCTTCGTCGCCGCCTACATCCTCATCGCCACCGAGCGGGTTCCGAAGATGGTGACGGCGCTGGCCGGTGCCGGGGTCATTCTCGGTCTGGGGATCGCCTCGGCGGAGGAGGCGTTCTACTCCCACGAGACCGGGGTCGACTGGGACGTCATCTTCCTCCTGCTCGGCATGATGATCATCGTCGGCGTGCTGCGCCGGACCGGGGTGTTCGAGTACGTCGCGATCTGGGCGGCCAAGCGTGCCAAGGGCTCGCCGTTTCGGGTGATGGTGCTGCTGGTGCTCATCACCGCGGTCGCCTCGGCCTTCTTG
Source organism: uncultured Actinomycetota bacterium (assembly GCA_963711015.1). GTDB lineage: Bacteria > Actinomycetota > Actinomycetes > Propionibacteriales > Propionibacteriaceae > Microlunatus. The sequence continues at coordinate 22,412 of CAVQCQ010000020.1, forward strand.
GACAACGTCACCACGGTGCTGCTGATCGCCCCGGTCACCCTGCTGGTCTGTGACCGTCTCGCGCGTCAAGCCCGGTCCGTTCCTGATCGCGGAGGTGCTGGCCTCCAACATCGGCGGCGCGGCCACCTTGATCGGCGACCCGCCCAACATCATCATCGCCAGCCGATCCGGGCTGACCTTCAACGACTTCCTGCTGAACATGGCCCCGATCGCGGCCCTGTCCATCGCGGTCCTGGTCGCCATGTTGCCGCTGCTGTTCCGCGGCGCCTTCAAGGGCGATCCGGACCGGGTGGCCGATGTGATGGCGCTGAACGAGCGGGAGGCCATCACCGACCGCCGGCTGCTGATCATCTGCGGGATCGTCCTGGCGGTCGGTGTTCATCGGGTTCATCGGTCACGCCGCCTTCCACATCGAGCCGTCGGTGGTGGCGCTGCTCGGCGCCGGCATCCTGGTGCTGCTGTCGCGCAGTCAGCCGCGCGACTTCATGCCCAGCGTGGAATGGGAAACCCTGCTGTTCTTCGCCGGCCTGTTCATCATGATCGGCGCGCTGGTCAAGACCGGCGTCATCGGCCAGCTGGCCGAAGGCGCCGCCCGGGCCACCGGCGGCGACCCGCTCACCGCCACCATGCTGATCCTGTTCGTCTCCGCCCTGCTCAGCGGCATCGTCGACAACATCCCCTACACCGCGGCGATGAGCCCGATCGTGCTCCAGCTGACCGAGGGCATCGCCGATCCGGTGCAGGCCGACGCCTTGTGGTGGTCGCTCGCGATCGGGGCGGACTTCGGCGGCAACCTGACCGCGATCGGCGCCAGCGCCAACGTCGTCGTCCTCGGCATCGCCATGCGGTCGGGTTCTCCCATCTCGTTCTGGGAGTTCACCAGGAAGGGCGCCATCGTCACCGTCGTGACGATCCTGCTCGCCGCGCCCTACCTCTGGCTGCGCTACTTCGTGCTCGCCGGCTGACCTCCGACGCGAGGTGGACGGTCGCAACCTGACCACTATCCGCGACGGCAGGCACCTCGATACACTCATCGAAGGAGTGCCGGGAAGCCTGGTCGGCTGTCTTGTTGTCGACCGTAGGAGCGCTACCCATGCCTGTTCCTGAGCAACTCCAACCCGACCCTTTGTCCGCTCCCCCGTCCGAAGTCGGACTGGGTGAGACCCGGCCCCTGGAGGCCGTCGACGCCGCAGCTGCGATGGTCGGTCTCTGATCCCGATCACCGGTGGGCTCCACGCCTCGGACCTGTGCCGATCGTTCGGTCCCGAGCAGGCCGTCGATCACGTCGATCTTCAGGTCCTCCCCGGCCAGATCCATGCGCTCGTCGGGCTGAACGGCGCCGGGAAGACCACGCTGATGCGGCTCCTGCTGAACATGCTGCGGCCCGACCAGGGTTCGGTCACCATCTTCGGCCGCCCGGTCGCCACCGCCAGCAACGACCTGTGGCGCCGAGTCGGTCACATGCTCGACACGGCGTTCGGCTACCCCGAGCTGACCGTCGCCGAGAACCTGCGCTGCGCGGCGCTGCTGCACGGACTGCCCGAGGCCACCGCCCGGGCAGCGGTGAACACCGGCATCTCCGATCTCCGCCTCAGCCACTGGGCCGACCGCCCGAGCCCGGACGCTCTCGACCGGGAACCGGCAACGTCTCGGCCTGGCCTGCGCTCTGCTCGGCGAACCGGACCTGCTGGTGCTGGACGAACCGACCACCGCGCTGGACCCCGCCGGAGTCGTTCTGGTCCGAACCCTGCTGCGGGCTGCGGCCGCCCGCGGAACCGCTGTTCTGGTGTCCAGCCACCACCTGGACGAGATGGCCCGGATCGCCAACCACATCTCCGTCATGCACCGCGGCCGAATCGTCGGCACCCTCGACCCGACCGGGGTCGACCTCGAACGCACCTTCTTCGACCTGGTCCTCACCGTCGACGAAGCCGACGACGACGGGCGGGTGGAGTGATGCTCGCCGCCATCACGGTCGAATGGCTGAAGCTGCGCCGATCCCGCATCTCCCTGATCACCACGGTCCTCGTCGGGATCGGGGTGCCCGCGCTCACCGCCGGCTTCCTCGCCGCCGCCACCCGCGGCCCGGCCGACACACCCTTGGCGATCAAGGTCAACGCCATGCTCATCGGCGAAGGCTGGACCGCCTACCTCGGCATGCTCGCCCAGATCCTGTCCGTCATGTCCTTCCTGGGCGTCGGCTTCGTCGTGGCCTGGTGCTTCGGGCGGGAGTTCACCGACCACACCATCACCGGCCTGTACGCCCTGCCCACCTCACGGATCACCATCGCCGCCGCCAAGTACATCGTCCTGCTCGCCTGGTCCCTGGCGCTCAGCCTCATCACCCTGGCCGCCGCGTTCGCCCTCGCACCGTTGGCCGGTCTACCGGCACCCGCCACCGACGTGCTCGAACCGGCCGCCAAGGTGCTGGCCGTCGGCGTCAACGGCGCCCTGCTGGCCTACCCGCTCGCGTTCATCGCCAGCGCCGCCCGCGGCTACCTACCCGCCGTCGCCGGGCTGATCCTCATCGTCGTGGTCACCCAGATCCTCACCGTCATCGGGGTCGGCGCCTGGGTCCCGTACGCCGCCACCAGCCTGTGGGCCGGCATGGGCGGCCCGGCAGCAGCCGCCACCATCGCGCCCCACCACCTCGCCCTCATCCCACTGACCGCCGCCGCCGGCGTCGCATCCACCCTCTGGTGGTGGCGCAGGATGCAGGTGGTCTGACATGGCAGCAACGACAGTGCGTGAACACCGGCTGGCCGCCGGGTACGCCATCTTCATCCCGTCATCCCTGGCCTTCGGTCTGCTCCTCGCCGGCCACCACCCAGCATTCCTCGCGGCCGGGCTTCGGAGCCGCCCTGGTCTGTGCAGGCCTGGCTCGACGCCATGTGCAGCACTGGCACGCCGCGGAAGGTCGCAGCACCCACGGTTGGGGCCGCGAGTTCGGCTGCCTCCAGCCTCAGTTCTTGGCGTTCCACGCCAGGCGAGGCGGACTACCAGTCATACCCATGCTGGCCCTACAACTCGTTCCCATCCTGCTTCTCGCCGGCTACTGGATAACGCTCTCCCTCGGAGTCCTCTTCGCGCCGGGCTGACCTCTTCGAGTAAACCCTCGCGGCTCGATGTCATGCAGCAGCTGCAACCCCATCTTCCGTCGTCTCAATCCTCGCTGCTATCTCGTCACTGCACCAGGACTCAAGGCCCGGGTCTGGTGGAGGCTCGGTTTAACCGGCTCCGCGGATGTCGGGGTGCGGGTCGACTCGTATTCGGCGCTCAGCCGGTGTTGGCGCGCCGGTGCTGGTTGTAGTAGTCGGCCATGAGCCGCCAGTAGACCAGAAGCAGCGCCATCATGACCGCGGTGGCACCGGCCGCCGGTGCGGCGCGGTGTCGCCGGGCGGCGATCAGTGCGGTGATGCCGGCCAGCGTGGCCGCCGCGTTGACCGCCATCGCGGTGTCGCGGGGCCGCTCGGCGATCCAGAGTTCTTCGCCGAGCACCACCCGGGTGGACCAGGCGTGCTCGTCCGCCGGTTTCGGGAAGATCACGGGGTTGGCGGCCATCCAGGCACCGACGATCGCGGCGTGGCTCCACCGGCGTGTCCACAGAGGAACGAGCACAAGCGGGGTGCTCAGCCAGCGAGTCCAGGCACTCCACGGGTTGGAGTGGCGAGCGAAGACATTGTGTTTGAGGTCAGCGAAACGGCGGGGCATGTCAGGATCCTTCCTTCCTGAGCTTGTCAAGGCTGGCAGCCTCATTGCGGCGTAGGCAGCCGTAGTAGCACTGCCGGCTGATCTCGTAGTAACGGCAGGTCGCCGCCACGTTGAAGCTGACTTCCTCGACGTGGCGGAGCACCGCCAGCCGCCGTCGGGCCCGTCGTTCAGAGAATCGGTCGCGAACCGTCGCTAGACTGTTGATCGTGGCCCTCGAGGAGCTGCCTTCCGCCAGTGAGCCTCAGCCGGCGGCTTCCATGTTCTTCGTGACCACGTCGAGGGTCTGCTGCATCTGCTCGGTCGGGCTGAACTCGACGACTTCGGTGCCGGCGTAGAGCACCGGGGTGTGGCCCGGGGGGACGTAGTAGGCATCGCCGGTCTCGAACGTCTCCTCGCCAGAGGAGGACTTGAACGTCACCTTGCCCGCAAGAACGTACCCCCAATGGGCCGCCTGGCACTGGTCGTCCGGTAAGCCCTTGAAGTACTCCGAGAGGTCGGCGTCGGCGGTGTACTTCTCGAAGGCCACCGTATAGCCCCCTTCGAAGCTCTCCAGGTGACCCTCATAGCCCTCCACCTCAACTGTTTGTGAGGCGCTTGTCTTCGATGCCTTGGGCATGGTTCCTTTCCTTTCATTTGGATTGAGAATGCGGATTTCCCGGGAAGCACCCCAGGTTCTCCGGTGTCATCATCCGGGGTGTGGCTCTCGGTTGTGGGCGGCGGAGTGGGCTTGCTTCGAGCTCGGTCGGGGCGGAGCATCCCCTGAGACCCGTGCCAAGCAACCCGTGAGGACAGCGGTGCGTGGTGCGAGGAAGCGCCGCGGTGGGTTTCTAGAGGTCGGGCGGGCAGTCGTTCGCGTCCTGGGTCGTGGCGTTGGAGCGGTTCAGGCCGCACCTCCCCGTCACGCGGGCGCTGCGGTGGGCAGCGCGCCGATCTGGGACATGATCGTGAAGAGGTCGCAGTACTGGGTGATCTCGACGATCTTGCCGTCACGGACCCGGAACAGGTCCCACTCGGCGAACTTCACATGCCGGCCGCTGGCCGGCACACCTGCGAAGTCGGCCTCGTGGGTGGCCGTGTAGCTGATCCAGGAGCTGATGAGGTCGTCCTCCTGCACCAGGTACCGGACGATCGGCAGTCAGGTCGGGGAACGGCGCCAGGAAGCTGCCGATGGCGGCCTTGAGCTCGGCCAGGTTGGACCCGGCGCCGGCGTGGCCGACGAGTTCGGGTGAGCAGACCTCGTCGAGGTCCTCCGGTCGGCCGGTACCGACGATCTCGTAGAAGCGTCGGATGACGCCCTTCTCGCTGGTTTCCATGAGTCCTCCTCGGGACGTCGGGTGTGGTGAATTGAGGATGCTCTTCCGAGTGGTGGGTCAGCATGGGCCATTCTGCCCATTTGAGCTCCGGTTTCCGGTGGCCCGGCGCTCGCTCACCGCTGGGCCAGGGTTTGGGCGGCGGGCAGGTTGAGTAGCGCGTAGGCAGCTGCCTCGGTGCGGCTGCGGACCCCGAGCTTGGTCAAGATGTTGCTCACGTGGTGGGCAGCGGTCCGGGTGCTGATGAACAGGCGCTCGGCGATCTCGGTGTTGGAGAGCCCTTGGCACACGAGGCCGAGCACCTCCTGCTCGCGGCGGCTGAGCGGGCTGCCGTCACGCGGGCCGGTCCGGCCCTTGACTCCGAGGCCGCGCAGGAACGCCGCCGCCCGGTCAGCCTCAGCGGTGGCGCCCATCCGGTCGAAGGCCTGCAGCGCACTGCGCGCCTCGGTGATGGCCAGGCCGCGGTCCTTCGCGACAAGAGACCGGCCGAGGTCCATCCGGGCCCGGCAGGCTGCCAGTGGCGCACCGGCCTGGGCGAACCCCAGCGCCGCCGAGCGGAGCAGCCCGGTGGCTTCGCCGCCGCCTCGAGCGAGCGCGACCTTGCCGGCCGCATGGTCGCGGTGCGCGCGGTGAAGCGCCGTGTCCGTCGCGGCGGCGAGGTCTGCGATGCGCTGTGCGGCGTCCTGTGCGAGCTCGACGTCGCCGGCCTCCAGGGCAGCATCGACCAGCTGCGCCCGCGCCGGCAGTGTCAGTACCGGCGTCTCTGCCAGGGCGTCGAGCGCGGCCACGAGTCGCTCGACGGCCCGACCCGGTCGGCGGAGGGCCAGGTCGACGGCCGCGGCGGACGGCGCGCAGTCGAGGTCGTCCTCGAAGCCGGTGATCAGCGCCTCTGCCTCCTCCAGGCGGCCCTGGAGCACGCGCAGCGCAACCAGGTCAGCCACCGGGTGCAGGCAGCGGGGCCGCAGGCCCGTCCTGGACATCTGTGACACGGCGCGGACGAGCTGTTCCTCGGCCGCGTCGAGCCTTCCCGTGACGAGATACACACCTCCGCAGCACCCGGTGCAGAAGGCGGAGATGAGATCGGTCGCCGAATGCGTCTCGAAGGGCAGCAGCGGCCCGAACGCGTACGACGAGCGGAAGCTGACCAGGAACCTCGCCCAGGGCTCGACCATCCCCGGATTTCCGATCAGCCCGGCGACCTCCATCAGAGTGCACAGCGCCTCGCCGACGTACTGCACGTCATGGCCCTCGCCCGAGGTCGCGGCGGTCATTGCCTCGTGCAGGTCCGACAGCCCCTCGGCGATGCCGCCACCGCTCACCGTGCAGGCGCCGCGGCGGGTCAGCGCCATGATCTCCAGATCCCGGTCACCGCGCTCGCGCGCGATCCGCAGCGCTTGGTCGGCCGCGTCGGCGGCTCGTGGGTGCGGGAGCCCGATCTCCGACTCGGCCAGGATCAGCCACCCGCGCAGGCTGCCCTCGTCAGGAAGGCTCGTCAGCAGAGATCGCACGCGCGACAGCCATCCGCTAGCCATCTCCCCACGCCGGTAGAGGCTGCGATATTGCCGCGCCAGCCAGATCGCGACGGCCGCCGCCTCGGTGTCGCGGCCGTCGTGACGGAGTCGGGCGAACGCGCGTGCCCGCAGCTCGAGAGCGGCATCCGGATCGTTGAGCCACCACACCGCCAGCGCCAGCCCGTCGAGCGCGTCCGCCGACTCCTCGAGCGACAACGCCGCCTCGAAGCAGTCGCGGGCCGCAGCCCACTCGCCCCCTGCCAAGGCGGATGAGCCGGCCACGACCTGCTCGTGGGCCTCCATGTCCTCGATGATCGCACCGATCTGCGTCGACGCGGGGCCACCGGTCTCGAACGCCTATCCCGTCCCGCGAGCCACCTGGACGGGTGCTGTGCTCGTCCACCCACGCAACGAGCGGTACCGCGCGGTCACGTCGGCGCGCCTTCGATCGCCGCCCGGGGAAGTTCGATTACGTGTCCCTACTCCGGACGATGCTCGCGGGACGGAGGACGAGTAGATGGGGAGGTTGCCGAGCCGTGTCATCTCCACCATCCACGAATCGGCTGAGTTCCGCGTTGTCCGCGTTGTTCAGTGCACGTCGAGTCGGTCGAAGGACTGCTCGTAACACATATCCTGGCCCGCCTGAGCGGATGGCACCCGGCCAAGACCCTCACGTCGACATAAGTTGAGTTGCAACGGTCCACCGCGCGACTACCGACAACACCGCCAGGTGTTCCAACGCCTCGTGCTCGGTCCACACCACCTTGTCATGGGCTGCGATGTTGCGGATTCCGGCGAAGGCGCCCTGAGCCAGAAGGTGAAGACCCTGCTGCCGGGACTGCCAGTTCTTGTCTGTGGGATTGCCTGGAAAGTGCAGTCTCGCCTGGGTCAGCGTCGGCGGACTGCGCCGCGAGATCCCGGTCGTTCAGGTGTGAGTGAGCCTTGGATTTGATGTGAGCCGATAGAGAGGTGCAGGCCGAGCCGGCCGCCAACTTGTACTCGCCCGTAGGCCAGATTGGTGCCGCTGCGCCCCAGATGCTCGGGTAGAGCTCGTCCGAACTCAAGGATGGCGCATCGGGTGCAAGGTTGGTGGCCTACTACTCACGGTCGCGGATGGTGGCGAGGGCCATCCGGGTGCGCCGGATTGATTCGCTCATGCCGCCGAGGTACTCCACACCGAAGGTTTCGTTGATCAAGGCGGGGTCGAGCTGATAAATGATCGGCTTCACTGTTGGCAGGGCATCGGAGACCTCGTCGTTGATCGGCTTCATCCGCTGCGCGTCGTACTCCGGGGAGAGGTCGCTCATACGCTCGTATTGCTCGCAGTGGGCAAGAAATCGCTCGAGCTTCTCGGGCATCCAGTCGATGTGCTCCTCGCCGCGTGGACCGGTCTGCGCTGGTCGGAGCTCCGGGCAATCCGGGTGCGCGACTTTCGTCGAGCTACCAATGCCGATGTTGATCGTCCAGCGGGCCGAGCCGGAAGGCGTTGCGACCAAAGGGACCAAGTCAGGCAAGACCCGGCGCGTGCCAGTCGCCGACCGCGTACTCCCGATCGTCCACGAGCTGCGCGCGGGCCGCGAGCCGGATGCCTTGCTGTGCGTCACCGCGACTGGCCACCAGCTGCACGCCACCACGCTCAAGCGCACGCTCGGCTGGGCGGCCATCGCCGACGGCCGGCGGATCCAAGACCTCCGCCATACGGCCGCCTGCCTATGGCTGGCCCGAGGCGTCGACGCGGCCACGGTTCAGGCCTGGATGGGCCACGCGTCGATCGCTACCACCAATCTGTACCTGCATCATCTGGGCACCGCGTCCGATCGCGCCGGGCTGGCCAGGCTCAACCAGGCGGCGGGGTGCATGCGGGGTGCACGCGGCGGTCTTGTCGCCGAAATGCAGAAGCGTGAGACGGAAGAGGATGAGCCGTCCGACCTAGTGAGATCGGACTTCGACGTCGGTGGAGCTAAGGGGACTCGAACCCCTGACCTTCTCGTTGCGAAGGCTCCTCCTGCACGGTTGGTCGGAGTCCGCCAGCGTCCGGCGCGTTGCATGAGATGCATCGCGACTCATGGATCCTGTCGTTGGGGGCACACAGGGGGCCACACGGCTGACTGCTGGTCTGGCCGCTTCCGAGTCAGCCGAGCAGATCGAGCGGCTCATGACGCTGATCCGCATCGCAACGGTGCCGAACCTGGCTCTGTAGTTAGCCCCGGTCTTTCATGAGGGATCCTGAGTGCGACTGTTGTTGATCTTGGCGTAGAGAGTTCGGGCGTTGGCCGACGGTGGGCAAGGCGGGGTGCCGGTTGGCGCTCCGGGGCCGGACACCGATTGGCTTCCTGGGTCGGCGGGATGGGTGGCCGGCCGAGTTGGCCGGAGCCTCAATCTCCTGGCCGAGTCCACGCAGACCAATTGCGCCTATTGACCGGGGGTATGGTTCCAAGCCATACTAATGGGATAACGCGATCGCTTGTGAGCGCTCGACTATCTATGCAGTGGCCGCGCGCGAAAGTCACTAAGTAACACCATGTCCGACTGAACCCCTTGGTGGTCATGTTGGACTACTTCTCCCACAGCCCTCGGTCGAATGGCAAAGCCGACATCTCCTGATCGAACGCTGCGTGTTTATCGAGGGCGGCATGCGCACTCGAATCGCCTGCGCCGAAACTACAACCGGCCGCTGTCGCCTCACGACGCTGCCAACGGGACGACCCGAAGGAGGACATCCGTTGTTTGCTCATGGCATCTTGAGTCGTCGTAGTCAAGCTCGTAAAATCCGAGAAGAAGCGGCCGAGCTTGCGTTCCTAAGGCCGCATCTCGACCACTTGAACAACGGCGAGGAGACACAATTCCGGGGACCTGCGGGCCCCAACTTCATTGCAAACTTTTCTAAGGGTTTGCCGCATGATTCCATTGGTGAGGTAGTACCTGCACATTATCAAGCTCTTCTCCGAGCAATCTACAGCGGTAACCCCGACCATTTCGAGCAGATTCCTCAGGGCACAACGGGAGGTCTCAAATTCGTTAACCCACAGGCAGGGTTGGCCTTTGATCTGGAAGGAGCAGATGCCCAAGCTCTCAACCTTCCGCCGGCGCCAAGGATCGATAGTGCGGAAAATGCTGCTGAGATGGGTGAGCTCTATTGGATGGCCCTGTGCCGAGATGTCGAGTTTCGTGACTACGACACTGACGCACTGATCGCCCAAGCGGCAACATCGTTGTCGGGACCCCCTGGCGGAGAGTTCTCCGACTTTCGGGGACCTAAGGATGCGGCTGGTAATGTCACTGCTGGAACGATATTCCGAGGAATGACCCCGGGTGATCTTGCGGGCCCTTACGTCTCTCAACTTCTGATTAAGCCAATCACGTACGGCACCCTTCTGATTGAGCAGTTGCAGAGGACAGCCCCTGCGGATTCTAACAATCTCGGCAATTTTGGCATCTGGCTGGCAGTACAAAACGGTACGCTCATACCAAAGGGCCCGATCAATCCACCGCCACCGAGCCATTATATCCGCAATCTGCGCGACCTGGCTACGTATGTCCATTTCGATCAACTCTATGAGGCTTATCTCAATGCCTGCCTAATTCTGCTGGAGTTGCCCGCGCCCCTCGATCCAGGCAACCCATATGTAGGGTCACGCAATCAAGACGGATTTGGTACCTTCGGCGGTCCGCATGTGCTTAGCCTTGTGACAGAGGTGGCCACGCGGGCACTAAAGGCTGTCTGGTTCCAGAAGTGGGGAGTGCATAGGCGATTGCGTCCCGAGGAGTTCGGTGGGCGTATTCATGTCGACCGCGTCGTTGATCTGAACAGATACCCGCAAATTCATCCAGAGATGAAGAACACTTCTCCAGGAAGTGTCTTGGACGAAATCCGGACTTATAACAACACAAAGTTTGGCGAAGCCACCTTCCTGCTGCCCCAGGCTTTTAGTGAAGGTGCACCAGCTCATCCAGCATACGGCGCCGGGCACGCCACCGTCGCTGGAGCATGCGTCACCATTCTAAAAGCTTGGTTTGACGAGTCATTTGTTATTCCTAATCCTCAAGTACCCACCGCTGCTGGTAACGCGCTTGCAGCGGCGCCAGGCGCACCCACTCTTACCGTCGGTGGCGAATTGAACAAAGTTGCGGGTAACATTGCTTTGGGGCGTAATGCCGCAGGAGTGCATTGGCGCACCGACTATACTCGGTCGGTGATACTTGGTGAGGAGGTCGCGATCCGTCTCCTTCAGGAGCAAAGGGCAACCTATAACGAGGATTACCATCTTTCTCTAACCAGGTTCGATGGGACAGCGATCGTCGTCTAACGTTACGGTCTGGGATGTTGGACGCGGTGACCTAAGTCTTGGACCTAAGCCGGCGACTATCGTCGAATAAGACTTGGAGGAAATGATATGGAAGAGGAACAGAGAATAACGGCTGATGAACTTCGACAGGTTGCCAAGTTTGTGGAGGAGACGGCTTTTCCCGCTCTTGCCAGCTATTACATGATCCCCGTACCCCTCGCTATCGGCGGGGTAAAGGAATTTCCGCGACCGTCAAGAGAGAACGCGCTTGCCGAGCAAGGTGTCGATGCTTTGCGAGCGTCCACTGAGCAATCGGTGGCGGCTCTTTCTGCGCTTGCTGTTGCGCTTGATAATGAGCTGGATGTACCGCCATCCTTATTAGTGCTGGTTCAACCCTATATTGATGCCTTCCGGGATGCCGGTGGGCAAGGACAGGGAAATGAGCAAGAGTAGCGCCTAGGCCAGGGGACGGGCTTAGCCCATCGCAATGGTGTTGGGCAGGGCGTAGGCGGTGGCACCGTGGCGTCTGACAGTTTGACGATGTGTTCAATCTTCTTGTCGATGCCGCGTTTCTACTCATGGCGGGTTCAGGGGCGGCACAAGAAGGCGCCAAGACGACCGGCGTGATGGGCAGGCCAGGACGGGGTACTGCGCTCTGCCCGGCCCCGTGGCGCATGTCCTCGCTGCCACCGCGTGGTGGATCAGGACCACAGACGGGATGACACCCGAGACGCAAGAGAACAACAACGGCATCACCGCCGAATCCGCTTGGCCCGCAAGCGCGGCGTCGGCGCGGTACAGCTGGTGCGCCGCCACGTCAACCGGATCAGCACACCGGCCACCGGTCAACTCCGCGACCACCTGGGCAGTCCCGATGAGAGTGCACGTACCAGCACAGGGTCGAGGACCCACTTGCCAGCACGGGCGGCGAGGACGCGAGCGAAGCGAGCGCCCGCAGGCGCCTCTTGACGGAGTAAGGAAAGTACTTACGGCACCGGGACTCTCGGCCTGCTGTGCGGGGCTCGGCCGCCGGCCAGACGTGTTGGCCGTAGTTGAGTTCGACGACGACTGAGCAGAGTCGGTCGAGGTGTTCGTTCCAGGCCGGGCTGCCGAGGATGGCAGCGTTGATCCAAGGGATGATGATCATAGAAACCCGTGGCGACGCACTCACAGAGCACCCGTGAGCGCCTGATTGTCAGCGATGCCCAGGACGCGCTTCGACACGCTGTTCGCGGCCATCGGCGCTCCGACGAGAACATCACTCTTCGGAAGCGGTTTCGGCTCGTCCGGTAGCCTCGGCGTCGATCGAATGGAAGGCCAGTCAGAGTCTCAGGTCGCCGGACCTCGCCCAGATAATCGAGCCATGCGCGGGAGGTTGGTCTCAGCGTGATAACGACCGAGTGGCCATCGTCGATCAGCGGCTGCATTAGGCCGGTGCGGCGTGTTTCCACTCCCCGGCGCTGGCGGCACAGACGCCGATGCTGGTCATTGGATCGCTCGGCAGCGCTCTGCCAGGCCGAGTAGCGGTGACGTCTGCTGCGGTTCGGGCCGGATTGCCAGCCAGACCACTTAACATCTAACGCCGACCGCCGCGCTACCTGCCTGACCAACTGCTGATCAAACTGCCTTCATCGATACAGCCCTTACCCCCGAGCCTGAGTCCCTTCCCAAGAAACTGGCGGTCACCGAGAATCGCGACCTGCTTTACGTACCCAGTCGATTTCAAGATCCGATGTGCGACACACCCCATGCACCACCGGAAGTCGCTCGGGTCCGCCTGACCGCTGCGGTGGCATGTACCCCCTTCGGGTGGGTGTGACGATGAGCATTCACAAGCTCACCGCCGGGGCGGGGTATGACTACCTGACCCGGCAGGTCGCGGCCTTGGATGCGACCGAGAAGAGGTCGCATCGGGCTGGCGTCCTACTACACCGAACGCGGCGAGAAGCCGGGGGTGTGGATCGGTTCCGGCCTGGACGGGATCGACGGCCTGGCCGCCGGCGACCCGGTGACCGCCGAGCAGATGCGAGCACTGTTCGGGTCCGGCCTGCACCCGTTGGCCGAGCTCCGCCAGCAGCAGCTGGCAGGACACGACCTCACCGAACGCGACTACCAGGACGGCGGTCAGGCTCGGGGCGCCGTTCAAGATCATTGATGGTGACGTCAGCCCGTTCCGCCTCGAGGTGGCCAGACGCTTCGCGGCGATCAATACGGCGGCCGGCCTTCCGGCCGGCGCTCCCCTGCCGCGCTGCGGAGCGGGCGCGGGTGCGGACCGAGGTGGCCCGCGAGTTCTTCCTCGCCGAGCATGGCCGGGAGCCGATCGACGCCCGGGAACTGGCCGGGCAGATCGCGAAAGACTCGCGGCCGCGAACCCAGACGGTGGCCGGGTACGACCTGACGTTCTCCCCGGTGAAGTCGGTCTCCACGCTGTGGGCGGTCGCCGATCCGGCCGTGGCGGCCGTCATCGAACGGGCCCACCAGGCCGCCGTGCAGGACGCGCTGAGGTTCATCGAGGAGCATGCCCTGTTCACCCGGACCGGGCCGCAAGGGATCCGGCAGGTCAACGTCCGCGGCCTGGTGGCGACCGCGTTCACCCACCGCGACAGCCGCGCCGGCGACCCGGACCTGCACACCCACGTCGCGGTCGCCAACAAGGTGCAGACCCTGGACGGGCGCTGGCTGTCCATCGACGGCCGGGTGCTGTTCAAGGCCAACGTCGCCGCGTCGGAGACCTACAACACCGCACTGGAACAGCACCTCCGCGAAACGTTGGGGGTGCGGTTCGCCGAACGGCCCGGCACCGACCCGGGCAAGCGGCCGATCCGGGAGATCGTCGGCGTCGACCCGCGGCTGAACCAGCGCTGGTCGACCCGCCGCGCCCACATCGAGACCCGCCGCGGCGAGCTGGCCATCCAGTTCCAGCATGATCACGGCCGGCCACCGACACCGGTCGAAGCCTTGCACCTGGCGCAGCAGGCGACCTTGGAGACCCGCGACGCCAAACACGAACCCCGATCCCTGGCCGAGCAACGCACCACCTGGCTCAGCGAGGCCGCAGCGGTGCTGGGCAGCTCGGAGGCCGTCGCCGCGATGGTCCGGACGGCGCTGACCCCACCCGCCGAGACCACCGCGATCGTCGACGCCCGCTGGGTCGCACAGACGGCTGATCACATCTTGGCCGTGATGGAGGAGAGCCGCTCGACCTGGCAGATGTGGCATGTCCGGGCCGAAGCACAACGACAGGTCCGCACCATCGACGTGCCCGCTGAACAAGCGACGGCACTGGTCGACCTGCTGGTCGATGAGGTGCTCAATCACCGGTCTGTCTGCCCTGGCTCCACCGCCCGATGGCATCGAGGAACCGGACGCGTTGCGGCGCACCGACGGCTCGTCGGTCTACACCGTCGCCGGCGCCGCCCACTACACCTCGCAGCGGATCCTCGACGCCGAGACCCGTCTCGTCACCGCGGCCGGACAACGCGACGGTGCGCCGTCGACCAGACGGCGGTCGACCTGGCCCTGCTGGAGATGGCGGCCAACGGCACCGCACTCGATGCCGGACAGGCCGCCCTGGTCCGCCAGATGTGCACCTCCGGGCACGTCTGCAGCTGGCGATCGCGCCCGGCCGGCGCCGGCAAGACCACCGCCATGCGCGCCCTCACCCTGGCCTGGACCCAAGACGGCGGCCAGGTGCTCGGCCTGGCCCCGTCCGCGGCCGCGGCCGCCGTCCTCGCCGAGCAAACCGGCATCCACGCCGACACCCTCGCCAAACTCACCTGGTCACTACGGCACGGCGACCTGCCCGACTGGGCGGCAGCGGTCGGCCCGTCGACACTGCTGATCATCGACGAAGCCGGCATGGCCGACACCCTCTCCCTCGACACCGCCGTCCAGTTCGCTCTCGAACGGGGCGCGAGTGTCCGGCTGATCGGGGATGATCAACAACTCGCCGCGATCGGCGCCGGCGGTGTGCTGCGCGACATCACCCACACCCACGGCGCCCTCCGCCTGACCGAGCTGCACCGCTTCACCGACCCCGCCGAAGCGGCAGCGTCGCTCGCCCTCCGCGAAGGCGACCCGAGCTCGCTCGACTTCTATCTTGATCACGGCCGGGTTCATGTCGGCGACCTCGCCACCACCATCGAGGATGCGTTCAACGCCTGGGTTTCCGACCGAGCGGCTGGGCTCGACACGATCATGATCGCCCCCACCCGCGACCTGGTCGCCGAACTCAACCGTCGCGCCCGTGCACATCGCCTCGATCGGCGCACCAGCAGCATCGGAGGTGCGTTGGCCGACGGAAACCGGGCCAGCGTCGGAGATGTGATCATCACCCGCAGCAACGACCGCCGACTCCGCCTCACCGCCACCGACTGGGTCAAGAACGGCGACCGCTGGACCATCACCCAGGTCGGCCAACAGGGCGACCTGACCGTGCGGCACATCCGCAGCCACCGCACCGTCCGGCTGCCCGCCGACTACGTCGCACCATCGACCGGCCTCGGCTACGCCACCACCATCCACGCCGCCCAAGGCGTCACCGCCGACACCATGCACGGCCTGCTCACCGGCCAGGAGTCCCGCCAGCAGCTGTACACCATGCTCACCCGCGGCCGGGCCGCCAACCACCTCTACCTGCAGGTCGTCGGCGACGGCGACCCCCACAGCCTCATCCGACCCGACACCGTCACACCGCCGCACGCCGACCGAGACGCTGCAGCAGATCCTCGCCCGCGACGACGCGCCTACCTCCGCCAGCACACTGCTGCGCGAGCTCAGCGATCCGGCCGCCCGGCTCCACGATGCGGTGCAGCGCTACACCGACGGCCTCCACGTCGCCGCCGAGCAGCTCGTCGGACCGCCGACCGTGGCGGCGCTCGACCG
>CAVQCQ010000021.1:0-258441 GCA_963711015.1 uncultured Actinomycetota bacterium
CATGTCCGGCCGGCCCTACTTCTGGGCCGGCGAACCAGGCAGCGGCTGACGGGGTCTATGCTGACGCCGGCCGGTTGCTTCCTCATCGGTCTGCGCTACGCGAGCGCTGGCGAGCAGCCGCAGGACCTTCGATCTGGAGCGACCGACTCCTTGGTCACTTTGGTACGTACGCCGTGACCCGCCGTCCGCTTGATCTGGGCCTGGTGGCTATTCATCTTGGCGTCGGCGTCTTCCGCGGGTCCGCGTGGGTGCTCGCCACGTTGCCGGTGGCCATCCTCGCCGAGTATCTCGTCGGCGCTCGCTGAGGAGGCGGACCTCGCAACGCGGTTCGGCAGCGACGACGACGCCTATCGCGCCCGCGTGGCCCGATACGCCGGATCGGTGGCCAGACCCGTAGTAGACGGCGACCGAACGATCCGAAGGTGACCGAACCCAGATCCATTTCACCAGCGACCGCCGACACGTCCGGGCGATAAACCGCTCGGACGTCGTGGTTGCGCTGTGGGAGGTTCGGTGGAGCGTCTCACCGTACAGATCGGATCGCCGATGCCCACCACCGTAATCACTTGCGTGGAGCAGGCCACGCCGGAGCGGCTGACCACTGGCCTTATCGACGAGCGGCGCCCTCACTGCCGGGAAGGTGATCGCCGTCGAATTCGACGCGCGTCGCCGCAACTGGTCGACCAGCGTCCGGCTGCGGCCGCGTTACTCCGCCGACGCGGCCGGCGAGCGTCCGACCAGCCTGTTCCTCAAAATGGTTCGCACCGACCTCGACGATGGGGAGTCATTCGGCGACTCCGAGGTCACCTACTACACCCGCGACTACATCGACGTTCCGGACGCGCCGCTGGTCCGGTGTCACGACGCCGCCCATTCGGTGGACGACCACGCCTACCATCTACTGCTCGATGACGTCACTGCCACACACGTCGAGGCGACCCACCGGCGGCCGACCCTGGAGTATGCGCTCGCTCTGGCCGATGGGGCTGGCTGCGATGCACGCCCGCTGGTGGGGCGCCGACCGACTAGCCACGGCTAGCCAGCCGATCCACGACGCGGCTCACGTGCAGCGCTTCGTCGACGTAGCCACACCCGGCGTTCCGCATGTGCTGGGGAACTGCACGAGCGAGCTGGCCAGCCACTGGCCCGGCCTGATCGATCAGATCGTGGACCGAGCACCCGGCCGCCATGATCGAACGGACCCGCTCCGCGAACGGGTTCACGATCATCCACGGCGATCCCGGCTGCACCAACATTCTGGTCCCACGCACCGGAGTCAGGCCGCTCTACCTGATCGACCGGCAGCCGTTCGACTGGAGCCTGACCACCTGGCTTGGTGTCTACGACCTGGTCTACGCGACTGTTCTTGACTGGTCCGTCGCCGATCGGCGACGGCTGGAGAAGCCGCTGCTCCGGCGTTACCATGATCAGCTCCTGGCCCACGGTGTCGGCGGCTACTCCAGGGACCAGCTGTGGACCGACTACCGACTGATGGTCCCAATGGGTGTGTACATCGCCGTCGAGTACTGTCGCGACGGTCTGCACACCGATCTGCAGTTCGTATGGCTGCCCTACCTGCAACGCACGCTCACCGCTTGCGACGATCTTGACTGCTCCGCGCTCTGGTGAATGCATCGATCTCACGCGACCCCCTCGAACACCTTAGGTCGGCTCCCTGACCATGGCGGGTCATGATCGCCGGATCTTGGGACTCCTCGTCCAGCAGCCGGGGAAGGCGTGGCTGAGCGCGCCCGTAGGCGGCGGTCGAGCCCTGCATGGTGGCTCTAGGACGAGTAGCTAGCGTCGACGGATCCGTCACTGCCACGTCGCCGAGGACAAGCGCCGGTTCCGCCGTCCAGCGAGGACCGGCGTGCTGGCCATTCTCATCTGATGGCTACGGGGTCGACGGATCAGCAGTGTGTCAACCGCCCGATCTACTGGTGCCACAGCCAGGTCCTCGCCGTGCCCGCGGGGCCAGTCAGTTGCCTACATGGCACCATCGCGAGTGTGCAGAGGGTCGTCGTTCTCGGCCGCGGTGGCGCTGGGAAGTCGACTGCTGCTGTGCGTCTCGGACAGATCACAGGTCTACCGGTGATCGAGCTCGACCAGCACTTCTGGTCAGCAGACCTTCGTCCGTTGTCAAGTGAGGAGTGGGCACGAGTCACCGGCGACCTTGCCGCCCGGCCCTGCTGGGTGATGGACGGTGACCTCGGTCCTTACGACGTACTCGCCCCGCGGCTACACCGGGCGGATACCATCATGGTCTTGGATTACGGTCTGTTTCGGTGCGTCTGGCGTG
The DNA here is from genome assembly GCA_963711015.1 of uncultured Actinomycetota bacterium. Classification (GTDB taxonomy): domain Bacteria; phylum Actinomycetota; class Actinomycetes; order Propionibacteriales; family Propionibacteriaceae; genus Microlunatus. The sequence continues at coordinate 2,300 of CAVQCQ010000021.1, forward strand.
CGCACCGCCGCTCGCGTGAGCGGGCCGACTTCTGGTGGTGGGTGTTGACGTGGCGTCTCCGCAGCCGCCCGGTCCTGATGCAGGCCATCGCTGAGCACGCTCCGACCGCTGTGTGTCACATCGTCAAGAAACCGAAACACCTCACGTCCTGGTTCGCTCAGCTGAAGCCGTGATGATCGGGTGTCGGTAGATCCCGGGTTACGTCAGGGCTCGCACGGTGTCAGCGCGGCAACGCAACCTCGGCGTCGAACCAGGTGCGCTGGTTGGGCAGGCTTGGAGCCAACCGTATCGTCGCGGCTAGGTCGGCCAGCGCGGGCGCCGCCCACACCGGGTCAGGCGCGGGCTCCGGCCAGTCGCCGCCCGGCCAGTAGGTCAGTATGCAGAGTGCCTTCGCGGAGAGGTTGACGCAGATGCGCGGATCACTCCCGCCACTGATGCGCCCCTCGAACCCGTCGACTCGGAGCACCCGCCCGCGAAACCTCGTGGCGCCGAACTGGTCGAGCGGGGCGGCGACCACCAGGTTCACCTCCCCGGGCTCGATGTCGTCGCGGCCCAGGTGCAGCTCGGTGCTGCCCGTCAAGGGATACTCGGTGAGGCTGAGCACCCGGTAGCCCTGCGGGAGCGCGGTGAGCAGGTACGGAATCCGGGCTGGAGCGGAACGGAACCGCACCCGCTCGGCGGTCGTGACCAGCAGCGGCTCGTCGAGGCGGGTGGTAGCGCAGCTGACCTGGGCCCAGGCTTGGTGGGCGTACTCCCAGGCGAGCAGGTAGTTGCCGCTGGGATCCTGGCCGACGAATCCGTCCCGGCCGTGCACCCGAACGCCACTCAGCCGCCTCGTTTCGGTGTCGTCGAAGCTGCCGGCAGTGTGCACGGTAACAAGACAGCCATCGTGCCTCCGCCCTGGAAGCTGAAGCTGTGTGGTCTCGGTGGTTGGGGTCAGCGCCCGCGATGTGACAATCCAGCCGCGAGGTAGTTGGACGATATGGCTGAACCGCCACACGCCCGCGGTCCGCACCTCGGCCGGCAGCCGCGGAAGCCAGAACGTCGGCACACTGACCGCGGCCCCGATGACGAGGACGATCACGGTGCCGAGGGCAACGAGCCGCCGGCGCCGCGTACGAATCCGCTCACGGCCGGCGGCGAGACGGCGGTAGACCTGCTCGAGGTCGGTTACCCCGGCCCGCAGGAGCGCCACCTCGTCGGCGCAGGGACCGGCTGACGCCAGGTCGGCACTGACCAGGGCCGGCGGACGATCCAGGACGGACGCGATGGTCAGTGGCGTCATTCCAACACCGTCGCGGAGGACGACGGCGGCCCGCGCTGGCGGGGAAAGCGCACTAAGCTGACCGGCTGCGGCGACGCCGGCGGTCCGGCGCCGGTGGGTGGCCAGGAACCGGCCCACGAGCAGCGCCAGCAGGTCGTCGTCCGCCGTCTCCGCGGCGGACTGCCGGGACAGCCGTCGCGGCGCGCGGATGATCGTCTGGGCCACCAGGTCGGCAGCCGCCTCGGCCGAGCCGGTCAGCGCCGTGGCCAAGCCGAGCAGGTCCGGGATCTGGTCATGTAGCCAGCCGGGAGTCTGCTGCACCCGCGCCGGCGCCGTCACCTGCCCAGACTACGCGGGCCCGACTTAGGCGAGACTTGCCGTCCGGTGACCAGGCGGGGACCTAGGGTCCTCCACCTCCGGAGGCGGAGGCAGTGCGGTAGGTTCGGAGAATCGAGGACGGCGGATGTCGTGATGTCGGCGGTCCATTCGACAGATCCCCGAAGGAATTGACGGATGTTCTCCTTGGGCATGGTCGGAGCCGGCCAGTTCGCCGGCACGTTTGCCAAGCTCTTCAGGCTGCACCCGGCGGTGAGCGAGGTCCGGGTGACCGATCTGCTGTCGAATCGGGCTGAGGAGCTGGCTGGGCGCGAGAACATTGGGCTGGCGGTCGGCAGCTTCGAGGAGATGCTTGGCTCCGACGTCGATGCGGTGGCGATCTTCACCCAGCGCTGGACGCACGGTCCGCTCGTCGTCGAGGCTTTGAAGGCTGGCAAGCACGTCTACTCCGCCGTGCCGATGGCCCTAACCGTCCAGGAGGCCGAGCAGATCCTTGACTTGGTCGTGGAGACTGGCTTGACCTACATGATGGGTGAAACCAGTTATTACAACCCTGCGACGATCTACGCCCGGCAGAAGCTTGCCGAAAACGCTTTCGGCCGCGTCTTCTACAGCGAAGGCGACTACGTGCATGACATGGACCTCGGGTTTTACGCTGCCTATCAGTACAGCGGCGGCGAGCTGTGGAAGGCCACGGCCAGCTATCCGCCGATGCTCTACCCGACCCATTCCATCGGCGGGGTCCTTGGTGCGCTGCCAGCTCATGCCGTCAGCGTCAGTGCGCTAGGGGTCGTCGATCAGCGAGGCGATGGGGTCTTCGACCGCTCCGTCAGCCAGTTCGACAACGACTTCTCCAACGCGTCGGCGCTGTTTGAGCTGTCCGACGGTGGAATCATGCGGATCAACGAGATGCGCCGGGTTGGGTACCCGTCACACATGCGAGAGTCCCGATTCCGGTTCTTCGGGACCGAAGCCAGTTTCGAGCAGTTGGCGACGGTCACGTACTGGCAGGACAAGCAGGGCGTCACTGAGATCTCCGACCAGATCGACTCGCGGCCCTCGATGTCGCCGGACGACCCGTCGCTGGCCCACGTCGCCCCCGAGCTGCGGGACGCTTTCATCTCTGGCCACGCGGCCGTGCACGAGGTCAGCCGCCTTCCCGATGCCTTCCGCGGGGTCCCCACCGGGCACGAGGGCAGCCATCATTTCTTGGTGGACGACTTCGCCCGCGCCGTCGAGACGGGCACCTTGCCACCGGTCAACGCCTGGGCGGCCGCCCGCTTCACCGTGCCCGGAATCATCGCCCACCAGTCAACGCGGCAGGGCGGTGCACGTCTACACGTGCCCGACTTCGGCGACGCTCCCGCCTGAGCTAACCCCGCCAACTCCTGAACGAACCACAAATGGCGGGGCGCGCCGGACGGCTAGCCTCGCCTGCCATGACCCATTCGGCTTCGTCTTCGGCCTGATCACCCCAGCTGAGCCTGGATGGCTTGCCGCAGTTGACCGGCGGCCGCGTGTGCCGTACGCGTCCGATCGACCGGCAGCGTGCAGAGAGGTCGGCCGTCACTGCCCAGGACCCGCAGCCGGGAGTCGACGTACTGGATCGCTGCGACGTCCCTCCAAGGAAAGACCTCGCGGCGGTTGCCGCGGATGACGGTGAGCGCCGCCGGACCGACGTAGGCCACCCACCGCAACCGGTGGTGCTGCACCAGGGCCGCCAAGGCGACTCCGACAGCGATGCCGATCAGGATGACCCCGAGGACCAAGAAGAACCAGGGAAGGCGGGCCAGAGCCCAGGCGAACAGCTGGCACGCGCCGGCGATGGCGGCCAGGGAGGCGATCAGGAGCTGGCGGGTGGGTGGCTCGATCGGCAACCGGAAGCGGGAGGCGGCACGGTCTGCCGGGACGGGGCTGGGCAACAGACCTCCTGGGGATGGAACGCGTTCATCGTGCCACGTCCGGCCCCAGAACGGCGTTCAGCGCCGGCGGAAGCCCACCGGCGCTGAACAGCTGTCCCGCTGTCGCGGGTCGATGACGTTCGCTACGTCTTCGATCCCGACAAGGCGATGCCTTCGACGATCTGCTTCTGGGCGATGATGAAGACGATCAACATCGGCAGCGCGGCCATGGTGGTCGCCGCCATCAGGCTCGTCCAGTCCGACGCGTAGGCGCCCTTGAAGTAGTTCACCACCAGCGGGATGGTGAACTTCTCCTCACTGTTGAGGAAGATCAACGGCCGGAAGAAGTCGTTCCACTGGCCGAGGAAGACGAAGATACCCAGCGCGGTCATCGGCGTCTTCAGCAGCGGCAGGATGATCGTGGTGAAGGTCCGGATGCGCCCGGCCCCGTCTATGGCCGCGGCCTCCTCCAGTTCCAACGGGATACCCCGCACGTACTGGCGCATCAAGAACACGCCGAACGCGTTGAACAAGCCCGCCGGCACGATCAGCGCCAGAAGGGTGTCGATCCACTGCAGCTGACCGAGGATGATGTAGAGCGGGATGATGGTCAGCTGGAACGGCACCATCATCGTGGCCAGGAAGATCCCGAACAGCACGTTGCTGCCGGGGAACCTGATCCGGGCGAACGCGTACGCCGCCATCGCGCAGGTCAGCAGCGTGATGATGGTGACCAAGGATGCGACGAGGAAGCTGTTGACGTAGGCCGAGGCGAAGGGTGCGCCCTGCCACGCCGTGCGGAACCCTTCCACCGTCCAGTTGTTGGGCAGCATCTTCGGTGGCCGCATAAAGATCTCGTCCAGCGGTTTGAAGGCGGAGAACACCATCCACATGAACGGGATGAACATGAGGATGGAGAAGATGATCAAGAGGATGTGCAGGGGGATCCGGCTGGGCCGGAAGCCCCGACCCTCCTCGTCGGTCCTCTTCCCGTATTCCTTGCTCTCGACCTCCTCGGCCGCGTGAATGGCGAGCTCGGCTCTGGTGGTAGTCATTCTGTGTAGTGCACCCATCTCTTCTGCGCGAGCAGCTGGAGGCCGGTCACGATCAGCAGCACGATGAACAAATAGATCGCGATCGCCGAGGCGAATCCGAACCTGAACTCACGGAAAGCGATGTTGACGATCTCGTACACGATCGTGCGAGCGTTCGACGGGGCGGTGGTCTCGTAGAAGAAGAAGATGTAGTCGAAGACCTGGAACGACCCGATGATCGACGTGATCGACAAGAACAAGATCGTCGGCGACAGCAGCGGGATGGTGATCTTGCGCATCTTCTGCCACTCGTTGGCGCCGTCGATGTCGGCCGCCTCGTACAGCGCCTTCGGCACGCTCTCGATGCCGGCCATGTACATCACGATCATGTAGCCCAGGGCCTGCCAGACCGACACAAACGCAATGGCCGGGATGGCAGTGGCCGGGTCCTGCAGCCAGTCCGGCGTCGGCAGCCCGATCCGGGCCAGGAAGGTGTTGAGCGGGCTGATCTCGGGGTTCAGCAACCACAGCCAGATGGCGGCGACGGCGATGCTCGACGTCACCTGCGGCGCGAAGAAGAACACCCGGTACACCGACTTGAGCCGGCCCGCCTTCTGGAGCAGGAACGCGAACAGGAAACCGGTGATCATCAGTCCGGGCAGCTGCAGCACCGTGAACCACGCCGTGTTGATCCACGACTGCCGTAGCTGCGGGTCCTGCAGCACACCGATGAAGTTGTCGAACCCGACGAACGTGCGCGAGCCGAAGCCGTCCCAGCTGGAGAAACCGAGGATGACCGCGAAGATCAGGGGACCGAGCATGAAAACCAGCAACCCGACCAGCTGCGGCGACAGAAAGGCCAGCGCCCACAGTGAGTCCTGGCGCCGTTTCTTTTTCATCCCCGGAGTGGTTCGCACCAGCTCCGACCCTGGAGCGACTGTGCCGTCCGGGGTGGGTCTGCCCTCGACAGTGGTGGCCACGACTAGCCCTCGTTAATGTAGGCGCAGATCTTGTCGGCGAAGGTCTTGGCGTCGGCGCCGGACTTGATCACCTTGTCGATCTCGGCGTTGATGTTGGCCGCGACCTCGGCCTTGCTCGCGATGGCCAGCGGGATGGCGTAACCGACCTTGGCCACCTCGTTCCAGTAGGAGGCGTGCTCCGGCAGGTTCCCCTCGGTCACGACGTCTTCGGCGCCGGGGATAGACGGCACGGCGTTGCCGCCACCGGCGAGTCGAGCCTTCTGACCCTCGACGCTCACGTACCGGGTGGTCCACCACAGCGCCGCGTCCGGATCCTTGGCCTTGGCGTTCACGCCCATGGCCGCGACCGGGATGTTGACCGGCGCAATGGTCTTGCCGTCCTCGGAGGGATAGGGCGCGATGTCGTAGCCGAACTTCAGCTTCTTCAGGTTCGGCAAGATCCAGCGGCCCCAGCTGCCACTGGCCACCTGCTGGGCGTAGAACAGGGCGTCGACACCCTGGCCCTTGGGCAGCGAGCCGCCGTAGGTCATGGTCTCGTCCTTGATGTGCTGGAACAGCCACTCCACGGTCTCCATGGACTTCGGGTCCTCGTTGAAGACAGCCTTGTTGGTCTGGTCGTCGATCGGTTTGCCCCCGAACGTGGTCATCCAGGAAAACCACCGGTCCCAGCCGCCTTCGATCACGTGGCCACGCTTCCCGGTGGCCTTGATTTTGGTCAGGAAGTCGTCCAAGGCGTCACGGTTCCAGGTGCCGGCCTCGAACTGTTGAACCGGGCTCTGGGTGATGCCCGCCGCGGAGACCATCTCCTTGTTGAACCAGAAAACCAGCGGATTGCAGTCCACCGGCAGGCCGTAGACCCCCGCACCGGAGGCCGGCTTGCACCAGGGGAGGAGTCCTGGGTAGAAGTCCTCGATCTTGACCGGTGAATCGGACTTGCTGGTGAACTCGGTCAGGTCGATGACGTTCTGGGACTCAATCAGCTTCGCCATGCCGTCGGTGCCGATGTAGAAGGCATCCGGCGCGCTGCCGCCGGCCAGCTGGGTCAGCAGCTTGGGGAGGTAGTCGCCGGTGAGGATCTGGAACGTGATCTTGGTCTCGTACTTCTCCTCGTAGGCCTTCGACACCTGCTTGAACCGCTCGGCCTCGCCCGGATTGGCCCACGCGCCCCAGGTGACGGCACCGCCGCGGCCACTGGCCGCGTCGCCCGTTTCGCCACCAGTGCCACCGCCTGGACCGCCCGAGGAACCACCGCCGCAGCCGGACAACGAGCCCGCGCCGCCTATGGCAAGAGCTGCCAACGCCGTCGTGCCGAGAAAGCCCCGACGCGAGATCACGCGGCCAAGAGCGTCTCTAACTTCAGCCATCCATTCCTCCTTGAACGCGCCCAATCGGGCTCTATGACAGCCGTGCAAGTGCGGGGTCGGATGTGCCAGCCGCTCGCTGAAAATGGCCGAGGGCTGGTATGACCTCACCCTTCTAATGGCTTGTGCAAGCTCGACGCTACCCGAGTAGAGTTCCGCGTGGCAATAGTCGGTGAATCGGAGGTTTACAGGTAACCAGGCGGTAGGAGAACCTGTTGCTGTCGTGTAGAAACTTGCCGGAGGGCCGCAGGCGTTCAGCCGAAGATAGGCGAGCGCCGATCTGGGGTCCGAACGGGCCGAGATCGGGCATCGCAGGCATGAGCCTGAGCCGTCCGGTTCCGCTCCTGGAGGCAGGGGTGCGCGGGTCCTCGACCGTACCTGGTGCGGAGCTTGGGAGATGACGAAGGTACGAAGGCACGAGAACCGCGTGCGCCCGGTGACCCGGAATGATGTTGCGCGATACGCCGGCGTCAGCACCGCCGTGGTCAGCTACGTGATCAATGATGGTCCTAAGCCGGTGGCGGCGGCCACTGCCGCGAGGGTCCGACGGGCGATCCAGGTCCTTGGTTACCGTCCCAACCTGAGCGCCCGTGCGCTACGCAGCGGGTCGACGAGGATGCTGGCGCTGGTGGTCTCAGACATCAGCAACCCGTTCTTCGCCGACTATGCCCTGCAGATCCAGTCGGAGGCCGACTCCCGCGGCTACGCCGTGCTGATGGCCAATGCCCATGGCGACCCGGTGATCGAAAGCCAGATCATCGATGACCTCATCGACCGCCAGGCCGATGGCCTCATCCTGGCCAGCGTCGGCGTGAGCCCGGAACGGGCGAATAGTATCCGCGAGGTCGGTCTCTCGACCGTCGTCATCGATACCGCGATCCCGGTTCCAGGGCTGGCGTCCGTGGGATGTGACGTGTCGGAGGGATCACGCTCGGTGGTAGAGCATCTCATCGCGGTCCACGGGCACGAGCAGGTGGCCCTGGTCATCGGTCAGGGCGTCCCGGGCGCCGATCTGCGGGAGCAAGGCTGGCTCGCCGCGACGCGCGCGGCGGGGTTGCCGGATGGGCCAATCGCCCGTCGGCCGTTCACCCGACAGGGTGGATACGCGGGGGCGATGCACCTGCTCGCCGCCCGAAACCCTCCGACGGCGATCTTCGCCAGCTCCGATCTGCAGGCCGTCGGCGTGCTGCGGGCCCTCCAGTCGTCCGGCCGGCGGGTGCCACAGGATGTCGCCGTGATCGGCTTCGACGGCACGATGGAGTCCGAGTTCACGTCACCGCCGCTGACCGTGGCTCAGCAGCCGGTGAGGGAGATGGCGCAGTCCGCGGTCCGCAGGGTGCTGTCGGATTTCCCCATGGACGAGGGGCATCAGACGTTCCCGATGTCATTGGTCATCCGCGAGTCCTGCGGTTGTCTCGCAGCCGACGTTTCACCTCCCGGTTTGAGCAGTATCGCCGATCCCAGTCGCACAGGAGAGAGCCAGCGTGTCGCCTAACGCCTGCGTTGTACTTCACGAGCGAGATCTCAGCGTGGTCCTCGATCTGACCGATGGCCGCCTGCCGGCTGTTGTTCACTGGGGCGCACGGGTCGCGAACCTTTCGTCGGCAGACGCAGCGGTCCTTGTGCGGGCCGGAATCGTGCCCACAGCACCGAACAGTGTCGACGATCCGATGCGGATCGCCGTGCTGCCTGAGCATTGGAACGGCTGGGTCGGCCGCCCGGGGATCAGTGGATCCCGCAGTGGTGTGGCTTGGTCGCCGAAGTTCACGACCACTGCGCTGCGGGTTGACGGCGCCGAGGTCCCCGCTGACCAGACTGTGGTGAACCGTGCGGGTCCCGCCACGGTCGGTGTCGATGCCGTCGACGAAGTGGCCGGGCTCGAGCTCAGGATCGAGCTGGAGATGCTGCCGGGAGGGCTGCTCCGCGCCCGGGCCACCCTGACCAACCGAGGTGAGCCGTACGGGCTGGACGATCTTGTGCTGGCCTTCCCGGTGCCCTCGCACGCCGCCGAGATCTTCGACCTCGCTGGGCGCTGGGGCAAGGAGCGTACGCCGCAGCGCCGGGCGATGCCGGTCGGAACCCACCTGCGAGAAGGTCGCCGGGGCCGGACCGGGGCCGACGCGGCCACCGTGCTGCACCTCGGTGACCCCGGATTCGACTTCATCGGGGGCGAGATCTGGGCGGTGCACACCGGCTGGAGCGGCAATCACACCCATTACGCCGAGCGGCTTTCCACTGGTGAACAGGTGGTCGGCGGCGGGGAGCTGCTGTTGCCTGGTGAGTTGGTGCTGCAGCCGGGCGAGAGCTACATCTCACCGTGGGTATACGCGGCGTACGGCATCGGGCTGGACGCAATCGCGCACCGCTTCCACCGCTACCTGCGTTCGCGGCCGCAGCACCCCACGCCGCTGCGACCAGTGACGCTGAATGTCTGGGAGGCGGTCTATTTCGACCACGACTTGGATCGGCTGGTCGACCTGGCGGAGCGGGCGGCCAAGCTCGGTGTGGAGCGCTATGTGCTCGACGACGGCTGGTTCGGCGCGAGGCGCAACGACCGCGCCGGGCTGGGTGACTGGACGGTATCGAAGGAGGTCTGGCCCGACGGCCTGCACCCGTTGGTCGACACAGTCACCAGCTTGGGGATGCAGTTCGGGCTCTGGTTCGAGCCCGAGATGATCAACCTCGACTCCGACGCCGCCCGGGCCCACCCGGAGTGGGTGATGGCCACCGGCGACCGGCTGCCGATCGAGTCGCGGCACCAGCAAGTGATCAACCTCGCCATCCCGGAGTGCTACGCCTACATCCGAGACGCGATCTTCGCGATCCTCGCCGAGTACGACATCAGTTACATCAAGTGGGACCACAACCGGGATTTGATCGACGCCGGTATCCAGCCCAGCGGTCGACCGGGAGTACATGAGCAGACCTTGGCGTTCTACCGGCTGGTGGACGAGATCAAGGCCGCGCATCCCGGCCTCGAGATCGAGTCCTGCTCCTCCGGAGGGGCACGGGTCGACCTCGGAGTACTGGAACGGACCGACCGCGTGTGGGTTTCTGACTGCATCGACCCGCTTGAGCGGCTCACCATGCACCGCTGGACTACCCAGCTGATCCCGCCAGAGCTGATGGGCGCGCATATCGCGTCCGGTCGGTCCCACACCACCGGCCGCGTACACGACCTGGACTTCCGGGCGGCGACGGCGATCTTCGGTCACCTGGGGATCGAGTGGGACTTGGCCAGAGCAGCCCCGGAGGAGCTCGAGCAGTTGCAGGCCTGGATCGAGCTGTTCAAGGAGCACCGGGAACTGCTGCTGGGTGGCGACCTGTTCAGGGTGCACTTGCCGGATCCGTCGCTGAGCGTTCATGGCGTGGTCGCCGCCGACCAGAGCCGCAGCATCTTCGGATTCTCCACGGTGGGGCGTTCAGAGGTGGCGTCGCCCGGCCGGCTCAGGTTCGCTGGCCTCGACCCTCAGCGGCGCTATCGGGTCACCCCTTTGATGATCAACTACCCACCGATGGGCCTCAGGCCGCCGCTGTGGTGGGGTGTCGAACACGAGCCGGTCGACAAGTACGCCGAGTTCGCCACAGGAGGCCGGGCCCGGTATCGGATGTCGGGCGACGGAGAGCTAGGCATAGAGCTGCCCGGTGGGGTGTTGATGGAGGTGGGACTCGCGGCAGCCGCGGTCCACCCGGAGCACACGGTCTTGTACCACCTTCTCGCCGTGGACTAGCCAAGTTGGCCGGGGTCGGCAGATCTCCTATGGTCTCGTGCTATCCATACCTCTCGTCCACGAGCTGCGACGCGCTCTGGACGAACGCCGTCACGTCGTTCATTCGGTGAGGTGCCGTGTCGGAGCCGTTTCTGTACCACCAGTCGTCGGCCCAGCTGATGAGTCCTCGCCATTCGGGCATGGTCTCTTGCTCGGAAACCGCGGCCATGTGCTTGGACCACTGCCGTCCGGTCCGGAGGAAGGCCAATATTCGACACATCGTCAGGACCGCGTAGGCCTGGAACCCTGGGGTTCGAGCATCGTCCAACCATGCCGGCCACTGCCGTGCATGCTCGATCACCACCGCCCGCACCAGATCGTCAGGAATTGCGGGCAGCACGTCGACCGGTGACCGGCCGATGATCGCATGGTCGTGATCACGTGCGGCACGCCAGTTGAGTAGGTAGTGCCGGTGGGCGAGCAGGAGGTGGATGGGTTCGCCAGGACTGATGCGCACCATCGAGTGCTCCTGACTGTCGCCCGCCAGGACGCCCTCGACGGCGTCGACCGAGACGTAGTCCACTTCGACATGGTCGTCCCACTCCGGTGCCTCTGCCGCGATCGCCGCGTGCAGGGCCGCCAGACGTGCGAGCGTGCGCTCGCCAGGATCATGGGCCAGGACAGCTAGGAGATCCAGATCGCTGCGCCCGAGCTTGAAGTCACCGGCCACCCATGAGCCGTGCACCGACAGACTCAGCAGTTCATCGCCCAGCTCCTCGCCCAAGCTCGGCCGCGAGCCGGCTCAGCAGGTCTTCCGGGGATGTCGCCACCTCACAACTAGATCACGCGAGCGTCGGCGTGAGACCGGTTCGGCCTGCCGTGCAACCCATTCCGACAAGGTGAGGTCATGGCGACAACCTTCACCCGGTCTGACGACTTGCAGGGAGCGGAGTTCGTCGAGGCGGACCTGCGTGGCGCACGGTTCATCGGGGCTGACCTGTCCGGTGTCGTGATGCGCGGGGTCGAGGTGCGGGAGGCGGACATCGACGCACCGTGGCTCTCCAACGGCCAGAGCTTCTTGCGCGTGAACGGTGTCGACGTGATCCCACTCGTCGATCGCTGTGGTGACATCGGACGAGCTGGCCGCCACGCGGAAGAACCCGTGGAACCCCGAATATGCCGAGACCACCCTTTCGTGCCTGCACGTGATCCTCGAGGAGGAGTGGGAGCACCACCGCTACGCCGTACGCGACCTCGACGCGATCAATGGGTGACCCAGCGGCGGCCGATCCCGTGAGATGTGGCTCCGCCTGGGAAGACTCATGAGCGCGAGAGCAGGTAGGCCACCTGGTGCAGTCCGGCGTCCCGCACCGGAGCCTGGGGATCCGAAGTCGGCTGATCCCGCCGGAACTTGCCCGGCGGGACTCCGTACGCCGCGGAGAACCGCCTGGAGAGGTGATAGGCGTTGGCGAAGCCGCTTGCACTCGCCACGTCAGCCAATGAGGCATTGCTGCGCTGGACCATCATCGCCGCGCGGGAGAGTCGAATGAGCTCCAGTGCATGGGCCGGCCCGCAACCATAGTGTTCCCGGAAGATGCGGTACAGATGCCCGGCGGAAACACTGGCGGCACGCGCCAGCTCGTCGACGGTGATCAGGCGAACACCGTCGGCCTGCCAGATTCGCCGGGCGGCGTCCATCGCAGTCATCACCAGCGGCGGAGCGGTCGGCAGCGGTCGCTCCGCGAGCGGGCCGCGGACGAAGAGGTCGAGCAACACGGCGAGGAACTGGGCGCTGCGCGGCTGAGCCGCCGCCAAAGGCTGGTTCGAGAGCTCGATCAAGTAGCTGCAGATCCCGTCGAGAACCGGTGCGGTCGACAGGTCGCGCACTAGTGGCCAAGTGGCGGGATCGGGCAACCGTGCGCTGTCCTCGACTCGGAAGTGCGCCCAGGCGTGCCGGGTCGAGTGGACCGGATCCCACTGGAAGGAGTCGACCACTCCGCTGGGAGCCAGCAGCAGCGTGCCCGGCCGAAGCGACAGTGACCTGCTTGCTGCCGTGCCACGTGGGCCGCCGCCATGGTGCAGAGTCCAGGTGGCAGAACCGCTGAGGATCCAGACGAACTCGTAGTCGAGGAGACGACGAGGTCCGAGCTTGGAACCGGGTGCGTAGTCGATGACCTGCGCCACGCCGGCACCAGCGACCGTGAGCGCGGGCAACACCTCCCGCTCCATGACCCACAATGTCACGATCAGATAGTAATGAATGCCGATAGGGCATCGGCATGAGCCTGAATCGCTGTGAGGATTCGACAAGACAAGAACGAGAGGGATACGACTATGACCGCCGTACTGCCTGCCGGCATGCTCCGCTTCTTCGACGCCGCCGACGACGAGTTCGTCCGGCACTACCGCACCCAGGGGTTTGCCCTACTGGCGAATGCCCTGAGTGCCGAGGATGTGGCGTTGATCAACGACGACGCCCTCCGCCTTTGCCGCGGCGAGTACGGCGAAGTCGCCTATGGTGACCCGAGTGCCGGCTGGTCGGGCCTGCGACGGGAATCCCTCGCCGAGGTGGACCTGAGCGATGAGGAGGTTCTGCGCCGATACATCTGCATTCACCACCCTCATAAGGTGTCCGGGACCGCGCGGGCGGCCTGGCCGCGCCCCGTGTGATCGACGCCCTGGTCCGGGTGGTGGGACCCAACGTCAAAGCGATGCAGTCCATGCTCTTCATCAAGAGTGAGGGCAAGCCGGGCCAGGCATGGCACCAGGACGAGTGCTTCATCCCGACCCGGGACCGCTCACTGACCGCCGTCTGGATCGCCCTGGACGACGCCACGGTCGAGAACGGCTGCCTGTGGGTGCTCCCCGGCTCGCATCGCCGGGGCGTGCTGTATCCGGCACGCGAGCAGCACGACCCGCGGTTCGACTGCAGCATCGAGGCGTACGACTTTCCCTACACTGACGAGGACGCCGTGCCGGTCGAGATTCCAGCCGGCACCGCGCTGATCTTCAACGGCTATCTGCTGCACCGCTCACTGGAGAACTCGGGCCGCCACGGGTACCGGCGCGCGCTCGCCAACCACTACATGAGTGCGGAGTCGCTGCTGCCCTGGCGAGCTCCCGAAGGAGGGCGAGTGGATGGGGGTTGCGGACTACCGGGACGTGGTGCTGGTGGCCGGGCACGACCCGTACGCGTACAAGGGCACGGTCGACCTCGCGGTCACTCACGCTCGGCCGGACCGGGACGGCGGTTGCGAACGCTGACTCATCGGACCTGGCGCCGACTCAGGACGAAGACTCACGGCTTCGCCAGATCGCGCACCTTGGTCCGGAACCGGGGCGCCCACAGGATGTCCCGCACCTGGTCGATGCCGCCGGTCGGCCAGCGCTCGAGCAGGTCGCGCACCTGTGGATCGCTGATCGACGCGCTCAGAGCGCCGGGAAAGTCGGCCCACGGGACGGCGAACGGACGCTCCCACATCCGGACCGGTTCGAGGGCCAGCCGAGGTGCGATCTCGAGGTCGTTGAACGCGCTCGGCAACGATCTCGTAGCCGTTGCCCAAGTGCCTCTTCGCGTTCCCTCCAGGTACGGGCATGAAGCGCGCGGTCGAGCGGCGCGGACAAGCGGTCAGCGATCTGGAGCTCCGAGAAGGCGGTGCCGAACCACTTCGAGTAAGGCGCATATCGGCGTTCGATCAGGAACGACAGGTGCATGAGCCCGGACACCATCTCGCTCGCGATCAAGGTCGACCCGAGCTCATCCCCCGCGTAGCCGGCGCGCCCGACGAGGTTCATCTCTGGGTGCACCCGCCACCAACCCGCGAGCATCAGGTACAGCCAGACGTCTGCGTGGGTAGTAGGCGAGCCTCCGGCGCACTTGCTCCAGGTCGAGGTCATCGTGGAACACCGCTCCCGCTGTCATCGCACACAGACGTTGCTCCGGCAGACTGATCCAGTCGTAGGCGTCCCAGGCGACCGACACGTCCAGATCGAGCTGGTCCAGGAAGTACTGGCGCACCGTCGTGACGCTGACCTCGGTCGGAACCCCCTCGAACAGGTCCGGGATCCGGCGCGGTCGAACCTGGTCGTGCACCGACTCACCGCTGCTTCGGCGAGAACCTCATCCGCGCACGAAGACAGTCACCCGAGCCGAACCAGGTGTGATCGGTGGACATGCTGTCGTCGTATCCAAGTACCTCCGACCCTCGGCCCAGGAGCCCGGCAGCATGAGGCAGGCCTCGGGAACTCCGCGGCGATCGCTGGGGCAACGCAAGCCCGGTAGAACTCCTCACACAGACGAAGACCAGAGGATCGCCGATCCAACGTCGCTCCCTTCCCGGCACGGCGACAATGTGTGGCTAGCCTGCCAGCGCGATCGGTGGTGATCAACGTTCCCCGGTTCCTGCAGGCCCAGCCAGCCAACCGTTCACGGTGTCGGTGTCGGTGCGGGTTGCGGTGGCGACAGTACGGCGTCGCTGAATCGCCGCCACACGGTCGCGGTCAGCGCAACCATGCCGACGGCGGCCAGCCAGAACGGTGCCGTCAACGTGGTGGCGTCGGCCACGAAGCCACCGACGAGCGTACCCAGCGCGGCGCCGCCGAGCGCAAGCAGCCCGAACACGCTGCCGACCCGGCCTCGCAGCCGATCGGGCACCAACCGCTGCTGGAGCGACACGGTGATGACGCCCCAGACCATGGCGTGCACGCCGAAGACAACGAGCGTGGCGGCGGCGACCACCGGCGAGCGGGTCACGGCGAGGACAAGCTCCGTCGCGGTCTCGATGACAAGGCCGGCGCGCAGCAGCACGCCCGGCCCGAAGCGGTCGCGCAGCCGCGGGGCGAGCCACGCGCCGGCAAGGCCGCCCAGCGCCCACACCGACAGCAGGGTGCCGAACCCGATCTCGTCGAGGCCGAGCCGACGCTGCGCGTACAGGACGAAGGTGGCGAAGGCGGCGCAGAACAGCACATTCATCACGCACAGGCAGATCGCCAGCAGCCGGATGGGCGGTCGCTCCCACAGAGCGCGCAGCCCCTCGGCAATCTCGGCGCGGAGGCTGTCGGGAGCGCTGTGCGGCAGGGTCGCGCGGCGGCGGCCGCCAGCGCACGGTCGCGAGGAAGCGCCGCCGCGACCAGGAACGTCATCGCGTCGAACCCGAACGGCACCGCCGCGCCGGCGACGAAGAGGTACGCGCCCAGGGGCTTGGCGGCGAGTTGGTTTCCGACCACGAACGTGGCCATCAGCCGGGCGTTCGCCCGCTCGAGATGCTCATCGGGCACCAGCGTGGGCACGATCGCGGCGTACGCCGTGTCGACGAGCGTCTCGCCGGTGCCGAGCAGGAAGAACACGGCGTAGACCAGCGGGATCGTGACGTTGTCCGTGGCCACGGCAGCGGTTAGGGCGGCGAGCGCCGCAGACCGGCCGAGATTGACCACGATCACGAGGCGGCGGCGGTCGAGCCGGTCTACGTACACGCCGCTGACCAAGGCGAGCAGCAGCCAGGGCAGCTGCTGCACGAACGCCGCACCCGCGACCAGACCGGGATCACCGGTGAGCTGCGCGACAAGCAGCGGGCCGGCGATCATGGTGACCCCGTCGCCGACGTTGGAGACTGCGCTGGCGGTCCAGACCTTGGCGAAGTCCGGACCGAGCGAGGTACGGACGGGCAAGGGGTCTCCTCGAACTTGCTTTAGATAATCCTGCACCCGGGGACGGTCCGCACCGGATTGATCACGACGTGAGGGCGTCAGCAGCTGATCGAAAGGGCTCGATCGCAGTGATCCAGGACCTACTGTCGTCCGTGCCGGATGCTCAGTGCCCCTCACTAGTCCAGCCCACGCCGCACGGGCCACCCTCGGGAGACTCCGCGACCAGCACATCCTCGCCCGAGGGCGCGATCAGCGGCAGGTAGAAGCGCGCGATCTCCAGGCTGCTCTGAGGGACGTAGTGAAAGATGAGCGATCGACGGAACCGGTCGACGCTTCTATTCGATCGTGAGCCATGCACGAGACTCCCGTGGAAGAACAGCACGTCTCCGGCTTTCATCTCGGTCTGTACACGCTCCACGCCGTCGGGCACGCGGATCGTCTTGTCCGTGAACGACTCTTCCGGGTCGGCGTCCTCGTCGGGACACAGGATCTGGATCCGGTGCGAACCGGGCAGCACGATCAGACCGCCGTTCTCGCCGTTGCAGTCGTCGACCGCGATCCAGGCCGCTAGGCATGTCTCGGGGTGGGCCTGCAGAAACAGGTTGTCCTGGTGCAGCGCCTGCCCGCGGGCGGTCGGCGGCTTGAAGTAGAACATCGACTGCGCGCCGTACGCCGGACCGATCAGGTCCTGCACGACGTCCAGGACTCGCGGATCAGTCATCAGCCGGCGGGCGATCCGACCCGCCTCCACCTCCGGGTGGCGGTGCGGGTGGACGATACGCGGGTAGCGGCTAAGGATGTCGTCTTTGGGCAGTTGGTCGACCAGGCCGAGGCTCGGGTCGGACTCGACCTGCTTGGTGAAGACGCGGGCGATCTCGGCGATCTCCTCGGAAGCGAACAGGCCGCGCAGCATCACCACGCCGTCACGGGCATAGCCATCCACGGCGGCTGTGGGCTCGGCAACCAGCTGCGTCATGGTTCTGGGCGATTCCGAATGAGTCAAAGTGACGTTGACCGTATCTGATGATGGTGGTGCTGACGATGATATGCACGTGGGTCTTGGCCCGACGACGTAGATGTGCAGAGCGTAGGGAGACGTGCAGATCCGCGACCAAGGCGACCGACGCTTTCTATCGAGCTGCTGCCGCAGCCTCCAGATCGGCGATCACGATCTTCTTCATGGCGAACATCGCCTCCGCCACCCGTGCGGCCGTTGCCGGGTCGGGGCTGGCCAGCAGCTCAGGAAGCCGGTTGGGCACCACCTGCCACGACAGGCCGTAGCGGTCCTTCAACCAGCCGCACGGCCCTTCCTCGCCACCCTCGGACAACGCATCCCAATACCGGTCGACCTCGGCCTGGTCCGTGCACGGGATCTGGAATGAGATCGCCTCACTGAAGGAGAACTGCGGTCCCCCGTTCAGCGCGACGAATTTCGATCCGCATAGCGTGAAGTCGACGGTCATCACCTCTCCGGCCCGATCACCCGGGCCGTAGCGGGTGACGGCACCGAGGCTGGAGTTCGGGAGGACACCGACGTAGAAGTTCGCGGCTTCTTCACCCTGGGTGTCGAACCAAAGGCAGCTGGTCAGTTCAGTCATGTCTTCATTGACTCCTCTAGTTCGCAGAACTCATCGGCGTACCTTGAGCCCATGACCCGGATGGCTGACGCCCTGGTGCTCAGCGGCGCCGGGGCGTACGCCGACCCTTGGCACCCGTTCGTCGCCACCTCGGCACGGCTGGCCGGCACTGTCGAGGAGGCCGGATACTCGGTCGAGGTCACCGACGACGTCGAGCAGGCACTGCGACAGCCCGGCTCACACCGGCTGCTGGTGATCAATATCGGCAACCCGATCCAACCTCGACCCGCCGACGCTGTCGACGTGGTGCGGGCCGGTCTGGCGAGCCACTGTGCGGCGGGTGGAGCGCTGCTCGGCATCCACTCCACGGTGACCGCACTGCCCGGCGAGCTGGACTGGCCCGGGCTGCTGGGCGGCATCTGGGTTCGGGGTCGCACCATGCATCCGCCGCGGGGCGACGCGACGATTCTGCTTGCCGGCTCCGAGCATCCGATCGCTGCGGACCTGGCTGATTTCGCCGTCGAGGACGAGCGGTACAGCTATCTCGCAGACCGAGCCGGGCATCGAGGTGCTGTACGAGCATGATCACGACGGGCGACCGACACCCGATGGTGTGGGCGTGGCAGCCGGACGGCCATCGCGCGGTCTACGACGGGCTCGGCCACGACGTCGCGTCCTACGACAGCCCCGGCCACCAGGCCCTGCTCCGTTCGTCGGTCCGCTGGCTGTTGCCGGCGAGCTAGCTCGCCGGCGGCGCCGTCGACTCCCGAATGATCAGGGTGGTCGCGAGCTCGACCCGAAGAGCGTTCGGTTCCCGACCCTCCATCTGGTTGGTCAGGATCCGGTACGCCACAGCACCCATCTGCGCGAACGGCTGCCGGACCGTGGTGAGCGGCGGGGACGCGGCGGCGGCCAGCACGTTGTCGTCGAAACCGACCACGCTCAGGTCGCCGGGCACGCTCAGTCCCAGTCGGCGCGCGGCCTCGATCACGCCCACGGCTTCGTGGTCGTTGGCGGCGAACACCGCGGTCGGCCGGTCGGGGCGGCTCAGGATCTTCCGGGCCGCGTCCACCGCCGGCCCGACTCGGAAGTCGGCCCGCTCGACCAGGCTGGCGTCGACGTCGAGATCGGCTTGGCTGAGGGCGGCGCTGTACCCGTGGTAGCGGGCGTCGTCGACCAGGCACTGGTATCCACGGAGCATCGCGATCCGCCGGTGGCCGAGCTCCAGCAGGTGCTGCACCGCGGTCATCCCGCCCTGCCAGTTGCTGGCCCCGACGCTGGCCACCGGCTCGTCGATGGGGTTCACCGGGATCGATCAGAACCAGCGGCAACGCGGCTTCCACCAGGCTGCTCTGCTGTGCGGACGACAGCCGGGAGGTCACCATGATCACCCCGGCCCGGCCGAACCGCGCCAGTTCATGGATCCACTGCCGGGCGTTGACGTCCGGCGGCAGGATGCTCACCGCGACATGGCCGCCCTGCTCGTCGGCTGCCTCGATGATCCCCGTCATGATCTCGAGGTTGTTCGGGTTCCGCAGGGCATCGAAGACGAGCTCGATGTGCTTGGTGGCCAGCGGTAGCGCGCTGGCTCCCCGCGGCAGGTACTGCTCCTCGCGGAGCACCCGCAGCACCCGCTCCCGGGTGGCGGGAGCCACATCCGGCCGACCGTTGAGGACCTTCGAGATGGTGGGCGTGGAGACTCCGGCCCGCTGGGCCACCTGCTGCAGCGTCATCCGCCTCGACCCTGCGCTCACGTCACCCCCAGTCCGTCCGTTCTCTTCTGTATACGGCAGTCGAAGAATCTTCGCAACTGTTTCGAGGTCCGGAGGCCCTAGCCTTGCGCACGTGAAGTTCACCGACGGCTACTGGCAGCTTCGTCCTGGCGTACAGGCCCGCTATCCCGCTCAGGTCTACGACGTGACCACCGAGCCCGACGCACTCACCGCGTACGCTCCGACCCGCAGGATCGTGACTCGCGCCGACACCCTCAACGAGCCGCTGCTGACCGTGCGCTGCACCGCACCGGCTGCCGACGTCCTTTCGATCTCGATCGGCCATTTCCTCGGCGAGCGACCGCGGATGCCGCAGTTCGAGCTCACCGCGCATCCGGCCGCGCCGATCACGACGGCCTCGAACGACGAGCAGGCCAACATCACCTCCGGTGCCCTGACGGCGCGGTTCCAGCGGGAGCCGTGGGCTCTGGAGTTCATCGCCGACGGTCGCGTGCTGACGGCCAGCGGGTTCAAGGCCATGGCGCAGCTCACGACCGCAGGCGGTGAGAGCTATGTCCGCGAGCAGCTCAGCCTCGGAGTGGGTGAGGTCGTGTACGGCCTCGGGGAACGGTTCGGCCCGCTGGTGAAGAACGGACAGGTCGTCGACATCTGGAACGCCGACGGTGGCACCAGCAGCGAACAGGCGTACAAGAACGTGCCGTTCTACCTGACCAACGGCGGCTATGGAGTCTTCGTCAACCACCCCGGTGCGGTCTCGTTCGAGGTCGCCTCCGAGGCGGTGTCGCGGGTCCAGTTCAGCGTGGCCGGCGAGTCATTGGACTACCTGGTCATCTACGGGCCAAGCCCGAAGGAGATTCTGGCCAAGTACGCGGCGCTGACCGGCCGGCCGGCGCTGCCTCCGCCGTGGTCGTTCGGACTCTGGCTGAGCACCTCGTTCACCACCTCCTACGACGAGGCGACCGTCACCGGCTTCGTCGACGGCATGGCCGAGCGCGATCTGCCGTTGTCGGTGTTCCACTTCGACTGTTTCTGGATGCGCGAGTTCCATTGGGTCGACTTCACCTGGGACCACCGGACCTTCCCCGACCCGGCCGGAATGCTGTCCCGGCTGAAGGCCAAGGGGCTGCGGATCTGCGTCTGGATCAACCCCTACATCGGCCAGCGCTCGCCGTTGTTCGCCGAAGGTGCCGAGAGCGGTTTCCTGCTGCGCAAGCCGAACGGTGACGTCTGGCAGACCGACAAGTGGCAGGCCGGCATGGGCATCGTCGACTTCACCAATCCTGATGCTCGCGAGTGGTACGCCGGCAAGTTGGGAGCGCTTTTGGACCTTGGCGTCGACTGCTTCAAGACCGACTTCGGTGAGCGCATCCCCACCGATGTCGTGTGGTCGGACGGCTCCGATCCGGAGCGGATGCACAACTACTACAGCTATCTCTACAACCAGACCGTGTTCGAGCTGCTGCGCAGCAAGCGGGGTGACCATGAGGCGGTCGTCTTCGCCCGGTCCGCCACCACCGGTGGCCAGCGCTTCCCGGTCCACTGGGGCGGTGACTGCGAGTCGACCTTCGTCGCCATGGCTGAGAGCCTGCGCGGCGGCCTGTCGTTGGCGGCGTCCGGCTTCGGGTTCTGGAGCCACGACATCGGCGGGTTCGAGGGACTTCCGGATCCGGCGATCTTCAAACGATGGATCCCGTTCGGGTTGCTCTGTACGCACAGTCGGCTGCACGGCAGCGACAGCTATCGCGTGCCTTGGCTGTTCGACCAGGAGTCGGTCGAGGTGCTGCGCACGTTCACGCAGCTCAAGATGCGG
Source organism: uncultured Actinomycetota bacterium (assembly GCA_963711015.1). GTDB lineage: Bacteria > Actinomycetota > Actinomycetes > Propionibacteriales > Propionibacteriaceae > Microlunatus. The sequence goes on from CAVQCQ010000021.1 coordinate 23,652, forward strand.
CTGATGCCCTACCTCTACGGGCAGGCGGTCGCAGCGAGCCAGACCGGAGTACCGGTCCTGCGGCCGATGGCCGTCGAGTTTCCCGACGACCCGGCCTGCACGCATCTCGACCGGCAGTACATGCTGGGTGACCGGCTACTGGTCGCGCCGGTGTTCAGCGCCTCCGGCGAGACCTCGTACTACCTGCCGGACGGCGTATGGACCCATCTGCAGACCGGCGCGACGGTCTCCGGCCCGGGCTGGGTCCATGAGGTGTGCGACTTCGGCACCGTGCCGGTCTACGTCCGCCCCGGATCGGTGCTGCCCATCGGCAGCCGGAGCGACCGGCCGGACTACGCGTACGCCGAGGACGTCACGCTGCGGGCGTACCAGCTCGCGGACGGCACCCGGGTGACCGTCACCGTGCCCGATCAGACAGGAGAGGTCGCCGCGGAGTTCGAGGTGGCCTGCGACGCCGGAGCGGTCACGGTGACCCAGCTGCGGGGTGCCGGCGGATGGCAGCTGGAGTCCGATCCGGCCTCAGCCGGCGTCTGAGGATCCGTGCCGGAGATCGAAGTAGCCGAAGCCCGCCCACAGGTGCCGCCGGTGGGAGTCGATGCAGGTCATGCCGATCATCGTGCCGGTGAAGCCTCGGGAGGCAGCGCCGGCCGGCCGGTCAGGGCTGGCGTCGACCGCCGATTCTCGACGTTGCGCAGACCGTGGAGCGGGGACAGGTCGTGATCTGCTTCGGTCAGACCATGGCCGACCAGCGACCAGTTCGCGAGATCGGTGGAGTGGAACAGCCGGATGCCCGGCTGCCAGACCATCGTCGAGGTGGCGAGGTAGTAGTCCTCGCCAACCCGAACGATGGACGGATCGGGGTTGAATCCCCGCAGTACGGGATTGCGGATCGCCGCTATGACCGGGCCAACGAGGTCGCTCCGGACCGACGCCGGGAGAAGGCGTCGACCGTGGCGGCCAGCGCCAGCACGGCACCGGTGATCGCCAAGGTGATGCCCGCGGACAGGCCGAGCAGGCCGAGCCCGTTGGTGATCATCGAGATCAGCAGCGCCCCGACGGCCGCGTGGACCAGACGGCCCCGGCCACCGAAGAGGCTGACCCCGCCGACCACGGCCGCGGCCACGCCGGACAGCACGATGTCGCGACCGGCCGAAGACTCGACCGTGCCGACCTGGCTGGCGGTGAACAGACCCGAGACCACGGCGAGGCAGGAGCACAGGATGAAGGCCGTGATCCGGATCCGGGCGACGTTGATGCCGGCCCGGCGCGCCGCCTCGGGATTGCCGCCCACCGCGTACAGGTGCAGGCCGAACCGGGTGCGGTCGAGCATGAGCGTGCCGATCCAGAGGATCAGCAGCGCGATGGGCACCACGATCGGCACCCCCCGAATCGCGAATCACGCTGGTGGACCGGTTCAGGCTCAGCAGCAGGACGACCAGCCCACCGCCGACGACCCACAGGCCCCGACCTTGGCCAACAGCAGGCTCATCGGCCGGACCGGCATGCCGCTGGCGACTCGACGGCTGCGGTCGTAGAGCGAGGTGACCAGCGAGATGACGACGATGATGACCAGCATCAGCCCAGCCGGCCCAGACCGGCATGGACCTGTTCATGATCGCCCGGACGGTCGGCTCCTCGACGCGGTACGCGCCGGCGTTGCCGAGCAGCACGAGGTTCACCCCCTGCAGGCCCAGGAACAGGGCCAGGGTGATGACGAACGAGGGCACGCCTATTCGGGCGACGAAGAAGCCTATGAAGGTACCGATCGTGGCGCCGACGACGAACGAGACCAGGAGCGCCAGGATCCAGTTCAGCCCACTGAGGTTGGTCAGCAGGATGAAGATCGCCATGCCGAGACCGCCCGTGACGCCGGCGGACAGGTCGATCTCGGCCAGCAGGATCACGAACGTCAACGCCACCGCGAGCATCATCAGCGCCGCGGTCTGGGTCATCAGGTTCGCGATGTTGGTCTTGGTGAAGAAGAACGGGGTCGCCGCCCAGAACACCAGGCTGAGCACCACCAGCCCGGCGAGGGCCGGCAGCATCCCCATCTCGCCGCCACGGACCCGCTGGATGTAGTGGTCGATCTGGTCGCGGAACGAACCCTCGTGGCCGGTGGCGATCGTGTGCGGGGGCAGGGCGGCGTTCGCGGCCGCCACCGTCTCGGCCGCGGTGTTCGTCGCCGGGTTCGACGACTTGTCAACGGGCGTGGTCATCAGACCGCCTCCTCCTCGAGAACCTCGACCGGCGTGGTGTCGCTCTTGATCCCGGTGATGTAGGCGACGACGTCGTTGTAGCTGGTTTCCTTCGCGTCCAGCTGGGCGACCATGGTGCCGAGGTAGAGCACGTTGATGTAGTCCGACACCCGGAAGACGTCGGCCAGGTTGTGGCTGATGATGATCACCCCGACGCCGGCATCGGCGAGGCGACGGACCAGGGCCAGCACCTGCTCGGTCTGGGCGACGCCGAGCGCCGCCGTCGGCTCGTCCAGGATGACCAGCTTGGCCTTCTGCAGCACGGCCCGGGCGATGGCGACGGTCTGCCGCTGACCACCGGAGAGCGAGGAGACCTTCTGCCGGACCGACTTCATGGTCCGCACCGACAGCCCCTGCAGCGTCGACGCGGCGCTCTTCTCCATCTCCGCCTGGTTCAGCATGCGCTGATGGACCTCTTCGCGGCCCAGGAACATGTTCTGGACGATGTCGAGGTTCTCGCACAGCGCCAGGTCCTGGTAGACGACCTCGATGCCGTGGCTCGACGCATCCTTGGGCGAGTGGAGGGTGATGGGCTGGCCCTTCGAAGCGAACCTCGCCCGAGTCGTAGGGCTGGGCCCCCGACAGTCCCTTGATACAGGTCGACTTGCCCGGCACCGTTGTCGCCGACCAGCGCGGTGACCTTGCCGGCGTACACCTGCATGTCGACGCCCTTGAGGACTTCGACGGGACCGAAGGCTCTTGCGGATGTCCTTCAGATCGATCAGTGGTGTTTCCACGCCTACTCCCTTGTGACTACCCCTCGCGCACGAGGTCGGTGGCCATGCGTCCGAACTCTCGACGCATGGCCACCATGACCGAACTGACTGCTCTACACGGGCTGGGCTCAGGAGATGCCCGCCTTGTCGCACAACTCCTTGACCTCCTTGGTGCAGACCTCCTCGACCTTCGCGTTGCCGTCGTCGAACACGACCTTCATGTTCTCGGCGTTGACCACGATCGGCTCTGCGGGATGAACGGCGTGCCGTCCGCTGCCTTGTCGGGCACCTCGGGCTTCTCGCCGTTGAGCAGCTTCATGGACAGGTCCACCGCAGCCTGGGCTTCCAGCTGGAACGGCTTGTAGACGGTTGCCATCTGCTTGCCGAGCAGGATGTTCTGCAGCGCGGGCGGGCTGGCGTCCTGACCGCTGACCGGCACCTTCTTGCCGTTCTTGTCCAGCACCGAGATCACGCCGCGGCGTTGAAGTCGTTGGCGACCCAGACGGCGTCGATGTCGCCCTTCATCGCGGTGTAGGCCTGCTCGAAGTAGGTCTGCACCTTGGCCGGCTCCCACGAGCCCGGAGTCTCGAAGGCCGGCTTGATGCCCGCCGCCGCCATCACCTCGTCGGCGCCGTCGTGGAACTGCTTGGCGTTGCCGTCGGTCGGGTCACCACCGACGTAGACCACCTTGGCGTCGCCGGGTCCTTGCCCGCCTCCTTCAGGCCGTCCACGATCATCTGGCCCTGGAGCTCGCCGACCTCGAAGTTGTCGAAGGAGATGTAGTAGTCGGCGCCCGCGATCGGCCGGTCGTAGGCGATCACCGGAACACCCTGCGCCTTCGCCTTCTCGGCCACCTGGACACCGGCCTTGTTCAGGTCGACGAGCAACATGATCTGGCATCCCTTGGTGAGCTGCTGCTGGGCGATCGTCGCGTACTTGCTGGTGTCGTTCTGGGCGTTCTGGATGTCGGTTTCCACGCCCTCGCTCGGTGAACGCCTTCTCCAGCTGGGGACGGTCACCGTTCTCCCAGCGGTTCGACGACGCCGCGTCCGGCAGGATGACGCAGGCTCGCTTGGCCGCGGCCTCGCTCCCGCCGCCGGTGGCCTCCCCGCCCGGCTCGGCCTGATCCCGGTTACACGCGGTGAGCGTCGTCAGGGCCAGGCCCGCCGACAACAGAGCGGCCGCGGTGGCCCTCTTGGTCAGAAGTGTCATTCTCTCTTCCCCTTTGAAGTAACGGCCTTTCGCGATCTTTCCGAAACCGTTTCGAAAGGCTTTCGGCTGGGCGAAGTCTGACATTGGGCTGAGCGTTGTGTCAAGGATTCTTGGCCAGGCGCTCGAAGGCCGATACGCGATTGTTAGCCGGTCAGTGCTTCCGCCGCCGGGTGAAGAAATGGGACACTCGCCAGCCCGCCCAACCGCCGGTCTCGAGCACCTCGACCCGGTTGCTTCGGCCTGATGCGGCGCCCTCCGCCTCGAGGATCATCTCGAGGGCCTCGTCTTCGCAATCGTTCGCCAGGTCGCGTACCAGGTCCATCCGGCCGGCGGCGATGGCTGCGTTCACCAGAGCGGTGTAGTGCGCGTGGAGAGCCGGCAGCCGTTCGTCGAGCGGAGTCGGCGGCATCGAATGCCCTCCAAGCGGTTCTGAGGTCTCGCCCTAGTCTAGGTCTGGTGACAATCCCCGCCGCCATCGCGCAGCTGGTACGCCAGGTGCGCCAGGAGGTGAGCGACCTGCATGCCCACCTGCCGCGGAACCAGCTGGTGGTGTGGACGGCCGGCAACGTATCGGCCCGGGTGCCGGGTCATGACCTGCTGGTGATCAAGCCGTCGGGAGTCTCCTACGAGGACCTGAGCCCCGACGCCATGGTGGTCACCGACCTGGAGGGCAACCTGGTCGAGGGAGACCGCCGGCCGTCCTCGGACACGGCCGCGCACGCCTACGTCTACAAGCACATGCCGACGGTCGGTGGTGTGGTGCACACCCACTCCACCTACGCCACCGCCTGGTCCGCTCGTGGCGAGGCCATCCCGTGCGTGCTGACCATGATGGCCGACGAGTTCGGCGGGGAGATCCCGATCGGTCCGTTCGCGCTGATCGGTGACGACTCGATCGGGCGCGGCATCGTCGACACGCTACGCGCCAGCCGCTCGACCGCGGTGCTGATGCGCAGCCACGGCGTGTTCACCATCGGCAAGACCGCCGAGGAGGCGGTCAAGGCGGCGGTGCTGTGCGAGGAGGTCGCCCGGACGGTGCACATCGCCCGCCAGCTGGGCGAGCCGCTGCCCATCCCGCAGAGCGATATCGACTCCCTCTACGACCGCTACCAGAACGTCTACGGCCAGCGTTGATCACCGAAAGGGCCTGAGCGAAGACATGTCGACCTCGGATTTCTCCTGCTGGTTCCTCACCGGAAGCCAGGGGCTCTACGGTCCCGAGACCCTCGAGCAGGTCGAGCGGCAGTCACGCTCGATCGCCGATGAACTCAACGCGACCGGCCTGCCGGTCGAAGTGATCTGGAAGCCGGTACTGACGAGCTCCGAGGCCGTCCACCAGCTGATCTTGGCGGCGAACGCGGACCCCGGCTGCATCGGCCTGATCGCCTGGATGCACACCTTCTCTCCCGCCAAGATGTGGATCGCCGGGCTGGATGCGCTGCAGACGCCGCTGCTGCATCTGCACACCCAGGCCAACCTCAGCCTGCCCTGGTCCGAGATCGACATGGACTTCATGAACCTCAACCAGGCCGCACACGGCGATCGGGAGTTCGGTTACATCCAGACCCGGCTGGGTGTCGCGCGCAAGACCGTGGCCGGCCACGTCTCGAACCCGCGTACGGTCGCCCGGATCGCCGCCTGGCAGCGGGCCGCCATCGGTCATGCCGCGGTGCGCCGCCTGAAGCTGGCCCGCTTCGGCGACAACATGCGCGACGTGGCCGTGACCGAGGGCGACAAGGTCGAGGCGCAGTTGCGCTTCGGCGTCTCGGTCAACACCTGGGGCGTCAACGACCTGGTGAAGGTCGTCGACGAGGTCGGCGATGCGGAGATCGATGCGCTGATCGAGGAGTACTCCGACTCCTTCGACGTCGCTCCTGAGCTGGCCTCGGGCGGCGACCGGCATGAGTCGTTGCGGTACGGCGCCCGGATCGAGGCCGGCCTGCGCGCGTTCCTCACCGACGGCGGGTTCGGCGCCTTCACCACCAACTTCCAGGACCTGGGCGGCCTGCGGCAGCTTCCCGGGCTCGCGGTTCAGCGGCTGATGGCCGAGGGCTATGGGTTCGGTGGTGAGGGGGACTGGAAAACCTCCGTCATGCTGCACACGCTCAAGGCGATGGCGGTCCAGCTTTCCCGCGGCACCTCCTTCATGGAGGACTACACCTATCACTGGGGACCCGGGACTCCGAAGATCCTCGGCGCCCACATGCTCGAGGTCTGCCCGACGATCGCCGCGGGCCGGCCGCGGATCGAGATCCACCCGCTCGGCATCGGAGATCGCGAAGATCCCGTGCGGCTGGTCTTCGACGCCGAGCCTGGTCCGGCGGTGGTGGTCGGGATCTGCGATCTCGGCGACCGCTTCCGGCTCGTCTTGAACGAGGTGACCGTCGTGGAGCCGGACGAGCCATTGCCGAAGCTTCCCGTCGCTCGCGCCGTCTGGGAACCGGCGCCGGACCTGGCGACCTCAGCGGAGTGCTGGCTGGCGGCCGGCGGCCCGCACCACACCGTGCTGTCAGCGGCGGTCGGAGTGGAGGAGTTGAGCGACTTCGCGGCGATGGCCGGAACCGAGTTGTTGATCATCGACGAGGGAACGACCCCCCGGCGCTTCGCGGAGGCGATCCGTTGGAACCAGGCCTATCACCGCCTCGGTCTGGGCTTCTGACCCCCCCTCTCACCCTCCGCCCCCCTGTCGGAATCGGACGCTGCGTCCGTTTCTTGCGCTGGACTCCGGTAACTTCTGGCGTGCAGCGCGAAGAAGTGGCGTGCAGTGCGCACTACCCGGGGGCGGTCAGGGAAGCGACCCATTGCCTTGGTGTGAGATCGGGCGCACTCTTGGGCTCGTGCGTACCTTGCTCAATCTCATCTGGTTCGTCCTCAGCGGCCTGTGGCTCTGGATCGGCTACATGGTGGCCGGGATCATCTGCTGCGTGCTGATCATCACGATTCCGTGGGGCATCGCGTCGTTCCGGATGGCCAACTATGCCGCGTGGCCGTTCGGCCGCGAGGTGGTCAGCAAGCCGACCGCCGGGGTGTTCTCGTTCTTGGGGAACGTCATCTGGGTGATCGCCGCGGGCTGGTGGCTGGCCTTGACCCACATCGTCACCGGAGCGCTCTTGTGCCTCACCATCATCGGCATCCCGCTGGGTGTGGCCAACTTCAAGCTGATCCCGATCAGCCTGATGCCGCTCGGCAAGCAGATCGTTCCCGTTCCCCGAGCCGGTGAGGTCAACCCCGGGTACTGACGAAGGCGTCGATCGCCCGATCGAGGTCGGCGCGAGAGTGCGCGGCCGACATCTGGGTCCGGATCCGGGCCTGGCCGCGCGGCACCACCGGGTAGGAGAAGGCCCGGACGTAGATCCCCTCAGCCAGCAGCCGGTCGGCCATCGCGGCGGCCTCGGCCGCATCGCCGATCATCACCGGGACGATGGGATGGTCCGACTCGGGGATCACGAACCCTCGAGCGCTCATCTCGGTCCGGAAGTACGCCGTGTTGTCCCGCAGGGCCCGGAGCAGGTCCGCTGAGCTCGCCAGCATGTCCAGCGTCGCGATGCCCGCCGCGGCAATCGAGGGCGGCACCGAGTTGGAGAACAGGTAGGGCCGGGACCGCTGGCGAAGGATCTCCACGATCTCGGTGTGCGCCGCGGTATAGCCGCCACTCGCCCCGCCCAGGGCCTTCCCGAGCGTCCCGGTGACGATGTCCACCCGGTCCTGCACGCCGAACAGCTCCGGAGTCCCGGCGCCTGTCGGGCCGACGAAACCGACCGCGTGTGAATCGTCGACCATGACCAGCGCGTCATAGCGCTCCGCGAGCTCGACGATCGCGTCCAGCGGGGCGACGTACCCATCCATCGAGAACACCCCGTCGGTCGCGATCAGCCGCGTCCGGGCTTGGGCGGCCTGCTGCAGGCAGGACTCGAGCTCGGCCATGTCGCGGTTGGCGTAGCGGAGCCGCTGGGCTTTGCACAGGCGTACGCCGTCGATGATGCTCGCATGGTTGAGGGCGTCGGAGATCACTGCGTCCTCCGGTCCGAGCAAGGTCTCGAACAGACCGCCGTTGGCGTCGAAGCAGGAGCCGTAGAGGATCGCGTCGTCGGTGCCGAGGAAGTCGGCGAGCCGGCTCTCCAGCTCCTTGTGGATCTCGGTGGTGCCACAGATGAAACGCACCGAGGCCATCCCGAAGCCCCAGCGATCCAGGGCCTCCTGCGCGGCGGTGATCATCGCCGGATGGTCGGCCAGGCCGAGGTAGTTGTTGGCGCACAGGTTGAGGACGCGGTGGTCGCCGACGCCGATCTCGGCCGACTGTGGCGTGCTGATCACTGCCTCGGCCTTGTAGAGACCCTCGGCCTTGAGGGTGGCCAGGTCGTCGGCGAGCCGATCCTTGAGTGCGGCGTACATGCTGCTCATTCTCCCCAGGTCATGATCACCTTCCCACCCTGGCCCGACCGGGCGGCGGTGAAGGCTTGTTGGTACTCGGTATAGCGGAAGCGGTCGGTGATCACGCCGGAGATATCCAGTCCGCTCTCCAGCAGGACCGACATCGCGTACCAGGTCTCGAACATCTCGCGGCCGTAGATCCCTTTGATAGTGAGCATGTTGAGGACAACGGTGGCGAAATCGACACTGATCTCGGCGGCCGGCAGGCCGAGCACAGCGATCCGGCCGCCGTGGGTCATCGCGCTGATCATGTCGCGTAGCGCCGCCGGACTGCCCGACATCTCCAGTCCGACGTCGAATCCCTCGTGCATGTCGAGCTCGCACTGGGCGTCGGCCAGCCGTTCCCGATCCACGTTGACCGCCTTGCTCACCCCGAGAGACCGAGCCAGGGCCAGCCGCTCGTCGCTGACGTCGGTGATCACCACGTGCCGGGCCCCGGCATGCCGACTGACGATCGCGGCCAGGATGCCGATGGGGCCGGCGCCGGTGACCAGCACGTCCTCGCCCAGCATCGGGAAGGTCAGCGCCGTGTGCACTGCGTTGCCGAACGGGTCGAAGATCGCCGCCACATCCCAGCTGACCGGATGAGGATGGACCCACGCATTGCCCGACGGCAGCACGACGTACTCCGCGAAGGCGCCGTCGAGGTGCACGCCGAGACCACGGGTGTGAATGCACAGGTGGCGGCGGCCGGCGCGGCAGTTGCGGCAGCGGCCGCAGACCAGGTGTCCCTCACCGCTGACCTGGTCGCCGACATGGACATCGGACACGCTGGATCCGACCTCGACCACCTCGCCGGCGAACTCGTGCCCGACCGTCCGCGGCGTCTCGATCGTCTTCGTCGCCCAGGGATCCCAGGCCTCGATGTGCAGATCTGTGCCACAGATCCCCGTCGCCTTGACCTCGACCAGGACATCCCCCGGCCCCACCGCCGGAATGGGCAGCTCGATGAGCTCCAACCCCGGCCCAGGCTGCGTCTTGACCAGGGCCTTCACCTCGTCAGCGTCCCACACCGCCCTCTCGTCCCACTCCTGTTGCCGCAACCTACGTATGCGTAAGTTTGGGTGTGCTCTGCATAGGTTGCAGCCTGTGTAGAGCGCATGGAACCTGTGCAGAGCGGGCGAGCGAGCGGCATGCCGAGCGAAACGAGCGCCGCACCATTAAATGGGTGAAGCTCCGGTCAAGTATGAGTTGACCGGAGCTTCGATGCCGTTGCCTTGGGCCGAAGCCCTCCGCGCTGGCAGAGATAGTTCTATACCCGACCGACCGGCTCCGCAAGAGGCCCAGACCGACTTTCCCTCGTCATCGGCGTGTCACCTGAATTTAACGGCGTGTCGGGATCATGGACTAAGCGTGTCGCTCCCGGCGTCGGTGGTCATGACCCCGGAGACTGGCTGTGCAAGCACCCAAGCCCTGCCGGGTATGAGCCGGCAGGGCTTTGTCGCCCCCGCACCGACGGTGGACACTGGTTCGGTGACGGTCAGCGTGTTCGATCTGTTCAGCATCGGCATCGGCCCGTCCAGTTCCCACACCGTCGGCCCGATGCGTGCAGCGGCCCGGTTCGCGGCAGCGCTGGCCGACGGCGGGCTCCTCGAGCGCACGACCCGGGTGCAGGCGGAGCTGTTCGGCTCACTGGGAGCCACCGGCCACGGCCATGGCAGCTACAACGCCGTGCTCTGGGGTTTGGAGGGCGAAGACCCGGAGACGGTCGATACGACTACTGGGCCGGTACGCGCTGACGAGGTCAAGCGCAGTGGCCGCCTGCGGCTCAACAGGAGCCATGAGATCGCCTTCGACCCTGAGAACGATTTGGTGCTGCACCGGCGGCGACGGCTGCCGTTCCACCCGAACGGCATGACCTTTACCGCGTACGCGGACGAGGAGATCCTCGACGAGCGGACCTACTACTCCATCGGCGGTGGGTTCGTGCTCGACGACGACGGCTCCGGCCAGCCGAGCCTGCGGCCGGATCCGACACCGGTGCCCTACCCGTTTCAGACCGGTACCGAACTGCTTCAGCTGTGCAGCGACCACGGACTGTCGATCAGCGATCTCGCGCTGGCCAACGAGTGTGCCCGACGTCCCGAGGCCGAGGTCCGGGCCGGCCTGCTGCAGATCTGGTCGGTGATGGTCGAGTGCGTCCGGCAGGGCTGCTCGACGCCGGGAGTTCTCCCCGGCGGACTCAAAGTCCGGCGCCGGGCCGCGGAGCTGTACCAGAATCTGATCACCGAGTCCGGCGGGCTTCCGACGGTTGACCCGCTACGGGCGCTGGACTGGGTGACCCTATGGGCGCTGGCCGTGAACGAGGAGAACGCGTCCGGCGGTCGGATCGTCACCGCACCGACGAACGGGGCGGCCGGCATCATCCCGGCGGTGCTGCACTACGCGGTCACCTTCGTGCCCGGCGTCGACGACGACGCCATCGCGCGTTTCCTGTTGGTGGCCGGAGCCCTCGGCGCGATCTACCAGCAGACCGCGTCGATCTCTGGCGCAGAGGTCGGCTGCCAGGGTGAGGTCGGCACCGCTTGCTCGATGGCGGCCGGCGCCCTGGCCGAGGTCCTCGGTGGTACGCCCGAGCAGGTCGAGAACGCTGCCGAGATCGGTATGGAGCACCACCTGGGGTTGACCTGCGATCCCGTGGGCGGCCTGGTCCAGATCCCCTGCATCGAGCGGAATGCCGTTGGCTCGGTCAAGGCCATCACGGCGGCGCGGCTCGCCCTACACGGCGACGGCACGCACACGGTGAGCCTGGACAAGGTGATCAAGACCATGATGCAGACCGGCCGCGACATGAGCGTGAAGTACAAGGAGACCGCCCGCGGCGGGCTCGCGGTCAACATCGTGGAATGTTAGGCAGATTCGGTCTGGAAGCATTGCCTTTGTGGAACGTACGGTCACGACCCATCTCGACTTCGGGCTCGGAGCTCCGGCCAAGCTGATCTTCGCGGTTGCCGCCGCTCAGGGCTCGCCGTTCGCGCGCGAGTCGCTGGTGATCGACGTCGACGGCCAACAGGCGCAGCCGGCTGAGCTCGTGGACGTCACCGGCAACCGACTGCATGTCGTCGAGACGTCGGGATCGCAGGTCGTGCTCGACTACCAGGCGGTGCTCAGCGGGCAGGCCGCTCCCGCCCCCGTTGACGAGTTCGACCTGATCACCTACTTGCGGCCCAGCCGCTACTGCGAGTCCGACACCCTGGCCCCGACCGCGGCGAGCCAGTTTGCGGGACTGACCGATCAGGATCTGCTCGCCGCCGTCGCGGACTGGGTGGCCGACCAGCTCGACTACGTGGCCGGATCCAGCCTGCCGACCGATGGCGCCGTTCGCACCCTGCTCGCGCGGCGCGGAGTGTGCCGCGACTTCGCCCACCTCTGCACCGCACTGCTTCGCTCGCTCAACACTCCGGCGCGGGTAGCCGCCGTCTTCGCCCCTGGCCTGAGCCCCATGGAGTATCACGCGGTCTGTGAGGCGTACGTGGCCGGCGCCTGGTATGTCGTGGACGCCACCCGCAAGGCCCCGCGGCAGAGCCTGGTGCGGGTGGCGACCGGACGCGACGCCGCCGATACCGCCTTCCTGACCAATCTGGGTGGCGCCGTCACCCTGAACGACCTTCAGGTGACTGCCGTCGTCGACGACTTCGGCACCGACGACGGCAGCCAGCTCATCCAGCTCCGCTAGTCCCCCGCTCCTCCGCGTACCCACCCCCGCGTACCCCTTGGTCAAAATCGAACGCTGCGTCCGAATCTCGCGCTGAACTCCGGAAGTATCCGGAGCGCAGCGCGAAGAACGGACGCAGCGTTCGATTCCACAGCGGGACCGAGAGGGTGTCGCTCGATGATCATCTGCGCTAGGGTGCTGAGCAGCGCATGGTCGCGCTGACCATGCGCAGCCTTTTTCCACTACGGATCGTCGGGCACGTACCTGCCCGTGGAAAGGAAGTGTGGCGTGGCCACTGTTTCGTTCGTTGACGCAACCCGGGTCTATCCAGGTGCCGACAAACCCTCCGTCGACAAGCTCAATCTCGAGATCGGCGATGGCGAGTTCATGGTCCTGGTCGGACCCTCTGGCTGCGGCAAGTCCACCTCCCTGCGCATGCTCGCAGGGCTGGAGGAGATCAATGCCGGAGCCATTCACATCGGGGATCGGGATGTCACCGATCTGCCGCCCAAGGACCGCGACATCGCAATGGTCTTCCAGAACTACGCCCTGTACCCACACATGACGGTGGGCGACAACATGGGCTTCGCCCTGAAGATGGCCGGTGTACCCAAGGCCGAGCGCCAGCAGCGCGTCCAGGAAGCTGCCCACCTGCTGGGCCTGGAGGACTTCCTGAACCGCAAGCCGAAGGCCCTCTCCGGTGGCCAGCGGCAGCGCGTCGCCATGGGTCGCGCCATCGTGCGCTCCCCTCAGGTGTTCCTGATGGACGAGCCGCTGTCCAATCTGGACGCCAAGCTGCGCGTGTCGACGCGTACGCAGATCGCGGCCCTGCAGACCCGGCTCGGCGTCACCACGGTCTACGTGACCCACGACCAGGTCGAGGCCATGACCATGGGCGACCGGGTCGCGGTGCTCAACCACGGCTTACTCATGCAATGCGACACCCCGCTGAACCTCTACGACTCGCCAACCAACTTGTTCGTGGCCGGGTTCATCGGCTCACCCGCCATGAACCTGATGGAGGGTCCGGTGGCCGCCGACGGTGTCCACCTGGGCGACTACACCGTTCCGGTGGCGCGGGAGGTGCTGGCCAAGGCCGGCAACGAGAAGTCTCTGGTGCTCGGTATCCGGCCGGAGAACTTCGAGCTGGGCTCGGGCAATGACGGCATCGGCATCGACATCGGCGTGGTCGAGGAGCTGGGAGCCGACGCCTTCATCTATGGCACCCTGGCCGGCATCCCGGAGGACGAGCTGATCACCGCCCAGCAGCTCACCGCCCGGATCCACGGCACGACGCCGCCGCATCGCGGCGAGACCGTGCGGCTCAAGATCGACCCGTCGCACGTGCACGTATTCTCCAAGGAGACCGGCGAACGCCTGTCCCCAACGTTCGGCCGAACCGGAGACGCCAGGTAGCGAATCGGCCCCCCGCAGCGATGCGGGGGGCCGTTCCTTTTCCGGCCGGTGGGAAGATAAGCGGGTGCCGCGCTTCCTCGGATCAACGCCGGACTCGCGGCTGATCACCCTCCCCTGGCAGGTGCCGCTGGAGGAGTGGCCCGAGGAGCATCTGGTCGCCCTGCCGCGCGGCATCTCCCGGCACGTGGTCCGCTTCGTCCGGGTCGGCAAGGAGGTGTACGCGGTCAAGGAGGTGCTGGAGCATCTGGCCCGCCACGAGTACCAATTGCTGCGCGACCTGATCCGGCTGGACACGCCCTCGGTCGAGCCGGTCGGGGTGACGACCGAACGCATCGACGCCGACGGCGGGGCGCTCGATTCGGTGCTGATCACGCGACACCTGCAGTTCTCGCTCCCCTACCGGTCGCTGTTCAGCCGCGGCGTACGCCAAGACACCGTCAACCGGCTGGTGGACGCCATGGTCGTGCTGCTCGCGAGGCTGCACCTGGTCGGCTTCCTCTGGGGCGACGTGTCGTTGTCCAACACCCTCTTCCGGCGCGATGCCGGTGCCTTCGCCGCGTACCTGGTCGACGCCGAGACGGGCGAGCTGCACGACCAGCTCAGCCCCGGGCAACGCGAGCACGACCTGACCATCGCGCGGACCAATCTCTACGGCGAGTTCTCCGACCTCGAGGCCGGCGGGCTGCTCGATGAGGCGCTCGACCCTCTGGTCCTGGTCGAGACGATCGAGAGCCGTTATCGCGAACTGTGGGCCGAACTGACCGAGGTCGAGGAGTTCGACACCGGGGAGATGCACCGGATCGAGCGCCGGATCCGGCGCCTCAACGCCCTCGGCTTCGACGTCGCGGAGCTCGAGATCACGACCGACTTCGCCGGGTCGACGGTGCGCATCCAGCCCAAGGTGGTCGACGCCGGGCACCACCAGCGCAGGCTGATCCGGCTGACCGGGCTGGACACCGAGGAGAACCAGGCGCGGCGGTTGCTCAACGACCTGGACTACTACCGGGCGGTCACCGACCAGCAGGGCGCCGACGAGGCGATCGTGGCGCACCAGTGGCTGACCCGGCGGTTCGAGCCCGTCGTGGAGGCCGTGCCGGTGGAGATGCGGGCGAAACTGGAGCCGGCCGAGCTGTACCACGAGGTGCTCGAGCACCGTTGGTTCCTGAGCGAGCAGGCGGGGACCGAGATCTCCATCCTCGAGGCTGCGCAGCGCTACATGAGCGACGTGCTGCATCGACTGCCGGACGAGGAGATCGCGTTGTCGGCCCTGGAGTCGATGGGCCCGCTAGCCAACCCGTTCGATCCGTCGCAGGGCTTCGTCGATGAGGACTACGAGAAGCCGTACGACCCCTGGGAGGACGACGGCGAGGGACCGGGCGCCGACGAGGAGCCGCCGGCGACGGCTTACCTGGACATCGCTGCGCTGCGCGCCAAGGCGAAGAAGTGAGCGATCGGGCCGCCACCCGCCCCGAGCGCAGCACAGCACCCTGATCGGCACTATCGGCCGATCACCCCGAGGACGTGGCCGCGGAGATCACCTCGAGTGCCGAAGGCACTTTCAGCGGGGTGGCATGCGGAGGGCGCCGTCGAGGCGGATCACCTCACCGTTCAGCAGGGGGTTGGCGATGATCGCGCCGACCAGCTGCGCGTACTCCTCGGGGCGGCCGAGCCGAGGTGGATGCGGCACGAGCCTCTCCAGGATCGCCTTCGTCTCGCCGGGCAGGCCGGCCATCATCGGCGTCTCCATCACCCCGGGCGCGATGGTCATCACCCGGATCGCCTTGTCCGCCAGATCCCGGGCCGCGGTCAGCGTGAGTGAGACGACGCCGCCCTTGCTCGCCGCGTACGCCGCCTGGCCGATCTGCCCGTCGTACGCCGCGACACTGGCAGTCATGATCACCAGTCCGCGATCGCCGTCGGACGGCGGGTTGTCGATCATGGCCTGCGCGGCGAGCCGGAGCACGTTGAAGGTGCCGATCAGGTTGATCTCGATCACGGTGCGGAAGTCATCCAGCGGCAACAGCCCGCGCTTGCTGATCACCCGCCCGGGCGTGGCGACGCCGGCGCAGTTGACCACCACGCGCAGCACCCCAAGATCACGAGCAGCCTCGATCCCCGCCTGCACGTGATCCTCGTCGCGGACGTCGGCAGCGGCGAACCGCACCCGATCCCCCAGCTCGGCGGCCAGGTCAGCACCTGGCGAGCCCGGCAGGTCCATGATCACCGCCGAGGCGCCGGCCGCGACCACGGAGCGCACGGTGGCGGCACCCAGTCCCGACGCGCCGCCGGTGACCAGGACGACGTCGTCGGTCCCCAGCTTCACGAGGTGGCCCGCAGGAGCTGCCGGCCGATCACCAGCCGCTGGATCTGGTTCGTCCCCTCGAAGATCTGTGTCACCTTGGCCTCCCGCATGAAGCGCTCGGCCGGGAAGTCCCGGGTGTAGCCGTAGCCACCGAGCACCTGAACGGCATCCGTCGTCACCTTCATCGCCATATCCGTCGCGACAAGTTTGGCCACAGCGGCGTCCCGGATGAACGGCCGCCCGGCGTCCCGCTTCCGCGCGGCCATCAGATAGCAGGCCCGCGCGGAGTCCACCGCCGCGGCCATCTCGGCCAGCAGGAACTCCAGCCCCTGGAACTCAGCGATCGGCCGTCCGAACTGCCGCCGTTGTTGGGCGTAGCTGACGGCGAGATCGAGTGCGGCCTGCGCGAGCCCAGTGGCGCAGGCGGCGATCCCGAGCCGCCCGGAGTCCAGCGCCGCCAGGGCGATCCGGCGGCCCTCACCCTCGGCGCCGATCAGCCGGTCGTCGTCAAGATGCACCGCATCGAAGTAGAGGGCGGTGGTCGGCGAGCCCGTCAGCCCCATCTTGCGCTCCGGCGCCCCGAAGGTCAGTCCGAGCGCCTGGCCAGGGACCAGGAAGCAGGAAAACTCCGTTCCTTCCGGCCCGCTGCGGGCGAAGGTGGAGTAGAAGTCGGCGTGCCCCCCGTGGGTGATCCAGGCCTTGGCCCCGCTCAGGTTGAAGCCCTCCGCCGCCCGCTTCGCGCGGGTGGTCATGCCCGAGATGTCGGAACCGGCCTGGGCCTCCGACAGCGCGTACGCGCCGAGTTGTTCGCCACCCAGCATCACGGGCAGGAACTTCGCCCGCTGTTCCGGCGTGCCGTAGGTGGCCAGCGGGTACGCGGCCATGACGTGGACGGACACGCCCACCCCGACCGTCATCCAGACCGCGGCGATCTCCTCGAGTGCCTGCAGGTAGACCTCGTACGGCTGCCCCGACCCGCCGTACTCCTCCGGGTACGGCAGCGCCAGCACCCCGGCCTTCCCGAGCAGCCGGAACGCGTCCCGCGGGAACTGGCCCGCCGCTTCCGCCGCTGCGGCCCTCGGCTGCAGCTCCTGGGTCGCGATCTCCCGGACCAGGCTCACCAGCTCGGCCGCTTCCGGGGTGGGAAGCAGGCGATCGACGGCCATCTCTCTCCTTCGCTTCGCGGTACTCTCAAGAGTACGCTAGTACCGCTATGACCGTCACACTTTCTGAGCGGCGATTGACCAGCCGGCAGAGCGATCTGCGCGATCGGCTGGTCGCCCTGGTACTGGCCAAGGGCTTCAGCCAGCTGAGTATGGACCGGGTCGCGGCCGAGCTGAGCTGTTCCAAGCGCAGCCTGTACGCGCTGGCCGCCAGCAAGGAACAGCTCGCGCTCCTCGCCGTGCGGCACTTCTTCAAGCGAGCCACCGAGCAGGTCGAGGCGGCCATTGCCCGGACTCGGACTCCGGCGATGCGGGTCACCCGCTACCTCGAGGCCGTGGCCGAGGCGCTGCGCCCGGCGAGTCGTGCCTTCCGCGACGACGTCGCGCAGTTCCGCCCGGCAGCGGAGATCTATGAGCAGAACACCGTCAGCGCAGCCCGCCGGGTCCGTGAGCTGATCGACGAGGGCACCCGGGCCGGCGCCTTCCGGCAGGTGCCGGCGGCTTTCGTCAGTGAGGTGGTGACCTCGACCATGCGCCGGATCACCAGCGGCGAGATCACCGAGGCGACGGGGCTGTCCGATGCCGAGGCCTACGCGGAGCTGGCCCGGCTCATGGTGGCCGCAATAAGACGTCATTGAACCGCCCGGCCTACCCGGCGCACTGAGGCGGAATATCCTGCCGGAGTGAGCGACAACCTCCAGGAGCTCGGTGAGGAGTTGATCAGCACCGCCGGACGAATGGTCCGCTGGGTGCCGAAGGGCGAGGGCTTCACGATCAGTCTGGCCGCCGCCCGGCTGCTGGCCCGCCTGCACGACGACGGCCCGACCCGGATCAGTGACCTGGCGGTAGCGGAGCGCTGCTCGCAGCCGACGATCACCAATCACGTCAAGCGACTGGAGTCCGCCGGCCTGGTCGACCGCGCGGTCGACCCTCGCGATGCCCGGGCCTGGATGATCCGGCTCACCAGTGCGGGCGAGCAGCAGCTGGTCAACCTGCGGGTTTCGATAGGCAAGGGCCTGGAGCCCTACCTGGCCAACATGTCCAGCACCGACCTTCAGGCGCTGCGGGACGGGGTCGGGGCGATGCAGCGGTTGATGGCTATCGATCGGACAGCGGAGTGAGGTTCCGGCTCTACGACACTGCGTCCCGATCGGTCCGCGACTTCGAGCCCGTCCGGCCCGATGAGGTCTCGATCTATCACTGCGGCCTCACGGTGCAGGCGCCGCCGCACCTCGGCCACATCCGCAAGGAAGTGGTCTTCGACGTCCTGCGGCGCTGGCTGACCTGGAGCGGCTACTCGGTCACGGTGATCGCCAACGTGACCGACATCGACGACAAGATCTTGACCAAGTCCGCCGAGGCAGGCGTGCCGTGGTTCGCCCATGCCTATCGCTACGAGCGCGAGCTGCATGCGGCGTACGCGGCGCTGGGGTGCGAGCCGCCGACCTACGAGCCGCGGGCCACCGGACACGTGCCCGAGATGCTGGAGCTGATCGAGATCTTGATCGAGAAGGGGCACGCCTACCCCGCCGCCGACGACTCCGGCGACGTGTACTTCGACGTCAAGTCCTGGCCCGCGTACGGCTGCCTGTCCCGGCAGAAGATCGACGACATGGAGCCGGCCGGCGACGCGGACCCGCGGGGCAAGCGCGACCCGCGCGACTTCGCGCTGTGGAAGGGGCACAAGGAGGGCGAGCCGGAGACGGCGAGCTGGCCGACCCCGTGGGGTCGCGGCCGGCCAGGCTGGCACCTGGAGTGCTCGGCGATGGCCGGGAAGTACCTCGGGAACGAGTTCGACATCCACGGCGGTGGTCTCGATCTGCGCTTCCCGCACCACGAGAACGAGCTGGCCCAGTCCACCGCGGCGGGACAGAAGTTCGCCCGCTTCTGGATGCACAATGCGCTGCTCACCGCGGCCGGGGAGAAGATGAGCAAGTCCCTGGGCAACGGGGCGCTGGTCAGCGAGGTGGTGCAGCGGTTCCCGGCCCGCGCGGTCCGGCTCTACCTGCTCCAGCCGCACTACCGGTCGACCATCGAGTACTCCGACGCGGCGATCGCCGACACGGCGGCCGGGTTGGCGCGGATCGACAACTTCGTGTCCCGGGCGGGCGAGGTTTCGGGCTCGGTGCCCTCGTCGGTGCCGGAGGCCTTCGTCGCGGCGATGAACGACGATCTTGGTACGCCGACCGCGGTCGCTGTGCTGCAGGGGGCGGTCCGGGACGGGAACCTCGCGCTGGAGGCAGGTGATCACGATCTCCTCGCCGATCGGCTCGGCGAGGTCAACGGGATGATGCAGATCTTCGGCCTGGACGCCGGCAACCCGGCCTGGTCGCGGACCGGAGCTGATCATGACCTGATCAAGGTGGTCGACGGCCTGGTCGGGGCGTTGCTGGAGCAGCGCGAGGCGGCCCGTGGCCGGAAGGACTTCGCCGCCGCCGACGCGATCCGCGACTCGCTGGCCGAGCTGGGGGTCGAGGTCTCCGACACTCCGGCCGGTCCCCGCTGGACTCTCCGCTGATGCCCGGCAACAGCCAGCGCAAAGGCGCCGTACGCCACCGCGGCAAAGGCAATACCGCCGGCTCCGGTGGACGGGTGCGCCGCGGCCTGGAAGGCAAGGGCCCGACTCCCAAGGCCGAGGACCGGCCCTACCACCGGGCGCACAAGGCGAAGAAGGCGGCCGCGGCCCGGCCACCACGAAAGAAGCCGTCGTCCGGCGGTGCGGAGTGGGTCGCCGGCCGTAATGCCGTGCTCGAGGCGATGGAGGTCCAGATTCCGGTCCGGGCCGCGTACATCGCCGAGGGCGCCGAGCGGGACGATCGGCTCCGCGACATCCTGAAGCTGGCGGCGGCCCGCGGTACAGCGCTGCTGGAGGTCACCCGGTCCGAGCTGGACCGGCTGACCGGCGGGGCGGTGCATCAGGGCGTGGCGCTCCAGTTGCCGGCCTACAGCTACGTGCATCCCGATGACCTGCTCGCGAGCGCGCTGGCCGCCGACACGGAACCGCTGATCGTCGCCCTCGACTCGATCACCGACCCGCGCAACCTGGGCGCCGTGGTCCGCTCCGCCGCGGCCTTCGGTGCCCACGGCGTGGTGATCCCCGAGCGCCGCTCGGCCGGCATGACCGCGGCGGCATGGAAGACCTCCGCCGGCGCGGCCGCCCGCATCCCCATCGCCCGGGCGACCAACCTCAACCGCACGCTCCGCGCGTACGCCGACGCCGGTATGACGCTGGTCGGCCTGGACGGGTCGTCGGATGCCGACCTGGCCGACGTCGCCGAGCTGTCCGGGCCGTTGGTGCTCGTCGTCGGCAGCGAGGGCGCCGGCCTCTCCCGCCTGGTCCGCGAGGCCTGCGACAGCCTCGCCGCGATCCCCATCTCCGCCACCATCGAGTCGTTGAATGCCGGAGTTGCCGCCGGCATCGCCCTCTACGAGATCTCCCGTCGCCGAGAGATGCGCATTTCTACCCATGCGCCCGAGCAAGAGGTTGGGTGATCGTGTCGATGCGGGAGCGACTGTGAACTCCCTAGCGTCGAGGCATGACCACTCAGCACATCGACACCTTGATCATCGGTGCCGGCCAGGCGGGCCTGGCGACCGGCTACTTCCTGGCCCAGCGCGGCATCGAGTTCCTGATCGTCGACGGCGCGGACCGCATCGGCGACAACTGGCGGGAGCAGTGGGACACGCTCCGGCTCTACACGGCGGCGAAGTACGACGGCCTGCCCGGGCTGCAGTTCCCGGCGGACCCGTACCACTTCCCGGGCAAGGACGAGGTCGGGGACTACCTCGAGAGCTACGCGCTGCATTGGGACCTGCCCGTGCGGATGAGCACCCGGGTCGAGACGCTCGAACCCGCCCCGGGCGGCGGCTACCTCGCGACCCTTGGTCCGGACGCGGTCAGCACGATCAGCTGCGACCAGGTGGTGATCGCCACCGGCACGTTCGGACGCACCCCCTGGGTTCCGGCCGGCGCCGCTGATCTCGATCCCGGCATCGTGCAGCTGCACTCCAGCGCCTACCGGCGGCCGTCCCAGCTCCCCGACGGACCCGTCCTCGTCGTCGGGGCGTCCCACTCCGGGAAGGACGTGGCCTACGACGTGGCGCCGACGCACCCGACGATCCTCTGCGGTCGTGACCCCGGTGAGCTGGGGGTGCCGATCGAGTCACGACGGGCCCGCATCGTGTTCCCGCTGCTGCTTCTGATGTTCAAGCACGTGCTCACCCGGCGGACCCCGATGGGGCGTAAGGAGATGGATCACGTCCGCTTCCGTGGCGGCCCGAGCCTGCGGGTCAAGCTGGCCGACCTGGACGCCCGCGGGGTCGCGCGTACGGAAGCCCGGTTCGCCGGCGCCCGGAACGGCATGCCGGTGCTCGACGACGGTCGGGTGGTCGAGACCGCCAGCATCGTCTGGTGCACCGGCTTCCAGCAGCGGTTCGACTGGGTCAAGCTGCCGATCTTCGACGAGCGCGGCTGGCCGACGGAATACCGCGGCGTCGTCGAGCAGGCCCCCGGTCTCTACTTCTGCGGCCTGAGCTTCCAGTACGCCTTCGCCTCGATGATCTTGCCGGGCGTCGGCCGGGATGCCAGCTACGTCGCCGAGCAGATCGCCACCCGGCACGCGACGCGGCGGGTTATGGTCGACGCGTGAGGGGCACGCCATGAGCGTGATCGAGGATCTGGCCCGGGCGCGGGACGCGTACGAGCGGCGCGAGTGGGCGGCATCGTACGAAGCGCTCTCCGCCCAGCCGCCGGAAAGCCTGCGGGGGGACGACTTCGCCCGGCTGGCCACGGCAGCCATACTCCTTGGCCGGCGCAACGACTGCGTCCAGGCGATGCAGCGCGCGTACCAGGTCAACGTCGCCGCTCAGGAGGTCGTAGCGGCCGTGCAGTGCGCGTACTGGCTGGCGATGATCTTGCTCGAAGGCGGTGAGGATGCGATCAGCAGCGGCTGGGCCGCTCGGGCCGAACGCCTGCTCGCCGACCTTCCTGGTCAGGTGGTCGAGCGGGGCTACCTTGACTTCCACTGGTTCCTCCGAGCGATCATGCGGGGTCAGCTCGACGAGGCGGAGCCGCTGGCGAAGGCCGTGACGGCCTGCGGCGAGCGGTTCGGCGAGGAGAACCTGCTGGCGCTCGGACGGTGCGGACTGGGTCGCCTGTTGATCATGAGGGGTCAGGTGGCCGAGGGACTCGCCCTGCTCGACGAGGCCATGGTCAGCCTGGGATCGGGTGCGGTCAACCCGGTCGTCGCGGGCAATGTGTATTGCACGATGATCGAGGGCTGCCAAGAGATCCTCGACTTCGGCCGGGTCGAGCAGTGGACCGGCGAACTGGCGCGGTGGTGCGCCAACCAGCCCGACCTGGTGATGTTCACCGGGCAGTGCGCCGTGCATCGCGGCCAGCTGATGCGGCTGCACGGTGCGTACCCGGAGGCCCTCGAGGAGTTCGAGCTCGCGGTACAGCGATACCTACAGATCAAGACCCCCTTCCCCGCGGGCCTCGCGCTGGCTGAGCGTGGTGACGTGCTGCGGATCCGGGGAGAGCTGGCGGCCGCCGCAACCGCGTATGCCGATGCCGGGCGGTACGGTTACGAGCCGCAGCCCGGTCTTGCCCTCCTCTGGCTGGCCCAGGGCCGCATGTCGGACGCGGTGGCCGCGGCGCAGCGGCTGGCGACCGAGCCGCGGCCCGAGGCCCTGCTCCCGCAGCTGCTGCCCGGGCTGGTGGAGATCCTGCTGGCCGCTGGCCTCGTCCAGGAGGCGGCGCCCCTGGCCGAGCGGCTCGACCGCTGCCTTCAGCTCCTCGACATCCCGACAGTTCGCGGACTGGCCGGGTACACCGCGGCCACGGTCCATCTGGCTCAGCGTGAGACCGAGGCGGCGGTGCCGAGACTTCGCGCCGCCCTCGCCGACTTCACCGCGATCGGCGCCGCGTACGAGGCGGCCCGGTGCCGCGCTCAGCTTGGCCGGACCTACCGGGAGCTGGGCGACACTGCTTCAGCCGATCTCGAGCTGGCCGAGGCGGCCGCGGCCCTGAGCCGGCTGGGCGCCCGGCCGGCATACCAGGAGGTGGCCCGGCTGCTCGGCTCGGACGCGCCGGGCGGGCTCACCACGCGCGAGGTCGAGGTGCTGAGAATGGTCGCCGCCGGGTCCAGCAACGCCCGGATCGCCGCGGACCTGGTACTCAGTGAGAAGACGGTCGCCCGGCACCTGAGCAACATCTTCGGCAAGCTCAACGTGACCTCGCGGACCGCCGCGGCAGCCTTCGCCCACGAGCACCATCTGACCTGAAGTTTCCCATGCAGCATGGGAAACTGGCCGATTCCACAGGAAGCTTCCTATGGAAAGAGACGGTTCCCCATGCAACATGGGAAACCGGCCGAGGGTCGTGGAGGCGGAGGTAGAGTCGCGGCGTGACCGACACCCTCTCCGCACCGACCGCCGCCGACTCCGCCGCGACCGCCTCCGAGGCCTATCGCGCCGCGCTCTCGGTGATCGAGGGAATCGAGCCGCGGATCGCCGACGCGACCCGCGCCGAGCTGGCCGATCAGCGCGCATCGCTGAAGCTGATCGCCTCGGAGAACTACGCCTCGCCGGCTGTGCTGCTGACCATGGGGAGCTGGCTGAGCGACAAGTACGCCGAAGGGACGATCGGGCACCGCTTCTATGCCGGTTGTCAGAACATCGACACGGTGGAGGCCGTCGCTGCGGAGCACGCTCGTGCGCTGTTCGGCGCCGAGTACGCCTACGTCCAGCCGCACTCCGGCATCGATGCCAACCTGGTCGCCTTCTGGGCGATCCTCGCGCACCGGGTCGAGCTGCCCACGCTGGCCGAGAAGGGCGTCAAGGGCATCAACGACCTGAGCGAGGCCGACTGGGAGGAGCTACGGCACGCGTTCGGCAACCAGCGCGCGCTCGGCATGTCGCTGGACGCCGGCGGTCACCTGACCCACGGCTTCCGTCCGAACATCTCCGGCAAGATGTTCCACCAGCGCTCCTACGGCACCGACCCGAAGACCCAGCTGATCGACTACGACGCGCTCCGGGCCACGGCCCGGGAGTTCAAACCGTTGATCTTGATCGCCGGCTACTCCGCGTACCCGCGCCGGATCAACTTCGCCACCATGCGCGAGATCGCCGACGAGGTCGGCGCGACGCTGATGGTCGACATGGCCCACTTCGCCGGCCTGGTCGCCGGCAAGGTCTTCACCGGCGACGAGGACCCGGTGCCGCACGCGCACCTGGTCACCACGACCACCCACAAGTCGCTCCGCGGCCCGCGCGGCGGGATGGTGCTGGCCACCGAGGAGTTCGCTCCGTCGGTCGACCGCGGCTGCCCGATGGTGCTCGGCGGTCCGCTCGGCCATGTCATGGCGGCCAAGGCCGTCGCCCTGGCCGAGGCGCGTACGCCGGCCTTCCAGGCGTACTCCCAAGCGGTGGCCGACAACGCCAAGACCCTCGCCGACGGCCTGCTGCGCCGCGGCGCCCGCCTGGTCACCGGCGGCACCGACAACCACCTGATCTTGATCGACGTGTCCAGCTTCGGGCTGACCGGCCGGCAGGCCGAGTCGGCGCTGCTGGACGCCGGCATCGTGACCAACCGCAACGCGGTGCCGGCCGACCCGAATGGCGCCTGGTACACCTCGGGCGTCCGGATCGGCACGCCCGCCCTGACCACTCGCGGCTTCGGCGCCGACGAGTTCGACCGGGTGGCCGAGCTGATCGTGAACGTGCTGCGCAACACCACTCCGGCCACCGCTTCCACCGGCAAGCCGGGCAAGGCGAAGTACGTCCTCGCCGAGGGAGTCGCCTCGGCTACGAAGTCGGCCTCGGCAGAGCTGCTGTCGGCCAATCCGCTCTATCCGGGACTGGAGCTATGACCCATGACGGCGCCACAGACCCTGACGACCCTGGTGATGATCCTGTTCGCTGCCATCGTGATCGCCTGGCAGCTTCGCAACTGGTTCGGCGACTGGCAGCCCCAGGCGCGCCGGCCGGTCGAGGACGGCCGCAGCGAGGCCGAGATCAAGGCCGCGGTCGAGAAGATGCGCCGGGCGATCGAGGAGTACGAGCGCGAGCAGCGAGGCACCTGACTCGATCTGACCGATGCAGCTGAGGTTTGCCGGAGAGGTCATCGAGTGGCGCGGCCCGGCGCCCTACTACTACCTGCCGGTGCCGGAGGCCGAGTCCGCGGACATTCGTGAGATCGCCGCGATGGCCAGCTATGGCTGGGGTGTGATCCCGGTGCTGGCGAAGATCGGCGAGGTCGAGTTCGAGACCTCGTTGTTCCCCAAGAACGGCGGGTACCTGCTGCCGCTGAAGGACGCCGTGCGCAAGCCCTCGCAGATCGCTGTCGGCGACCAGATCACGGTCGAGATGACGGTTCGGCTCCGGGCCTGACCGGGAGACCATGACCGAGCACACCATCGGCATCGTCGGCGGCGGCATCGTCGGGCTGGCCATCGGCCGTGAACTGGCGATCCGGCATCCAGGTGCCCGGATCGTCGTCTTCGAGAAGGAGAACCAGCTCGCCCGGCACCAGACCGGGCACAACTCCGGCGTCGTCCACGCCGGCATCTACTACCGGCCCGGCAGCCTCAAGGCCGAGCTCTGCACCAGCGGCCGGGCGATGCTCAAGGAGTACTGCGCCGAGCACAACCTTCCGTACGCCGAGTGCGGGAAGCTGGTCGTGGCTGTCGAGCAGACCGAGCTGGGCCGGCTGAACGCACTAGAGACCACGGCAACCGAGAACGGCGTTCCCGGCCTCCGCCGAGTTGCGGGCCGCGGCATCACCGAGGTCGAGCCGCACGCCGCCGGGCTGGCCGCGTTGCACTCCCCCGCCACCGCCATCACCGACTTCGTCGCCATCGCGCGGTCGTACGCCGCCGACATCGAGGCGGCCGGCGGCCGCCTTCTGCTGTCGACGGAGGTGACCGGGATCGCCCAGCGGGCGGGCGGCATCGACGTCCTCACCGGCGACCGACGCCACGTGGTCGATCACCTGGTGATCTGCGCCGGTCTGCAGGCCGACCGGATCTCCCGGCTGGCCGACGGCGTCGACGGTCCGCGCATCGTGCCCTTCCGGGGCGAGTACATGATCGTTCTCCCCGCGAAGCGAGATCTGGTCCGCGGGATGATCTACCCCGTCCCCGATCCGCGCTACCCGTTCCTCGGGGTCCACTTCACGAAGCGGATCTCCGGGGAGCTCGAGGTCGGGCCGAACGCCGTCCTGGCCCTGGACCGCGGACGATACCGGCGGATCGCGGCCAACCTGCAGGACATCGGCAGCATCGCCGGCTGGCCGGGCTTCTGGCGGATGGCTCGGGTGCACTGGAAGACCGGCGTGATCGAGGTGCGGGGCTCGCTCTCGGTGCGCGCGTACATGAAGGTGGCGGCCCGCTACGTGCCCGAGATCGGCCCTGGCGATGTCGTCCGGGCCCGCGCGGGGCTGCGCGCCCAGGCCGTCGACCGCGACGGCTCGCTGGTCGACGACTTCCGGATCAGCCACAGCGATTCGATCACCAGCATCCGCAATGCCCCATCTCCCGCTGCTACCTCGTCGCTGGCCATCGCCCGCTACGTGGTCGACCGGATGACGATCGTCACCTGAGCGCGACGCGGCAGCTCTTAGCTCGCCGCCTTCTGCACCAGGGCAGCGATCCTCTTCTCGTCGGCGGCGGTCAGCTTCGTCAAGGCGAAGGAGGTCGGCCACATCGAGCCGTCGTCGAGGTTCGCGTCGTCGTTGAAGCCCAGCGTGGCGTACCTGCTCTTGAACTTCTGCGCGGGCTGGAAGAAGCAGACCACCTTGCCGCCCTTGGCGTAGGCGGGCATGCCGTACCACAGCGTCGGTTGGAGATCCGGCGCGTTGTCCTTGATCAGGGTGTGCACCCGCTCGGCCATCGCCCGATCCGCGTCGGTCATCTCGGCGATCTTCTCGAGCACCTCAGGCTCCTCGGCCTTCTTTCCGCGTGAGCCGCGTCGCGCGGCCGTCTTCAGCTCCTGGCCGCGCTCCTTCATCGCAGCCCGTTCTTCCGCGGTGAATCCCTCGTACTTCGCCTCATTCGCCGCGGCGCTCGCGGCGGACTTCTTCGTGGTAGCCATCGAAGGATTCCCCCTCCCGGTCAGGACTGCTGGTGATCCTCAGGCTAGCCAGCAAGGCGGCGAGGGAGCCGAGCTGGTCGTCGTCGAGCTCGGCGAAGCGGGGTGCCATCCGCTCCACCGCCTCGCGCTCGAAACGGTCGACGGTGGACTGCGCCGACTCGGTGAGTCGCAGCACGCGGGATCGAGCGTCGCTCGGGTGCGCCACGGACTCCACCAGGCCTTGATCTGCCAGCACGTCGACGAGCTGGGTGACGGCACCGGCCGTGATGCCCAGGGTCGCGGCCAGGCGCTTCGGTGTCACCGGCCAGGCGCTGTGCGCCAGGACGAAGAGCGTTTCCATCTGGTTGCGGGTCAGCCGCCGACCGAACGGCGGTTCCCGACCGGCCGTCAGTTCACGAGCCAGCGCCGTCACCGACTCCAGGACGGATCCGATCAGCTCGTCCCGCGCGGTCGGGCGCCGGGCGATCATGCGCTGACGAACGGCAGCTGCTCCACGTAGCGGCGGTCCTCGACCTGGCTCAGGATGAAGTCGGCCAGGTCCGCCCGACTGATCACGGTGCTGGCGTTCACCCCGACGTGCCCGACCCGGTAGGAACCGACACCAGGAGAGTCCTTGACCCGCGGGGCGCGCACCACCGTCCACTCCAGACCCGAGTTCTTCAGCACCTCGAGATGCCCCTCCGCATCGGCGAGCGCTTCGGGCGAGAGCCGCTTCAACAGGAAGACGATGATCTTGTCGGCCAGCTTCGGCTGGTCGAGTCCGGCGACCCGCAGACCGCCTCCGGACAGGGTGATCAACCGCGACACCCCGTGCCGCTGCATGGCCTGGACGATGTTCCGCGTACCGTCGGTCTGCAGCATCGTCGGCGAGTCCTTGGCCCGACCGAACAGGGCCAGCACCGCCGAGGTATCGGCCACGGTGCGGTCGACCGCGGCCGGATCGAGGACATCACCGGTGATGACCGTCACGTGGTCCGTGGTCGGCGGCAGCTTGGCGGGGTCGCGCACCAGCGCCTTCACGTTGTGCCCGGCGGCCAATGCTCGCTCGAGCACCTGCCCGCCGATCTTGCCCGTGCCACCGAAGATCGCCAACGACGTCATATAACAAGTTTAGCAACTAAAGTAAGTGGCTGTTCGGCTAGACCGACAGTCGGTAGACCCGGCGGGCATTCTCGCGGGCGATCAAAGCAGCCGTACGATTCGCATCCGAGCCCGTCATCTCGCCGGCGTTGATCAACTCGCCGAGGACGGCCGCCAGTCCGCGCCGGAAGAGCATCGCGCCGAGGAAGAAGAACTCGGCCAGCCCGTACGCGTCGGTGGAGAACAGCAGCTTGCCGAACGGGACCGTCTCCAGGGTCTCCCGGATCAACGCCTGGCTGAGCGCACCGGTGTTGTGCACCGCCAGCCCGACATCGAGAAAGACGTGACCATAGACCTGGGCGAGGTAGGCGGCGTTGCGGTGGAACGGATAGTTGTGCAGCAGCAGCACCGGCACCGCGAGCCGCTCGGTCGCCCGCAGGAAAGAGGTGAGCCGCAGCGGGTCGGCGCGGCGCAGATCGAGATCGGCATCGCCGTAGCCGACGTGGAACTGCAGCGGCAGCCCGATCCGGACCGCGGTCCAGGCCAGCCACGAGTTGATCACCGGGTGCGCGATGCGGTGGCGCTGGCCGGCTGCCGGCCGCTGGTCCGCGAGAGCGGTCCCGAGCTCGGCCGCACCCGGGGGTTCTGGCGGCAGGTCCAGACCGGTCCGGTACGCGGCAATGCTCTTGGCGGCGATGGCGGGAGAGCTCCGCAACGCTGCCTCGAAGACGTCTCCGAAGTCGGCCGGACCGGTCCCGGCATCGAGAAGGTCCTCGGCCAGTGCCTCCAATCGGACCACCTCGTACGCCGTGCCGCCGCTCATCTCCGCAAGGTCAGCAGCCGAGCACAGCTGATGCGCCCGCAGGCCGGTGTCGACCAGGAATGTCTCGATACCGGCTGCCGCCACCAGCGCCCGGCTCGCCTCGGCACCGAGCTCCCGACGCCGGTCGAGGTAGTCCTCGGCTGGTGCGTGCGCCTCCAGGCCGAGCACCGGTGCGCACCAACGGCGGATGGCCAGACCCAGCATGGAGTCGAAGAACGACGTGCCCAGGGGCGACGGAGCTGCTGCCTCGTTCAGCAAGGCCTCGAAGGAGCTCCGATCAAGATCATCGAGAGTCAGACCATGGCAATGGTGGTCGACCAGCGGTCCGAGCTCGACAAGGTCAGCAGTCATCGTGGAATCATCATCTCGTCGTGAGTTAGTGCCGAAGGTCCCTGGTTCAGCGTGCGACGAACTGGAAAGGCTTTGGTCATGACCAACGAGCCGTTGTCCGATGACGAGCTGCGCCGGCTGAACATGTGGTTCCGGGCGGCCAACTACCTGTCCGTGGGACAGATCTACCTGATGGACAACCCCCTGTTGCGAGAGACGCTCGAGCCGGAGCACGTCAAGCCCCGCCTGCTCGGCCACTGGGGCACCTCACCAGGCCTGAACTTCATCTACGCGCACCTCAACCGGGCGATCATGCAGCGTGACCTCAACATGATCTACATCATCGGGCCGGGCCACGGCGGGCCGTCCCTGGTGTCTGCCGCGTGGCTCGAGGGCACCTACTCCGAGGTCTATCCCAACATTCCCCGCGACGGGGTCGGGATGAAGGCGCTCTTCAAGCAGTTCTCCTTCCCCGGTGGCATTCCCAGCCACGTGGCCCCGGAGACCCCGGGTTCGATCCACGAGGGCGGCGAGCTCGGCTACGCGATCTCCCATGCCTACGGCGCCGCGTTCGACAACCCGGATCTCGTCGTTGCCTGCGTCGTCGGGGACGGTGAGGCCGAGACCGGGCCACTCGCCACCTCGTGGCACTCGAACAAGTTCCTCAACCCGGTCGGCGACGGGGCCGTGCTGCCGATCCTGCATCTCAACGGCTACAAGATCGCGAACCCGACGCTGCTGGACCGGATTCCCACCGAGGAGCTGCTGGCGCTGATGCGGGGCTACGGCCACGAGCCGTTCCTCGTCGAGGGCGACGACCCGGCGACCATGCATCAACAGTTCGCCGGCACTCTCGATCTCTGCCTGGACCGCATCGCGCAGATCCAACAAGATCATCGCGAGGGCGGCGCCACCGGACGCCCGACCTGGCCGATGATCATCCTCCGCTCGCCCAAGGGCTGGACCGGACCGAAGAAGATCGACGGGAAGCTCGTCGAGGGCTTCTGGCGCAGCCATCAGGTGCCGTTCTCCGATACCCGGCGGAACCAGGGGCACCTCAAGGAGCTGAAGAAGTGGCTGGAGTCCTACGGGCCGGAAGAGCTCTTCGACTCCGAAGGCCGGCCGGTACCCGAGATCGCGGAGCTGCATCCGGTCGGCGAACGACGGATGAGCGCGAATCCGCACGCCAACGGCGGCGGCCTACGGCGGCCGCTCCGAATGCCTGACTTCCGCGACTACGAGGTCAAGATCGACCGGCCCGGTCATACCGTGGCCGAGGCGACCCGGGTGATGGGCGGCTTCCTGCGCGACGTGGTCAAGCTCAACGAGGAGGGCCGCAACTTCCGGCTCTTCTCCCCCGACGAGAACAACTCCAACCGGTGGCAGGACGTCCTCGAGGTCACCGACCGCGCCTGGCTGGGCGAGATCCACGACTACGACGACCATCTGGCCGCCGACGGCCGGGTGATGGAGATGTTGTCCGAGCACACCATCCAGGGCTGGCTGGAGGGCTACCTGCTGACCGGTCGGCACGGGTTCCTCTCGACGTACGAGGCGTTCATCCACTTGGTGGACTCGATGTTCAACCAGCACGCCAAGTGGCTGAAGGTCACCGACGAGATCGAGTGGCGGCGCCCGATCTCCTCGCTCAACTACCTGCTCTCCAGCCACGTCTGGCGGCAGGACCACAACGGGTTCTCCCATCAGGATCCCGGCTTCATCGACCACGTGATGAACAAGAAGGCGGAGGTGGTGCGGGTCTATCTGCCGCCGGACGCCAACACCTTGCTGTCCACCACTGATCACTGCCTGCGCTCCCGCCAGTACGTGAACGTCGTCGTCGCCGGCAAGCAACCCGCCCCGCAGTACCTGACGATGGATGAGGCGATCAAGCACTGCACCAAGGGCATCGGGATCTGGGACTGGGCCAGCAGTGACGAGGATGGTCACACCGATCTGGTGATGGCCGCGGCGGGCGACGTGCCGACGATGGAAGCGCTCGCCGCCACCGAGATCCTGCAGCAGCACTTCCCCGACCTCGGGATCCGCTTCATCAACGTCGTCGACATCATGCGGCTGCAGGACGACCGGGAGCACCCGCACGGTCTCACCGACGCCCAGTTCGTGTCCCTGTTCACCCCGCACGCGCCGGTCGTCTTCGCGTACCACGGTTACCCGTGGTTGATCCATCGCCTGACCTACCGGCGAAGCAACCACGACAACATCCATGTCCGCGGCTACAAGGAGGAGGGCACCACGACGACGCCCTTCGACATGTGCGTGCTCAACGAGATCGACCGCTTCTCGCTCGCGATCGACGCCATCGACCGCGTACCTCAGCTCGGGTCGAGTGCGGCGCACGTGCGACAAGAGCTCGTGGACCGGATCATCGACCACAAGCACTACATCCGTCGCTACGGCGAGGACATGCCCGACATCGCCGGCTGGTTGTGGCAGATGTCGGCCGACGAGGAGCCGTCGGTGCCGGCGGGCCCCGCCGGAGTCCTGGCCACTGCCGGCGACAACGAGTAGACTCGGGGATCTAAGGTGTGGTGCCGTGGATGGCGCCGAGCGGCAGGCACGCCGCGCGTACGCGGAGGAGCTCCTTCCCGGCCTGGCCCAGCGTGGGATCGGGATGGTGGCGACCACCTTCGTCGACAACGCCGGCATCACCCGGGTGAAGAGCGTCCCGTTGGACCGGCTGCCGCAGCTCGCGGCCTGGGGTGTCGGCGCCTCGACGAGCTTCGACTACTTCTGCTTCGACGACTGGCTGGCCGCACCGCCGGGCGGGACGGCGCCGGTCGGTGATCTTCGAGTCGTTCCCGACCTCCGGCGGCTGGTGCCACTGGCCGCCCAACCGGGTTGGGCCTGGGCGCCCGCTGATCGTTATCGGCAGGACGGCGAGCCGCACGAGCGTTGCAACCGGCTCCTGCTGCAACGGCTCGTCGACGGCGCTGCGGGCGAAGGCTTCGAGATCAAGGCCGGCGTCGAGATCGAATGGGTGATCTCCGCCGGCGACGGCGAGGACTTCGTGTCCGCGGCCGCCGGTCCCGGGTACGGCATGTCCCGACTGATCGCTCTGTCGGACTACGCCCGGGAGGTCATCGACGCCTTGAGCTCGGAAGGCGTTCGCGTCGACCAGTTCCATCCCGAGTACGCCGTGGGGCAGCTCGAGCTGTCCGTCGCGGCCGAGTCGCCGGTCGACGCCGCCGACACCACGGTGCTGGTCCGCAGCACCATCCGCGCCGTCGGTCAGCGGCACCAGGTCCGCACCTCTTTCTCGCCCAAGGTGGAGTCCGAAGGAGTGGGCAATGGCGGTCATGTCCATCTCAGTGTCTGGAGGGAAGGCCGCAACCTGATGGCCGGCGGGAACGGGCCTTGCGGGCTGACTCCAGACGGCGAGGCGTTCGGCGCCGGCATTCTGAACCGACTGCCCGCCCTGTTGGCGATCGGGGCACCATCGGTCGCGTCGTATCTGCGGCTGGTGCCCTCGCACTGGGCCGGTGCGTACGCGTGCTGGGGCCTGGAGAATCGCGAGGCCGCACTGCGGATGATCACCGGGTCGGCGGGCAGCAGCGACTGGGCGGCCAATCTGGAGATCAAGTGCTTCGACCTGACCGCCAATCCCTACCTACTGCTGGCTGGGCTGCTGGCGGCCGGCTTCGATGGGGTCGCGGCCCGGGCGACGCTGCCGGAGCCCGTCGATGTGGATCCGGCGGCGCTGCCGCCGGACGAGCTGGACCGGCGCGGAATTCGGCGGCTGCCGACCAGTCTGGGCGAGTCCACCGACGCGCTGGCGGCGGACTCCGTCCTGCGGGCTGCGCTGGGATCGGACTTGATCGACTCGGTGATTGCGGTACGACGATCGGAGGTCGAGCGATTCGACGAGGCATCGGCCGAGGAGATCGTCCGGGCCCAGCGCTGGACGCACTGAGCATCGCGCGACCCGCGGGCCGCGCCTTACGATCGGCTCGTGGCGGATCCTCGGGGACTGACGGCGATCGCTGACCGGCTGGGCCGACGGCACATCGGCGTCGCTGCCGGAGTCGTCGACCTGCGCACGGGGCAGGAGGCGGTCGAGGTGCGGGGCAGCGGGATCACGCCAGACAGCCTGTTCGAAATCGGGTCGATCACGAAGACCGTCAACGCGTTGGCGCTGGCCGTCCTGGCCGAGGCCGGCACGGTGCGGCTGACTACGCCGCTGCACGAGCTGCTGCCCCGAGACGTATTCGTGCCCAACCGCGACGGGACCGAGATCACCCTGGAACACCTCGCTCGGCACACATCCGGGCTGCCGCGATCACCCTTCTCCTTGTGGCACGACCTCAAGGTGGTGGAGTTCCAGCGCGGGAACCCGTACGCCAT
The DNA here is from genome assembly GCA_963711015.1 of uncultured Actinomycetota bacterium. Classification (GTDB taxonomy): domain Bacteria; phylum Actinomycetota; class Actinomycetes; order Propionibacteriales; family Propionibacteriaceae; genus Microlunatus. Next base: position 57,495 of record CAVQCQ010000021.1, read on the forward strand.
GGACGAGGCCGCGGTGCTCGCGGCCCTGACCGGCGTACGGCTGCGGAACCGGCCGGGCACCGGGCACGGCCGGTACTCCAATCTGGGCGCCGGCCTGCTCGGCATCGCGCTACGCCGGGCTGCCGGAGCGAACGACTTCCAGAGCCTGGTGAGCGACGCTGTGCTAGGGCCGCTGGGGATGACCGACACGGTGGTGACACCAGGCGGCGACCAGACCGCCCGCTGGGTCCAGGGTCACGGCTCGCGTCGGCGTCCGGTCGACGGCTGGTACCTGGAGGGGATGGCCGGAGCGGGAGCGTTGCGTTCGTCCGCGTACGACATGCTGCGGTACCTGCGGGCGCAGCTGGAGCCCGGCAGCACGCCATTGGCGGCCGCGATCGCCCGCACCCGCGTCCTCACCGAACCGAACCGCCGATACACCATCGGCCTCGGCTGGATCCGGACTCGGATCCCGGCCGGTGACCTGTGGTGGCACAACGGCGGCACCGGCGGTTTCCGGAGCTTCGCCGGGTTCTGCCCGCAGCGCCAGCGTGGCGCGGTGGTCCTGGTCAACGACCGGCGCGGCCCGGACCGCGCTGGGCTCGAGCTGATCGGCGGCACCCGCAAACGCGGGTGAGGGCCTTGGACCGGTCAGATCAGACGGGCCGCATGAAGTTCTTGACCGCCGCGGTGCCGATGCGATCGCCATGCTTCACTCCCGTCTCCACGGCATCGCGGAAGTGGAAGCCGACGTAGATGCGGGACACCGCGTTCTCAGCCGCGGCCTGGGAGAAGGAATCGAAGTGTCGAAGCCGCGGATTCGGGCTGTCGCAGCCACCGGCCGGCAGGGTCAAGCTGCAGGCAGTGAAGCTGACCCGATTTCCGAGCACGCGGGCCAGCACTGCCGCGGCGGCCCCACCCTCGACGGAGTGGGCAGAGTCGTAGTCGGGTATCGGCGGTGTGGTGACCAGCGGCGTCCACGTGGGATCGGGGTTGGTGCGCGGGTTGTTGTCGGTGGCTGCTTCGCGGATGGCGGTCACGGGGCGCCAGTAGTTGTAGAGGTATTTGGTGTCGAAGGAACCGATGTAGCCGTCGGCGAGCGCCATGTTGAGCAACCCGAACAATCGGGCGTTCTGCCAGGAGTCCAAGCGCTCAGAGTGGGCGACGGTGCGAGCGATCCGGTTCCAGGCCAGTGGAGAGCTCTCGACCCAGAAGTGGGCGATCTCGGTCTGCTCGGCAGTGCGGGTGCTTGGCGTGGTGCGCCCGTCGCCGCCGAGTGCTTTGATCTCGTTGAGGTGGGCGGCGTATCTCTTGCTGGTGATCGGGTAAGGCGGTCCGGGCCGGAACCGTGCGGCACTCTTGAGCACGAACGGCGTCACATCGGCCCAACCGGGCGCGAACGCGAACGGCCGGTCCGGGGTGAACCGATACTCACCCGGCGCGCTGCCCTGCGGGTAGCCCTCGTCGATCAGTGTGGTGTCAGAGCCGTCCCCGGCCCGCTGGGCGACGATGGCCGCCGCAGCCGCCTCCCCGACCGCAATCCCGCGCGTTTTGGCCCGGCCGTCGGGGATCACCGCGAGTGCCGCCGCGTAGTCGGCTTCCACGCTGGCGACCCCGGCCTCGATGCACTCCGGACCGAACGGCGGGGTGAGCTGGCCGAGCACCGGCACCATCACGCCACGAGCGGCAGCCGCAACGGCGGCGTCGCCCGATGCTCCGCGCGGCGCGGTACCGGTGTAGGCGTAGGGCCGGAACCGACCGTCGATGGCATTGAGGGCGTCATGGATTGCGATATGGGTCATCGCATACATCCGCGACTCGTGCAGCGGGTTGTCCGCCGGGGCGATACACGCGGCGATCGCAGCATCTCCAGCATTCGCATTCCAGGCGATGACGGCGTCGGTCTTCGCCCTGTACGAGGTAGGTGCGGACGGCGCGGCCAGGGCTGACCCAGCCGCTGTTGCCATGATTGCGGCTCCGAGAACGAGGGCGAGCAGAGGTCGGACAGGCATGAGGTGCCTCCTTCGCTGTAGCGCTGGTGAGTTCACACTGCCCAGCCATCAGCGCATCAGCATCGGGGACACCTCCTTAGATTCTGGCGCTGAACCCTCAGATGTACGGCCTCGCGCGCATCTCTGGCGGGTGGGAAACTCGTCGTGTGGAGGCTGGGCCGGAGTCACATCGCCGGCGGCTCGCGGGGCGAGCCGACGAGCTCGCCGAAGTCACCGCGCTCATTCAGGCCGCGGCCGCCGGCCGGGCCGGGGCGCTGCTCATCTCGGGCGAGGCCGGAGTGGGAAAGACGGCGCTGGCCCGTGCGGCATGTTCTCGGGAAGAGTCGGAAGTCGACGTTCTCTGGGGTTCCTGCCTGCCGCTGACGTCGTTGGCTGTGCCGTTCCTGCCGCTGACGACGGCGCTGCGACAGCGGGCCGCCGATCGCGATGAGCCGGTCCCGCTGCTCCAGCCGTCCGGAGAGACCGGGTCCAGCGATGCACCGATCGAGTTCGACAGTTGGCTGACTGGCGTCGGCCGGCGGCGGCCGATGGTCCTGGTCGTGGACGACCTGCACTGGGCCGATCAGAGCACGCTGGACGTGCTGATGTACGTGCTGGCCGGGCCGGCCGATCGTCAGCTGGCTGTGCTGGCGACCATCCGGTCAGGGGAGGTGACGGAGACTCACCCCTTGCACCGGTGGCTAGCCGACGTGCGGCGACTTCCCGGGGTCAGCGAGCTGCGCCTGGACCGGCTTGACCGTGCAGCGACCGCCGAGCAGCTGGCTGGCCTGCTCGGTGGTCCACCGCACGAGACGCTCGTCGACCAGGTGTACGCCCGAACCGACGGCAACGCCTATCTGACGACTCTGCTGGCCCGCGGCCTGCCACCCGACGCGAGGTCTTTGCCGGCCGGCTTGCCAACCGAGCTTCGTGATGCGGCGATGCGGGCGTGGCGCAGCCTGTCGTCATCGGCCCAGGCGCTGACGCGGCTGATTGCCGTCGCCGGCCGGCCCCAGCGGTCGGACCAGCTCGGCAAGCTGGCGGCGCAGACCGGAGTGAGCGGCGACGTGGTGCCCTTGCTGCGCGAAGCGGTCGATGCTGCCGTGCTCCAAGTCGGCGTACCCGAAACGTATTGGTTCGTACACCCGCTGCTGGCGGAGGTGCTGGAGGCTGGCTTGCTTCCCGAGGAGCGGCGTGCTCTGCACGGAGCATTCGTCGAAGCATTGGATGGCTACTCGGTCTTGCCGGACGCGCTCGACGTCGAGCGGATCGTGGATCTCGCCGATCATCACTACCTCGCCGGGCACCGAGAAGAGGCCTACCGGTGGGCCTTGCTCGGCGCTGAAGCAGTCGGACAGGCGGGCGGTGCCAAGGAAATGCTGCGGCTGCTCCGCCGGGCATTTGATCTGTGGCCAGACGTTCCCAACGCCGAACCCTCCCGCCTTGACTTGCTACACAGGATCCGGAACGCCGCTGAACAATCCGGTACCCAGGAGGAGGAGCTGACCGCGGTCGACGACCTGTTGGCCCTGGTGGACCGCGAGCGCGACCCGCTCACCGCCGCCGAGCTACTGGTCCGCCGGATGATCCTCCGGCTGTCGACCGGGCGAGAGTTCGCCGGATTGGCCGACGTTCGCGAAGCGGTGCGGCTCTCGGCCGGCGCTCCGGACAGCTGGCAGTACGCGCTGTCGGTGGCCGAGCTCGCCGATGCGGAGCTGTGGCACGACGTGCCGTCTGGACCGGCCCGGGCTGAGGAGGCCGTGCAGCTCGCTCGGGCCTGCGATTCCAAGAAGGCGTTGACCTATGCGCTGACGGCGCGCGTGATGTCGGCGGTCATGACCTTGGACGACGAAGAGTTGCCCGACGCGCAGCTTGACTCGCAGGAGGCGCAGGCCGCTGCCGCGGAGGTCCGCGACTTCTTTGCGTACTGCCACGCCACGCTGTGGGCGGGCAACTGCATCGCCACCCAAATGAGCCGGTCCAATCTCGACGTGGTGCGCCGTGGCCGGGAGGCGTTGATCAGTCTCGGCGCGCCACACACCTATGTGTCGTGGCTCGCCGCTGACGAAGCGGGAGGCTTGCTCATGCTCGGTGATTGGCGGGCCTGTGCTGAGCTTCTCCGGTTCGCCCTGGGTTCGACGCCGGGGCCGATGGCGGCGACCGAGCCCGACTGACCGCCGCCTTACTGGCTGGATGGCAGGGACGGCCGCCGGAGGCGAAGGCGCACCTCGCCCGGGCTGACGAGCTGTTTGCGGAGCATTCCGACTTCCTCGCCTTCGGGTTCGACGCCGTGCGCGCCGAGGTGGCACTCGTCGGCGGCGACACCGAGGTCGCGATCGCCGCTGCCATGGCCGGCGTCGAAGGTGAAGGTGTACCGCCGACGTTCGCCGAGCGGCTGCTCCCGCTCGCCGCGCGGGCCGCCGCCGACCAGGCCCAGGCCTGTCGTGACCGCGGCGAGGACCCAAATCCCGCCGTTGCTCGGTTGTCCAGCCTGCATGACCGTTATCCCGACGTCATTGTCGACGGCATTCCGGTGGGGATGTACCAGCTGCAGCTGCATGCCATGCAGGCGTTGTACGACGCCGAGGTGTTGCGTGGCCAAGCCGACTCGAGAGCGGCCACGGCCTGGCGGCATGCTGCCCAAGCTTGCCGCGACGCGGAGCTGGCCTGGGACGAGGCGTACGCGCGACGGCGTGCGGCGGAGGCGTTGCTGCAAGACCGGGCCAGTCGCCAGCAGGGGGTGGACGAGCTCCGACAGGCGTACGCGCTCGCCACGGACTTGGAGGCGGCGCCGCTGCTCGCTGAGCTGCAGGCGCTGGCGCGTACGGCCCGGGTGCCGTTGACGGATCCTCGGGTGGTGCCGACGGAAACGGTGACCGGCATTCCCGGCCTCACCGCCCGGGAGCGGGAGATCCTGGCCCACCTGGTTGCGGGCCGCACCTACGGCGAGATCGCCCGCGAGCTGGTGATCAGCGAGAAGACGGTCAGCGTCCACGTCTCCAACCTCTTGCACAAGACCGGAACGGCCAATCGGGTCGAACTGGCAGGTCTTGCTCGCCGAACCGGCGTACCAGGCATCAACGAGAACCGACCACGATGACGCCCTCGAGCTCCGGGATGAACAGCGGCGCTGGCACGCCCGCTCCGGTGAGGTTGTCGCAGCGGATCAACTGCGTGCCGATGCGCATGAGCAGACAGTTGTCGCTGTCAATTCGACCCGCGCCGCTGTCGACGGGGACGGGTTCGGCGGCGGCGGTCGGCGCAGCGGCGGCAACCGCCAGCAGTGACAGCAGCGCGGCGCTGGCCGCACGGGAAGTGAGTGAGTAGGACATGACGACCTCCTTGACATGGTGGTTCCTTCGATCTCGAGCCTCGCCGCGCGCACGGTCGATGACATCGGGCACATCCCCTCAGATCCGGCCGGAATGTCCTCAGATACATGTCCGCCGCTGACCGCCCCTACGCTGGAGGCATGCGCTTGATCGCCCGGCTCACTGTCGTCGCCGTCGCTCTGCTCGGATTCGCGGCCTGCTCGGAGACCACGGTCACCGCCGATGACGCTTACAAGATCGGCTGCCCCGCGGTCGACACCGCCGTCGCCGGCGGCGGGATAGCCGCCAAGGCCACGGTCGCGGGACTGAAGAAGCTCAGCGCGTCGGGGCAGCTCGACCCCGAGCCGCAGAAGTGGCTGGACGCGGTCATCTCGTTGCTGGAGGCCGACGGCGACCCGAACAAGGTGTCCTCCGAGGCGAAACAACTGATCATCCAGGGCTGCGCGAACGCCGGCTACGAACTCAAGAACCTGAAGTAGACCGAGGGCTCAGGCCTTCAGACCTTGGGCGATCAGCTCGTCCAGGTCAGCGAGCCGATCGAGGCCGCGGACGGCCTGGGACATTCGTCGGTTCGCACCGAACAGTTCCCGGTACCGGTGCAGGAACAGCCAGTAGCCGGCGGTGAACGGGCAGGCGTCGTCACCCACCCGGACCTTGGGGTTGTAGACGCAGTTCCCGCAGTGGTCGCTCATGGTGTTGATGTAGTTGCCACCGGCCGCGTACGGCTTGGTGGCCAGCTCACCGCCGTCGGCGTGCTGGGACATGCCCACCACGTTGGACACCATTACCCAGTCGTAGCCGTCGACGAACGCCCGGTGGAACCAGTCGGTGAGCTCCCGAGGGTTCCAGCCGCGTTGCAACGCGTAGTTGCCGAGCACCATCAGCCGCGGAATGTGGTGGGTCCACCCGGCCTCACGCACCGACCGCAGGTGGTTCCAGCTCAGCGAACCACCTCGGCAGCGATTCCTTGGCACTGAGCTCGTTGCGCGCGCGGTACTCCTCGCCGAAGTACCAGTACAGGTGCCACATGTAGTCCCGCCAGCCGATCACCTGCCGGATGGACCCCTCCAACGCGGCGATCGGGCGTGCCCCTCCGCGTACGCGTCCTCGGCGGCCCGCACCACCTCCAGGGGATCCAGCAGACCGAGGTTCAGCGGCGCCGAGAGCAGTGAATGAGACATCCAACGGTCATCGTCGAGGATCGCGTCCTCGGCATCGATCTCGTCCTCCGTCGGCCACCACGGAGCGGCCACCGGGAGTCGAGAGCGGCCGCGCGGCGGCGGCTCGCGGTTGTCGGCGTCGTAGTTCCACTGGCCGGTGACGGGCTGGTCCCCCTCCATCAGCACGTCCAGACGCTGCCGCGCATCCCGGTAGAAGTCCTCGAGCAGAAGGCGCTTCTCTGCGGCACGATGCCGCATCGCCGACAAGATCAGGTGGGCTTTCTGGCGGTGGAACGCCCGACGCCGGAACACCTGCGACGACTCGATCAGCAGCACCGGCTGGGCGGCGGAGTCCAGAAAGTGCGGGCCCAGCTGGTCACCGAACAGCCAGCGCCGCCGCATGGCCTCGAGCTACCCGCTCAGCGGGCGAACAAACTCCCCGACACCGTGGTGATGAAGTTCTTCATCGAGTCCGGCAGGTCACGCAGGTGCCAGTTGTCCGGCCCGTGGTACCACGGAAGCTCAGTGGAGTCCGCCGATTCGTCCGCGTCCGCCGCCACGATGGCATCCAGCCAGCGGTCGGACCCGCCGAGCACGATGGCGTACGGCAGCACCTCCGACATCTCCCGGAGCTCGGTTCCCGGCGCCATCTGGTTCGTCGGGTGGCTCATCAGATCGGAGCGCAGTGCGCCCAGTCCGCCGAGCAGCGCCGCACCCTTGGCCGTCCGGGACGGCATCTCCTGGGCCACGAAGATCAGGCCGAGAGCCAGCACGATCAGCGCCAGCCCGACCAGCCCGAAGGTGGTGAAGGCGGCGAGGAGGCCGGTCACGACGACCGCGACGATCAGGCCGGTCAGCGCCAGCTGGGTCCACCGGCTCCGGGTGGCGTCCGGCCGCCGCTCGTACCAGCCGTTGTGCACCACCTCGTCGTAGAGCGCGTTCTGGACACCGCCGATCGACTCGTGGACCTTGCTGGGCAGCTCCGAGACCTTGACCCGCGATCCCGGTGCCGCGATGCCGTCCAGCAGCTGAACCTCGAACGGCCGCAGGCCGTTGGCTGACGTGGCGGTGGGGCGTACCAGATCCCAGTCCGTGCGGGCGAACTCCGACTCGCGCGGCAGCTCCACGATCGTCAGGTGCCCGCGTACGGCAAGATCGACCAGGGTCGCGGTGACGTCGATCGGATCGACTCGCTCGTCGGCCACGGTGCCGACGTGACCGGGACGGATGTCGCCCACGACCCGGAACTCGCTCTGGCCGGGACCGGTCGGCACGAACTCGCCGGCCTTGCTGATCTGGTCCTCGGAACCGACGTCGGTTCCGGTACGCCGGTGCAGGGCGTACAGGCCGATGCCACCGAGCACCAGCAACCCGAGCGCGATGCCGAGCGGCAGCGGCGAGGCCGAGAAAGCCCGGCCGATCGTCCAGCGGTAGTCGATCACCTCGGTCGCCGTGACGGTGCCGGGCGGGAATCCGATGTCCACCGCCACGACCTCGCCCTCACCGCGCGGACCGTCTCGGAACGTCGGTACCTGCGCGACCTCGGTGCCGGCGGCGGCGAAGGTGCAGGGGACCGTGGAGTTCGGGCTGCCCGCGGTGCACTTGATGTAGCTGAACTGCGTCGGAATCTGCACGGTGGCGTTGAAGACGGCCACCTGCGCGCTCAGTCCTTGCAGCAGCCGGACCCGGAGCGCGGTGCCGTCGCCGGTATTGACCACCGCGCCCGACACGGTGTAGCCCATGGTCACCTCGGTCGCGCCGTTGGTCGGCAGCGTCACCGTGGTGAACCGGTCGTCGGAGCTGATCTCGGGGGTCACCGCAGCGCCCCCGACGGAGGCGGTGATGTCGCTGATCGTCTGCACATACTGCCGGTCGCCGACCAAGTCCTCGCGGGTCTCGAACTTCTGCGACAACTGCGGTGGCACGGCCCCGCTGAAGGTGATCACCTGGCTGACCTTGAGGATTCCGTCGGCGTTCAGGTTGGCGTCGACGACGAAGTTCGAGGCCGTCCCCTCGGCGTACGCGGGGAGCGCCAGAGGGCCGGTGAGCAGTCCGAGGGTCACGGCGCAGCCGGCCAGGAAAGTGCCGAACCGGCGGGTTTTCGACGGGGTCTTCGCGAGCACGAGGTACAGCCTCCCACTGATGGATCACGGTCGCGCGCCATGCAGCCAAAACTGACGGCGGGCTCCCGCTAACGATTTAATGAAGCCGCCGCAGCGCTGGTCAGGAAAATCTAGGGTTCGGACCGTGACTCAGCCGACGAGCCAACAGCAGTCCCCGGTGTTCGGCGGCTTTCCCGGCAATGGCAACCCGTACGCCTCCCCCGGCGGGGCGACGTACGCCCCGGTGCCGAGCTATGGTCCGGGATCGCCATCGGTAGCGCCGGGCCAGTTCCCGGCGCCATCCCAGCCTTTCGGTCCGGGTCCGGGTCCGGGTCCGGCGCGTCGGCGGAGCCCGGCCCGGGTGCTGCTGCTCGCCGTCATCGCGATGGCGCTGCTGGCCATCGCCGGTCTGGTCCTGGCCAGCCGGTTCGCCGGGCCGACGGAGGTGGCGTACGCCAACGACGACTACCAGGTGCCGCCGCCGGAGGCCAACCCGCCGCCGATCCCGATCCCGGAGACGACCGACCAGCTCACCGAGTGGATGGAGGCCAACCCCGTCTACGGTCAGGCGATGCCGGCCCCGGTGCGCTGCAACTCCCAGACGATCGATGTGCAGACCGCGACCGCCACCGAGCTGAAGGACCACTTCGACGGCCTGATGGAGTGCCTGGTGCGAGCCTGGCAGCCTCCGGTGACGAACGCCGGCTTTCTCATCACCCGGCCGACGATCACGATCTACGGCGACAGCATCACCACCAAGTGCGGCGACTCCGGGATCAACGCCTTCTACTGTTCCGGCGACCAGCAGCTGTACTACAGCACCCAGCTACCGGTCGCCTTTCCGCAGCTGAAGGGCAGATGGGCGGCCGATGTGGTGATGGCGCACGAGTACGGCCATCTCATCCAGGGGCGAACCGGGCTCTTCGCCGCCGGCATCATCGCCTCCCAGCAGGCCGGCAGCACCGAGGCCGGCCTGATCTTCCGGCGCCGGCTGGAGACGCAGGCCGACTGCCTGTCGGCGACCTTCCTGCGGTCGGTGTCGGTGTCACTCAACATCCAGCAGCAAGACATCGACGAGATCCTCAGTTCCTACTCGGCGGTCGGTGACGACGTTCTGACCGGGAAACCGGACATCAACGGCGACCACGGGCTCGCCCGGTCGCGGCACTACTGGGGCAACGTCGGACTGGCCAGCGGGGAGATCGGGAGGTGCAACACGTTCACTGCCGACGACACCCTGGTCCGCTGAGCAGTGGCTCCCGGGGGACACCGATCTCCGGCCGTAGGCGCAGAGGTTTCGGTCACGTGGCATCGTTACCCAGGTGACCCAGCAGCTCTGGAGAAGCCCCCCACCCAGCGCCGCGCCGGCCCCTCGTCCCGCCTACGGGCGGTATGCCGACGTACCCCCCGGCGGGTACCCGCGTAGCACCCCGTCCCCTGCCTTCACAGCACCGTCGTTCGGCGTCGGCGGTGTGCCGAGCTACGGCCCGCCGCCGATGGTGCCGGTGCCCCGGCCTCGCCGGGGTCCCCGGATCGTGCTGCTCGCCCTCATCGCCGTCGCGATGTTGGCCATCGCCGCCTTCGTCGTGGCCGGTCTGAGCGATGACCCGACCGAGGTCGCGTACGCCAACGACGACTACCAGGTGCCGCCGCCGGACACCAGCCCGCCGGAGCTGCCGTTGCCGCAGACCTACGAGCAGGCCGAGGAGTGGATCACCAAGAACGCGCTCTACGAGCAGGCGGTCCCGGCGCCGGTGCGCTGCAGCTCGATGCCCATCAACGTCACCACCGCCACCGACTCGGAGCTGGAGTCCCACTTCGAGGGACTGATGGAGTGTCTGGTCAGGGCGTGGCAGCCGCCGGTCACCGCGGCCGGCTTTGTCATCGTGCGGCCAACGGTCACGATCTACGGCAACCAGATCAACACCAAATGCGGCACCGCTTCGGTGAACGCCTTCTATTGCTCGGCCGACCAGCAGCTCTACTACAGCAACCGCTTGCCGGACGTGATCGAGAGCGTGGCCGAGAACAAGTGGACCGCCGATGTGGTGATGGCCCACGAGTACGCCCACCTGGTGCAGGGCCGCGCTGGAATCGCGATCTCCGCGCACGCCCTGGGCCAGCGCAGCGGGGACAAGCAGACCGAGTTCGCCTATGTGCGACGGCTGGAGACCCAGGCCGACTGCTTCTCCGGGATGTTCCTGCGTTCGGTGTCGGTCTCACTCGGCATCCGGCAGGACGACGTCGACGGCATCGTCGCGACCTACGACGCGATCGGGGACGACACGCTGAGCGGCGACCCCAACGTCGTCGGGAACCACGGGCTGGCCCGGTCCCGCAAGTACTGGGGCACCGTCGGACTGAGCTCCGGCGATGTCACGAAGTGCAACACCTTCATCGCCCCGCCCAACCTGGTTCGCTGACCCGACGAGTAGCAGAGCTTTCTTCAGCACCGATGTCGCAACCGCAGTGGACCGGATCCCAGCGACAATGGCGCCCACCGCCCCAGTGGCAACAACCGCAGGCGCAGTGGAACCCGCATGCCCAGTGGAACCCCAATGCCCAGTGGGCTTCCCAGACTCCGTGGAACCCGCCTCCCCCGACCGCGCAGCCTCGGCAAGCGCCGTTTCCGGCACCGGCGCGCCGGAAGAGCCCGCTGCGATGGCTGCTGTTGGCCACGATGGCGCTCGGTCTGCTGGCCCTGGCCGGTCTGGTGCTGGTGAATGTCACGGCCAAGCCGGCCGAGGTCGCGTACGCCAACGACGACTACCAGGTCCCGGCGCCGGAGCTGAGCCCGCCTCAGATCCCCATCCCCGAAACGCTCGAGCAGGGCAAGGAGTGGATCGTCAACAACGCGCTCTATGCCCAGATCGTGCCGGCTCCGGTGCGCTGCAACGAGCCGCCGATCGACGTCGCGACCGCCAGTGACGTCGCCCTGAAGACCCACTTCGAGAACCTGATGGAGTGCCTGGTGCGGGTCTGGCAGCCGCCGCTGACCCAGGCCGGGTTCCAGATCTACCGGCCGACGGTGACGATCTATGTCGAGGAGATCACTACCAAGTGCGGGTCGGGCAAGCTGCCACGGAACGCCTTCTACTGCGGCGCCGACCAGCAGATCTATTGGAGCAGCACCCTCGGGCCGGTGCTGACGCCGTTCCAGGACAGCAAGTACGCCGGTGACTACGTGATGGCCCACGAGTTCGGGCACGCGATCCAGGGCCGGACCGGAATCCTGACCTCGCGGAACTGGCTGGTGTCAGAAACGCCGGAGAAGGACATCCAGCTGCAGCTGCGGCGGCGCACCGAGGTGCAAGCGGACTGCTTCGCCGGCATGTACCTGCGGGCGGTCTCAGTCTCCCGCGGACTCACCGACGCCGACGTCGAGGCGCTGCAGAAGGACTTCTACAACGGCGGTGACGACGTCCTCAGCGGTGATCCCCACTATGTCGGCGACCATGGCCGCGGCGCTTCTCGCCGGTACTGGGGACTCACCGGCCTGAGCAACAGCGAGGTCAGCAAGTGCAACACCTTCGTCGCCCCCGCGAACGAGGTCCGTTAGGGGCGCCGGGAGCCGGTGAGCAGGGCGGTCGCGATGGCGGCGATGCCTTCACCGCGACCGGTCAGGCCGAGGCCGTCGGTGGTGGTGGCCGAAAGAGACACGGGCGCGCCGAGCGCCTCACTCATCACTTTCTCAGCCTCCGTACGCCGGGCGCCGAGCTTGGGCCGATCACCGATGAGCTGGACCGCAACGTTGGCGATCTCGAAACCGGCGGCGCGTACGCGGTGGGCGGTCTCAACCAGGAACTCCACCCCGGGCGCCGCCGACCATCTCGGCTCCGTCGTGCCGTAGTTGCTGCCGAGATCGCCCAGGCCGGCCGCACTCAGCAGTGCATCGCAGGCGGCATGCGCGACGACATCACCGTCGGAGTGACCGACCGGACCGACCTCGTCGGCGAAAACCAGGCAGGCCACAGCCATGGGTCGACCCGGCGCCAGACGATGAACGTCGACGCCGATGCCCGTGCGGCTAGGAGGCAAGAACCTCGTCGAGGAGCACCTCGGCCTTGTCCTCGGCCACGCGCTCGGCCAGCGCGAGCTCCGAGACCAGGATCTGCCGAGCCTTGGCGAGCATCCGCTTCTCACCGGCGGACAGGCCACGCTCGCGCTCCCGGCGCCACAGGTCGCGGACGACCTCGGCCACCTTCATCACGTTCCCGGAGTGCAGCTTCTCCAGGTTGGCCTTGTACCGGCGCGACCAGTTGGTCGGCTCTTCAGTGTGAGGTGCACGCAGGACACCGAAGACCCGTTCCAGACCGTCCGCGTCGACCACGTCGCGCACCCCGACCAGGTCGAGGTTGCACGCGGGTACGCGGACGACCAGATCGGCTTGACCAACAATCCTCAGTACGAGGTAGAGCTTGTCTTCGCCCTTGATCTGGCGGGTTTCGATGTCCTCGATGACGGCGGCCCCATGATTGGGGTAGACCACCGTCTCGCCGACTGTAAAGGTCATATTTTCAAGAACCCCTTTCGCGCCGACAAGTTTAGCACGCTCACAGGATCGGTCCGGCAGCATTTGCGCTAGCCAGAGGCCTATCTTGAGCCTGCGAACCCCTTGACAACCGACCGGCGATGTGCCTGCGCGAGACTCCGGCATCGCCGCCGGACGCCGTGCCTACACGAGCGAGGCCCAGATCGATAGGCTGCACCCCAGACAGTGTCCCCGGCCAGGCAGGAGCTCAGCGATCGTGTTCGGAAACCTGAGTCGAGCAACGCAGCCGCACGAGAGGTCACAGCCCTCCCGGGGCCCGCTCGGTCTACGTGCACTGGCCGCCCTGCTGCTGTCGCTCGGCCTGCTGCTCACCGGCGCCTGTGGCATGGACGACCAGACACTGCGGCCGTACACCCCCGCGGAGGGGATCAACGTCGATGTCGGCGATCCAGCCGATGTGGAGAACCAGGTCTACGTTCGCAATCTGCTGATCATCAGCAGCGCGCCCGGCGTCGGCATCGTCTCAGGCAGCCTGGTGACCGACGGCCGCGACCAGCTGAGCGGGATCAGCGGTGTACCGATCAAGGCCGACGGATCCGAGGGCGCGCCGTTCACGGCAACCCTGTCCAACACGGTTTCGATCGCCAACGGCGCACTTGTGGTGCTCACCGAGGGAGCCCCGATCACCGTTCGCAGCCCCGACCTCGTCGCCGGCTTGACCGCCCGGCTGACCCTGACCTTCGCCAAGGCGGGCGAAGCGACCGTCATCGTGCCGGTGATGGACGGGAATGAGCCGCAGTACGCGACGATCAGCCCGGAGCCGACTCCGAGCGATTGAGGTCGCCCGTCAGCCGTACGTCTCCTCGTCGCTGAACAGGCTGCTGATCGACTCCCCGACGTGAATCCGGTGCACCGCCTCGGCGAACAGCGGTGCCACCGACCGGGTGACGATGTTGGCCAGCTGCTTCTCCGGCGGCAGCGGCACGGTGTTGGTGACGACGATCTCGGCGACGTCGGGCTCCTGCTTGAGCCGCTCGATCGCCGGCCCGGTGAACAAGCCATGGGTGCAGGCCAGCGAGATCTGGCGTACGCCCTGTTCGCGGAGCTTGCGGAGCAGCTCGACGATCGACCCGCCGGTGGCGATCTCGTCGTCGAGCACGATGACGTCCCGGCCGTGCACGTCGCCAACGATCCGGTCGATCACCACAGTGTCGTCCGACAGCCGCTGTTTGGAGCCGGCAGCGACCGGAACCTTGAGCATCCGGGCCAGCGCAGTGGCCATCTTGGCGTTGCCGAGGTCGGGCGAGACGATGACGGTGTTGCTCAGGTCGGTGGCCCGAAAATGGTCGGCGATCACGTTGTTGGCGCTGAGATGGTCGACCGGCACCGAGAAGAACCCGTGCACCTGCGGCGCGTGCAACGCCATGGTCAGAACTCGGGTCGCACCGGCGGTGACCAGCAGGTCGGCGACCAGCCGGGCGCCGATGGAGATCCGCGGCGCGTTCTTCTTGTCCGAGCGCGCGTACGCGAAGTGCGGGATGACCGCGGTGATGTGCGCCGCCGACGCGCCGCGGGCAGCGTCGAGCATCAGGAGCAGCTCGAAGAGGTTCTCCTGCACCGGAGGCACCAGCGACTGGACCACGTACACATCGCGCTGCCGGCAGTTCGCCCGCAGCTGCACCTGGAGGCAGTCGTTGCTGAACCGCGTGGTCCGCGAGTGGCACAGCTCGACTCCGAGGATGTCGCACATCTCCGCCGCGAACGCCGGATGCGCCGAGCCCGAGAAGACAGTGATCTCACCCGTCACACGTTAACTTGGCTGTCCGCTCGCGCATCGCGCTCGAACTCGCCTACTTCCGGCTGTGGCTAACCCTCGAACTTGTAGCCGAGGCCACGAACGGTGACCAGGTGGCGAGGGTTGGCGGGGTCGGGCTCGATCTTGGTGCGCAGCCGCTTGATGTGGACGTCGAGGGTCTTGGTGTCGCCCACGTAGTCAGCGCCCCAGACCCGGTCGATCAGCTGACTGCGGGTCATCACCCGACCGGAGTTGCGCAGCAGGATCTCCAGCAGCTCGAACTCCTTCAACGCCAGCTTGACCCGCTCACCGCCGACCGAGACCTCGTGCCGCTCGACGTCCATCCGTACGCCGGCCGACTCGACCACATCTGGCACCAGCTCGACCTCCTGACCACGTCGCAGCACCGCCCGGATCCGGGCGACCAGCTCGCGGTGGCTGAACGGCTTGGTGACGTAGTCGTCGGCCCCCAGCTCCAACCCGACCACCTTGTCGATCTCGGAGTCGCGCGCGGTCACCATGATCACCGGCACCGGGCCGCGCTGCCGCAGCTGCCGGTAGACCTCAGTCCCCGGCAGTCCGGGCATCATCAGGTCGAGCAGCACGATGTCCGCGCCCGACCGGTCGTACGCGGCCAGACCCGCGGTGCCGTCAGGGGCCTCGACCACGTCGAAACCCTCCTTGGACAGCATGTAGGACAGCGCCTCCCGATAGGACTCCTCGTCCTCGATCACGAGCACTCTGGTCATCGTCTGATCTCCTGATGCTGATGGTTGCTGCTGCTCGCTGAGCTCGGCTCCGACGCCTCCGCAGCCTCGGCAACCGACGCCCCCGACGCTTCCGACCCCGCCGGATGCAGATGCGCTGGGATCTTGATGCTGAAGGTGGACCCGTGCCCGACCTGGCTCCACACCGACACGGTCCCGCCGTGCATCGCGGCGATGTGCTTGACGATGGCCAGCCCGAGGCCGGTGCCACCATTCGCGCGGCTCCGGGCGTAGTCGACCCGGTAGAAACGCTCGAAGATTCGTTCCAGCTCGCCCGCCGGGATGCCGATGCCGTTGTCGGACACGGTGATCTCGACGTAGTCGTCGTCACTGCGGGCCAGGACGTGCGCCGCCACCACCACCCGCGCACCGGGATCGGAGTAGACCACGGCGTTCTCGACCAGGTTGCCGACCGCAACGCCGAGCTGTCGGGCGCTGCCCAGGACCTGCGTCCCGGACGCACCCGCGATGGTCAGGGTGACCTTGTGCTGCTCGGCGTCCACCTGCCGCCGGTCGACAGCGTCGCTGAGCACCGCGTCGATGTCGACGACCTCGGGATCGGTCAGCGGGTCTTCGGCCTGCAGCCGGGACAGGTCGATGATCTGGGCGACCAGGTCGGTCAGCCGGGCCGACTCCACGCCCATCCGGCTGGCGAACCTCCGTACCGCCTCGGGGTCGTCGGCCGCGTCCTCGACCGCCTCCGCGAGCAGCGAGATGGCACCGATCGGTGTCTTCAGCTCGTGGCTGACGTTGGCCACGAAGTCCCGCCGGATCTGGTCGACCCGCCGAGACGCCGTCTGGTCGTCGGCCATGACCAGGATCAGTCCCCCGTCCAGCGGCGCCACCCGTACGGTGAAGTAGGTGGCCGGCACACCGATCCCACGGGTCAGCCGGAGCTCGGCAGTGACCACCGTCTGGTCTCGTCGGACCAGCCGGATCTGTTCGAGCAGCTCGGTCACCGCGATCCGCCTGCCGCGCACCAGCCCGAGGGTCCGGGCGGTGCTGGTGGACTCCAGGACCTCGTCGTGCGGCCCGACCACGACCCCGGACGAGCTGAGCATCGACAGCACTTCGGTGATGCCGCGAGGCACCTGCGGCTCCTCGGTCTCGAAGAGCGGCGGTGGGTCCTCCGCGCGGGAACGGAGCACCAGCCACATGACCAGAGCGCCGACGACCAGGCCGACGATCAGCGCAACGATGGCGGCCCCGATCGGGTTCACGACAAGATAGTAGGGGCGCAACTTCAGTTCCGAGGCCAGGTGATCATGCTCAGCGCAGACGAGTTCGACGAGCGTTCGGCACTTGTTCACGGATCGTTCATGCTGATCACGGCTGGGTGTAGGGCCGGCGCATAGGGTGGTCCTGCCTTGACGTGAATGCGGCCCGTGCCGATGCGAACCGAGAAGATGGGACAGATTCGATGCGCGACTCCTACCGGGAGCAGCTTGACGACATCCTGGCCGACCTGGTGCACATGGCTCAGGTGGTCTCCTCCGCCGTACGCTCCTCCACCACCGCGCTGCTCGAAGCCGACATCCATCTGGCCGAACAGGTGATCACCGAGGACGAGAAGCTCGACGCCAAGCAGGCCGAGATCGAGAGCCGGGCCTTCTCGCTGCTGGCCCGCCAGGCGCCGGTCGCCGGCGAGCTCCGCATCCTGGTGGCCACCCTGCGCATGGTCAGCGAGCTCGAGCGGATGGGTGACCTGGCCGCGCACGTGGCCAAGATCGCGCGACTGCGCTACCCCGAGACCGCCGTCCCGGAGAGCCTGCGACCGAACTTCGTCCGGATGGCCGACGTCGCCGAGAAGATGGTGGTGACCGCCGGGCAGACCCTCAACGACCGCAACATCCAGAGTGCGCAGGAGCTGCGCGACCGCGACGAGGAGATGGACGACCTGCGTCGTACCCAGTTCCGGGTGCTGCTCAGCGACGACTGGGCGGACGGCGTGGAAGCCGCCGTGGACGTGGCCCTACTCGGCCGCTACTACGAGCGGATCGCCGATCACGCCGCCTCGATGGGCCGTCGGATCATCTATGTGGTCACCGGTTCCTTCCCCGAGGATGAGGACTGGCCGCAACCCTGATCCTCGGCGGCACCGCCTGGCTGGGCCGCCATCTCGCTCTCGAAGCCTTGAACCGCGGGCACGACGTCACGTGTCTCGCCCGCGGCTCAGCACCTGTTCCCGACGGCGTACGCCTGGTCCGGGCCGACCGGAACGAGCCCAACGCGTACGCCGTGGTCGGGACCGAGCGCTGGGACTTGGTTCTCGACGTGTCTCGGCAACCCGGCCAGGTCCGCACCGCGACCGCCGCCCTGGCGAGTGCCGCGTTCTTCGTCTTCGTCTCCTCCGCCAACGTGTACGCCGACCACGGCACGATCGGTCAGGACGAGAGCGCCCCGGTGCTGCCGCCGCTGGAAGGCGACGTGATGGAGAACATGGAGAGCTACGGCGCGGCCAAGGTCGCCTGTGAGCAGCACGTGGCGCAGACCTTCGGACCCGATCGCTGTCTGATCGCCCGGGTCGGTCTGATCGGCGGACCAGGTGATCTGTTCGACCGCACTGGCTACTGGCCGCTGCGGTTCGCGCGACCGGCCGCGAGCGACGGCTCGGTCCTGGTGCCCGACACGCCCGACCTGCCGACCCAGGTGATCGACGTCCGTGACCTGGCCGGCTGGCTGGTCGCGGCCGGCGAGCGCCGGGTCGCGGGGACCTACAACGTCGGTGGGGAGACGCTGCGATTCGCCGACCACCTCGAGGTCGCGCGCGCGCGTCGCCGGCCACCGTGGGCCGGTCGTCGCCGCGGACTCGCAATGGCTCCTCGATCACGGAGTCCAGCCGTGGATGGGCGCCCGCTCGCTGCCGCTGTGGTTGCCCGATCCCGCCTGGCACGGCTTCAACGCTCGGGACAGCACAGCGGCCCGGCGGGCGGGCCTGCTGACCCGCCCGCTGGCCGAGACCTTGGCCGACACGCTGGACTGGGAACTGACCCGCGATCCGCACCGGTTACGCCAGGCTGGGCTGACCGATGCCGACGAGCGTCAGCTGCTCGCCGAGCTGGCTAGCGCCGGGTCGCACCAGCCACGAACCTGACCAGCTCGGCCGCCATCGGCTCCGGTTCCCAGCTGTGGTCGGCGCCCGGCATCGTCCGGGCCACAGCGCCGGGGATCGCGGCGACCAACACCTCCGCGCCCTCTTCCATCCCCGGGAAGGTCTCGGCACCGATCATCACCTGGACCGGGATGTCGAGAGCGCCGAACAGCTCCGGGTATGGAGCCGACTCCGCCCAGGCCAGTGACTCGGCGTCAGGCCGGAGACTGACGACCTGGGCGACGACCTGAGGATAGGTCGGAGACTGCCGGGCCTCCGCCAGCCACTCGGGCGGCATGTCGACCATGTAGTGCGCCAGCGCGCCCTCGAGATCGCCGGCGACCAGCAGCCGCTCGAACTCCGCTGCCCACTGCGGCGCCTCGGCGTTCCACGGTCCGAGGGGCGGCTCCCACAACGCCAGCCCGTCGACCGGCAGGCCCGAGACCGTCGCCGCGAGCGCGATCGAGCATCCCGAGGAGTGGCCGCAGAGGACCGCCCGCCCACCGGTTTCCTCGATCAGAGCCTGCAGCGTGGTCAGCTCACGCTCGAGGTCGAGCCGGCCGTCGGCCGGACTCTCGCCGCGCCCGAGCCGGTCGTAGACCACGGTGGTGATGCCGGCGTCCGCCGCCAGCTCGGCCGTCTGCGTCGTCCACGGGTCGATCTCGCGGTAGATCCCGGCGCCGGCGATGAAGATCAACACCGGCCCGGAGCCTCGCCGTTCGTAGCTGATCCGGTCCCCCTGCGGGGTGGTCAGGGTCGCGGCCAGGTTCGTCGTGATGAGCATCTCTCCTCCTCGATATCAAACTAGACTGTTCCGTCTAGTTATCTCAGCAAACTAGACTGTATAGTCCAGAGTGTCAAGGAGTCGACGAGAGGAGACGGCGATGGCCGGCACGGTTCGAACAGACCTGTCCAGGCCAGGCTCGGTGGCCAAGCACCAGGCCATCCTCGAGGCGGCCGAGGAGATCTTCCTGCGGGCCGGCTATCTCGGCACCAACATGGACGAGGTCGCCGTCCGCTCCGGCGTCTCCAAGCAGACGGTGTACAAGCACTTCGGCAGCAAGGAGACGCTGTTCGTCGACCTGGTCACCGCCATGACCTCCTCAGCCGGTGACCGGGTGCTCCACGACCACGTCGTTCCCGATGACGCGATCGAGGTCGCCCGGCATCTCGAGGCCTATGCCGAGCGCCAGCTCAGCGTGGTCCTGACCCCCAAGCTGCTCCAGCTCCGCCGCCTGGTCATCGGCGAGGTCGAGCGGTTCCCCGATCTGGCTCAGGCCCTGTACGCCAGCGGACCCCGGCGGGCGATGGACGCCCAGGCCACCCTGTTCCGGGAGCTCACCCGACGCGGCCTGCTCGCCGTCGACGACCCGATGGTTGCCGCATCACAGTTCAACTGGCTCGTCATGGGCGAGCCGCTGAACAACGCGATGCTGCTGGGCGACGCGGCCATCCCCAGCCGAGCCAAGATCCGCCGTCACTGTGCGGCGGCGGTTCGCACCTTCCTCGCCGCGTACGCGCCCCGCTCGGCCGGCTGAACGACGAGCCGCTACTTCTTGCCCTGGTTCTTGACCGCCTCGATGGCCGCCGCAGCAGCCTCCGGGTCGAGGTAGCGTCCGCCCACCTCAACGGGTTTCAGGTCATCGTCAAGCTCATACACCAGCGGGATCCCGGTCGGGATGTTCAGTGCCACCACCTCGGCGTCGCCGATCTGGTCCAAGTGCTTGACGATCGCCCGGAGCGAGTTGCCGTGCGCCGCGATCAGGACGACCTTCCCCGCGTACAGGTCCGGCACGATCTCGTCGTACCAGTAGGGCAATGCGCGCAGCAGCACGTCCTTGAGACACTCGGTCTCCGGCCGGACCTCGGTCGGCAGTCCGGCGTAGCGTGGGTCGTTGAAGTTGGCCCACTCGCTGTTCCGATCGATCGGCGGTGGTGGGGTGTCGTAGGACCGGCGCCAGATCATGAACTGCTCCTCGCCGAACTCGGCGAGCGTCGCCGCCTTGTCCTTGCCCTGCAGCGCGCCGTAATGCCGTTCGTTCAACCGCCAGGAGCGCTTGACCGGGATCCAGGGCCGGTTTGCGGCAGCCAGCGAGATCTGGGCCGTGTTGATGGCCCGGATCAGCAGAGAGGTGTGCACGACGTCGGGCAGCAGGCCGGACTCGACCAGCAGCTCGCCGCCGCGCTGCGCCTCGGCCCGGCCCTTGTCGTTCAGGTCGACATCGACCCAACCGGTGAACAGGTTCTTGGCGTTCCATTCGCTCTCGCCGTGCCGCAACAGGATCAGCGTCGAAGTCACACCGGGAGCCTAGTGGGGGCGCACGTCTTCCGACCAGTCGTCATGAGTCTCCGGGATCGAGGTGGCGGAAGGCCTCCAGGTTGGCCGTCGACTCGCCACGAGAGCGCCGCCAGACCCACTCCCGGCGGATGCTCTCGGCGAAGCCGAGCTCCAAGATCACATTGAAGCTGTCGTCCGCAGTGGTCGCGACGACGCCGAGGATCCGGTCGACCTCCGCCTCATCGATCCGGTCCAGACCGAGACGCCCGGTCAGGTAGATGTCCCCCAGGGCATCGACCGCGAAGCTCACCGCGTACAGCTTGAGATTTCGTTCCAGCAACCAGCGATAGACGTTCGCGTGGTTCTCGTCCGGCCGCCGGGCGACAAAGGCCCGGACCTCCAGCGCATGCTGGCCGACCTCGAGCGCGCACTCGGTCGCCAGCTTCCGCGTTCCCGGCAGGCTCACCGAGAACAGCCCCGGGCTCGACTCCGACCACACCAGGTCGAGCTCCGCCAGCGCGGCCCGTACCGCGCGGACCGCTTCCTCCCGCGCCACGCCCGCCTCAGACCTGCTGGACGAACCAGCGCACCTGGTAGCCGTCCAGGCTCACCGCCGCGTCGGTCAGCGGCGTCTCCTCGGTCAGCGCGTCCCAGGCCCAGTTGCCGACCGGGATCACCCAGCGCGGCAGTGTCTGGGCGTCGGGGGTCATGTTGTAGAGCCCGACCATCGTCTGGGTCGGGGACCGGCGGATGAACACCAGCACCGCCGGGTTGACCGGGTCGAGGATCTCGGTCTCGATCGAGGCGTCCATGCTGGGCAGCGCGGCCCGGACCGCGATGGCGTGCCGCAAACCGTGCCACACCCGATGTTCCACCGTGCCCTCGACGTGCCGGCGCTCGGCCAAATCCCACGGCATCGGCGGCCGGTGCACCCAGCGGTTGTCGTCGGCGTGCTCGGGGATCTCGGCGTAGTCGTAGTCGTTGCGCAACGCCAGCTCGTCACCCATGTAGATCAACGGCAGACCGCCGAAGCCCAGCACGATGGAGTAGGCCAGCAGCAGCCGCCGGACGGCCAGGTCGAGATGAGCCTCGTCGCCGTTGTCCAGCGCCGACTCGAGCCCGGCCAGCGACGCCGCGCTGCCGCTGATCCGCCGGTCGCCGGTCGCCAGGTTCTCCTGGAACACCAGCCCGCGGGAGTCGCTCATCGGATAGAGCCCTGCGTAGTAGTCGGCGAGGAAACGCCGGTGCTCGTGGCCGTTCAGCCCGACCGACGCGGCGTCTTCGTCGCTGATCGCCCAGCCGATGTCGTCATGACAGCGCAGGTAGGTGCCCCACACCGTCGTCGGCGGCTTGGCCGGGAAGCGGTTCATCGCCGCACAGAACAGCCGGGTGTCCTTCGCCGCCAGCGCCGACCAGATCTGCACCATCAAGGAGTTCTGGTACGCCAGGTCGCTGAGCTTGCCGGCGTGCTTGCCGACCCCCAGGTAGGGCGCCAGATCCGCCGGTCCGACGATCGCCTCGGCCTTGAAGATCAACGCCGGGGCGCCGATCCGGGCCACGGTGCGCAGCGCCTGGGTGATCGCGTGCACCTCGGGCTGGTTCTGGCAGTTGGTGCCGAGCCGCTTGTGGATGAAGGCGATCGCGTCCAGCCGCAGGCACTCCACGCCGAGGTTGGCCAGCCACAAGATCAGGTCCGCGAACTCGTAGAAGACATCGGGATTGGCCCAGTTCAGGTCCCACTGCCAACTGTTGAAGGTGGTCCAGACCCAGGAGAACGACTCCTCGTCGTAGCTGAAGTTGCCGGGCGCGAAGTCCGGGAACACCTCCGGCAAGGAACGCTCGTACGCGTCCGGCATGGTCCGGTCGGCAAACATGTGGAAGTAGTTGCGGTAGAACGCATCGCCCGCCCGCGCGTTGACCGCCCAGGCGTGCTCGGTGGCGACGTGGTTGAGCACCAGGTCGAGCGTGAGGGAGATGTCGCGCGAGCGCAGTGTCGTGGCCAGGCTGCGCAGATCGGCAATGGTGCCGAGGTCCTCGCGGACCGCACGGTAGTCCATCACCGCGTACCCGCCGTCGTTCGGTCCTGGTCGCGGCTTGAGCAGCGGCATCAGGTGCAGATAGGTGACGCCGAGCTCGGCCAGGTAGTCGACCTTGTCCGCCACTCCGGTGAGGTCGCCGGCGAACATGTCCGCGTACGTCGCGTAGCCGAGCATCTGCTGGTGCTGGAACCATTGCGGGTCGGCGTGCCGGCGCAGGTCGAGCAGTCGCAGCTCCGTCGAGCGTTCCCGGAAGTTGCGGGCGGCGATCTCCACGCAGCGGTAGGCCATCTCCGGCGCGTGGTCCGGGTAGGCCCCGGTCAGGCCGGTGATCAAGTCCGGCCAGAAGCGCTGCAGTCGAGCGGCGAAGACCACCTGGTCATGCGCCGGCTCCCCTTCGAGCAGCGACGCGACGTCCGGCGTACTCATAGATTCGCCAATCTATTGGACGCGCCACGAGTCCCGCTCGGGGCTCGCCCGCTCACTCAAGCAGTTTGCTGATCATGCCGTCTGGTCCTCGCGCGTCCGCACCTCCTTGCGGCCGATCTTGAGCCGGTTCTTGAACTCGGCCAGGAAGGCCTCGCGCAACTGATCTTCGCCGGCGTATCCGCCGAGCGGTCCGAGCTTCCCCTGGGACGCCCGCTGGCAGACGGTCAGCCAGGCGTGCCCCATCGCGTAGGTGAACGACGAGGCCACACCGGCGCCGATGGCACCGCCGACGATCGTGCCGGCCCCGGGTACCAGCTTGAGCAGCCCGGTGAAGGCCGCTCGGCCGGCCTGGGTGGCCGCCGTCGTGGAGACGATCGCCATCAGGGCCGCCCGGTCGAACTTGATCTTGTAGAGCTGGGCGATCCGGGCCATCATGCCGAGCTGGATCGGCACCAGCAGGGCGGCGTCGGAGAACGGGATCGGGGTCGCCGCGGCGGCCGCCGCACTGGACACCGCCGCCGCTATCGTCTTCCGAGCTTCAGCCGCTTTCCGATCCGTGTCGATCTCTTGGGCGGCGACGAGGGCGCCGTGAACACCTGTGGGCGCAACGCGAAAGGTGGCATCAAGGACTTCCCGCAGTCCGTACGCCGGCTGTCCGGTGAACGGGTCGGCCTTCGCGAAGGTCATGAACGGCTGGTCCCCTACGAGCGGCAGCCGCTTGGCCGAGATCTGCTCCGCCAGCAGCAGCGCGTCGGGGTGGTACTGGCCGTCGCGGTACGGCACCTGGGTCAGCACCAGGAGCACCGGCAGCCCGAGCTCGTCCAGCCGCCGGATGAAGTCGGCTTCGGCCTCCTCGAAGCGCCGGTCCATGCCGCGGATGCAGTACCAGGCGACGTGGATCTGCTCGCTCAGCGGCATCCGGCGCATCTGCACCATCGCCTTGCTCAGCTCGGCCAAGATCTCTTTGTTGTCCCGCCCGACTTCGAGGCCCTGGGTGTCGACGATGCCCAGGTGCCCGATCTTGTCCACGTAGAGGTGACTGCCCTTGGTCACCGGTTCCCCGATTCCGGTTCGCGCCACCTCCTCGCCGAAGATCGCGTTGATCAAGGTCGACTTGCCGACCCCGGTCTTGCCGAAGATCGCGAGGTTGAACCGGCCGAGCGCCGCGTTCTGCCGGTCGAACTCGGCTCGGAACGACTCGTTGAACCAGTCGGTGCTGCCCGCCATGCCCAAAGCCTACGGAGGCGGTGATTTTCATTGCGGTCCGTATGGTGAGTGAGTAGTTTCCCTGTCAGGTCGTGAGATCGAAACCCTCGACGTCAGGGGAACCATGCAGGACCAGAATCCCGATCGCGAGCCGCCCCAGCTGGTCTGGCCGGTTCAGCCCACCGAGCAGACGGCCGCCGCGAGGCAGTCCGCCGCGGAGACCCGTGAGACCCCGATCCTGCTGCCGCCGGAGGTCCTGCTTCGGCACAACGGGCGCACTCTCGATCCCGCAGTCGCCATCCAGCCCGGCATCCGCCGCCGCACCCGAGAGAACGCGCCGGATGAGAACGCCGACGACGCCCGGGCGGTCCGCTACCAGCCCACGGCGTACATCGCCGACGAGGTGCTGATCACGATCGATCCCGGCCGGGTGGACGACATCGGCGTGCTCACCGAGAGACTGAACTCGTTCCTGGTGCCGGAGGACGGCACCGCCCGGGCACCATCCCGGGTCGTGCCCGTTGCCGAGGACGTTGCCCGCGCGCGTCAGCGCCGGCCGGTGGACGACGACGAGGGTACGCCGCCAGGCTCACCGGTCCGGCTGTCGCTGATTCCCGCTCTCGACAACCCCGCCGGCCCGCCCGACGCCTGGAACATGGTGCAGATCCTCCGCGACCTCTTCAGCCCTCCGGACGATGATCAGCCGGACGACCCGCTGGTCAGCGAGCTGCGCGACATCGCCAGCAACGCCGGCGTCTCGGTCGGCCTCAACCACCTGATGTTCGCCACCGACCTGGGCGGCGTCGGCTTCAGCTACGGTCACGGGTTCAGCTACGGTCACGGCTTCAGCTACGGCCACGGGTTCAGCTACGGCCACGGCACGAGCGAGTACGCGGTGCCCGGCCTCGGCGGCCGGATGCCGGTCCGGGTGATCGGGCGGCGGCCGCGTCGCGAACCCGAGCTCGAGCGCCGGCCCGTGGTGGCCGTCCTGGACACCGGTGTCGCCGAGCACCGGTGGTTCGACTTCGACGGCGGCTCGATCGTCGAACGGCTCGTGTACGAGCCAGACACCGCGACGGTGAGCCCCACCGATGCGGACGATGGCGGGGAGACCAAGCCCAACCTGATCGACCCACTGGAGGGGATGATCGACCCGTACTTCGGGCACGGCACCTTCATCGCCGGCCTGATCCACCAGAGCTGCCCCGACGCCAACCTGTTGTCGATCAAGCTGATGGGCACCGACGGCATCGTCAGCGAGGAGGCCTTGCTGCACAGCCTGACCTACCTGCACGACCGTCAGACCACGGCACTGCGCTCGGGCGACGCGAGCAAGCTGGTCGACATCGTCTCGCTGTCTCTCGGCTACTACTCCGAGGAGTCCGACCCCGAGAGCGTGCGATACGACGGCCTGTTGCGCGAGACGATCGACGCCCTCGGCGGACTCGGCGTGATCGTGGTCGCTGCCGCCGGAAACAACGCGACGGTACGCGACCTGCTCCCCGCCGGGTTCTCGTCCTACCTCGACGGCGTCCTCACCCTGGATGCGTCTCCGGTGCCGTTGGTCAGTGTCGGAGCGCTCAATCCCGACGGCAGCATCGCGCTGTTCAGCAACGGGGGGCGGCGGCTCGCCTGTCACTCCCCCGGTGCCTCACTGGTGAGCACCTTGCCGGTGATCGACGTCGGCCAACGGCCCGGCATCGACACGGGAACCCGAGCAGCGGCGGACCGCGAGGTGGCCGATCGACGCGCGACGATCGACCCTGACAGCTTCGCCGGCTTCGGGATCTGGAGCGGGACCTCTTTCGCCGCTCCACTCACCGCCGCAGCGCTGGCCCAAGCGTTGCTCGACGGCGGCCTGCCGAGAGCCGTGGGCGACCAGGTCCGCCGATCGCTCCGCGCGCTGGCGGCGCTGGACCTCGCGAAGCCGTAACGGGAAGGGCGCCGACGAGAGGTTCCGCGATGAGCGGGCGAACCGGGACGGAACCAGCCGCAACGGCCGAGGTGGAGGCGCGGCGACTCCTCGCCCGCGGGGTCGCCGCCGGAATCGATGGCCGGCTGACCACGGCGATCGAGGACCTCGAGCGGGCGCTGGCCATTCTCGGGCTGAGCCCGCGCGGACGGGTCGTCGGCCGCGGCGACAACTTCCCCGGGCCTCCGGAGCGGATCGTGCTGGTTGCTCGGATCCTGGTGAGCCTGGCCTTCCCACAGCACGAGCTGGGACGCGACGCCATCGCCAGCCGGGCCCTCGACGACGCCGAGCGCCTGCTCCGCAGCTGGCCGAACGACGAGCTGACGGTGCTGATCCATGCCCAGCGCGGAGCCATCCTGCTCCGCGAGGGCCGGATCACCGAAGCGGTGGCCCAGCTGGACCAGGCCGTGGAGCTGCTCGATAACGCCGCGCCGGAGGACCAGTGCAAGATCTTGATCAACCGCGGCGAGCTGCACACCATGCTCGGCAACATCCCGGCAGCGCGCGCCGACACCGAGCGGGCTCTGCGGCTCGCCGAGAAGCACCAGATCGCGACGCTGGCTTTCGGGGCAACCCACAACCTGGGTATGCAGGAGTACTTCGCCGGCCGACTGCCGAGCGCGCTGGCTCAGATACCGCCGATGGACGCCGCTCACACCGACTTCGAGCGCGGCGTGGTCGGCATGGATCGGTCGAAGGTGCTGCTGAGCGCGGGACTGGTGAGTGAAGCCGACCAGGCTCTGGTCGACGCCTGCGCGGCCCTCTCCCGGACCGAGATGGTCCAGTTCCTGGCCGAAGCCGAGCTGACCCGGGCCGAGGTCGCGCTGTTGGCCGACGACCCGCAGCTGGCCCAGCGGGTCAGCCAGGCCGCCATCGACCGGCTCCGGCCGCGCAGCAACCGGCGCGCCATCGCCCTGGGCGAGCTCGTGAAGCTCAAGGCAGATGCTGCCGCTGGTGCTCCGCGCGGCGCCGTGGTGCGGACCGCCGACCGGCTGGCCGGAGTGCTGGCCGAGCTCGGACTGCCCGATCACGCCCGGCTGGCCCGGTTGATCGCCATCGACTGCTCGATTACAGCAAGGGGGACGACCCCCTTGGACCCCCGCCGCGCGCGCAATGACACACGGGAGCGCGCGATCAGCCCAGCAAGGGGGACGACCCCCTTGGATCCGCAGCGTCAGCTGCCCGCGATCTCGCCGACCCAACCGCTGGAGCTTCGGCTCTACGGCCGGCTGGTCCGGACCCGGCTGGCGTTCGCCCGGGGGGACCGGCGATCGGGGCTGCGTCAGGCCCGAGCCGGGATGCTC
Source organism: uncultured Actinomycetota bacterium (assembly GCA_963711015.1). GTDB lineage: Bacteria > Actinomycetota > Actinomycetes > Propionibacteriales > Propionibacteriaceae > Microlunatus. The sequence continues at coordinate 85,429 of CAVQCQ010000021.1, forward strand.
GACCTGACCCACTACGAGGCCCAGTTCGGCAGCCTCGACCTCCAGACCTCGAGCGCCGTACGCGGGGTCAGCCTGGCCGCCGCGGTCGTGGCCCAGGAGATCGCCGCCGATCGCCCCACCTCGGTACTGACCTGGCTGGAGCGAGCCCGGGCGATCTCCGGGCGGGTCGTCCCGGTGCAGCCACCCGAGGACGACGTCACCGCCCAACTGCTCGCGCAGCTGCGGTGGGTAACCAATCAGATCGACGACCCGGCGACGAGTGCGCGGGCCGCGGATGACCTGCGAAGGCGGCGCACCGCGCTGGAGAGCCAGATTCGGTCTCGGTCCTGGACCGTCCAGGGGCAGGCCCCGATGGCTGCCGAGCCGCGGGTCAGCGACCTCCGGCGCGCCCTCGGCTCGGCTGTACTGGTGGCGATCTTCACCCTGCACGAGCAGCTCTACGGGATCGCGCTGACCGCCCGGCGTTGCTGGCTGCGCCCGCTGGGCGCGTTGAGCGAGGTGCAGGAGCTGAGCCGGCGGGTCGGCGCCGATCTTGACGTGCTGGCCCTGAGCAGCGTCCCCGAGCCGCTGCGTGCCTCGGCCCGCGGCTCGCTGCGCCGAGGCCTCGGCCGCCTGGACACGCTGCTGTTGGCCCCGTTGCGGCTGCCCGATGCGCCGGTGGTCCTGCTGCCTCCGGGTCGGCTCGCGTCGTTGACCTGGGCCGAGCTGCCGAGCTTCCAGCAGCGGCCGTTGGCGATCGCGCCGTCGGCCAGCACCTGGCTGAATGCGCACGCCCGGTTCGTGGCCGTGCCGGGGCGGGTGGTGGCGATCGCCGGGCCCGGACTGCAGCGCGCCGAGGCCGAGGTCGCCGCCGTATCAGCGGTGTGGCCCGGCTGCCGGACGTTGGCCGGCCCCGAAGCCCGGGTGGAGCGCTTCCTGGCGGCGATCAATGGCGCCCAGCTCGTGCACGTCGCCGCACACGGCCGGCACCAGCGGCAGAGCCCGCTGTTCTCCTCGATCCGGTTGGCCGACGGACCGGTCGTCGGCTACGACCTGGACCGCGTTCCCGATCCGCCCCAACAGGTCGTGCTCTCGGCGTGTGACCTCGGCCAGGCGACCGTACGCCCGGGCGACGAGGCCCTCGGCTTGACCCGCGCCCTGCTGCACAGCGGCTCGTCGACAGTGATCTCCGGGGTGGCCAAGGTCTCCGACGCCGCCGCCGAGCAGCTGATGGCGGACTACCACCGGCGGTTGGCCGCCGGTTCGACCCCCGCGTACGCACTGGCCGACGCGCTCGCCGCCACCGACGATCCGATGCCGTTCGCCTGCTTTGGCGCCGGCTGGTAGACAAGGCCCTTGTGCCTGCCCGTGCCGACCTGCGCAATATCGCGATCGTGGCTCACGTCGACCACGGCAAGACGACCCTGGTGGACGCCATGCTCTGGCAGTCGGGGGTCTTCCGGGCCGGTCAGACGGTCGAGAAGCGGGTGCTCGACTCGATGGACCTGGAGCGGGAGAAGGGCATCACGATCCTGGCCAAGAACACCGCCGTCCGGCATTTGCCGCCGGACGGCCCGGCCGTGACGATCAACATCGTCGACACGCCGGGCCATGCCGACTTCGGTGGCGAGGTGGAGCGAGGGCTGGAGATGGTCGACGGGGTACTGCTCCTGGTGGACGCGTCGGAAGGGCCGTTGCCCCAGACCAGATTCGTCCTGCGCAAGGCCCTGGCCAAGCAGCTGCCGATCGTGCTCGTGATCAACAAGACGGACCGGTCCGACGCCCGGATCGCCGAGGTGGTCGAGGAGACCTACGAGCTGTTCCTCGACCTGCTCGACGACGACCAGACCCACGAGCTGGATTTTCCGGTCGTCTACGCCTCGGCGCGGGCCGGTCGGGCATCGCTGACGGCGCCGGCGGACGGCACGCTCCCGGACAGTCCCGATCTCGGTCCGCTGTTCGCGGCCATCCTGCGTCACATCCCGCCGCCGAGCTACGTCGAGGGCGCGACCCTGCAGGCCCACGTCACCAATCTCGATGCCTCGCCCTATCTCGGCCGGCTGGCGCTGTGCCGGGTGGTCGCCGGGGAGCTGCGTCGCGGCGCCAATGTCGCCTGGTGCCGGGCCGACGGCTCGATCAAGACCGTCCGGCTGTCGGAGCTGCTGATCACCAAGGCGCTGGACCGTGAGCCGGCCGAAAGCGCAGGACCGGGCGACATCGTGGCCATCGCCGGCATCGACGAGATCACCATCGGCGAGACGCTGTCCGATCCGGCGGACCCCCGGCCGTTGCCCTTGATCACCGTCGACGAGCCGTCGATCTCGATGACCATCGGGATCAACACCTCGCCGCTCGCGGGCCGTTCCGGCAAGAACCTGACCGCCCGGCTGGTCAAGGCCCGGCTGGACACGGAGCTCGTCGGCAACGTCTCGATCCGGGTCTTCCCGACCGAGCGGCCGGACACCTGGGAGGTGCAGGGCCGCGGTGAGCTGCAGCTCGCGGTGCTGGTGGAGATGATGCGCCGGGAGTCCTTCGAGCTGACGGTCGGTAAGCCGCAGGTGGTCACCCGGGAGATCGGCGGCCGGGTACACGAGCCGGTGGAGCGACTGACCATCGACGCACCCGAGGACTACGTCGGAGTGATCACCCAGTTACTCGGGCTGCGCCGCGGCCGGCTGGAGCAGATGGTCAACCACGGCTCCGGATGGGTCCGGATGGAGTACCTGGTGCCGGCCCGCGGACTGATCGGGTTCCGCACCGAGTTCCTCACCGAGACCCGGGGCACCGGGCTGATGCATCACGTCTTCGAGGCGTACGAGCCCTGGGCCGGCGAGCTGCGCACCCGCCCGACGGGATCGCTGGTCGCGGACCGCCCCGGCACGGTCACCGCGTACGCACTGTTCAACCTGCAGGAGCGCGGCACGATGTTCGTCGGCCCGGGAACGGACGTCTACGAAGGCATGATCGTCGGTGAGAACGCCCGGGCCGAGGACATGGACGTGAACCCGACCAAGGAGAAGAAGCTGACCAACGTGCGCTCCTCGACCGGGGAGGAGCTGGAGCGACTGATCCCGCCCAAGATCATGAGCATGGAGCAGGCACTGGAGTTCTGCCGGACCGACGAGTGCCTCGAGGTCACCCCGATCGCCGTCCGGATCCGCAAGGTCACCCTCTCGGCAGGCGAGCGGGCGCGTACCCGGTCGCGGGCCAAGAGCAGCTGACTCCTTTCTCACGACCCGAACAGACGCGTGGTGGATCCCGGCCGATCGGCCGGGACCCACCACACAAACCGGTTGGAAGAGCTGATCAGTTGTCGGCGCTGGCGGCCGCCTTCTCGGCCGGGGTCTCGCCCTCGGTCGTCTCGGGGGTCTCAGACGCCTCTGCCGTGCTGAGCGGAGTGACGGGCTCGGCGAACTCGGCAACCGTCTCGGGGGTCTCGGACGCCTCTGGCGTGTTGAGCGGAGTGACGGGCTCGGCGAACTCAGCAACCGTCTCGTCAGCACCCGTCTCGGCCACGTCAGCATTTGGCTCGTCAGCCGGCTTCTCGCTCCGGCCGGACAGCTTGCGGGCTGAGACGACTGCCTCGTCAACGGCCTCCTTGCCCAGACCGGCGTACTCACTGTAGGTGCTGGTCGCGTGGGCAATCAGCTCGTTCGCCTGCTTCTGAAGCTCGGCGATCCGCGCCTTGGTCGTCTCCGGCAGATGCTTGAACTGCTCCGGCAGCGTGATCACGAACGTTCGCAACTCGTCGGCGCTCTCCTTGGCCTGCTTCTCCAGCACCGGCCGCTTGCTCGACAGATCGCCGATTCTCTTGGAAGCCTTCTCCTGGGCCTCGGCGAGCGCGTCCTTGAGCGCTTCGGCGAGGGCATCGGTCAGGCCGGCGACCGCGTACAGCGGGGTGTACTCCGACTCCAGCGCCGACTGCTTGGCTTGGTCTGAACTGTGCTTGCGAGGCATTGTCCTTCTCCTTTGGGAATTGATCTTGCGTTGTTGTGAATCTTTGGCGGGTTCACTCGGGGGGCGACTCGGCCTGGCCCGACGTCTGGTTCTCCTTGACGAAGGAGGAGTAGACGTCGATCAGCACGCGCTTCTGCCGCTCGGTGATCACCGGGTCGGCCAGCACGGCCACTTCCACGCTGGTCGTCGGGTGGTCGTCGGGATTGAGGATCCCGGCGCGGACGTACAAGGTCTCGGCCGAGACCCGTAGTGCCTTGGCCAGTTGCTGCAGCACCTCGGCCGACGGCCGGCGAAGTCCGCGCTCGATCTGGCTCAGGTACGGATTGGAGACTCCCGTCTGCTCGGCCAGCTGGCGCAGGGTGAGCTCGGCCGCGCGCCGCTGGCTGGCGATGAACTCACCCAGCGAGCCAAGCTGCTCGCCGAGTTTGGAGTTCCGGTTCCGTGCCACGCCTCCATTCTGCTTGCAATTGCAAGCAGATGCAAACTGAGGCTAGCGCGACCCCCCATTGACAACAGCGGCCGGTCGTGGGCGAGAGTTGGGCATACGGCGACGACTGGGAGGAACGAATGGCTGACTCAGCATCATCGACAGTGGTGGCCAGTCCTCTGCATCAACCCGAGCTGAAACGGGTGATGGGACCGAAACTACTGCTGCTGTTCATCGTCGGTGACATCCTCGGCACCGGCATCTACGCGGTCACCGGCAGTGTGGCCAAGGAAGTCGGCGGCGTGGTCTGGCTGCCGTTCCTGGTGGCGTTCATCGTGGCCACCCTGACCGCGTTCTCCTACCTGGAGCTGGTCACCAAGTACCCGCAGGCCGCCGGCGCCGCCCTCTACACCCACCGGGCTTTCGGGCTGCACTTCTTCACCTTCCTGATCTGCTTCACGGTGATGTGCTCCGGCATCACATCGGCCTCGACCGCGTCCCGGGCCTTCGCGGCGAACCTGGCCGCCTTCGCCGGCGTCATCCGCGGCGACAGCGCCGCCGTCGACCCCAGCCCCGGGCTGATCCTGGTACTGGCGTTGACCTTCATCGCCCTGGTCGCCGCGGTCAACCTGCGGGGCGTGGCCGAGAGTGTCAAGGCCAATATCGTACTGACCTGCGTCGAGCTGAGCGGGTTGCTGATCGTGATCTTCGTCGGCATCTTCGCCGTCACCCAGGGGAAGGCCGATTTCTCCCGCGTGGTCCTCTTCGACACTCCGGAGGATAAGTCGATCTTCGTCGCCGTCACCGCCGGCACCTCACTGGCCTTCTTTGCCATGGTCGGCTTCGAGGACTCGGTGAACATGGCCGAGGAGGTCAAGGAACCCGAACGGATCTTCCCCAAGATCATGCTCACCGGACTGGGCATCACCGGGCTGATCTACATCCTGGTCTCGATCACCGCGATCGCCCTGGTCCCGGCGGGCGAGCTCGGCCAGGGTGAGGCCCCACTGACCAAGGTGGTCGAGGCCGGCGCGCCGAACATCCCGATCGGCGACATCTTTCCGCTGATCGCCATGTTCGCGGTGGCGAACTCGGCCTTGATCAACATGATGATGGCCAGCCGGCTGCTTTACGGCATGGCCAAACAGCAGGTGCTGCCGCCGGTGCTGGGACGGGTGCTGGAGGGGCGGCGTACGCCGTGGGTCGCGATCCTGTTCACCACCGCCATCGCGGTCGGCCTGCTGATCTACGTCGGGTCCCGGCCGGACGCCGGTAGCGCGATCAGCCTGCTCGGCGGCACCACCGCGCTGCTGCTGCTCGGGGTGTTCACCGTGGTCAACATCTGCTGTCTGGTGCTGCGGCGCGACTCCGTCGAGTACCGGCACTTCCGCGCACCAACGGTCCTGCCGATCCTCGGTGCGCTCTGCTGCGCGTACCTGGTGACGCCGTTCACCGGCCGCAACCCGCAGCAGTACGTGATCGCCGGCGGCCTGCTCGCCGTGGGCATCGTGCTCTGGTTGATCACCTTCTTCATCAACCGGGCCATGTGGGGCCGCCAGACCTACGTCAAGGATCCCGAGGCTCTGGAGGGCATCGAGACGAAGCCCTGATCCGCGCAGACCTAGCGGCGGACGGCGGCGGCGGAGGGCTGGGGCACCGAGGCGGTGATCACGGTGCCGTCGGGACGGCGGTCGCCGTTGACACCGGGCAGCGGGGTGTCGATCCGCGGTCCCTGGTCGGACAGCGGGACCCGCACCGGCGCCTCGGCGGTGACGGTGACCAGCTGCCCGCGCACCGAGACCTCGGCGCTCTCCCCCTCGATCACCATGAAGCCGATCGCGTCCGCGGTCACCTCGACCTTGACCCGAGCCCCGCGCAGCGAAACCTGGAAGCTCAGGCTGGACCATGACTCGGGCAGCCGAGGATCGAAGGTGACCACGCCGTTGTAGTCCCGCATCCCGCCGAACCCGTACGCCAGGCACATCCACACCCCACCGGTCGAGGCGACGTGGACGCCGTCGGTGGTGTTGCCGTGCAAGTCGGCGAGGTCGACGAACAACGCGTTGTGGAAGTAGCGCAGCGCCAGGTCCCGGTAACCGACCTCGGCCGCGATGATCGATTGCACGACCCCGGACAGGGTCGAGTCACCGGTGGTGATCGGGTCGTAGTACTCGAAGTCGGCCCGCTTCTGCTCGAAGCTGAAATGATCACCCTGCAGGAACAGCGCCAGCACGACGTCGGCCTGCTTCAGCACCTGGAACCGGTAGATCACCAGCGGGTGGTAGTGCAGCAGCAGCGGCCGCTTCTCGGCCGGCGTCTTGGCCAGGTCCCAGACCTCGCGGTCCAGGAACTGGGCGTCCTGCGGATTGATCCCGGTCGCCTCGTCGTACGGGATCGCCATGTGGTGGGCACATTCGGCCCACTCGTCGACCTCATCCGGGCCGAGCGACAGCCGACGCGCGACCCGCTTGTACGCGACCGGCAGGTCCTTCTCCAGCCGCCGGACCACGTCGGCCGCCTTCTGCAGGTTGAACCGGGCCATCACGTTGGTGAACAGGTTGTCGTTGACCACCGTGGTGTACTCGTCGGGACCGGTCACCCCGTGCACGTGGAAGCTCTTGCCGCCGCCGCCGTTCTCCCGCCAGAAGCCGAGGTCGGCCCACATCCGGGCGGTCTCGACCAGCAGGTCGACACCCTCGCGGTTCATGAACTCCTGGTCCCCGCTCGCGTTCACGTACTTGCACAGCGCGTACGCGATGTCGGCGTCGATGTGGTACTGCGCCGTCCCGGCCGCGTAGTAGGCCGACGCCTCCTCACCGTTCACCGTCCGCCACGGGAACAGTGCCCCGCTCTGCGCGAGATCGGCCGCCCGGCGCCGGGCCGCATCCAGCATGTTGTAACGGAAGCGCAAGGCGCTGCGCGCCATCTGCGGCGAGGTGTAGGTGAGGAACGGCAGCACGAAGACCTCGGTGTCCCAGAAGTAGTGTCCGCCGTACCCCGAGCCGGTCACCCCTTTCGCCGGCACCCCGTACTGCTCGGCTCGGGACGTGGCCTGCGCGACCTGGTACAGGTTCCAGCGGATGGCCTGCTGCAGCGCCGGCTGGCCCGGCACGACCACGTCGGACCGCTCCCAGAACGCGTCCAACCACTTCCGCTGCGCCACGAACTCCGGCTCGATGCCGTGCTCCTTGACCCGGTCGAGGGTACGCCGGCAGCGGTCGACGAGCTCGCGCACCGGCACCCCGCGCGACGTGTGATAGGCCACGACCTTGATCACCTTGATCGGCTCCCCGGCCTTGGCCTGGACCCGGTAGACCATCTTGCCGGTGTCCTCGTCGGTGCTGGTGAAGGTCCGGTACGGGTTGTCAGTGACGATGTCATGATCAACACCAACGGCCAGCGTCATCCGCGAGTTCGCACAGCGGTAGCCCAAGATCATCCGTTGGTCGGCCCACCAGTTGCTCTGCGGCTCGAGCACCCGGGACTCGAAGGCCTCGGCCTTGCGCGGGTCGACACCGCCGCCCATGGCCGCGGAACGGACGTGGTACTCGTCGCGGCCGTCCTGTCGATTCAGCGTCTGCGAGGAGATCACCACCGGGGCGTCGAGATCGAGCATGGTGACCTCGAACGTCATCAGCGCGAGATGCCGCTGGTTGTGGCAGACCATCCGGGTCGACGACACCTTGACCCGTTTGCCCCCCGGCGTACGCCAGATGATCTCGCGGCGCAGCACGCCGTCGCGGAAGTCCAGCCGCCGCTCGTAGTGCTCCAGATCGGCGACCGTCAGCAACATCGGCTCGTCGTCGACGTAGAGCTTGATCGTCTTGTTGTCGGGGACGTTGACGATCGTCTGTCCCACCCGGGCGAACCCGAAAGCCTCCTCGGCGTGCCGGATCGGCCAGACCTCATGGAACCCGTTGATGAAGGTTCCGTGCGAGTGGGTCTCCCGGCCCTCTTCGACGTTGCCGCGCATCCCGAGGTAGCCGTTGCCGACGGCGAACAAGGTCTCGCTGACCCCGAGATCCGTCGTGTCGTACTCGGCCTCGACGAGCGCCCATTCGTCGATCGGGAACCGGAATCGATCAAGCGGATCGCTGGTGCCGATGGGTTCGCCGCCGATCAAGCCGTTCATGCCGACGCCAGTTCAGCGAGGTCCGACACCACAAGGTCGGCCCCCGATGTGGTCAGCCGGTCGACCCCGACCCCGCGGTCGACACCGACCACCAGGCCGAAGCCACCGGCTCGGCCGGCCTCGACCCCCGACAGAGCGTCCTCGAAGACCACTGACCGCTCCACCGGGACGTCGAGCTGTTCCGCGGCGTGCACGAACGTGTCCGGCGCCGGCTTGCCCGCGAGGTGCTCTCGGTCCGCCACGTTGCCGTCGACGACGACATCGAACCGGGGCGCGAGACCGGCCGCCTCCAGCACCGGCGGCGCGTTGCGGGACGACGACACCACGGCGATCTTGGTGCCGCGCTCGTTCAGGAAGTCGAGCAGCTGGACCGAGCCGGCGTACGGCTGCACCCCCTCGTCGCGCAGCACGGCCGCGAAGAACTCGTTCTTCCGGTTGCCAAGCCCGCAGACCGTCTCGGCGCGTGGGTCATCACTCGGGTCGCCCTCGGCCAATGTGATCCCTCGCGATGCCAGAAAAGATCGGACACCGTCGTAGCGCGGCTTGCCGTCGATGTAGTCGAAGTAGTCGCTCTCGGCGTACGGCTGGCCAATCCCCCGCTTGGTCAGGAAGTCCACGAAGAGCGCCCGCCAGGCCCGCATGTGCACCTCGGCGGTCGGCGTCAGCACCCCGTCAAGATCAAAAAGTGCGGCGTCGTAGTCGTTCCAGTCCACGTCTTGACAGCCTACGACGTGAACAGGCCCCATGAAACCGGTTGTGAGCGTTCGCCCATCGCAGAATCGCGGTCGCCGCACCGAGGTGGCGGCGTAGGGTCAAGCCGTGGGCAGCCCGTTCGACTCCGACCCCGTGCTCGTCGAGGTCGTCCGGAACGGCTACGTCGAGAGCGTGCACCGAGGTCGGGTCGCGATCACGGCTCCGGACGGCAGCCTGGCCGCCTCGCTGGGTGCGGAGTTCGCGCCGATGTATCCGCGGAGCGCTCACAAGCCGCTGCAGGCCGTCGGCATGCTGCGGGCGGGACTCGATCTTGAACCACGACTGCTCGCCCTGGTCTGCGCGTCGCACTCGGGCGAGGCGTTCCACCTCGAGGGCGTACGCGAGATCCTCGCGACCGGCGATATGGATCCCGAGGTGCTGCAGACCCCGGCCGGCTGGCCGCTCGATGACGTCGCCCGCGAGGAGGCCGTCCGCCAGGGCCGGCCCAAGACTCCGCTGGCCATGAACTGCTCCGGCAAGCACGCCGGCATGATCATCACCGCGCTTCGGATGGGTGCCGATCCGGCCACCTATCGCGATCCCGATCATCCGATGCAGATCGCCCTGGTCCAGACCGTCGACGACCTCGCCGGTGAACAGGCGGTCAATCTCGCTGTGGACGGCTGCGGCGCACCGGCGTACGCGACCTCGCTCTACAGCCTGGCCCGGGCCTACGGGCGGATCGCCCGGTCCGCTGACGGTCCGGAGGCTTCGGTGGCGAAGGCGATGCGTGATCATCCGGAGTACGTCTCGGGGACCCGGCGCGACGAGCTCGCGCTGCATCAGGCGATCCCGGACCTGATCGCCAAGGCCGGCGCGGAATCGGTGTACGCGGTGGGCCTGCCCGACGGGCGAGGCGTCGCCATCAAGATCACCGACGGGTCGCCGCGAGCGCGGCCGGTGGCGATGGCCGGCGTGCTGCGGCAGCTTGGTTTCGATCATGAGACGTTGACCGAGCAGGCCAGCGCGCCGGTGCTCGGCCACGGCGAGCGGGTCGGCGAGATCCGGCCGTGCCTCGAAACGCTCGCCCAGTTGTCATTGCTCTGAGCCTGTCGAAGAATCTCCAATCGCAAGGACACCAGGATGGACGTACGAATCGGGCTGCAGTTGTACTCGGTGCGGCAGTCGCTGGCCAGTGACCCGTGGAAGGCGCTCGCCGAGATCGCCCAGGCCGGTTTCACCCGTCTTGAGGCCGCGAACCACAACGCCCGCAATGATCCCGGGGTCGGGTTCGGAGTACGGGCACCGGAGCTTCGCAACCGGCTCGGCGAACTGGGCCTGTCGATCGTGGGCTGCCACATCAACCCGCTGCACCTCGACATCTTGCCGCGCGCCTTGGACTACCAGGCCGAGCTCGGGAACACCCAGATCGGGTGCGACATCGAGTTCTACCCCTACGGCGACCGGGACTTCGTGCTACGGCGTTGCGAGACCTTCAACCAGGTCGGCGAACTCGCCCGCGAGCGGGGAATGCGGTTCTACTACCACAACCATTTCCAGGAGTTCCAGCGCTTCGGAGACGACTACGTCTACGACCTGATCTTGGCCAACACAGACCCGAGCCTGGTCTTCCTTCAGATCGACACCTATTGGGTGTATCGCGGCGGCCAGGACCCGATCGAGTGGATGAACCGGTTCCCTGATCGGGTGATCTTGCTGCATCAGAAGGACTTCCCCGCCAATGCCCCGCAGCCGCTCAACCTCTACGACGGGGTCGTCTCGCCGATGGAGAACATCGACATGGCCGTGTTCGAGGAGCGCAAGAGCGCCCTCTGCTTCACCGAGATCGGCACCGGGGTGCTGCCCATCCAAGACATCGTCGACGCCGCGGCCAATCTGCCCAACCTGGACTACATGTTCCTCGAGCAGGACCACACCAGGCTGCCCGAGATCGAGTCCATCCGCCGCAGTCACGACGCCTTCTCCGCCAAGTTCACCGGCATCGCCTGGCCCTGATCGCCCTGGCACGAAGGCGCCCATCTCTGCCTGAGCCTGTCGAAGGGCTTTGTCAGTGTCGTGGTTTAGATTCGATGACATGTTCGAGGCGGCGGGGGTGGATGCGGCTGGGGTGTTGGCCGCGGCGGAGGCCAACCTGCGCGTCCGCCGGGCCGCGGAGACCGATCTGCTGCGGATTGCTGCCGGCTGGGCCGATCTGCATCCCGAAGAGTGGCTGCCCACCGTCACCGATGAGGACGGGCAGGAACGGACCCGGCGCCGGCTGGCCGATGAAGAACCGGTCCAGATCGGCGGCGACGGCACCCCGAAGGTGATCGGGTTCTGTCCCGGTGAGCTCGGGCTGATCCTGGAAACCACCTACACCGGCGCCAAACACCTGATCGCTGATGCGTTGGATCTGATCCATCGGCTGCCGAAGCTGTGGGCCACCGTGCAAGACGGCCGAGTCGCGGCCTGGAAGGCCCGCCGGGTCGCCGCCGCCACCCGCACCCTGACCCGGGCTCAAGCCGCCCAGGTCGATGAGGCTGTGCATGCGGTGATCGCCACCCTGGGCTGGGCCCGGTTCGAGCTGATCTTGGACGCCACCCTCAAACAGGCCGACCCCGAGACCGCCCACACCGAAGAGCAGGCCGCCGCCACCCGCCGCTTCGTCGCCGTCGGCCGCGCCAACGACCACCACATCATGAGCCTGATCGCCCGCGGCACCAGCCTGGACATCCTGTCCTTCCTGGCCACCGTGAACCGGCTCGCCGACATCCTGGCGACCAACGGCGACACCGATTCGGTCGACGTGCGCCGCTCCAAAGCCATCGGCATCCTCGCCCACCCCGCCAAGGCCCTGGAACTGCTGGCCGACCACCAACACCCTTCCGCCGACAGCGACGACGAGGAGGGAAACGAGGAGGAGGGAAACGAGGAGGAGGGGAACGAGGAGGAACCGGATCCCGAACACGACGGCCACACCTCATTGCCGCTGCAGCCTCGTTCCCCGCTTGGCCTGTCGACGCGTCCCTGCCGGTGCGGGCCGCGGATCCAGCTGCATGTGCACCTCAGCCAGGCCGCGCTGACCGGCTCCGATCCCGCGGCGGTGTGCCGCATCGACGGGATCGGCCCCCTCACGGTGGCCACCCTGCGGACCTGGCTCGGCACCACCGACACCGCCATCACCGTCCGGCCCGTGCTCACCCCCGACCAGCCCGCCGCCGACACCTACGAAATCCCGCGATCCATGCGCCAAGCCGTCCGGCTGCGGCACCCCGCCTCGGTCTACCCCTGGTCACAAACCCTGAGCCGCACCCTCGACCGGACCCTCGATCTGGACCACACCCGGCCCTACCTGGCCCCCAGCCGCGGCGGCCCACCCGGCCAAACCCACCTCGGCAACCTCGGCCCACTCGCCCGGCGCGAACATCGCCACAAAACCTTCGGCCACCTCCACGTCCGACAACCCGCACCCGGCATCTACCTGTGGCGCAGCCGACACGGCTGGATCTGGCTCGTCACCAACACCGGCACCCACCCCCTCGGCCGATCACCCACCGCCCACGCCATCTGGGACGCCGCGGGACGATCCCAAGATCAACAAGGAACGATGATCGACCTGTTCCATCCAACCCGAGTTACGGTCGACCTGACCGGCTCGCGTCACACCTGAGGGCGGACATGCAGTCCGATCTCGGGATCGACCAGGGGCTCCTGACTGGCCGCGATGCCGTCGGCGAGCAGTTGCGCGTCCACCGGGATGTTCCGCTTGACCAGACCGAGCGCGATCGGACCGAGCTCGTAGTGCCGGGCCGAGCCGCCCACGAGCCCGACCGGCCGACCGTCCAGCTCGAGCGGCGCGCCCGGCTCGGGCAGAGCGTCCATGCTGCCGTCCAGATGCAGCCGGACCAGCCGGCGCGGCGGCCGGCCTAGGTTGTGCACCCGGGCGACGGTCTCCTGGCCCCGGTAGCAGCCCTTGTCGAGGTGGACCGCGACGTCCAGCAGTCCGACCTCGTTGGGGATGGTGCGGTGGTCGGTGTCCAGCCCGATCCGGGGCACCCCGGCGGCGATCCGCCGCGCCTCGAGCGCCCAAGTGCCCGCCGGCCGGAAGTCGGCCAGCAGGTCCGCGAGCGCGTCGCGGGGCACGAAGATCTCCTGACCACCGAGCGAGTCGGCACCCTGACGGACCAGATGATCATCACCGATCGCACCACGGGTCCAGACCACCGCGTACGCCTCGGTCCGGTCCTGCACCTCGACCCGCGTCAAGAAGCGCATCCGGTCCAGCCACTCGGCGAGTGGCTGGGAGGCACCCGGCTCGGTGTGGGCCCAGAAGGTCGTCCCGTCGTCGACGCCGTAGAGCACGTGCTCGATGTGGCCGTGCGGTGATAGCACCAGCGTCGTCACGCCGCGATGTGGCTCGAGGCCCTCGAGATGCTGGGTGGTCAGCGAGTGCAGCCAGCTCAGCCGGTCCGGCCCGGTCACGGTGACGACCCCGCGGTGGGAGAGATCGACCGCCGCCTCGCCAGTCTCGAGCAGCCGCTGCTCTCGCATGGGGTCGCCGAAATGCCAGGGTGCGCCGGCGTCGAGGCCCTCACTGACGGTGATGGTCATGATGTCCACAGCCTACGCAGCGGCAGAATGAGTTACGTGCCGGATGAACTGCTCATCGCCCGGAACCCGGAGGAGGCGCCTCGCCGAGGCCCAGGTGGAGCCGCTGGCGCCGGAGTGAGCCCCCGCGTCACGCCCGCCGGAGCCGGGCCCAGAGATGGGACTGCAGCGGATGCCCGCCGGCCGCCTTGTCGAAGGTCCACAGCAGGTCGCCTTCGACGTGGCCGTAGAGCCGCTGCCCGGCCGAGTAGTCGGCCGCGGATGCGGTGCGCACGACCGCATCCGTCGCCAGCTCGATCTTGGCGCCGGTGACCGTGCCGTACCAGACCTCGGCGTACCCGTCGGGATGGCTGAGCACAACCTCCAGCCCACCGTCGGGCTGCGGCCGCCAGAAGCCGGTCTCCATGGAGAGCGGGCGGACCGCGATGCCGTCGGCGTCGACCTCGAAGATCTGGGACAGGTAGTGCAGGTAGCTCCCGCCGTTGTGGGCGAAGTCGATCTGCTGACCGAAGTCGAAGTCGTCCGCGCCGGGATAGCGGCCCTTGCCGCTACCCTCCCAGCGGCCGATCATCCAGGCGATCGGCACCAGATCCGGGTGCAGATCGCTGGGCAGCTCCAACGGCATACGTTCAGCCGTTCGCCACCGACGGGCTGCTGCGGGTCAGCAGGAGGACCAGCCAGACCGCCGCCAACAGGCCGATCATGATCACCCCGGCGACCAGGATCAAGGCGAAGATCATCTCGGTCGGCATGGGGGCGAGTCTATCGGCCGGTCGACACCGAGCCGGGGAACGTTAGCGTGACGACGTGGCTCGCACTCTCATCCTCGGCGCTGGAGCGGTCGGCGGTGGCATCGGCGGTCGGTTGCAGCAGGCCGGCGGGCAGGTCGTCCTGGTCGCCCGCGGTGATCATCTCCGGACGCTGCGCGCAAACGGACTGCGACTGCGTACGCCGGAGGAGGACGTCACGCTGCCCGTCACCGCGATCGCCGGTCCGGACGAGGTCGACCTGCGCGCCGACGACGTCCTGGTCCTGGCCACCAAGACCCAACAGGCGGCGGAGCTGCTCCGGGACTGGGCCGACGTCCCGGTCGACGGCGGCGGCACTGCGGGCGAGCGGCTGCCGATCCTGCTGGCGACCAACGGGGTGGCGTGCGAGGACCTGGCACTGCGCTACTTCGCCCGCGTCTACGGCGTCTGCGTCTGGATGTGGACCGCGCATCTGGTGCCCGGTGAGATCGTGCTCGAGGGCGTGCCGGTCACCGGGGTGTTCCATATCGGCCGGGTGCCGGCTGACCGGGAAGGCCCCGACGAGTTGTTGCAGCGCGTACGCGAGGAGTGGAACCAGGCCAGGCTCAAGACGGTGCTGCCCGCCGAGGTGATGCCGTGGAAGTACCGCAAGCTGCTCAC
This sequence comes from uncultured Actinomycetota bacterium, assembly GCA_963711015.1. Classification (GTDB taxonomy): domain Bacteria; phylum Actinomycetota; class Actinomycetes; order Propionibacteriales; family Propionibacteriaceae; genus Microlunatus. Next base: position 100,634 of record CAVQCQ010000021.1, read on the forward strand.
CAACGCCGGCAACGCCTTCCAGGCGCTGCTGGGCCAGCCCAAGGGAATGGGCCGGCTGGTGCGGGCGGCCGAGGCCGAGGGTCGGCGCGTGCTCGACGCGGCGGGGATCGGCTACACCTCAGACGAGGAGGAGGCCGCGGCCCGGGCCGACAGCTTCGAGGTGCGGCCGGTACCCGGGATGGAGGGCGTGCTCGGCGGCTCCACCTGGCAGTCGCTGACCCGCGGCACCGGCAACGTCGAGACCGACTACCTCAACGGCGAGTTCGTCCGGATCGCCCGGCGACACGGGCTCGAGGCGCCGATCAACGACAGCGTCGCCCGGCTGGTCCGGCAGGCCGCCGGACGCGGGGCCCGCCCCGGGGACATGTCCCTGGACGAGCTAGCGTCTCGGCTAGCAGACTGGTTGCCGACCTAGTCCAAGCGACAACGTCAGGGGGCACCCGCAGATGCCCGACGCCACCCGCCCCAGCCGGCGGGACCATGGGAGCGAACGCGTCCGGTTGGTCGCGCTGCCCGGTGGGCGAGTCCGCCGCGGCCACCTCAGCCCGCTGCCCAGCCCGGTCAGCAGCTTCATCGGGCGGGATGACGAGCTCGGCGACATCATCTCGATGATCCAGGGCCATCGCCTGGTCACCCTGACCGGCCCGGGTGGCATCGGCAAGACCCGGCTGGCCTTCGCCGTCGCCGGTGAGCTGGCGGACATCTTCGACGGCGGACTCTGGGTCGTCGAGCTGGCCGCCGTCACCGAGCCGGACCAGGTGGCACGGGCCGTGGCGACGGCCGTGGAGGTGGGCGAGCGCCCCGACCAGCCGCTGACCGAGACGCTGACCGATGTGCTCACCGCAAGGACCGGGCTGCTGGTGCTCGACAACTGCGAGCACCTCATCGACCCCGCCGCTACGCTGACCGACACGCTGCTGCACGGCTGCCCCAATCTGTCCGTCCTCGCCACCAGCCGCGAGCCCCTCGGCATCACCGGAGAGGTGGCCTGGAGCGTGCCTCCGCTCCAGCAGGCGATATTGCTCTTCAGCGACCGTGCTCAGGCGGTGCGACCCTCCTTCGTCCTGGACGAGCGCACCACGCCCGCCGTGACCCGGATCGTGGAGCAGCTGGACGGAGTCCCACTGGCGCTGGAGCTGGCCGCAGCCCGGGTCCGGATGCTGACCGTCGACGAGATCGCCAGTCGGCTCGGCGACGCGCTCCGGCTACTCGTCGGCGACCGCAGCACCATCGCCCGGCACCACACCCTGGCGGCGACCGTTGACTGGAGTCACGCGTTGTTGTCCCCGGCCGAGCAGGTCCTGTTCCGCCGACTGTCGATCTTCCGTGGGGGGTTCACCTTGCCGGCCGCGGAGGCGGTCTGCGCCGGGTCGGGGCTTGCCCAGGCCGAGGTGTTCGACCGGCTGGCGGCGCTGGTCGACAAGTCTCTGGTCGTGGCTGACCAGGAGACGGAAGAGACCCGCTATCGGCTGCTGGAGGTGGTGCGCCAGTACGCCGAGGAGCGGCGCCTCGCCGCGGACGGCGGCGACACAGACGTGCCGGCCCGGCACGCGGCGTACTTCCACGACCTGGCGGAGGAGGCCGACCGCAAGTCGGTCGGCCTCGGAGAACCGTTCTGGTTCGACCGGATCGCCGCCGAACACGACAACCTCCGGGCCGCCCTCACCTGGCTGGCCGAGCGGACCGAGGACGGTCCGGAGGCCGCAGAGCTCGCCGGTGCCCTCGGGCCGTTCTGGTTCACCCGGGGTTTCGCGATCGAGGGCATCGGCTGGATTCAGGCGGCCGTACGCCGGGTCGGCAGCGGTGAACGCGCGAGCCGGGCCAAGGCCAAGGCCCTGAACTCACTCGTCCTGCTGGCCGCGTTCCAGGAGGACTACGCGCTGGCCTGGGCGTCGGGCCAGGAGGCACTGGCCCTGCATCGCACCTTGGACGACGCCGACGGCACCGCCATCTGCCTCCTGTCACTGAGCACGACCGCGGTCGCCGGGCAGCTCAGCGAGGTCGATGTCCCGGCGCTGGTGAACGAGGCGCGGAGCTTCGAGCCGCGGTTGCGCGACCGAAGGGTGCTCGGCTACCTGAGCGACATCGAGGGTGCGCTCGCCCTGCTGGAGGGCGACGTGGCCACTGCTGTGCTGCGTTGGCAGCAGGCCCTGGCTCTGCACCGGAAGATCGGCAACCATCTCGGCGAGGCCTTCATCATGGCCAACCTCGGCCTGCTGTCGGCGCGGCTGGGCGATGCGGAACAGGCCGGCCCCACGCTCGCCGACACACTCCGGCTGAGTCACCGGCTGGACTACAAGCTGATCATCCAGTACTGCCTGATCGGGATGGGCAAGCTCGCCGCCGACGCCGGTCAGCTGCACCGGGCGGCCCGGCTCTGGGGGGCGGCCGACCTCATGGAAGAGGCCTACGGCGCGCACCTGACCAAAGGCGGCCGAGCCATCCTCGACTACGAGGCGCAACTCGAGCTCACCCGGCCCCGACTTGCGGAGCCGGTCTGGCGAACGGAGTGGGCCGAAGGCCGACGGATGACCACCGACCAGGCCGTCGCGTACGCCCTGGATCCCGAGTCCTCCGCCCCGGAGCCTGCGACAAGTCCGCCTGGGGGCCTCACCGCCCGGGAGATGGACGTACTGCGTCTGGTCGCCCGCGGACTGACCAGCGCCGATGTGGGCCGACAACTCTTCCTCAGTGCCCGCACCATCGACTGGCACCTCAGCTCCATCTACACCAAGCTCGGCGTGCGCTCGCGTACCGAGGCGGCCCGCTTCGCCCTCGACCACGGGATCGGCTGAGCGCAGCGTTCCGGTACCCGAACCCGTAGTTCTACGGGTCCGCCGCCGGAGTCGTATTCCTAGATTCACCGACATGGTGAAACGTCATCCGCTGATCGCGTTCTTCGTCCTGAGCTATGCCTTGTCCTGGTGGCCGTGGATCCTGCACGGCCTGGGGGTAAACACCGCGCCGATCGCCAGCTTCGGACCCTTCCTGGCCGCGCTGCTGGTGCTGGCGCTGACCGAAGGCAAGGCCGGAATCGTCGGGCTGCTCCGCCGCATGGTCCGCTGGCGGGTCGGTGTCGGCTGGTACGCCGTCGCCCTGCTGCTCCCGGTCGTTATGGCGGGCGGGGCCACCCTGCTCAACGTCGCGCTCGGTGCCGAGCCGCCGACCGCCGCCGAGCTCGGTCGCTGGACCGCCATCCCGACCAGCATCGCCCTCCTGCTGCTGGTCCCCGGTATGGGCGGGGCCTGGGAGGAGCCGGGTTGGCGGGGCTACGCGCTCCCGCGGATGCAGGCCCGCTGGTCGGCGCTGCTGTCCGGCCTGGTCCTCGGCCTGTTGATCACGCTGTGGCATCTGCCGCTGATGGCCACCGGCGAGATCCACGTCGCCGAGGTCGCCTCGATCATGACGGCCATGATCGTGATCAACTGGCTGTTCAACCAGGCCCGCGGCAGCGTGCTGGTGATCATGATCTGCCACGCGGCGAACAACGCGATCTCCGGTCAGTATTTCGGACCGATGTTCGACGGCGCCGACGCCGCCCGCCAGCCGTGGCTGCTGGCCCTCACCTGGGGCGTGATGGCCCTCGCCCTGGTGATCATCGGCGGTCCTCGGGACTTCTCTCGCACCAAACCGCGTCAGGTCGAGCCGGATCCCGCTCCCGCCCAAGCCGGTCCCGGGACACCGGCCCTGGCGACCGCCTCACGGAAGGATTGATCATGTCCACGACCGCACTCACTCGCGCCGGATGGGGCGGCCTGCTGGCCGCTGTGCTCTTCGTCACGACAATGGTGATCGACCAGGTCGCTCCGGTGCAGAGCCCCTATTCCTCTCCCAGTGACTACGTCCACCAAGCCGCACTGGTCCTGGCCTTCCAAGGCGCCGCCAGCGCGGTGATCGGCATCTTCCTGCTGCTCCGGTCGACAGGCCGGTTCGCCGCGCTCAGTCTGGTCGGGGCCGTGCTGGCCGGCAGCGGCTATTTCGTCGTGGGCCTGCTCAGCCTGATCAACCTGATCCAGGGCGAGCGAACCCTGGTCCAGATCCGAATGGTGGCTGCGCTGGTCCTGCTGGTCGGCTCGGCCCTGCTCGGTGTGCTGGTGCTGATCACCCGAGCGCTGCCGTGGTGGTGTGGGGTGCTGCTGATCGTCGCGTTCCCCCTCGGCGACGTCGCAAATCAGATATTCCGCGGCAGCGAGGGCCTGCTGCTGGCGTTGCTCTGGGGGTCGGTCGGAGTCGCGCTGCTGGCGCACGCACGTCGCCGGGAGCCCGCAGCCCACCAGCCGGTGACGGCATGATCGGGATGGTCCGCCGCTATCCCGCTGACGACCTTCTTCGTCCTGGCGTACGCGGTCGCCTGGGCCTTCGTCCCGTTCGGATCGTTCGGCGCCTTCGGCCCCCTGGTGGCCGCGCTGGTCGTGGTGCCCCTGACCCGAGGAGTAGCCGGGCTCCGTGAGCTCGGAGCGCGGCTCATCCGCTGGCGGGTGGGCTGGCTGTGGTGGGCGGTGGCCATCGCGGTCCCGCTCGGGGTGGAGGCGCTGTCAGCCGCCCTGACCACGGTGACCGGTGCGGACCGGCCCTCGACGACCCTGACCGCAGCGTTACTGGCGTTCGGTCTGCGGATGGTCAACCCCACCGATGGCCCGCTCGGAGAGGAACCGGGCTGGCGCGGCTACGCCCAACCCACGCTGCAGGGCCGGGGACGCTCCCCGCTCGCGTCCACCACGATCCTCGCCGTGCTGATCGCCGGCTGGCATCTGCCGCTGTTCTTTCTGGAAGGCACCGGCCTCGACCGCGGCGTCCTGGTCCCCGGTCTGGTCACCACCGTGGCTGTGACCTACTGGTACGCCTGGCTGTTCAACCGCGGCGGTGGCAGCTCGCTGCTGACGCTGGTCGCGCACAACATCGAGGGCGCCGTCCCGTCCGAGCTGTGGAGCTACATGGTCCTCTGGTCCGCCCTGGCCTTGCTGATCCTCATCGCCGATCGCCGCCGCTGGCTCGGGCGGGCCCCGGCGGCTGCGACCACCGCTACCCCTCCCATCCGAAAGGAGACCGAGTCATGGATTGGCTGAACGAGCTGGGAGCCTGGGCCTGGGCCCGGCACCACAACGTCCTCAGCTGGTACATCCGGCCGCTCTTCCTGCTGCCGTTCTGCTTCTTCGCCTACCGGCGCAGCCGGCTCGGGATCGGTCTCACTCTGGTCGCCCTGGCGACCAGCATGGCGTGGTTCCCGGCTCCGGCGAGCCCGAGCCCGGCGGTGATCGAGATGCTGACCGCCGAGCGGGACTACCTGTTCGGGCCGTGGAATGTCGCGAAGGTGCTGGCCTCCCTGTTGATCCCGGCCACCTTCACCGCGCTCGCCCTGGCCTTCTGGCGCCGGTCGCTGATCTGGGGACTGGCGGTGATCAACGGGGCCGTCCTGTTCAAGATCGGCTGGACCTACGCGGTCAGCGGCACCGCCGGCGCCAACGCGCACCTGGTCCCGGCGCTGGCCGGGCTGGTCGTGGTCGACGCGTTGGTGATCGCGGCCGCCCGTCTGATGGCGCGGCGGCGGACCGAGGCGAGGCCGGCATGAGCACGGTCGGCACGCTGGGCGGCAGCTTCTCGTACGTGCGCTTCGGCCGCGGGCCGGAACCCCTCGTCGTGCTGCCCGGGCTCGCCTTCGACAACGCCGCCCCCTCCGCCATGGACGGTCGTCTCTACGAGTGGTCGATGCGCCGCCTCGCGGCGGGTCGCACCGTCACCGTGCTGCGGCGGCCCCGGGGGATCGCGAGCGGCGCGAACGGCGAGCTCAGCACGGCCGACATCGCGGACCGGTACGCCGCGGTGCTGGCCGACGAGCCGGGCCCGGTCGACGTGATGGGTCTGTCCACCGGCGGGCTGATCGCGCAGCACCTGGCCCTGCGGCATCCCGGCCTGGTGCGCCGACTGGTGCTGGCCGTCACCGGGGTACGGATCGCGGAGGCCGGGCGGCAGATCTGTACGACGTGGCTGGGCCAGGTCGAGCAGCAGGACTGGCGCGCACTGCGTGGCGGCTTGCTGGCCTCCGCGGTCGACGGAGCGACCGTCAAGCGCCTGGCCCGGCTCCTGGGTGGCTCTGGCCGCCGACCCGACCCGCGCGACGTCGCCGACATCGCGGCGACCATCCGGGCCGACCTCCGGCACGACACCTCAGCCGAGCTCCCGGGGATGACCGTGCCCACCCTGGTGCTCGGCGGTCGGGACGACCCGTTCTTCCCCGAATCGGTGCTGCGCGCCACCGCCGCCGCGATCCCCGGGGCGGCGCTCGCGCTGCACGCCGGCGGCCACGGGGTCCCGAAGCACCACAGCGGCTGGCTCCAGGACCAGGTGACCGCGTTTCTGGGCCTGGCCGGTGACCGCGAGCCCAGCCCGCCGGCTTGACGGGGGGTGAGACATGTTCCGGGAACTCTCCGACGTCAAGAAGGCGGCCATCTTCGCGGTGCTGGTCGTGCTCCTCGCGCTGGCCGCGGCGCTGGTGATCCGCGCCCTGGACCTGCCCAACGGGCTGCGGTCGTCCGCCCTCTACATGACCGTGCCCGCGGCGACCGCACTCCTGATGCTGCTGGTGGTCACCCGCGACGGCTACCGCAAGGCCGGCTGGGCTTCCCTCGGTCTGCACCGCCTCGGACTCCGCGCCTGGCCGGTCGCCATTCGTCGCCCCGGTGCTCGTCGGCCTCGTCGGCACCGCGATCGTCTGGGCCACCCCGCTGGCCTCGTTCGTCGCTCCAGACGACAGCCTGAGCACGATCGTCGGGTTCTTCGTCCAGCTGCTGCTGTTCACTCTCACCCTGTCCCTCGGTGAGGAGCTGGGCTGGCGCGGGTACCTGCTCCCCCGGCTCCTCCCGCTGGGCCGCAATCCCGCCCTGCTGGTCACCGGGCTGGTCTGGGCGGCCTGGCATCTGCCGCTGATCTTCCTCACCCCGCTCTACCACGCCGACGGCAACCGGTGGCTGACCGTGCCGCTGTTCGTGGCCACCATCGTGGCCGGCAGCTTCTTCTTCGGCTACCTGCGGCTGTGGACCGGCAGCACCTGGCCGGCCGCGCTCGCCCACTCCGCCCACAACGGCGCCTGGGGCACCCTCGCCGCGTTCACCGTCACCACCGATCCGGTGATCGTCAACGAGTACCTGGTCGGCGACAACGGCGTACTCATCCTGATCGGGACCATCGCCATGGCGTGGTGGCTGGGCCGCCGGCTCACGGCCAGGGATCAGCTCGTCAACGCAGACGGGGAGCCGGTGATGACCGATGCCCGCCGGTGAGCCCACCGACGGCCGCAATCCGCAGCAGGTCGCCGGGTTGCCGCGGTTCAGCCGGCCGGTGCTGATCTTCATGATCGCCGTGCCGCTCGGCTGGGGCATCCTGCTGCTGTTCCATCCCAACCCGACCCAGGACATCCACGCCGGCCTCCATCAGCAGGTCACGCCGTGGCTGGTGGTGCACCTCGGCACCCTGCTCGGCATCGGACTGATCGGTGTCGTCCTCACGCTGCTGGTCCGGGACCTGCCCGGACGGGCCGCGGCGATCAGCCGGTGGGCGGTCTTCCCCTACATCCTGTCCTACGGGGCGGCCGAGGCCATCCAGGGCGCCGCCACCGCCGTCCTGGTGCGGTACGCCAACGGAGTGCCCGAGGCGGAGCGCGCGACCGCCGCCGGGGCGGTCCAGGCCCTGTGGGACGACTTGGTCGTCGACGACCTGATCGGCGCGCCCGGGGCCGTGGCCTGGCTGGTCGCGGTCATCGCCGCCGCCGTCGCGTACCGCCAGGCCGGGGCGCCGTGGGGGCTGACGATCCTGCTCGGCGCGGCAGCGATGACCGTGATCCATACCCCACCCCCCGGGCCGATCGGCCTGGGCTGTCTGGCCGCGGCCATCGCCTGGCTCGGCTGGCGGCAGCGGGCCGGCACGCCCGACCCGGCGCCTTCCGCCCTTCAATTCGGCGAGGAGCAGTGACCCCAATGGTGGCGGGAACGCGCACTCCGGTCTCCGCATCGATGCTGAGTCTCGTGGTCGCCGCACTGGTCGGCGTACACCTCCTGGACGACAACTTCGTGCACCCAGAGCCGGGCACCACCCCCGGTGATCATCTGGTCAGCGGCCTGGTCCCGCTGGCCGCGCTGGCCCTGACCACCGCGGTCGCCGTCCGGACCCGGCCCGGCGCCCAAGCCATCGCCGCCGGGATCATCGGAGCATCCGCCGTGATCGTCGGCGTAGAGGGCTGGCAGTCCCTTCGGAGCGCCGGCCCGTCCGGCGACGACTACACCGGCATTCTCGCCCTGCCCGCCGGGGTCATCCTGCTGGTCAGCACCGGCGTTCACGTGTGGCGGACGCGACGTCGCGACGGACGCCGTACCCGCCGGTATCTGCGCCGAGGTCTGATTGCGGTGGCCGGCCTGCTCCTGGCGTTGCAGGTCGGGTACCCGATGGCGAACGCGTACCTCGGGACCCACCGGTCCTCGCCGAGGCCCTCGGAGGCGGACCTCGGGCTCGCGTACGAAGAGGTCGAGATCGCGGCCGACGGCGGCGCCGTCCTTCGCGCCTGGTACCGGCCCGCCCGCAACCGCGCCGCGGTGATCACCTATCCCGAGCGGCAGGGTGCGCAGCCGTACGCGCGCTTCCTGGCCGCCCACGGATACGGCGTGCTGATGGTCGACCGCCGCGGCCACGGCGGCAGCACCGGCGACCCCAACTCCTACGGCTGGGGTGAGTACCGCGACATCGCCGCCGCGGTCGCCTTCCTACGGAGCCGGGACGACGTCGACCCGGATCGCATCGGCGGCATCGGATTCTCCGTCGGCGGCGAGGTGCTGCTCGAGACCGCGGCCCGAACGTCCGACCTGCGGGCCGTTGTCGCCGAAGGGGCCGGCTTCCGATCGATCCGCGAGTTCCGGCACCTCGGCGCCGCGAGCTGGTTCAGCTACCCGCTGGTCGGCGTCGCCACCCTCAGCACCGCCGTGTTCGCCAACCGCCCACCACCGCCGGACCTGCTCGACCTGATGAGGCAGACCCCACCCCGACCCGTACTCCTCATCCAGGCCGAGACCGGTCAGGGCGGAGAAGAGCTCAACCCCCGCTACGCCGCGGCCGCCGGAACCACGGCGGAGCTGTGGCAGGTACCCGGCAGCACGCACGTCGGCGGCCTCCGCGCCACACCCGAGGAGTACGAGCGACGAGTGATCGACTTCTTCGACCGTGCGTTGCTGGGGACCCGGTCATGACCGCGACCGGGGTGCCGAGAACGGTTCAGCCACCGACCTGAGGAGCGACCATGCGCAGTGAAACCCTTCTGACCCGACAACCGAGCCGGACGTCCCTGGTGTACGCGGCGGCGACGACCCAAGCAGTGTTGATCGCGTACTTCACGGTCCAGAACCACGTGCCTCTCGCGCCGTGGAACAACCTCGAGGCGGCTGGTCCGCAGCTACGCAGCACCCTGGTCGGCGTGCTACCGGGCCTCGGCGTGCTGGCCGCGCTGCTGGTCGGGGGCCCGCGCGCGCAGCGGGTGGCGGCCGCCTGGTGCTGGCTGTGGTTCGGCCTGCAAATCGCGCAGTGGTGGGTGCCGTACCGCTTCGGGGTGCACCCGCTCACCCAGGACGGCGGGGAGTGGTACACCGACGGCGGCTACGACCAGACCCTTCACCTGATCCCGCCGGAGGCCGGGCGCGTGGTGCCCGACGCCCAGCACAACGTGCTGCAACTGCTCTCCCTGCTGGCCGCGATCTTGACGACCTGGGTTGCGGCCCGACCTGAGATGCGTACCGGTACGGGAACCGGTAGTTCTACCGGTGTCAGACCCCGGTGAGCGGTCCTAGCGTCGGCTCATGACCCAGATCGCCACTGACCGTGCACGACGTACCACAGCCGCCCTGGCGGCGCTCACCTTCCTTGCAGTGGGGGCGTGCGGGAGCAGGCCCGTCACCGAGGAGACGAGCTACTCGATCGACCAGCCGCTGAGCGCGCTGGTGGTCGACGCCCGCGCGGCGAGCATCGACATCGTGGTCGGCGACGGACCGGTCACCGTCACCGAGCAACAGCACGGGTCGCACGGCAGGCCAACAACCACGCACCAAGTGGAGGGTCAGACGTTGCGGCTCACCGAGTCCGGGTGCGGAGACGACGAGCTGCGCTCCTGCGTCGGGTACCGGATTCGGATGCCCGAAGCCATGTCGGCCGACATCACCGCCTCGGCCGGTGTGGTGGAGATCAACGGGATGGCGGGGGACATCCGCATCACCACCGCCGCCGGATCGGTCGAGGGTCGGGGCCTGACCAGCGCCGATGTCAAGATCAAGACGGAGGCCGGGGCACTGTCGTTGGAGTTTGCCGAGCCGCCCACCCTGGTCCGCGCGACCACCAGCCTGGGAGCGGTGGAGTTGCGGCTACCCGGCACAACGGCGTACGCGGTCGATGCCTCGTCCGAGCTCGGCCAACGCACGGTCACCGTGGATCAGGATCCGGCGTCCGCACACCGGATCGAGGTCCGCACCGAGGTCGGCGCGGTGAACGTCGCGCCGTTGCCTTGACCGTCGGCGAAGGGCCAGGCGGCAAACAACTGCTCACCCAGCCGCGGTAGTCGCGGCGCGTTGAAAGGCATGATCATGATCAACAACATCAGGACCACCGGCGAACAGCTCGTTCCGGCGAACGGCGTCGAGATCTGCACCGAGAGCTTCGGCGACCCGGGCGATCCGGCCATCCTGCTCATCCAGGGGGCCTGTGCCTCGATGATCTGGTGGGACGACGACTTCTGCCGGGAGCTGGTCAAGGCCGGCGGGTACGTGATCCGCTTCGACTGTCGCGACCAGGGCCAGTCGACCACCTACACCCCGGGCGCTCCGCCGTACAATCTCAACGATCTGGCCGATGACGCCGCCGCGGTTCTCGATTTCTACGGCGTAAACGCGGCCCACGTCATGGGTGGTTCGTCCGGCGGCATCGTCGGTCAGCTCATGGCGCTTCGTCATCCCGCCCGAACGGCCAGTCTGATCCTGATGTGCTCGACGCCCACGGTGCCGGGCGCGGCGCACGCGTCGGCGGGGACGGATGGAGCCGGCGCCGATCTGCCAGGACCTGGTCCCGCCGTGCTGGATCTGATCCAGTATCTGGCCGGGGTCGACTGGTCTGATCAGGCCGCCTGCATCGCCGCGTCGATGGTCGAGACCCGGGCCCTGGCCGGCACCGCTCGCTATCCGTTGGACGAACCGACCCACCGTCGCTATGCCGTCCGCGAGTACGCCCGCCAGCGGAACGTGCATAGCTTCCGCTTCAACACACCGATCGCCGAGACCCAGACGCCGCTGTGGCGTGCGCGGCTCGGAGACATCGCGGCGCCGACTCTGGTGCTGCACGGCACGGAGGACCCGGTCCTCCCCTATCCACACGGCGTCGCGCTCGCCGAGGAGATCCCGGGAGCCGAGCTGATCCCCCTCGACGGGGTCGGACACGGGCTGCCGCGCGGGTGCTGGCCGACGGTCATCACCGCCGTCCAGCAGCACACACCCGGGATGCGCACCGCCAACGATCCGGTTCTCGGGGCGGTGACCCGGTGAACCGGGTGGCGCGGACGATCCGGCGCCATCCGTTGGTCGCCTTCTTCGTGTTGGCGTACGCGCTGACCTGGTGGGTCTACCCCCTGCTGCGGTTCAACCCGCTGATCGGGCTGCTCGGCCTGTTCGGTCCGGCGCTGGCCGCAATCATCGTCACCGCCGTCACCGACGGCCGGCCCGGAGTACGCGCTCTGCTGGGCCGGCTCGTGTGCTGGCGGGTGCCCATCCCGTGGTATGTGGTCGCAATCGGCCTGCCCGCCGCGCTGTCACTGCTGGCCGCCAGCCTGTCGGCGTGGTTCGGCCCCGCGGTTCTGCGCGTCGGCCAGCTGACGGCCCTGGACGTCATCCTGGTCGTCCTGGTCGCCGGTGAGGAGCTGGGCTGGCGCGGCTACGCCCTGCCCAAGCTGATGGAGCGGTTCTCCCCGCTCGTCGCCAGTGTGATCCTCGGTGTGCTGTGGGGGTTGTGGCACCTGCCGACCTTCGTGATCGCCGGCACTCCGCAGTACCACCAGCCGATTCTCGCCTACCTGATCATGACGACCGCGTACTCGATCCTGCTCAGCTGGGTCTTCCTGCACACCCGAGGCAGCGTGCTGATCGCCACCTTGTTCCACGGCGCGATCAACGTGTCCCAGGGCTACTTCCTGGCCGGCACCGACCCGACGGCCCGGTACTGGTGGCTGGCCCTCGCGTGGGGCGGCACGGCGCTGATCCTGGCGGCCGTGCTGGGTCCCCAGCTTGCGCGCGAGCGTGTCTCCGATCTCTCGAGAAGGACCGCATGATGCTCACACCAGACGGACGGGCTCGCACGATCGTGCTCGGCAAGCTCGACCTGCTCCTGGCGCTCTTGGTGTTTGTCCTTCTCGCCGCTGCCTATTGGCTGACCCTCCTGTCCGAGGCTCTGGCCTTGCTCGTCCTTGTCCTCGTTCCGGTGGCGGTGGTATCGCGCTTCTGGAACGCCCGTCGTGGCCAGCTCGAGTACGGCCTGTTTCGCCATCCCTTCCGTCGTGACCTCAGACCCCTCCTGCTGCAGTGCCTCAACCGCTGGCTCTTCTGGGCGGCATTCGGTGCCGCGATCCTGGCGGGCACATTCGCTGTCGTTCCGGCGCAGATCGGGTCGCTGCTGTCGCTCCCGCTTCCGCACCGCATTCCGTACCCGCCGCTGCTGATCGCGCTCGGCTTGGCAGCGCTGGTCATGGCCGCGCTCTGCCTCGTGCCTCGCCGCCGCGTTCAGGTCGCGTCCAACGTCCTGGTGGCCGTGGGCACCGTCTTCCTCGCGATCCAGCTGGTGCAGGTGTACACGTCGCCGACCGATCCGGTGGTGATCGATCCGCCGTTGGCCGGTGAATGGACGACCGTGGCGGGCGGGCGCAGCGTGCTGCTCAGCCACCACTACGCCCCCGCCACTCCCCAGGTGCGACATGCCCTCGACTTCGTGCGCCTCGTCGACGGTCGCGGATACGAGGGCGATCCGCAGCAGCCAGAGTCCTGGTACGGCTTCGGCCAGCCTGTGCTCGCCCCGGCCGACGGGATCGTGGTCAGCGTGAACGACATCCACCCGGACGAGCCGATCGGTCAGACCGGAGTGGAGCCGCCGTACGGCAACCACATCGTCCTCGACATCGGCGAGAGTCGCTACGCCGTCATGGCCCACCTGGCGCAGGGGAGCGCACGGGTGAGCGTGGGAGAACGGGTTCGGCTCGGTCAGGAGATGGCCGCGGTCGGAGACTCGGGCAACTCGCTCTGGCCCCATCTGCACTTCCACGTCCAGGACTCATCCACACTCGACGAGCAGGCCCGCACCGTCCCGGTCGTGTTCCGCGACGTCGTGCTGCTGAGGAACGGCGGCGAGTCGACGCCGGCCGAGGCCGACCTCCGGCGCGGCGACCGTAGCCGCCGGGTGTGAGGGCTCAGTACACCAGAGCCTGCGCCCGCTCGCCGAGCGCGGCCTCGACGAACTGGGCCGCACCGGCGATCGCGGCGCCCTCGACCAGCTCGGCTCCGGTCAGGTCACGGCGGGCCGCGCACTGGCTGCAGACCCGGATCTGGCCGCCGGCGCGTACGGTCTCGACCAGCTCGGCGACGGGCGTCGCGTGCGGCAGCGCGAGATCGGGCTGCCGGCCGGGTACTGCGAACCAGACCGCCTCGCCGGTGAGCCAGACAGTGACCGCCGCCCCGGCGGCGATGCCCATGGCGGCTACCGTCCAGCCCTGGTTGGCGCGTTCCGCCGCCTCCGCCCCGCAGGTGATCTTGACGATCAACGGCCGGGGCAGGGGGGTGATCATCGACCGCATCTCGGTGGACATGGCGGTCATTGTGGCAGAGGCTGGCCCGGTGATCATCGAGCGATTCGCCGGCCGGGCGCCGTGGGAGCAGCGGTACGGCTACTGCCGGGTGGTACGCGCAGGGACCTGGGCGCTGACGGCGGGCACTACCGCCACGGGTCCGGACGGGGTTCTGCACCCCGGGAACGCGTACGCGCAGACCCTCGCGGCCTTCGGTATCGCGCTGGACGCGCTGGACGCGGCCGGAGTACCGCGATCAGGGGTGGTGCGGACCCGGATGTACGTCACCGATATCGCGGATCAGGAGGCCGTCGGCCGTGCCCACGCGGAGCTGTTCGGCGCCGTCCGACCGGTCGCGACGATGGTCCAGGTCGGCGCCCTGGCCGATCCCGGACACCTGGTCGAGGTCGAGGTCGAGGCGTACCTGGAAGACTTCGAGACATGATCGGCAGACTGCACGGGATCGTCATCGACTGTCCCGACCCGGATCAGCTGGCCACCTTCTATGCCGAGCTGCTCAGCATGCAGCGGGTGCAGGACGAGGGCGACTGGGTCGTCATCGGCGATGCGGCCGACCGCCCGGGCCTGGCCTTCGAGCGGGTGACCAACTACCGGCCGCCGACCTGGCCGGAAGGTGAGCGGCCGCAGTACCGGCACTTCGACGTACGCGTGGACGATCTTGATGCGGCCGAGCAGGCCGCTCTCGACCTCGGTGCGACGAGGCTGCCCGGGGGCGGGGAGACGACGCGGATCATGGCCGACCCGGTCGGGCACCCGTTCTGCCTGATCCTGCTGGTGCTGCCGAAGTAGTGCGGCATGCGGCTCGTGGTGCAGCGGGTGACGTCCGCCCGCGTCGACGTGGACGGCGCCGTGGTCGGCGCTCTCGACCGACCCGGATTGGTGATCTTGGTTGGGGTGACCCACGACGACACTCCGGGCGTCGGGGCCAGGCTGGCCGAGAAGGTGTGGAACCTGCGGATCCTGGCCGGTGAGCGCTCCTGCGCTCAAGAGCACGCTCCACTACTGGTCGTCAGCCAGTTCACTCTTTACGCCGACACCCGCAAGGGCCGGCGCCCGTCGTGGAGCGCTGCCGCGCCGCGCGAGATCAGTGAGCCGCTGGTCGATACCTTCGTCGCGTCGCTCCAGCTGCTCGGCGCCGAAGTGGCCACGGGCGTCTTCGGTGCTGAGATGCAGGTCCATCTGGTGAACGATGGACCCGTCACGCTCATCCTCGACTCCTAACTCCAAAGAGCTGTCGGAGAAGTTCAGGCGGCTGCCGTCTCGAGATCGACATCGATCTCGGCCACCGACCCGCGGGCGGCTTGGATGGTTCGGTCCAGCTTGGCGCCGGGCGCCAGGGTCCGCAGTGTCCACTGGCCGTCGCTGGCGAAGAACCGGAAGTGTCCGGTGGCCGACGTCGGCACCTCGGCGGTGAACTCGCCGCCGGAGTCCAGCAGTCGTACGTACGCACCGGCGACCGGGTCGGTTCCGCGCAGCACGCGGCCCTGGATCACGGCCTCCTTGGTGACATCGATGCCGAGGACGCTGAGCCCGCCCTGGGTTGCTCCGCACATGATCGGATCTCCTATTCCTGGCCGGGCTCGTCGCCGACGGCGACGGGAACGCCGACCAGCGATCCGTACTCCGTCCAGGAGCCGTCGTAGTTCTTGACGTTCGGCTGGCCGAGGATCTCGTGCAGCACGAACCAGGTGTGTGCGCTGCGCTCCCCGATGCGGCAGTAGGCGATGATGTCCTTGCTGAAGTCCAGGCCGGCCTCGCCGTACAGCTCCTGAAGGTCGTCGTCGGACTTGAAGGTGCCGTCGTCATTGGCCGCCTTGCTCCACGGCACGTTGATCGCGGTCGGAATGTGACCGCCGCGCTGCGCCTGCTCTTGCGGCAGGTGCGCCGGGGCCAGCAGCCGGCCGGCGTACTCGTCGGGGCTGCGGACGTCGACAAGACTCTTGCTGCCGATCGCCTTGACGACCTCATCGCGGTAGGCGCGAATGGTCGGGTTCGGCTCCTCCGCGGTGTAGCTGGTCGCCGGCCGGGTCACCGTCTCGGTGGTCAGCTCCCGGGCGTCCAGCTCCCACTTCTTCCGGCCGCCGTCGAGCAGCAGCACGTTCTTGTGGCCGTAGAGCTTGAAGTACCAGTACGCGTACGCCGCGAACCAGTTGTTGTTGCCGCCGTAGAGGACCACCGTGTCGTCGTTGCTGATGCCGCGCTCGGAGAGCAGCTTCTCGAACTGCTCCTTGGTGACGAAGTCGCGGCGCACAGGGTCCTGCAGGTCCTTCTTCCAGTCGAGCTTGATCGCCCCGGCGATGTGCCCGCCGTCGTACGCGGTGGTGTCTTCGTCCACCTCGACCAGGACGACATTGTCGTCGCGTTGGTGCTCTTCGACCCAGTCGGAGTTGACGAGTACTTGTTGTCTGCTCATGTGGTGTTTGCTCCTGAGTTCGGGTGGGGTCCGCACACGACGTACGTGGGGTGGACACCCTGGGATCGGGGTGGGAGGCAGCGAGAACGCGTCGGTCAGTGGCAGTCGACGCAGAGAGAGCGGCCTCTACATTCGTGAGGCCCGACACAGGGAGGAACGCATCCGGCCGTGATCAACGGCCAGTCGGCGGGTGAGCACCAGCGCACCAGCGTTCCCACGTGTCACGCGGACAGCCTAGATGGGCACCCTCATCGACCCCAAGCCCTCGTCTCGCATTTCGAGAAGGTCGTCCATATTCTGGGATATGGGTCTTCCATCGTCCGTCGACGACGTGACCTTCGTCACACATTTGTCAAGACAAATCCGTCCGCAGTGCGGTCAGGTGTTCGTCAGTAAGGTGCGCTCCCGCCGGCGAACGGGGGCAGCACCTCAATCGTCACCGGACTCGTCAGGGGTCGGTCGAGATCGGCGGTCGATACGGCCAAACCGTCGATGAGCAGGGAACATGCCGCCACGACGCGGGCGTACCGGGGGTCCTGGTGCGCCGCCTCGGCCAGGCCGAGCGCCTCGCGTACGGTACCGGCCTCGAAGGTCTCCTCCTCGGTACCGGCCACCGCCCGGGCCCCCGCCCAGTAGTGAAGGGTTATCGGCGCCACTGAAGTAGTCTCGGGCATACCTTCCAGTCCGTTCTCACCCGGGCTGGCCGGTTGACCACACACGGCCCTGACCCCAAGGCGGGAGACCGACATGGCCACTTTGTTACTTCTCACGAACGACATGCACGCGTCAGCGGAGATCCTCCCGGCGCTCGAACTCCTGCCCCACCAGGTCAAGGTCGCTCAGGCGGAGGCGACCGCACTGCTGGACGCACCGTCCGCCGACGTGATCCTGCTCGATGCTCGCCGGGACCTGGCGGGAGCGCGGTCGCTCTGCCGCCTGATGGAGACCACCGGCAAGGAGGCACCGCTGCTGGTGATCGCCAGTGAGGGTGGGCTGGCCGCACTCTCGGCCGACTGGGGCTTCGACGACCTGTTGCTGGCCACCGCCGGGCCCGCCGAAGTCGACGTACGGCTGCGACTAGCGATGAGCCCGACGGCCGCGACCAACGTCGACCCCGTCATCCAGACCGGCAACATCACCATCGACGAGGCCGGCTACAGCGCCAAGCTCAACGGCGTACAGCTGGATCTGACCTACACCGAGTTCGAGTTGCTGAAGTATCTGGCGCAACATCCCGGCCGGGTGTTCAGCCGGCAGCAGCTGCTCAGCGACGTCTGGGGCTACGACTACTACGGCGGCACCCGGACGGTCGACGTTCACGTCCGCCGGTTGCGGGCGAAGCTGGGGGCCGAGTACGAGTCGGTGATCGGTACCGTCCGCAACGTCGGCTACCGCTTCGTCACTCCCGTCGACGACACCAACCGCGTCCCATCCCCGTGAGCCGGGCTGCGTAGGCGGCGTCAGGGCGAGTCTTCGCGGCGAGCCGCGGCCTGGCTGCGAGCGACGATCCGTCGCATGTGAGCAGGCAGGGTCCCCGGCGGCCCGCTCGGGCGGAGGAACTGAACACCGCCGAGCACCTGCGCGGCGAGGATCAGGAGCAGCGTCAGGCCCAGGAGCACGGCCGCGGTGGCCGTCCAACCGGCTTCGGCGCTGCCCGCCATGCAGGCGAAGAGACCGATCAGGGCCGCCACGTACGACGCGATGTGCGCGTACCACGACAACCGCGCCTCGGCGTGCAGGTCCTGGAGTCGCTCGCCCCGCCAGGACGCCATCGCGCGCCGCCAGACCACCACCTGGATCACGCAGATGGCGAGCATCAGCACCGCCGCCCCGAGCGCCGCGATCGCCCAGCCGAGCCCAGTCCGGTCGTCGGTGAAGAACGGAAAGACGGCCAGCGCAGCCGCCGCGGCGGCGACCGATCCCGCTGCGCAGATCGCGCCCACATAGGTCATCCGCAGGTGCGGGGCCATCCGGGCGACGATCGCCGGTTGCTCCGTCGCGCCGTACTCGGGAATCAGTTCGGCCGGGTACTCCGCGTCACGCACTCCGGCAGCATAAAGGGTGGGCAAGGGACCGGCGGCCTCGCCACGTTAGCGTGAAACGCGTGGCCGAAGCGTTGACGATCGGGAGCCAGCCCACGCTCGATGCAGCCGAGCAGCAGGCCGTACGCCGGCTCGCCCAGCGGGCCGCACAGCAGGACGGGACGTACGCGCTCAACGAGGTCGCCGTCCTGAACCTCAGCCATCCTCATCCTGGGGTCCTCCACGTCTTGGCCATGGCGCCGGCGAACGATCCCGCCTCCGACCCGGCCGGCCCCGCCGGCTCTGCCGGCCCTGGTGGTCTCGCCGGATACGCCCAGCTGCACAACGACGGCGCGGTGAGCGTGGCCCATCTCGTCGTCGACCCGCCCCAACGGCGGCAGGGCATCGGGCAAGAGCTGCTGCACGAGGTCGTCCGCCAGGCCACCGAGCCGGTGCAGATCTGGGCACCCGGCAACTCGCCCGCGGCCCAGGCGCTCGCTGCCGCCGCGGGCTTCCGTCCGCGCCGCGAGCTGTTGATCATGAAACGGCCGTTGGGCAGCAGCCCACTGCGCAAGGCCCGGGTGCCCGCCGGGATCACCATCCGAACCTTCCGGCCCGGGACGACCGACGAAGCGGACTGGCTCCGGGTCAATGCCGAGGCGTTCGCCGACCATCCAGAGCAGGGCCGGTTCACCGCCGACGACCTTCGCGAACGGATGGCCGAACCGTGGTTCGACCCGGAGGGCTTCTTCGTGGCGCACCGCGAGGACGCCATGGTCGGCTTCCACTGGACCAAGCAGCACGATGATCATCTCGGCGAGGTCTACGTGCTCGGCGTGGTGCCCGAGGCCGCCGGAGAGGGCCTCGGCAAGGCCCTGCTGCGGGTTGGGTTACGACATCTTGAACAACAGGGAAACACCGCGGTCGAGCTCTACGTGGAGGCGGACCATCCCGATGCGGTCGGCCTGTACCGGGCCTATGGTTTCCGCATCGCCGACCGTGATGTGATGTACGCACAGCCCCCTAGCGTCGCCTGAAGAGGAGGTCTGATGGAAGCAGTCGCTACCTCGCTCGAGGTCGAACTCCCCCAGGCCGAACCCCTTCCCGCCGACCGCTTCCTGGATCGCGAGCTGTCCTGGCTCGCCTTCAACAACCGGGTGCTCGACCTGGCCAAGGACAAGCTTCGGGTGCCGTTGCTGGAACGGGCCAGGTTCCTGGCGATCTTTGCCTCCAACCTCGATGAGTTCTACATGGTCCGGGTGGCGGGGCTGAAGCGCCGGATCGCGGCCGGGGTGGCGGTGCCGACGGTGAGCGGCATGATGCCGCGCGATGTGCACCAGGCGATCTTGAGCCGGACTCGGGAACTCGTCGATGAGCAGGCCCGGGTGTTTCAAGAAGACGTACGCCCGGAGCTCGCCGAGCACGGCATCGAGATCTTGCGCTGGGACCAGCTCACCCCGGACGAGAAGGACCGGATGGACGACCTGTTCGCCGAGCGGATCTTTCCGGTCCTGACCCCCCTCGCCGTCGACCCGTCACACCCCTTCCCCTACATCTCCGGACTGTCGATCAACCTGGCTGTGCTGGTGCGCAATCCCGAGACCGGCGTACGCCAGTTCGCGCGGGTCAAGGTGCCGACCGTGCTGTCCCGCTTCATCCAGCTCGCCGAGGGCCGCTACGTCCCTCTGGAGGACGTCATCGCCCGGCATCTGAACCAGCTGTTCAGCGGCATGCAGGTGGTCCAGCACCACACCTTCCGGGTGACCCGCAACGAGGACGTCGAGGTCGAGGAAGACGACGCCGAGAACCTGCTGCTGGCCTTGGAGAAGGAGCTGTTGCGCCGCCGGGTCGGCCGGCCGCCGGTCCGGCTGGAGGTCGAGGACGACATCGACCCGAAGATGTTGGAGCTGCTGATGGGCGAGCTCGACATCTCCGGGCGCGAGGTTTTCCACCTGCCCGGACCGCTTGATCTACGCGGACTGTTCTCGTTGGTCGACATCGACCGGGCCGAGCTCAAGTACCCGACGTTCCTCCCGTCCACCCATCCGCACCTGGCCGAGGTGGAGACGGCGTCTCCGGCCAACATGTTCGCCGCGCTCAAGCAGCGTGACGTGCTGCTGCATCACCCGTACGACTCCTTCGCCACCAGCGTGCAGCGGTTCATCGAGCAGGCGGCCGAGGACCCGAAGGTGCTGGCGATCAAGCAGACCCTGTACCGGACCTCGGGCGATTCGCCGATCATCGACGCACTGGTCGAGGCAGCCGAGGCCGGCAAGCAGGTGCTCGCCCTGGTCGAGATCAAGGCCCGTTTCGACGAGCAGGCCAACATCGCCTGGGCCCGGCGGCTGGAGGGGCACGGCTGCCATGTGGTCTACGGCCTGCTGGGACTCAAGACGCACTGCAAGCTGTCCATGGTGGTCCGCGACGAGCCCGAGGGGCTGCGCCGCTACGTGCACATCGGCACCGGGAACTACAACCCGAAGACCGCCCGGATGTATGAGGACATGGGTCTGCTCACCGCCAACCCGATCATCACCGAAGATGTCGGGCGACTCTTCAACCACCTGTCCGGGATGAGCCAGGAGACGCAGTACAGGCGGCTGCTGGTCGCGCCGCACGGCATCCGCACGGGCCTGCTCGACCGGATCAACAACGAGATCGCCAACCATGAGGACGGCAAGCCGGCCGGCATCCGGATCAAGGTCAACTCGATCGTCGACGAGACGACCATCGACGCGCTCTATCGCGCCTCTCAGGCCGGCGTCGCCGTGGATCTGTGGGTCCGCGGCATCTGCACCATGCGGCCGGGCGCGCCGGGGCTGAGCGACAAGATCCGGGTGCGCAGCATCCTGGGCCGGTTCCTGGAGCACAGCCGGCTGTTCTGGTTCGCCAACGGGGGCTCACCGATCGTGGGGATCGGCTCGGCCGACCTGATGCACCGGAACCTGGACCGGCGGGTCGAGGCGCTGGCCTCGATCACCAACCCCGCCCATGTCGCGGAGATCAGCAACCTGTTCGACATCGCCTTCGACAAGGGCACCGCGTCCTGGAAGCTGCAGCCGGACGGCACCTGGATCGCGTTCACCACCGACAGCGAGGGCAATCCGCTGCTCGACATGCAGGAGTATCTGATCAACGCCACCAGCCGGCGCCGGGCTGGATTCAAGTAGGCCCGGGTGCCTGCAGAAATTTCGCTTCGACAGCGCCGCACCGCGGTGCCCGCCCCGGGCAAGCCCGTCCTGGCCGGTGGCGCGGTGGTGTGCCGGGAGAACCCCGACCGCGGCACCGAGGTCTTGATCGTTCACCGGAAGCGCTACGACGACTGGACCCTGCCCAAGGGCAAGCTCGACGTCGGCGAGGCTCTTCCGGTCTGTGCCGTACGCGAGGTCGAGGAGGAGACCGGGGTCACGATCCGGCTCGGGGTGCCACTGGACTCGATCCGCTACGAGACGGCCAAGACCGGTCCCAAGAAGGTGGAGTACTGGGGCGGCACGATGCTGCGCGCTGAGCACCGAGCGCCGGACGACGAGGTGGACGTGGTCTCCTGGCTCCCGGTCCGTGCCGCACTGGGCCGACTGACCTACACCCATGATCACGACCTGGTGGAGCAGTACCTGGAGCAGCCACACACCACTCCGATGATCCTCGTTCGGCACGCCAAGGCGATGGACCGCAAGGACTGGTCGCGCAAGGACATCACCCGACCGATCAATGCCCGCGGCCGCCGGCAGGCCGAGCTGCTGGTGCCGATGCTGGCCGCGTACGGGATCACCCGGTTGGTCAGCTCGACCGCGAGGCGCTGCCTGGCCACGCTGCTGCCGTACGCGCACCGGCAGGAGCTCATCGTCGACTCCTACAGCCAGCTGACCGAGGAGGAGGGTGCGGACGACCCCAAGGGAGTGGCGAAGCTGATCAGCAAGATCCGCGCCGAGACGCTGGCGAGCGGACAGCCCACCGCGATCTGCGTGCACCGGCCGGTGCTGCCGCACATCCTCGACGCCTTGGAGATGGTCCCGGCCAGCCTCGTGACGGGTGAGTTCCTGGTCGCCCACCTGGCCGACGACGGCGAGGTGCACGCCCTCGAGCGGCACCGCCCTCAGGCCTGACGCTCAGGGCACTGACATCAGCTCGGTGATGTCCTCGGCGTAAAGGCCGGGCACCGGCAGCAGTTCCTCGTCATCCGACTCGTCGTCATGAGCACGGTCCACCCCATCGCCCAGCGCATCGGAGATGACCCGGATGTCGTGGACCAGCCGCTGCAGGGTCTGGGGTTCGATCGAGGCGGCGTGGTCGGGTCCCCACATCGCTCGGTCCAGGGTGATTCGTCGCTTCACGAAGACAGCGCCCATGGCGACCGCCGCCAGGGTCGTCTGCAGCCCGGTTTCCTGACCGGAGTAGCCGACCGGGACGTCGGGAAACTCTCGCTGCAGGGTGTGCAGCATCCGCAGGTTGAGCTCATTGGCCACCGCCGGAGAAGTGCTGGCGGCGTGACAGAGGACGACGTTGTGACTGCCGAGCACCTCGACCGCATGCTTCACCTCGCGCAACGTGGACGTTCCGGTGGACACCAGAACGGTGCGGCCCGTGGCCCGCAGCCGGCGCAGTAGCTGGTCGTCAGCGAGACGCGCGGACTCCACCACATGCGCGGCGATGGTGAAGTGCTCGAGGAAGTCCACCGACGCCAGGTCCCAGGCGGACGCGAACCAGGCGATCCCCCGGCACTGCGCGTGCTGATCGATCACCGGGTAGGCGTCGGCGTCGAGCTGGGCGAAGGTGACCGCGTCGCAGCCGGCGTCGGCAGCGCGATCGATCAGAGCCAGCGCGGTGGCCAGCTCGCCATTGTGGTTGATGCCGATATCCCCCGTGATGTAGACCGGGTGGCCGCTACTCACGACGCGGTCACCGAGCGGTCGCCAAGGGATCTCGAGGAACCAGAACCCCGTATCCATGATCATCACGGTAGGCCGTCGAGATGGCCGGCCAAGCCTTGCCGTTTGAACGCTGGGCAAACTCTTCGCCAACGGGTTCGGGTCGGCATCGACAGGCTCCTCGGGCGATCGCCCTTCGGGAGCGCCGATACCGGTGTCAGCGCGGCAACCGAGCATTCACCCGGTGTTTACCTTCGCACGTCCATCCGGACATGTATTCCGCGTACGTTCGCGGCATCGAGCGCGGTCTCGCACCGCTTCGATACGCCCAGCGCACATCGCGCCCCGGGCTCGCCCAGGGGAACGAACCCCTCAAGTCTGTGAAGGACACGCATGAGCACCAACCGCCTTCGGGCATCAGGGGCCGCCAAGCTTGCCGCCCTGGCTGCGCTCGCCGCCCTCACCCTCGCCGCCTGCGGCTCCGATCCCGTCCCGCCGAGCACCGGTGAGCCGGGCGCCGGGGAGCCGGATAGCTCGGCGTCGAGCGCATCGGGCCTGGCCTGCCCCTCCGGGAAGCTGTCGGCCGAAGGGTCCAGCGCCCAGAACGATGCCATCACCGAGACCATCGCCGCCTACGGCGCCGAGTGCGGCGACGCGGCCACCATCGAGTACAACCCGACCGGCTCCGGCGCCGGGATCAAGTCGTTCTACAACGGCCTGGTCGACTTCGCCGGCTCCGACTCCGTGCTGAAGAGCGAGGAGAAGGACGGGGTCATCGAGACCGAGAAGGCCAAGGAGCGGTGCCAGGGCAACCCGGCCTGGAACCTCCCGATGGTCGTCGGGCCGATCGCCTTCGCCTACAACCTGGACGGGGTCGACAAGCTGGTCGTCAACGCCGAGGTGCTGGCCGAGATCTTCAACGGCACCATCACCACGTGGAACGACCCGAAGATCGCCGAGCTGAACTCCGGTGCCACCCTGCCGGGTGACAAGATCACCGTCTTCTTCCGCTCCGACGAGTCGGGCACCACCGAGAACGCGACCAAGTTCTTGTCCGAGGCCGGCAACGGCGCCTGGAAGGACGAGCCGGCCAAGGCCTGGACCGGCACCGGTGAGGGCAAGAACAAGTCCTCCGGTGTGGCCGAGGGCGTGACGTCGACCAAGAACTCCATCTCCTACATGGAGTGGAGCTACGCCAAGACGAACAACCTCAAGATGGCCCAGATCGACAGCGGCAACGGCGCGGTCGAGCTGACCGGCGAGTCCGTGGCCACCGCGGTCGGCGAGGCCACCGTCAAGGGCAGCGGCAACGACCTCGCCCTGGAGCTGAAGTACGCCGACGTCGGTGCCGGCGCGTACCCGGCGCTGCTGGTGACCTACGAGATCGTCTGCAGCAAGGGTCTGGATGCCGAGAAGACCGCGATCGTCAAGGACTTCCTCGGCTACTTCGCCTCGGAGTCCGGGCAGTCCTCCCTCGAGGAGCTGGGGTACGCCCCGCTGCCCAGCGAACTGCTGACCAAGGTGCAGGCGGCCGTCACGGCCATCGCCTGACCAACCCGCCGAAGCGCTGGGCCTGCCGGGTTCCGGCAGGCCCAGCGCACAACACAGCGAAGGAGGGGTGATGTCGCAGACCGAGACGAGCGAGGTCCTCGAGCCGGAGGACCGTCGCGCTCTCGCGCACACGCCTGACGCCAACGGGCAGGGCTCGGGTGAGCTTTCTGCCGGGCTTGGCACAGACCCAGCGGTCTCCCCCACCGCTGGCCATCACGTGCCGGAGCATACTTCTCCGGTGCCGGTCGTCGCCCATCATGCAGCGCCAAAACCCGCCCCGAGTACCGAGCGGGCCGGCACCGGCGTCAAGCTGGCCAAGATCAGCAAGGTCGGCGATCAGTTCTTCCGCGGCTTCGCCGCCGGCTCGGGCGCGCTCATCGTGCTGCTGGTCGTCTTCGTCGGCCTGTTCCTGCTGGCCCTGGCCCTGCCCAGCCTGCTGCGCAACCAGGACAACTTCCTCACCTCGCGCAACTGGGTCGTGGCCGGCGACCAGCTCAGCTTCGGCATCGCCGGGCTGCTGTGGACCACGGTGCTCAGCTCGATCGTGGCGATGGCCCTTGCGGTCCCGGTCGCGGTCGGGGTAGCCCTGTTCCTCACCCAGTACCTGCACAAGCGGGCCTCCGGGCCGGTCTCCTTCGTGGTGGACCTGCTGGCCGCGGTGCCCTCGATCATCTTCGGCCTCTGGGGGCTGACCGTGCTCGGGCCGTTCCTGTCCCCGGCCGGTGACTGGATCATCGACAAGCTGGGTTTTCTCCCGCTGTTCGAGCCGGGGGTCACGGTCAAGAGCTCGGTGTTCGTCGCCGGTGTGGTGCTGGCGATCATGGTCCTGCCGATCGTCACCGCGATCTCCCGCGACGTCTTCGCCCAGACGCCCCGTGACCACATCGAGGCCGCGTACGCTCTTGGGGCCACTCGGTGGGAGATGATCCGGACTGCGGTGCTGCCGTACGGACGCTCCGGCGTGATCAGCGCCTCGATGCTCGGTCTCGGCCGCGCGCTCGGCGAGACGATCGCCGTCATGATCATCCTCACCACTCCGGCGCCGGGCTCGGAGTTCAGCCCGTCGATCTTCGCCGGCGGCGAGACCTTCGCCAGCAAGATCGCCAACAACGCCGCCGAGTTCGACAGCCCGTCCAAGACCGGAGCCTTCATCGCCGCCGGCCTGGTGCTGTTCGTGGTGACCTTCATCGTCAATGCCATCGCCCGGATCATCGTCGAGAGGGGGACCGCGAAGTCATGACTGAGTTCACAGCAAGGGGGACGACCCCCTTGAACCCCCGCCGCGCGCACAACAACACAGGGGAGCGCGCGTGACTACCGCAGCCCAAACGAATCAGCCGCTCTCCTTCCGCCGGCCCAGTGGTCCGCGGACGATCAAGAACGCTCTCGCCTACGTCTACGTCACCCTGAGCGCCATCCTCGCCATCATTCCGCTGGTGTGGGTGCTCTACACAGTGATCACCAAGGGCATCGGGCTGGTGACCAGCTCGGAATGGTGGCTGCAGAGCCAGCGCGGCATCACGCCACGGCGCGAAGGCGGCGGCGCGTACCACGCCATCATCGGCACGATCGAGATCGGCCTGATCTGCGCCTTGATCGCCGTGCCGATCGGGGTTCTCGGCGCGATCCTGTTGGTCGAGTACGCCCGCGGCACCAAGGTGGCCCGGGCGGTCAGCTTCACCGTCGACATCTTGAGCGGCATCCCCTCGATCGTGGCGGCGCTGTTCATCTACGCGTTCTTCATCACCATCCTCGGCCTCGGCCGGTCGGCCGTCGCGGTGTCGTTGGCCCTGGTGCTGTTGATGCTGCCGGTGGTGCTGCGGTCCACCGAGGAGATGCTCAAGCTGGTGCCGGACTCGCTGCGCGAGGCGTCGTACGCGCTCGGCGTCCCGAAGTGGAAGACGATCCTCAGGGTGGTCATCCCGACTGCCTTCAGCGGCATCTCCACCGGAATCATTCTCGGGCTGGCCCGAGTGATGGGCGAGACAGCGCCGCTGCTGATCCTGGTGTCCTATGCCGTCGGGATCAACTTCTCGCCGACCTCGGACACCATGGGTGCATTGCCCACCATGATCAACTCCGGCCGGGACCAGGCGCCGACCCTGCCCGGCTACGAACGCGTCTGGGCCGCCGCCCTGACCCTGATCCTCATCGTGATGGTGCTCAACCTGATCGCCCGTGGCATCACCCGGGCCAGCAAGCTCAAGGAGAAGTGATGGCCAAGCGCATCGACGTCAGCAACCTGAACATCTACTACGGCGGCTTCCATGCCGTGGAGGACGTGTCGATGACCGTCGAGCCGCGGACCGTGACCGCGTTCATCGGACCCTCCGGCTGCGGCAAGTCGACGGTGTTGCGCACCCTGAACCGGATGCACGAGGTGATCCCCGGCGCCCACGTCAAGGGCAGCGTCCAGCTCGACGGCACCGACCTGTACGCCGCCGGCGTCGACCCGGTGGCGGTGCGACGGGTCGTCGGCATGGTCTTCCAGCGGCCCAACCCGTTCCCCTCGATGTCGATCTTCGACAACGTGGCGGCGGGGCTGCGGCTGAACGGCGTCAAGAACAAGAAGGTGCTCACCGAATCCGTCGAGAGGTCACTGCAGCAGGCGAACCTGTGGAACGAGGTGAAGGACCGGCTCGGCAAGGCCGGCATCGGACTGTCCGGCGGCCAGCAGCAGCGGCTCTGCATCGCCCGGGCCATCGCTGTCGAGCCGCAGGTGCTGCTGATGGACGAGCCGTGCTCGGCGTTGGACCCGATCTCCACTCTGGCGATCGAGGACCTGATCGGGGAGCTCAAGGAGGCGTACACGGTGGTGATCGTGACCCACAACATGCAGCAGGCCGCCCGGGTCAGCGACCAGACCGCCTTCTTCAACCTCGCTGCGCAGGGCAAGCCCGGCAAGCTGATCGAGATCGGCACGACCGAGAAGATCTTCTCCAACCCCGACGTCAAGGCGACCGAGGACTACATCACCGGGCGCTTCGGCTAGGCAGCAGCGACCGCTCGGCACAAGTCGGGGAGCCTCGGCCCCACATAAACTCGGCCACGTGAGCGCGAAGGCTGGCTGGTATCCCGATCCCGGCGGCGGACAGGGCCTCTTCCGCTACTGGGACGGAAAGGCGTGGTCGGCGGCGACCTCGCCCAACCCGCAATCGCCACCACCTAGTCACGGGATGATCGGCGCCAGTTCCCAACCGTCAACGATCAGCCAAGGTGCCGTTGGCCAGGGCGGTTATGGCACCGGTGGCTACGGCACTGGAGGTTACGGGGGGCAGGCCGGTCAAGTCGGATTCGGCGGGTACGGCCAGCAGGGCACCGCGTACGCGAACTACCAGGAGATCCAGAAGAAGAAGTCGCCCATCGGATGGTGGATCGGCGGCGCCGCGCTCGTGGTGGCCATTCTCGTTATCGCGGTGCTCGCGATCCGGTCGATCGGTGGCGACATCGGCGTCACCGGCGGACCCAGCAGCGGGCCCGCCTCCCAGGACACCTGCCCGCCCGAAAGGCCGGAGACGGCCGACCCGAACGCACATCCGAACGACGGCCGGGTGCACGGCGGCCCGATCTCCTACCCCGAGCTCGGCTCCCCCTGGGGCCCGCCGAGGGCCGAAATCCGGGTGCCGTTCGGCAGCGATGTCCGCACCCAGATGGTGCCCGTCGAGATGAACTACCAGCCGGGACAGAACTGGGTCGCCCAGGTGCTGGTCGGCGAGCTCCAGGCCGGCGACGGTTTCTTCAGCCCGGAGCAGGGCTCGGAGATCGTGGTCCGCTGCATTTTGGGCAAGTTCTATGGCAACAACCCGGTCCAGAGTGACGTCAAGGTCAACCAGGCGACCCAGGTCGACGGTCACGAGGCCTGGATCGTCGAGTCACAGCTCAGCTTCGACATCACCGGGCTCAAGACCAAGGGCGAGCTGTTGATCGTGGTGATCATCTCGGCCGGGGCCCGATCCGGGCTCTACTACGCCACGATCCCGGACACCGTTCCCGAGCTGGTGCCCGTCGCCCGCGACCTGATCCAACAACTCGACGTCACTGAGTAGACCTCCACATACACTCGGGCACGTGAGCGCGAAGGCTGGCTGGTATCCCGATCCCGGCGGCGGACAGGGTCTTTTCCGGTACTGGGACGGCAAGGCGTGGTCTGCGGCAACCTCGCCCAACCCGAAGTCCCCACCCCCCACCCAGGGCGTCATCGGCGCCGCCCCGCAACAGCCGACCGGAGGTTACGGCACCGGGGGATATGGGACTGGTGGCTACGGCACCGGCGGGTATGGCCAGGCCGGCCCAGCAGGCTCAGCAGGCCAGGGCGCATTCGGCGGTTACGGCCAGCAGACCGCGTACGCGAACTACCAGGAGATCCAGAAGAAGAAGTCACCCATCGGGTGGTGGATCGGTGGTGCCGCCCTCGTGGTGGCCATCATCGTCATCGCGGTGATCGCGATCCGGGCGATCGGTGGCGAGATCGGTGTCACCGGCCAGCCCACCAGCGGGGCTCCCACGCAGGACACCTGCCCGCCCGAGAAGGAGGAGACGGCTGACCCGAACGCGCACCCCAATGACGGCAGGGTGCACGGCGGACCGATCTCCTATCCCGAACTCGGCGCCCCGTGGGGCGCCCCGCACGGCGACAACCGCGTGCCCTTCGGCAGTGACGTGCGGACCCAGGAGGTGCCCGTCGAGACCAACTACGACGGCCAGGGGAACGGCTGGGTCGCCGCGGTGCTGGTCGGCGAGCTGCAGGCCGGCGACGGCTTCTTCACCCCGGAGCAGGGCTCGGAGATCGTGGTTCGCTGCATCCTCGGCAAGTTCTACGGGAACAACCCGGTCCAGAGTGACGTCAAGGTCAACGAGGCCACCCAGGTCGACGGCCACGAGGCCTGGATCGTCGAGTCACAGCTCAGCTTCGACATCGAGAATCTCAAGACCAAGGGTGAGCTGCTGATCGTGGTGATCGTCTCGGCCGGGGCGCGATCCGGTCTCTACTACGCCTCGATCCCGGACACCACACCGGAGCTGGTGCAGCCGGCGCGCGACCTGATCCCGCAGCTGGAGATCACCGAGTAGTCCCTCTTATCGGCAGTCGGCCAGATCGCGAGCGGACTTCATCGCCACGACGCGGGTCGCACTCTCGCGTACCCGCTCGGCGAAGTCCTCGTCCTCGGCGGCCCGGCGGAGCGCATCGGTCGTCGCCGACGCCTCGGCGGGATCCCCGACGATGGCCAGATCGCCGCCGGCGCGGACGAACCGCGTCACCCGTTCCGCCGGCGTGAGGTCGCTCATCGCCGCCGCCGACAGATCGTCGGAGATGATCACGCCGTCGAAGCCGAGATCGTCGCGCAGCAGCTGGTCGATGATCACCGGCGAGAAGGCCGCGCGACGCTCCGGATCGATCTTGCTGTAGTACGCCGAGGACATCATCACCATGTCCACGCCGGCCTCCACGCTCGCCCGGAAGCCGCGCAACGCTGGATCGTTGCGCATCGTGCTCTGGTCGGTCACCCGGCGGGCGAAGTCGGTGTTGCCGCGTACCCGACCGAGGCCGGGGAAGTGCTTGACAGCCGTCGCCACGTCGGCCCGATCCATGCCCTCGATGAAGGCGGCCGTCTTGGCCGCCACCACTTTCGGCGACGGGCCGTAGCCGCGACCCAGCTGGCCGATCGGCGCGTTGACCTGGGCCAGATCCGTGGGCACCACATCGGCCACCGGAGCCAGGTTCGCCGAGATTCCGGCCGCCCGCAGCTGACTGCCCCATCGGCTCGCCCGCCTCGTGAGCTCCGCGTCGGACAGCTCGGCCTGATCCCTGGCCGCCGGTATCCGGTCGAATCCCCTGCCCTTGAGCCGCTGCACCAGGCCGCCCTCCTGGTCGACCGCGAGCAACGTGCGTACCCCTTCGGGTTTCCGGGTGTTCTCGCGAACATCTCCGACCAGGCGACGGGTGGCTGCCGCCCCGGCCGTCGAGTTGCCGAGCAGGATCACGCTACCCGCGCGGGTCTCCGCCAGGGTGCGGGCCGTTGTGCTGCCCAGTCCGCCGGAGCTGATACCCACCATGACCAGCTGGCCGACCTGCTCCGCGACACTCATCTCCGCGACCACCTCCCGGCACCGCGGCTGGGTCGGCGTCGGGTCGGGTGAGGTACGAAGGGTGGGCGTCGCCGCCCCGGTGGACGAGGTCGACGGCGTGGGCGCGAAAGCCGGAGTCGGTGACGGGGAAACCGCGACCTCGGTCGCGGGCGGCGCGGCCCGACCGCAGCCGGCGACCGCCAAGGCGATGATCATGGCCGACGCGCCCCACCGCAGCGTGCCGATCGACGGCCGCACCTCACCTCACAGATTTCCGACCACTAAGGTTTGACACGCAACCGCGCCCATGTCGGCCAACCAGGCGGAGGACGAGCCCATGTCGAGCATCACCAGCGTAAGCCCCCGGACCCTCGCGGACGTGATCCCGGGCGGCCTGGTCCGCAGCATCGCCCTCGTGATCGGCGGTGCCGCTCTGGTCGGGCTGAGCGCCCAGGTGGTGATCCCGCTGCCCTTCACTCCGGTGCCGCTGTCCCTGCAGACGTTCGCGGTGTTACTGGTCGGTGCCGCTCTGGGCAGCTGGCGTGGCCTGGCCTCGATGTCGCTGTACCTGCTGGCCGGGATCGCCGGCGTACCCTGGTTCGCCGAGGGCAACAGCGGCTGGCAGCTGGCCAGCATCGGGTACGTCGTCGGCTTCGTCGCGGCAGCCTGGCTGGTCGGTTTCCTGGCCGAACGGCGCGCCGACCGCCGGCCCCTGTCGGCCGCGGGCGCGATGGTGCTGGGCAACCTGGTGATCTACGTCTTCGGCGTAGCCGGCCTGTTGATCATGACGCCGTTCGATCTGCCGACGGCCATCGCGAAGGGCGTGGTGCCCTTCCTGATCGGCGATGCGATCAAGATCGTTGCCGCAGCGGCGCTGCTGCCGGCGACCTGGAAGGCGGTCAACGCCCGCCAGTGAGCGGAACGCGCCCTTCGACAGGCTCAGCACAACGTTTCACGGCCGAGATTCTCGCGGCCGGGCAGGGTGGGCACGCGGTGGTCGTGCCCAAGGCGATCGCGGCCATGTTCTCGTCGAAGCGCCCGCCGGTGCTGGCGTCCGTCGACGGCACCGAGTACCGGTCGAGACTGATGGTCTATGGCGGAGTCAGCTACCTGGGCCTGCGCAAGGACCTGCTGCGTCGCATCGGCCGGCAGGCCGGAGACGAGGTGACGATCGAGCTGACCGAGGAGGACGAGCCGCCGCCCGAGGCCGAGGCCGAGGTCGCCGACCCGCCGGAGCTGCTCGCGGCCCTGGCCGAGGACCCGGCGGCCGAGACCGCGTACGCCGCCCTGCCCCCCAGCCACCGCCGCGAGTACGCCCGCTGGATCGGCGAGGCGAAGAAGCCCGAGACCCGGAGCGAGCGGGTGGCCCGCACCATGCGGCGGCTGACTTCGGACCAGCCCTAGCTGCTGCCGTCGAGCAGCGCGTTCTCGACGACCTCGGCCAGCGCGGGGTGGATCCAGTACTGGCCTCGCGCGACGTCGGACGCGCGCTGGCCGAAGCTCATCGCCTGGACCAGCGGCTGGATCAGCGACGACGCGTCCGGACCGATCAGGTGGGCCCCGATGATCTCCTCGGTGGCGGGGTCGAGGAGAACCTTGACGAAGTGGCCGGAGTCCTCCATCGCCCAGCCGTACGCGACGTCGGAGTAGTCCGCGCGGCCGACCCGATAGCTGATCTGCTGCTCCTTGGCCTGTGCCTCGGTCAACCCGCAGGACGCGATCTCGGGATCGGCGAAGACCGCGTGAGGCACGAACCGGTGGTCACTTGCGATCATGGACTCCGGATGCAGCAGGTTGTGCTGGACCACCCGGGCTTCGTGGTTCGCGACGTGCTTGAGCGGAGAGTGCGAGGAGATGTCTCCGAGCGCGAACACGCCTTCGGCGCTGGTCCGCTGCTTGGCGTCGACGATCACCAGCCCCTTCTCGTCCACGTCGACACCGGCCACGGCGACGTTCAGCCGGTCGGAGTTGGGCTCCCGCCCGGTGGCGATCAGCAACAGGTCGCCCTCGATCACGTCCGGCTCGCCGGACGACCCGGACAGCTCCAGCCGGACCCCGCCGGCGGTACCCGGCTCGACGCGTTCGATCTCCCGCTCCAGCCGCAGGTCGACCTGGTCACCGAACAGCTCGGTGAAACGTTCGGCGACGTCGTCGTCCTCGCGGCGGAGCAGTCGATCGGACCGGTTCACCACGGTGACCGCGCAACCGTACGCGGAGAAGACGTGGGCGAACTCCGCCGCCACATAGCCCCCACCGACGATGATCATGGAGCGGGGCAGCTCGGGCAGTCGCATCACCGTGTCGGAGGTGTGGTAGGCGATGTCGTCCAGCCCCGGCAGGTCGGGCAGCACCGGCCGGCCGCCGGCGGCGATCACCACCCGGTCGGCACTGATCACCTCGCCGTCCCCGACCGCGAGGCGCCGGGGACCGACGAACCGGCACGGTTCGGCGTACACGGTCACGTTCGGCGCCTTCTCCCGATGGGCCCGTCCGCTCGCCTCGATCTGATCGATGCGGCCGAACACGCGGTCACGGATGTCGGCCCAGCGCACTCCGCGCAGGTCGAGGTCGACGCCGAGCTGGGCGGCCTTGGCCGGCAGCCGGGCCAGGCGTGCTGGATAGACCAGCATCTTGCTGGGAATGCATCCGACGTTGACACAGGTGCCGCCGAACTTGCCCTGCTCGACGATCGCGATGTCCCAGTCATCGAACCGCTCGTCCACCACGGAGTTGCCGGATCCGGTCCCGAGGACACAGAGGTCGAAGTGCCGCACGGCCCTAATCGTGCCAGCCCTTGCCGGAACCGGACCGTGCACCGAGAATGTGCCAGTGAGCGGCACGAGCCTGGGGGGCCGGCTGAGCCGACATCGGCGGCACCGGGTGTCCTACCTGGCACTACTCCGGCGGTCCGGGAGCTACACGATGCACGCCTGGGCCCTTCGGGTGGTTGCGCTCGTGATCATCGCCGTGCTCTCGATCGGCAGCCATTGGGCGGTGCTCGCCATCGGCCTGTGCCTGCTCGCTTCGCTCGGCAGCTTCCTGCTCTGGACCAACGAGCGGCACTTGCGGCGGCACACCGAGCCGCGGTTCTGGCTGACCCGGGTCTACCAGCGCAACATGATCAACACCGACGGCAAGCACCGGCTCAGCCTCGGCTCCTACATCGAGATCCCCGAGGCCTGCGTGCTCGTCGCGATCCCGGCCTGGGTGGCCACCGACGACCCCCTCTGGGCGCGGTTGATCATGCTCGCAGCGGCGACCGGGTTCTTCATCAGCACTGCGCTGTTGATCTTCAACGACCACACCTGGTTCAATCCCGATGAGTCTGATCCGCCCACCTGGCACGAGATCACCCGCCTGTTGGCCGGACCGATCGTCGCTGCGATCATCTGTGCGATCACCCTCCCGGCGGACTGGGGCCCGAACGGCTGGTGGGCTGCGCTGGCCATCTCACTGACACCCTTGACGATCAACCTGCGGATCCTCGACACCGACCTGATCATGCGCAAGCTCCCCCAGCTCGTTCAGGAGGAGGCGCATGCCGGGCGGGAGCTGGTGATCAGCGAGACCCACGGCGCGCTGTCGACGAACCTCCGGCTGCTGGAGCAGCAGGCCCGCGAGATCCGTCGCGAGTACCCGGCGCTCTATGAGCTCGCCGTCTCGGCCAACTCCCGGCTCCGCGAGACCCTGGCCCTGTCCCAGCTGGGCCGGGAGAGCTCGACCAGTGTGCAGAACCTCGAGGCGCCGGTGATGACCCTGGCCCGGGCCGTCGGCGCCAAGGCCGAGGTGGTCGTGACCGTCGACCATCTCGAGCCGGCCGATCACGACCTGGCTCGCCTGGTGCTGAACGACTTGGTGGGCAACGCGCTGAACGCCGGCGCCGGGGACGTTCGAGTGAGAATCGCTCCCGAGGGACCGCGCGTGTCGATCTCAGTGACTGATGACGCGCCGCCGATGGCGCCCGGAGTGTGGAAGACTCCCGGCACAAGCTCGGCGCGGCTGGAGGCTCGACTGGGGGAGCTTTCCGGATCGCTGAGCGCCGCCCAGCAGAACGGCACCAAGACGGTGACGGCGTGCTGGGTGGGCGGCGCAGTGTGACATACCCCAGCGGCGGTGACGATGACGTTGGGGCGGGTTCTCCTGGTCGACGACGTGCCCGGTGAGCGGGCCAACTTCGAGCATGCCTTCACCGGCCGGCTGACGGTGGTGCCATCGGTCGATGTCCTCGATGATCACCTCCGGCGTGGCCTGAGCTGGGACATCGCCTTCGTCGACTTCAACCTGAGCTCGCCGACCAGCACCGGCCTCACCGCGCTGCTGCGGCTCCACCACGAGCGCCCGGGGACCAAGATCGTGACCTACAGTCAGTTCACCGAGAGCGGCCGGACCTTGTACGCCGCGGCGGCCCGGCAGTGGTTCAACGCGGCGGCGTTGATGGACAAGACCAAGAACGATCCGGCGACCCTGGTGCGCTATCGGGAGTCGATCCTCGCCGGGATCAACCCGACGCCGGTGATGTGGCAGCGTCGGCTGCAGTGGGCACACCTGATCGACCATCTACTGGCCGATGCGTCCTGGGTGCGGGTCTGGCGGGCCTTGCGGGACACCGCCGGAGACATGTCGGCTGTCGCGGAACTGCTGAACATCGAGGCGGGCAGCCTGCGCGGCTTCAAGGACCGCGCGACCGAGGCGGCGATCCAGTTCAGCGAGAAGTTCCACGATGTGCCGCCGCCGGCCCGGACCCGCAACAAGAAGGGGATCCTGGCCGCATTCGCCGCCGAGCACCGGCACTTCCTGACCGCACCCGACCTGTCGACAGTGATGTCGCCGGGAACCCGCCGGCGGGCCTGACTCGGCTGGGCGCATGATGCCCACCGGTCTCAAGTTCCCCATGTTGCATGGGGAACTCGCAGATTCCACAGGAAGCTTCCTATGGAGACGTCCAGTTTCCCATGCAACATGGGGAACTGGCGGTCAGCGCAGCTTCAAGTAGTGCTGGCGCTCGGCCTCGTCGAAGTGCTCGATCGCATACCGCAGCGTCGTCCGCGGCACTGCCGCGATGTTGCGGTCGAGGAAGGCCCGCAGGGCATCGCGGTCCTGCCGTCCAGCTTCGCGGAGTGACCAGCCGACAGCCTTGTGCATGAGGTCATGTCGATCACCGAGGAGTAGCTCGGCCAGCTGGTAGACATCGTCACAGTCCCCGAACTTGACGAACCACTGGCAGCCGACCATCGCGATCCGCCGCTCCCACAGCGAGTCCGACCGGGCGAGCTCGTACAACGGCGACCGATCCCGGCCGAAGAGGAACCCGCCAACGATCGGCTTGCAGCTGATGTCCACCAGGTCCCAGTTGTTCACGTACGCGGTGTTGGCCAGATAGGTCCGGTAGACCAGCTCGTGCTCGGCCGGATCACCGCGTCGACCGGCGTTGCGCCGCGC
Organism: uncultured Actinomycetota bacterium; assembly: GCA_963711015.1. GTDB lineage: Bacteria > Actinomycetota > Actinomycetes > Propionibacteriales > Propionibacteriaceae > Microlunatus. The sequence goes on from CAVQCQ010000021.1 coordinate 136,856, forward strand.
GCGTTCGGCCATGATCACCAGCGCCAGCATCCGGTGCTCGTGGACCGGGCTGCGCAGCCAGGTCAACCAGCGTTGCGGCTCGAACGGCTGCGCGGCGTACGGACGGGCCAACGGCCGCAACACGCTGAGCTTGATCCCCACGAAGACGTCGCCTTCGCCGTAGCCGCCCGGCCGGACCTGGAAGTAGCGCGCCAGCACACGCGCGTCCTCTGGATTCGCCGCGGCCTCCAGCGCGCGCGCCAAGTCCTCCATGGTCGGCACTCTGTCACGCTCCAGGCTTGTCTATATTTCCTATAGTGAGACAAGGGATTACGGCCGGCACACATTCTGCGTAGTGTCCTTCCTGCTGACCGCCCGAACAAAGGACGCCCGGTGACCACTCACCTGCACGGCAGGATCCATCTGGACCTGCGGCGTACGGCCAGCGCTGCCTGTCGACGAATGCCGCGCTGACCGCGCGTTCCCGCATCCTCTGTCGACTCGCACCCGTGAAGGAACTGTCCCACCATGCCCACGACCACACGCACCCCTGTCAACCTCGCCCAGATCGCCACCCGGCTCGCCGAGCAGCACGTGCTCTGGGAGCCGCTGATCACCTTCGACCCCTTCGAGCGCTACTACACCCGGCTGGTCCGAGAGCCCGAGTTCGAGGCCTGGCTGCTGACCTGGCTGCCCGGCCAGGACACCGAGTGGCACGATCATGGCCACAGCGCCGGTGCCTTCGTGACCGTACGCGGCACGCTGACCGAGCAGTACGCGCAGGTCGGGCCGGACAGTCCGCCACGCATCCTGCCGCAGACCCGGGAGCTGGTCGCTGGCTCGCTCCGCTCATTCGGCCGGCGGCACCTGCACCAGGTGTCCAACCTCGGGACCGAGCCGGCGGTCAGCATCCACGTCTACAGTCCGGCTCTGGTCACCATGAACACCTATCGGCCCGACGGCGACCTGCTGCTCCTCGCCAGCTCCCAGCTCGCCGGGCTCAACTGGTGAACGCCGCTGCCACCCGGACCATCGACGAGGTCCTGGCCTCGGCCCGCGACCGCTTGACCCGGCTCACCCCGGGTCAAGCGCAGGCCGCCCGGGCGGCCGGCGCCGTTCTCGTGGACATCCGGCCCGCGGCGCAGCGGGCCGCCGAGGGCGGGCTGCCGGGCGCGCTGGTCGTCGAGCGCAACGTGCTGGAGTGGCGCTTCGACCCGGCGTGCGACGCCCGGCTGCCGATCGCCGCGTACGACCTCCAGGTGATCGTGATCTGCCAGGAGGGCTACACGTCGAGCCTGGCCGCCGCCGCGCTGCAGGAGCTCGGGATCGCGCAGGCCACCGACGTCATCGGCGGCTACGCCGCATGGCGCGAGGCCTTCCCCGCCGACATCGTCACCTGAGTCACAAGTTCCCCATGCAACATGGGAAACTGGCCGATTCCATAGGAAGCTTCCTATGGAGAGAGTGAGTTCCCCATGCAACATGGGGAACTGCGCAAATCGGATGAGCCTTCAGATGCCCGCGTAGGAGTGCAGGCCGGAGACGAGCAGGTTGATGCCGATGAAGTTGAACCAGAACGACGCGAGACCGATGATCGCGATCACCGCCGCCCGCCGCCCCCGCCAACCAGCGGTCGAGCGGGCGTGCAGATAGCAGGCGTAGATCACCCACGTCACCAGCGCCCAGGTCTCCTTCGGGTCCCAGCCCCAGTAGCGGCCCCAGGCGTACTCCGCCCAGATCGCGCCCGCCGCGACGGTGAAGGTCCACAGCGGGAACGCGAAGGCGTGGAACCGGTACGCCAGCAGGTCGATCCGCCGGGTGGTGGGCAACCGGCCGAGGTAACCGCGGACCTCGCCACGGTCCTCCGCCCGCTTCTTGACCAGGTAGAGGATCGACAGCAGTCCGCCGAGGTTGAAGGCCGCGCCCGAGAGCGCGGCCGCCACGATATGGATCAGGAACCACACCGAGTGCAGCGCCGGCACCAGCGGAGCAACGGCGACGTAGAAGACCGTGACGGCGAGACCGTTGCCGATGGTGGCGAGCAGGGTCACCGGCAGACCGAGCCAGCGTACGCCGGCCCGCCAGACCATGATCAAGTACAGCCCAACCACGAACACCATGGCGGTGATCGTGAACTCGAACATGTTGCCCCAGGGCGCCCGGCCGGCGGCCAGTCCGCGCAGCACCACGCCGGCCACGCTCAGCCCGAAGCCGATCACCGTCAGCGCGACCCCGGCGCGGCCGAACTGCTCCACGCGCAGTTGAGTCTGCCCTTCGACAGGCTCAGGGCGCATCTCGACAGACTCTGGACGCATGCGGTCTGAGCTTGTCGAAGACCGCGCTTCGACAAGCTCAGCGCTCCTGGTCCGCTCGGCGTTCGACGGCTCGACTTGTCGCGCGGAGGCCCATTCCGCCGCGTGGGCGAACATCGCCAATGCGTACACCACGACGGAACTGACCAGGCAGAGGCTCGAGTAGTACTCGTAGCTCATGAAACGCCCACCTTCTCACGTCGTCCATCAGGTCGGGACAGCTCCTCGGCGAGCTCGGCGACGTCCTCGCTCAGCCCGGCTCGCGCATCGGCCCGGTCCAGCCCGCCGACCTCGACCACACTATGACCATCCGAACCGCTGCGCACCCGCACCCAGACCCGTCGCGGCCGGACGAACAGCGACAGACACAAGCCCGTGACCGCGAAGCCCAGCGCTACCAGGGAGATCGTCACCCCCGGAGTGTCACCGACCTGCAGCTTGACCCAGCGCTCCCAGCCGTCGAACCGGATCGAGCCCTTGCCGTCCGGCAGCGTCACGCCCTCTCCGACCTTCAGCTGCAGCCGAACCGGTTCGCCGTCGGCGTCGGTGAGCTGGGTCAGTCCTCGGGTGTCCAGGGAGTAGACGTTCTCGGGCCGGCCGGTCTCGGTCCTCGGCGGGCCGTACCAGACGTTGGTGAACAGCTCCGGGTTCAGCGGGTCGGGAAAGACCGAACGCGGACCTTCCTCGTCCAGCACCGCAGACGGCAGGAAGAACGCCTGGAAGCCGAGCCGTTCCGGGCGGGCGTCCGGCGCCTTGATCGCCCCGGCCGAGGTGAAGTTGCCGTCCTGCGGCAGGAACACCACCGGCCCGGAGAACGCGACGTTCCCCTCGCCGTCGGTCACGGTGACCTTCGGCGCGTACCCGTGGCCGATCAGGTGCACCGTGCTGCCGCCGATCTGGATCGGCCGGTTCACCTCAAGCACCTCGCGGCGCGGCGCGGCGCCCGGCCGGTCGACCACCTCGACGTCGGCCCGGAACACCCGCGCCGCCCCGCGCTGCACCTCGCCGGTCTCGAACTTCGCCTCGAACGCGGTGACCGTCAGGCTGAACGGCACGAACGACCGCTCGTCGAAGCGACCCCCGGAGGAGAAGTCGTCGTACTGGGTCAGATTGTTGGCGAAGCCCTGGCCGACGATCACCACGCTGCTGCCGCGGAAGCCGTAGAGCGTGCCGATGCCGACGCCGAGCAGCAGGAAGAGCAGGCTGATGTGGAACACCAGGTTGCCGGCCTCGCGCAGATAGCCCCGCTCCGCCGCCACGCTGGTCTCGGTGACGTCGACCCGGTAGCGCTGCTTCCGCAGCAGCTCACTCGCCTGGTCGAGCACCCGGGCGGTGCCGTTGGGGCCGGCCAGATCGGCGGTCGCGTACGCGGGGAGCCGGGCCAGGTTCGTCGGCGTCCGTGGCGGCCGGGTGCGCAGGGCGCGGGCGTAGCTGCCGACCCGCGGGATGATGCAGCCGACGAGCGAGACGAACAGCAGCAGATAGATGGCCGAGAACCACGCCGAGGTGTAGACCTCGAACAGCCCGACCCGATCGTAGAGCGGGCCCAGCCGCGGGTGCTCGTCGAGGAAGTCGTTGACCTGCACCGGCGCGACCGAGCGTTGCGGCAGCAGCGACCCGGGTACCGCGGCCAGAGCCAGCGCGAAGAGCAGCACCAGGGCGGTGCGCATCGAGGTCAGCTGGTTCCACAGGTAACGCAGCCCACCCCGCCAGCCCAGGGCTGGCGGGGTGACTCGCTGGTCCGAGTCCGCCATCAGATCACCGTCTCGAATGAGGCGGCCCATTGCCGCAGCGCGCCGGTGACCCAGTCCCAGGTCCCGGTGACCAGCAGCAGCCCGACCCCGACCAGCAGCAACCCGCCGATGCGCATCACCAGCACCTGGTGCCGGCGCAGCACCTCGACCGACCCGGCCATCCGCGTGAAGGCCAGCCCGGCGATCACGAAGGGCAGTCCCAGGCCCAGCGCGTACGCGAACCCGAGCAGGCCGCCCCGAAGTGCGGTGCCCTCGTTGAAGCCCAGGTTGATCACCACGCCAAGGGTCGGCGACAGGCAGGGCGTCCAGCCCAGGGCGAAGACCACGCCGATCAACGGGGCGGCGGCCACGCCGACCGCCGGGATCCGGTGCAGCCGCAGGTCGCGCTGGCCGATCCGAAGCACCCCGGCGAAGATCAGCCCGAGGATGATCACGACCACGCCGAGCACCCGGGAGATGATCACCCGGTACTCGGCCAGGGCGCGCCCGGCCGAGCCGGCCACCACGCCGGTGATCACGAAGATCACCGCGAAGCCGAGGACGAACAGCGAGGCTCCGGCGAGCATCCGGCCACGCCGGGTCGTGCCCTCGACCACCTCGGCGGCCCCGAGACCGGTCGCGTAGGACAGGTAGCCCGGCAGCAGGGGAACCACGCAGGGCGAGAAGAACGACACCAGACCGGCCAGCAGGGCGATCGGCAGGGCCAGGGCCATCGAGCCGCCGACCGCGTTCGCGGCCCAGCTGCCCAGGTCGAGAGGCACCATCTAGCGACCGGCCGCGACATCGTTGATCATGGTGACCAGGGTGATCGTGGAGATCTCGCCGAGGATCCGCACCGCCAGCCGGCCCTCGGAGTCCAGGATCAGCGTCGACGGGATGGCGCTCGGCGGCAGGTCGCCGGCGAAGGCGAGCAGGGCCCGGCCGCTGGGGTCGTAGATGCTCGGATAGGTGATCTTGTTGGCCCGGACGAAGGCCTCCGGCGCGGCGGGGTCGAGGTCTCGGATGTTGACCCCCAGGAACTGCGCCGTCGCCGCCGTCTCCACACTGGCCGCCTGCAGTGCCGGAGCCTCCTTGCGACACGGCGGACACCACGATCCCCAGACGTTGACCACCACGATCCGGCCCGGATAACCCTTGCTGGACAGTGCCTTCCCCCCACCGAGCTCAGGACCGGAGACCTCCGGCACCAGCTCGCGCTCGCCCGGTGGGATCTGGGTGAGGTTCTTGGTGACCTCCGGGTAGCCCTGCTCGCCGCCCGACTCCGTGCGCTCCGCCGAGCAGGCGGTGACGACCAAGGTGATCACCAGAGTCAGAACGAGACGAAACTTCACGGGCGCCTACGCCCCCGCGACGAACTTCTTGGTCTGGTGCGGCCGTAGCAGGCCCGCGGCGGGTTCCCGGTAGCTGACCGAAGTGAGGTGGGAGCCCAGATAGCTGAACGAGGTGATGCTGGCCAGCGTGCACTCTCGCTTGCGCGGGTCGTGCATCAGCCGGCGCCCCTCGGCGTCGCATCGGGCCATCCAGATCGGCAGCTGGTGCGAGACGATCACCGCCTCGTGTCCGGCCGCGGCATCGGCGGCGTCGCGCATGGCCAAGCGCATCCGGGCCACGATGTCACGGTAGCGCTCGCCCCAGCTCGGGCCAAAGATGTTGCGGAAGTGCCACCACAGCTTGGGGCGCCGCAGCAGGCCGGGGAAAGAGACCTTCAGGCCTTCGAGGTAGTTGGCCGCCTCGATCACCCGGCCGTCGATCGACACCGGCAGTCCCAAGGCATCGGCGATCGGCTCCATGGTCTCCTGGGCCCGCTCCAACGGTGAGCAGCGCAGGTGCACGATGTCGCGCGAGCGCAGGTCGTCGGCGACCACCTGTGCCATCTCCCGACCGAGATCGGACAGGTGGTAGTCGGGCAGCCGGCCGTACAGCAGGCCGGCGGGGTTGTGCACCTCGCCGTGCCGCACCAGGTGCACGATCGTCCGTTGCCCGGCCATGCTGTCCTCCCTACGCCTGCGCAGCCGCCGCCGCAGCAGCCGGCAACGCGGAGACGATCTGATCCAGGGCGCGGTCGTCGTGCGCTGCGCCAAGGAACCAACCCTCGTACGCGCTGGGCGGCAGATAGATGCCCTGGCCGAGCATGGCATGGAAAAAGGCTGCATAGCGGTCGGTGCGCTGGGTTGATGCAGTGGCGTAGTCCGGCACGGCCGTCACGTCCTCGCCCACGAAGAAGACACTGAACAAGTTCCCGCTGTGTTGCACCACGTGCGGCACTCCGGCCGTATGCAGCGCGGCGGCCACCTCGGCCCGGAGGACCTCCGCGGCCCGGTCGACCTGTGTGTAGACGTCGGGCGTCGCCAGCTGGAGTGCGGTCAGGCCGGCGGCTGTGGCCACCGGGTTCCCGGAGAGCGTGCCGGCCTGGTAGACGCCGCCGACCGGGGCCAGGCTCTGCATCAGCTCCGCGCGGCCGCCGAACGCCGCAGCCGGGAAACCGCCGCCCATCACCTTGCCGAAGGTCATCAGGTCCGGCTCGACCCCATCCAGGCCGTACTGTCCCGACCGGCTGACCCGGAAGCCGGTCATCACCTCATCGGAGATGAACAAGGCGCCATAACGAGTGGCGATCTCGGCCAGGAACGCATTGAAGCCGACCCCCTCGATCACCCCTGGCGGGATCACGCCCATGTTCCCGGCCGCGGCCTCGGTGATCACGCACGCGATCTGGTCACCATAGGTCTCGAAGGCCGCGCGTACGCCGTTCCGGTCGTTGTAGGACAGCACGATCGTGTCGGCGGTGGTGGCCTCGGTGACCCCCGGGGTGCCCGGGATAGCAAGGGTCGCGACCCCGGAACCGGCAGCGGCGAGCAGGGCGTCGACGTGGCCGTGATAACAGCCGGCGAACTTGATGATCTTGCTGCGGCCGGTGATGCCGCGGGCCAGCCGGAGCACCGACATCGTGGCCTCAGTGCCGGAGTTGACCAGCCGGACCTGCTCGACCGGAGCCCGCTCGATGATCTCCGCGGCCAGGTCGACCTCGAGCTCGGTCGGCGCGCCGTAGCTGGTACCACGAGCCGCGGCGGCGGTCGCCGCGGCGACGATCTCCGGATGCGCATGTCCGTGCAGCAACGCTCCCCACGAGCTGACCAGGTCGACCAGCTCATTGCCATCCACGTCGAACAGGTACGGCCCGGAGCCACGGGCGATGAAGCGCGGCGTCCCGCCGACCGAGTGGAAGGCCCGCACCGGGGAGTTGACCCCGCCAGGGATCAGCGTCTTGGCGCGCGCGAATGCCGCCTCGCTCCGAGCTGTGACCTGAGCCTGGAGGGCCGTCATCGGGGTCGTTGCAGGGCCCAGTCGAGGGCCCAGTAGCTCAAGATCACGTCGGCCCCGGCCCGGCGGATGGAGGTCAGCACCTCATTGATCGCCGGTTCCCGGCTGATCCAGCCCTGAGCCGCCGCGGCCTCCACCATGGCGTACTCGCCGGAGACGTTGTACGCCGCGACCGGCACGTCGACGGCACCGCGGACGGCCTTGATCACGTCGAGGTAGGACAGCGCCGGCTTGACCATCACCAGGTCGGCGCCCTGGGCGATGTCGAGGGCGACCTCGCGCAACGCCTCGCGGACGTTGGCCGGATCCTGCTGGTAGGTCCGGCGGTTTCCGGTGAGCGAGGAGGCCACCGCCTCGCGGAACGGCCCGTAGAACGCCGAGGCGTACTTCGCGGCGTACGCCAGAATCCCGACGTCCTGCGCGCCGGCCTGGTCCAGTGCGGCGCGGATGGCGCCGACCTGGCCGTCCATCATTCCGCTGGGGCCGACGAGATCCACTCCGGCGGAGGCGTGCAGCACCGCCATCTGGGCGTAGATCTGCACCGTCGCGTCGTTGTCCACCAGGCCGCTGGGGGTGAGCACGCCGCAGTGGCCGTGGTCGGTGAACTCGTCCAGGCAGACATCGGACATCACCAAGCAGTCGTCGCCGACCTCGCTGCGGACCGCGCGAATCGCGGCGGTCAGAATGCCGTCGGGATCGAGCGCACCGGAACCGGTCGCGTCTTTGTGCGCGGGGACGCCGAACAGCATGACTCCGGCGAGACCGGCATCGGCCGCCTGGACCGCAGCCTTGCGCACCGTGTCCAGGGTGTGTTGGACCACGCCGGGCATCGAGCTGATCGGCCGGGGCTCGCGAAGCCCCTCGGCCACGAACATCGGCAAGATCAACTGTCGCGGCTCGACCGTGGTCTCGGCCACCATCGCCCGCATCGCCGGCGTCGTGCGCAGCCGCCGCGGCCTTTCCATCGACCCACTCATCGTCGACTCGTCCCTCTCACCGATTGCCGAAACTCCGTCAGCGCCGGCGCGGAGTTGGCTTCTTCTGCGACGGCTTGAGCACCGGCTCACCCGCTTCCACGAGGCCGTCACGACGACTGGCGGCGAAGCTGGCCAGCGCATCGGCGAGCTCGACCACCGACGGCTTGGCCGCGATCACGTCGACCCGCAGCCCGTGCTCCTCACAGGTCTTGGCCGTGGCCGGGCCGATCACCGCGATGATCGTCTGCGGATGCGGCTTGCCGGCGATGCCGACCAGATTGCGCACCGTCGAGGATGAGGTGAAGACCACCGCATCGAACTTCCCGGTCTTGATCGCTTCGCGCACCGGGGCCGGCGGCGGGGTGGCGCGTACGGTCCGGTACGCGGTGACGTCCTCCACCTCCCAGCCCAGGTGTCGTAGCCCCTCAGCGAGGGTCTCCGTCGCGATGTCGGCCCGGGGCAGGAAGACCCGGTTGATCGGGTCCAGCACATCGTCGTAGGGCGGGAACTCCGCGGCCAGTCCGGCCGCCGACTGCTCGCCCTCGGGCAGCAGGTCGGGCTCGATCCCCCAGGCCTGCAACGACTGCGCGGTCACCGTGCCCACCGCGGCCACCTTGAGGCCCGAGAAGGCCCGGGCATCGAGGCCGTACTCCTCGAACTTCTCCCGGACCGCCTTGACGGCGTTGACCGAGGTGAAGGCCACCCATTCGTAGCGGCCCTCGACCAGCCCACGGATCGCCTTGTCCATCTGCAGCGGGCTGCGCGGCGGCTCGACCGAGATGGTCGGCACCTCCTCGCTGTGCGCGCCGTAGGTCCGCAGCCGGGCGACCATCGGGCCGGCCTGGTCCTTGGTCCGTGGCACCAGGACCCGCCAGCCGAACAGCGGCTTGGTCTCGTACCAGCTGAGCTCGGTTCGCTGTTCGGCCGCTGCGCCCATGATCACGTGGATGGGGTCGGCGCCCGGCGCGCGTACCGACTTCACTTCGGCGACGAGGCCGTCCAGCGTCGTCGGCAGGGTGATCTGCTCGGTACTGCCGCCGTGCAGGGTGACCACGACATGATCATCTCCGGGACGCCCGGCCGCGAGGGCCGCCTCGACCAGGCTGCCGATCATGGCGACCTTGGTACTGACGACGACCGTGGCCGCCGTGCCCCAGTCGACCGTGTTGACCTTGCCGAACCTGCCCTCGGTGAGTGAGGTGAACTGCACCCCGCCGGAGTGGATCACGTCGATCCCCGCGTACTCGGGGACGGCGGTGAGGCTGGAGACGCCGGGCACCACCTCGAAGTCGATGCCGCCGCGGACGCAGGCCGCCGCCTCGTCGGCGACGGCGTTGTCCAGAAAGGGATCGCCGGTGACCAACCGGACCACTCGACGGCCGGCCGAGGCGTGCTTGAGCACGATCTTGGCGCGAGCGGACGGGGTGAGCGGCCGGCGAGCCTCGGTCAGGCCGATCGTCGTCACCTCGGCGCCTTCGGCCAAGGTGATCGCCGGATGGGCCAGGATCTCCCGCTGCCGGTCGTCGTCCAAGATCACCGCGCTGGCATCGGCGAGCGCGGCGATGGCGCCCAACGTCAACAGATCGGGGTCGCCGGGACCGGTCCCGACGAAGATCACCCGCCCCCGGCTGACCGGGGCGGTAGGAGAGGAGGAGGACCGGGTCCGAGCGTTACGGGCCGAGGATGTGCTCACTGACGCCTCGCGTTCTGTTGTGGGTGTTCCCGCAACTTGGCCAGCGCCGAACCTGCGCAGGCGGTCCCGAATTCCTCCGCGTCGGTCGTGCTGCCGTCGACCTGGAGACGAAGGGTGGGCCCGGCTTTGGACGGTTCTGACAAGTTGTTCAGTAACGTTTTCCCAATTACCGCCGCCAGAGTCAAATCGAGGCTTGTACCACGGACCGATTTGACAACGGCACGGGCACCCACCGGTGCGGTGCAGCCCGCCTGGAGGGCAGCCAGGAACCCCCGCTCGGCAAGGGATTCGGCCCGGCTGGTCTGATGGTCCAGTCCGGCAACGGCCTCCCGTAGCGCGAGACCGAGAGAACGGGAGATCTCACAGGCCAGCGCGCCCTGTCCCGGAGCCGGCAACATCACCGAGTGATCAAGGACCTCGGCTTGTAGGTTCTTGACAACGGTGTCGGCATCACCAGTGCCGGCGTTCTCGAGGTATCCGAGCCGACGCAGCCCCGCCGCCGCGAGGATCACCGCGGCCACATCGCCCCGGCGAGCGAGCTCGATCCTGGTGTCGACATTGCCCCGGATCGGCACCGCGCTGACCTCGCGACCGGCGCTCTGGGCCCACTCGGCCAGCTGGATCGCCCGCCGCGGTGCCCCGGTGCCGACCCGGTCGCCGTCGCGAAGATCATCGAGCCGGCGGCCGACCAGCACGTCGCGGGTGTCCTCCCGCTCCGGGATCGCCACAACCTCCAAGTCGTCCTCGGGTGCGGTCGGCAGGTCCTTCAGTGAGTGCACCCCGACATCGATGGTGCCGGCCCGCAGCGCATCCCGGACCGCACCGGTGAAGACCCCGGCTCCGCCGATCTCGGTCAGGTGCCGGCGGTCGGTGTCGCCCTGGGTGGTGATGCCGACGAAGACAGCGTCCAGACCGCGCGCGGCCAGCGCGGATCGGACCAGCTCGGCCTGGGCCCGGGCCAGCGGGGACGTACGCGCCCCGAGCCGGATGGGGCGACTCAGCAAGGCCGGCCCACTAGGGCAGGACCTCGGGCGACATCACCGCCGCGATGGTGTGCGGGTCGAGCGCGAACAGCTCACGCAGCGCGGCGGCGTAGTCCGGGGCCTCCGGGTCGGTCGACAGCTCCTGTACCCGGACGGTGGGCGCGTGCAGCAGCTTGTCGACGATCCGGCGGACGCTGCGACGGACCTCGTCCCGCTCATGATCATCCAGGCTCGGCAGCCTGGACTCCAGCCGGTGCAGCTCGGCGGCCATGACATCGGCCGCCATACTGCGCAGTGCCACCACGGTCGGCGCGACCTGGGCGGCCCGGCGCAACCCGAGGAAGTCGCTCACCTCCTGGCGGACCAGCGCTCGTGCGCTCTCCACCTCGGCCGCGGAGGCGGGATCGGCCTGGTCGGTCACCAGCCGGTCGAGGTTGATCAGCGTGATGCCCAGCTCGGCGACCTCGGGAGCGACGTCGGCCGGTAAGGCGAGATCGACGACCCCGCTGACCGGGGTGCCCACCAGCTCAGCCGGTCCGATGGTCAGGGATCGGGCCCCGGTGCAGGTCACGAGCACGTCGGTCCTGGCCAGTGCGATCGGCAGGTCGGCCAGCTCGACCGCCTGACCGCCCACCGCGGCCGCGAGCCGCTCCGCCCGCTCGAGCGTGCGGTTGGCGCAGCTGACCTGAGCCCCGGCGGCCGCGGCCGTCCGCGCCGCCAGTCCCGCCATCGCGCCGGCCCCGACGACCAGCACCCTCAGGTCCGCGAGGTCGCCACGCTCCTCGGCAAGCAGGGCGTACGCGGCGCTCACCAGCGAGCGGCCGGCGCTGCCGATCTCGGTCTCGGTCTGCACCCGCTTGCCGACCCGGAGTGCCTGCTGGAACAAGCTGTTGAGGACGCTGCCGACGGTGCCGTGGTTCTGGCACACGGTCAAGGCGTGCTTCACCTGGCCGAGGATCTGGCTCTCGCCGACGACCAGCGAGTCCAGACCGGAGGCGACCGCGAAGGTGTGGGCGACCGCGCCCTCGTCGAAGAAGACCGAGCACCGGGCCTGCAGCTCCGGGATGGGCAGCCCGGCCATGTCGGCGAGCGCACTGGTGGCGTCGTCCAGCGCACCGTGGAAGCGCGAGACCGAGGCGTAGAGCTCGGTCCGGTTGCACGTCGAAAGGACCACCGCCTCCTCGATGTGCTCGGAGGCGACCAGCTGGTCGGCGAGCTTGGTCGATCCCGCCGGATCGAGAGCGAGGTCGGCCAGGTGCGCGACCGAGGTCGACCGGTGCGAGACGCTCACCACAAGAATGCTCATCGAACAGCCTCCCTCGGCTGGGCGTACGCATGCGCCGGGTCCTCGCTGCGGCGCTGCTCGTGATAGGCGAGGATCTGCAGCTCCTGACCAAGATCAACCTTGCGCACGCTGACTCCCTCCGGCACCACGAGAACGGTCGGTGCAAAGTTGAGGATGCTGGTGACGCCCAGATACACCAGCCGGTCAGCCACGGCCTGGGCCGCCTCGGCCGGCGTCGCGATCACGGCGATCGCGGCCCCGGTGCGCGCCACCACGTCCTCCAGGTCGACCAGGTCGGAAATGGCCAGGCCGTGGATCCGCCGGCCGACCAGCTCGGGATTCGGGTCGATCAACCCCACCACCCGGAACCCACGGCTGTAGAACCCCGAGTAGTTCGCCAGCGCCGTGCCGAGGTTGCCCAGCCCGACGATGATCACCGGCCAGTCGTGGGCGGAGCCGACCTCGCGGCCGATCTGCCGGAGCAGGTACTGCACTTCATAGCCCACGCCGCGGGTGCCGTAGGAGCCGAGGTGCGACAGGTCTTTGCGCAGCTGGGCCGAGCTCACACCCGCCGCTTCGGCCAGCGCCTGGCTGCTCACCGTGTCGGTGCCCTGGTCGGCCAGCTGGCGGAGCACGCGCAGATACACGGGCAGCCGGGCCACCGTCGCATCCGGAATGCCCTTGTCGCCGGCCGCGCGCAGGGAGTCGGTCGTGTAGATCTGCGCCACGCAACTCCCTTGTCCTCGCGCCAGGGCCTCGAACCAGCTCGGCAAGCAAGAGCCACTCTAGGAGTTTGTGAAGCCGCGCACAAAGACTTCCCGCACCTCACTCCAGTGCGCGCAGGTAGGCCACACCGCGCGGTGACAACCGGTAGCCCGTTTCCAGTGACTCGGTCAGGCCGAGGTTCTTGAGCCGACGAACCCGGAGCTTGTACGCGGGCCGCTCCGCCCCCGCCTCCGCTGCGAGCACGGTCGACACCACGCCCGGCTGGCGCTGGATCCCCGGCGCTGGTGGTGAAGCGCGATCCGGCCTGCGGGCGGACCACTCGCCAGCGGCGGAAGGTGCGATCGACTCGACCCTCGGTCAGTCCGGAGAGGGTACGCGCGTCGAAGAGCACGACTATCCGAGCGCAGCACGGAGCCGGGCCGGATCGACCCGCCAGACGTCGTGCTGCCGGCCGTCGACGAAGGTCACCGGCACCTGGTCGGTGTAGCGCCGCTGCAGATCGGGATCGGCATCCACATCTCGCAGGGCGTACTCGGCTCCGGTCTCGGCACACACCGCATCGACAACAGCCACGGCTTCCTCGCACAGATGGCAGCCGTCCCGGACCAAGATCAGCACGCGCGGCTGGTCGTTCATCGCCCACCGGCCTGAGACTCGTCGATCTCGGCCAGCCGGCGGCGGAGCAAACCCTTCTGCACCTTGCCCGTCGTTCCCCGCGGCAGCTCGTCCACGATGAGCACCCGGGCCGGCCGCTTGAACCGGGCGAGTCGGCCGGCGCAGTACTCCTGCACGCCCTCCGCCGTCAGCCCGGTTCCGGTGACGAACGCCACCACCTGCTCCCCCGTACGCGGGTCGGACCGGCCGAGCACGGCAACCGACTCGACCCCATCCAGCTCCGCGATCGCCTGCTCGACCTCGGCCGGATGCACGTGGAAACCGTTGACCACGATCAACTCGCGGGCCCGGTCGCCCAGGAAGAGCTCGCCGTCGGCGAGATAGCCGATGTCCCCGGTACCGAACCAGCCGTCGGCATCGGGGCCGCCGGTGCCATCGGGCCAGTAGCCGGAGAACAGGTTCGGACCGCGGACGAAGATCTCGCCGGGTTCGGACTCGTCCGATCCGTCGCCGATCCGCACCTCGACGCCGGGGAGCGGGCGGCCGACGTGTCCGTGCCCGAGCAGTGGTCCGCCGATGGTGGCCGACACCCCGGGCGCGGCCTCGGTCAGGCCGTATCCCTGGTCGATGCGCAGTCCGGTCCGCTCGGTGAAGGCATCCCGCAGCTCCTCCGGAAGCGGCGCGGCACCCGAGATCACGGTGGTCACGGTGCCCAAGGCGAACGCCGAACGCTCGTCGGCGATGATCTTCGGCAGCAGCGCGGGCGCGACAGGCAGGTTGGTGACCTCTTCGCTCCTGACCACGTCCAGGAGATCGGCGAAGCCGGCCATCACCACCATCCGGGCACCGGACCGCAGCCAGCCGCCGAGAACCGCGTTGAGGCCGAAGACGTGGAACAGCGGCAGCGCGGCCAGCACCACCGTGTCGACGTCGAGAAAGCCGAGCCGGTCGACCTGGTCCAGGTGGGCCAGCAAGGCACGGTGGCTGAGCATCGCCGCCTTGGGCACACCCGACGTCCCCGCGGTGGACAGCAGGGCCGCGAGCGACTCGGGATCCTGCGGTGAGTCCACGTAGTCCTCGGCACCTCCCGACGCGAGGGCGCGGACGCCTTGTTCAGTCAGCGGAAGGTGCCGTACGCCGGCGATCTTCGGATCTTCCGGCGCGCACAACACGTGCGTGCCGGTGAACTCGAGCATCTTCGGCAGCCCGGCGCTCGTCAGACCGGGGTTGAGCGGCACCACGACGATCCCCGACCGCAACGCGCCGAGATAGGCCAGCACGAACTCGATGCTGTTGGGCCCCCTCAGACCGAGGCGTTGACCGGCCACCATCTGGCCGGCGAGACCGGCGGCGACCGCGTTGAGATCACGATCGAGCTCCGCCCAGCTCAGGGTGCGGCGCTCCACACCCGGCTCGACCAGCGCCGTGCGATCCGGCGTACGGGCGGCATGGCCGGCGACCAGATCGGCGAGATTGCGAGGCGATCGACCGGCGTCGGCCGGCGGAAATCCTGTCTCGTGCTCGATCACCACCCTTGGAAGTCTGGCACGTCTATCGTGGGGCGGGTGACCGGTGCGAACGGCCCAGGCGACCTCGTCGAGGAGCTGCCGGGCACCGATGCGTCGGCGATCGAGATCTCGCCCGAGAACCCGCTCGCGGCGGCCGGACCGCTGGACGACGCGCCCGCATCCGGAGCAGTCTCACCCGAGCCGGTGATCCGGGCCGACCCTGCGGCCGCCGCCTTCTTCGACCTGGACAACACGGTGATCCAAGGGGCATCGTTGTTCCAGCTGGCCAAAGGCATGTATCGCCGCGGCTTCTTTCCCACCCGAGTGATCCTGAAGGGCCTGTGGTTCCAAGCCCACTACCGGCTGGCCGGACGCGAGAAGCCGAGTCACATCGAGGGCGCCCGGAGCGCCACGTTGTCGTTCATCTCCGGCCACACCGTCGCCGAGGTGACCGAGATCGGCCACGAGGTCTACGAGAAGTCGATCAGCCAGCGGATCTGGCCGGGCACCCGGGCGATTGCGCAGATGCACCTCGACGTCGGCCAGCAGGTGTGGTTGGTGACGGCGGCGCCGATCGAAGTCGCCGGCATCATCGCGGCACGACTGGGGCTGACCGGCGCGCTGGGCACCACCGCCGAACATGTCGACGGGGTCTACACCGGCCGGCTCCAGGGTGACCTGCTGCACGGCCCGGCGAAAGCCCAGGCGGTACACGCGTTGGCCGGTGAGCACGGGTTCGATCTCGCCCGCTGCTTCGCGTACTCCGACTCCTTCAACGACCTGCCGATGCTGTCGCTGGTCGGCCATCCCTGCGCGATCAATCCCGACCGCCGGTTGCAGGCGTACGCGGCGGAGCAGGACTGGCAGGTCCGCGAATACCGGACCGGCCGTCGGGCGGCGCAGCTCGGGCTGCTCAGTGCGGGCGCCGCCGGTGCCGCAGCCGGGGCCGTTGCGACCGGACTGGCCGTGCGCCGACGCCTGTCGGGCCGACCAGACGTACCGGCAGCTCATGGCGCCCGACGGGACATCACGTAGAGCACCGCGGCCGCCGAGACGAGATAGAGGCCGTAGCCGAAGAAGCCGAGCACCGCCAGCGCCTCGGCGCGACCGCTGGAACCCGCGACGGAACCGACGATGATCACCGCGATCGCGAGCAGCGCGAGGGCCGCGGCCCCTACGTAGACGAACCCCTTGAGCTGGTCGACGTCGAAGCGGACGTCCGTCGTGGCCGCCGGGCGGCGCATCCGGATGACGAGCACGCTGAAGCCCGCGAAGGCGAGCAAGATCAACGCGAGCGCCCAGAACACGGGAGTCAGGCTAGTGGGGTCAGAAGAAGGCGCTCCGGCGCTGGACGAGAAGTGAGTAGAGCGAGTGCTGAATGGTCTCCCGCACCTGGTCGGTCAGGTCGAAGAGAGTCATCGGGTCGTCGGCCGCGCCCGCCGGCAGCTCGTCGGTGGTCACTGCCTCCCCGAACTGGATGATCCACTTACTGGGCAGCGGGATCATGCCGAGCGGGCCGAGCCAGGGGAACAGCGGGGTCACCGGAAAGTACGGCACCCGCAGGGCCCGGGCGATCACCGGCGCGGTGCTGATCAAGGGGTAGATCTCCTCCGATCCGACGATCGAGACCGGGACCAGCGGCACCTGGGCCCGAATCGCCGCGGACACGAATCCGCCCCGGCCGAAGCGTTGGAGCTTGTAGCGGTCCGCGTAGAGCTTGCCCAGCCCCTTGAAGCCCTCCGGGAAGACCGCGACCAGTTGGTTGGAGGCGAGCAGTCGCTCGGCGTCCTCCTGACAGGCCAGCGTGGTGCCGATCTTGCGGGCCAGCTCGTGCGAGAACGGTGTCTTGAAGACCAGATCCGCGCCGAGCAATCGGACGTGCCGCTCGATCGCGTCGTAGACCACCACCTGCAGCACCATCGCGTCCAGCGGCATGGTCCCCGCGTGGTTGCAGACCAGCAGCGCCGAGCCGTCGAGAGGCAGGTTCTCCGCACCGCGAACCTCGACCCGGAACCAGGACTGCACCAACGGCCGCAGCAACGGCAAGAAGATCTTGCTCGTGAACTCGGCGTCGAAGCCGAACTCGTCGATCGGGTAGTCGCCACTCAACCGGGAGCGCGCGAACGCCGCGACGTCGTCCAGCGAGCCCGGCCACGCCACGCCCAGGTTGCGAGCCAGCCCGGCGAGGGTGGTGATCGGATCGTCGGCAAGATCGCGCAGCTCCTCGCTTGGTGCCGCGCGCAGCCGCTCGACAGTCCGCTGCACGCCGGTGGCGAGCTCGGCGAGCAGGGCGCCGAGCGACAGGGTCGGGGGCAGATCGTTCCCGGCCGGCCGCTCAGGGCTGGTCACGTCCGGTTCCGGCTCGGGCTCCGGCTCGGGCCGGGTACGCGGCTGCGCGGCGGGACCGGTAGGCATCCCCGAGCGACTGCCCCGCCCTGCGGGTCCGCGGTTGCCCAGCTGGATGATCTCCGCGTCAGCCACGCCGAGCTCCGGCCCGCTCACGAGCACCGCGCAGCGCCGCGAGTGCATCCTCGATCCGCTCGGCACTGATCAGTCCCGGCTGCGCTGCTGCGGCGAACTCCTGCAACGCCGCGATGCTGGAAAACCGGGGAGCGAACCCGGTCGCCCGCACGAACCGGGAGGTGTCCATGGCCCGACCATAGGTCAACGCGTCGATCTGGTCGGCGGAGAAGTCGATCACTCGACCCTGGCGCATCAGTGTCGCAACCAGCGGGACCACCGGCGGCAGTACGCCGACGCGCGGCCGACCCATCTTCCGCAGCGCTTGGCTGAGGGTGACGATGTCCGGCGCGGCGACGTTGAAGGTGCCGGGTACGTCGGTGCGGGTGACGAGGAGCAACGCCTCGATGGCGTCGCTCGGATGAAGGAACTGCAGCCGAGCGTCGAAGCCGAGCACCGTGGGCACCACCGGGAGCGAGAGATACCGGGTGACGTGACTGTCAACGCCCGCTCCCATCAAGTTGGCCAGCCGCAGGATGGTCACGACGACGTCGGGCCGGCGCCGGGCAAGACCGCGTACGTAGCTCTCGATCTCCACCGAGTCCTTGCCGAAACCGGTCCGCGGCTCGGCCGTCGGGGCCATCTCCTCGGTGAACTTCGCCGGGTCCCGCGGCGAGGCGCCGTAGACCGAGATCGAGCTCTGCACGACGAGCTTGCGGAAAGTGTCGGACTTCTGGCAGGCGGCGAGCAGCTGCATCGTCCCGATGACGTTGATCTCCTTCATCGAGGAGCGCCCGCCCGCACCGCCAGGCGTGGCCACCATCGCCATGTGGACGACGGTGTCGATCTGGTGCGTCGCGATGACCTTGCCGATCACCGGGTTGCGGATGTCGGCCCGGACGAAAGCGGCCCGGCCGAGGTCGTGGCGGGGTGGGACGATGTCCGCCCCGACCACCAGGTAGTCGTCCTCGGCGGCCAGCGCACGGGCGAAGCGGGCGCCGAGCTCACGAGAGACCCCGGTGACCAGAATCCGCTTCGTCGGCACCGTGACCCTCGGGCGGCCTACTTGCCCGCGCGGCGACGCTGGATTCGGGTGCGCTTCAGCAGCTTGCGATGCTTCTTCTTCGCCATCCGCTTGCGGCGCTTCTTGATGACTGAACCCACGTACCTGCCCTCTCGACCCGCCGGCGGTGGTCCCCGGCAACCCCGGAAGCCTATCCAAGGATGTAACTCCGGCGAAAACCCAGACGCTAGCGTGATCTGGGTGACCGACTATCTCGAGACTCTCTCCCCGGGTGAAGGAGCGCGCAGCCGGCCGCGGGCCTGGGTGGCCAGTGACGCACCGCAGCTGAGCCTGGACGGGCGGTGGCGGTTCCGCTGGTCACCGAGGGCTCCCTGGGACACCGAAGGGATCGATCCCGCCTTCGACGACAGCGGCTGGGACGAGATCGACGTCCCCTCGCACTGGGTGCTGCCGGCCGGCGGGCAGTACGGGGAGCCGATCTACACCAACCTGCAGTACCCGTTCCCGATCGACCCGCCGCACGTCCCGGACGAGAACCCGACCGGTGATCATCGGCGCAGCTTCGAGCTCCCGGAGTGGGATGTCGAGCGCTACCTGCTGCGCTTCGACGGCGTGGAGTCGCTGTACCGGATCTGGCTCAACGGCACCGAGGTCGGCATCGGCAAAGGCAGCCGGCTGGTTCAGGAGTTCGACGTCACCGACCTGGTCCTGCCCGGCCGGAACTTGATCATGATCCGGGTACACCAGTGGTCGGCGATGAGCTATCTCGAAGATCAGGACCAGTGGTGGCTGCCCGGAGTCTTCCGCAGTGTCACGCTGCTCGGCCGGCCGCGCGGCGCTCTCGACGATGTCTGGCTGCGCACCAGCTACGCCGAGGACGGCACCGGCATGGTCAGCCCGGAGATCCTCGCCTCGCCGAGCGCCTTTCCGGTCACGCTCGAGGTGCCGGAGCTCGGGGTGTCACAGGTCTTCGAGGAGGCCGGCCCGGTGACTGCGTTCGCGGTCGGGCAGGTCGAACCCTGGAGCGCGGAGCGTCCGCGACTGTATGACGCGACCGTCCGCTCGACCGGAGAGACCGTACGCCTGCGGCTGGGCTTCCGGACGGTGCGGATCGACGGTGACCGGCTGCTCGTCAACGGTCGCCCACTGATCTTCCGGGGCATGAACCGGCACGAGACGCATCCGGTCCGCGGCCGGATGTACGACGAAGATCACGCCCGGGCCGACCTGATCATGATGAAGCGCGCCGGCGTCAACGCCATCCGGACCAGCCACTACCCGCCGCACCCGCGCACCCTCGACCTGGCCGACGAGCTCGGCCTCTGGGTGATCCTGGAGTGCGATCTGGAGACCCACGGCTTCGTCTTCGGGAACTGGCGAGGCAATCCGAGCGACGACCCCGCCTGGCTGCCGGCCTACCTCGATCGGATAGAGCGGACGGTCGAACGCGACAAGAACCATCCGAGCGTGGTCGTCTGGTCGCTGGGCAACGAGTCCGGCACCGGCGCCAACCTCGCCGCGATGGCGCACTGGGTGCATCGCCGCGACCCGGGGCGGCCGGTGCACTACGAGGGCGACTACACCGGCGCCTACACCGACCTCTACTCCCGGATGTATCCCAACTTCCTCGAGACCGAGGCCGTCTGCACCGACGAGGGCCCGATCTCCTATCTCGAGCACCCTGGCGATGCCCTGCGGGTGCGCAGCAAGCCCTTCCTGCTCTGCGAGTACGGGCACGCGATGGGCAACGGGCCCGGCGGGCTCGGCCTCTACGACGAGCTGACCGAGCGCTATCCGCGGCTGCACGGCGGCTTCATCTGGGAGTGGCGCGACCACGGCCTGCTCACCCGCACTGCGGACGGCACCGAGTTCTACGGCTACGGCGGTGACTTCGGTGAGGTGGTGCACGACGACAACTTCGTCATGGACGGCATGGTGCTCCCCGACGGCACGCCGATGCCCAGCCTGGCCGAGTTCAGCGCGGTCAATGCGCCGGTGACCTTCCGCCTCGACGGCGATGAGCTGGCGATCAGGAACCGCCGGCACTCGGCGCCGACGGATGATCTTCGTTTCGTGGCTGCAGTCGAGATCGACGGCGAGCCTGGCTCAGAGACGATCTTGGCCCCGCCGGTGGTAGCGGCCGGCGACGAGGAAACGGTGGCGCTGCCCGAGAAGCTGGCCACGGCCGCCGGGCCCGGCGAGACCTGGCTGACCGTACGCGCCGAGCTCGCCGCCGACACCGCATGGGCAGCAGCGGGCCACGTCGTCGGCTGGGCCCAGTTCGATCTCACGCCACGCATCCCGGCGGTGCCGCAGAGCTGGCCCGCCGCGCCGAGAACGGCCCCGACCGAGCAGACGATCACCATCGGGCCCGCGAACTTCGATGCGGCAACCGGCCGGATCCGCCGGCTGCACGACCTGGAACTCGACGGACCGAGGCTGGAACTGTGGCGAGCGCCGACCGACAACGACCGCAGTGCGCGTCGCGGGTCCTTCGAGCTGGCGTCTCCGGAGGACACGGCGGGCGAGGGCGCACCGGGCCCCTCGTCGGAACAGCGCTGGCGGGAGCGCGGCTTGGACCGGCTGGTTCACCGCGTACGCGAGGTCCGGCACGACTCCGACCAGCTGCTGGTCGAGGTCCGGGTCGCCGCGGCCAACGGTGATCTGTTCGTCGACGTGACCTACCGCTGGCACCTCGATCGCGACCGGCTGCGACTGCGGGTCGAGGTCACGCCCGCACCGCGCTGGGACTGCACCTGGCCGCGGGTCGGCGTACGGTTCGATCTTCCGGCCGACCTCCAGACCGCCCGCTGGTTCGGCACCGGACCGCTGGAGTCCTATCCGGACACCGAACGGGCCGCCCGGGTCGGCCGCTTCGAGGCCAGCATCGATGATCTGGACGTCAACTACTCCCGGCCGCAGGAGACCGGGCACCGGGCGCGGCTGCGCACCCTGGAGATCGCCGATGCCGACCACACTCGGCTCCAGCTGGCGACCGTGCCGACGAGATCCGGCCACCGGCCCGGGTTCACGCTCAGCCGTTACACCCCGCAGCAACGCGACCGGGCCCGGCACCCGCACGAGCTCGGACCGAGCGAGGGAGTGTTCTTGTTCCTCGACGACGCGGTGCACGGCGTCGGCTCACGGGCCTGCGGGATCGACGTGCTGCCGCAGCACGCTCTCTGGCCGAGTGCCCGGGCCTTCGAGGTGGTCTTTCAGCCGGCGTCGTAAAAGGCGTCGTTCAGGTAGGTGTTCAGCGCCTTCTCGCTCACCCGGAAGCTCCGGCCGAACTGGACGGCCTCGAGCTGACCCGAGTGAATCAGCCGGTACACGCTCATCTTGGACAACCGCACGATCGCGGCGACCTCGGCTACGGTGAGGAACTTGCCACTGGGCAACCCACCACCCAGCGGAGTCACGCCCCCGGGCCTCGACTCTTCGGTCATTCTGCTGTGACTTCCATTTCCGCACCCATAAGACACCGGCTCCCCTGACGGTGCTCGGTACTGCAGTGAGAGTAGTGGTAAAAGGTGCTGCTGGTACAGCAGATGCACAGTTTATTTTTGCGACACGCCCACGTGGTGCTTGACGCTGGCGAAAGGAGCCCTTCCGGTACTTAGTGCTCGGGGTCGAGCCCAAGCTCAGGGAAGACGGCACGCCGGGTCGCCATGATGGCCTGATCCAGTCGGCTCTCCGGTGTGAACCCCTCCGAGAAAGGCTCGTAGCTGACGTCGACGCCGTCGGTCATGGTCAGGGGCGCGCCCTCGCCCATCTCGGATCGCCACACCTCCGGAACCGGCGTCTGCGGCGGAATCGGCTCGCCACTGACAATGCCGAGCAGGTGGGTCCAGGCGCGGGGCACCACCTGCACGACCGCGTACCCCCCGCCACCGGTGGAGACCCAACGCCCCTCGCAGAGCTCGTCGGCCAGAGCGGCGATGGCGAGATAGGAAGCACGCTGGCCGTCCAGCGACAGGTCGAGATCGGCCAGCGGGTCGTGCCGATGCGAGTCGCAGCCATGTTGGCTGATCAACACCTGCGGCTCGTGGGCGCGGAGCACGTGCGGCACCACGGCATCGAAGGCGCGGAGCCATTCGGCGTCGGTCGTCCCCGGTGGCAGGGCGACGTTGACCGAGGTACCGAGAATGCCGGACTCGTAGGGAAAGCCCGTCCCGGGGAAGAGGTGGGTCGGGGTCTCGTGCAGGCTGATCGTCATCACCCGCGGGTCGTCGTAGAAGATGGCCTGCACTCCGTCGCCATGGTGGACATCGACATCGACATAGCCGATCCGCTCGCAGCCGTGGTCGAGCAGCCAGCGGATGGCGAGGGCGACGTCGTTGTAGACGCAGAAACCGCTGGTCCGGTCGGGCATCGCGTGATGCAGCCCGCCGCTGATGTTGCTGGCCCGGATGGCGTCCCCGACCCAGACCCGACGTGCCGCCTCCGTGGTGGCCATGGCGACCGCGCCGGCCACCTCGTGCATCCCGGCGAAGATCGGGTTGTCGGTCGTGCCCAGCCCGTACGCCGGGTCGGGTGCGCAGCGCTGCACGGCGGCGATGTAGTCGGGAGTGTGGACCGTCTGGAGCAGCTCGAGGTCGATCGGTGGCGGCGGGACGACGGTCAGCCGGTCCAGCACACCGAGGGCGCGGGCGAGGGAGATGGTGTGGGTGACCCGGCCAGGGGCCATCGGGTGCTCGGGTCCGAAGTCGTACTTGGTCAGTTCCTCGGAGAAGACGAGCAACCCACTCATCCGCGACCACCCGGTTTCGGTGGGTCCGGTGCCGCGGCGACGGCCAGCGCCCGGCTCCGGTCCCGAGCCGCCTCGATCGCGCCGATGAACGCAGCGCGAACCTTGTGGTCCTCGAGCTGCCGGACGGCGGCCGCGGTGGTCCCGCCGGGAGAGGTCACCCGCTCGCGCAGCACGGTGGGATGCTCGCCGGTCTCGCGGAGCAGCTTGGCCGAGCCGAGCATCGTCTGCACCACCAGCTCGGTGGCGATGTCGCGGGGCAGCCCGAGATGGACACCGGCCTCGATCATGGCCTCGACGACGAAGAAGAGGTACGCGGGCCCGGAGCCGGAGATCGCGGTGACGGCGTCCTGGTAGCGCTCGGGAACCGTCACGACCCGCCCGGTGGCCGACAGGATCTCGGTGACCCGGTCGAGATGATCTTGGTCGGTATGGGTTCCCGGGGAGATCGCGGCCATCCCCTCGTCGACCTGAGCCGGGGTGTTCGGCATCACCCGGACCACGGCGATCCCGTCGGGGAGCTTGGTCTCCACCGCGGCGATGCTCACCCCGGCCGCCATGGAGATCACCAGCGCATCGGGTTTGACCGAGTCCTTGATCTCGTCCAGCAGGCCGCTCATGTCCTGCGGTTTGACCACCAGGATCACGGTGTCCGCCTCCGCCACGGCGCCGACGTTGTCGATCATGGTGATGCCGTACTTGGTGGTCAGCTCGACCTCGCGCTCCGGCCGGCTGTCGGTCGCGATGATCTGGTCGACGCTCCAGCCCGCGCGAAGCAGGCCGGACAGCAGCGTCTCCCCCATCACCCCGGCGCCCAGAATGGCCAGCCGGCGGCTGCGGCCGACGGCCGAGGTCACCGGCCTGCGCCCGCGCTGGCGACCAGCTGTCGACTGACCAGCTCGGCGATCTGGACCGCGTTCAGGGCCGCTCCCTTGCGGAGGTTGTCGCTGCTCACGAACATCACCAGACCCTTGCCGGCCGGGGCCGCCTGGTCGGCCCGGATCCTTCCCACGTAGCTGGGATCCCGGCCCGCGGCGTCGAGCGGGGTGGGCACATCCATCAGGGCAACCCCGGGTGAGTCGCGGAGGATCTCGGTGGCCTGCTCCGGGCTGAGGTCATCGGCGAACTCGGCATGCACGGCCAGCGAGTGCCCGGTGAACACGGGGACGCGTACGCAGGTGCCGGAGACCAGCAGGTCAGGGATGTGCAGGATCTTGCGCGACTCGTTGCGCAGCTTCTGCTCCTCGTCGGTCTCGCCCGAGCCGTCCTCGACCAGGGAGCCGGCGAGTGGGAGCACATTGTGGGCGATGTTCTTCGCGTACTTGACCGGCGCGGGGAAGGTCACCGCCGCGCCGTCGTACGCGAGCGCGCGAGCCTGGTCGACCGTTGCCTTGACCTGACGGTCCAGCTCGTCGACGCCGGCGCCACCGGAGCCGGAGACGGCCTGGTAGGTGGCGACCCGGAGCCTGGTCAAAGTGGCGGCCCGGTGCAGCGGCGCCAGCACCGGCATCGCGGCCATGGTGGTGCAGTTGGGGTTGGCGATGATGCCCTTCGGGGGACGTAACGCGTCGTCAGGGTTGACCTCGGCGACCACCAGCGGGACTTCGGGATGCATCCGCCAGGCCGAGGAGTTGTCGATCACGATCGCGCCGGCGGCCGCGACCCGAGGAGCGGTCGCCAGCGACGCGGTCTTGCCGTTGGAGAACAAGGCCAGGTCAAGTCCGGCGAAGTCGGCGGACTCGGTGTCCTCGACCGTGATCTCGGTGCTCCCCCAGGGCAGTGTCCGACCCGCCGACCGGGCCGACGCGAAGAACCGGACCTCGGTCACCGGGAAGCTCCGCTCGGCCAGCAGGGCGCGCATCACCCCGCCGACCTGCCCGGTGGCCCCGAAAACCCCTACACGCATGCGGCCCACTCTAGGACCTCGATGTGAGCCGCCCTTCCGATTTCCCGCCAGGCGACCTCTTCGGCACCGACTCCCTCCCTTGGCCCCCGGGGAGATTCGGACGCTGCGTCCGAATCTCGCGCTGAGCTCCCGATACTTCCGGCGTACAGCGCGAAGATGCGGCGCGCAGTCCCGGCCCTGGAGGGCAGGATGGAAGCCGTGACCCAGGTAGTGCGGAGCGACGTGACGCTCGATCGCACCCGGATCGGTCTCGAAGTGGTGATCGTGCTGGGAGTCTCGCTCGGTCAGTCGGCGGTCTACGCAGTCCTGAGGATCATCGAGCGGATGACCCGGGCGGTGCCGCTGGCCCAGCAGACCTCGACATTGAATCCATCGGCTACTCCGGACCGGCCGTGGCTGGACCTGACCTATCAACTGGTCGGGCTGGCATTCGGCATCATGCCGGTACTGCTGGCGCTCTACCTGCTCAACCTGACCAACCGTCCCGCCGGCGCCGCCATCGGTCTCGACGGCCGCCGACCGGGCTTCGATCTTGGTTTCGGGACGCTCATCGCGCTCGGCATCGGGATACCGGGGCTCGGCCTCTATCTGGGTGCCCGCGCGGTCGGTCTCAACACGCAGGTGCAGGCTTCCGGGCTCGCCGACAACTGGTGGACCATCCCCGTTCTCGTCCTCTCGGCGCTGCAGAACTCCCTGCTCGAAGAGGTGATCATGGTCGGCTACCTCTTCGTGCGCTTCGGCCAGCTCGGCTGGAACCCACTGGTGATCGTGGTGGTCAGCGCCCTGATCCGCGGCGCGTACCACCTCTACCAGGGCTTCGGAGGTTTCATCGGCAACCTGATCATGGGCCTGATCTTCGGGCTGATCTATCTGCGCTGGAAGCGGGTCGCTCCGCTGGTCGTCGCCCACACCCTGCTCGACATCGGGGCCTTTGTGGGCTACGCGCTCGTAGCGCCGCACGTGTCCTGGCTCTGACAGCGGTCGCTGGGCGACCAACGCCGGGCTCGTCGTACTCCCGATCGACGTCAATGCGGGTTGGCAAGCTGGTCACTGGCGCCGGGAGTTCGCGGCAGAAGGGACCACGCTGTCCCAGGCCGATTGCTTGATCGCGGCCACGACAACGATCAACAGCGCGAAGCTGGCAACGGGCAATCCCCAAGACTTTCCGATGCCGGACCTCGAGGTGGCCTACTGGCCGATCGGCGTGTGAGCCAAGCGATGGTCAGTTCTTGGTGATCAAGCTTCGGACGAAGAAGCCGAGGTTGGCCGGACGCTCGGCCAACCGCCGGACCAGGTAGCCGTACCAGTCCGTGCCGTACGGCACGTAGACACGCATCTGGTAGCCGAGGCCGGCCAGCCGCTGTTGTTCGGACGGCCGGACGCCGTACAGCATCTGGAACTCGAACGTGTCGGGCTTCCGCTCGTAGTTCTCGACCATCTGGCGGGCGAGGGCGATCAGGGTCGGATCGTGCGTGGCGATCATCGGGTACCCCTCGCCGCGCAGCAGCACGCGCAGGCAGCGCACGTAGGACAGGTCGACCTGATGTCGATCACGGTAAGCGACACTCGCCGGTTCCGCGTACGCCCCTTTGCAGAGCCGTACCCGCGACCCCGCGTACGCCAGATCGCGGCAGTCCGCCTCGGTGCGGTGCAGGTAGGACTGCAGCACCGCGCCGGTCTCGGGAAACTCCTGACGCAACGCCCGCAAGGTTTCCAGCGTGTCGTCGGTGGTGGTGTGGTCCTCCATGTCCAACGTCACCGAGGTCTTCGCCCGCCGGGCCGCCCAGCAGATCGTCGCCGCGTTCTCCAAGGCGATCTTGGGTCCGTCGTCCTTCAGCAGCTGACCCAGCGCAGAGAGCTTGACCGACACCTCGGCGGACGCGCTCAGCCCGGCGTCGGCGAGCTTGGTCAGCACCTCGACATACCTGGTCACCACCCCTTCGGCCAAGGAGCTGTTGGTGGTGTCCTCACCGAGATGATCAAGTGTCACCAGCAGGCCGGCTCCGGCCAGCTTCCGGGTGGCGGCGACTGCCTGGTCGGAGGTCTCCCCGGCCACGAAGCGGTCGACCACCTCCGCGGTGACCGGTGCCCGGGTGGCGACGTTCTTGATCTTCTCGCTCCGGGCAGCCCCGAGCAGCGCACGACGCAGCATGGGCTACAGGGCGCTCGCCACGCCGCCGGCGTCCACCGCATAGGTCGCATGGACCGGTGCGGCCAGATGCAGCCTGGCGAAGGCGAGCGACTCGGCCAGGTCGGCCTCGCGCTGCGCCCGGGAACCGCTCTTGCGGCAGTTGACCTCGAGCACGATGTGCCCACCGAAGTCGCGCTCCGCGAGATACTGCAGCACCAGCCCGGCTTGTTGATCACCGCGACCCGGCACCAGGTGCTCGTCCTTGATCGACCCGGTGCCGTCGGTCAGGTGCACGTGGCGCAGCCGTGAGCCCCAGGACCGGACCAGGTCGAAGGACTGCTGGTTCGAGGTCGACGCGTGGGAGAAGTCGAGGGTGAGATCGGCATAGTCAAGCTCGGTAGGGTCCCAGCCGGGCATGTACGCCTTGAGCTCGCCGGCCGGGGTACGCCAGGGATACATGTTCTCCACGGCGAAGACGATGCCGGTCTCCTCCGCCAGCCGGCGCACGCCATCCACGAAGCCGCGGGCGTAGTCCCGCTGCCAGCGGAAGGGCGGGTGCACCACCACGACCTCGGCGTCCAGTCGGCGGGCAGCCTCGGCGGACCGCACCAGCTTGTCCCAGGGGTCGGTGCCCCAGACCCGCTGGGTGATCAACAGCGACGGCGAGTGGATCGAGAGCACCGGTACGCCGTGGTAGTCGCGCAGCTTCTCGACCGCGTCGATGTCGGCCGAGACCGGGTCGATCCCGACCATCAGCTCGACCCCGTCGTAGCCCAGCCGGCGGGCCAGCTCGAACGCGCTCGACGTGGTCTCGGGATAGACCGAAGACGTGGACAGACCGACCTTGGCCGTGGGCACCTTGATCAGCTGCCCGTCGGCGTTGGTCTGCACAACCCACAGGGTAGACCTAGGATCCCCCTGTGCCCGAAGTGCTGATCGGATTCCCGCGGGCGTTCGTGGAGTTCACCGATCCGGCGGATGCCGACCAGATCTTCCGCTGCGATCTCACCTGGCTGACCTCCCGCTGGGCCTGCATCTTCGGCAACGGCTGCCCGGGCATCTACGCCGATCGGCCGGACGACGGCTGCTGCACGCTCGGCGCGCATTTCGCCGACAAGGCGGACGAGAAGCGGGTTCGCAAGGCGGTACGTCAGCTCACTTCCGAACAGTGGCAGCACAAGGCTGCGGCCCGGAGCGGCGGATGGATCGAGCTCGAGGACCCCGATCACGTTGCCGAGGGTGAGCTACCCGGCCGCAAGACCCGGATCGTCGACGGAGCCTGCATCTTCCTCAACCGGCCGGGCTTCCCCGGCGGCATGGGCTGTGCGCTGCACCTCCTGGCGCTGGACCAGGGCCGGGACTTCGCTGGAGACCAAGCCCGACGTCTGCTGGCAGCTGCCGATCCGGAGGCAGTTCCGCACCGTGACCAGAACCGACCAGACGACGTATACCGAGGTGAGCATCGGCGAGTACGGCCGCGAGGGATGGGGCCCCGGTGGACACGACCTCGACTGGTACTGCACCGCCAACACCGAGGCGCATGCCGGAACGGTCCCGGTCTATGTCAACAACCGGGCCGAGCTGATCGCCCTGATGGGGGCAGCCGCGTACGCGACCCTGGCCGAGCTGTGTGTGGAGTTCGAGACCCGCAACTCCCCGCTGACCCGGCACCGCGCGGATCCGCTCAGCCCTGCCTGAGTGCAGACCGCTCCACCCCTCAGGTCAGAATGTGGAACATGCGCCTTGACCACCTGTCCTATGCGGCTGGGCCCGAAGGGTTGGCGTGGACCGTGCAGCGACTCGGTGAGCGACTGGGCGCGGCCTTCGTGGACGGTGGGTTCCATCCCCGCTTCGGCACCCGCAACCACATTCTGGCGCTGACCGGCGGCCGCTATCTGGAGGTAGTCGGCGTGCTCGACCATCCGGCCGCCGACAACGCACCTTTCGGCCAGGCGGTGCGGTCCCGGACGGCCCAGGGTGGTGGCTGGCTGGGCTGGGTGATCGCCGTCGATGATCTTGCTCCGGTCGAGGAGCGGATCGGCCGCTCGCCGATCGAGGGTCAGCGGCATCTCCCCGATGGCACACTGCTGACCTGGCAGCAGCTCGGCGTCAAGGACCTGCTGGTCGATCCCCAGCTGCCCTTCTTCGTTCAGTGGTCCTGCGATCCGGCGACCCATCCCTCGGCCGGCGGCCGTGCGGTGGAACTGCTCAAGATCGAGATCGCCGGTGATCATGACCGGGTCGACGAGTGGCTGGGTGGAGCGTCGGATGCGGTGCTCTCCGATATCGACATCGACTGGGTGGAGCCGCGGGACCGGTCCGGACTGACCGCTGCGGTCTTCAGCACGCCACGCGGCGAAGTGCGCATCTAGTGGCCGTACGCGTCCGCACGGCCGTCGCGTCCGTGCCGGTCTACGTGCCGGGCAAGCCGGCCCAGACCGGCCTGGATGTCACCACGTTCAAGCTGTCCAGCAACGAGAACCCCTATCCGCCGCTGCCGGGGGTGGTTGAGGCGACGGCTGTCGCGGTCGCGCAGATGAACCGCTACCCGGACATGGGGAATATCGCGATGACTGCCGCCGTCGCCGAACGGCTCGGTGTGCCGGGTGAGCAGCTCGCCTTCGGCACCGGATCGGTCGCGGTGCTCTACCACCTCTTGCAGGCGACCTGCGAGACCGGCGACGAAGTGATCTTCGCCTGGCGGAGCTTCGAGGCGTACCCGATCGCTGTCACGATCACCGGCGCGACGCCGGTACCGGTCCCGCTCGGGCCCGGTGCGGTCCACGATCTTGCCGCGATGCGCGCGGCGATCACTCCGGCGACCAAAGCGATCTTGCTGTGTACGCCGAACAACCCGACCGGTCCTGCGCTGCGGCACAGCGACGTGATCGACTTCGTGTCCGGTGTCGATGATCACATTCTGATCGTTCTCGACGAGGCCTATGTCGAGTTCGTCACCGATCCGGTCGCCGTCCGTGGGTTCGAGATGCTGGCCGGACGGCCGAACGTCGTGGTGCTGCGCACCTTCTCCAAGGCGTACGGGCTGGCGGGCTTCCGGGTCGGCTACTGCGTCGCCGCACCCGATCTGGCGCGCGCGGTGCGTGCGGTCTCACTTCCGTTCGGGGTCTCGGTGCCGGCGCAGGCGGCGGTGCTCGCGTCGCTGGCCGCCGAACCGGCGCTTCTGGAACGGGTGGCGTCCCTGGTCATCGCCCGGGACGCCATGGCCGCAGGGTTGCGAGGGCTGGGCTTCGACGTTCCCGACGCACAGGGCAACTTCGTCTGGCTGCCGGCCGGGCCACTGACGTCGGGCTACACGACGGCGTTCGGCGTCGCCGGGCTGACCGTCCGCGGGTTCGCCGCCGGGGAGCCTGGCGATGGGATACGGATCACCGTCGGCGAACCGGAGGCCAACGCCCGGGTGCTCGAAGTGGCGGCGAGGCTGCCACGGACCTGAGGCGGGATCCCGGGCCGAGCGTCCGCTGTCAGTAGGTTCCCCTACCGTCCTCGTCATGGCGAAGACCTCGATCCGGAGCGGGTACAAGTGCACCGAATGCGGCTGGACCACGAGTCGCTGGGTGGGCCGCTGTGGCGAGTGCCAGACCTGGGGCAGCGTGGTCACCGACGGCGAGCCGAGGCTGACCAAGATCACCGCGGCCGTGCCCGCCCGCAAGGCGGTGCCGATCAACCAGGTCAGTGCCGACCTCGCCACTCGGACACTGACCGGGGTCAGCGAGCTGGACCGCGTTCTCGGCGACGGTCTGGTTCCCGGCGCCGTCGTGCTGCTGGCCGGCGAGCCCGGCGTCGGCAAATCGACCTTGCTGCTGGAGGTCGCGTCGCGGTGGGCCAAGGCCGGCCGCCCGACCCTCTACGTCTCGGGTGAGGAGTCGGCGGCCCAGGTTCGGCTCCGGGCCGGCCGCACCGATGCGCTGGCCGACCAGCTCTATCTCGCGGCGGAGACCGACCTCGGCACCGTCCTCGGACATATCGAGGAGGTCCAGCCCTCGCTGCTGGTTCTCGACTCGGTGCAGACGGTGGGCACGGCCGAGGCGGACGGCTCGCCCGGCGGAGTGACCCAGGTCCGTGAGGTCACGGGTGCGCTGGTCCGGGTGGCCAAGCGCCGCGGCATGGCGGTGATCATCGTCGGGCACGTGACCAAGGACGGCATGATCGCCGGCCCACGAACGATGGAGCACCTGGTCGACGTGGTGCTGGCGTTCGAGGGCGACCGGCACTCCGGGTTCCGGCTGATCCGAGCCACGAAGAACCGCTATGGCCCGGCCGACGAGGTGGGCTGCTTCGAGATGGTCGATCAAGGCATCATTCCCGTGCCCGACCCGTCCGGGCTGTTCACCTCGCGGCACGCCGATCCCGTGCCGGGGACCTGCATCACGGTCACCATGGAGGGCCGACGCCCGCTGCTGGCGGAACTTCAGGCGCTGGTGGCGACGACTTCTCTGCCGCAGCCGAGACGCACCGCGCACGGAGTCGATTCCGGCCGGATCGCGATGGTTCTCGCCGTGCTGGAGCGGCGCTGTGGGGTGACGCTCTACAACCGTGACATCTACGTCTCAACGGTCGGCGGCGCCAAGGTCGGGGATCCGTCTGCCGATCTCGCGGCTGCGGTCGCGGTGGCCTCGGCTGCGTACGACCGCAGCGTCAACCCGCGCATGATCGCGATCGGCGAGATCGGTCTGGCCGGAGAGCTGCGCCGCATTCCCGGCACCGATCGCCGGCTGGCCGAGGCGGCGCGGCTGGGGTTCGCCGAAGCCGTGATCCCCGCAGCCACCGACTCACCGCGGGAGCGGATGACCAGCCTGCGCGGAGGACTGCGGGTGCACGCGGTCCCTACGCTGCAGCACGCGCTGCACGCTTTGTGTCTGTTCCCGAGCCGTGGGCCTCAACCGGAGCGCTCAGCTTCGACCAGCTCCCGGACCCGGGGAGCGACATCCTCGGCGTAGCGGCGGGCATCGTCCGGGCCGTCGGTGCCCAGGATGAAGGTGCCCATGCCGAAACCCAAAGCCAGATCGGCCAGCTGCTCGCTCCAGTCCGCCGGACTGCCCTGCAGCAGCTCGGTGCCGCTGCCGAACTTCCCGAACACGTTGCACAGCCGGCGCACCGCGTCCGGGGACCGCCCTGCGGCCACGGCTGCGTCGTCGATCTGCGCGTTCAGAACGGCGAGCTCGGCCGGATCGAACTGGCCAAGGCTGGGCAGCCAGCCGTCGGCCAGCCGCCCGACGACGCGAAGCATCCGGGGCCGGTACGCGCCAAGCCAGATGGCGATCGGGTGCGGCGGCACGGGCCCGGCCTTCGTGCCCGGGACCGAGTAGTGCTCGCCCGCGTACGAGAACGATCCGCCCGCCCAGATGCCGCGCAGAATCGCGATCGCCTCGACGAGCGCGTCAACCGCCTCCTTCGGACTTCGCCTCGGGCCGCCGGCGCCGGCGATGGCATCCCAGAAGGCGCCCGCGCCGAGGCCGAGCTCGACCCGGCCGTCGGTGATCACATCCAGGCTCGCCGCGGCCTTGGCCAGCATCACCGGCGGACGCAGCGGCAGGCTGGCGACGTCCGGGCACAGCCGGATCGACCGGGTTCGGGCGCCGATGGCCGACAGCAGCGTCCAGGTATCGAGGAAGCGCCGTTGGTACGGGTGATCCTGGATGGCGATCACGTCCAGTCCGAGCTGGTCGGCCTGTTCGGCAAGCGTGAGAATCTCGCGCGCGCGGTCCGCGGTCGGGGTGACGAATAGTCCGAACTGGATCTGGTGCCCGTAGTCGACCATGTTGGGCCCATCTTAGGGTTACGGCACCGTAGGATCACTCCGTGTCGACCCGCGCCGCCTCGAGCGGACCGGACGTTCGTCGGCAGAGGGGATACGGCGTGGCGCTGCACACCGACCAGCGCCACCGGATGCTCGACTGCCTGGCGACAATGGCTCCCGGCACTGTGTTGCGCGAGGGATTCGAGCGAATTCTCCGGGCCCGGACTGGAGCCCTCATCGTGCTCGGTAACAACTCCACCATCAGCCAGATCTCGACCGGCGGGTTCCGGCTGGATGTCGCGTACAGCCCGACCGCGCTCCGCGAGCTGGCCAAGATGGACGGCGCCATCGTCTGCGACGGCCCGGCTCACCGGATCGTCGCCGCCGGCGTCCAGCTGATGCCCGATCCAGCGATCGAGACGGTCGAGACCGGTACCCGCCATCGGACCGCCGACCGGGTCGCCCGACAGTCCGGACTGCCCGTCATCTCGATCTCCGCATCGATGTCGACGATCTCGGTGTACCTCGATCAGTCGCGCCATGTGGTCGAGCACTCCGAGCAGATCCTGTCCCGCGCGAACCAGGCCCTGCAGGCGCTGGAGCGGTACCAGTCACGGCTCTGGCAAGTCACCGGGCGGCTGTCCTCACTCGAGGTGCAGGACCAGGTCACGATCCGCGATCTGTCACTGGTCGCACAGCGTATGGAGATGGTCCGCCGCCTCGACGCCGAGCTGAGCGGTTACGTGGTCGAGCTCGGCTCAGACGGCCGCCTGCTCAATCTGCAGCGGCACGAGCTCAGTGCCGGCCTGGATCAGCTGCGCTGGCTCCTGGAACGGGACTATCGCCCCGCCGATGGCGTCGACTTCGGTCTCGCCGGATTGGAGCAACTGGGCACCGAGGAGCTGCTCGATGTGCATGCCGTGGCTCGTGCCCTCGGCTTTCCGGCGGACAAGCACCTGGAGGCCCGGATCAGCACCCGCGGATTCCGGCAGATGGCGCAGATCAACCGGCTACCCGCCGCGGTCGGTGAGCGGCTGATCGAGCACTTCGGCAGTCTCCAGGCACTCTTCGCCGCGAGCAGCGCCGAGCTGCAGGCCGTGGACGGCGTCGGGGAGGGCCGAGCCCGGGTGATCCGTGACGGACTGGTGCGGCTGGCCGAGTCGGCGTACACCGAACGGCTGGATTGACCTGTTCGCGACTGCGGTCAATTCACCAAGATCATCCGCAGCTGGACCGGCTTGGCGCCGTCCAACTGGGCCGTTGCGAGGTAGGTTCCCGACTTCGGGATCTCCGGCCGGTTCTTGCAGCTGCTGCGTGACCGGCGCCCGTTCCAGGTCAGTGACCATTCGAGGGCCTGTTCGGCCTTGAGCGTCTTCTTGGTCGTCTTGATCACTTTGGCACAGTCGTCGGTGGTCCAGATCCGGTCCTTGCCGGAGTAGATCCTGAGCTCGAAGTTCTTCGCCGTCACCTCAGCAACGCAGGTCTGGCCGGTGCCGTTGATCAAGGACAGCCGGAAGGTGTTGTCGGCTTTGATCTTGAGCCGTTGCTTGCCGGTGAGAGTTGGCCGCAGACCCGCGGCCGGGCAGGCGGCAGGCGCCGGAGGACGCGTCTTGGTCGGGCTGGCCGACGGCTTGGCCGTAGCGGTCTTTCGAGGGCTCGCGGTGCTCGCCTTGGCCTGCCGGGTCTTCTTCACCGTCGGCGAGGCACTTGCCGACGACGCTGCGGCCGAGGGCGAGGACGACACCGGCGGCGGGGACGGACTGGCCTGCACCGCAGACCCGCTGCTCGTCCCTTCGATGATCAGCGCGACCACGACCGCGAGCACCAGAGTCGCCACACTGAGCACCGCTGCCCGGCGGACCCAGTACGTCTGCGTCGGCTCCGGCCCGACCGGATGGAGCACGCTGCTCATACCTGCAGAGCCTAAGGATCGCTCGACGCGATGATCGGCAGCCACGCCGCAGGTGGGTAGGTTGGCCGTCGTGCAGCAGGCCGTCGCGGCGCCGGTCCCGGAGTTTCAGCCACGGGCCATCACCGGACGCGTCCTCGCGTGGTACGACGCGCATGCGCGGGACCTGCCTTGGCGGCACCCGGAGGCGACTCCGTGGGCGATCCTGGTCAGTGAGTTCATGCTGCAGCAGACTCCGGTGGAACGGGTACGCGGACCCTGGCAGGCCTGGCTGGATCGCTGGCCGACCCCGGCGGCGCTGGCTGCGGTACCGTCCGGT
Source organism: uncultured Actinomycetota bacterium (assembly GCA_963711015.1). Taxonomy (GTDB): domain Bacteria; phylum Actinomycetota; class Actinomycetes; order Propionibacteriales; family Propionibacteriaceae; genus Microlunatus. The sequence goes on from CAVQCQ010000021.1 coordinate 172,263, forward strand.
GAGGCGGTGCGCGCCTGGGGCCGGCTGGGCTACCCACGTCGGGCGCTCCGCCTGCACCAGGCGGCCACCATGATCACCGAGCGGTTCGGTGGCGAAGTGCCCTTCTCGGTTGCGGACCTGCGGACCCTGCCCGGAGTCGGCTCCTACACCGCCGCGGCGATCGCGAGCTTCGCGCACGGGCAGCGCGAGATGGTCCTGGACACGAACGTCCGCCGGGTGCTCCATCGGGTGGTACTCGGCGCGGAGCTTCCGCCGGCGGCAGCAACCCGGGTCGAGCTCGCGGTGGCCGACCGGCTGGCGCCGCGTGAGCCACGCCGGGCGGCTCGTTGGGCGGTGGCCTCGATGGAGCTGGGCGCTCTGGTCTGTCGAGCCCGCACCCCGCGCTGTTCGAGCTGCCCGATTCGCGACCTGTGCGCCTGGCGACTGGCCGGCTCGCCGGCGTGGCCGGGACCACCCCGCCGCGGGCAGGCGTACGCGGGGACGGATCGACAATGTCGTGGGGCCCTGCTCGGCGTACTCCGCTCGAGTGACCAGTCGGTCGAGATGGACGAGCTGGATCAGGCGTGGCCGGACGCGAGTCAGCGGATGCGAGCGCTGGAGTCCTTGCGGGCCGACGGCCTGGCGGTCGAGCTGGCCGACGGACGGTGGTCGCTGCCCGGCTGAGTGCGGCCCATAGGGTGAGTTCTTGTGACGAATTCGACAGTTGCCCCGACCATCGCCCTCCGCAACGGCGCGGCCATTCCCGTCCTGGGCATCGGCACTTCGCCGCTGAAGGGCGCCGAGTCGCTGGCGCAGGTGCGCACGGCGATCGAGACCGGCTACCGGCTGATCGACACGGCGGAGAACTACCGGAACGAGGACAGCGTCGGACAGGCCATCCGAGAATCCGGGATCGACCGGTCGGAGATCTTCGTCACGACCAAGTTCAACCGACGCTGGCACAGTGTCGACGGCGCCCGCCAGGCGTACACGGCCAGCACCGAGCGGCTCGGGCTCGACTACGTCGACATGCTGATGGTGCACTGGCCCAACCCGGACCAGGATCGCTACGTCGGGGCGGTGCAGGGGCTCGCGGCTCTGCTGGAGGCCGGCGACATTCGCGCCATCGGCACCTCGAACTTCAAGCCGGCGCACCTGCAGCGGGTTTTCGACGAGACCGGGCTGGTGCCGGACGTGAACCAGATTCAGCTCAGCCCGTACGCCACTCGGGCCGACAGTCGCGCCTACCACGCCGAACACGGCATCGTCACCGAGTCGTGGAGTCCGCTGGGCGCCTCGAGCGACGTGCTACGGAACGACCCGGCGGTGACACAGATCGCGGAGCAGCACGGGAAGTCGGCCACTCAGGTGGTGCTGCGCTGGCACGTGCAGCTCGGCCTGGTGGCGATCCCGCGCTCAGGCAACCCCGGCCGGATCGCCGAGAACCTCGACATCTTCGACTTCGAGCTCGACGACTCCGAGATGGAGCGAATCACCGGCCTTGACCAAGGCGATGCCCAGGTGACCGACTCCGACACCACCGGCCACTGACGATCTTCGCAGGACGTCGCTCGGCCGCGCGCCCATCTGTTATCGGCGCGGCGCGGGGGGTTCAAGGGGGGTCGCCCCCTTGCTCAACTCAGCGCAACTCGCCTGCGGGAGGTTCGGCCGGGCCTTCGGTGAAGCCCTCGACGATGCCGCCGAATTCCACCGGCGGGGTGTCCGGGGCCTTCGACCGCGGCGTACCGGTGAAGGTGAACGGGTGCTCCGCTCCCGGTTCGGCAACGTCGACGACGACGATCTCCCCGGACTTGAGCTCGGAGAACAGGATCTTCTCCGCGAGCAGGTCCTCGATATCGCGCTGCAAAGCCCGCCGTAGTGGCCGGGCGCCGAGCACGGGATCGTAACCGCGGGTGGCAACCAGCGTCTTCGCCGCCGGCGTCAATTCGATGCCCATGTCCTTGTCCTTCAGCCGCACCTCGATCTGCGCGACCATCAGGTCGACAATGCGCTCGATGTCTTCCTGGCTCAACTGCCGGAACACCACGATCTCGTCGACGCGGTTCAAGAACTCCGGACGGAAATGCTGCTTGAGCTCATCGGTGACCTTGGCCTTCATCTTGTCGTAGCCGCCCTCGGTCCCACTCGACCCGCTGAAGCCCAGCGAGACGCTCTTAGCGATATCCCGGGTACCGAGGTTGGTGGTCATCACGATCACCGTGTTCTTGAAGTCGACCACCCGGCCCTGGGCATCGGTCAGCCGGCCCTCGTCGAGGATCTGCAACAGCGAGTTGAAGATGTCCGGATGGGCTTTCTCGACCTCATCGAAAAGGACCACGCTGAACGGCTTGCGCCGGACCTTTTCGGTGAGCTGGCCACCCTCCTCGTAGCCGACATATCCGGGCGGTGAGCCGAACAGCCGCGACGCGGTGTGCTTCTCGGAGTATTCGCTCATGTCGAGCTGGATCAGCGCGTCTTCATCCCCGAACAGGAATTCGGTCAAGGCTTTGGTCAGCTCCGTCTTTCCGACGCCAGACGGACCGGCGAAGATGAATGAGCCACTCGGCCGCTTCGGGTCCTTCAATCCCGCCCGGGTACGCCGGATCGAGCGGGACAACGCGCGTACGGCGTCATGCTGGCCGATGTAGCGCTTGCCGATCTCCTCCTCCATCCGCAGCAGCCGGGCGGACTCCTCCTCAGTGAGCTTGAACACCGGGATCCCGGTCGCGGTCGACAGCACCTCGGCGATGATGTCCTCATCCACCTCGGCCACCACGTCGAGATCGCCGGACTTCCACTGGGCCTCGCGTTCGGTCCGCGCGGTGAGCAGCTTCTTCTCGTCGTCCCGCAGGCCGGCTGCCCGCTCGAAGTCCTGGGCGTCGATGGCCGCTTCCTTCTCCAACCGGACCGCGGCGATCTTCTCGTCGAACTCGCGCAGGTCCGGCGGCGCCGTCATCCGGCGGATCCGCAGTCGGGCGCCGGCCTCGTCGATCAGGTCGATGGCCTTGTCCGGCAGGAACCGGTCGGAGATGTAGCGATCCGCCATCTGAGCGGCGGCCACCAGGGCCTCGTCGGTGATGGTGATCCGGTGATGGGCCTCATAGCGGTCCCGCAACCCGCGCAGGATGTCGATGGTGTGCGAGATCGACGGCTCGGCCACCTGGATCGGCTGGAACCGGCGCTCGAGGGCGGCGTCCTTCTCGACGTACTTCCGGTACTCGTCCAGCGTGGTCGCGCCGATGGTCTGCAGCTCACCCCGGGCCAGCATCGGCTTCAGGATGCTGGCGGCGTCGATCGCGCCCTCGGCCGCCCCGGCACCGACGAGAGTGTGGATCTCGTCGATGAAGAGCACGACGTCACCGCGGGTCTTGATCTCCTTCAGCACCTTCTTGAGGCGCTCCTCGAAGTCACCGCGGTAACGGCTGCCGGCCACCAGAGCGCCCAGGTCGAGGGTGTAGATCTGCTTGTCCCGCAGCGTCTCCGGAACGTCACCACGAACGATCGCTTGAGAAAGGCCCTCCACCACAGCGGTTTTGCCGACCCCCGGCTCGCCGATGAGGACCGGATTGTTCTTGGTCCGTCGACTCAGCACGGTCATGACCCGCTCGATCTCGGTCTCGCGGCCGATCACGGGGTCCAGCTTGTTCTCCCGCGCTCCCTGGGTCAGGTTGCGGCCGAACTGGTCGAGCACCATGGAGGACGACGGAGTGCTGCCCTGCTCCGGGGCCCCGGAGGTCGCCGCCTCCTTGCCCTGGAAGCCGCTGAGCAGCTGGAGGACCTGGTTGCGCACCCGGTTGAGGTCGGCACCCAGCTTGACCAGCACCTGAGCGGCGACGCCCTCACCCTCGCGAATCAGGCCGAGAAGGATGTGCTCGGTACCGATGTAGGAGTGATTGATCTGTAGAGCTTCGCGAAGACTGAGTTCCAGGACTTTCTTCGCGCGGGGTGTGAAAGGAATATGACCGCTGGGCGACTGTTGCCCATGCCCGATGATTTCTTCGACCTTCTGCCGGACGGCCTCCAGAGAAATGCCCAGAGACTCCAGCGCCTTGGCGGCCACGCCCTCGCCCTCATGGATCAGGCCCAGCAGAATGTGCTCGGTGCCGATATAGTTATGGTTCAACATGCGGGCTTCTTCTTGCGCCAAAACAACGACGCGACGGGCCCGGTCGGTAAACCGTTCGAACATCTTTTCTGCTCCTCGCTCGCGGTGCCCTCCTGCTCGAGGGTGGCGGATGGGCGGCACCGACGCCTCACACTGTAGTCGCCCGGTCGCACCACGACTCCGCGTCGGCGGGCCGTCCCGGGGAGGAGATCCTCGGACCATCGAGTACACCGGAAGTTCGCTCGATCGACCGAGGCTGCTGCCTCGCGTTACAACTCCTGGTCAGCGCCAGATGTTCCGACACCCAGACCGCCATGTCGGCGCGAGAACGACGAACGCCCTGGGCGAACGTCACGTTCGCCCAGGGCGCAATCAACGCAGATCTTGCTGCGAAAGGTGGGATCAGGCGTGGGCCTTCTCGAACGCGTCGCGCACCTCGGCGGAAACCCGGCCGCGACTGCTGACGTCGTGGCCATTGGCCAGCGCCCAAGCCCGAATGTCACTCGTGCTCGACGATCCAGACTGCTTCGTGCTGCCGCGCTTACGCCGCCCGCCCGTCTTACGGGCATGTCCCAACCAGGGGGCTAACGCGTCGCGAAGATTCGCGGCGTTCTTGGACGAGAGGTCGATCTCGTACTCGGCTCCGTCCAGTCCGAAGTTGACAGTCTCCTCGGCGACGCCCCCGTCGTAATCATCTTCGAGGATGATCTGTACGCGCTGTGCCATGCGTGGTTCCTCCAGTAGTAGTGATGTGATTGGACTACCTGACGCAGAAAGATTACCCGACAGTTCCTAAATTCGTCGTCAAATCCAGACTAAGATCCAAAATCTTGGCCGAATGAGTGATGGCGCCGACGGCCAGGAAGTCCACACCCGTTAACGCAACCGATGTTGCGTGTTCCAAGGTGAGACCCCCGCTCGCCTCGAAAGTGGCCGCCGGAGATAACTCGGTGACGATGACCGCCATCTGGGCCGGGCTCATGTTGTCCAACAGAATGTCGGTAGCTCCAGCCGCGATGACTTCCCGGGCTTGCTCAGCCGTGGTTACCTCGACCTGGACCGGTAATTCCGGAAATGCCGTGCGCACCGCAGAAAAGGCCGAAACCACTCCCCCGGCCGCGATCACATGGTTGTCTTTGATCAGCGCGGCGTCGGCAAGACACATTCGGTGATTGGTCCCGCCGCCCGCGCGTACGGCGTACTTCTGTAACATCCGCAGTCCCGGCGTGGTCTTGCGCGTGTCCCGGACTCGGGTTTTCGTGCCGGCCAACGCCTCGACCCACGCTCGGGTCGCGGTGGCAACCCCGGACATCATGGTCAACAGGTTGAGCGCCACCCGCTCGGCGGTGAGCACCGCCCGGGTGTTGCCGCTCACCGTCCCGACCACCTGGCCCGCCTCGATCTGATCCCCGTCAGCGGCGTCCAGCGTGATCAGGAAATCGCCCGCCGGAGCACACATCACCGCGATGGCGTACGCGGCGACCGAGAGCCCGGCCAAGGTGCCCGGCTGACGGGCGATGAACTCGCCGTGAGCCACCGCCTCCGGGCCGATCGTGGCGTAGGAGGTGACGTCGATTCCCGGCCCGGTGCCGGGCGGCAGCACACCTCGTCCGCCGAGGTCCTCGCCCAGCGCCTCGGAGACGATCAACGTCACCGCGTCCAGGTCGAGGCCGTCGGCGACCACCGCCTGCTCGGCGTCGGCCAGGGTCTTGATCAACATCGCGCTCCTCTCAGGCCGGCACGAAGCTGTGCCGCAGGCCGCGGGCGTCCCACTGGGCCAGCAGGTGCCCGTGCCAGTCGTCTCGTACGCCGGGGCAGTCGCTGCGCCAGTGCGCCCCACGGGATTCTTCACGCAGCCGAGCCGAGGCGACGACGGCCGTGGCCACGGTCATCAGGTTGCTGGCCTCCCACGCCTCCAAGCCGGGCTCGGTGCCAGAGCTCCCGGCGAGGGTGGCCAGCTCGGCCGCACAGTGATCAAGACCGGCCGCGTCGCGCAGGCCGCCGGCGTACCGGCTCATCGCCTGCTGCATCGCCGAGACCACCGCCGCGTTGATCAAGCCCGGGACCCGTGGATCCGCAGCGGGGCGGCGCAGCGGCGGTGGGTCGTTGATCAACCGAGCGGCGATCCGGCGCGCGAACACCAGGCCCTCCAGCAGGGAGTTCGAGGCCAGTCGGTTCGCCCCGTGTACGCCGGAGGAGGCGACTTCACCGCAGGCGTAGAGGCCGGCGAGGTTGGTTCCACCGTCGATATCGGTCTCGATCCCGCCGCAGAAGTAATGGCAGGCGGGGGCCACCGGTATCAGGTCGGTGGCGGGGTTGATGCCGGCGCGGCGACAGCTGTGCAGGATGGTCGGGAAGCGGACCCGCCAGGTCTCCGCGCCGAGGGCCCGGCCGTCGACCCAGACATGATCAGAACCCTCCTTGGCCATCTCGGTCATGATCGCCTTGGCGACCACGTCGCGCGGCGCGAGCTCGGCGAGCTCATGCTGGCCGACCAGAAAACGCTCGCCGCGGCTGTTGACCAGCAGGCCTCCCTCCCCGCGTACCGCCTCGCTGACCAGGGGTAGCTGGCCGCGGGCGCCGAGCCCGAGATAGAGCACCGTCGGATGGAACTGGATGAACTCGATGTCGCGCAGCCGCGCTCCGGCGCGTAGCGCGGCCGCGACGCCGTCACCGGTGGAGACCGGTGGGTTGGTCGTGACGGCGTAGATCTGGCCGATCCCGCCCGTGGCCAGCACCACGGCCCGGGCATGCACGGCGCCGACACCGCCGCGAGTGCCCTCACCGAGGACGTGCAAGGTGACTCCGGCGACTCCCGGCGGCTCGCCCGGCCCGACGTCGGCGGGGATGAGATCCAGAACCAGCGCGTGCTCGATGATCTCGATGCCATCGTCCGCGGTGACGGCGTTGACCAGGGCCCGCTCGATCTCTGCGCCGGTGGCATCGCCGCCGGCGTGGGCGATCCGGTTGCGGAGGTGGCCGCCCTCGCGGGTCAGCGCCAGGGCGCCGGACTCGTCGCGGTCGAACTCTGCGCCCCGGGCGATCAGCTTGGCCACCTCCTCCGGGCCTTCGCTGACCAGCACCCGCACGGCCTCCTCGATGCAGAGACCGGCGCCGGCGACCAGCGTGTCCGTGACGTGCTGCTCGACCGTGTCGCCCTGGGCCTGGACCGAGGCGATGCCGCCCTGGGCCCAATGGGTGGAACCGGCGGCGACCTCGTCCTTGGTCACCACGATCACCCGGCCCAGCGGCCGGCACTCCAGCGCCGCGGTCAGCCCGGCGATTCCTGATCCGACGACGACCACGTCGGCCTCGCTCATCCAGCCTGGCGGTTCGGCGGCCAGCCGCTGCGGCAGAGCCCCGAGCTGGGGGAGCTTCGGGAAGACGGGGGTCGGCCGGACCGCCTGGAACGCGTCGTCGGGCACCATGGGGCCATGCTCTCGTATCGGTCTGCGGTCGAATGACATCCCTCGCCGGTGGCGAGCCGCGGCGTCGCTCATGGTTCGACGCCTGGATGGCATCGGCGTACGGGCCGGAGGGGTTCTGGCCGCGGCACCGGCCCGAGGAGCACTTCAAGACCGCGGCAGCGAGTACGTCGCTGCTGGCCGAGATGACCGCCGCGGTGACCGACCGCACGCCGGGGCTGCACGTGGTCATCGATCTCGGCGCGGGCAGCGGCCAGCTGATGTCAGCCCTGCACGAGCTGCGGCCGGAGCTGCAGCTGGTGGCGGTCGATCTGCGGGAGCGACCGGTCGAGCTGCCCGCGGCCGTGTGCTGGGCACGCGATCTCTGGGATGTGCGCTACAACCGGTGGACCACGGGGGAGGCCGAGCCGTGGCTGACCCGGACCGAGCCGGTGATGATCATCTGCTGCGAGTGGCTCGATGATCTTCCTGTGGTCGTGGTGCGCCGGCACGCGGACGGTTGGCGGGAGACGGTCATCAGTGACAACGGTGAGGAGCAGTTCGGGCCGCGACTGCACGAGGACCAGCTCGCCTGGGCCGACCGGTGGTGGCCGACCGGGCACCGTGCCGAGGTCGGTCTGACCCGCGACCGGGCCTGGGCCGCGTTGGCCGCCGTGGTCGCGCGGCGGGGCGGGTGTGCGCTGATGATCGACTACGGTCACCGCCGGAACGAACGGCCGGTGGACGGCTCCTTCGCCGCGTACCGGGACGGTCGGGCGGTGCTGCCCACGCCCTCCGGTGAGGTCAACCTGACCGCCCACGTCAGCGTCGACGCAGTCCGCGCCGCCGGCGAGCAGGCCGGGCTGCGTACCGCCTTCTGCTGCCTGCAGAGCGAGGTGGTGGCCGAGCTGCTGGCCCCCGCGCCGCACCCCGACCCGCTGGCCGATCTCGCTCGCCGCAGCCAGCAGTCCGCGCTGAGTTCGCGCTACGTCTGGGGCTCGCATTGGTGGCTGCTGCAGACTGCCTGACCGGGCCCTGTCGGAATCGGACGCTGCGTTCGATCTTCACGCTGCACGCCGGAAGTATCGGGAGTCCAGCGCGAGAATCAGACGCTGCGTTCGAAACTGCAGGAGGGGCGGCGAGGGGTTTGGGTGGTGGAAGAGGTGTTGGGTGGTGGGAGAGGGCTCGATGGGTGAGCGGGTGAAGGTGCTGGTCGGGTCGTCGCTGGCGGAGGGGATGCTGCCGACGGCGACGGGTCCGCGACCGGTCGGGACCATCGTGCTCGACCTGGGGCCCGATCATCCGAGCAATGCCGGGTTGCTGGAGCTGCGGCTGTGGACCGAGCAGGGAGTGATCGAGCGCGCCGACGTCGTGGTCGGGGCGATGCATCGCGGGGCCGAGAAACTGTTCGAGGTCCGCGACTACACCCAGATCCTGATGCTGGCCGACCGGCACGACTGGCACGCCCCCTTCTTCGGTGAGCTGGTCATCGCCCTCGCCTGCGAGCAGCAGATGGGGCTCGCCGTGCCGGAGCGGGCGGTCTGGTTGCGCACCCTGCTCGCCGAGCACACCCGGATTCTCAGCCACTGCGGTTTTCTCAGCTGGGTCGGCCGTACGGCAGGTCAAGAGCCGAGCTTGTACGCGCTGCGCGAGAAGCTGCGAACTCAGACCCGACAGCTGACCGGGAACCGGATCCATCCGATGGCCAACCGGATCGGCGGGCTGGCGGTCGACGCCGACGCCGCCTGGCTCGACGACGAAGTCATGCTCATGTCCGAGGTGCGCCGGCTGGGAGCGGTGCTGCGCGATCTGGTCACCGGTCCGGTCATCACCACTCGAACCGCCGGGATCGCGACGCTGCGGCAGAAGGCGATCAGCCAGTACGGGGTGAGCGGGCCGGCCGCGCGGGCCAGCGGGGTCGATCTGGACCTCCGCCGGCAACAGCCCTACCTCGGCTACGCCGAGCTGGCCGAGATGATCACCCCGCCGAGCACGACCAGTGGTGACGCACAGGCGCGGCTGATGCTGCTGGCCGAGGAGATGACTCTCAGCGCCAACCTGGTCGACGCCTGCGCAGACCGGCTCCGCTCGGTGCGCGGCCCGACCGCGGTCAAGCTCGGCAAGATCATCCGGTTGCCGGAGGGAGACGGCTACTTCGCGGTGGAGGCGCCCCTCGGCCTGGCCGGGGTCTTCGTCAGCTCCCGCGGTGAGAAGACCCCGTGGCGGATGCGGTTGCGGACACCCTCGTTCAGCAACATCTCAGCCCTGGAAGCGCTGCTGGTCGGCGTCGAGGTGGACGCGCTGGAGGCCAGCTTGGCCTCGATGGGCTACGTCGTGGGCGACATCGACAAGTAGCGGGTCAGCCGACCTCGCGGTCCGCCGCCTCGTAGTTCGATCGGGCCATCGCCGTCTCGAGCATCATCAGGTCGACGACGGTCGGGGCCGACCGGTCGGTCCACAGGTCGCCGGGATCGGGCAGTTCCTCGTGAACGGGCTCGTGATCGGCCAGCACGCGCTTCGGCATGTGATGCACCTCGGCGTCGCTGTCGTCCCGGAGCGTGATCAACTCGGCCTCCCGGGCCCGTACGGTCTCCCGCAGGGACGAGATCACCTTTTCCCGGTGAGCCACCTCACCCTCGAGATAGACCTTGTCGCCCCGCAGGCTGGACACCTTGATCTTGAACTCCGCGATGGTCACCCGCTGCCGCTCGATCAGGGTCCCGGCGTCCTGGAGCCGCCCGTTCAGCGTTTCGACCACGGCCCCATTGCGGGTCCGCTCCTCGGTCAGCGCCGCGCCGTGGGCCCAGGTCGCGGCCAGCATCGCCCGATGATGCTGCCGGCGCTCCCAGTACAGCTCGCGCCAGCCGAACAGGGTGGCGAGCACTCCGGCGATCACGGCGATCACGACTCCGGACCGCACCGACCAGATCGGACCGATCGCGGCCAGACCAGCCAGCACAGTGCCACCGACAAGGACGATCTCTGAGGCGCGACGCAGCGCCGATGGGCTCGCCGTGCGGCGGCCCGGACCTGGGGAAGTCACGCTCGTCACCTTATGCCCCAGGCGCGTGATCACATGGGATTTCGTCACTCACTCCGGAGTGTCTGCTCGTCGCCTTGATCGTCCTCCTCATCGCGGGGCACCTTGCAGGCCCGCTCGAGTAACAATCCCGCAACACATAAGGCAATTCCGGCCACGATCGCCACCGAGGACCTGATCACCCGCTCTCGCGGCGCGTCCGCGTCGAGCCGGCCGAGAAACATCAACGCGAAGCCGAAGTAGCCGCCCGCGACCAAGGCACCAGCCAACGCACACGCCTTGCCCAGCACCAGAAAAGCGACGGCGCGGGAGGGCTCGATCCGCTCGCGGCGTACCTGGATCCGCTGGGAGGTGAAGTACGCGAGAGCGCCGACCAACGCGGCCGCCAGGATCAAGCCAACTGGCGCCGACCAGCGCACCTCGGGCGGTATCAGGTCGAAGGCGTTGGCCGTGACCACCAGCAGCCAACCCGCCAGGCCGCCGAACAACGCGGCCACCACCAGTGCTCGGACCGGCGTCAGTCCGACGGATCCGGTCGGTTGCTCAGCCAAGAGTTGATGTCGAGTCGTGGCCGTCAGTCGCGGTCGATCACCAGATCGTCACGACGGACCACACCCGAAGCATCGGCCGCCGCGAGCAGGTCGCCGATCGGGCCCTTGCCGGGAATCTCGCCCGTCGGATCGATCTCGTACCACGGCACCAGCACGAACGCGCGCTCGTGGGCCAGCGGGTGCGGCAGCTTCAGATCCGCTTTGTCCACCTCGGCGTTGCCGACCATGATCAGATCGACATCCAAGGTGCGCGGACCCCATTGCACGCCGTCCCGAGTCCGGCCGAAGGCGTCCTCGATCGCCAGTGCACGCTCCAGCAGGGTGCGCGGCTCCAGCGTGGTCTCGGCCACCACGACCATGTTGAGGAACTGCGGGTTGTCCTCCGGCCCACCGATCGGCTCCGTCTCGTACACCGAGGACATGTCGACGATGATCACGTCCGGAGTGTCGCTCAACGCATCGGCCGCTCCCTGCAGGTTGCCGAGCCGGTCGCCGAGGTTGGAGCCGATGGAGTAGACGACCTTGCGCAGCGGTTTCATGCCACTGAGGGTGTCGGCGTCGATCGCGTGCGGATTAGGACTCGTCATCTTCTCTACTCCTTGTCAGCCTGACCGCGACGTCGGCAACCTCAACTGGCATGGGTGCATGGGGCTTGTGCACGGTGACCGCTACGCGCCGCACGGCCTCATGCCGTAGGCATGTCGTGGCAATTCTGTCGGCAAGGGCTTCGATGAGGTTCAGGGGGTCCCGCTCGACATCGGCCACCACCGACTGGGCCAGGGCGCCGTAGTCGAGGGTCCGATCAAGATCATCGTGGGCGGCCGCAGCGGCCAGGTCCAGCTCGCAGGTCAGATCGACGACGAACCACTGACCCTGCTCGCGCTCGGCGTCATAGACGCCGTGATAACCGAAGGCCTGGATGCCCGTCAGGGCGATCTGATCTGGGCGCACGTCGGCCGGATCGCGAGTCATCGCCGATGCCGGCACCGCCATATCCCCTCCTGAGATGCCGACCTTATCCGACTGTGTTGCGGCCGCCCACCCCCAGCCGAGGCACAGTTATGTCTCGCCCCGAGGCTCAGTCGAGGCGACGCAGCCGCTGCACCACCGCTATCGCGTCCCGGCTGGCCCGGGCCGAGTGCACTCGCACCCCCCAGACCGGATGCTGCGCCACCAGGGTGGTCAGCGCGGTCGTCGCGTCGTCGCGGTCTTTGGCGGGTCGGGGACGGCCATCCGGTGTCGCCAGCAGCGTGCCGAGGAAGGTCTTGCGGGAGATCCCGATCAGCAGCGGGTGACCGAGCTGGTCGAGCTCGGACAGCCGCTGCAACAGCTGCCAGTTGTGCTCACCCGTCTTGGCGAAGCCGAAACCTGGGTCGAGGGCGACGCGCTCGGGCGCCACGCCGGCCCGCAGCACATCGGCCAGCTGGGCACCGAGCTCGACAACGACCTCGCGAACCACGTCGGCGTACGTCGCACGACTCTGCATGTCGGCGGAGTGGGCTCGCCAGTGCATACAGATGTAGCCGCAGCCGGCGGCCGCGACCACCGGCAGCAGCTCGGGGTCCGCGCGCCCACCGGACACGTCGTTGATCATCGAGGCCCCGGCCTCCAGCGCCGCCGCGGCCACTTCGGCCCGCATGGTGTCGACACTGACGTACGCGCCGCGCCCGGCCAAGTCGCGCACCACCGGGATCACCCGCCGCAGCTCCTCGGTGACCGCCGGCCGCGCAGCCCCGGGCCGGGTCGACTCACCGCCGATGTCGATGATGTCCGCGCCCTCGTCGAGCAGATCGAGACCGTGGCGGATCGCCGCCTCGGGGTCGAACCACTCGCCGCCGTCGGAGAAGGAGTCCGGGGTCACGTTGACCACGCCCATCACGACGGTGCGACCGGGCTGCGGAAGCCCGGCCGCGGGGCCCGGAACGCTCACCCGCTCACCTTAGTGAGGGCAGCTGGGGACGATCGCGACGCCGGATCGAGAACCACCCGCGGTCTATGCTCTCAGCAATGTCGCAGCCCCCGTACGAGCCGCCTGGGTACGCGGACCCCCGCTGGCCCCCGCCGCCACCGCCGCCGCCGCGCAAGAGCTCGCGGGCGCCGCTGATCATCGTGATCTGTGCGACCGTCGCCTTCCTGCTGGTGGCGGTACCGGTGATGATCGGTACCCTCCGGATGGTTTCCGCAGCCGCCGGAGCGGCCGAGCCGAGCAGCGCACCGGGCGCGGCGACTGCTCCCACCCCGACGGCCGCAGACTCGACCCTTCCGCCGCCGCCGACCCCCACGGCGAGTCCCTCGCCGAGCTCGCCGCCGACCAGCGACACCGAGCCGCCTCCGACGCCGGACCGGAGCCTGAAGAAGAACAGCATCTACTCCATCGATCTCGACGGGAGGCGGGTCAGGTGCTCCATCCGGATCCGCTCACCCAAGCCGCCGCTGGCGAACAGCGCACTCGCCCCTTACCTGCGGACCTTGGTCAAGTGCATGGTCAAGGCGTTCGACAAGCCTTTGGCCGACAAGGGCTTCGAGCTGACCACGCCGAAGGTCAAGGTGTATCGCAAGACCGTCAAGTCCCCCTGCGGTCGACTGGGCCAGAACGCCGCTCCCGCGTACTACTGCCCGACCAACGAGACGATCTACTGGCCGGCAACCCGCGACGACGGGAACGAGGCGTACACCTTTGCCCGGCTCGGCTACATCGGACTCGCCGCCCATGAGTTCGGTCACCATCTGCAGTCGGTGACCGGCATGTCGTGGGAGTACGGAAGCCGCTACTACGAGGCCGACAGCGCGAAGGGGCGGTACCTGCTCAGCCGCCGGCTGGAGCTGCAGGCCCAGTGCTTCGAGGGGGTGTTCCTGCGTACCGTCGCCGGCACCCTCGACCTGTCGTCCAACGACCGCTCCGAGATCCGGCTCTGGCATGGCTACACCGGTGATGAGGATCCGCCTTCGAGCCGCAAGCCGGACCACGGCACCAGCACAGCTCAGATCCGCTGGCTACTCCGCGGTCTGGAAAGCCAGGACTTCGGCAAGTGCAACACCTGGAAGGCGAGCCGCCGCTCGGTCAAGTGACCCAGACCGGCGCGACGCCCTTTCGGTAGGAGCGGCCGAGCAGCCGGCTGAAGACGACGAGGATCGGCTTGGGGATCTGCTGGCCCAGGAAGGCCCGGGCGTCGGCGTCGGCGCCGTCCTGTAGCCACGCGAGATAGCTGCCAGCCTCCATCGGCGTCTGCGCCGTGCGGATCTTCTTCGCCGCACGCTGCATCGGTGGGGCCTGCAGGTTGGCGATCATGAACGGGTCGAGGTCGCGTTCCTCGTGCGCGAAGTGGCTCTCCACTGCGGTCGTCAGCTCGGCGAAGGCCGACTTGGCCTGCTCGACGTTCGCCGCCGTGGGATCGGCGGCCAGAGCGCTCATCGCCGTACGGGTGCCGGTCATCGCCGCCGCCATCCGCTCGTGCTCGCCCTCGAGCTCGCTCATCAGCGTCGGGTCGGCCCCCACCTCGACCAGGGCCGGCCAGAAGATGGTGTCCTCGCTGTGATGGTGGTGGTAGAGCTGGTGGTCCAGGTGCAGCCAGGCGTGGTTGAGGTCCTTGGCCCGCTGCTCGGAGCCCACCGGGAAGGACTCGAGGGCGGCGGTGAACCGGCCAAGATCTCGGCGGACGGCAGCGTGGATGACGGTGTTCATCGAGAGATGCTCAGCCATGACCGGCAATCTAGTACGGAGCCAGCGGCTAGCTGGTGATCAGCTGCATGGCCTCGGCACGGGTGGTGGGATCCCGCAGCTGGCCGCGGACCGCGCTGGTGATCGTCTTCGAACCGGGTTTGCGTACGCCGCGCATGGTCATGCACAGGTGCTCGCACTCGATCACCACGATCACTCCGCGCGGCTCCAGGATGCGGTCGAGCGCGTCTGCGACCTGCGTGGTCAGCCGTTCCTGCACCTGAGGTCGCTTGGCGTAGAGATCCACCAGGCGGGCCAACTTGGACAGGCCGGTGATCCGGCCGTCCTCGCTGGGGATGTAGCCGACGTGGGCCACGCCGGTGAAGGGGACCAGGTGATGCTCACAGCAGCTCCACACCTCGATGTCCTTGACCAGCACGAACTCGTCGTGCCCGAGGTCGAAGACGGTGGCCAGCACATCCTCCGGCTGTTGTCGCAGTCCGGCGAACATCTCCGCGTACGCCCGGGCCACCCGCTCGGGAGTGTCACGCAGCCCATCGCGGTCAGGATTCTCACCGATGCCGATCAGGATCTCGCGGACCGCGGCAACCACCCGGTCGTAGTCGAAGGCCCCTGCCGCTTGCGGGAAGCGGAGCGGGTCGATCTCGGGGGCGTCGGTCCGGGACCGCAGGTCGGTCAACGGAAGTCGGGACCGCGCGGCGGAGTGGGAGTCGGGCCCACCTCACCGGCGCCCGGCAGCTGGGGGTTCGGGTAGTGCCCGGGCGGCAGCGGAGCGCCGCCGGCGGGAACCTCCTGGCCACCCTGCCCCGAGGGAATCTGGCCGTTCGGACCGTGACCGTTCTGCCCGTTGACCGACGGCGGCGGCGGGGTGACCGGCGGGATGGCCGAGGGCACCCGGTTCTCCGAACCGGTCCAGGCCGGCCGCTTGGGCCACAGCCTGAGCGGCTGGAAGACCGCCGCGACCTCCTCGCGGTCCAGCGTCTCCTTCTCGAAAAGCGCGCGCACCAGGTCGTCGAGCACGTCACGGTTCTCGGTGAGGATGTCGAACGCCTCCTGGTGGGCGTTGGCGATCAGCTTCGAGACCTCCTCGTCGACGATCGCTGCGATCTCCTCGGAGTAGTCCCGCTGATGGCCGAAGTCCCGGCCCAGGAACGGCTCGGCGTCACCGGAGCCCAGCTTGATCGCCCCGAGCCGCTCGGTCATGCCGTACTGGGTGACCATCGCCCGGGCCACGCTGGTCGCCTTCTCGATGTCGTTGCTGGCGCCGGTGGTCGGGTCGTGGAAGACCAGCTCCTCGGCTGCGCGGCCGCCCATCATGTAGGCCAGCTGGTCCAGCAGCTCCGCGCGGGTGTTGGCGTACTTGTCCTGCTCCGGCAGCACCATGGTGTAGCCGAGGGCCCGGCCGCGGGGCAGGATCGTCACCTTCTGCACGGGATCGGTGCCCGGCAGCGCGGCCGCCACCAGGGCGTGTCCGCCCTCGTGGTAGGCGGTGATCAGCTTCTCCTTCTCGTTCATCAGCCGGCTGCGCTTCTGCGGGCCGGCGACGACGCGGTCGATCGCCTCGTCCAGGTGCTCGTTCGTGATCACCCGGGCGTTCTGCCGCGCAGTCAGCAGGGCGGCCTCGTTGAGCACGTTGGCCAGGTCGGCGCCGGTGAATCCGGGCGTACGCCGGGCGACGCCTTCCAGGTCCACGTCGTTGGACATCGGCTTGCCCTCGGCGTGCACCTTGAGGATCTGGAACCGGCCCCTGAGGTCGGGCGGGTCGACGGCGATCTGCCGGTCGAAGCGGCCCGGGCGCAGCAGCGCGGGATCCAGCACGTCGGGCCGGTTGGTGGCGGCGATCAGGATCACGCCACCGCGTACGTCGAACCCGTCCATCTCGACCAGCAGCTGGTTGAGCGTCTGCTCGCGTTCGTCGTGGCCGCCGCCCATGCCCGCGCCGCGATGGCGGCCGACGGCGTCGATCTCGTCGATGAAGACGATCGCCGGGGCGTTCTCCTTGGCCTGCTCGAACAGGTCACGCACCCGGGAGGCGCCGACGCCGACGAACATCTCGACGAAGTCCGAGCCGGAGATGGAGAAGAACGGTACGCCGGCCTCGCCGGCCACGGCCCGCGCCAGCAGCGTCTTGCCGGTGCCGGGCTGCCCGTAGAGCAGCACACCCTTGGGGATCTTGGCCCCGACCGCCTGGAACTTCGCCGGCTCGGCCAGGAACTCCTTGATCTCCTCGAGCTCCTCGATGGCCTCGTCGCACCCGGCCACGTCCTTGAAGGTGGTCTTCGGGGTGTCCTTGTTGGCGATCTTGGCCTTGGACTTCCCGAACTGCATCACCCGGCTGCCGCCGCCCTGCACGGAGTTGAGCAGGAAGAAGAACAGCACGCCGATGATGATGAACGGGATCAGGGTGCCGAGCAGTGAGCTGAAGAAGCCCGGGGTGGCGTTGCGGCCCTCCCAGCGGTCCAGTGTCTTGTCGGCCACCCGCTGGTTGAGCCGCGGGATCAGCTGCTCGGCCGCCTGGTTGCCGACCCAGACCGCCTTGTAGCCGGTCTGGTTGGCGTCCTTGGTCTTGACCCGGATCTCCTGCTCCTTGTCGATCAGGATCACTTCGGCCAGTGGCTCGTTGCCGTTGATGATCTCGACGACCCGGGAGGTGGGGGCCTCGGCGTATCCGCTGCTGAGCCGCTGGCCGAAGTCGATCAGCAGTCCGATGGCGATGACGGCGATGACGATCCACGCCAGCGGCGAGCGGAAAATGCGCTTGAAGTTCATGACCTGCCTACTAGGGAACGGACTAAGGCTATCGTTCGCGACCAACTTGCCGCCGCTCGCTCGCCCCGCGACCAGAGCCGGGTTAGGCTTTTCGGGCTTGGGGGCATCGGACGTCTCGAAGGAGAGGGCGAATGCCTCAGCGCAACCGGCTACGCCGTCGTCTCACCGCACTCGGCGCCGGGATCGGCTTGGCGACGGCGGGACTGGTCACCGCGGTGACGCCGACCACCGCGTACGCGGCGCCCACGCTGACCGTCTCCGAGGTGGAGCAGGCCCTGACCATCCCCTGGGACATCACCTGGGTCGGCAGCACCATGTTGTTCAACGAGCGACCGGGGCGGATCTGGTCGAAGGTCGGCAACGGAACGCGGCAGCGGGTCACGCTGGCGCTGCCGCGGATCTACGCCACCGGCGAGGCCGGCCTGATGGGCATGGTCGCTGACCCCGGAGCGGCGAGCAACAAGTACTTCTACACCTGCATGGCCGTCGCCCACTCCGACGGCAGTCGGAAGGACGTCGAGGTCTGGAAGTGGAAGCTGGACTCACCGACCCGGGCGACCAAGGTGAAGGCCCTGATCACCGGGATCCCGCTGAACACCTCCGGCCAGCACAGCGGCTGCCGGATGCGGTTCCGCTCGGCCGACTCGCTCTACATCGGCACCGGCGATGCCGCCATGGGCAGCGCCCCGCAGAGCCTCAGCTCCCTCGGCGGCAAGGTGCTGCGGATTCGCAGCGACGGCTACATCTAGAAGTCCAACCCCTTCTACTCCCGCGGCGGCAACGCGCGCTACGTCTACAGCTATGGGCACCGCAACATCCAAGGCGTGATGTTCTGGCCCAAGAAGTCAGAGATCTGGACCGCTGAGCACGGTCCGGGGGTCGACGACGAGGTGAACCGGATCTTCCTCGGCGACAACTATGGCTGGGATCCCCGGCCAGGCACTTACAACCAGTCGGTGCCGATGACCGACCGGAAGAGGTACCCGGACGCCCACGGGCCGAAGTGGCGCTCCGGGAACCCGACGGTGGCGACCAGCGGCGGCGTCTTCCTCAGCGGAAGCCAGTGGGAGAACTGGAACGGCTGGCTGGCGGTGGCGATGCTCAAGGGCTCAGGCATCAAGCTCTTCAGCGTCGCCTCCGACACTCGGATCTCCGCTCAGCAGGACCTGTTCAAGAACACTTACGGCCGGATCCGGACGGTCCAGCAGGGGCCGGACGGAGCGCTCTACTTCCTGACCTCGAACGGGTCGGGCGACGACAAGATCTACCGCGTCACGCCGAGCTGAGGTTCCCGTAGGCCCTCAGCTGTAGACGTGGGGCGACAGCGTCCCGACTGACCGCAGGTTGCGGTAGTGGCCGTTGTAGTCCAGGCCGTAGCCGACGACGAACTCATTGGAGATGTCGAAGCCGACATAGGCGACATCGACTTCGACTCGCTGGGCCTCGGGCTTGCGGAAGGCCGCCATCACCTCGAGGCTGGCCGGCCCGCGCGACCTGAGATTGCTGATCATGTAGCTGAGAGTCAGGCCGGTATCGATGATGTCCTCGACCACCAGCACGTGCATCCCGCTTATGTCGGTGTTGAGGTCCTTGAGAATGCGGACCACGCCGGACGACTTGGTCCCCGAGCCGTAGGACGAGATCGCCATCCAGTCCATCCGGCAGTGGATGGTCAGCGCCCGGGACAGATCGGCCATCACCATGACCGCCCCGTTGAGGACGCCGATCAGCAGCAGATCCTTGTCGGCGTAATCGCGGTCGATCTCGGCGGCCAGCTCACGCATCCGGGACTCGATCTGTTCGGGGCTATAGAGGACCCGAGTCAGTTCATTGCCGAGCTGGGTGTCGTCCACGTGGCTCAGCCTCCCATACCGACAGGAGGCCCGTGGGTGGGCAGGGCGTCGACGCGGTTATCCACACTCATCCACAGGTTTGACCCCAATTGCTGGCGCAATGCCTTGACATCTTGCTGGGCTGCAGCCATGGATCGGATTCAGCTGAGCAAGGACCTGACCGAGCAGGGCTACAGCTACGCCGAGATCGCCCGAAAGGCGCGTCGAGCTGAGCTCGTCCGGGTCCGCCGCGGCGCGTACGCCGACCCTCCCGAGTCTGAGCTGAGGCCTCGGGCGATGCATCTTCGCCTCCTGGCGGCGACCCTCGGGCAAAGCTCGCCCGATGCGGTCGTCAGTCATGTCTCGGCGGCGGCCCTCCACGGCCTGCCCATCTGGACAGAGCACCTAGGACGTGTACATCTGACCCGGGACCGGGCCGGCCAAGGAAAGGTGCGCCGGTACGTGCAGATCCATGGGGCGCGACTCGCCCCGAGCGACATCGTCGACGTCGAAGGCTTCCGAGTGACCAGCGTGGCCCGCACCGTCGTCGATCTCGCGTGCACGCTGAGCATGCTGCAGGCGGTGTCCGTCGGTGATGCGGCCCTCCGTGCGGGCCTTCGACGCGAAGCCCTGACCGAGGTCCTGGCTCAGGCGGGTCGTCGACACGGGGTTGCCGACGCCCGGCGTTGCATTGCCTTCCTTGATCCCCGGGCCGAGAGTCCGGGCGAGTCGATGAGCCGGGTGGTGCTCTTTCAGCAGGGGATGCCGGCGCCCGAGCCGCAGTTCGAGGTGTTCGACGCGGGCCATTTCGTGGCTCGCAGCGATTTCGGCTGGGAGAAGTTCCGAACGCTTGGTGAGTTCGACGGGAAGGTGAAGTACGGCCAGCTCCTGCTCAAGCCGGGACAGTCACCCGAAGACGCACTCTTCGAGGAGAAGCAGCGGGAGGATGCGCTGCGTGACCTGGGTTGGCAGGTCGTCCGATGGATCTGGGCGGACCTCAATCGGCCCGCGCAGATGCTGGATCGGCTGCGCCGCGCCTTTCTCCGGGGCCAGCGAGCCACCTGAGGCTCCTCTTTGCGCCGCTTCGGTGCGTCTGCGCCGGATATATCGGGTGCGAACGCACCGAAAGGGCGCAAAGACCGGGAATGCGGCAGGTCAGGCCGAGGCACCGGTGTAGCGACGGAGGGCGATCCTCCAGAACAGCCGGGACCCGGCGACGAAAGCAGCGGCGACGGCAATGGCCAGCAGCGACGTGCCCGGGCCGAGCTGGCCGGTCAGCGCCTGCGCCGGCACGGTCACGGCGAAGGCCACAGGAACGACGAAGGTGAGGAAAGCGCGCAGCCACGGCGGGAAGATGGTCACCGGCCAGCGTCCGGCATTGCCGAACAGCGCCTGGAAGATGACGAGCACGTTCTCCAGCTTGACGAACCAGAACGCGCAGGTCGCCAGCAGCAGCAAGAAGCTGTAGACGATGGCCAGCCCCGCCAGCAGCATCACGAGGAACAGCCCGATGTCCAGCGGATCGAGGCTGACCCCCAGCCGGGTCATCCCGAACGTGATCACCCCGATCCCGACCACCACATCGGTGGCCGCCTGCGGCGCGACCACCTGGGTGCTGGCCAGCAGCTGGGAGTCGGCCGGCTTGGTCAGCAGGAAGTCGAAAGTGCCCAGCCGGATGCCCTCCATCAGCGCCTCCATCGACGGTCTCATCACGATGCCGATGAGCCCGGAGATGAAGAAGTGGATGCCGATGAGGACCAGCAGATCGTAGGGTCCCCAGCCGCCGAGGTCGGAAGTGGCGGTGAACACCACGGACAGCGCCAGCACCTGGGTGACCAGGCTGATCAGCGCGTTCAGCAGCGAGATGAAGAAGTCGGAGCGGTACTGCGTCAGGTTGAGCACCCCGAGCGAGAGGAACGCCCGCAGAACTGTCAGCCCGTGCCTCATGCTCCGACCGCCGAGTACCGCCGGGTGGCCCGCCGCCACAGCAGCGCCAACCCGCCGAGCGCCAGCACGATCCAGCCGAGCTGCGCGGCGTACCCCGCCCAGATCTCGGTCCCGGCACGCCGGCCCAGGAACACCTCGACCGGAAAGGCCAGGCTCCAGGGGAACGGCGTCCACGCCGCCACGGTCTGCATCCAGCCGGGCAGCACGGCCAACGGCGCGAAGATCCCGCCGAAGAAGGTGGTCAGTGCGAAGAACAGCGAGTTGATCGCGGTCACCTTGGTGAGCCAGAACGCCGCCAGGGCCAGGCACCACTCGACCACGAAGCGCAGCACCATGGCCAGCACCAAGGCGATCAGGAACGGCAGCACGGTCGTCGCCGTCACTCCGGACAGGTCGGCATCGAAGACCACCCCGAGCACGATGGCGGCGGGCAGCACGCCGACCAGCCCACACGCCTTGTAGGCCAGGTTCTCGCAGACGTCGCCGTGGATCGGGTGGATCGGGCGCATCAGCAGCGGCGAGAAGGCACCGGTCCGCATCCGCCACTCGAACTCGAACATGTGCCAGATAAAGGTCAGGTGGTCGACGACCATCATGACCAGGAAGTACGCCACGAACTGGTTCGCGGTGTAGCCGCCGGTCGATCCGTCCCCAGCGACCGTTCGCCAGACCACGATGAACACCAGCGGCTGGATCAGCGTGACAAAGATCCAGATCGTCACTGCTCCGCGGTAGGCCAGGTTGACCGAGACCGACATCGCGAAGCGCGCCCGGTAGAACTGGGCCAGGCTGGTCAGAGAGAAGTGGCTCAGCTCGGGTCGACTGCGTGGCCGGGCCAGCCCGACGTCAGTCATCGCCCTCCTCGGCCGCCGAGGAGGCGAAGACCCGCTCGATCACCTGGTCGACCGGTGGCTCCTCGATCGTCAGGTCAGCCACCGGAAGAGCGGCCAGCAGCCGGCTGGCCACTGCAGGAGTATCGGCCTTGGGCACCCGGACCGAGAAGCCGGTCGCGGTCCTCTCGACCTCGGCCCCGTCCACCAGCTCCACCGGGAGGGGTTCGGGCAGCGTTGCACCCTCGTCGAGCTCGACCGTGATCGTCTTGTGGGCCGCGAAGCGCTGCACCAGTCCGGACAGATCCCCGTCGTAGACGAGGCGGCCCTGGTGAATGACGATCACCCGCCGGCACAACGCCTCCACGTCGGCCATGTAGTGGCTGGTGAGCATCACACAGGCGCCGGTGCGGGCGTTGTACTCCGCGATGAAGGACCGGATCCGCCGCTGCATGGCCACGTCGAGCCCGATCGTGGGTTCGTCGAGGAACAGCACTGCCGGGGCGTGCAGCAGTGAACCGGCGATCTCACATTTCATGCGCTCGCCCAGGCTCAGGTTGCGCACCGGTTTGCGCAGCAGGTCCTCCAGCTCCAGCAGATCGACCAACTCGTCCAGCCGCGTCCGGTAGTCCGTCTCGGGAATACGGAAGATCGCCTGGTTGAGCCGAAAGGAGTCCAGGACGGGGATGTCCCAGTGCAGCTGGTTGCGCTGACCCATGATCAGCGACATCTGGCCGAGATAGTCACGGTCCCGCCGCCACGGCGTGTAGCTGAGCACCTCGGCGGTTCCTGAGGTCGGGTGCAGCAGTCCGGCCAGCATCTTCAAGGTGGTGGTCTTGCCGGCCCCATTAGGACCAAGGAACCCGACGATCTCCCCCGCCTCGACGGTGAAGCTCACTCCGGCCACCGCGACGACGTCCTTGGTCCGCCGCCGGATCAGGGCGGCCAGCGCCGCGCGTACGCCACCCTCGCGTTCGGGCACGACGTAGGTCTTGCCCAGGTCGGTCACCGTGATGGCGGCAGTCATGGTCCCCTTTGAACAGCAAGGGGGGCGACCCCCTTGGACCCCCGAAGAGTCAGTGGTCAGGCTCGCAATGCAGACTCCCATCCTGACGGGTGACACCGACACCGGACAGCCGAATTTTTCCTTGGCCATGCCAGCGGGTGACCAGCGCGTCCACGGAGGCGACATGCTGCGCGGTGACCTCGGCCGCCCCGTGCCGGAGCAGCCAGCGCCGGATCACCCGGGTGCGCAATGCCGCCGGCAGCTCGAGCAGGAGATCGGCGTGCAGTGTGTCGGTGCCCGGATCGGCCTCGGCGGCGAGAGCGTCCAGCAGGTCGGCGTCGTCGCGGGCCAGGGCGGCTGTGCGGGCCAGCGCCTCGGCAATTCCCGGGCCGAGGGCCGCTTCGAGTGCCGGCAAGGCATCCCGGCGGGCGCGTACCCGGGCGTAGGCCGGGTCGGCATTGTGCGGGTCGGACCAGGTGTGCAGGCCGAGCTCGGCGCAGGACTGTTCGGTCACCGTTCGGCGCAGACCGAGCAGCGGGCGAAGGAGCCGGCCGGATCGGACGGCCATGCCGGCCAGGGAGCGTACGCCGGACCCGCGGGCGAGTCCGAGCAACACCGTCTCCGCCTGGTCGTCGAGAGTATGGCCGAGCAGCACGGTCGCGCCGGTCGCCTCGGCCTCGGCGGCGAGGGCCCCGTAGCGGGCGGTGCGGGCGGCCGCCTCGGGTCCCTGCCGGCCGAGATCGACCTGCACTCGAGACACTCGCACCCGCGCGAAGCCAAGGCCGGACAGCTGGTCCCGGGCCGCGGCGGCGACCTGAGCCGAATCCGGCTGCAGACCGTGGTCGACGACCAGCGCCGACACCGCGAGCCGGCGGCGGCGCCCGACCCGGAGCGCGGCGAAGGCCAGGGCCAACGAGTCGGGGCCTCCGGAGCAGGCCACGAGCAGTGCCGAATCGTTCCTGGTCAGCGCATCGTCGACGGCCTGCACGATCGCCAGGGTCGCCGGACCCAGCTCGCGGCGCGCCACGACGAGCGGGCGAGGTCAGGCGGCGCTGAGCTGCGGGTGCACCCGGGCCAGCCAGCGCTCCGGGTGGGTGATCTCGTCCCGGGTCGGCAGCGTCTCCGCCGAGGTCCAGACCCGGTTGAAACCGTCCATCCCGACCGCGGCGATCACGGCCTTGCAGAAGGCCGCTCCGTCGCGGTACTGCCGCATCTTGGCGTCCAGCCCGAGCAGCTTGCGGATCACCTTGTCGAAGCCCTGCCCCTGCCGGCGTACGGTGAACTTCGCCCGGATCGCCTCGACCGTGGGAATCACCTCCGGTCCGACGCCGTCCATCACGACGTCGGCGTGGCCCTCGAGGAGGGACATCACCGCGGTGATCTTGTCGACGATGACGCGCTGCGCCGGCGTCTGGACCAGGTCGACGATGGAGAGCTCCTGGTTACTGGCCAGCCCGTCGATGATGCGCTTGATCGCGTTGCGGAGCATCTCGGCGAGCACCGTGGGATCGAGGTCGGTCGAGTCGACCAGCTCGGCGATCTGGGCGTTCAGGTAGTCACGCAACCAGGGCACGGCCGCGAACTGCACGCGATGGGTCTCCTCGTGCAGGCAGACCCAGAGCCGGAAGTCCCCGGGGACGACGTCGAGCTCGCGTTCGATGGCGACGATGTTCGGCGCCACCAGGAGCAGCCTGCCGCCCGGAAAGAACGGGTCGAACTGGCCCAGCACCTTGGGCGCGAGGTAGCTCAACAGCGCCCCGACCTCGACTCCAGTGATCCGCGGGCCGATGCCGGCCATCGTCGAGCCGGCGTTGAGGAAGCGCTCGGCCGCCTTGGCGCTGAGCGGCGCGAGGATCTGCCGGAACCCGTCCAGATTGGCCTGGATCCAGCGCGGCCGGTCCACCACCAGCACCGGCGAGGTTGCTTCGCCGGCATCCAGGCCGGTGACCTGGGTGACGTACGCCTCGGCGCGAGTCGCGTACTCGCGCAGCTCGGCGACGACGGTCCGGGCGCCGTCGGCCGAGATCTCCGGACCGGGCTTGACCAGCTTGGTGGCCGTGTTCAGCGCCACCGTCCAGTCGATCATCGATGCAGCCATGTCAGTGAGCGTATGCGACCGGCCCTGAGCGCGTTTCGGCCGTCAGCGGCAGCCGCAGGTGCTGAGCGCGGCAGTGACCCGATCCAGCCACACCCGAGCGGCGAACTGGTTCTTCGGGTTGTTGATCAAGAACGCATAGACCAGCACCGAGCCGTCCCGGGTGCGCAGCAGCCCGGCCAGCGTGTGTACCTCGCGCAGGGTGCCCGTCTTGCCCCGCACCACTCCGCGGCCGGGCAGGCTTTCGTCGTCGAAGTAACGGCGCCGCAGACTGCCCTCGACTCCGGCCACCGACAGCCCGGTGATCACGCCGCGCAATCGCGGACGATCATCGCCCGCGGCCAGCCGGAGCGTCCGGGCCAGCACCTCGGCCGGGATCCGGTTCTGTCGGGACAGCCCACTGCCGTCGGCGATCACCGTGCCGTCGCGCCACAGCCCCAGCTCC
The DNA here is from genome assembly GCA_963711015.1 of uncultured Actinomycetota bacterium. GTDB lineage: Bacteria > Actinomycetota > Actinomycetes > Propionibacteriales > Propionibacteriaceae > Microlunatus. Next base: position 197,945 of record CAVQCQ010000021.1, read on the forward strand.
GTCAGCTCGGCGCGGACCGCCCGGCTGGCCTCGGCGGAGGTGCCCCGGCGCTGCTTCGCCACGGCCACGTGCCGGAACAGCACCTCGGCGGCGTCGTTGTCGCTGACCATCAGCACCTGTTCGACGATCCGCTCGAGCGGCATCGAGGAGACGCTGGCCACCCGGGCGGCGGTACGCGGAGCACTGGCTCGGCCGGTCACGACGACCCGGATCCCCTGCTTACGCAGCGCCGCGGCGTACGCGTTGGTGGCCGCCCGAGCCGGATCGCTGGCTCGCGGACCCGGTGATCCCCCGCCGGTCCGGCCCCCGTCCACCCAGAGGGCCGAGATCCGCGATACCTGGTCGCCGTAGCCGCTGGGCCAGGTCGGGTTCCACGCCGGGCCGCCGAACAGGCCGGCGTCGTAGCCCAGCCGGACCCTGGAGATCTTGGCCTTGCGCAGCTCCGTTGCGGTGCTCTTGGCCAGGCCGGCCACCGATGCCCGCTTCGGATAGCTGCTGGCCGTGGACCGCTTGGTCATCAGGTAGGGATCGCCGCCGCCGACCAAGATCAACTGACCGCGCTTGGGGCTGACCACCGAGGTGGTGAAGGTGTGGTCGGGCCCGAGCAGGGACAGCACGGTCGCGCTGGTCAGCAGTTTCATCGTGGACGCCGGGATCAGCGCCCGGCCGGCCTGCTGCCGGAACACCGCTGACCCGCTGGTCACCTCCAGCACCGACCCGGAGAGCCGGCCTTGGGAGTTCTTCACCCGGACCTTGGCGATCCTGGCCCTGACCTTGGCCGGATTCGGACGGTCGCCGCTGTCGGCGCCCACCAGGACGCCGGCCGGCAGATCGACCGGCGGAGACGTGGTGGCGCTCGGCGTCGGGCGCGCCGAGGCGCTCGAAGCCGACGGCGTAGGCGCATCGGGTGAGGCCGACGGCAGCACCGACGGACCGTTGCTGCTCCACAGGCCGGTCGCGTAGAGCCCGGCCCGGGCCAGACTCGCGAACGAACCGGTGACCACACCGACGACCAGGCCGACGGTGATGATCATGGCGATGGCCGCCAGCACCGTCCGCTTCGACGTCACCTGTGCGATCACCCTTCCGATAGGCTCGATCCCGCAGTCGGCGCTCCCCTGGCGCCCGCGAGCCAGGCCCATCCTAAGGAGGTCTCGTGACCGCACCCAATGCCGAGAAGGTCCCGAAGCCGATGAGTGGCATGACCTTCGATGTCACGGTGGAGATCCCCAAGGGGGGCAAGAACAAGTACGAGGTGGACCACGAGACCGGTCGGATCCGGCTGGACCGGACGCTGTTCACGGCCACCGCGTACCCGGCCGACTACGGCTTTATCGAGGGCACGCTCGGCCAGGACGGCGACCCGCTGGACGCGCTGGTGCTGGTCTCCGAGCCGACCTTCCCGGGCTGCGTGATCCAGTGCCGGGCGATCGCCATGTTCCGGATGAAGGACGAGGCGGGTGGCGATGACAAGGTGCTGTGCGTTCCGGCGACCGATCACCGGCGGGACCATGTGCGCGACATCGGTGACGTCCGGGAGTACCTGCTGCTCGAGATCGAGCACTTCTTCACCGTCTACAAAGACCTGGAGCCGGGGAAGTCGGTCGAGGGCGCTACCTGGACCGGGGTGGATGAGGCCGAAGAGGAGATTCGCGCGAGCTTCGAGCGGGCCAAGCAGCATTCGCACTGAGGGCCGGATGCTGAACGCTGCACTCTGGCTCTTGCCGGATCCCTAACATTTCCTATATGTCCGATAGGGAATGCCGCCCGGACGTCCTGATCATCGGAGCGCCCAAGGCCGGCACCACCGCCTTGCACGCCGCGTTGGCCCGGCACCCGCAGATCTTCGCCTCCCCGGTCAAGGAGCCGAAGTACTACATGTGCGCTGACGCCCCACCCCCCGCGTACGCCGGACCGGGCGATGCGCACAGCCAGCAGGAGTGGGTCTGGCGGCGGCGGGACTATGCGGCGCTGTTCGCCGACGCGCCGGAGGAGGCGCTGCGGCTGGAGAGCACTCCCTTTTATATGTATCTGCCGAACGCCCGCCGCCGGATCGCCGACGAGCTGCCCGAGGCACGGCTGATCGCGGTGGTCCGGGACCCGATCGATCGGGCGTACTCGAACTGGATGCACCTGTGGGTGGACGGGCTGGAGCCGTGTCCGGACTTCGTCACCGCGTGGCATGCCGAGGACGAGCGGGTGGAGAAGGGATGGGCCCCGTTCTGGCACTACCGCCGACTGGGACGGTACGGGGAGCAGTTGCAGGACCTGTTCACGCTGGTGGACCGGGAACGCGTACTGGTGCTGCGCTACTGGCAGCTGGTCTCCAAGCCCACGGAGACGTTGAACCGGGTCTGCCGCTTCCTTGGCATTGCCGAGGACCGCATCGGCCAGGTGCCAGCGGACAACTCCCGGCCGTTCGTCGGACCCGGGCTACGCACCACGGTCATCGGCCAGGCCATCCGGAGCGGCGCGGCGTTGGGCCAGCACTTGCCTCCAACGTTCTGGCGGCGGGCGAGCAAGCCGCTGGTCGCTGCGTTGCAGTTCCGGGGATCGCGACACCGGCCGGCGCTTCCACCGGAGCAGCGGGCAGAGCTGCTCGGGGACGTCGCGAAGGACATCGCGCTGCTCGAAGAGGTGCTCGGCGAGTCGTTCCAGGACTGGCGCTCGACCACCGGACGCGGCGCGTACGCCGCCCGTACTCCGTGAATCAGGCGATGGAGGTCATCAGGTCGTGGGCGCCGTCGGGACGGGCGGCCTCGAAGTAGTAGCGGGTGCGACCGTCGGGCAGCCGGACTGCGCTGACGTAGCGGAGCGCACCGTCGCTCTCAGGTGAGCTGGCGACCGGTTGGTCTCCGACCGGCACCAGCAGATCGCCGAGCCGGCGCGCCAGACCCGTCTTCTCGTGCCAGTTGGCCGCGGCGCTGTCCCGACCGTCGTAGAGGACGGTCAGCGGGTCATCGTCCAGCACGGCGGTGATCCGGGCGCCACGTTGGTCCCAGCTTCCCGGCGTCCCGCGCAGCACCTCGCCATGGTCGGTCCAACTCAGGCCGTCCGCACTCGTGGCGTACCTGGTGATCATCCGGTCCTCCTCGCCCGCCGGGTGCAGCGGGTGGCAGCAGACCCACATCTGCCAGTCGCCGTCGGCGCCGCGAGCGATCACCGGATCCTTGACCGCCCAGCCGGCATCGCCGGGCAGCACCACCCGGCGCCGGCCCCTCGAGAGCCGCTCCGGCCGCGGCGCATCTAAAGCCTCGATCCACCAATGCTTGGACTTCGGAGTTGCGCAGCTGAGATAGAGCCGCCAGCCCGAGCCGGTCGGCATGATCACCGGACGCTCGAAGGACGCGGCGCCGAACGCGTCCCGGCCGACCGCATCGACCGGGTCGAACCGCACTCCGTCGGTCGACCGGGCGATGGCAACGCTCACCCCGCGACCCTCGTCCAGTGGACGGCGTACGCGGTAGGCCAGCCAGAAGACTCCGTCGACCAACACACAGCTCGCAGCACCGGCCCAGTTCCCCGGTCCGGGGGCGGGGGCGGGAACCACCACCTCCGAGTCCTCGAAGCGCGGAAGTCCGAGCACGGTGGCAACAGTCACAGCCCCAAACCCTAGTCCAACACTAGGAATCACGGGTCAACATCTCGCCTGGTCACCCCGCTTTCGCGTTCGCGACAGCAGAAAGTCGAGAATTCTCGGCAGGGTCGTGTCGAGAATCGGGGCGGCCGGGCGACGCGTTGATGAGAGGCCGGCCAGTCGGGCCGGCGTACGACGTCAAGGAGATGGCCATGAAGTTTCTGGCGATGCTGAAGTTCGACGAGTCCCGACCGGTCGGCCCGCCACCACCGGCGCTGATGGAGGCGATGGGCGCGTACGCGGAGGAGGGCTTCCGCAACGGCACCCTGCTCGACCAAGGCGGGCTGATGGGCAGCGACGCCGGCGCGATCGTCTCGCTGGCCGACGGGACGATCAAGGTCGTGGACGGACCGTTCACCGAGGCCAAGGAGCTGGTCGGGGGCTACGCGATGCTGGACGTCGGCTCCAAGGCTGAGGCGATCGAGCTCGGTCGCCGGCTGATGCAGATCCACCTCGACCACTGGCCGGGCTTCGAGGGCAGCGCCGAGCTCCGGCAGCTGAGCGAGTTCTCGCCGGAGTGACGGCCCTGCCACGCCGCACTGCACGCCGGATCTTCGCGCTGTACGCCGGAAGCAACCGGCGTACAGCGCGAGGAACGGACGCAGCGTTCGAATCTGCAGGGGCGCGAGCGTGAGCGTGATCTGATCGGAGAGTGAGCGAGCAGACGACGGGGACGGCGGCCGAGGCGGTGGAGGCGGTCTGGCGGCTGGAGTCCACTCGGCTGATCGCCGGATTGGTGCGAATCGTCCGCGATGTCGGGCTGGCGGAGGACCTCGCTCAGGATGCGCTGGCGGCCGCTTTGGAACAGTGGCCAAGGAACGGCATCCCGGCCAATCCCGGCGCTTGGCTGATGACCACGGCCCGGCGCCGCGCGGTGGACGACTTCCGCCGCCGGCAGCGTCGTGACCGGGCCTTCCAGAGCGTCGCCCACGGCATCGAAGATCAGATGAGCGAGCAGGATCTTCTCGCTGCGGTCGACCATGTCGAGGACGACGTGCTGCGGTTGATGTTCATCTGCTGCCATCCCAGCTTGACCAGTGAGGCTCAGGCCACCCTCACCCTGCGGCTGGTCGCCGGACTGACGGCGCGAGAGATCGCCCGCGCCTATCTGACGAGCGAGGCCACGATCGCCCAGCGCCTGGTGCGGGCCAAGCGCACCCTGACCGATGCCCGAGCGGCGCTGGAGGAGCCGAGTCCGACCGAGCGAGCCGAGCGGCTGGGCGCCGTCCTGACCGGGGTCTACCTGCTCTTCAACGAGGGTTACTCGGCGACGACCGGGCCGGACTGGACCCGGCCAACGCTGTGCCGCGAGGCCCTGCGGGTCGGCCGCATCCTGACCGCCCTGGTGCCGGAGGACCCAGAGGTCTGCGGTCTCCGGGCACTGATGGAGCTGCAGTCGTCCCGGCTCGCCGCACGCGCCGGACCGGACGGAGTGCCCATCCTGTTGCCCGACCAGGACCGCCGGCGTTGGGATACCGGGCAGATCGCCCGTGGGCTTGCCGCCCTGGCCCGAGCGGAGCAGCTGTGCCAACGCGAGCCGGGACCATATCTGCTGCAGGCCGGCATCGCCGCCTGCCACGCCCGCGCCCGAACCGCCGCTGACACCGACTGGGAGCAGATCGCCGGCCGGTACGAGCAGCTGGCCCGTCAGACCGGTTCCGCGGTCGTCGAGGTGAACCGGGCGGTCGCGCTCAGCATGGCGTACGGCCCGGCCACGGGGCTCACCTTGCTGGACCAGCTGGTCGAGCTGCCCGCGCTGCGCAACTACCACCTGCTGCCGAGTGTGCGCGGTGACCTGCTGGAGCGGCTGGGTCGGCGGGACGAGGCGCGGGCGGAGTTCGAGCGGGCGGCGAGGCTGACGGCCAACGAGCAGGAGCGGAACCTGCTCCTCGACCGGGCCCGGCGGGTCACCACCTCTCACACATAGGCTGCGCGCGTGACCACCCGCACCCTGCTCGTGCTACGGCACGCCCAGACAGAGGACGTACGCTCCGGCGGCCACGACATCGACCGGCGGCTCACCTCGCACGGCGAGCAGCAGGCGCGCGCGGTCGGTGCGTACCTGCGAGAGCAGGGTCTGGCCATCGACCATGTGCTCTGCTCGTCCGCGGTCCGCGCCCGTCAGACGCTGGAGCTATTGGACCTGCCACCGGTGGCCTCCGATCACACCGACGTCAGCGAGGTCTACTACAACGCCGGCTCCGACTCCTTGATCGAGGCCGTCCGCGCCCTGCCGGACGGCTGCGACACCGCACTTCTCGTCGGGCACGCCCCCGGTCTGCCCGGCGTGGCTTACGAGCTGGTCGACCCGGAGTCCTCCGACCCGTCCGCGTGGGCGGCGATCCAGCACCGCTTTCCAGCCGCAGCACTGGCCCGGCTGGAGTGGAGCGGCGGCTGGGACGACGTGAGGGCCGCCCGGCTGGTCGGCGTCCGGCTGCCCGACGGGTCGTGATCGTGGGACTGTCGGCCCCTCAAGCCCGCTCGACGCGCTGGAAGTTCCGCGCTGAAACCGCTTCGAGACCGTATTTCCTCGTGTTCAGCAGGGCAGATCACGATTGCGTCTCGGCTCGGAGCCGCCAAGTCTCTGTTTGGTAACCTACAGGCTCCTGGCTGTCGCCTAGCGTTCAGGTTTGAGCCTCGGGGGGCTTCTCTTTCGTCGTCGACGAGACGTTCCCTGACTCAGCGTGCGCGCCGTTCAAGGTGCCTTCCGGGTGTTGAACTTGTCGGGGGGCGGCAAGACAAACGGGGGAAAGTCGGTATGGGACGACCTGACAGTACGGTCTCTGCTGCCGCGGAGATTTCGAACGGCGCGAAGCCCGAGCCTTTGGGGTATGGCGACGGTGCGATCACCACGGTGTTCGCCGATCTCGACGGCACGGACCACCAGGTCAGCGTGCGCGGGCCGCGGCCCAGTCACGATCTGAGCCCGGACACCGGGCATCGCTCACACCTTGCCGATGCGCTCGGCACGACGGACGGCGTCGAGTCAGCCGAGTCGTTCGAACACCTGGTGGCGAGCGACTCCTCGAACTTCGCCGCGTGGAGCAGGCGCTACACCGTGCAGCTGATGCTGCTCGACAGCCTGATGGGCATGCTCGCCGTGATCATCACCGCGGTCTTCTTCCCGCACATCATCAGCTTCAGCACGCCGAAGCTGGCCGTGCTCATTCTCGGCGCCGGCATCGCCTGGCCCATCGCCATCGCGATCAGCCGTGGCTACGAGCGGACGAAGATCGGCGTCGGCGGGGACGAGATGCGAGCGGTGCTGCGAGCGGTCGTCGTCGCCATCGCCGCCGGTGCGGTTCCCTCGGCGGTGACCGAGCGACCTGGAGTGGTGGCGCTGTGCGTGATGGCTACGCCGATCGCCGGTGCCTTGTGTCTGGTGGTCCGCTTCGCGACGCGCAAGCGCCTGCACCACCGCCAGCGCGAGGGGCGTAACGTCCGCAAGGTCATCGTGGTGGGCAGCTCGTACGCGGCCGCCGATCTGGTGGCGGTGCTGCGGCGCGAGACCCAGTGCGGGATGCAGGTGATCGGGGTGTGCGTGCCGGCCACCGATCCGAGCCGAGCGCACGACACCGATCTGACAGTGATCGGCGATCTCGACCAGGTGCCGGAGCTGGTCAAGCAGTACGGCGCGGACGCGGTCGCGGTCACTGGCGGGGACGCGACCCGGCACCACTACCTGCGCGAGCTTTCCTGGGCTCTGGAAGGAGTCGGCGTCGAGCTGTTCGTGCATCCGGGCCTCGTCGAGGTGGCCGGACCGCGGATGCACATCCGTCCGTACGTCGGTCTGCCGCTACTGCACGTCGAGCAACCGCACTTCACCGGCTGGCGGCGCCTGTTGAAGCGAGCCACGGACCTGGGGCTGACCAGTGTCGGCCTGGTGGTGATCGCGCCGGTGCTCGCGGTCATCGCGCTGGCGGTGAAAATGTCCGACGGCGGTCCGGTGATCTTCCGGCAGACCAGGGTCGGCCTCGACGGCACCACCTTCACCATGCTCAAGTTCCGCTCCATGCACATCGACGCGGAGTCCAAGCTTGCCGAGCTGCGGGCCCAGAACCCGAACATCGGCATGCTGTTCAAGCTGGAGAGCGATCCCCGGATCACCCGGGTGGGCAAGTTCCTGCGGAAGTACTCGTTGGACGAACTGCCGCAGTTGTTCAACGTGTTGCGCGGCCAGATGTCACTGGTCGGTCCACGTCCGCCGCTGCAGTCCGAGGTCGACGTCTACGAGGACCACGCGCGGCGGCGGCTGCTGGTCACTCCCGGGCTGACCGGGCTGTGGCAGGTCAGCGGCCGCTCCCTGCTCAGCTGGGAAGAGACCGTCCGGCTCGATCTTCGCTACGTGGAGAACTGGACGCTGACCCTGGATCTGTTGATCATGTGGAAGACCTTCTTCGCAGTGCTGGCCAAGCGCGGCGCGTTCTGAAGACTCGGGAGAAGTTGATGCCGGTGGGTTATCTCGCAGACTCATTCGACATGATCGGTCTGCGCGATCTTGATTTGATCGTTCAAGCGCGAGCCCGCTGCTCGCAGCTACTCGTCGGCGTATTCACGGATGATTACGTCGAGCACCTCTTCGGGCGACACCCGGTCGTACCGTTCGACGAACGGGCGGCCGTAGTCCAGCACATCGATGGGGTCTCGGATGTGGTCAGTCATGATCCTCTGACGAGGCCGGCGCCACACGCCGAAGCTTCCGTCCTGTTCGCGGGCGTCGGCAGCCCTGTGGCTCCCGGCGATGATCCGACCTGGCTGACGCCGCGCATCGAGAGATTCGAGTTCGACGCCGGCGTTGACGGCAAGACCCGAAAAGACCGGACCCGTCCCAACGGACAACCTCGTCCGGTGGTGGGATACGTTCCCGGGGGATGGGACGCCTTTCATATCGGGCACCTCAACATTCTCCGCCGCGCCCGGGAGCAGTGTGACCACCTGGTAGTAGGAGTGGTGACCGATGAAGCCCTCCATCAAGCTAAGGGCAAATATCCCATCGTTCAATTGGCTGAACGAATGCAGGTCGTCGCGCATTTGGGCATGGTTGATGAGGTGGTTGTCGACCGCTCAACCGACAAGCTCCAGGTCTGGCATGAGGTCGGCTTCGATGTTCTCTTCAAGGGCGATGACTGGCTAGGTACGCCCAAGGGCGAGAAGCTCCAGGCCGACATGGCGTCGGTGGGAGTCACCGTCAAGTTCTTTCCGTATACGGCTGGTACCTCGAGCACCCTCCGACGCGCTCAGCTGAGCACTCGTTGACGGGCTAGCCCGTCGAGCGAACCAACAACCCATCGACGTGCACGAACACCGGTGCGCCGTTCGAGGTGCCGCCGCTGTAGGCGTACAGGCCCAGTGATCCGGGGACCTGCAGTCCACTGGTGTTGTCCGTCGCCGTGACCGACCACGCAGCGGGTTCTGTGGTGTTGATCTTCCACACCTTGGCCTGGACCGTGGTCGAGCCCTTGCCACTGACCTGGGTTCGGAGCACGAGGGTTTCGCCCACCGTGTAGGTGAGTCCCGTGGATGCGCTGTTCAGCACCGTCTCGGTACCGCCAACAGTCTTGACCAGCCAGACCGACACTTTCCCGTTGGCCGCGATGCCGAACTTCGCTCGATAGTCGCCGTAGCTGCCGGCCTGCCGGCCGATCACGTTGAGAAAGTAGCCGGGCCCGCCGGGCGGCTGATCCACCGACGCGGCGATGCGCACATCCGATCCGGTCGAGGCGACCTGATTGAGCCGCGCCGCGAAGCCATCGCCCGCGTGCAGCTGGACCATTCCCGACCCGTACCCGGTGGCGAACCGGTCTGACCCGGCAGGGATCGTCCAGTCGCCCCCAACGTTGGCCTTGCCCCACCCGCCAGTGGTGGACCGCTCGAAATCGTCCTGAGCAAGCACGCCGTTGGTCGGGTTGGTCGTGGGAGTGGTCGGGCTCGGAGGCGTCGTAGGGGTGGAAGACGGCGTCGAGCTGGGGGTGGACGGCTTCGGCGTTGGAGTCGGGGTCGGGGTCGGGGTGGAGTCGGAGAAGGCGTTGGAGTCGGAGAAGGCGCGGTGTCCCCGGTGGACCAAGCCCCGAGCCACCTACTCCCGGCCGTCCGCCCGATTGCGGCTGCGACGTCGGTGGGAAGGTTGATTGCGGTCGATCCGGCCAGGTTCTGCACCGAGTCGGCCAGTACACCGCTCGATGAGACGACGGCGCTGCCGGTGTACTCCCTGCCACGGGCTTCTTGTCCGGTCGTGGACTTGAAGCCAGCCAGGGTGGTGAAGGTTGCCGGACTGGTCGAGCCACGTGACCACACGGTCAGCCAGGTGGGCGCGGAGCTGGAGCTCCGGTTGTAGACGTTGCCGTCGAGCTTGATACGCATCGACTCAGCACTTTCCTTGTAGCTGTAGTCCTCCGCGCACAGCACGCACTTGGAGCCCGCCGGGAGCCCGATCACGTTGTTGCTCATCGTGACGTTATCCAGTTGCCAGGGCATCTCGGGATCGGGCCAGGGGATGCGTGGGTCGACTGCTTGGTCGTACCGGTCGGTGTTGCGACGGGCGTCTTGCGCAAGCCAGACCGACCGGCTGTTACCCACGAAAGTGTTGTTCCAGATCTTCACATTGCTGGTGTTGTTGACCTTGATGCCATCCAGCTTGTTGTGCATGAAGACCGAATCGCCCACCACGGCTTTCGCCGAGATCTCCAGGAAGAGGCCGTCACCGGAGTTGCGATTGAAGTCTGAGCCGCGAATGACGGTGTTGTAAACCGACAGATCCTCCCAGAAGCCCGGGCCGTAGTTGTCGGAGAAGTTGCTGTCGATCACCGTGACGCCACGGCTCGCGCCGAGCTTCGCGCCGCCCGAAACGGGAGCGATGTTGAAGGACTCGATGTTGTTCCGATGTGCGTGCACCCGGTCCAGCACCAGGTCATCGGCGAAACGGCTATGTATTCCCAGCATGCCGGAGTAGCCGACCGTGACCTTGCGAATCCGGGCGCCACTGGCCTGGATGCTCAGCCCGGTCGTCGCCATCTCCGAGATGTGCACGTTCTCCAAGGTGGCGCCGGGCTTCTCCAGGGTGACGGCGCCTACATGCCAGACCGACGGTGCGAACCGGCGGAATCCGATGCCGCGCACGACCACGCCGGATGCGCGGACATTCATCGCCTGGGCGAGATTGCTGGCTGTCACCGACTTGCCGGTCGGGTCGGATCCGATGTAGAGCCGTGAGCTCGACTCGTCCAGGTAGAAGCTGCCGGCCGTCAGTGCGCTCAGCGAGGCGGCCTGCTTCTGTCGGGCGCCGCTGATCCACAGCTGATCCGGGTGCGCCGCCATGGGCGCGATGGTCTTGTTGACGAACTGCCAGTCCTTGATCGTCAGATCCGGCGCGCCCTTGGTGTAGGTGGGGCTGTGGTCGAAGCGGGTCGTCCATCCGTCGTGGCGCCAGCGCGTCCCGTCCTTGACCCAGCCCTTGACAGCCGTGCTGCCGTCCAGCCAGACCTCCTCACCGGGGTAGTTCTGGATGGTCACCGCCTTGTAGACGGCGACCTGCTCGTTGTAAGCACCGCCCCGCAACACAATGGTCCCGCTCGCCGGCGCCACAACGAGGGCTCGCGCCAGAGTTCGAAGGGGAGCCCCTGCGGACCCTGATGCGCCGTCAGAGCCCCACGGCGCCACATGGACCGCTCCGGAGGGCACACCGTAGGAGGCAGTCCCGACCGTGCTGGCGCCTGCAGATCCTGCTGGTCGAGCCACCTCCGCCGAAACCCGTTCGGCTGGGAAAGGCGCGACGGCGACTGCAACGCCGACCATCAGTGACCATGATGCGAGGACAGCTGCACGCACCGACCATCTGGTCGGACCGACAACGGCCGACCGAATCCCCTTGAACAAACCGGTCTCCTCCACACGGCTCCCCAGCCATGCCCAGGCTGAGCATAGGGCCGTGTCGCCGGCATACCGTAACCCAGATAACGGAAAGATCACAGTTTGGACACTTTCGGGGTCAAGCCGATTCCACGACGGGTTCCGCTAGATCGACCCCGAGCGCACCGCGACCGGCGTACCTTGCGCGGGCAGGCTTTCGCTCGACGGGCCACCGTGCGGTGGTGATGTGGATGGGAAGGGGGTGGCCATCACGGTGGTGAAAAAGAGCAGAAACGCCGTCGACGCATCGAACAGCCCGCTCTCCAGAAAGCCGCGCAACGTCAGGTAGATCAGCAAAGCCAGTTGAAGTGCGCGCAATCTCGCCGACGAATGAACCGTGCTGACCATGCTGGCGAGCACCCAGAGGGTACAGAGCACAAGTCCGACGAACCCAGCCTGCACCAGAGCCGAGATCCAGCTGCTGTCCAGAATCTGCTGGTTCCAGTACTGACCGGCGACGTTGATCCGCTTCAGCTGCAGACCACCACCGAACCAGGTCACCCATGGCGAGCTCTTCGGGGCCAGGGCCGCCTCCCACGCGATCGTACGATTGCTCAGGGTGGTCAGGCTCGAGGCTTCGTCTTCCCGGAACAGAAGGTCCTGAATCAGATCCGTTCCCGCAATCGCCCACCACACCACCGGAAGGGCCGCGACCGCGAGGACGATCGTCCGCACCCGAATGGCTTGGGTATGGAGAACCAGGATCAGCGCCGCCACTCCCATCGCGATCCACGGCGTACGCGAGGCGGTGGCTATCATCACGGCCAGCGCCATCACCAAAATCCCCAGTTGCAGCCAGTTGTCGAGCCCCGCCAAGATCTTCCAGAGGCACCAGAGAACGACCACCGCGCAGGTCGAGCCGAGCTCGTTCGGATGCAAAGGTGGTAGCCCGCCGCGCAGCCGGCCCTCGGCCAACGATGAGATGCCGGTGGCGGCACCCACGAGGGCGAACGTCCCCAGCGCGGCGACCAGGCTACCCAGCATCATCGGTCCGTCGAAGGCGCGCGACAGCACAAGAACGGTCGTTGCGAGCAGCATGACCCGCACAACGATCACCATGGAGGGAACCAGTTCGCCGGTGCTCCAGGCCCCGAACACGCTGCAGGTCAGGTAGAACACGAGGAAGATCAGCGGACTTGCCCGCAGCTCACGGACCGGACGGCCGAAGGCGACCAGAACCGCGCACCCGAGCGCGAACAAACTGAGAGCCGCCTTGGCCAACGCGATCGCGTCGAACCCGCCCTGGTAGTAGCTCTTGCTCTGCCAGGGGATCGTCGCCCCGACCACCAGCAGGAAGACGAAGTACGGGCCGATCACCAGCCGCCGACGCCGACCCGTCGGCGCCTCGCGCACCGGGCCGACAGTCGTGGTGGTCACCGCGGCGCGGATTGCTTCCGGGTGCCCGAGTGTTCAAGCACATCCATCTCGTCGCGCTCGTCCGGCAGCCGGACGGTGTCCTCAGCCGAGTCATCCAGATCCACCAGCTCGATCTCGTCGAGGCCTGCCGCGCCGTTGTGATCCTCTAGCTTCACCAGATGGTGGTTGACCTTCTCCACCGAATCGACTGCGTGGTGGTTGAGCTCCTCCACCGAATCGACTGCGTGGTGGTTGACCTCCTCCACCGAGCCGACCGCGTCGTGATCGGTGTCCACCACCGAGCTGACCATTTCGTGGTCGGTGTCCTCCGCCGAGTCGCCGGGAGCTGCCGCCGGGCGCTCGACGATGGTGGTCGGGTCAGGATCGACCTCGAAAAGGAAATCGTCAGGCTCGAACCCAGCTTTGGCCACCGCCTCGGTGGGCCCACCGTCGCGCTCCGCTGGTACCTCCGAGTCGACAGCTGTCGACGCACTCGCCTCGGCCGAGTCGGCGGACGCCTCGACCTGGGACTCGGATTGCGGCGCGGTCACGACAATGGTGGGCAGCCCGTCGTGAGCCGGGACCGGCGGGGCGGCTTCGGCTGCAGTAGACGGTCCGACCTTTGGCGGTGGGGACGGAGCGGCTGCGGCGGCAGTGGCCGCGGGCACCTCAGCCGACTCGGCGGTGATCCATCCGATGGCCTGCTTCCGGCGGAACGCCGCTCTCCGCCGGTATCGGACATAGGAGTTGATCATTGCGAAAATCGTGGTCAGCGCGAATCCGACCATTGCGCCCAGCGCGACGATGACCAACGTCTTGGGCGACGCAGCGCTGGCGGGCAGAGCGGCCAACACAGCCGTTTCCACGATGATCGGTGACTTGTTGCCGACGGTTTCGATCTCGGTGATGAACCGAGCCATGTGCCGAGCCGCATAGTTGGCCTTGTCGCGCGCTTCCTGCGGAGTTTCGCCAGTCGCCGAGACCTCCAGCAATGGCGTATCCAACGGATTCGTCGCCGAAAGGTCCAGACGGAGTTGTTCAACGGATTCGGCGTTGCCGAGGTCGTTCCGCACACCGTCGAGCACTTCCTGGCTGTGCACGAACGACGGATAGGTCTTGGCCCGGTTCACGGCGTACTGCGCAGCCTCGTAGTTCGCCGCAGCCCCCGTGCCCGGCAGCCCCTTGACCAGCTGGATGGCAGTGGCGCGGTAGACCGGGGTCATGAAGCGCGTGACTCCGAACGCCAGCGCACCGCCCACCAGCGTGCCGACGAGGATCAGGATCCAGTAGCGGAATAACACCCGCCCCAACTGTCCCAGCGACAGCGGCTCAGCCACGTGCGACGCCTACCAGCCGCATGGCGCGGGTTAAAGCAAGCATGTGACTACCTCAATCGAACAGACGAATACTGCGACGGCTCCAGGAAAGTGATCTTACTACTGGTGCAACTTCGGTGACGTCTGCGCGATTACTGTGGTACGCCTGCCATAAAATTGTCGTAAGTGACAACCACGGGGGCGTTTGTGGCGGAGCCGGACAAGAAGCTGTAGAGACCTACCGCGCCCGCGGTTTGCAGTTCGCTGGTCGTGTCACCGGTGGACGAGGTCCAACCACCGGGCTCCGCCGCGGTGCTCTTCCAGACCTTCGCCTTCACGGTGGTCGGGCTGGTCCCGACAACCTGCAACCGGATGTTCATAGTGTCGCCGGCTGTGTAGGTCAGGCCCGGGACCGTCACGGTCGTCAACGCCGTCTCGGTCGTCCCGATCATCCTGACCAGCGACAGCGAGACCGCGCCGGTGGAGAGCACCCGGACCTTCGCCCGGTAGTCACCGACGCCGCTGACCGATCGCCCGATGACGCTGATGTACTGACCGCCGCCGGTCGACGCCTTGTCCATCGACACCGACACCTTCGTCTCCGTGTCGGTGGCTGAAACTCCCGGCAGGGTTGCCGTGGTGCCCGCGCCGGCAGTCAGGTTCACCCTGCCGACGCCGCTGCCGACCGAGTAACGGCTGGCCCCAGAAGGAATGGACCAGTTGCCGCCGCGATCGGCGGTGCCCCAACCGGTGGTCACCGTACGGTCGAAGTCGTCCCGCGCGAACACCGTCGGCGCAGCGACCGTGACGTCATGGGTGATCGTGTCGGTGTCCCCGCGGTCATCGGTGACTGTCAGCTCCACCGTGTATGTGCCCGACGCGCCATACCGGTGCGTCGCGGTCGCTCCCGAGCCGGTCGAGTCGTCGCCGAAATCCCAGGCGTAGTTGTCGATCGAGCCGTCCGGATCGTCCGACCCGGAGCCGTCGACGTTGACCGTCAGGTCGTCGACGCTCGAGGTGAAGGCCGCATTCGGCGCAGCGTTCGGTGGCTCGATAACAGTCACGGTCTTGGTCAAGGTGGCTGTCGCGCCGTCGTTGTCGGTCACGGTCAGCTTTACGTCGTAGTCGCCGGAGGCAGCGTAGGTATGGGTGTCGGCGGCACCTGATCCGGTGGCGCCATCGCCGAACTCCCAGGCGTACTCGGTGACCTCGCCGTCGGCATCGGCGGACGCCGCGGCATCCACCGAGACCTTGAGGTCGTCGATCTCGGTGGTGAAGTCTGCCGTCGGCGGCTCGTTCGCCACCACCGTCACGTCATGGGTCTCCGAGTCGGTCAGGCCCGGTCCGTCGGCCACGGTGAGCTGCACCGTGTAGGTACCGGCGGCGGCGTAGGTGTGGCTCGTCGTCTCACCCGTACCGGTCGCGCCGTCTCCGAAGTTCCAGGCGTAGCTGACCGGTCCGTCCGGATCGGTGGAGGCGGACGCGTCGAGATCGACCTCGAGATCGTCGGTGGTGGCGGTGAACGCGGCCACCGGCGGACGGTTCAGCGGCGATCGGCCGGCCGCCGTGTAGTGGTCGCGGACATCCTGCTCGGTGAGCACCTTCGGGTACACCGCGACCTCGTCCAGAGTGCCGGCGATGTAGTTGCTCAAGGTGCTGCCCCAGGTCCGGTCACCGCCCACCCGCCAGTAGCCGAGGTAGGACGCGGCGCCACTGAACGAGTTGCTGCCGACCAGCGCCGAGTCGACCCACAGCCGCATCCCGCTCGGTCCCTGGGTCGCGACCACATGGTGCCACTGGCCGTCGTTGTAGGAGATCGGCGTCACCAGCGACTGCTGCCCGCCGCTGCTCGCGCCGAAGCTCAGCCGGCCGTTGCTCTGCATGTAGACGTGCCGGTCGTAGGAGTTGCTCAGTCCGCTGGTCGCGTTGCCGAAGCCGATCAGCTTTCCGCCCTGGATGCTGGTGGTTTGGAACCACAGCTCCGCGCTGTAGGTCTTGGGGGAGTTCTGCGACTGCTGAGCGACCACCAGACCGTTCAGGCCGTTGAACCTCGTGGCGGCGTTGTCCGTGATCGCCCCCGTCTGGCTGCGGACCACCGTGCCGGTGACATTGCCGCCGGCGCCGTTGCCGGAGGAGTCGACGGCCGGACCGGAAGCCTCGGCCAGTCGCCAGTACAGGTCCGGGCCGTCGCCCGCGACCTCGGCGCCGTAGGTGTCGGTCGGCACCGCGCCCCAACCTCCGGTACGACCGCTGGCGACGTAATGGGACTGGACCTCGGACTTGGTCAGGGCCTTGGGATAGACCGCGATCTCGTCCACGCTGCCGGCCAGGCCGGTGTCGCTCGGCCGGTTGGCGAACCCGCCGGTCTGGTCCGCACCGATCCGCCAGTAGCCGTTGTAGGCCCTGGGTGCGGTGAAGTTCTGGTCGCGCCCGACGCGGATCCCGTCCACGAACAGCTCCATGCCGGTGGCGCCCACGACGCCGGCGACATGGTGCCACTGACCGTCGTTGATCCCGGTGCGGCCGAAGACGGTCCGGTACGCGCCGTCGTGGATGGCGAAGTTCACCCGGCCGGAGTTGTCCAGGTAGAGCACCCGGTCGGTGTTGCCAGACGTGCTGGTGCCCGTCGCGCTGTCGCCGAAGCCGACGATCCGCCCGCCACGGGTGCTGGTGGTCTTGACCCACGCCTCAACTGTGACGGCCGCATCCGAGGCGGTGAGGTCCTTGGTGGTGATCTTCGGAGTGCTCCCGCCCGCCGAGGTGACGGCAGTGTCGCTCTCCCCGGTCAGAGCACCGGCCGCACCGAGGGTGACACTGGTCGGAGTACCGTGCAGGTCCCCGACCTGGTCTAGCAGTGTCGTCGTTCCGCTGGGCTCACCGAGCCGCCACAGGTGCGAGGCGCCGTCGGTCCGGACGGTCGACAGGTACGCCGGGGTGGCCGCCGAGGAGACGGTGATGTAGGGCGACCATGCGCTCCACTGGAAGTTCCCGTCTGGGTCTTTGGCCCGGACCTGGTAGCGAACCGACGAGCCGGGCGTCAGGCCGGTGTCGGTGTGGCTCAGCCATGGCAGCTTCCAGAACTCTGAGTCACTTCGGTTGATCGTCGCGATCCGAGTGCCGGGGCTTCGGTAGACGTCATAGGTGATGTTCGCGTCGTCCCGATCCCAGACGCTGCTGAACACCACGCGGACCTTGCCCGACTCCGTTGAGGAGGGTGCCGGGGTGAATGCTGTGCTGTTGATCGGTTTCATCGCGTGCGGCAGCTGCGGCCGCTTCACAAAGCGGACCAGGCCCTGCTGGGCGACTCCGTTGACTCTTGGGAACTCGCCGCCGAGCACGACGTAGTCCGCATTCCCGGTAACACTCCAGGCCGCCTGGCGAGACGCGGTGTACGTGCCGAACTCCAGGTCGGGGTACCAGTGCAGGAGCCCGGAGTAGGGCAGCCCGGTGAAGTCCCATCCGTAAGCGTCCCTCTTGGTGATGGTGC
The DNA here is from genome assembly GCA_963711015.1 of uncultured Actinomycetota bacterium. GTDB lineage: Bacteria > Actinomycetota > Actinomycetes > Propionibacteriales > Propionibacteriaceae > Microlunatus. The sequence goes on from CAVQCQ010000021.1 coordinate 215,646, forward strand.
CGATCGGGAATGTCCGGTCGGCCGACGCCTTCATCCACCGCGAGCGCGGCGAGGTATCGGGGAAACCGCCGACGACCTCGCAGTTGTGCCGGTGCGAGACGTTGTAGGCGACCTGGCCGATGGCGAAGATGTCGTAGGTATCGCCCAGGCAGTCGTTCACCCAGTTGATCGCACCGGTGTTCGGATCAGCCGCGAAGGTTCCCTCGAACGTGGCTCCCGCGCCGAACGCATAGCCGGTGCCATAGATCTGGGTGCCGTCGCTGTAGAGGCTGGGTATTGCGCCGTCGTTGCCGGCCGCCCGCAATCGGGCGTTGGCGGCCCACTCCTCGGTGGCGCCGGTCGTCGCGCTGAGCGCACCCATGCCGTAGGCGCTGACGCCGTTCAGGGTCGTGAAGGAGCCGCCGACGATGACCCGCGACCCGTCGGGCGACGTGACCATCGTCCACACGTATCCGTTGTCGACGGTGGGATTCCAGGGCAGCATCGCCCCGTTCGTGGCGTTGAAAGCGGCCAGAAGCATGCGCGGCTGGCTGTTCGCCGCCCGGAAGTTACCGCCGATATAGACCGTGGAGCCGACGAACCCGAAGCCACGGACCTGGCCGTCGGTACGCGGCACGAAGTCGTTGACCAGGGCGCCGGTGGCGACGTCGAACGCGGCCACGTGTTGGCGCACCTGACCGTCGACTGTGGTGAAGTCACCGCCGACGTAAAGCCGAGTGCCAGTGGGGTTGGCGCGGATCACCAGACCCTGACCGTTGAGGCTGTGGTCGAAGGGCACCCGGTTCCCGGTGGTGATGTCGAAGGCGAAGATGTTGTTGGCGTCCACCTCACCCGCACCGCCGACCGGCACGCCTGGCGGGCGCGCCCTCGTGAAGCTCCCGGTGACGTAGACGGTATTGCCGACCACCGCCTGGCTCCAGACCACTCCGTTGATCTGCCAGGTCGGCAGCACGTCGGCGGTCACGGTCTCCGGGCTGACGATCTCATCGGCCTCGGCCGGGAGGGACGCCGGACCGGCGGTGGCGACCAGGGTCGCCAGACCGATGAGGAGTGCGACAATCCGGGAACGGCTAACGGCTGGCATGAACAATCCTTGATCGCATGAGCCCCGCCGATCGGCGTGGCTGGTACTCGGACAACGGCTTGAGGGCAAAGCGACGGACCAGAATCCCGCCCAGGATCAGGCCGGCGGCCAGGATGAACGGAGTCCAGGAGACCGAGACGCCCAGGCTGAGCAGCAGCGGAATCGCGGTAACAACGACGACGGCGTCGGCGAGCCGGCACCGCAGTACCTGGGATGGGCGGCCACGGGCGGCGGCCAGACTGGCGAACGGCTGAAGAGTGCCGGATGCGGCGACGTAGAGCACCCATCCGGCAACGGCCAGCCGGTCGACCGGGATGCCCGGCCCGGACATGGCTGCGGAGACGACCGGCGCGACCCACACGATGACCGCACCGCCGACCAGGGCGCCGATCACCATGCCGAGGCAGGCCTTCCAGGCGCGCCGGGTGAGCAGAGACAACGCAAGCTCTTTGTCTCGGACATAGGTGGAGAGCAGGTACGAACCGAGGCCCTGCACAACCAACAGCAGTGGGGCGACGTAGATGCGGGCTAGTTCGAGCTGTCCCAGCGCGGCAGCCCCCGCCGCCGCCGTCACCGCGATCCGCATCGCGGTGAGCACCAGCGGCGCGACGGAGACCTGAACGCCGCGCCACAGGCCGAACCCGGCGACGGTCTTGATCGCCGCTCCGCGCAGCGAGACCAGGGTTCGCTCCGGCGCCGGAAGCATCGCAACGCCGACCCCGATCCCGATCAGCTGCCCGACGCCCAGGGCGATGAAGAAGGTGGTGATCGCGACCGGCTCGATGACGGCCCAGATGCCGACGACCGCAAACGCGCTGAGCACCGCGGCGGAGTCGATGATCACCAGCCGCCAGAAGCGCATCGTGGCCATGAACACCCGGCGGATCAGCTCCTCGAGCTGGAACGCGACCAGCGCCAGGCCCATGAGCACGGCTTCGGTCGGGGTGAGCAAGCCACTGGCCGGCAGCACGGCGACCGTCACTGCGAAGGAGACACCGGTCAGGATCAGCGCCCAGAACTGCAGGCCGGCCCGGATGGTCCGGTTTCGCCGGTCCAGGATGACCAGGGAGTCCCCGACCATCCCGCTCGTCACCGCCGTGGCCAAGATGATCAGACTGAGGCACAGACTCAGCAGGCCGAGCCCACTGGCCCCCAGCAGCCAAGCAGCCAGCAGCTGCAAGCCGAAACTGCCCGCCGCCTGCCACAACTGAGCGACCATGGCCCCGATCGCCGGCGACGAACCGGTCACTCCCCCCCGACGTAACACGTTCTAGGTCAACTTCCCCCGGAACACCGCGGAGGTGTGGACCCCGTCGAAATCGACCACGACAGTCACCTTGCTGCGCGAGGACTTGGGCACCGCGAACGCGTACCGGGCGGAGGCCTTCTTGCCTTGTTTCAGGGTGCCGGAGAAGTCCGCCACCTCGGCCTCCTCGACGTACACCGGAGCGACGGCCTCACCGTTCTTGTCCAGCACGGTGATCACCACTGTCTCCATGGAGAGGTCGCGGTCCGACTTGTTGTTCATCTGCAGGGTCAGCACCGCATACTGACGTCCCGGGAAGCTGCCTGGTCCCTTCTTGGTCTCCTTCGCGAAGTCGACCGAGACCACCCGCAGCGAGACCCCGTCGGGATAGCGCACGGTCCCGTCCACCTTGGCGGGCTTGGCACTCACCGTCGGGGTCGCCGGTGCACCACTGCGGCCCACCTTGGGCACGGGCTGGTCGGAGCTGGTGGCCGTCGGCGTACCGGACGGCTCAGTCGGCGACGCCGCGGTGGGAGCCGGACTGCTCGATGCCGTCGGGTCCGCGGTGGCGGCGCCACTCGGCGTGGGCGCACCGGAGGTGGCGGCCGGGTTGGGCTGGTCGCCGGGTTCCCCGTCGCTGCAGGCTGCCAGCATCGACACCGCAGCACTCATCGCGAGGGCACACACACCCAGGCGTAGGACTTTCATCGTCGCGCTCCCCTGATCACGATCTTGACATGGAGGGGTGCAGCGACGTTCGACTTGCCTATTCCCCTAAGCAAACCTCTGTGCATCAGCGCAGCGTAGGCCTGCATCCCCCCGGCCCGCTAACGGTAGCAATCCGTCCGTGGGCCCACGAAAGCTCCGTTCGCATGTTTATTAAGCCGTAACCATCGCGGCGAACACGGGTCACCGGTTGATGCATAGAATCTGCCGGTGCAGGCGACCTCGTTCCGCGACTCCCTGCGCGACCTCAAGGGTGTTCAGAAGTCCTCGCGCGGCGCCCCGTTCTACTCCTTGGTCATCAACCGGCCCCTCGGCCGCATCTTCGCCGCCGGCGCCCACCAGCTGGGCCTGACGCCCAACCACGTGACGATCATCAGCGCGATTTTCACCTTCAGCGGCATTGTGGCGCTGGCCGCAATGCGACCGGGCGTGCTCGCTGCGCTCGTGGTGACGGGAACACTGGTCCTGGGCTACGCGCTGGACGCGAGCGACGGCCAGCTCGCCCGCCTCCGCGGCGGTGGCAGCCTGTCCGGCGAATGGCTCGACCACTCCATCGACTCGGTCAAGATCGCTACGTTGCACCTGGCCGTCCTGATCACGGCGTACCGGAACTTCGACGTGCCTATCCAGTGGCTCTTCGTGCCGCTCGCCTTCGCTGCCGCCTACGTCGTGCATTTCTTCGGAATGCTGCTCACCGACTTGCTGATCCGAGTGCGGGTGGCCCGGACGGGAACGCCAGCCGCCACGTCGGCACCTTCTCGAGTGCTGTCGGTGCTCAAGCTGCCCACCGACTACGGGTTGTTGTGCCTGTCGTTCTGCCTCCTCGCGGTGCCAGTGGCGTTCGTCGTGATCTACACCGCGTTTGCCGTAGTCATGATCGGCTACACCGTCTTGGTGATGCCGAGATGGTACGGACGTTTGAAACGCCTCGAGTGAGAGGTAACGGTGCGGCCTCCATCTCTTCGTGACACGGGGTAGGCCGTCGAGTTCGCAGTAGTGTCGCTCTGGTGCGACCAGCCGGGGGGAAGGTTGTGGGGATTCAACGACGAACGGTGCTCTCGGTAGCGGGCGCGGCTGCGCTGGGGGCTGCGGTCGGCGGCGTGGGCGTCGGGGCGTTCCTCCGCGATCGGGAAGCGCAACCCTCTACGCCACCCACGGTCCGCGAACGGATCAGCTACGAGCGTTGGCTGCAGCGCCGCACGACGCCATACTTCATCGCCCATCGCGGTGCCGGCGACATTGCCCCCGAGCACACCCTGCCGGCCTATCAGAGGGCGTTCGAGTGGGGAGCCGAGGCTATCGAGATCTCCGTCGTCCGCAGCGCTGACAACGAGATCTACTGCCTGCACGACCTGACCCTCGACCGAACGACCACCAGCTCCGGACCGGCCGACGAGCAGTCGTCAGAGTCCTTGGACGATGTTCGGGTCACCATTCCCCGGTTGGGTCCGCGCTGGGTCGGCGCCAACATGCCGGTCCTGCCGCGTCTTTCCGACGTGCTCCGCGTGATAGGTGGCTTCGCCGTCCTGTGCATCGAGGCCAAGGACGACGACGCCTACCCGCTGATGATCAAGGTCATCGAGGACTCCGGCCTGCAGGACACCGTGATGATCAAGCTGCCGGGCACGTCCACTGCCCGGCTCAAGGTAGTCCAGGACGCTGGATACCCGATCTTCGCATACCTCGGACACCACAAGATGGTCACCGCCCCGGCGATCGACAAGCTCGGTAAGGTCCTCAACCCAGATCGCGACGCTTTGGTCCTGCCCGCCCGAGCCGAGTGGGATTTCCTCCCGTCGGCATTGGTCCGCAGGGCGGTGGACACTGGGGTTCCCGTGTGGGTCGTTCCGGTGCACCGCAGGCATGAGGTGCAGCACTTTTCGCTGCTTGGCGTCCAAGGGATGATCAGCCCTGATCTGGGTTACCTGACCGCAGTACAGTCGCCGCTCACGTCGGACACCTGGACCGACGGGGGGATCTCCGCCGGTGAGCTGACGCTGGATCCCTATCTCGACCAGTACGGCCTGCATTGGGAAGAGAAGGGCGTCATCGGACTCGACGTCCCCGACCGGCCCGCTTTCCTCACCTTGGGCCAGTTCTGCCCGATCACTGCCAAGTCCTACCGGCTGATCTTCGACGCGACCTTCGACCCCCTCCCCAGTGACACCTGGCAACATCTGTCGATCGCGTTCGGGCATGCCGACGACCGCTACTACGAGCACCGTTCCGCGAACTCCGACGGCTACCACGCCCTCGTGCGCGCCGACGGTCGCATGGCGATCTACGCTCACGTGCATGGCGACGCCAACGGCGAGGCCCTCACTGCCAGCCGGCAGAGCACGCCCTTCAAACCGGGGCTCTGGACGCGCCTCACCCTCGACGTCACTCCGACGACGATCCGCCTGACCCGCGACGACGGAAACTTCGTCGAGGCCCGGGATGATCGCTTCCGCGGAGGCTACCTGCACATCGGACGTTCAGGGACCGACGGGAAGCTCAAGATCCGAAATCTCAGTATCTCCTGACCGGCCGATCCCAACCTTCTTGGTCGGCAGGCCGGGAACGGCAGGCCAGGACAACGCGCCTACGGCAGCGGCACGACCTGGAAGTCACCGATGCTGGCGACGATCGGGGCATTGGTGGCCGAGCCGGACAGATAGTTCTGCAGGCCGACCCCACCAGGCGCCTGCAGCGCCGCCGTGGTGTCGGTTGCCGTTGCCGTCCAGGTCGCCGGTTCCGTGGTTCCGGACCTCCAGACCTTGGCCCGCAGCGTCGTCGTGCCGTCGCCCTCGGCCTGCAGCCGGATGTTCAGCACATCACCAGCGGCGACCACCACACCCGGGACGGTCTGGGTGACCAGCGCTGTCTCAGCGCCACTCACGGTCCGGGACAGGATGATGCTCGTGGCGGTTGCCGTCACTCTCAGCTTGGCCCGGTAGTCCGACGTGCCGATCCGGCGCACCACAGCGGAGGTATAGACGCCACCCCCCGTGCCGGGTTTGTCGTAGCTGACGTTGGTGATCAGGTCGACGTCCTGCCCCGCGACCGAGTTCAAGTACGCCGATGGACCGGAACTGGTGGCCATCGTCATCCGGCCCACTCCATTGCCGACCGAGAAGTTGCTGGTGGCGGTCGACAAGGTCCAGGTCCCACCGGTGTCGGCGGAGCCCCAACCGTTGCTGACGGTCCGGCTGAACGCGTCCTCGGCCAGCGCAGTTCCCGCCGGGGGAGCGGTCACGGTGACCTGTCGCGTCGTGCTGTTGGTGGCCCCGTCGTCGTCGGTCACGGTCAGCGAGATGGTGTAGGTACTGGCCTCGTCGTAGGTGTGGCTCGTGGTCTGGCCGCTTCCGGTGCTCGCCGTCCCCGAAGTTCCAGGCCCAGGACACGATCTCCCCGTCCGGATCGCTGGAACCAGTCGCGTTGACTGACGCCGTCAGACCCGAAGTCGAGGTCGTGAAGCTGGCCGTCGGCGGCGAGTTGGGCGGCGGCGCGCCCGTTGCGGCCTGGTACTGGGTCAGGATCTGGCTCGCCGTAAGTGCCGTCGGGTAGACGGCCACCTCATCGACCGACCCGACGAAGTTGCCGTTGGTAGCGCTCGGTACGTTGGGCCAGGCCGGCTGGCGGTTGACCGTGAAGCGGTCACCACCTAGCCGCCAGTTGCCGATGTACGCCTCGCCCTGGGTGGTGTCGGTCCGACTGCCGACCTGGACCCCATCGACGTTGAGCGTCATGCCCGCGGATCCCATCGTGGCGGTCACCATGTGCCACTGGTTGTTCCGATAGGTGAGCGGGCTCGTGATGGTCCGAACGGTTTCGTTCTGGGCGCGAACACCGAAGTTGATCCGGCCGCTGTTGTCCATCCAGATGAACCGGTCGCGGTGACTGGCGTTGGTGTTCCCGGTTTGCAGGTCATCGAAGCCGAAGATCCGGCCGCCGCTGGTGGTGCTGGTCCGAATCCAGGCCTGGATGGTGAAGGTGTCCGGGGCGGTCTCCTGTCCGAGGGTGTAGATCCGGCTGAAGTCGTTGTTGCCGAGCGAGGCCGCGGTATTGCCGGGAATCGCACCGGCCACACCCCAGGTCACCCCGGTGTCGGCCACGCCGTCGTTGACGCCGATGTTGGGACCCGTCGCGGTTCCCGCCGCCCGGTCGGTCACGTTCAGACCCGAGGTCTCGTTCAGCGGCCAGTAGATCCGCGCACCCCGACCGCGCACCGCTTGGGCGTAGGCACTTGCCGCCTGGAAGCTCGTGGGCATGGTGACCGAGACCGTGGTGCTGTTCACCGTGTTGCCTCCGGGGTCATTGACCACGACGCGGTACGAGTACGACTGACCCGGTGACAGTCCGGTGTCGACGAAGCCAAGCCGCGGGGTGTTCCACCACTGCGAATCGGCGTTGAGGGTGATGCGCGGAGTCGCAACGCCGGTACGGATGGCTTGGTAGGTCAGCGTCTTGTCGTCCCGGTCATAGGCCGTCGGCCAGCTGACCCGCACCGAGGTGGTTGAGGTGGGCACCAGGGTGGGCGCCCAAGGCGTGGTGTCGAATCGGGGGCCCTCGGAGCCTGGCGCGATCGGCCGCCTGGCGAAACGCACCAGCCCCTGCTGGTTCACCCCGTTGATCCGGGGGAACTCCCCTCCGTAGACCACATAGTCGTTGTTGCCGCTCACGTGCCAGCCGGCCTGACCCTGACCGGTGAAGGAGCCGATGGCCATGTCCGGCAGCCAGTTGACCATCGCCGGACCCGGCTCTATCCCGGCGCCGTTCTCGCCCAGGTGCCAGTTGGGGTAGCCGTGGACGTCGTTGAGAATCTCGCCGGTGGTGGTGTCACTCCACGCCTGGGCGTGCTGGAATCGCCATGTCGAGTACTGGGGATGGCCGCCGCCCATGTTGCCGCAGTAGTGGGCGTGACCTGCTGTATAGACGACGCCGTTGGTCAAGAAGCTGGAGTAGAGGTCACCGTGGCAGTCGGTCACCCACAGGACGTCGCTTGGGTCCGTGGCGCCGCTGATCGGCGACTTGAAGACACCCTCGAGGTTGCCGCCCGGGCCGAAGTGCCAGGCGGTGCCGTAGACGTTGTTGTTCTGCACGACCAGGCTGTGGATCCCGGAGTCCGCGCCGGCGTTGCGCACCGACGGGCGCCAGGTGGTGTCCAGCGCGCCGGTGCCGGTCGCGGAGATCTTGGCCAGGCCGTACGCCGCCTGGCCGCCGACGTTCTGGAACTGTCCGCCGGCGAAGATGCTCGCGTTGTCGTCGGTCTTCGCCAGCGCCCACACGGCAGCGTTGGCGTCGGTGCCGCTGCCGGTGGCGCTGGGGTTCCAGGGCAGGACGGCGCCGGTGGTGCTGTAGGCCACGAGGTTGTTCCGGAGCGTCCCGTTCTGCAGCCCCAGGAAGCCGCCACCCACATAGACAGTGCTGTTGGAGGCGATCACCGACCGCGCCAGTGAGTTGGGTCCGGAAGGGTTGAAGGCGGTGATCAGCTGCCCGGCTTGCGCGTGTCCGACCGGGAAGAAGGCCGCGACCCGACGCCGCGCCTGACCGTTCGCGGTGCTGAAGTCACCGACCGCGTAGATGCGGGAACCGTCCGGCGAGGCCGTGATCGACCGCACCTGCGCGTTGACCGTCGGGGCCCACGAGCCGATCAGGTTGCCGGTGGTGATGTCGTACGCCATCAGGTTGGCTCGCGGCGTCAGACTGGTCCCCGGTGCGGCGCCCGCCGGGCGCGCGTTGTTGAACTGACCGCCGACGTAGACGGTGTTGCCAACCACGACCTGCGACCAGGCCACCCCATCCATCTGCACCGTCGGCAACCGGTCCGCCGTCACCGTGCTCGCGGGCGGCTGCTGGATCGGCGCCGGCGCGGCCGCGGCCGGTGTGGCGATCAGGTAGGCCCCCGCCGTGATCAACGCGAGAGTGGTGAGTAAGGCGGCGACCGTTCTGAGTCGCTGGAGTGCCCCCAACATCTGGATCCCCTAATCCCAATCGATCTTCCAGTGCCGAAATCCAGGGACTATGTTTCTGAAGACCCGAGACTGACGGGCCGAACCCACTGCGACGTACGGCGGCGAGAGCAGAATTCAGTTGCGGCGCCCCACACGCCGCACATTTATCCCTCGAGATCAGCTGGATCAAGGTATCAAGCGGGTCAATGCGGCACGCCAGCCGTATATCACAGTTCGGTCACGGTTGACGTCGCCCTTGCCGCTTGTCGGCCGTTCGTCTTCGTCGCACCATGCCGGAAAGGGTCTCGTTCAGCTCGGCGTGAAAGCGGTCGGGACTGTAGCGGGCGCGAGCCGTATCGGCGTCCTGCTCGGCACGACACCGGTAGTCGTCCCAGTTGGCGTGCACTCGGTTCAGCCCATCGGCCAGACTGGCGGCGTCGTCCCTCGCGGTGAGCACTGCCGCAGTGAACCCTCGGGCCGCCTCGCTCAATCCCGTGTGGTCACTGGCCACGACCGGCCGCGCCGCCAGCAGGGACTCGACGACGACGTTGCCGAAGGACTCGTCCAGTCGCGACGGGACGACCGCGACGTCAGCGGCGGCCAGATAGGGCCAGACCGTGCTCTGGAAACCGTGGAAGTGAACCTGCTGCTCGAGCCGCAAAGCCGAAACCCGCTCCCGCAAGCTGCTGTTCGTACCATTCGTAGCCCGGAAAGACCGAGCCGACGAGGTCGACGGTGGTCGACAGGCCGTGATCGGTCAGCTGCCGGGCGGCCGTCAGGATGAGATCGACCCCTTTGCGCGGCGAGAGGCGACCGACGTAGACGAGACGGTAGGGATCGTCGAGGGTGCGACGAGCCGGACTGACCCGGTCCGGTCCGCGTACGCCGTTGTGGATCACCCGGGTCCGGCCGTGGCGGTCCAGCAGGCGCAGACCCGAGACGCGCCGACTGACCTCGCTGTTGTAGATCACCATCGTGGCGAGCAGGAGTGGCGCGGCCAGCGCGATTCGTTTCGGTAGCGCCAACGAGCGTTCGGCTTCGTGGACATGGACCGCCACGGGACGTCTCGCGAGGCGGGCCACCAGCAACCACAGCGGAATGGTCAGGGTGTTGACCAGGACCACGTCGGGGCGCTCGGCGCGGACCATCCGGAGCATCCGCAGCAGACTACGGACCGCCTGGGCCACCAGGACGAGAATCCCCTTGGGGTTGAGCATCGACTTGCGCAGCACCGGCACCGGCTCGACGCGAATCTCGGCGCCGGCGGCCCGCAACGGCGGCAGCAGCGGGCCGGCGTCGGAGCAGGTGACCACGACCCGCCAGCCCAGGCTCACCAGCCCCCGCACCGACTCCAGCATCATCCGGTCCGAGCCGTAGAGGTCGGCGGACGGATTCGCCACCAGGACCGTGCCCGCTCGTCCGGGGGGAGTCACCTCGCTGACGCCGTGGGCCAGTACTCCTCGACCAGCTGGCGGGTGGCGACGATGTTGGCCCGGCTGGAGGCGCCGAAGACGATCGACTCCAGGTTCGGCAGGCCGCACACCCACTCGATCGCTTCGCGGGGCGGGATCGCTCCGCTGGCGAAGACCGACATCGCGACGGCGCGGAACTGCCGGGTCCGCATGGCCTCCAGGTAGGGCTCGACCCCACCCGACATCCGGAACCCGATCTTGTTGATGTTCGCGCAGACGATGGGGTTGGTCACCCCCGCCACGTCGAGCGCATCGAGCAGCCGGGGCAGGTTCATGGTGATGAAGCCGGCTTCGGCACCGTACCGGTTGCGCACATGGTCGGCGAAGATCCGGAACGCCTCGGTGAAGCCGAGACCCAGCAACAGGTCGGTCACCACGTTCTGCATCCAGATCACCGGGGTGGCCAGGCCGGCGAACATCTTCAGCTCGGCGTCGATCAGCAACGTCGACACGCCTTCGATGTCCTTGCGGGCCAGCGACGAGGTGCCGCGAACCACGCTGTCCAGCAGCCCCTCGTCGGGCAGAAATCGCCGGATCGCCCCCAGGAAGCCGTCGTCGGTGATCGCGTTGGCGTACTTGTGGGCGTACGGCATGCACGGGAAGAACGTCATCTCGGCGTAGCGATCGGGATTCTGCCGGACCACCTGGCAGACCTCGGCGATCCGGTCGTGGGTGGTGCACATGAAGGTGCGGACGCCCTCGTCATAGGCGACATCGAGGACATCGATGACGGCCGAGATGTCGGTGAAGCGCATCTGCTGCGCTCTGGCCTTCTCCTCCGACATGTGGTTGACCCCGAAGAACTGGTTGTCCCCGAACAACAGCCGGTCCATGACCCGGGTCGGAGCGGTGGCGGTCATGAGCGGGCCCGCTCTCGGACTGCGCGTACGCCGTCCCGCGCGCGGCGACGCACCGTGCCGGCCAGACCGCGCAGTACCCGCCGCGAACCGTTGCTGCCCGCCGGCTGCCGGGCCGCCGCGGCCGCATCGAGCGGAGGCGGGCCCTGCTCGGCATCCGCGCTGATCGCCGCGATCACCCGGTCCGTCAGCGTCGCGGAGGCGAAGTCGTTGTCACCCTGGAGTGCGCCCGCGCTCACCCGCTGGACGAAAGCGTCCAGCTGGGCGGAGTACTCCTCGCCGCGCAGGTAGAACCAGGGAGCCTCGGTCAGGTCGGTGGTGTAGCGGACGTTCCAGCCGACCCGGTAGCCCTCCGGAACGGGCGCGGAGTCGCGCAGGTAGACCTGGACCTCCTGCCGGTCCGCGTAGATCCGGCCGTGCGTGCCCCAGAGCGTGATCTTGGTCGTCATCTTCCGCTGCGACTCGTCCGACCAGTTGACGCACAGCTGGGCGGTGCCGGCTGGATAGTGCAGCGTTGCGGCCACCGCGTCGTCGATCTGCGCGGAGAAGATGCTGGTCAGCCGGCTGCCGGTGACCCCGAGTGGCTCGCCGAGATACCAGGTCAGCAGGTCCAGCGGGTGCGCGGCGTAGTCGTAGAGGCTGCCGCCGCCACTCGCCCGCTGGCTGCGCCAGGTTCGCCCGGCCGGCTTGAGCACGACCGGCCCGTACGCCTCGGCGAGTGCAGTGTGCACGGTGCCGATCGCCGCCAGGTCCAGCAGCCGGCGAACCTCGCGGAACGAGGCCACGAACCGGTTGTGGTAGCCCACCTGGGTCACCAGGTGGCGCTCGGCGGCCAGCTCGGTCAGCGCCGCGCTTTCCGCCGGGTCGGTGAACAGCGGCTTCTCGCAGAAGACATGGATGCCTCGTTCCAAGGCCTGGCGCACCATCCCGGCGTGCAGGTGGGTCGGCGTGGCGATGATCACCGCGGCCGGCTTGGCTTGGTCCAGCATGGTGGCGAAGTCGGTGTAGACGGCCACCCCGGTGTACTTGGCGAGGACGTCCAGCACGTACTTGGTGGCATCACAGACGCCGACGAGGCGGACGTCAGGGTGCGTCTTGATCATGGAGAGGTGGGACAGGCCCATCTTGCCGAGGCCTACGACGGCGACGTCGATCATGCGGGCACGCCCTTCCCGATTTCAGCGGCGCGGGGCGACCGAAGGCGCAGCGCGGTCAGCAGAGCCTCCTCGTACTGCGAACCGATGCGCTCCCAGGTGAACTCGGCCCGGTAGCGCGCCAGGCTCGACTCGCCCATCGCCCGACGCCGGTCCTCGTCGCCGACCAAGGAGTCGAGCTGGACGGCGAGGTCGTCCTCGGTGGTGAAGTAGGCGTTGCCGGCACCGGCGACCCAGCGGTTGTAGACGTTTCCGTGCGCCACCACCGCATTGCCGGCTGCCATCGCCTCGACCAGCGACGGGTTGGTTCCGCCCACGGTGTGGCCGTGCAGATACCAGGCGGCGTGGTGGCGCAGCGCGCTGAGCCGGTCCTGGTCGAAGATCGGACCGGGGAACTGCACCTCCGGCGACGCGACGGCGCGGACCTGTTGGGCGTACGGATCCTCCTCGCCGTACGGGCCGACCACCAGCAGGGGCATCCCCCGGGGCCGCCGGGCCCAGGCAGCGACGATCTCCTTCACCGAGTTCTCCGGGATCGGGCGGCAGACCACCATGGCGTAGCCGCCCGGCGTAAGCCCGAGCTCCTGAACGGGATCGGTGGGCGCGGACGTCACCTCGTGGGCACCGTAGGCGATCGTCACCACCCGCCGAGCGCCGAAGTGCCGCCTCAGGTACCGGGCGATCTCGGGATGGTCGGCGATGATCAGATCCCCGACCCAGCCGGCGATGCGCTCGTTCCCCAGCAGGATGCCCTGTTTGACCGGGCCCCAGCGGGACCGGGTCCACTCCATCCCGTCCATGTTGATCACGTTGGGCACCCGCCGCAGCCGCGGCAGGATGTCGAAGACCCCGGTGTTGTAGCCGAAGGTCAGCCACACCTCGTCCGGTCCGCGCTGGGCCAGCGCATGGCGTACGGACTTGAGGTCGAAGGACGACGTGCCCAGCCAGCCCTCGCGGCGCTCGGGAATGATCACCCGCTCCAGGTCCTGCCAGGTGTCATGGGTGATCGGGCCGTCTCCCGCGACCTGGCAGTAGACGATGACCCGCCAGCCCTTGGCCCGCAGGTGCAAGCCGACCTGCTCGGCGGCGGTCTCGAAGCCGCCGTAGCTCGCGGGAACGCCATGGGTGCCCAGGATGCGCACAGTCGGCCTTACGGACACGCAGACTCAGTCCTTCCGGCCGCCGACGGACTCGGTCGGCGCCCTCACCGATGGCCTGCCCCCCAGGCCATCCACAGCCGGCCAGCCTAGACGATCAGAACGAACCGAATGGAGGCCGATTCCCAATCGTGACCGGCCGCCGCCACGGGGCACGCCACGGCTACGGTGAGGTGTGGAGCGGACCACCTGGACCGGCACAGGCGTCGACGGGTTCGTCGATCGTGCACTCACGATGCTCGACCGGCCGGTTCGCAGTGTGCTGGGCATCGCCGGAGCGCCGGCATCCGGCAAGTCGACACTGGCCGATCTGCTGCTCGCCGAGCTGGCGGCCCGGCGACCCGGTGCGGTGGTCCTGGTCGGCATGGATGCCTTCCACATCGGCCACCGGATCCTCGTGCGGCACGGTCTGACCGAGGTGAAGGGTGCCCCGGAGACCTTCGACGCGCTGGGCTTCCTCCACCTGTTGCGGCGGATCCGGACCGAGAGCGAGGAGACGGTCTACGCGCCGGAGTTCGATCGGAGCATCGAGGACTCACTGGCCCACGTGACCGAGATCAGCCCGTCGGTCCGGCTGGTGATGGTCGAGGGCAACTACCTGCTGCTGGACAGTCCGCCCTGGGACGGCGTGCGCCCGCTGCTCGACCAGGCCTGGTTCGTCCACCTGGCCGACGACGAGCGCCGCCGCCGGATGGTGCTCCGGCACGAGAGCCACGGTCACTCACACTCCGATGCCGTCGCCCGCACCTTCGGCAGCGACGAGCGGAACGCGACCCAGGTCAATCGCCGGCTGGTTCCACCCGACCTCTGGATCGAGCACACCTTCCCCGGCGCCTGAAGCGCTGGTCAGCCCTGCGGGTACTTCTCGACGTACTCCGCCATCGTGTCCTTGCGCAGAGCCTCACTGAGCTCGGCGAGCTTGGTCTGGTCGACCGTGTATGCGGGAAACCCGCCGACCTTCTTCTGGGTACCCAGCGGAGCGGAGATGAGCATGACGTCATCGGGCTTCATCCGAAGGGATGTCGCGGTCGAGCGGAGCTCGGCGTTGGACAGGCTCTTGTCGACCTTGACCCGCTTGGCGGCGTTGCCCAGGAACTCCGTGAACTGGAAGGGATCGGCGACCACCTTGGGCGACAGTCCTTTGGCCAGGATCGCCTTGAGCACGTTCCGCTGGTTCTCGGACCGGGTTTCCTCACCGCCGGGCAGGTTCTTCTCCCGGACATAGATCAGGGCGGCCTCACCCTTCAGATTGATGGTTCCTTCCGGGTAGGTGTAGCCCTTGCTGCTGAATGCGGTCCGGTTCCGAACGGTGACGCCATCCAAGTCCTGCGTGAGATTGACGAAGCCCTGGAAGTCGACCATGGCCACGTGGTCGATCCGGGCCTTGGTGAGCCTTTCCACCGTGCGAACGACCAGCGGCGCACCACCGCGCTCGAAGGCGAGGTTGATCCGCTGCGGGTCTGATTCGCCCGGGATGCGCACCAGCGTGTTCCGCGGGAAGGACATGATGTAGGCCTGGTCGCGGGCCTGGTTGAGATGGAGCAGCATGATCGAGTCGCTGCGCCCGTCGCGATCGTGATCCGGGTTGCCGTCGTCGACGCCGATCAGCAGATAGTTGAGCGTCTGGTCGGTCTCCGGAGCCTTCACCGGGCGCTTCTCGCCGCTGGCCGACACTTCGGGCGGGAGATCGATCTCGCGCTGGATGTTCGCAGTCACACTCCGGTCGATCTCATAGAGATAGACGCCGGTTCCACCCAGCGTGACGGCCAGCAAGGTGATGACCGTGGCCGCGACGAGCATCAATATCACCTGACGCACCCGCCGGCGACTCGGCGATGCTCCAGCGTTCTGCTCGCGAGCCGCGCTGACCGCGGCGAGCTGGTCCCGGAACTGGGCTGCGGTCGGCCGGTCGCCGGCTGTGTAGGCCAGCCCCCCGAGCACCACGTTCATCACATCGTCGTCAACGTCGGGCACCGGCAGCGGGTCGCGGGTGAGCCGCTCCAACCGATCCTCGATGGAGACCGGCCGGCCCTCGAACTCCGACGGCGGATGTCCGCTCAACAGCGCGTAGATGGTGGCGGCCAGCTGGTAGACATCCCCCGCCGCACTGGGCGGCTCGCCGAGGATCACCTCGGGTGGCGCGTACGCCACGGTCATGCCGGTGTCCGCGCCGGTCTCCGGCGCAGCGAGGCCGAAATCAGCCAGCCCCGGGTTGCCGTAGCTGTCGATCAGGATGTTCGCCGGCTTGATGTCGCGGTGCAGGATTCCCTGGGCGTGCGCGACGGCCAGGGCGTCGGCGATCTGGACGCCGACCGAACAAATCCGTTCGACGCTCTGCCGCTTGTCCGGCTTCAGCCAACTGGTAAGCGAGCCGCCGGTGCACAGCTTCATCACCAGGTAGGGATGCCCGTCGGGAAGGATGCCCGCATCGTGCACGGTGACGATGCCCGGATGCCCGGACAGGTTGCCGGCTGACTTGGCCTCACCCAGGAACCGGCGCCGCTCGGACTCGGTGGTCAGTCTTCGATCGTCGACCTTGACCGCAACCGGACGATCGAGCGTCAGCTGCCTGGCCCGCCATACTGTCGCAAAGCCGCCCCGAGCAAACGGCTGCCAATCACCGATGCTCGCGATATCAGGGGGGACGACCGGCACCATATGAAGATACCTGTGTCGGCAACTCTTGTTGCCGACGAAGATCCTACGGAACTCGTACATACTTGCGAGTACCGAACTGCGGCTCAATGTTATTCAAGCTCGCCGGCCGGGCTCGATCCGACGGTGTGCGAGCACTGAGGTGGCTAGAGTCTGGGGCATGTCTGCCCCCTCGATCGGGTTCGAGTCGGATCTCGACGACGTCGTCCTGCTGGATGCCGAGGGCCGGCCGATCGGGGCACTCCCGCGTACCCGGGTGCACAGCGCGACCACCCCGCTGCATCTTGCGTTCTCGCTGTACGTGTTCAACGACGCCGGGGAGGTGTTGGTCACCCGCCGGGCGCTGACCAAAGCGACCTGGCCGGGGGTCTGGACCAACACCTGCTGCGGCCATCCGCGGCCGGATGAGCCGACGCCTGCAGCCATTGCGCGACGGCTGGACCACGAGCTGGGAATGGAGCTGAACGCCCTGGAGTGTGTGCTGCCGGACTTCGCCTACCGGGCCACCGACGCCAGCGGCATCGTCGAGAACGAGGTGTGTCCCGTCTTTCGCGCCCGAGCCGTGCATCCGAGCGACCCGCAGCTTCCGAATCCCGACGAGGTAATGGATTGGAAGTGGGTGGCATGGCCGGACGTGACCGAGGCGGCACGGCTGACCCCATTCGCCTTCAGTCCCTGGGCCGTGCAGCAGATGGCCGAGCTGATCGGGCTGGTCTGAGTCGGGCCCTGGTGCCGAACAATGTGGTGATCATCGGGGCCGGCCTCGCCGGCCTGTCGGCCGCGTGTCATCTCACCGGCCGCGGGTACACCGTCACCGTGATCGAGCGGGAAGAGATCCCGGGTGGCCGGGCCGGTGTGCTGGTCAGGGACGGCTTCACCTTCGACACCGGCCCCACGGTGCTCACCATGCCCGACCTGATCGCCGACGCCCTGCGCGCGGTGGGTTCCGATCTCGACTCGCTGCCGATGCGCCGGCTCGACCCGGCGTATCGGGCTTGCTTCGCCGACGGCAGCACGATTCTCGTCCGCTCCGGCCGCGACGCGATGCGCGACGAGATCGACCGGACCTGCGGAAGCGTTGACGCGGCGGCGTTCGACGGCTTCGTCGACTGGCTGCAGCGGCTGTACGCGGTCGAGATGCCGCACTTCATCGATGCCAACTATGACTCCCCGCTCGGGCTGCTCCGCTCCCCCCGAGCAGTGGCCGCAGCTGCTCCGGTTGAACGCCTTCGGCCGGCTGGGTGCGGCGGTCCGCCGCCGGTTCCGCGATCCGCGGCTGCACCGGCTGTTCAGCTTCCAGGCCATGTACGCCGGCCTCGCGCCGGACGACGCCCTGGCGCTGTACGCGGTGATCACCTATATGGACAGCATCAACGGCGTCTACTTCCCCGAGGGCGGCATGCACGCCCTGCCGGTCGCGCTGGCTCAGGCGGCCGAGAAGGCCGGGGCCACCTTCCGCTACGGCGATGCCGTCACCTCCGTGCTGCGCTCCTCGGCCGGCCGGGTCGCCGGCGTGCAGACCGCGTCGGGAACCAAGATCGCGGCCGATGCCGTGGTCGGCACGCTCGACCTGCCCACCGCGTACGCCACCCTGCTGCCGGAGCTGAGGCCGCCGCGGGCCGCCCGATCGGGGTCCTACTCCCCCTCTGCTGTCGTGTGGCACGTCGGCGTACGCGGGGTGCCCGAACCGCCGGTCGCGCATCACAACATTCACTTCGGGACCCAGTGGGGGGAGGCGTTCGACGACCTGCTGCGCCGTGGCCGGCTGATGCGCGACCCATCCCGGCTGGTCACCGTGCCCTCGCTCGACGAACCGACCGCTGCTCCTTCGGAGTCGTCGACGTACTACGTGCTCGAGCCGGTGCCCAACCTCACCGGCACGATCGACTGGACGGCGGAGGCCGGGCCGATGCGGGAACGGCTGCACGGGTTTCTCGCCCAGATGGGGTATCCGAGCAACGTGGTGGTCGAGGAGATGGTCACGCCGTTGGACTGGCAGCGTCAGGGCATGGCCGCCGGTACCCCGTTCGCGCTGGCCCACTCCTTCGCCCAGACCGGTCCGTTCCGGCCGGGCAACGTCGAGCGCCGGCTGCCGGGCATGTTCTTCGCCGGCTCCGGCACGGTGCCGGGCGTGGGCGTGCCGATGGTGCTGATCTCGGGGAAGCTCGCCGCCGCCCGCGTCGCGGACTACCTGTCATGATCGACAAAGCGGTGCTGCGCCAGGGCTACCGGCGGTGTGCCCGGCTCACCTGGCAGCACGGCACGACCTACTTCTGGGGCGCGATCCTGCTGCCGCGGCGGCAGCGCCGGCACGTGTACGCGATCTACGCACTGTGCCGGCTGGCCGACGACATCGTCGATGATCAACAGACCGGCACGGTCGCGGACCCGGCCGGTGCGGCGCGGCGGTTGGCAGCCTTCGCCGACCAGTTCCGCACCGCCTTGTTCGAACGGCACTCCGACGACCCCACCATGGCGGCCATCGTGCACACGGTGATCGCGTGCGGCATCGAGCCGGACTGCTTCGACCGCTTCTTCGGCGCGATGGCGATGGACCTGACCCGGTCGACGTACGAGAGCTGGGCGGACCTCTGCGACTACATGGAGGGGTCAGCGGCGGTGATCGGGGAGATGATGCTCCCGGTGCTGGAGCCGACCAGCCCGGCGGCCAAGGGCCCCGCCCGCGCGCTCGGCCTGGCTTTCCAGCTGACCAACTTCCTGCGCGACATCGACGAGGACCTGGACCGTGCCCGGATCTATCTACCGCAGGAGGATCTGCGCCGCTTCGGGGTGAACCTCGGCGAGCGCCGGGCGACCCGGGAGTTCCAGGAGTTCCTGGCGTACGAGATCGAACGCAACCGCGCGCTCTACCGCTTCGCCGACACCGGCATCGCGCTGCTCCCGCCGCGTTCGGCCCGCTGCGTCGGGACGGCCCGGGTGCTCTACGCGCAGATCCTGGACCGGATCGAGGCGGCGGACTACGACGTGTTCTCCGACCGGGTTAGGGTGCCCACCTGGCGCAAGGCGGTGACCGCGGCCCGCATCTGGTGGCGGGCCCGGGTACCCCGGCGCTCCAGCCCGACCGAGCGAGGAGACATGTCACTTCGGACGCGCACTGACCTGCCAACCCCGCCCCGGCCGCAACGCGCCCGGATCCCGATCGCCCGGGTACCGCAGCCGCGCGAGAACCGGATGAGCTCGACCTGGCGGCTGGCCAAGCCGGCCCGGATCGCTGCGGCTCTGGCGGCGTCCCAGGCGCAGGACTCCGGCGGCTGGTTCGTCGCCGGCGCGCAGCGCCGACGTCGGCCGCAGCGAGTCGGTGGCCCGGACCATCGCCGGCCGGGAGGTGGTCTTCTGGCGCGATGCCGCCGGTGATCTGGTCGCCGGTCCGGCACTCTGCCCGCACCTCGGTGCGCTGATGGACAAGTGCCCGGTGCTGGACGGCACGATGTACTGCCGCTGGCACGGGATGGCCTTCACCTCCGACGGCGACCGGACCTGGAGCCCGTATCGGGCGTACGACGACGGCGTGCTGATCTGGGTCGGTCTGCCGACGGCCGGCGAGACGCCGACCGAGCGGCCGAAGCTGCCGGCGCGGCCGCCGCTCAGCGAGTCGGTGACGGCGGTGATCGCGCATCCGGGGGTCTGCGAGCCGCAGGACGTGATCGCCAACCGGCTGGACCCCTGGCACGGGTCCTGGTTCCACCCGTACGCGTTCTCCCACCTGGTCGTCGACGACGACGCGTCCGACGAGCGGACGCTGGTGGTCGACGTGACGTTCCGGCTGAGCCGGACCTGGGGCGTCCCGGTGCGGGCCGAGTTCACCTGCCCGGACACCCGGACCATCGTGATGCACATCGTCGACGGCGAGGGCACGGCCAGCGTGGTGGAGACGCACGCGACGCCGCTCGGGCTCGATGAGCAAGGCCGACCGCTGACCATGGTCACCGAGGCGACGATGGCCTACTCGGACCGTCCGGGATTCGCCGTGGCCCGATGGATGTCCCCGCTGCTGAAGCCGGGGATCAAGCGGATGGCCCGCAAGCTCTGGGTGGACGACCTCGCGTACGCCGAACGCCGCTACGAGCTGCGCAGCGAGGCGAGTTCCCGGGCTGACGGCACGTGAGTGCGTCAGGGATCGACCGCCCGAGGACGCCAGTGTCGGATGCGCCGCAGCTGATCGGCGATCGGCCGTCCCAGATAGGTGCCCAGGGTGGCGCCGGAGGCGATGCCCAGGGCGACACCCACCGCAACGAACAAGGTGGCCGCGCCGGCGGCCGGGTCGCCCTGTCCGGGCAGCGGTTCCGACCACCTGCAGCAGACCGTTGTACAGCGAGAGCCCCGGGACCAGCGGCAGCAGCGCCGCACTGATCAGCGCGAAGCTCGGGATGCTGGATCGCCGGATCACCAAGGTCGCGGCAAAGGCCGCGAGAAGTGCCGCGACCGCGTTCGCGACTACCTCGCCCGCGGCGAGCACGGCCAGCAGGGTGTATCCGGCCCAGCCCAGCAGGCCCATGACGACGGCAAGGGCGAGGGTCGCCAGATCGGCGTACGCCCACACGGCGAAACCGGCGCAGATGACGGCCACACCCAGGAACTGGGCACCGAGTGGGCCGAGCTCGACGGGTTCGGCGGAGATCGTGATGGGGATCTCCAAGCGATGCATCAGTTGCAGGACGAGGACGATGCCGACCACGATGCCGCCCGTCATCATGGTGACCTCCATCAGTCGGGCCGAGGCGGTGACGTAGAACTGGTCGATCGCGTCCTGCATGGCGCCCACGATGGTCATGCCGGCGACGAGCATGATGATGCCGCCGACCACGATCAGTGTCGGATCCACGCCGGCCAGGAGTTCGACCCGGCCGCCACCCGCGACTGCGGCTCCGACGGCAACGAGGGTCATCATCGCGGCCCCAGCGCACTGGCTGAAGAAGGGCGGCACCCTGAACCGTTCGAGCACGACCAGCAGCCGGTCGAGCAGGCAGCCAGACACGAGGGTGATCAACAGGATCGGCCACCAGGTGTCGAACAGCAGCACCACGCCGACGCCGACGGCGGCGTTCCCGAGCATCGAGACCCACCACGGATAGCGGTGTCGGCCAGTACGGATGGCCTCCAGCAGGGTGGCCGCCTCACGCAGTGGCAGGCCGCGGTCGATCTCGACCGACAGGCGGCGCATCGCGCGTACCTGGCTGTAGTCGATGACGTCGGGCTGGACGATGCGGACGCACGTCACGGGCGGAGTTCCGGGGGCGGGATAGTACGACGCCGAGATCGAGGTGTACGTCACGTCGACGTGCACCCGGCGCAAGCCGTACGCGCGGCCGATCCGGAGGGCAGCGAGAGTGACATCGTTGGCCGACATGCCGGCCGACAGCAGGCGTCCGGCTATCTCAATGGCCAGGTCGAGCGCTCGGGCGACTGAATCTGCGTCGCTGGTCTGGCTCGGCTGGCCCTCCACACACTTGCGAAGCTAGACCGTGATCAGTGAGCCCTCTGGCGTGATCGCCAGGGCGTCATCGTCGTCGAACCAGACGCCGCCCTCGCCGAGGTAGCGGAACTTCAGGCTCTGACCCTTGGCCACCGTGATCGTGACGCTGCGGGTGCCGTTCTTGCGCCGGACCAGCTTGTGGGCGCCCGGGGTCCAGTCGTTGAAGGTGCCGACCGCCGACACCGCACCGTCGTGGACGTCGTCGGGCAGGACGAACGAGATCTTGGCGGTCGTGCCGTTGGGGGTGATCCGTAGAGCCATGGGGCTGGCCTTCCTGCACAGATGGGGGCTTGTCGAACCCCGTCGACGTTAGACCGGAAGCGCGGCGAAATCCCGCCGCGACACTCGGGAAGCGGCAAGGTTCACACCGTCGTCACGTCAGGCCGCGCACGGCTCAAGATCGGGTGAGGAGGCGGTGGATGGGGCGGGCGATGCGGTGCCGCGAGCTCATGGGGACGGTCCAGAGATCGTGGCCGGCCAGGCCGCGGTCGGCGAGCAGCGCGTTGGCGGCGAGAAGGCCCGTGGTCGCGGCCCGCTCCATCAGGGCCACCGGGTAGTCGCAGCGAATGGCGTCGCCGGCGAGCACGATCGCTGGATCCGGAGTCCGCACCGTCAGCCGGTCGCGCCACGGACCGGTGTCGGCGAGCGGGCAGTCGGCCCGGACCAACCACTCGTCGGCGACGGCCGACGCCGACGTCAGCTCGGGATAGACCCGGTTCAGCTCGGCCCGCAACGACGCCCGCAACGCGGTCTCGTCGATCTCCCCGGGCAGTGCGTACGCATGCAGCTCGACCACCGATCCGGCATGCTCCTCCGTCCAGCGCCGAGCGCCCGCCTCGAAGCGTTCCAGCACCGAGATGTTGTCCAGCGGCCCGAAGCCTGCGGTGCCCAAGAACGGCGACCGATCGCAGTGAACGAGCCGGTCCAACCAGAGTCGCCAGACCGCGAACGGGGGTGCGGTCCGCAGCGCAGCGACTCGCGCGTGGTACGTCTCGTCGCCAAGACCGGCGTCGACCAGCAGTCCGCGCGTCGTCGCCGGATCGGTCGCGACCACCACCGCGCTCGCCGACAGCTCCTCCCCCGAGGCCAACCGCACCCGACACGGCCCGGTGGACAGCTCGACCACCCGTTCCCCTGTGCGGACCTCCACCCCCAGCGTGTCGAGGTAGCGGCCCAGCGGCGCCCACAGGGCGCTGTCGTAGTCGTCATCCGGCACGTCGAAGAGCAGCCCCTCCGACGACCCGAGGAAGTAGGCGTGGAACATCGCCACCAGCTCCCCGGCGGAGAACTCGCTCGGATGCGCGAAGAAGCTGCGGGCGAAGACCTCCAGGGCGAGATGCCGAGCCCCGGGCGGGAAGTGCAGCCGGTCCAAGAAGTCGGCGGCGCTCTCCCCGTCGTACGCGGCGAAGGTGGCCGGGAAGTCCACGTCCAGCAGCTCCATCGCGGCCGCGACGTCCACGGCGGTCAGATCGCGCAGGGTGAAGGAGGGGCTCTGGGCGACGAAGGCGACCAGGTTGAGCGGCGGCGTACGCGGCACCTGGGCGAAGGAGTCCGCGTGGCCGCCGGCCAGCACCAGCGGGTAGTCCGTCAGCGGGACCAGCCGCTGCAGCGCGGGATCAGCGCGGCGGAGCAACGCCCGCAGGTTGTAGTACTGCCGGAAGAACGCGTGGAAGCCGCGGCTCATGGTCACCTGGTCCCCGCCGTGGGTCACCGGCCAGGCCCGGACCCGCCCGCCGAGCTGGGCCTCCGGCTCGATCATCACCACTGGTACGCCGCGCTCGGCCAGACCGACTGCCGCGGCCATTCCGGCAATGCCACCACCGGCGACGACCACCGGTCCGTCGAACGAGCTCCCGGCGACCAGCTCAGTCGGCGCAGGTCGATGCCGGACCGCCCGGCCGTCCCTGCCGGGGCGCCAGCGTTCGGTCACGAGCGGCCGTTGGTCGCCGGCTTGCGGGCCCGGAAGGTGTGCAGAATGCCGCGTTGCCAGCCGCTCACCGTCCGCACCTCGACGTCGCGAAAGCCCGCGGCGTGGAGGCGGTCCGCGAAGGCAGCGGCGGAGTCGAAGCTCAGCACACTGCGCCACAGGTAGCGATAGAGCCGGGTCTGCCGCGACGTCAGCCAGCTCAACGGGATCACCACACTCCAGCAGACCAGCGACCAGACGAGGGCGGCCAGCCGCGACCCCGCCACCGAGTACTCCTGGATCACCAGCGTTCCGCCTTCGGCCAACAGATCGAAGACCCCCGCCAGCACCTTGTCGCGTTCGGGAACGTTTCGGAACAGGTACGCCGCGAAGAGCCCCGACACTCCGCCCTCATCGAGCCCCCAGGACTCGCGAGCGAAGGCCGCGTCCTCGGCCGCTCCGAGCACGAACGACACGCCTGTCGGCCAGGGCTTGCGACGCGCCTGCTCCAGCATGCCGGACGACGCATCGATCCCGACCACCTCGGCCCGGACTCGGTGCGCCTGAGCCGCGTGAACCAGCGCCCGGGTCGACGCGCCCGAGCCGCACCCGAGATCGGCCAGCCGGATCTGCGGTGAGGCGGCTTCCGGGCCGGGCGCGGGCAAGCGCTCGATCAGGGCGTCGGCGGCGGAACGCAGGTGGGCGTGGTAGCCCGGGTTGAGCCCGGCCATCAGGTCATAGCGGGAGGCGGCCTGGTCGAACGCCGCAGGGACGTTCGCGGTGGTGATGGCGGCCACTCCTGGTGCCTCCTTCATCGTGACGTGCGGTCAGGTGCCAGAGCAGGATAGCCAGAACGACGCCACGACCACCGAGTTGATCTTGATGAGGGTCACCGCGTAGGCGCTAATCCCCTATAATACTGGGGTTCCTGGCGATGGCACCTGTCGTCCCGGCTACGCAATATCCGTTTTTCCCTATCACACAAGGGAAATCGCTGCTGAGGTGGCGCCGACGCGCACGGACCGGAGCCAGCCGATTCGCTGGGTGCGGCACACCGCCACAGCGTGAGAATTACTTTGCACACAAAGAAAACCGCCAAGCGCAGGCGCACCTCTGGGCCAGATCAGTTTCGCATTAATTTCGTCGTCAGTTCGACCGAATGACCACACATGCTGCAGCTACGATCATGCACATGCCACGAGCGCAGTTCCCCGATTTGGGGACGCGCCGCAGTGGAGGCTCGGGGGACTTACGGCACGGCAATCTGACCCAGATCCTTCGCTACGTCCGCGACCATGGAGCAAGCAGCCGGCACGACATCGCCCGGGGCTGCGGGCTGGGTATTTCCACCATGACGGACCTCATCGGCGAGCTGCGAGCACGGCGGCTGGTCCGGGAGCTGGATCCCATCCGCCGACCGGGGGCGGGACGGCCAACGCGGCCGATCGCGTTCGACGGTGAGCCCTGGTGTGTGCTCGGGGTCCACGTCGACGTGGATCAGATCACGATGTCCGCCAGCACCATCGGGGGCCACGAGCTGTGGCAGGAATCCACCGACGTGGATCTTCGCGGGGCCGGCCCCGCGGGTTTCGAGACGGTGCAGAAGGGACTACGCGATGCCCTTCGGCGGATTCCAGCCGACAAGCGGTTGGTCGCGATCGAGGTCGGCGTTCCGGGATACGTGGCGGCGGATGGCGGCACGGTCAGCTCGGCGGACGGCCTGGACTGGCAGAACTTCGCCCTCGGCACCGCAGTCGAGCAGACCCTGCACGAGGCCGGTGTCACCCACGCCTTCGTCGGTGTCAGCGGCGAATGCCAACTCGCCGGGCTCTACGCCAGCCGGGTCGAGCTCGGCTTGCCGCCGGACAGCATCGCCGCCTATCTCGGCGGCGTACGGCACATCGGCAGTGGTGTGATGATCCGCGGCGAGATCTATCGCGGGGCGGAAGGTGGGGGCGGGGACTTCGGCCACCTCAACGTGGCGCCCGACGGACCCACCTGCTGGTGCGGCCGCCAAGGGTGTCTGGAGTCACTCGTCGGTCCCGCCGCTCTGCTGGTGTCGACCGGCGTGGCCGGCCCGGACGAGGCCAAGCGCCTGGTGGACTCAGACACCCACCGGGCGATCGAGATGATCGTCGACGCGGCCCACAACGGGGATGCGACGGCGACCGCTGCCCTGGCGACGGCCGGCCGCCTGCTCGGCCGAGCGGTCGACGACATCATCGGCATGGTCAACCCGCACGCGGTGATCCTCGGCGGATACCTCGGCATCCTCAGCCCTTACCTGCTGCCGAGCCTGCGGCCCGCGCTCGACATCCGGCTGGCCGCCACGCCGTACGCGAAGACCGAGATCCTGGCCCTGGAGAAGCTCTGCGCGCGGGTGGTCGGCGGCGCGACCCTCGCCGCCCGGGACGCCTGCTTCGCCGCTCCCCTCGAGCTGACCCACCCTCTCGCCTGACTCATTCTCGGGGGCTGCCGGTTTCGAACGCTGCGTCCGATCTTCACGCTGTACTCCGGTTACTTCCGGCGTACTGCGTGAAAATCCGGCGTTCAGTCGAGCTGGTCAGCCGCGATGATCACCGCGGCGGCGGTCCAGGCCAGGGGAGCGACAGAGGCTGGGCTGCCGTCGGCCAGCACCTTCTCCGGCAGTGAGCCACTCGCCGTCCGGTGCCGGTCCAGCCAGGACAGCCAGCCGTACGCGGCGTCCCGGTCGCCGAGCGCAGCCGCGGTCATCGCGTACGTCGCGGTCACGTTCGTCCAGCTGACCCCATCGCGCCGCCAGCTACCGCCGGGAGCCAGACCGCCGGCCGGACGAGCCATCATCGGCGCTGCCTGCCGCCAGGTTCGCACCACCTCCGGGTCGGCGGTGGCGGCGAAGGGTGGCAGCAGGAAGCTCACGCCCAGATCGACGCTGCGGCCTCGGCCGCCGAGGTGCCGGGGGTATCCGACCGGACCGAATCGGGTGGTGATCTCGGTTCGCAACGCCACCGCCCCGGACTGGGCCGAGAGCTCGCGCTGACCGTCGCCCGCCATCGCGTACAACCCGGCCGACGCCTCCAGCCCGGCCGCCAGCACGGCCGCCGTCGCCAGCGTGGATCGCGACTCGCCGACCTCCCAGTAGTCGGCCGACGGCGGCGGCAACCCGCTGCGGCGATCGATCGAGGCCAGCGCCGCCCCGGTGGACCGGTCGATCAACGGACGGTGCCGGGCGACGAACTCCGATCGCTCAGGTGCCGAGATCTCGGCAGCCACCTGCGCGCACGCCCATAACGCCCAACCGATCCCGTCAAGCTGATGCCCGCGATCGTCAGGTACCCCGCTGCCGTCCGGCAGGTACCGAGCCTGGAAAAGGCCCGTCCCGGGCTGCACCCGCGCCAGAAACTCGAGGATCCGCTCCGCGTCGGCCACGTGCCCGGTGCGGGCCAGGGCCGAGGCGGCGAAGGCTGAGTCCCGGGGCCAGACGTAACGCCAAGCCGGCGTCCATCCCGCCACCGGCACGCCGTGGGCCCGGCTCAGCACGTGCAGGTCGAGCAGCGCGACCCTGACCAGATCGCCGTCCAGGCGCGTCAGCTGCGGAACGGTGCCGGCCGCCAGCCAGTCGGACTGCTGCTGGGCCAGCGCAGGACTGTCCGGCATGCCGGCGAGGACGCGAGTGCCCGGTACCAAGGCAGCATCGCGACGAAGCTCCACCACAGCTCCGCCCGAACCGACCGCCAGACCCTCGGCGTGCAGCGGAAGGATGGCCGGGCGGCTGCGGACCGCCAGCAGCCCCGAGCCGGCCGCGCCGAGGGCCAGCAGCAGACAGAGCCCGATCGCGACGCCGCGCTGGGTTCGGCCGAGCACCGGCGCCCTGAGCAACGAGGGCGCAGCCACCGACATACCGGCAGCGTAGACGGCGGGCTCCCTGCACGGTCCTGCGGCCGATCAGCGTGGGCCATCCCAGAGTCTGACGACCCACGCTGACCAGCCGGGTGAGCAGGGTTCTCCTCCCTCAGCTCCGCCCGTGGCGACCGATGGCGATCGCCGTCCGACCCGCGGCGTAGGGAGCGGAATCACGCTTTGCTCTCTCGTCACGGGTAGGAGACGATTCCCCGAACCCGAATACCCCCGAGAGCGAAAAGGGACATTAGCAGCAAGATTTTCCGGCTGCGCTACCGGGTACCGGTCTCCGGCGGTCGAAGGCGACCCTTTCCGACCCTGGCGACCGCCGCTAATGTCATCCCCGGCGCAACGCGGCGACGACCAAGAGGATGTGGCGACATGGCAGCACCGAGCCCGGGCTATTCGATCACAGTGCGGGTGGAGGCCCCGACCGATCCGTCGGCGACCGCCCGGCTGTCGAGTGTGGTCGCCGAGGCGGGCGGCGCGATCACCGCGCTCGACGTCGCGGAGTCCCATCCGCACATGCTCGTGGTCGACGTGTCCTGCAACGCCTCCGACGTCGCGCACTCGGAGTCGATCACCAAAGCGATCGCCGATCTGGAGGGGTTCAGCGTCCGCAAGGTGTCCGACCGGACGTTCCTGCTGCACCTCGGCGGCAAGATCGAGGTCAACCCGAAGGTGGCGCTGAAGCACCGCGACGATCTCTCCCGGGCGTACACCCCCGGGGTGGCCCGGGTCTGCCTGGCGATCGCGGAGAACCCTGCCGACGCGCGGCGGCTGACGATCAAACGGAACACCGTGGCCGTGGTCACCGACGGCTCGGCCGTGCTCGGCCTGGGCAACATCGGCCCGGCCGCCGCGCTGCCGGTGATGGAAGGCAAGGCGGCCCTGTTCAAGCGATTCGCCGGGGTCGACGCCTGGCCGGTCTGCCTGGACACCCAGGACTCCGACGAGATCGTGATGATCGTCAAGGCGATCGCCCCGGTCTACGGCGGGGTGAACCTGGAGGACATCTCCGCCCCGCGGTGCTTCGAGATCGAAGAGCGGCTGCGAGCCGAGCTGGACATCCCGGTCTTCCACGACGACCAGCACGGCACCGCGATCGTGGTGCTGGCCGCGTTGATCAACGCACTGCGGGTGGTCGGCAAGGACATCGCCGATGTGTCGATCGTGGTCTCGGGGGTCGGCGCCGCCGGGTCGGCGATCATCCGGCTGCTGAAGCGGCAGGGCGCGACCACGATCATCGGCTGTGACAGCAAGGGCGCGGTGCACGACGCCCCCGAGGGCTCGTCCGCGATGCGTCAGTGGCTGGTCGAGAACACCAACGAAGAGAAGCGGTCCGGCAGTCTCAAGGAGGTGCTGGTCGGCGCGGACGTCTTCGTCGGCGTGTCGGCGCCCAACATCCTCGACGGCAACGACATCGCGAACATGGCGCCGGACGCGATCGTCTTCGGGCTGGCCAACCCGATCCCCGAGGTCGATCCCCTCGAGGCGCAGCAGCATGCCGCCGTTGTCGCGACCGGGCGAAGCGACTTCCCGAACCAGATCAACAACGTCCTCGCATTCCCCGGATTCTTCCGCGGCCTGCTGGACGGCGGCCTGCACGTGATCACCGACGAGATGCTCTCGGCCGCCGCGAACGCCATCGCCGACCAGGTGGCGCCGGACGAGCTCAACGCCAGCTACATCATTCCCAGCGTGTTCGACGCCTCGGTCTCACCGGCCGTCGCCGCCGCCGTCCGTCACGTCGGCGGCGCCACCTAGCCCTCCGTCAGTTTCCGACGCTGCGTCCGATCTTCGCGCAGTACGCCGGAAGTAACCGGAGCCCAGCGAGAGAAACGGACGCAGCGTTCGAAACCCACCGAGGCGGGGTATGCCTTCGGCATGTCTGAGACCGACCGAGATGACCGACTCGGCGACACCGAGCAACGGAGTCCGTCGATCACTCTGCCGGGCATCCTTCTCGGCATCGGGCTCGGCGGGTTCGTGGACGGCATCGTGCTGCACCAGATCCTGCAGTGGCATCACCTGTTGAGCAGCACTGACACCGACAACGTCGGGCTGCCGTACTTCCCGGTCGATACCGTCGCCGGCCTGGAGGTCAACACGCTCTGGGACGGGCTCTTCCACAGCGTCACCTGGATCGCTGTGGTCGTCGGGCTCGCCGTGCTCTGGCGCCGGGTGCGACACGGCCGGCGGCAGCTCTGGGCCTCCCGCCAGCTCTGGGGCTGGGTGCTGTTCGGCTGGGGCGCGTTCAACCTGGTCGAAGGGCTCGTCAACCACCATCTGCTGGCGATCCACCACGTACGCGGCGGTCCATACCAGCTGGCTTATGATCTCGGCTTCCTCGCCTTCGGCGCGCTGCTGGTCGCCGGCGGCTATGCCCTGCAGAAGTCGACCAGGGCATGAGCCAGCGCCTCCGGGTTCTCCTCGGCCATGTGATGCCCGGACTCGATCGGCCGGCTCTGCAGGTCGTCGGCCCAGCCGGCCCAG
This sequence comes from uncultured Actinomycetota bacterium, assembly GCA_963711015.1. Taxonomy (GTDB): domain Bacteria; phylum Actinomycetota; class Actinomycetes; order Propionibacteriales; family Propionibacteriaceae; genus Microlunatus. The sequence continues at coordinate 245,708 of CAVQCQ010000021.1, forward strand.
ATGGCGGCCGGGTCGCCGTAGAGCAGCTCAAGATCGTCGCAGGTCGACCAGCAGAACAAGGTCGGGCAACCAATCCGGCGGCCCGCCTCCTGGTCGGCCCGGTCCGCCGCCAGGTCGACGGTCAGCCCGGCCCGGTAGTCCTCCAGCATGGCGCGTACGGTCTCCGGATCACTGACCGCCTCGACGACCTCGGCGTAGTTCTCCTGACCCAACGCCGCCGGGTCGAGCCGATACCAGGCGAGTGGGTCCGCGGTAATCACCCGCTCGGGGACCTCCGGCTGGGCGAAGAAGAACCAGTGGAACCAGCGCTGCGCGAATGTCGCATCGCAGCGGTCGACCGCCTCCACGAGGGGCACGCCGTCCATCACCGCCAGCCGCGAGACCGAATCCGGGTGGTCCAGCGCCAGCCGCATGGCCACGTAGCAGCCGCGATCGTGGCCGACCACGGCGTACCGGCGGTGGCCGAGCACCTCCATCAGCCGGACCAGGTCGTACGCGACCGCCCGCTTCGACTGCTGAGCATGATCATCCCGGATCGCCGGCTTGCTCGACCGGCCGTACCCCCGCATGTCCGGGCAGACCACCGTGAATCCGGCCTCGACCAGCCGCGGTGCGACCTGGTGCCAGGTCGCGCCGGTCCGCGGGTGACCGTGCACCAGAAGCACCGGGGTCCCCTCGCCGCCGACGCGCACCCGCAGCCGGACCTCGCCGACATCGACCATCTCGTCCTGGAAGCCGGGAAACAGCACCACCTCAGGCTGCCACGAACTCGACAGAGAGACTGAGGCCATGGACTATCGCACTCTCGGACACAGCGGCTGCGCCGTCTCCACCCTCTGCCTCGGCACGATGACCTTTGGCAACGAGACCGACGAGGCGGGCGCGCACGCGCAGCTGGACCAGTTCGTCGAAGCGGGCGGGACCCTCGTCGACACGGCCGATGTCTACAGCCGCGGGGTCAGCGAGGAGATCATCGGGCGCTGGTACGCCGACCGCCCGGCCGACCTCTCCGAAGGCGTCGTGCTGGCGACCAAGGGCCGGTTCGGCATGGGTGCCGACCCGAACGCCCTCGGCCTGTCCACCCGGCACCTGACCCGCGCGCTCGATGCGTCGCTGCGCCGGCTGGGGCTCGACCGCGTCGACCTCTACCAGGTGCACGCGTACGATCCGCACACCCCGCTGGAGGAGACGCTGCGCACCCTGGACGGCTTCATCCGGGCGGGCAAGATCAACTACTACGGCTTGTCGAACTTCACCGGATGGCAGCTGACCAAGGCGGTACAGCTGGCCCGGGCCCTCGGGCTGGCTCAGCCGGTCACCTTGCAGCCGCAGTACAGCCTGATCGTCCGGGACATCGAGTGGGAGATCGTGCCCGCGGTACTCGATGCCGGGATGGGGATGCTGCCGTGGAGCCCGCTCGGCGGCGGCTGGCTCTCGGGCAAGTACCGCCGCGACCAGCGGCCGGACGCCGACACCCGGCTCGGTGACGACCCGAACCGCGGCATGGAGGCGTGGGACCGGCGCGGCACCGAGCGGACCTGGGCGATCATCGACGCGGTGCAGTCGGTAGCGGAGGCGCGCGAGGTGTCGATGGCCGAGGTTGCGCTGGCCTGGGTGACCCACCGGCCGGGCGTCACCTCGACCATCCTCGGCGCCCGGACGACTGAGCAGCTCGAGGTCAATCTGCGGGCCGCCGACCTACGGCTGAGCCCGGAGGAGACAGCGGCGTTGGACAAGGCGAGCGATCCCGGCGCCGCTGACTACCCGTACGGTGCGATGGGCGAGGAGCAGCGCAGCCGCAAGCTGGGCATGGCCGGCTAGCCCGTCGGATGCACGATCCACACATTCGGTTCGACGTAGACGGCGTAGTCGTTCTCCACCGAGACGTGCACCGGGCTCAGCGCGCCCGGCACGTGCACGGTCCCCGAGGTGTCGAGCGGTAGGTCGGTCCACGCCCGCCACTCGGCCAGGCTGCCGGCGATGGTCATCGCCGCATGGCAGATCCGGGCCAGCCGGCCACCGAGCCGCAGGTGACTGCGGAGCCACGGGTCGAACGGGGTGCCGTCGGGCCGGGTGCGCCGGACATACTCATCGATCGGCGTATCGGGCTCCAGGTGCTTGCGAGTCGGCCGAATCGGCGCCAGGAGATGGGTATGGCCCAGCGCAGCCATGTTGTCGCGGGCGGCCAGCAGGAGTTCGGTTCCGAGCCCACTGCCGGCCAGGTCGGGATGGATCCGCGCCTCGATCAGGCAGGCCGCAGTGGCCGGCGCGGGCATCTCCGGGCGGAAGGCCATCCCCAAGGCGAACTCCCAGCCGGTCTCCGGAAGGTCCTCGTCGACACCGCTCCACGCGTACGGCACCGCGTTGATCCGGGCCCGCACCTGATCACCGTCGACCGCGAGCAGCTGGTACTCCGGGTAACGCACCGGCAACAGGTCGTAGCTGAAGTCGGCGACGACGTCCTGCAGCATGAACGTCGGCCAGGGATTGGGCAGATCCCACATCGGTCTGCGCAGATCAGGCCGGTCCTGCACGGTGACGAAGGTGATGCCCACCGGCACGACCCTGCCATACCCCGTCGTCCGGCCCGGTCATCGCTGCCGTCCGGGCAGTATCACAGCCCAACGGGTGGCGAAGGGTGGCCTTCAGATGAGACGATGCCGCCGGCCAACCGTGTCGTTCGGGCGGAGCTGAGCCGGTCGCACCGGTCAGCACGGACCGGCTGGCCATCACTGCCGCCCGTGAACTGCTGATTGGGGGCGGTGCTGAATTGGTAGTGCCGACACGAGAGCAGACCGGAGGTGGGTGATGAGCGCCGGCGCGTACGCGGGCCCGCGAAACTGCCCGAAATGCAACGACCTGATCCCACCCGGGCGTCCGGCTCTGTGCCCCAGCTGCCGCCACCCGCTGGTTTTCGATGACCAGGTCAGCAAGGACGGCAAGCAGGATGCGCTCGTGGCGACCAGGCTGAACAAGCCGATGGAGGCCCGGGAGCCGGACGACACGCTGCCCTCATCGACGCCTCTGGTGCCGGCGTACCTGCGGCCCAAGCCGGTCGCCAGTTCTGGAACGCAGTCCACATCAACACCGGTAGTCAAGCCACCGGCGGACAAGCCACCGGCAGCCAAGCCGCCGACCGCCCAACCACCGCCGCCCCCGCCACCGAAGCGGACCGGGCGAACGATTGCCCTGGTCGCCATGGCGATGGTGCTTGCGGTCGCCCTCGGATATGTCGCCTTTCGGGTGGCGCGGCCCCTCGTCGGGCCAGCCGTCTCGGGTCCGGTGACGGCGGGTCCGAGCACGTCGGCGCCGCCGTCGCCGTCGCTGCCGTCACCGACGCCCACACCGAGCACCGACCCGTCCTCGACACCCACGCCCGAGCCCGAGCCGGACCTGAAGCGGATCAAGAACGTGACCGCAGAGGCGTCCAGCACGTTGCCGCCGGACAACTACACCTACGATGTCGAGAACACCCTCGACCGCGATCCCATGACGGCCTGGAACAGCGATGGTGGCGTGGTCGGGGATCCGCCCCGGTCACCTTGACGTATCGGTTCAGCAAGCCGGTGGACCTGCGGGAGATCGAGATCTACAACGGCTACCAGCGCTCGGACGAGACGTTCAACAACAACAGCCGGGTGCGGCAGTTGCTGGTGACCACCGACGCGACCGAGGAGAGCTTCAAGCTGAAGGACAAGCAGGGCAAGCAGACCATTGCCCACGACTTCGGCGAGACCGACAAAGTGGTGCTGACCATCGAAGAGGTCTATCGCGACGACACCACCAAGTACGAGGACTGCGCGATCTCTGAGGTCACCTTCTTCCGCGTCTGACGCAGGTCGTTCGAGCACGTACGCTGCACCGGGGGTGCCATGTCCTACGCACGAGGTGAACAGGTACGCGAGCGCCACAGGCCCGCGCCGAGTCACATCGTGGTGATCATGGTCGGCATCGCCCTGCTGGTCGGCGTGGGGTACCTGCTCATGCCGTTGGTGCTTCGTGATCGAGCCGACCTGACCCAGGCGCCGGACACTGCAGGCCCGTCCACCGGTGCGGCTGCGACTCTGACCGATCGTCTGCGAGACGAGGGACTGACCTGCACGGATGGGACCGGCAGCAGCCTGCTGCGACTGTGTGCGGCTCCGCATGATCGCGGTGGCACCAGTGTCCGCTTCTCGGCCGGTGCCGACGGCCGGCTACGCATCCTGGCCGCGATGATCGACGCGTCGCCCCGCTCGGGCACCATCGACGCCGTGGTCGAGGCGGCGGCCAACGCGTTCGGACTCACCTCCGACGCGCGTACGCGGTTCGTGGCTGACGCGGCCGCGATCGGCACGGCGGGCCGGACCGACAGCTGGGGCTCCTATCGGACTGAACGTGAGCAGCGGCACCTGGCGCTGACGATGAGGAGCTGGGCGGCGTGGACGGCGGCCGGTTCCGGCGAGGAGCCAGAAGTCACCTCAGCCCTGCCGGGGACGCTTTCTCAGGTCCGCGCGGTCGCGGAGCAGCGCGGCTACTCCTGCTTGGTTGCTCAGGTCGGCGACCTGGCCTGCGAGCGTGAGGTTGCCGGTTATTCGGACCGGCTGTATGTCGAGCCGTGGCCGGGAAGTCGGCTCTTCCGTATCGACTTCGAGGTCGTTTCGGTTCATCGGGCCGGTGTCCTGGCCGAGTGGAACAAGGAGTTCGCCGCGATACTGGATGAGCTCGGCGGCAGTGCGGCGCCCGTGGCCGGTTGGCTGCACGCCAACCCGCGGGCCGGTGGGGCGGACGTCTTCCTCGGGCAGGTCGAGCTCTCGTACCGGGTAGACCTCGACGCCTACGTCAAGGAGATCTTCGGAGGCGTGCGAACGGCTCGGCTATGAAGACCGCGTTATGACGGAGGGGAACGAGAACATGATCACCGGAGCCGAGGGCCGCACCGTCGTTCACCACACCTTCGTTCTCGAGCGGGACTATCCTGCCGCGCTGTCCCGGGTGTTCGAGGCGTTCGCCGACCCGGTGATCAAGCGACGTTGGTTCGCCGAGGGCGAGGGCGTCGAGCTCGAGGAGTTCGGCTCCGACTTCCGCGTCGGCGGCCGGGAGCGGTTGCGGTTCCGCCTCGACGGCGGCGATCCGGTCGTGACCGAGACGACTTACCACGACATCGTGCCTGATCAGCGGATCGTCCTCGACTACTCCATGACGATCGCCGAGCAGCGGATCTCGGTGTCGCTGACCACCATCGAGCTCAACCCTGCGGGCGGTGGGACCCACCTGATCTACACCGAGCAGGGCGCGTATCTCGACGGGGCCGACCAGCCGTCCGACCGAAAGCGCGGCTGCCAGGACCTGCTGGAGAAGCTGGCTGCGGAGCTGGCCGGTCAGACCAGCGGAGAGGTGGGGCGTACGCGGTGAGCGTCAGGCGGTGAGCCCGGCCAGTCGCTGGAACAGCAGGTGGTCCTGCCACTGACCGGCGATCTTGAGGTAGCCGGGAGCGACACCGATCCGGGTGAAGCCGTTGCGCTCGAGCACCCGCTGCGATGCCACGTTGTGCAGCAGAGTGCCCGCTTGGACCCGATGAAGGCCCAGCTCGTCGAAGGCGATCGTGAGCACAGCGCGGACGGCGGTGGTGGCGACACCACGACCGGCATCGGCCTCGCCCACCCAGTAGCCGAGATCGGCAGAGAGAAACGCTCCACGCACGATGTTGTGAAGGTTGACCCGACCCACGATCCGGTCGTCGACCATGATCATCCCCGGGAACTCCAAACCCTTGGCGTGCTCCCCAAGCGACTCGACCAGCCGTTTCCGCTGGGAGTCGGCCGTGAACCAGGAGTCCGCGTAGGACGGCGCCGATGGCTCGAGGTACGCCCGATTGGCTTGGATCAGCGTGGCGAGCTCGTCGGCATCATCGACCTCGGCCAGCCGCACGCGCACCGTCACGCCTGCCGATGTTAGTGATTCAGGGTGGCTGTGGTGCCTCGCCGTGATATCGATGGCCCGTTGGAGTGGTGATCACGATGGTGTGCGGCCGCCCGCCGAGCCCAGGCTCCAACAGGTCGACCCGCCAGCCCGGCATCTCTCGAACGTGATTGCCGCGCTCACACTCGCCTCGTCCGTTGATCAGGTCGGTGGGACCGCCCACCCGGTACGGCCGGATGTGATCGATGTGGCGGATCATCGCGTCGCAGAAGGGATCGCGGCAGGTCTGGTCGCGGAGCCGGATCAGCTGCTCCAGCCAGCCGCCGAAGCGCCGCCGGATCGGATCTCCGCCGACCAGAACGCTGCCGCCGCCGTCGGTCGCCGGCTTGGTGAACAGCCGTCGCCACCAGCGCAGTCCCTTCGTGGACAGGATCAGGTCGCGGGCGATCGGTCCGGGCAGTGGACCGTGCCCAGGTAACAGCGCCGAACCAGGCGCTTTCGGGTCGAGCAGCGTATCCCACGGCATCATCAGGTTGACCTCGACGGGCACATCCTGCGCGCTGGCCTGGCCGGTCAGCCGTTCCACCAACGTGTCGGCCATGATCTGGTCCCGGCTGCGCTCATCCCCAGACGCCTTCAGCGCGTCGGTGTGCTGACGCAGCGCTGCCCAGCAGGCGACGCCCTGCTCGGCCGGCAGATAGGCACTCAACCAAGCCATGGTGTCCGGCGCCGGCCGGATCGACACCCGACGGTGCTTCCGCTCGGTTCGGCCCCGTTCGACGAAGCCCGCCGGGTCCGCCTCGTACGCGTGCTTGCGCGCGCAGGCCGCGGCCGAGCGGAGGCCCATTCTCGCGAGCTTGGCCGTTGCCACCTGGGCGTCCACCGTCCGCCGCTGTTCGGCGTCGAGATGTCGGGTCTCGGTGACCACGTGCTCTGCGGCTCGTTCCCGTAGCTCACCTGATGTGAGCAGCGCATACGTCTGCGGCAGGTCGAACCACAAGGCCTTGGCGATGTTCAGTCGTCGCGAACCCTCCCAGGGCGACACTCGGAAGGCCAGCGCGATCTGGTCAGCGATTCCTTGACCGAGCTTCTTCGGATGCACGCCGGCGGCCAGCTGCTCTTTCGCCTGAGACCTCGCGAACCGCACCGTCTCCGCCACCTGCACTGAGGCGACCGCCGACCGAGCGCGCTCGAGCCGATCGAGGCGATCGATCCGATGCGCGTCGGTGACCGGGGTGTCGTCGGCGACCACTGCCGCCAGCTCAGCCAACAGGTCATCGAGCCGCGCCACGAACGGGTCAGAAGACCGGTGCTCCGCGGGCAGCACCACCTGCATGGCTGACATACCAGGAAGGTACCGAACGCCACTGACATTTTCGCTCACACGTTCGAGTAAACGTCGTGAGCCGATCAGTAGCTGACTGATATGACCTGAAGCAGTCCTCTTCCCAAACATCTCCGGAGGTGTCAGAAGGGATCCATCTGGTTCCTTCGAGGATCTGGCGTTGACGCGCCGGTCCTCCTGACGCCCTCCGGAGGTGGGTTATGTCTATCAATGGTGCACCCGTCGTGGCCGTGACCGTGGTCGCGGTTGATGTCGGGAAGAACAGGGCCGCGTTGTCGGTCACCGACCGCAGACCGGCGCCGTTTGCTCGGCCCGGTCGACTTCGCGATGACCGCGCCGGCCCTGGCCGCGGTGCTGGAGCGGGTTTGTGCTGTGCTGCCGGCTGCTGCGGTGAAGGTGGGGATCGAGGCGGCTGGGCACTATCACCGACCACTGCTGGCGGCTGCGGTGTGGCCGGCGGGCTGGCAGGTGTTGGAGCTGAGCCCGGCTCGGGTGGCCGAGCAGCGCCGGGTGCAGGGCCGACGCCGGGTGAAGACCGACGCGATCGATTTGGAGGCGATCACCGAACTGGTGTTGGCCGGCCACGGGGTGCCGGTCACGGCCCGGGCGGCGGCGGTCACCGAGCTCACCGGGTGGGCGGCGCATCGCAGCCGTCGGGTGCAGACGCGGACGGCGACGAAGAACCAGCTGCTGGCCCAGCTGGACCGCTGCTTTCCCGGGTTGACGTTGGCCCTGCCCGATGTGTTGGGCACCCAGGTCGGTCGGCTGGTGGCGGCGGAGTTCGCCGACCCGCACCGGCTGGCGGGGTTGGGGGTGACCCGGTTTGTCCGGTTCGCTGCCCACCGTGGGCTGCGGGTCCGGCGGTCGGCGGCGGACCGGCTGGTGGCGGCCGCCCGCAACGCGTTACCGTCCCCCGACGCTGTGGTGGCCCGTCAGGTGCTGGCCGATGATCTGACGCTGCTGGCCGACCTGGACGCCCAGATCCTCGCCGCAGAAGCCCAGATGGCCAGGTTGCTGCCGGACACGCCGTTCCAGCCGCTGACCACGGTGCCCGGCTGGGGCACGGTCCGGGCCGGCAACTACGGCGCCGCGGTCGGCGACCCGCACCGCTGGCCTGGCGCCCGGCAGCTCTACCGCGCCTCGGTCTGTCCCCGGCGCAGTACGAGTCGGCCGGGCGGCGTCGTGACGGCACCATCAGCCGAGAAGGCAGCGTGGCTTTGCGGCGGGCGTTGATCGACCTTGGGATCGGGCTGTGGCATGCCGACCCGGCCGCGAGACGCTACGGGCAGGCGCTGCGGGCCCGCGGGAAGAAGGGTGCGGTCATCGGCTGCGCGATGGCGCACCGCGCCAACAAGATCGCCCACGCTTGGTTCGTGACCAGACCGACTACGACCCGGCCCGCTGGGCCTGACCACACCTGGGCGGTTTCCTCGATCGCGGCCAGCTCCGCCGTGCGCAGGAGCGGTCAACCTGGAGCGCCCGCAGCGCAGCGAGGACGAACGAGGTTGACCGCGACGAGCAGCGGCGCACACTTCGGCAGCGAGGAAAGCCCCGAAAACCGGAGGTGACACTGACCTTCACAACCACGGCCTGCCGATGAGACGCTGGACGGACGAAGGGCCGGACCACACGCCGATTTGACTATGGCGGACAGCTCGCTGTTACGCCGCTTCTAGCTTGGCGGCCGGCCCTTCGCCACCACCGCAGCCCGAACGACGCCAGCTGACCCATGATCATGATCACGAGGTCGAATACCGTCAGCGTGGGCGCCAGGCACCGCCAGCACCCTCAGGCAAGCCACATAGCCGAAACCCAGCCCGCCGCCACGGGCCGATCACCCACGCGCACACGGCGGCTTGTAGAAGGGTCTACCGTGACGCGGCCGGTGTGAGGAGTAGTGCCGCCGGCGGCCGAAGATCTTGGTCAGGACCAACACCCAGATCAAGCCCCAGATGATCAGCGGGACACCCTCCACCACGGCGACGATCAAGCCGATCACCAAAAGCAGCGGCAACAGCCAGAACAGCATGGCGAAGGCAATCGCCAGACCGGACGGATATGCCGGCCCCGGACGGACCTGAGGTCCGGTCGGCACCGGCCGTGGCAGATCGGCGAAGAGCGGACGAAGATCAGCATCGAACCGCGCCGCCATGGCTTGGTCGACCCGCTCGTCGAGCTCCTCACGGGTCAGCCGCCCGGCGGCGAAATGATCACTGAGCGTGGAGATCGCGCGATCCCGCTCGACATCGCCGATCCGCACCGGTACGGCGGGCGCAGATCGGTGCCCGACCCGCTCGACAAAACCAGCTCCCGGCCACGACCAGATCTGCACCTGCTCACCAGGATCGCCCGGCCAGCGCTGACCGGGGTAGGTCATCGCCGGTCTCCGCTCGGCTCGTCGTCCTCGGCCAGGATCGTGTACAGCCGCTTCCGCAGTTCGATCAACGCCTCCCGGCCCTGCGCCTGCTGATCCGGCGTGCCCACCGCCACGATCTGCCAGACGGCAGCGGCGACCTGGCCGATCAGCGGCTTCAGCCCGTCGTCATCGACATTGGCCTCGGACATCGCCTGCCACGGCGCAGCGACCTCGTCGGCGTGCTCGGCGACGTACGCCCTGCCTTCGTCGGTCAGCGTGAAGGTCCGCTTGCCGGCCTCGGTCTCCTGTCGCACCAGGCCCTCGTCCTCCAGCTGCTGCAGCGTCGGATAGATCGAGCCGGGACTCGGCTTCCACACGCCACCGCTGCGCTCGGCGATCTCCTGGATGATCTGGTAGCCGTTCATCGAGCTCTCGCTGAGCACCGCGAGAATCGCGGCCCGGACGTCACCCCGGCGCGCCTTCATGCCGCGCCCCCCAGGGCCGCCCTCGCCCCACGGCCGAAACGCCGACGGGCCTCCGAACATCGTCCACTGTCCCCAACCAGTCGGCGGACGCTTGGTCCTCGTCCCGGTCATCCAGGCGAGAAACTCGCCCAGCTCCTTCCGGGCGCCGGGCCCGCAGTCGGTCGCGAACCGTAGCCACGGCGCGCCCATCGCGTACGTCCCGGTCATCCTGACCACCTACCCCTTCGTGTCGATGCGATAGGTCAACGATATATCGCTAAGCAAGGACACCCAAGGGGTAGGTGGTGACGGCGAGAACCCTCCTCAGCGCTGTCCGGTGTTGGTCAGGGTCGGCGCCGCGCTGGCCTTGTGGCCCGGTCTGACCGCGATCAGCACCCGCTTGTTGCCCTTCCCGATCTTGATCACCCGGATCCGCACCCCGAGCGACAGATCCGCCGTAGTGCCCGGATCCCCGCCCTCGATCGCCGGACGTCCGTCCGCCGGGTTGCCGGTACCGAGCACGTGCCCGGCACCCATGTCGGTGCCGAACAGCTCGGGCACCAGTCGGCCGTTGCGATCGACGATCCGGGTCGAGTAGATCTCGTTGTCCTTCGACGGCACCACGGTGGAGGCGTCGACGTCGCGGAAGAACAGCGGTTCCTCCGGATCGAGATCAGGCCGGTTCTCCAGGCCCGGGTACCAGGTCTTGGCGTCGGTGAACCGCTTGACCGCGTCCCGGGTTCCGAAGCGGTTGCAGATCACCGCGTACGCATCCCCCTCGGGATCGGGTACGCAAGCGGTGAACGGATAGCGGCCGACCTTGCCGAAGGCCACGTCCATGGCCTGCTGCCGAGAGGACAGGTTGTCCAGCAGACTCGGGTTGGCCTCGGCCGCCGCACCGCGGAACCGTGCGGGCTCGTAGTGCGCGTCAACCAGCAGCACGGTTCCCTTGGACCCGATGCTCGGCGGGTCGAACAGGTTGTTCGCCAGGTCGTTCATCGTGTGCGAGGAATCTCGGTGCCAGATCAGCAGGCCGGGCGCGTTGTACGGAGTCCGGGACACATTCCACTCCGAGCCGACCTTGTAGTTGGTCGTGTACGGAGTCTTGAGGCCATTGTCGTAGCCATCGAAGTTGCGCCACTCGGCCAGGTAGTACTGCTCGTAATCGAATTCGCCTGACGTCTGGATCCAGCCAGCGCCGGTGGTGCTGGTGAAGCTGAGCACCTCAGGTGTCCAGCCATTGAGCCCGCTCTCCACGTCGTCGGACCACACCGTCGTCCCGTCCGCGGTGACCGAGAAGTCGTCGGCGAACCAGCCGCGCTCCTCGAACGCCCCGTCGGTGACGTAGCGGAGCCGCAGCTGGATCGTTGTCCCTGCGTACGGGGTCAGCTCGACGTAATCGTGCCGGTAACCGTTGCTGCTCCCGGTCAGGCCGTTCTCCAGCCCGCCGAACGCGCTGGAAAGGTTGCCGTTGGGATCCTCGTCGGTCGAGACCAGGTTCCCGTCCTCGTCGAACACCTCCAGCTGGGTCCAGTCCGTACCGTTCGTCGACACCTCGATGAAGCCGTAGTCCCAGAACTCCTCGATCAGGTAGTCGTTCCAGCTCCAGAACCGCACGTCGGTGCCGTCGGGCACGTCAATGCTTCTGGTCAGCCGGACATCGGCCCAGCTCTGGTCGTTCGAGCTCCACCAGGCCGTCTCACCGGAGTGCGGCTCGCCGACCACGACATGCTTGGCCGGCAGGTTCACCCGTACCGCCTCGTCGGTGCCCTTCGGCGGCCGGGATGCCTGTCCGAGTACGAACTCCGCGCGCTTACTGCCGTACTCGAGCACCTCCGGCTCGAGCCAGCCGAGGACGTACTTGCTCCACGCGCCCATATGGGTGGGCAGCGCCTGGAAGAGCCGGCCGCTGTGCGATCCGGTTGACATCAGGTCCCACCAGCCGACATCGCTGTCGGTGCCTGGGCCGATGGAGTCATAGAGATCGGGCAGACCGAGGTCATGGCCGTACTCGTGCGCGATGACGCCGATGCCGGCATCCTCGGGCTGAGTGGTGTAGTTGAAGACCCGCAGGTTGTCGGCCTCCGGCACGGTGTACCCGCCGGTGGCGGCGTCGACGACGTTGCTCGACGACCATTCGGCGTACGCGCCCTGCGCACCTCCGCCGTCGGCCTGGTCGTTGCCCGCATGCAGCACGATCACGTGATCCAGTGCGCCGTCGGGTTCGTACAGGTTGCCGTCGTCATCGAAATCGCCCTGATCTTCGATGTCGTAATCGGCCCACGGGAAGTCGGGGTCTGCGGCGGCCAGTGCTCTCACCGCGTCGATGGCCATCTGGCCGGTGCCGCGCTCGTTGTCGGGATGACCGATGTCACTCGCCCGACCGGCCTCGCAGGTGTCCGCGGAGTACCAGGCCTCCGAGTGCGGCAACAACAGCCAGGGTGAGACCTCGCCCGTGATCAGGTAGCGCCCCTTGGACACCTCGGTGTAGTAGTTGCGGACGGTTTTTCCCTTGATACTGATCCCGCCGTTGAGGTCCGGGCGGATCCGCTGGGCGACTCCACGCGTGGAGGAGATCATCTGCTGGTAGAAGTCCGCCGTGAAGTCGGGCACCCAGAAGGTGTTGTTGTCCGTGCCCCGCCCGATCGTGGCCGGATCGGGGATCTCG